>NZ_JBNZFX010000001.1:0-274183 GCF_050709955.1 Massilia eburnea
GTCGGCGCTGCCAAAAGTTTTGCATCCCGTAGCTGGCAAGTCCCTGTTGTCTCACGTTATTGACACCGCGCGCAGCATGTCTCCGGCTAAATTGTGCGTCATTTACGGTCACGGCGGCGCAGCGGTGCTGGCTTCGCTCGACAAGCACAAGGCCGTTCCCGGTACCCGAGATCCTCGGCCGCATTGCAGGAGCCGCAACTGGGCACCGGCCACGCCGTCCAGCAAGGCCTGGAGCACCTCGATGACGACCAGCCAACCCTGGTGCTGTACGGCGACGTGCCGCTGACTTCCGCCGCGTCGCTGAAACGCCTGGCCGATGCCGCTGGCAAGGACAAGCTGGCATCCTGACCGTGGTGCAGGACAACCCGTTTGGCCTGGGCCCGCATCGTCCGGGTGGGCGGCGCATTCAGCGCATCGTTGAAGAGAAGGATGCCACAGAAGCCGAGCGCATGATCAAGGAGATCAATTCCGGCATCATGGTGATCCCGACCGCCAAGCTGAAACAGTGGCTGGGCAAGCTAAAAAAACGAAAACGCCCAGGGCGAGTACTACCTGACCGATATCGTCGCCATGGCGGTGGAGAAGGCGTGCAAGTCGTATCGGCCCACCCTGCCGCACCGTGGGAAGTGCTGGGCGTGAACAGCAAAGCCCAACTGGCCGAACTGGAACGCATCTACCAGCGCAACGGTCGCCAACTGCCTGTTGGACAAAGGCGTCACCCTGGCCGACCCGGCGCGCATCGACGTGCGCGGCGAACTGACTTGCGGCCGCGACGTGACCATCGACGTGGCTGCGTCTTTGAAGGCAAGGTTGAAATCGTGTGAAGGCGCGACTATCGGTCCGAACTGCGATGCTGATTAATGCGCGTATCGGCGCCGGCGCCAACATCAAGGCATTCACCACATATTGAAGAAGCGGTGGTGGGCGACAAGAACCAGATCGGCCCATACGCCCGCCTGCGTCCGGGCACCGAACTCGGTGAAGACGTCCCATGTGGGTAACTTCGTCGAGATCAAGAATAGCCAGGTTGCCGCGCACTCGAAGGCTAACCACCTGGCCTATGTGGGCGATGCTACCGTCGGTTCCCGCGTCAACATCGGCGCCGGTACCATTACCTGCAACTACGATGGCGCGAACAAGTTCCGCACTGTGATCGAAGACGACGCCTTTATCGGCAGCGACAGCCAGCTGGTGGCCCCGGTGACCGTGGGCGCGGGGGAGCGACAATCGGCGCCGGCACGACGCTGACCAAGGATGCGCCAGCCGCAAGCTGACCATCTCGCGTCCTAAGCAGTTTGACCGTCGAGGGCTGGAAGCGCCCAGTGAAGGTACAGAAAACCTAAGCAATCGAAAACTGGCGGCGGCGCTGGTAAGTAAATTTCACCCAGTTCGGGGAAGAAGCGATCGAATCCATCCGCGATCGCTTCGTAGTGCTGCTGCACTTCCCCAATGCCCTCGCGCAGCAGGTGGCCATTGCGGCTTAACCTGTCCGACATGCGGGTCAGCGCCAGCTCGACCCCGCTGAACTCTCCATAAGCACCCAGCCAGTCCTGCTTGATCAGCTTGGGGCAGGATCTCGCGCAGCCGCTCCGGCAATTGCCCCTCGTGCGCCCGCCAGGGCGCCGTAAAAGCGTTTCAATCAGCTCTTGGCGCGGCTCTTCGCAGTACTCGTCCCAGCGCTGGCTCAGGATTATGGTCGTAAAACACGTCCAGCACGATACCGGCATAAACGCCGCCGGCCTTCGGTGAACAAGCTCTTGGCCTCGGTCACCACCGGGTGGCTATCTCGTGAACGAGTCGATGAATCGGTGCAGCGCGATCTCGTTCGCAATCTCCGGCGCATAGTGAATCCCCGCCGTTCATCTTGACGAAATCGCCCAGCATGGCCACCGACCATTGCTGCGTCGCTGTGGCGCGCCAGGTAGATATGTGCGAGGTAGTTCATGCCCCATTCTAGCGCTGTGGATAAAGATGTGTAAAAGCTGGTGCAATTCCGCCTGAAAACGCCGGGATAGCCTTTGGATAAGCGGCCAATTGGTATGCCCAAATTATCCACATCGCGCCTCATTGCGCCGGTTCTGTGGAAAAGCCTGGGGAATACCAGCTAACAACCCTGGATAACTCAAAACTGTGGATAAAGATGTGGGAAACCCTGCGGGACAACGCGAGATATGCGGTGCATATCGCTGGATAACTGTGCCGGGCTCGCACGCCATTGTGGAAAACGATGTGCATAAGCCCGTGCTTAACCTGGTATAAGCCGGGATAACCCCCCTCAGACCGGAATACTGGTTTCAAACTTGCTGCGGAAAGTGGAAAAATAGGCCTTCACATTGCGCACATTGGCCTGTCCAGCGAACAAACGGTGCGCCAGCGCATGATAGGCCGGCATATCCGTCACCTGCACAATCAGCACAAAATCCGGGCCGGGCGAGACACGGTAGCACTGCAGAACCGCAGGCTCCGGCGCCACCAGCGCCTCGAACTCAGTCATGCGTTCAGCGGCTTGGATATCTAAGGAGATTTCCACAACCGCCGTCAGATGCGAACCCACCTTATCGGCCGCCACCAGGGCGACTTCGCGCTCAATGACGCCGGAATCACGCAAATGCTTGACCCGACGCAGGCAGGTAGGCGCTGAAACGTGTACGGCGGCGGCCAATTCGGCGTTCGTTTGGAGGCATCCTTCTGCAAAGCGTTCAGGATACGGCGATCAATTTCATCAAAATCCATAATTTGAAATAATATTTCGTGTGAGATGCAATGCGAAATATTCTTTCACAGTATATGGAAATGAGAAAGCAAATTTCTTCATACCTGCTCTAGCATGCACTCATTAACTTTTAACGAACGAGGTCGCGTATGTGCGGTATTGTCGGCGCTGTAGCCCAGCGCAATATCACCCCAATTCTGGTTGAAGGCCTGAAGCGTCTGGAATACCGCGGCTACGACTCCTGCGGCGTCGCCCTGCACCTGGACGGCAAGTTGCAGCGCTCCCGCAGCACCTCCCGCGTGGCCGACCTCGAAAAGCAGATCAATGAAGGTGGCCTGAACGGCTTCACCGGCATCGCCCACACCCGCTGGGCCACCCACGGCGCCCCGGCCTCGCACAACGCCCATCCGCACTTCTCCCCAAGCGAAGCGGCCGCCCGTATCGCCCTGGTCCACAACGGCATCATCGAGAACCACGACGAACTGCGCGCTGAACTGACCGCCCTGGGTTATGTCTTCACCAGCCAGACCGACACCGAAGTGATCGCCCACCTGGTCGACCACATGTATAACGGCGACTTGTTCGACACCGTGCAGCATGCCGTCAAGCGCCTGCACGGCGCCTACGCCATCGCCGTGTTCTGCCGCGAAGAGCCGCATCGCGTGGTCGCCGCGCGCCAAGGCTCGCCACTGATCGTTGGCATCGGCCAAGGTGAGAATTTCGTGGCCTCCGACGCCATGGCGCTGGCCGGTACCACTGACCAGATCATCTACCTGGAAGAAGGCGACGTAGTCGACCTGCAACTGGGCCGCGTGTGGATCGTCGACGTCGACGGCAAACAAGTGAATCGTGAAGTGAAGACCGTGCACGCCCACACCGGCGCCGCGGAACTGGGCCCATACCGCCACTTCATGCAGAAGGAAATCTTCGAGCAGCCACGCGTGGTCGGCGATACGCTGGAAGGCGTGACCGGCGTCATGCCGGAGTTGTTCGGCGACGGCGCCTACAAAGTGTTCAAGGAAATCGACCGCGTGCTGATCCTGGCTTGCGGCACCAGCTACTACGCCGGTTTGACCGCAAAGTACTGGATCGAATCCATCGCCAAGGTACCGGTCAGCGTGGAAATCGCCTCCGAATACCGCTACCGCGACAGCGTGCCGAATCCTAAGACCCTGGTCGTGACCATTTCCCAGTCCGGCGAAACTGCCGACACCATCGCCGCGCTGAAGCACGCACGCAGCCTGGGCATGGAGCACACCCTTACCATCTGCAACGTGTCGACCAGCGCCATGGTGCGCGAGTGCAAACTGGCCTACATCACCCGCGCCGGCGTGGAAGTCGGCGTGGCCTCGACCAAAGCCTTCACCACCCAGCTCTCGGCCCTGTTCCTGCTGACCCTCAGCCTGGCGCAAGTGAACGGCCTGCTGACCGAAGAGCAGGAATCCGCGCACCTGAAAGCCATGCGGCACCTGCCATCCGCCATCGCCGCCGTGCTGGCGCTGGAACCGCAGATCATCGCCTGGGCCGAAGAATTCGCGCGCAAGGAGAACGCCCTGTTCCTGGGCCGCGGCATGCACTACCCGATCGCCCTGGAAGGCGCGCTGAAGCTGAAAGAGATTTCCTACATCCACGCGGAAGCCTATCCAGCCGGTGAACTGAAACACGGCCCGCTGGCGCTGGTGACCGACGAAATGCCGGTGGTGACCATTGCCCCGAACGACGCGTTGCTGGAAAAGCTGAAGTCGAACATGCAGGAAGTCCGCGCCCGCGGCGGCCAGCTCTACGTCTTCGCCGACGTCGACTCCCGCATCACCTCCGGCGACGGCCTGCACGTGATCCGCCTGCCGGAACACTACGGCCAGCTGTCCCCGATCCTGCACGTGGTCGCCCTGCAGCTGCTAGCCTACCACACCGCCCTGGCCCGCGGCACTGACGTCGACAAGCCTCGCAATTTGGCAAAATCAGTGACTGTCGAATAATTGTCACGGCTTATTCAGCTTGCTGTCGACAAATAATAGATTTTGACAAAGCGTAGCGGCGACCGCCCGCGAGGAATGTGGCGGCGCTGCTGCGATGGACTTAACGATTCCAAGTTGGCTGATTTCAGCGAAACAGGCCATTTCAGCATTTGCTGAAATGGCCTGTTTCGTTGAAATTTCGGCTCGCTGACGAGAGCAAATGAAGGTGGTCTGGCTCGTATGAAGTTTGTCGAGACAGTGTGGTCGAAAAAGGACTCGGCCTACGACCTTTCAATCATCTGTACTAACTCCGACGTAACCTGATAGGTTGCGTCGACCGGTTGAATCCGCACCCCTTTGCGGACTGTCGCGGTTCTACACAGCAGTCTTTCAGCGTATCGATTAACAAGCGCGCGTCAGCGCGTCCGCGTTGAATAAATTGTTAGGCAACCATTCACGCTTTCGAGCTTCCTTTCGCATTTGTCTGGGGTAGCCGGAGTAGTCAGCGAGGACGCTATCGGAAATCCGTTCCACCAGATAGTCGAGATCAATTTGACTTTTCCTTAATTCTCTTTCGCCGTTGAGTAGGTTAGCCCGAGCACGGCTGTGAAGTGCGCAAAATGTAGCCCATACGGCAAGCTGATGCCAGTTCGACCAAGTTGAGGCTAGTTCTTCGGCAATGTCCCAGCACCTCGACAGCTGTGGGAAATAGCCGCCCTCGTCCATGATTTTGCCGTCCGATATGTCGATGGATTCCGGCCAAAATCTTAGAGTTTCACGTATAGCTCGTTCAAATTTCATGTGGTAAGCGAATGTCAGTTTCTGGCAGGTAACGGCGCGCTACAGAGTGACTACTCTACAACGGCAGTCCATAGTGCATCGAAGTCGGCCTGAGATAGTTCCTTGCCCTCGAAGTCTTCGAAGCCGGCTATTTCACTAATCGACGGAACCGGAACAGTGCCTAGCTCGACGCCAAGTTGAGATGCGGTCGCACACGCAAAGCCTACACTGCCATCTTGGAAAAACTCCAGCTTCCGTATCTCATAGTTATCAGAATCGATTTCTGATACTAGGCGGATCGGGTATTCCGGGTCGTGGTGCCACCACATTACGTCGATGTATCGCATCGTTGACTTCCTTTGGATCGGCAGCTCTTGGCCGATTGTACGCGCTCACCTAGCCGAAGCATCCGCCCCATAGGAGACCTTGGAAATATCAACGCAGAGGCCAATGTTAAATTAATCTACGGCGCGCTTTTTGGGCCCACGATTCTGATGGCCGAGTTGTAGACCTTTCGTGGGCCCAATAGATAGTTCGACATTGTGTCCTTCAATCTTAAAATGGGCAGCCTCTGCAGGCAAGACGTAATCTCGATTACCGCTCTTGGAAATGATTGCAAAGCCACCTGCGGATTTTTCGACCCGTCCTCGATTAGCTCCGCCGCGAGTTTCGATTAGTTGAGAGGTAAGCGTCAAGGCAGCGCCGTCTTGAGCGCTGCGCTACTTTGATCGAAGATGTTCCCAACACCGCTGGGAAGCGGAGTTCAAGCGCTGGGGAGTTTGTCGGCGCAGTTCCAGGGCAGGAAGTCGTCCACCCGATTCACAGGATGGTCGGCGATATGGGCCAGCACGTAGCGCAACCAAGCCTCGGGGTCGACACCGTTAAGCTTGGCCGTTCCGATCAGCCCATACATGGCGGCAGCGCGTTCGCCGCCACTGTCCGCACCTGCAAACAGGAAGTTGCGACGACCCAGGGCCACGCCGCGCAAGGCTCGCTCGGCGGCGGAGTTGTCGATCTCGATGCGGCCGTCATCGCAGTAGCGTGTCAGCGCCGGCCAGAGTTTGAGCGAGTAAAGAATGGCGGCCGCCGTATCGGACTTGCGCGACAAAGTAGCGAGCGTGGCGTGGAGCCATCGTTCGAGGTCGTCGAGCAGTGGTCTGGCATATCGCTGGCGAGCAGTGCACCGCTCGTCTGGCGGTTTGCCGCGTATGCTGTCCTCGATGACATATAGCTCGCCGATCCGGCGTAGCGCTTCGGTCGTTACGGCCGATGGCCGCGCTGCGTGCAAGTCGTAGAATTTGCGGCGAGCATGAGCCCAGCATGCGGCTTCGCTCACTTTGCCGGTCTCGTAGATGGCATTGAAGCCGGCATACGCATCTGCCTGCAAGATGCCGCTGAAGTTGGCCAAGTGCGCTTGCGGGTGCTCGCCTTTGCGGTCGGGAGTATAGGCAAACCATACCGCTGGCGGCGTGCTGTCGCCGCTGGCGCGGTCGTCGCGCACATAGGTCCAAAGGCGCGCCGTGCGCGTCTTGCCATTGCCTGGCGCCAGTACCGGCAGCGGCGTGTCGTCGGCGTGCAGCTTGGTCGCCGCCAGCACATGCCGGCGCAACGCATCGACCAGTGGGCGCAGCAGCGCTCCGGCGGCGCCGACCCAGTTGGCAAGCAAGGCGCGCTCCAGTTCCACGCCTTCGCGCGCATACATAGTGCTTTGGCGGTACAAGGGAATGTGGTCGGCGAATTTGGCCACCAGCACATGCGCCAGCAGGCCGGGGCCGGCCAGACCGCGCTCAATTGGGCGGCTGGCGGCCGGGGCCTGTACGATGGCATCGCAGCAGGCGCAGGCCAGCTTCGGGCGCACATGGCGAATCACACGGAAGCTGGCCGGGACATATTCCAGCTGCTCCGACACGCTTTCGCCCAGTACCTTCAATTTTCCGCCGCAGTCCGGGCATGCTTCACTGGCTGGCATCTGCACTCGCTCCTCGCGTGGCAAGTGGGCTGGCAGAGGCTTGCGTTCGGCCTTCTTGCGAGGTGCCACTTCCACAGGTGCCAATGCTTCGGCCACCGCTGCTTCGGCTTCCAGGTCTTCCAGTTGCAGCTCCAGCTGCTCGATCTGCTGGTCCAGCTTTTCCGAGCGGCGGCCGAACTGCATGCGCTTCAGCTTCGCCAACACCAGCTTAAGATGTTCGATTTCGGCGGTGCGCGTAGATAGTTCGGCGCTCAGGTGTGCCACCTTCGCTTCGCTCGCCAACAACGCTGCATCGCGCGCCAGCAGCATGGCTTTAAGCGCTTCGATATCGTTGGGCAGATTGGCGGCGTTGAGCATGCGTCCAAGTTTACGCAAATCGTGCCATGTTTACAAGGCCGATTGCGGTCGCCAGGTGCGTTCTGGTCGGCGCCAGTCGATCCCTTCCAGCAGCATCGACAACTGTGCTTGTGTCAGCGCCACGCTGCCACTACTGGCCTGCGGCCAGATAAAGCGGCCACGCTCCAGGCGCTTGGCCAGCAAGCATAAGCCGTCGCCGGTCCACCACAGCAGCTTGATTAAGTCACCGCGCCGGCCACGGAATACAAACACGTGGCCACTGAACGGATCTTCTTCCAACGCGGTTTGCACTTTCGCTGCCAGGCCATTGAAACCGCTGCGCATGTCGGTGGTGCCTGCGGCCAGCCAGACTTTCGTACCTGCCGGCAGGCCGATCATCGCAGCACGCGATCCAACACTTGTGCCAACGTGGCGGCATTGGCCTGGCCTTCGATACGTAGCCGCACACGCCCAATTTCCAGCGTGATGATTCCGGCAGGGGCAGGTTCAGCCTCAGGCTGCTGTGCCGGCGTCGTCACCACCACTGGCAGCAACTCACTCCCCGGCGCCGCTGCGCCGCCTACAAGCTGCCCTGCCTCGTATAGCTTGCGCCAGCTAAACACCTGGTTTGCATTGACGCCGTGCTCGCGCGCGAGGCGCGCTACAGAAACTCCGGGCTGCATGGCCATTTCCACGAGCGTTCGCTTGAACTCCAGGGAATGCTGGCGGTACTTGCCACGCGGTCTGCGTTCAATGACTGGTTGAAAATTTGTGTCCATAATTGAATTTGTGGGCACAACTGCTGTGCCAAAATTCGATCATGGCTGGGGGCGGTTTCTCCGTCCAGACGGTGCTGGCTTTACGCTTACGTTGAGAGTCACAGTTGGGGCAAAGAAAGCGAAGATTTTTTGGCCTATTGTCGGTGTTGACTCCATTCCGATGCTCCAAAATTAGTTCTAGAGCGTTCCCATTCCAAAGTAATGGCTCGGAATGAAATCTGCATTCTGGATTGTCACAGCGCTTAGGTAGCGGAGGATCTTGCTCACTACGCCATATCTCATACTGCTTACGTACATTGCTCCCTCGGCGCTTGCCGTCGCGATATACAAGAGAATTAAATCGATCTTGTTTGCTCATGTTGGACCCCACACATAAAAAAGTCCGCTCGTGGCTGATTTCCGCCTGGGTTATGATATTCGTAGCTGCATCTTAGCGCTGGAAAAATACCGAATCTTTGCGTCCGCGATTTCAGCTGTCAGTTCTTGACGTAGCAAAATCCCGCCGTTATCTAATCTATCAACTTCCAATAGGTCCGAAAAATTTCGGACGACTTGGTCAAATTCAAGAACTTGCTCAGAAAATTGCGCGCGTCACTCACCAATGCCGGACAGCGTCCAACAACTGCTGCCGGCACAGTTCCACGCGCCCACCGTTTGCCGCGCCCTTGGCCTGGGCCAGATAAAGTGTGAATTGTGGGGCGCGTTTCGGCTGGGGTACCGCAATGAGCCGGCCAGCGGATAACGCGTGGCGGCACAGGCATTCCGGCAAAACCGCCAGCCCCGCACCGGCTTGGGCGGCTTCCAATGCGGCGTTGAAGTCTGGGGCAACGATGACTGGTTTGTCGGCGGCTTCGCCGTACACATCCCGCCAATAAGCCTGCAGTGGCGGCACTGGTCCTTGCAGGTCAATCAAAGGCTGTCCTTTAGGGGCGCTCGATTTCGGCAAGCGGTCGCGCCAGGACGGCGCGCAGACCAACAGGCGTGGGCCTTCGTAAAGCAGCGTGTATTCGATCCCGGCGTGCGGGATGCGTGCGAGGCTGATTGCCAGGTCAAGTTCCTTTTCGCTCAATGCGGCCAACAACGCAGGCGGCGTCAGCGAGCGCACGTCGAGGCGCAATCCACGTGCGGTCACTGGACTTAGGGCTGCCAGCACCAAGCTGGTGAAACCACTACTGGTCCCCACATGTACAACGCCGTCCAAGGTGCCGGGCAGAGGCGCGCTCGATCCCACCAAGGCCTCCAGCGCGTCGAGGTGCGGTGCGGCTTGTCGCTCGAGTTCGGCGGCAGCGGGTGTCGCTGACAGGCCTCGAGGCAAGCGCACGAATAGCGGCGTTTTCAGGTGCGTTTCGAGGATCTTGATGTGGTGCGAAACGGCGGGCTGGGTCAACTGTAGTTGAGTGGCCGCGCGCGAAATCGAGTTGTGCCGGAAGACTGCGAGAAAGGAGCGGAGGTGAGGTAAGTAGGACATATCAAGCCATCAAAAAATTTATAGGTAGGCCGAAAATTGATGATTTGAATATAGCCTGAAAGCGCTCTACGCTGCATGCAAGATTCATCACATGGAGAGCAAGCATGCCTACTGAAGTTTCCCTGATATCCAAATACTCCGACCTGGAAGGCAAAGTTGCCCTCGTCACGGGCGGCTCCCGCGGGATAGGTGCTGCCACTTGCATGGCGTTGGCGCGCAATGGCGCTAAGGTTGCCGTCAATGGGCGCGATGAGGCGGCAATCGATGCCGTTGTTGCCAGCATCAAGGCACAAGGCGGCACGGCGTTCGCCGCCCCGGCGGATTGCGCAGACCTGGCGGCAGTGCAGGCCATGCAGCGAAAAGTGGCGGATGCGTTGGGCGCACCAGAACTGCTGCTCCCATTTGCCGGTGGCGGCAGCAGCAAACCGATGCCCTTTTGCGACATCAGCGAACAGGATTGGCGCTCCAGCCTTGACCAGAACCTGACTTCGACTTTCTTCGTGCTGAAGACATTTTTGCCGGCTATGTTGGCGCGAGGCAGTGGCGCGATCGTGACCATGGCGTCGGCTGGCGGCCGCGTTGCGGCGGGAGCGCCGGCTGATTACGGTGCGGCAAAGGCCGGCATCATCATGCTCACCCGCCATCTGGCCGCTGAGACAGGGGCCAGCGGCATAAGGGTCAACTGCATCTCCCCTTCTGCGATTATGACGGAGCGGACTGCGGCCCGCATTCCGCCCGAACGGCAGCAGCAAATGCGGGCCGCGTTTCCTTTGGGCCGGCTGGGACAAGCGGAAGACGTGGCGGCTGCCGCGCTGTTCCTGCTGTCCTCTGCCTCCGCATGGATCACGGGGGCGACGCTGGATGTAGCCGGCGGCCGCGTAATGTCTTAGCTGCGCTTCATGCTCAGTTCAACATCGCCGGGCAGCGACAGGGACAGGTAGTCGCCTTCCGGGTCGCGCACTTTCGACATGTACTCAGGGCAGTAGTCGGCATTGTCGGCGATGATCAGGGCTCCGGGACGCAGGCGGTGCTCCACCAGGCGCAGGATGTCGAAGTACAGGCCTTTGGCGCCATCCAGAAGCAACAGGTCGATCTGTTCCGGCAAGCCGTGACGCAGGGTTTCCAGGGCATCGCCTTCGCGAATTTCCACCAGATCGAGCAAGCCGCCCGTTTCCAGGTTTTCGCGGGCGCGCTGCACTTTGGACGCTTCGAACTCCGTGGTGACCAGCAGGCCGCCGCCGTTGTCGCGCAGGGCCGCGGCAAGGTGCAGGGTCGAGATGCCGAACGAGGTTCCGAACTCGACGATCACGTTCGCCTTGGCGTTGCGAGCCAACATGTACAGCAGCAGCCCGATTTCGCGCGAAACCGGGATTGCGGCGTCTTTCAAGTCCGCGTAGATGTCGCGATAGCCGGTCTTGCTGCTCATGATGCGCACGCGCTCTTCCGCCGGCAGTGCACCGAAGGCGGCGATAGCCGGCACCCTCGTGTTTTCAGCTTCGTCAAACAGGCGGTTCAACAGGGGCGCGACGGGGGCGGATGTCAGGGTAATCATGGGGGTATTCCTTTCTTGTGTAAGAGCAGGAATAATATGAACAATCCTTCACGTTTCATATTCGCATTCCCGACGCCCGCCATGACCGATAACAAAAGCTCCCGTGTTTCCTCGAGAAGAAGGCCAAAACAGGCCCGCTCCAACGACCTTGTCGATGCGATCCTGCAGGCAGCTATTCAGGTTTTAGCGAAAGAAGGCGCGCGCCGCTTCACTACGACGCGGGTGGCGGAGCGTGCAGGCGTGAGTGTGGGGTCGATTTACCAGTACTTCCCCAACAAGGCCTCGATCCTGTTCCGCCTCCAAAGTGACGAGTGGCAGCAGACGTCGACGATGCTGACAGAAATCCTGCAGGATGCTTCGAAGCCGCCGCTGGAACGCTTGCGGGAATTGGTCCATGCCTTTGTGCGTTCGGAATGCGAAGAGGCGGCTGTGCGCACCGCCCTTAACGATGCGGCGCCGCTTTACCGCGACGCGCCGGAGGCAATTGAGACCAAAGCCGCCGGCGACCAGATGTTCCGGGTCTTCATCGACGAGGCGCTGCCCAACGCCAGCGACGCTGGGCGCACATTGGTCAGCGACCTGGTGATGGATACGCTTAGCGCCGTCGGCCAGCAGTTCTCACAAGAACCGCGTACCGACGAAGAAATTACGGCCTATGCAGGCGCCCTGGCCGATATGCTGTGCGCATACCTGGCCGGGCTGGCGGATCAGAACGCTGCGCGCAAGGTCAAACGCACCGTGCGCGGTTCGCCGGGGTGAAAGTGGATGTCGGATACACCCTCCGCCGGCTCGCCGGCAAGGCGTGAGGCGTAGTAGTAGTCCACATCGCTTGCCTTGCGGTCAAACAGGTTGAACACGTCGGCCGTCAACTGCCAGCGGCGGTCGAAGCGATAGGTGGTGCGCAGGTAGGCAAGCGCCGTGCTGGCTGAGCGAACGCTGTTGTCTTCCACCAGCGGACGCGGACCGAAATAGCGCAGCTGGAACGCACCCGACCACGGGCCAACGTCGTTCAGTGTCGCGCCAAATGACACCACCTTTTCCACCGCACCCGGCACGCGGTCGCCGGCCGGATCGAACTCCGTGTAGCGGGCACGCGAATAGGCCAGGTCGAAATCCAGCAGCAGATGCTTGGTGGCGGCATAGTGGTTGTTCCACTCGATGCCGGAACGTTTGCTGGCGCGGCTCGGCGCAGTGTCGCCGGCATCGCCGGAGAACACCAGCTCGGACCCCGAACGCAGGCGCCACAGCGCCATCGAGCTTTGCAGGCCCGAAATGATCTCGCTGCGTGCGCCGATCTCGGCGCCGCGCGTCTTCACCAGCGGGGTGACGGGATCGACAGGCTCGCGCTCGCGTGGCGACAGCCGCGCCGTAGTGCCGCGCGCGTCGTTGCTGTGGAAGCCTTCACCATAGTTCACGAAGAACTCCGTCTTGCTCCAAGGACCCAGGATCAGCGAGAGCTTCGGTGAAGCGATATGGTCGTTCACCTTCCCGGAGTTTGCCGAAATAGAGCTGGCGACATCAAAGTTGTAGCGGTCGTAGCGCACGCCGGTAATGGAGCGTAGCCAGGGCGTCCATTGCATCGTGTTCTGGAACCAGGCCGCCACGCTACCTTCCGTCACGCGCGACTCGGCGATCGGGTGCAGCACGCGCTGCTGCGTGGTGGCATACAGCCCGACTGGCGCGATGCGGTCGAAGCGGCCCTGCACGCCGATGCTGTTTTCCATCGACCGTTCACCGAATTGACCGAACCAGGTCTGGGTCAGGTCGAAGCCGGTCATCTTGCGGCGTTCGGTTTGCTGAACCTGGTCGCCGTTGACCGGGTCGTCGAGGAAGTAGGTGACGTCGTTGTACAGGGAAAGGTCGTTGCGAACCAGGTAGGCGTGGGCTTCCGTCAGCGAATCGCCAACACGCTTGCGCCATTCCCCGGAAAGACTGTAGCGCGCCGTGCGGCCGCCGTCGCTTGGGTCGGCCGCGCCGAACTCGTCGAGACGGCCATCCTGCACCGCGCGCAACGGGATCTGGCTGGTGGCGTGCCAGCCTGCCTTGTATGCCATGCCGGTAATGCTGAAACGCTCGGCGCTGGTGCCCGAGCTGTAACGCAGCACGCCAATCGACTTGTGGAATTTTTCCGGCATCTGCCATGGGCCGTCGTTGTGACCCAGATCCAGTGCGTACAGCAGGTTGCCGTTGCCAACTTCGGTGGAATTTGCCACCACGCCGCGGCGATAGGCATGCGCGCCTGCGGTCAACGATGCGAAGCCTTCGTCCAGCTTGTCGGCCAGGCCCATATGCGCCGCACCGGCCGAGGCGAAGTCGCCTTCGTCGGCGTAATAAGGGCCCTTGCGGTAGCGGATCTTGCTTACCAATTCCGGGATCAGGAAGTTGAGGTCCGTGTAGCCTTGGCCGTGGCCGTGCGTGCGCATATTGACCGGCATGCCGTCGACGAAGGTGGCGAAGTCGGTACCGTGGTCCAGGTTGAAGCCGCGCAGGTAGTACTGGTTCGCTTTGCCGTCGCCGCTGTGCTGGGTGACGATCATGCCTGGAACGAATTCCAGGATCTCTCCGGGCCGCAAGGCGGGACGGTTGGCGATCAGTGCTGCGGTGATGGTTCCTTCGCTGGCCGCGTCGGATGTGCGAATGCCGTTGTCGTAGTGGTGGCCAACAACGTACACCCGTGCTGGTGTCTCCTGCTCTTGTGCCTGCGCGACAGCGCACAACGCCCCCGCGATCATGGGGATCAATGACTTTTTCATTATGGATGTTTAAATCGGCAATCCCGCCCACCTCCCCGTGAGCGCGACCGAACAGCGCGCGCATCTTACCGATGCGTGCACCACCTGTCTGGCCGGTATCCGGGCTGGCAAGGCGGACCGTCTTGCCTTCCCATGCTTGCGCACAGTGGCTTGAGAGACGACCTGTCGTTGAAGAACGACGCTTGCTTACCGTTGCGGGGGCAGCACACCTTGGCTTGCTGGCTGAAGCAGCATGGCCATGTGTTTCCCGTTTAACTGCGCGCTTGAACGCGCGCGAGGCACCAAACGGCGGCGATTATACGCTATGCACAGTTGTTATCCTGCCACCTGTCGGTAAACACCAGGTCGGCCAGCTTGCCTCGCGCTGCCCATCCTTCGAGTTCCAGCATCGGCTTGGGATAGAAGCCGGCGACGTGGCCCAGGCAGATGATGGCGACCGGCTTGCCACCCTCCGGTATGCCCAGCAAGGCCGCCAGCTTCGCCGGATCAAATAGCGACACCCAGCCCATGCCCAGGCCTTCCGCGCGCGCGGCCAGCCACATGTTCTGGATGGCGCAGGCGACCGAGGCCAGGTCCATCTCCGGCAAGGTGCGGCGGCCAAAGACGTGCTTTTCGCGCTGGTCCATCAGGGCAGCAACGAGCACTTCGCCGCATTCGCGAATGCCCTCGACTTTCAGGCGCATGAACTCCTCGTTGCGGTCACCCAAGGCTGTGGCGGTCGCCTGGCGTTCTTCATCGACGAGCTGGTACATCTGCTCGCGCAATGCGGGCTTCTGGATGCGGATGAAGCGCCATGGCTGCATCAGGCCAACGCTGGGAGCCTGGTGCGCGGCGGCCAGCAGGCGCATGAGCAGGTCTTCATCAACTGCGCCGGGCACGAAATGACGCACGTCGCGCCGCTCGGCAATTACACGATAAACGGCATCAATCGCTGCCTGGTCAAAACTGCTTTGCACTTCAATTCTCACTGTTGATGGAACACGATCTCCTCAACGGCCTGTCCATTGCACAGGTGTTGCTCGATGATGCGGTCCATATTCTCGGGGGTGACATTGTAGTACCAGGTGCCATCGGGCTGGACGCAGGCGATCGGTCCGCCCTTGCAGGCGGCAAAGCAGCTAACCCGACTGCGCTTCACGCGCAGCTCGCCTTCGTTCAGGCCGGCGGCTTTGAACTTGTCGCCCAGGCTATCGAACAAGGCTTGCGACTGGCCTTCGGCGGCGCAGCGCGGGCCGGTGCAGATCAGCAGGTGACGGTGGTAGCTGCCGATCTTTGGCTTTACCGGAATGTCGCTCATGCTTCGCTCCCCTCAGCTTCGGCGCCTGTTTCGGCTTCCCACGGTTCGTCCAGCGTGGCGCGGATGTAGTCGGCCGGCAGGCGATACTGCGTTGCCAGCGTTTCGATGCTGGCGCCGGCTTCGTGTTCGGCGCGCAGCGTGTCCAGCCATCCCAGCAAACCGGTTGACAGCGAGCGGCCGGCGCGTTCGCCTTCGCGTGTTGCGCCGCCCTCCTGCATGTCGTATTTGTTGGCGTAGCCGCGCGGGGTGACCATCAGGCCGTTGCGCACGAAGGTGTTGCTATTGCCGATCAGGACGGTGCTGAGCATGCCGATATCCGCGTCGCCCATGCGGTCCAGGGTGGTGAACACGATGTTTTCGCGGCGCCGGTAGGCGCTCTTGACGATCGCAACCGGCGTGTCGGGACGGCGGTGGCGCAGGAACAGGCGTTGCGCTTCGACGATCTGGCGCGTGCGGCGGCCGCTCTTCGGGTTGTACAGTGCCACCACGAAGTCCGCCATTGCCACCGCGTCCAGGCGGCGGGCGATGGTCGGCCATGGCGTCAGCAGGTCGGACAGCGAGATCGCGCAGAAGTCGTGGGTCAGCGGTGCGCCAACCAGGGCGGCGCAGCTATTCAGCGCCGAAGCGCCGGGGATGATTTCCACCTGCACCGGGTCTTCCGGCGTCCAGCCGGACTGGAACAGTACCTCGTAGGTCGGGCCGGCCATGCCGTATACACCGGCGTCGCCTGAAGAAATCAGCGCAACCTTTTTGCCGGCGCGCGCCGCTTCCAACGCGCTGACGGCGCGGTCCAGTTCTTCCGTCATCGACTTGCGGATGATTTCCTTGCCTTCAATGAGGTCCGCCACCAGCTTGATGTAGGTGACGTAGCCGATCACCACGTCGGCTTCGGCGATCGCGTCGCGAGCGCGCTGCGTCATGTGTTCCACGCTGCCGGGGCCGATCCCGACCAGCATGATCTTGCCCGCCGCGACGGGCTGTTCGAGTTGTGCATTCATCAGTTTTTCCTTGCGATGGAGACGGTGACGTTGCGGTTGTCCACGCCTCGCAGTTTGAGTTTTTCGACCACCAGCGCGGCCATTGGTGTGCCTGGACCGGCGGCCAGCAGCGCTGCGGCTTCGCTGACCGAGGGCGTGCCCGTGTAGCGGCGCACGGTTTCGGATGGATTCGGCACCGGCACGGCAGCCAGTTCTTCCGGAGCGTAAAAGTGCAGCGTCCAACCGGCTTCTTGCGCGAAGGCGAGCAATGCCTCTTCGTCGCGCTTCAGGGTAATGCTTGCGGCGGCGGCCACCTGCTCGGGTTGGGCGCCTGCTTCGCGCAGTGCTGCGTGCACGGCGTCGCGCACCGTTTGCAGCAAGGCGCCGCGGTCGCAGCCCAGGCCGATGGTGAACGTGCTCACGCTGCGCCTTCTAGCGGCGGGCGATAGACCACCAGGCGTTCGTGCAGGGCATTCCAACGCTCTTGCGGCACTTCGGCGTGGGTTACCCACAGCAGCGCGGTGTAACGCTCCAGCAGCACCTCGTCGAAGCGCGTGAAGAAATGGATGTTGTCCGGCAGCGGCGTCGGGCGGGTCCACCAATTCGGGCTGCCAGCCTCCTGCACGAAGGCGATCGGCTCGCCGTTCACGACGTGCGCTGAAACGCGCGTGATGTTGATCTTTGGCGCCTCGACCCGCCAGCCAAGATGGCGGCCCAGGATATCGACCGGAATGGTGCGGCCGACGTCCGATGCAGTGGTCAAAACGGGTGCGGCACCCAGCAGGTCGGCCACGCGCTCGCTCCATTCATTGGCGCCGCCAACGTGGCCGGACAGCACTGGAATCACGAACTGGCCGGCGTCGTCGACCACGATGATGCCGGGGTCCTCGTCCTTGCTGCGCAGGTGGGGGGCAATCAGGCGCACCACGGCGCCTAGCGATACGAAGAAAATGATCTGGTCGTAGCCTTCGAACAGCGGGCCGATCTCGTCGCGCAGCGCGCCGTCGTAAGCGCGCATCGCGTTCGGCAGGCCGCTGAACTGGGCTGCGAACTTGGCGGAAGTGCAGATGTCGGCGCCGGGCAGGTCGGCGGCCAGGCGTACTGCCTGCGCCGCGCCGTGTTTTGTGATGGCCACCAGGCATACGCGCGGGGTGGCCGTGTCGACAAGTGATAAGCTGCTCATGCAGTCTCCAGGGAGGTTGGTTGAGGGCCGGCCTTCTTGAGGCAGCCCTTGATTCGCTCGCCGCGAATGCGATGCGGGTGCTTGAGGATCAGCAGCGAGAGGTAGCTGACTTTGGTGCCGCGCAGCGCGAGGATTTCACGGGCGCTGAAGCGGCGTTCGTCCGGTGCGCCGACGCGTTCGATAAAGTGCGCCCCGGCCAGCAGGTCCTTGCGTTCCAGCCAGTCGATCAGCTCATCGAGCAGTGGCTTTACCTTCATCAGCACCAAGGTGTCGAAGTCGGGCAGCAGCCGGTCGACAGCGCTTACGCCATATGCGGCAGGGACAATCGCCACCGTGTCGTCCTGCTCTGCGAACGGCACCGTCACGTCGGCGCAGGCGGCGGTGAACGAGTTGACACCTGCGATAACCTGCACCGGCACCTGGTCGTCCAACGCGCGAACGGTGCGCGCCAGGTGGCCGAAAGTGGCGTAGGTGCTGGCGTCGCCTTCGACCAGGAACAGTACGTCGCGGCCTGCGCGCAGCCAGGGCAGCACGATCTCGGCAGCCTTCAGCCAGGCGCGCGCGAGCTTTTCGCCATCGTGCGTCATCGGGAACAGCAGCAGTTCATGCTCGGCCGGCGGCTCCAGGCCGGCACGCAGCACGATGTCCAGCGCGTAGCTCGGCGTCTTGCCGCTGCGGGCGGGATAGACCCAGATGGCATCGCGACGCTGCAGCGCTTCCCAGGCCGCGCGCGTGATCAGGCCTGGATCGCCGGGCCCAAGCGAAATTCCCCATAAGGTGCCGCTCATGCCTGCTCTCCCATCCGGCGCGCGCAGACGATCCACACCGGGTTCTCGGCCGCCATGCGGTGCATGTGCAGGATCGGCTTGCTGCGTGCGGCTTGCAGCTGCAAGACATCCCAGGACACGCCCTCGCTCTCCAGTGCCTGCAGTGCGGCGGTGGCGGTGGCCAGGTTCTCCAGCGTGACAAAGTTCATCACCAGGGCGCCATGCGGGCGCAGGCGGCGAAGCACACCGGTGATCAGCCCCGCCAATTCGCCGCCCGAACCGCCGATGAACACCGCGTCCGGATCGGGCCAGGTATCCAGGCCTTCCGGCGCCTTGGCGTGATTCAGGCTGTAGTTTGCAACACCGAAGGCAGCATGGTTACGGCCGGCGATGGCGCAATCCTCTTCGTTCTTTTCAACGGCGAACACGTGACCCTGCGGGCACAAGCGAGCTGCTTCCAGGCCAACCGAGCCGGAACCTGCGCCGATGTCCCACACCACGCTGTCGGCCCGGAGTTGCAGCCGCGCCAGGCTGACGGCGCGCACTTCCTGTTTGGTGATCAGGCCCTTCTCCGGTTGCCGTTGTTCGAACTCGGCGTCCGCCAGGCCAAAGCGCACAGGGCGCGGCATCGGTGTCACGCGCCACAGCAGCACTACATTGAGCGCCGCGAAGTGCATGCCTGCTGCCTCCTGCGGACTGAGCTCGGCCAGCACGCGCTCTTCCGGCTGCAGCAGGTTTTCAGCAACCGCCATGTGGAAATCGTCGCCCAGGCCTTCGGCAAGCAGCAGCCTGGCGATGCGGTCGGGGCTGTTGTCAGGACTGGTCAGCACCAGCAGGCGCGCATGCTGGCGCAGCGCCTGGGCCAGCGCGTACAGGCCGTGGCCTGGCGGACTGCCGCGCGACCATTCTCCGGCGTCGCGCGCGTGGACCGATACGATGCGCGCATCCTGCCAGGCCAGCCCGATGCGCGCGCAAGCCAGCTGCAACGTCGACAGGTTGGGCAGGATCTCCAGCGCCTGCACGCACAGGTGCTGCGCCAGGTAAGGCGCAATGCCGTGGCACAGCGGATCGCCGGTCGCCAGGACGACGCAGCACAGGTTGTCGGCCCGTGCGGCCCGCACCCATTCGGGCACGTCCTTCAGCCGGGCGGTCAGGTCGCGGCAGACGGCGCCTTCCTTGAATTCGTTTTTCAGCAGCGCCAGCGTGCGTGCCCCGCCGATGATCACGTCGGCATTGCGCAGCCAGGCCAGTGCGCTCGCGTTCAGGCTGGCCGCGCCGTCATCGAGAACGCCGATGACGCGGCAGGGATTGGGATCGGTTAAACAGGTATCCATTGGCTCACTCGGAAATTGGTTCGGGGTCGATATCGAGGATGTGTTCGATGCCAATGCGCCTGGCGTCGACCGGCCGCTCTTGCGACTGCGCGGGTGCGGACCACACATCGGCCACCTGGTTGCCGCTGAAGTCGCATACCAGCACGCGCAGCTGGAATGCGTGGCCATAGCGCTCGGGCGCAGTCAGGGTGTCGATGGCGGCTTGCGCCAGCGCGTGGTGGAAAGCGTCGCCCAGGCCGCGTTCGACCATCAGTTCGGCGCCAAAGCGCGCCGTTTCGGCTGCGGCGATGGCGGCGCAGTCTTCGGGGGCAGCGCCAATGCGGCGGGCGATCTCCGCCACCAGGTCGGTATCGACTTCGCTGCGGTTGGCGTGGGTGATGGTTTCGCCTTGGGCGATCTTGGTCAGCTTGCCGACCATGACCGCCAGTACCACCAGGCCAATGCGCTGCGATGCCGCTTCGTCCAGCGCGTAGCGCAGGAAGTCGCCCATCTGGACGAAGCAAGCGGAAGGCAGTTCGGGACGCTCGGCGCGCAGCGTGGCGATGGCGAAGGTCTCCGTGCGGCCGCCGGTGGTCAGCGCCACCACTTCGTGGCCGGTGGTCGCAGCGACCTGTACGCCCTGCACCACGCTGGCACGCCAGGCCGCAGTCGAATAAGGCTTGACGATACCGGTGGTGCCAAGGATGCTGATGCCGCCGAGGATGCCCAGGCGCGCATTGGTGGTCTTCTTGGCCATCACTTGCCCGTCCGGCACGCTGATGGTGACTTCGACACCATGCTCCTGCAACAAGGCCGGTGCGGCTTCGCGCAGGTTGTCCGCGATATTTCGGCGCGGTACAGGGTTGATTGCCGGCCCGCCTACTTCCAGCCCGAGGCCGGGCATGGTCACGGTGCCGACGCCATCGCCGGCCACATACTGCACATCGCCGGCCCGGCCAGGCAGCAGGCGCAGGTCGACCGTCAGGTGGGCGCCATCGGTGCAATCGGGATCGTCGCCGGCGAACTTGACCACCATGGCGTGCGCAGATTGGGCATCGCAGCCGCCGTCGTGCACGGCGAAGCGCACCCGGCTGCCGTTCGGCAGCAGGCTTTCGATCTCGCCTGGCACCTGGCCTGTCGCCAGGCCAAGCACCGCAGCGCGCGCCGCTGCAGCGGCACACGCTCCGGTGGTGAAACCGGTGCGCGTACCGCGTTCGGCGGCTGCCTTTTCTTTCATGCCTGTCCTGCTTTCTGCTGTGCCTCGGCCAGTGCCAGCAGCGCATGCAGGGCCGCCACCACCAGCGTCGAACCGCCTTTGCGGCCGCGAATGACGATCCACGGCACCTCGGCCACCTCCGCCATCAAGTCCTTGGACTCGGCGGCGGAGACGAAACCGACCGGCATGCCAACCACCAGCGCAGGGCGCAGGCCTTCTTCGCGGATCAGGCGCACCAGCTCGATCAGCGCAGTCGGTGCATTGCCGATGCCGACAATGGCGCCTTCCAGCAGGCCGAGTCGGTGCGCCTTGCGCATCGCTTGCACGGCGCGCGTGGTGTCCTCCGTCCTGGCGGCCTCGATCACGTCGGGATCGCTGATGAACTGGTGCGTCTTCATGCCGAAGTGCGCCAGGCGCGGTTGCGACAGGCCGGAACAGATCATTTCGACGTCCGCTACCACGGGCGTTCTGCCAGCCAGCATCGCAGCGATGCCGGCTCGCACCGCCGCCGAATGGAAGTCGGTCAGGCCATTGAAGTCGAAGTCCGCATTCGCATGGATCATGCGCCGCACGATTGGCCATTGCGATTCGGTATAGGTGTGCGAGCCGACTTCGGCATCGATGATGGCGAAGCTGTCATGCTCGATCACCTGGCCGGCGCGGGTCAGCTGCTCGGTAACGGTGTTGACGGTGCTCATGCCGGCTGCGCCTCCGTATGTGCATGGGCGTGGTCGTGCGTGTGCGAATGAGAGTGGCCGTGACCCAGGTCGTGTGCGATCTCGCGGTAGCTGCAACCGTCGCAAGGCAAGCGGCTATCAGGAACGCCGGCACGCAAGTCTTCCACGCGCTGGTCCATCAACTCGAAGATCTCGTCCTCGAAGCCGAAATGCTCGCTGCAGGCAAAGCGCACCTGCGGATACTGGCCGCGCAGGTGTTCGACCTGGCGATGGATGCGTTGCATCAGCGTGCCGGTGTAAAGGTAATAAGGCAACACTACGACCTGGCGCATGCCCAGCGTCACCTGGCGCTGCACTACTTTCTCCAGCCGCGGCCAGGTGATGCCGGTGAAGGCGAGATCCACCAGTTCGTGGTCGCCCTCTTCCAGCAGCCAGCGCGCCATCTTGGCCATCTCGCCGTTGGCGCCGCGGTCGGAAGAGCCGCGCCCCAGCACCACCACACCGGTCGTCGTCGGATCGGGCATGTCCAGCGCGCCCATGGCCTTGCGCAGGCGGCGCTTGAGTATTGCCAGCACCGGATCACAGGCAGTCAGGTGGGGCGCCAGCAGGAATTCCGTCTGCGGGAAGGCAATGCGCGCGCCTTCGATCGCTTCCGGGATTTCCATCTTGACGTGGCCTGCGGCATTCAGGATCAGCGGCACGACCAGTACCCGGGCCGAATTCGCGGCCACAGCTTGCAGGCAGGCATTCAGTTCGGGCGGCGCGAACTCGATGAAGCAAAGTTCGATACGCCAGCCTGGCCGGCGTGCGCGCCACATGTCCACAAATTCACGGATTTCCTGGTTGCCCGACTCCTCGCGGGAGCCATGGCCGACGACCAGGATGGTATCTCTCGCTGCTGCAATCGCTGGCATCATGATGGATTGGTTCATGCGCTGGCCTTTCTGAAACGGTGGGTAAAAGTTGGGTCGTACAATTTGGAGCGCACCAGGGTTTCCCAGTGAAGTGCACCCAGCGTGGGGCTGGCCACGATCATGGCCTGGCTTGCGACGCCGGCTTCGCGGCAGCGCTGCTTGATGTCGGCCAGGGTGCCGCGCAGGATCTTTTGCTCGCCCGGCCAACTGGCTTTATGCACCACCAGCATTGGCGCGTCTTCCGGCCAGCCTGCCGCGCGCAGCGCGGCTTCGACCTTGTACATCAGGGTGATCGACAGGAAGATGCACAGCGTGGTCCGGTGGGCTGCCAGGCCGGCCAGGTCTTCGCCCTCAGGCATCGGCGTGCGGCCCTCGACGCGCGTGAAGATCACGCTTTGCGTTACCTCGGGCAGGGTCATTGATTCGCCGGCGGCGGCCATCGAGGCCATGGCGGAAGAAACTCCCGGCACGACGGCCCATTCGATGCCTTCCGCGCTGAGCGGGCGCGCCATTTCGATCAGGGCGCCGTACAGGCCCGGGTCACCGGTTTGCAGCCGTACCACGGTGGCGTGGGCGCGTGTCTGTTCGATCAGCCATGCTGTCATTTCTTCCAGCGTCATGTCTTTTGAATCGCGGATCACGCAGCCGGGCGGCGCGTACAGCGTTGCGGCGCGGTCGACCAGCGAGCCGGCGAACAGCACGGCGCCGGCTTGCGCCAGCAGCTTCTGTCCTTTTACTGTGATCAGTTCGGGATCGCCGGGACCGGCGCCGACAAACCAGACTTTGCCTGTATGGGCGGATGTCATGCCTGTAGTTCTCCTGTTTGTCCTGTTTTTTGGTGGAGCGGCTGCGCTCGCAGGGCTGCCAGCACGGCGTCGACGCTGCGCGGCACGGCGCCAGCGGCAAGAAGGCCGCGTTTTTCCAGTTCGGCGTGCAATGCCAGCGCATGTGGCATGCGCTGGCCGGCGGCACGCAATGCCTCGCGCTGCGAAGCCAACTCCTGTGCCGGGGCGGAAGCAATGCAGCGGCCTTCAGCCATCATGTGGATTTCGTCGCCCCATCGGTAAGCAAAGTCGACGTCGTGGGTGGACAGCACGATCGTCACACCGCGTGCGGCCAGGCGGTCGAGCAATGCCTCAAGTTCGGCCTGCATCGGCGCGTCCAGGCCTGCCATTGGCTCGTCCAGCAGCAGCACTTCGGGCTCCATGGCCAGCACGCCGGCGATGCAGACGCGCTTCTTCTGGCCAAAGCTCAACTGGTGCACCGGACGGCGGCCGAAGCCGCCCAGGCCAACTGCATCAAGCGCTGCTGCGACACGTTCGCGCACCGTGGCCTCATCAAGGCCCAGGTTCAGCGGACCGAATGCCACGTCCTCCTCAACCAGGGCCGAGATCAGTTGGCGGTCCGGGTTCTGGAATACCAGGCCGACGCGGCTGCGCAGCGCGGTCAGACCGTTACGGCTGTAGTCGTAGATTCGGCCATGCCAGCGCAACCGGCCCACGCTGGGGCGAAGGAGGCCGTTCAGGTGCAGCAGTAACGTGGTCTTGCCGGCGCCGTTGGCGCCCAGCAGTGCATGACGGCGTCCTGGCGCCAGCGCAAGAGTGCAGCGGCGCAGGCCTGTACAGCCGTCGGCGAATGCGTGCTCCACCGCATCGACTTCGATCAAGGGCGTCATAGGCGGTCCTGCAAGGAAAGTGCCAGAAGCAGCGCGCTGGCTAGCAGCGACAGCGCAATCTGGCGTCGCGCATGGGGGAAGGACGCGCTCATGAAACGTAGTCCACCCTGAAACACGCGCGCGTCGGACGCCATCTGCAGCGCCGATGCGCGCTGCCACACTTGCACCGCCATCTGCCCTGCCAGCAGGCCGGTTGACCTCCATTGCTGGCGCAAGCCTCGATGCCCGAGGCGGGCGGCTTGCGCAGTGCTGCCTTCATCCCACGCCTGGCGCAGCACGAACAGCATGCGGTAGCACAGCGCCATCAGGTCCAGCAGCAGTTCCGGCGTGCGCAAGCGGCGCAGCAACGCCAGCAGGGCCGGCATCGGCGTGGTCAGGACCAACCCGAGCACGGCGGCCAGCGCCGCGACCGAGCGCAGGGCTGCCTGCATGACTGTCGGCAGCAGTTCCGGCGTCCATCGCCAGCTGCCATCGCCGGCGGCCGTGACCAGCATCGTCAGGCAGGACAGCACCAGGAAACCGAGCGGCGCCACCGCGACAGCGAAGTAGCTGCGTGGCGGCACGCGTGCGCCGGCCAGTGTGCCGAGCATGGACAGCAGCGCGAGCAGGGCCAGCGTGCCGGGGCTGCGGGCCAGCCAGGCGGAGGCGATTCCCGCCAGCGCGAACAAGCTTTTGGCGGCCGGGCTGACGTGCTGCCAGCGGCAGGCGTAGGCCGTAGCGTCAATCCGCATGGGCATCCTGTCCGGCAGCCGGCTGTGCGCAGCGCCGCTGCCGTTCACGCGCCACCGACATGCCGAGCCAGAATCCGATCACGCCAGCGCCAATAGCAGCCTGCAGCGCAAACAGCAGCGACGCAATCTCACCGCTCGGAGGTTCGAACAATGGCGCAAACCACGGCTTGTAGTTCGGTGCGATGATGCCGATCGCTTGCTGCGCACGAGAGTCCGCGCCGCTGAATGCCGCTGGCGCCTGCGCGCCCGGAACGGCTGGTGGCGCGGCCGCAAACCACAGCGGCAAGACGGTCAACAGCACGATGGCCGCCCAAAGCAAAGCGCTGCGTGCCTTCATGCTGCTTTCCTTTTTACCAAAGCCATGACCGGCAGCAGCCGCAGTTCATGCGCATTGAAGCGCGCCATCGCGTTCACCACCAACACGGTCAGCAAGCCTTCGCTGATGGCGATCGGCAGTTGCGTCAATGCGAAGATGCCGGCGAATTTGGCGAACGAAGCGCCAATCCCGCCGACCGGATCAGGAAAGGCCCACGCCAATTGCGCAGAGGTGGTCAGGTAAGTCGCCAGGTCACCAACGAAGGCGGCCAGGAACACTGCCCCGGCACGCGGAAGGCCCAGTGCGGCGACCGCGCGAAACACTCCGTAGGAAACGAACGGGCCCACGACCGCCATGGAAAAGACGTTGGCGCCGAGCGTGGTCAAGCCGCCATGCGCCAGCAGCAGGGCCTGGAACAGCAGCACGACAAAACCCACAGGCACCATCGCAGCGGGACCAAACAGCAGCGCCCCCAGTCCGACGCCGGTTGGATGCGAGCAGCTTCCCGTCACCGATGGCAGCTTCAGCGCCGACAGCAGGAATGCAAAGGCTGAAGCAACGCCCAACAGCATGCGCCGTTCGGGGTGCGCCTGCAGGCCGCGCGCCATGCTGCGCAAGCCCCAGCCCAGGAAAGGAATGGATACAGCTGCCCAGCCCAGCGCGTGCGCCGGCGGCAGGAAACCTTCCATGATGTGCATTCGAAACCTCCCGTCGAATGGTCAATTGGAGCACCACCAGGGGAGAGTAAGAGGACGGTCGACAGGGGGCAGCGGACAAGACGCAGGAAGCCGGTCGACAGCGGCTTCCCTTCACCCCGGAGAATAGTGCTGGTTGTATCGGGCCGGTATTCTGGCTCGCCTTCATCCTCGTTCGGGCCTTCCCGCGCAAAGCGCAGTGGCGTATTTCCGAAGTCGTCAGGCTTACAGCAGCGGGGGCTGCACCGGAATGGCTGCATATGGCAGCGTCACCGGTTTCCCGTTTAACGCGCATCCAGGACAGGACGCGCGCACCCAATTGCCGAATAGTACATTAAAGCACCAAGGCCTGGCAAACGCCAGCGCCTGGCCATCGGCATCAAGGCTTTCATTAAATAAGTCACTAATGACTATCGTTTTCGTAAGGTTGAGTAAAAAAGACAAACCCCGCGCACAATAGGTTTTGCCCGGCAATTTCTCGCTATACTGCACCCTCTAGGAAATTTCCAAGGGGCAACTATGGACGACACAATCGAATACAGCGAGGGCCTGCCAAAGCTGCCTGTGGCGCTGGCTGCGGCAACATTGCTGACGGCCTGCGGTGGCGGCGGTAGTGAGGGCGGCAGTGACAACGGCAGCACTTCCCCGACCGTGGTTGAATCGATTGCGACCGCCCAGGCTGCGCGCTTCCTGGCCCAGGCTTCGATGGGTGCTACGCACGAACTGATGACGCGGGTACAGACCGTTGGTTACAGCAAATGGCTGGACGAGCAGATGGCCATGCCGGCTACCCAATCGCGCTGGGACTGGCTGATGGCCAAAGGCTTCAACGCCATCGAGAATAAAAACGGCCAGGCCGGCATCGACGCCGCGCTCTGGTTCAAGCTTCTGAAGTCCCCCGATACCCTGCGCCAGCGCGTGACGCTGGCCCTGTCCGAAATCGTAGTCGCTTCGCTGGATGGCTTTACCGGTGCCTGGCGTGCCTTCACCGGCGCCGCCTATATGGACATCCTTGAGGCCAATGCCTTCGGCAACTACCGTACCTTGCTGCAGCAGGTCACCCTGTCGACCTCGATGGGCGAGTACCTGACCTATCGCGGCAACGCCAAGGCTAATCCGAAAACCGGCTCCATGCCGGACGAGAACTACGCTCGCGAGATCCTTCAGCTGTTCACCATCGGCTTGCTGAAGCTGAACCCGGACGGCACGGCAAGCGAGCAGGAAACCTATACCCAAGCCGATATTTCCGGCCTGGCCCGCGTGTTCACGGGCTGGGACTCCGACCTCGCCGGCGGCACCAGCGATACACCGGACTATCGCAAGCGCCCGATGGTCCAGGTCGGAAACAAATATGAGCCGGGAGAGAAGACCTTCCTCGGCGCCACGATCGGCAGCGGCGTCGATGCCGCAACGGCCCTGGGCCAGGCACTCGACGCGATCTTCGCGCATCCTAACGTGGCGCCGTTCGTCGCGAAGCAACTGATCCAGCGCCTGGTCACCAGCAACCCGGCGAAAGAATATGTGGCGCGCGTGGCCGCGGTCTTCAATAACAATGGCAGCGGAGTCAAAGGCGACCTGAAAGCAGTGATCAAGGCGATCCTGCTGGACCAGGAAGCGCGCTCCGCCGCCACCCTCGCGAATCCCGGTTTCGGCAAGGTGCGCGAACCTGTCCTGCGCTTCACCGCCTGGGCGCGCGCTTACAACGTGACTTCGCCAAGCGATGCCTGGGCCATCGGCAATACCAGCGAACCCTCGTCCCGCCTCGGCCAAAGCCCGCTGCGTTCGCCGAGCGTGTTCAACTTCTTCCGCCCCGGCTATGTGCCGCCGGCGCTGGGCGTGGTCGCGCCGGAATTCCAGATCGTGAACGAAACCAGTGTGGTCGGCTACGCCAACTACATGCAAACGGCCATCAGCAAGGGCATCGGCGACGTCAAGGCCGACTATTCCTCGCTGCTGCCGCTGGCCGATAACGTGCCGGGCCTGGTCGACGAGATCAACCTGGTGCTGGTCGCTGGCCAGTTGAGTGCCGATACGCTCACCCTGATCCGCAACGCCGTCGCCAGCATGGCGACCGGCACCGACGCTGCGCGCGCCAACCGCGTATACGCTGCGCTCACGCTGGTAATGGCGTCCCCTGAATTCATCGTACAGAAATAAGGCCCTCACCATGACTAATCAAGCTTCGCGCCGCGCCTTCCTCAAGCGCGCATCGGCACTCGGCGTGGCAGGCGTGGCGGCGCCTTGGGCCATCAACCTGATGTCGATCGCCGAGGCGGCGGCAGCCACCGCAAGCGACTACAAGGCGCTGGTCTGCGTGTTCCTGTACGGCGGCAATGACTACGCGAATACCGTGGTGCCGTACGACAGCACCAACTACACGCTGTACCAGCAACTGCGCCCGACGATCGCCTATGCGCGCGACGCCCTGACTGCCACCGCGCTGGTGCCGTCCGTGCCGGTGCTGGATTCGACCGGCGCCACGCGCGAGTTCGCGCTGGCTCCTGCGCTGGCGCCGCTGGTTCCGATTTTCAACGCTGGGGCCCTGGGCGTCATGCTGAACGTGGGCCCGCTGATCCAGCCGACCACGAAAGCGCAGTACCAGGCCAAGTCGGTGCCGCTGCCGCCCAAGCTGTTCTCGCACAATGACCAGCAATCGATCTGGCAATCGTCGGCGCCGGAAGGCTCGCGTTCGGGATGGGGCGGCCGGCTGGGCGACCTGTTCGAATCAAGCAACGGCAATGCCACCTTCACCTGCGTCAACGTGTCCGGCAACGCGGTCTACATGGCAGGCAAGACCGCCGTGCAGTACCAGGTGTCGGCGAATGGTTCGATGCAGTTCAACGGCTTGAAGTCGCCGCTGTTCGGCTCCTCCAGCGCCACCGAAGCGCTGCACACCCTGATCACGCAGCCGCGCACGCACGCGCTGGAGAACGAGTACAACCGCGTTACGCGCCGCTCGGTGGATGCCAACGTAGCGCTCACCTCGGCCCTGGCCACCGCGCCCGCGCTGCAGACGGTGTTCCCTGCATCGAATTCGCTGGGCGACCAGCTGAAGATGGTGGCACGCATGATTTCCGCCAAGGATAGCCTGGGCGCCAAGCGCCAGGTGTTCTTCGTTTCGATGGGCGGCTTCGACACGCACGACAACCTGGCAACCGTCCATCCCGGCCTGATGGCCAAGTTGGGCGACGCCATGTCCGCTTTCTACCAGGCCACCGTGGAACTGGGCGTGGCCGACAAGGTAACCACCTTCACCGCCTCCGATTTCGGCCGCACCCTGGTAGCCAACAACGACGGCTCCGACCACGGCTGGGGCAGCATGCACTTCATGATGGGCGGCGCCGTCAAGGGCAAGCGCTTCTACGGCACCGCGCCGGTGGTCGCCAATAACGGCCCCGATGACGTCGGCCAGGGCCGTTTGCTGCCAAGCACTTCGGTCGACCAGTACGCGGCCACGCTGGGCAAATGGCTGGGAGCGAGCGACGGCGAACTGCTGGACCTGCTGCAGAACCTGGACAATTACAGCACGCGCGACCTCGGTTTCCTGTAATGCTGCTGATCCGATTGAATCGGATCACATGGTAAAGTAGTGACGTTCAACCAACGTCACTACTTATCATGAGCAATCCAAAGCCGGCACCGGACCCGAAAGACCTGAAGCTTGCGGACTTCCTGTGCTTCGCCATCTATTCGGCCAACCTCACGTTCGGCAAGGCCTATAAGCCGATCCTGGACGAGTTGGGGCTGACTTACACCCAGTACATCACCGTCGTCGCGCTGTATGAAGAATCCGGCCAGATGGTGAGCGAACTCGGGGCAAAGCTGTTCCTCGAGTCGAACACGCTGACGCCCATCCTGAAAAAGCTGGAAGCCATGGGTCATGTCACCCGCCAGCGCAGCGCCACCGACGAGCGCCAGGTGCTGGTGAGCCTGACCGATGCCGGGCGTGCACTGCGCGAGCGCGCTTTCAACGCAAGCCTGCGGGATGCCTGCGGCTTGACGGGCGACGAATTCGCCGAAACGCGCGATGCCGTCCTCAAGCTGCGTAACAACCTGGCCAACTCCCTGGACAAATAGCGGCCTTACAGGCGAGGCATCTGCTTCGTTACGCAGTGGATGCCGCCGCCACCTGCCGCGATCGGATCGATATCAAGTTGCACGATGTCGCGTCCCGGATAGAGCTTGGTGAGCAGCTCGCGGCAATGGCGGTCCGCCTCGGCATCGCCGAACTGCGGGGCGATGACAGCGCCATTGATCGGCAGGTAGTTGATGTAGCCGGCGGCGAAATCCGGATTGCCTTCCGTGAAGCGGTTGCTGCGCGGGTTGGCGGGCGGGGGCAGGATGTGGATCTCCAGTTTGCGGCCGTCGGCATCGGTGGCGTTCTTCAGGATGTCCAGGTGCTTGCGGGTCACCGCATAATCGTAGGATTGGGGATCGTCGTCGCGGTTCACCACCACCACGCCGGGGCGCACGAAGCGGGCGTAGAAGTCGACGTGGGCGTCGGTGATGTCCTTGTCGCGGATGCCGGGCAGCCAGATGATCTTGCGCAGTCCAAGGCGCTGTTTCAGCTCAGCCTCGATCTGGCTCTTGCTCATGCGCGGGTTGCGGTTGGCGTTGACCCAGCAGCTTTCCGTCATGATGCCGGTGCCGTGGCCATCCACCTCGATGCCGCCGCCCTCGCCGACCAGCGAGCTGACAAAGTATTCCGCTTCCAGGTCTGCGCTCAGGGCTTTGGCGACGCGGGTGTCGCTGCCGGCCCGCTGCTTGCCACCCCAGCCGTTGAAGTTGAAGTCGACCAAACCAAGGTTGCCGGCTGCGTCGACCACAAAGCAGCCGCCATAGTCGCGCACCCAGATATCGTCCAGCGCCAGCGGGAAGTAATCGATATTCGTCAAGCCGCAATCGCGCTGTGCCTGCGCCAGTTGGGCGGGGCGACAGAACACCGTCACCGGCTGGTAGCGTGCAATGGCCTGGGCCAGGCGCGCCACGGCGGCATTGACCGGCGCGGCCCAATCCTTCCACACGGTGCTGGATGCGGCGTACGAAACGAATACGCGTTCTTGCGGCAAATGTTCGTCGGGCATGAACCAGCTGCTGGCGGCGACGCCGCGTGCGCTGGCTGCGCCCGCGGTCAAGCCGAGTAAGCTACCTGCTGCGATTTGCTGCATGAATGTTCTGCGGGTCGGCATTTTGTCTCCTGTGGTGGCCGGTTGATAAGTCAAACGGGTTCCTGCTGTGTGGTGCAGTGGATGCCGCCACCACCGGCGGCAATGGCGTCGATATTCAGCTGGACGATCTGGTGGCCCGGCAGCTGGGCCGCCAGTGCATTGCGGGCGGCAGCGTCGGCAACGGCATCGCCGAATTCGGGCAGGAACAGGGCTTTGTCGGTCAGCAGGAAGTTCACATAGCCCGCTGCGAAGTCTTTGCCTGCGTAAGCTGGACGCACTTGCCTTGGCGTTTCCAGCGTGATGATCTGCAGTGGACGGCCCCACGCATCGCTTGCCGTGCGCAGCAAATCGAGGTGGCGTCGAGTTACAGTGTAGTCAAAGGAATTGCTGTCGTTGTCCAGTGCCGCCGCCACCACGCCCGGCTTGATGAAGCGGGCGTAGAAGTCGGTATGGCCATCGGTGATGTCGCGCCCTGCGATACCCGGCAGCCAGATGATCTTTTCCAGGCCGAGCAGGCGTTTCAATTCCAGCTCAGCATCGGTCCTGCTCACACCAGGGTTGCGGTTTGTGTTCAGCACGCAGCTTTCAGTGATGATTGCCGTGCCTTGGCCGTCGACTTCGATGCCGCCGCCTTCCAATACCAGCTTGCCGCGCACCAGGGGAACGTTGCTGAGTGCGGCCATGCGCGCTGCGACGGTGGCGTCGCGTGTATGCGCCTGCTTGTTGCCCCAACCGTTGAAATTGAAGCTGAGTGCGGCCCGCTCGCCGCGCGCATTGCGCACGAAGACGCAGCCAGTATCGCGCATCCACAGGTCGTCGATGGCATGCTCGATCAGTTGCACATTGGCGCTGCACAGCTGGCGCGCTGTGGCGAGGTCTTCCGGGTTCACCAGCATCTTCAGCGGATGGTGGGCGGCGATGGCGTTGGAGATGCGGGCCAGTGCTTGTTGTACCGGCAACCGCAATTGGGCGCCCCAGATCGACTCCTGCGCAACGAAGGCCATCCACACCGCGCGCTGGGGGCTGCCTTCATCCGGCATCTGCCAGTTCGCCGTGTCGGGTTTTGGCTGGGGAGTGACGGTGGTGCCGTCACCGCCCGCAGCGCCTTCAGCGCCGCCCCCGCAAGCGCTGATGAGTCCACCCGCCAGCCCGATGCCGCCCAGGCGCAAGAAAGTACGTCGATTGGTCATATTGAGTGTTGGTTGTGATTCGAAAGTTCGAATTCTACGAACCGTCACTCATGCGAACAATTGATGTTTTTTGCCCTGATTAATCGACGTTGCTCATGATAGGTGGGTCTGCCTGGGCGAATTGCAGCAGGCTGTCGAACATTTCCTGGATCAGGGGGATGCGGGTATCGCCTGCCACGCGGGCTATCCATACCGTGCCCAGCGGCAGGCTCGGGTAGCCCGGCAGAATCTGCAACCGGCCACTGCGCAGGGCGTCGTCGGCCAGCAGGCGCGAAACCAGCGCCATGCCGCGGCCGCGCACGGCAGCATCGAGTGCCAGGCGCGGATCGTCATAAATCGCGACTTTGCGGCGGTCGCCGAAATGGCGCCGGATGAAGGGGCCGATCCAGTCGCTGGTCAGGTCGCCCTCGATGCAGGCCATGCCGAGGTCCGCTTTCGCAACCTGGGCCGGTGCACAGACAGCCACCAGTTCGTCCGTCATCAGCGGCACCTCATGCAGGCCCGGCTGCTTCAGCGGCTCGGTCGTAATGCAGATATCCACATCCAGTTCGTCGATATAGCGTGCCGTGACATCGACCGAAATGATCGGGCACAGGGCCGGGTGCGCTGCGCACAGGCGGTCCACCCGTGCTTGCAGCCAGCCGCTGGCGATATGGGGCGGGCACACGATCGTGGCCAGGCTGCCATCCATATACGTCTCGATGCGGTTGAGGCCGTTCCGAATCTGCTCCAGCGACTTGGCCACGCTGTCCAGCAGCAGACGCCCCGCCACCGTCAACTCGACGCCGCGTCCTTTGCGGCGGAACAGCGGTTGCCCGAGTTGTTGCTCCAGCTGGGCGATCTGGTGGCTGATGGCAGATTGCGAAATACATAACTCGTCCGCCGCACGCGAGTAATTGCCCAGCCGTGCGGCTGCCTCAAAGCCGATCAGGAACTTGAATGAGGGCAGTCTGGAGTTCGACATATGAGCGCACTTGATGGATGTGCCTGGTATTGTCCCGCTGTGATCGATTCGGCTCAAGTCAATTAAATATCGCATCCGATGCAATCGAATCCGCTTGACATCGCAAAACGCCCGGCTATACTCCTGTTCATCGAATGCGACTGCATCGTATGCGATTCAAATCAACCGAGCTATATGGAGCTACACATGAGCAAGATCACCAAAGTCCTCGTCACCGGCAAAACCACCACCACCCCTGTCGACTCCGCCATCTTTTCCGGCAATCCTGAAGGACTCCTGGATATCCACCTGACCACGCCCGGCAACCCAGCCGGCCGCGTGATCGACATCCAGGCGACCCAGCCGCACCCCCTCGCGGAACAGTTGTTTGCCGGCGCATGGTCGGCCTGCTACTCGGGCGCTGTCGGCCTGGCGGCCAAGGAAAAGAAAGTCGTCCTGCCGGCCGGTACCCACGTGGAGGTTGAGGTCGACCTGGGCCAGGGCACCGGTGGCTACTTCCTGCAGGCGCGCCTGACCGTGTTCGCTCCCGGCGCCGACCACGCAGCCGTCACCGAGGTGGCGCATTTCGCCGACGTGATCTGCCCATACTCGAAAGCCGTGCGCGGGAACATCGATGTGGCGATCAATGTCGTCACCGCATAAGCGATACAAGATGTAACCTTCGTTGCAACGGACGTACCTCTGGAGCATCTTGGTAAGACAACAATTCCAGAGGACGTCCACCATGAAAAAGAAAATAGGATTTGCCCCGGTCGTGGCCGTGGGCATGCTCGCGCTCGCTGCCTGCAGCACCCTGCAGCAAGGGCAGGAGCCCTATCCGGTTAGCGCGGCACCGATGCCGGCACCGCCCGCCGCTCCCGTGCCGATGGCTGAACAGCGTGCCGCCGCCAGCGCCATCATGGGCCGGACGCGCGAACTGGCTGCCAAGTCCGCGCCGATGATGAATTACTCGGCCGGTATGCCCGCACCGATGCCGCACATCGCGCGACTGCCGGAATCCGCAGACAAGTTCCCCGACAAGGACGGCAACAAGTCCGTCCTGGTGAGCGAGCAGCCTGTTTCGACTTTCAGCGTCGACGTCGACACTGCCTCCTACTCCTTTGTGCGCCGCATGCTGTCCGATGGCCGCATGCCGCCGTTGCAAGCGGTGCGGGTGGAAGAAATGGTCAACTACTTCCCTTACAACTACGCTACTCCGGCCAACGCCAGCCAGCCATTCGCCGTGACGACCGAAGTGATGCCGAGCCCCTGGCAGCAAGGTAACCAGCTGGTCCACGTCGCGCTCAAAGGCTACGACATCAAGACAGCTGCCCGTCCGCGTGCCAACGTAGTGCTGCTGGTGGACATTTCCGGCTCGATGGGACCGCGCGACCGCCTGCCGCTGTTGCAGCAAGGCTTCCGCCTGTTTGCCGAGCAGTTGCGCGACGACGATATGGTCTCCATCGTTACCTATGCCAACGGCACCGCGGTCGCCCTCGAGCCGACCAGCGGCAAGGACAAGCAGAAGATCATCGACGTGATCGGCAACCTGCACGCGTCGGGCGGTACCGCCGGCGGCGATGGCTTACAGCGCGCCTACGCCCAGGCCGAGCGCAACTTCGATCCGAAGGCGGTGAACCGCGTGATCCTGGCCACCGACGGCGACTTCAATATCGGCATCACCGATCCCAAGCAGCTTGAAAAGTTCATTGTCGACAAGCGCAAGTCCGGCGTCTACCTGTCGGTCTTCGGGGTCGGACTGGGCAACCTGAACGACGCCCTGATCCAGCGCCTGACCCAATCCGGCAATGGCAATGCCGCCTACATCGACACCCTGCTGGAAGCGCGCAAGGCACTGGCGCAGGAATTGGGTTCGACCATGTTCCCGATTGCGAATGACGTGAAAGTTCAGGTCGAGTTCAATCCGGCGCAAGTTGCAGCCTACCGCCTGGTTGGCTACGAGACGCGCATGTTGAACCGCCAGGATTTCAAGGATGACAAGGTGGATGCAGGCGATATGGGCGCTGGGCATACCGTGACTGCCATCTACGAAATTACGCCGGCCGCCAACGCGGGCAAACTGGTTGATCCGCTCCGTTACGAACAGCCGGGCAAAAAGAAGTCCGACGCATCGGGCAAGAATGATGAATTGTGCTTCGTGAAAGTACGCTACAAACTGCCTGGCCAGTCGGCCAGCAAGCAGGTCGACCATGTCGTGCATGCCGAAAGTGCGCGCAATTCGCTCGACGCAGCGCCGGATGACCAGCGCTTTGCCGTCGCCGTTGCAGCCTTCGGCCAGCGCCTGCGCGGCGAACAGCCGGTCGCGGACTTCAGCTACGGCGACATCGCCAAGCTGGCGGAAGGTGCACGCGGCGCCGACCGTGACGGGTATCGCGCCGAATTCGTGAAAATGGTACGAATGGCGGAATCCCTCGGCACGGTCGGCGCTACGGCGCAGCGTTGATCCGGCTTACTTAAGCGTGACGTTCCAGTTGCGCTCAACGCACTTCACGTAATTGCCGGCGATAAGTGCGTTGTAAGGCGTCTGGTAATTCACCAGCTGGCATTGGTAATCGCCGCCGCTGTTCCAGTTCTTCTCCCAATAGATGTTGTAGGCAGCGGAACTGGAAGGGCCAAAGCGCTGCATGCTTGCGCACGACAGCTGTTCGCCCGCCACGTTCCACCCGAGATCAGCCGCGAACTGCCTGTAATAATCGATGCGGTTCTGCGCCGCCGGCTTTTCGCTGCCGGTGCCGCATTCCGCATTGATGATCATGATCGTGGTGGCAAAGTTATTCCCCGCGCCGGCGGCGGCATCGCTGGCGTTGGGAACCCAGCTACCGTCGATCACATGCAGCATCGATGGCTTGGGCGGCTGCGGGTAGACGAAGAAGAACGTCGCCGATGCCAGGTTCAGCCAGGTTGACGCCACCTGGTCGGGATTCTTCAGCAGCACCGACTGGTCGCCGTTGAACATCACCTGAGAAAACGGCCCATAGTTGTAGTTGTACGAGAGCTGTTTGGCGCCGCGCCCGAAGTACTTCTTGTAGCTGCCATCTGCGTTCTTGCCGCAGGTCCAGACCGTGTTGAACACCGGGTCCGCACATTCGGTGTTGTAGCCGCAGCCCGGACCATCCTCGCTGCATCCCAGCTCGCGCAAGTACTTCAAGCCCTGGCGCCATTGCGGCAACGGCAGGCTGGCATTGTGCTCGCCGGTCTCCTGCGCAAAGTGGGCGAACATCGTGGCCAGCGAATGGCGGCAGATGTTGTCCGCATTGCGGCCGTCGGAATAGTCGCCGCATACCGCCGGGAACTTCGCTACCGCCTGCAAGAAGCGCCGGTACTCATAACTCGCTTCGCGCAGGGAGAAGTAGTAGTCCCATTTCGCCGATGACAGCAAACGTTCGACCCGCTTCACGTTGGCAGGATTGCCGGCCGCGCCGGGCGCCACGGCTTCCACCGCCGCGTTGTCAAGAGTCCTGATCGACGCTTTGACGCTGCGGAAGAAGTCGTTGTTGGTCAGCGCCTGTTCGCGCGTCTCGGCCTGCGCCTTGGTCGGCACACCGCCGGGCTGTGTTGGCGGATCGCCAGGGTCGGTAGGCGGATCGGTCGCATCCCCGATGTACTTCCACGGGCCCCAGGTATCGGCCTGGCTCGGTGCATTCCCTTGGGTCCACCATTTCGCCTCGTATTGCTTGCTTTGGTAGATGGCGCACATGCCGGCGGTATACACCTGGCCCGCGCTCCACGCCGGGCAGGATGCCGTGGCGCTGGCTACGACACCCTGCGCCAGCGTGCGCGCAGGCGCAGTCCCCTCGGTGCCGCCGCCTCCGCAGGCGGACAGCAGCAGTGCAAGTAAAGCGTAAGTGAGAGTTCTCATGTCAGTTCCCTCGCTTACTTGAGCGCCACCGGAAGTTCCGGATACTCTTCGCTCAGCGCGTAGCGCACGCCGTTCACCGTGATCGTGTAGGCGGAAGGCCCGCTGATCGGCAAAGTGTAATTCAGCGTCAGCGAAATCGATGCACCCGGCGCCAGCGATTGCCATGCCGGTATCGTGAATTTGGCGCGGTTGAAGTTGGCCTTGAAGCCGCCGATATTATTCGGCCCGGTATAGCCAGCCTTGATGACGGTCAGGCCATAACCCGACTGGTCGCTCATATTGGCCGGCGCCGAGACCGGATAGTCGAACTCCACGGCCGATCCGCCCGGAATCGTGGTGGCGGTATTGTTCGTCACCGTCATCACAGGATTGATCGGGTAATTGCTGTCGCCCAGCTTCCAGCCGCCGAAGGAGATGCTGACCTTCGCGCTGCTGGCCGGCATAGCCGTCTCGGCACGCGTCGCACCATACGGAGCGGCGCTGCGGAAGGCTGCGGCGATGTTGTTGGTCAACGTGTAGCCCATGAAGTATTCGCCCGCCCCGCCGTTGCGTGCTGCATTCCATGCGTAGTCGCCGGCCAGCTCCCAGATCATGATGCCGCCGATGCCGTTGTTCACGACGTAGCTGGTCTTGGCAGCGATGGATTGCGCCGTTTCGGTGGAAAGGAAGACCTGGCGCGTTGCATTCCACAGCCACGGCGCTGCCAACGTTGCGCTGTACTGCGGGCTGTAGGTGCCGGTGATGGTCTTCTCGGTCACGCCATAGGCATCGAGGTAGGACGGCACAATGGCATTCTGCAGGTTGAGCGCGTGCCACAGCGGGTTGCCGCCGCCTGGTACCGGCTTGCCGTTGGTGTCCAGGTCGTACCAGACGTTGTCGATGCCGGTAGCGCCCTTGCCGCAGCTCTTCACGCCGGCGCACACGACCGGGTCGCTGACGACCGGGCTGGTGCCCCACAGGCCATTGTTGCCGCCGGTGACTTCCTTCCAGCCGCGCGTGTAGTACGGCACGCCGATGTTGATGCGGCCGGCCTGCAGCGCGCCGCGATAGTAACGGTAAGCCCAGTCGACGTTCAGGTAGCCGATGCCGCCATACTGGTAGGCATTCCCGGCTCTTAGTTCGCCGTCATTGCCGTCGTCGAACAGGGCGGCGTTGGGGCCGACGTACTGGTTCCATCCGCCGTGCAGGTCGTAGCTCATCAAGCTGGCGTAGTCGAGGTACTTCAGGCCGGACAGGTTCTCCTCGCCGCGCAGCACCCAGCCGGATGCGGAGCCGGCGATCGTCAGCATGTAGTACTTGTTGTCCGCCGCTGCGGCCGCGTCGAGCTTCTCACGTACGGTTTTCAGCAGTACGTTGTAGCTTTTCATCAGCCCTGCAAGGCGTGGTTTGGAGATCGGGAAGTCGAGCGGGTTGCCCGCTTCGTTGTTGGTGGTGGGGTGCTCGTAGTCGATGTCCATCCCGTCGAAGAAGGTGTACTGGCGCAGGAAGCTGACCATCGAATCGGCCAGGGTGTTGATGCCTGCCGTGTTGATGCTGCCGTCCGCATTGGTGGTGGCGGTGTAGAAGCCGCCGCTGCCCGCCCAGCCGCCGACCGACAGCATGATCTTCACGCCCGGGTATTTCTTCTTGTGCTGCGCCAGCAGGTTGAAGTGGCCCTTGTACGGCAGGGCCGGGTCCATCGCTGCGGCGGGAATGTTTGGCCAGGTGATGCCGGTTTCGGGGCTGTTGGCACCGCTGCCAATGAGTACCTTATTGTCTGTGCCGACGCTGGCGAAGGCGTAGTTGATGTGGGTGACGTTCTGCCAAGGGATGTCGTTGACCAGGTAGGACGGCTGGCCGTTGGCGCCGGTGCGCCAGCTCGTGAAGTAACCGACGATGCGGCGGTTCAGGCCATTTGCCAGTTTCTCGCGGCCATTGGCGTCGTACACGCTGCAGTACGGGACGTTCGGCACCGGCGAGGTCAGGCCGTCAGGACGGCAGGCCACCGGGGTCGGCGTTGGAGTCGGTGTCGGCGTCGGTGTCGGCGTCGGCGTTGGGGTTGGCGTTGGCGTAGGAGTCGGCGTCGGAGTGGGAGTCGGGGTAGGAGTCGGTGTCGGGGTAGGTGTTGGTGTTGGCGTGGAGGTCTGCAGCTCCCACGGGCCGTTCACTTCAGTGCCTGGTACATTGTTTTGCGTCCACCATTTTGCCTTGTACACGGAACCGCTATACGTAACGCACATGCCGCCGGTATAGACCGCGCTGGCGCTCCAAGCCGGGCAATCCGGGGTTGGTGTCGGCGTTGGAGTGGGAGTAGGTGTTGGCGTAGGAGTCGGAGTCGGAGTCGGCGTCGGCGTAGTCGCCTGCACTTCCCAAGGCCCATACTGTTCGGCGCCAGGGACGTTATTCTGCGTCCACCACTTGGCCTTGTACACAGTGCCGTTATAGGTAACGCACATGCCCGCGGTATAGGTCGCACTAGCGCTCCATGCCGGGCAGGATTCGGAAGCCGTCGCGGAAGCAAGGGTGCGTGTAGCCTGTGGCGCTTGGCCGCTGTCGGTTCCACCGCCGCAGCCGGCGATGGCGCTGCCGACCAGCGCCAGCATCAGGTAATTCGGTCGAAAATTCATTGCTGTCTCCGTTATTAGAAATCGTGGTTATTCGGATAACTGCTGAAGAAATCGTTATCCCAGCGGAAGTGCGTCGCCGAGATGGTTAATGAGATGTCGAGCCCCTCGACGAAGTGCCACCAGCCCACCGGCAGGAACAGGATTTCGCCAGGCGCCAGTTCAACGTCCAGCACTGGCACGCCGGCCATCGAAGGGAAGCGCTGCAGGTCGATGTCGCGGCCATCGACAGGGGTAAAGCAATGGCGCTGGTTTTGCAGCCTTGGCGTCTCGCACGGCGCAATCAGCCGTACGCGTTTGCGCCCCATCACCTGGATCATGAAATTGTTGGTCAGGTCATGATGGAACGGCGTAATAGTGCCCGCCGGACCAAGCCAGAAGAAGCCTTTGCGCTCGCCATCCAGGTATTCCGGCAGCAGCGGCATGTCCAGCCACAACTCGTCCAGTGCCTGGCGGTTACGGCTGTCGTTATTCGCCGTCATGTAGAAATCGTTGGTGCTGGCGCTGCTGCGCACCCTTTCCACATACTCGCCGAACGGCATGTGGCGCTTGTGCGCGATGCTGTTCATCTCGTAATCGGCATCGGCATTGCGGCCGAACTGTACTTCCACTTCGCGTTCGCCGAATTGCGCTGCAAGCCAGTCCAGCGTCCATTTGCCGCGCCCGGGCCAGTCGTCCAGCATGCCGGTAATGATGACCGGACGGTTGCACAGGTAATGCTCGTGCAGGAAGGCCTCTGTCGACAGGCGCTCGCGGCGCGGCACGTCTTGTGGCGCCATACGGTTCAGGCGTGCCTGGATGTTAAGCAGCCAGTCGCGCTTGGCCAGCCGGTTATGCAGGCGTTGTACACCGTGCAGGTATGGGCTGTTCATCGCAGCCGTGATTTCGGTCTGCGCCAGTTGCGAAGGAATGCCGGATTTGCCAAGGATGCCGGCCAGGGTTGCAGGAGAATGGCCCAGCATCAGGTTTTCGGCGATCCAGCGCCGCCATTCGTCGCTGATGCCAATGGAATGCACCGTCGCACGACGTTTCATATTCGTCTCCAAATAGGAAAAGCCGGCGGCGTGGGGAGCGCCGCCGGCAGGGGATGGACGATTAACGTCCTTTCCAGACTTCGCTGGTCAGCGCTCCGCTGGCATCGCCGTCCAGTTCCCACGAGAAGGCGCCGCGCAGGCCCTGGTCGCGGACGTATTGCATCTTCGTGCCGATCACAGTCGGATCGTCATAGCTCCACCACTCGCCGGTGCTGGTGTACAGGTACAACTGTTTGGTCACCGGGTGGTACCAGCGCTGGCCGGTCTTGTTGCGCAGGACCTTGTAGTCGTCGATACCGCCTTCATACGTACCGCCGGCACCGCCGGTAGCGGCCTGGTACAAGCCATTGCCGTTCGGGCCTGCAGTGACACCCTTCCAGCCTCGCCCATAGAACGGAATCCCTAGCAGGATCTTGTTCTTCGGCATACCGGCTGCGGTCAGCGCGGCGATCGCGTCGTTGGCGTTGTACTTGACCAGGTTGCCGGTCGCTGGATCGGCCGGATCGCGGTACAGCGGCGAATGGAAGTTGGTGCTCGATTCCCATGCGCCGTGGAAGTCGTAGGTCATCACATTCACCCAATCCATGTACTGTCCGTACAGGTTCGGTTCCGTATTGGCGATCTTGTCGACGCCGGCGCCGATGGCTGCGGTCAGTGCATAGCGCTTGTTGTCGGTGGCGCCCTGCGCATCAAGCTGCGCACGGAATTCCGCCATCAGCAGCGTGAAGTTGTGCTTGTCGTTGACCGCGTCGTAGGTGTTGTACGGCTGGCCGCCGCCGCCCGGGTATTCCCAGTCGATGTCGATGCCGTCGAACACGCCCTTGCCTGCACCGGGGCCCCCGCGTCCGTCCTGTACCGGCAGGTCGCCGGCAATGAACATCTTCACGCAGGACTTGGCGAGCTGCTTGCGCAGCGCGTCGGTCTTGGATGCGGCCGAGAAGAACTTCGACCACGACCAGCCGCCCAGCGAGATGAAGACTTTCAGGTTCGGGTGCTGTTGCTTGAGCAGTTTCAGTTGCAGGAAGTTGCCGGACAGCGGAGCATCCCACGGCACGGACTGGCCGTTGACGGTGCGGCGCGGCTGGCGCTGGTAGTCGGCGTAAGAGTCGCCGCCGGTACCGGCATCCGGCGACGATGGGTTGTCGTTGCCGACTTCAGCCTTCGTCACCATATCGCACTCGTAGCCGCCGTTCTTCTGGTATACGTTGCCGAAGGCGTAGTTGATGAAGGTGAGCTGGTCGGCGACGCTGGTCTGTACGCCGTTCACCGGCGTTTTCGTGGTGTGGATGTCCGCCACCTCGTAATCGCGGCCGTACACGCCCCACTGCGCGAAGTAGGAACCGATCTCGCGGCCGTTTGGAGTCGGTGTGGGCGTTGGTGTTGGGGTGGGTGTAGGCGTCGGCGTTGGAGTAGGCGTTGGGGTTGGTGTGGGAGTTGGGGTTGGAGTCGGCGTAGGTGTTGGGGTAGGCGTCGGCGTCGGCGTGGTCGACTGCAGTTCCCAAGGTCCGTTTGCTTCCGTGCCTGGAACATTATTCTGCGTCCACCACTTCGCCTTGTACACGGAGCCGTTATAGGTCACGCACATGCCGCCGGTGTAGATCGCACTGGAACTCCATGACGGACAATCAGGCGTTGGGGTTGGCGTCGGAGTAGGCGTTGGTGTAGGAGTCGGCGTCGTCGCCTGCGCCTCCCAAGGCCCGTACTGTTCGGAGCCCGGCACATTGTTTTGCGTCCACCACTTGGCCTTGTACACCGTGCCGTTGTAGGTGACGCACATGCCAGCGGTGTAGACCGCGCTGCTGCTCCAGGCCGGACAGGATTCCGACACGGTGGTTGCCGCAAGCGTCTTTGGCTGTTGTGTGGTCTGGCCATTGTCGCTGCCGCCACCACAGGCCGCCAGCACGCTGCCCGTCAAACCGGCGACCAGCAAACTTCTTGAAATCTTTCGTTCCATTGCTCCCCTCCTTCTTTGGTTGTGGTTGTCGGGCTAGGATGGGATTGGGACAATTGGTAGTCAAGTGGTTTTAATTAGTGCTGCCAATATAAGACCAGTTGCAAAAAGGCATGTGCCATAACAGGCCATTGAAAATGGCTGTTTGAGAATGAAGAGGGGGATGTCTCAAATGAGACATTCTGTTAAACGATGAATACCAGCATTCGGCTACTCGCCGAGTGGTATTGCCGGTCAGTTGCCCGGCATGGACTTTTGGATGCGTTCGATGGTCCGTTCGGCCTGCATTTGCTTCAGTACCCGGGTGAGCTCCGGCACTAGCGCTGCGTGCTTCTTGTTCAGGTAGTGATAGACCGGGAAGGAGGACAACGGCGGCTCCAGCACGGTGACGCCGTCCAGCTTCTGGCTGCGCACCACGGCCATGCCGGAGGCGCGATGTCCCAGCACCAGGTCGGTCCGCCCCATCATCAGCTTTTCGAAAGCCTGGTGCATGGTCGGCACCTGCTCTACCTTCATGCCCTTGGTATTTTCCTGTGCGATCTTATTCCCGCGCACAAAGCCAAGCGTATAGGGGCGCAGGCTTTCCCAGCCATTGACGATGAAGGAAGTCCCGCGCGAGAAAATCACCAGCTCGAAGGTGAGCAAGGGGACGGGAACGATGACGAGGTTGGGATAATCGCGATCCAGGCCAAGCTTGCGATACAGCTCGCCATCCATCTTGCCGTCATTGGCGTACATCAGCGAGCGCTCGCCAGGCAGCTGGTGCACGACCAGCGTACGGCCGATGCGGCGGTAGGCCTCGCGCAGCACGAGTTCGGAAACGGTGGCGGCGGGATCGTCGCCCACCAGGGTGGAGACCTTCATCACCGGCAAAGTTTGCGCCGCTACCCAGGCTGGCAGCAACCCAGACAGCGCGAAACCCAGCACGGCGCGACGACGCATTTCAGCTCCCGGCAATCCCTTACCTGGAGCATAACACTGCCTACACTTTTTGTAGTTCTGAAAACTCTTGGTAAGCGGCGACCGCATTCGCGGCATACATGGCCACCGGGCCGCCGCCCATATAAATCGCCACGCCCAGGGCCTCGTGCACTTCCTGGACGGTGGCGCCCAGGCGCACCAGCGCCTTGATGTGGAAGCCGATGCAGCCATCGCAGCGGGCGGCAACGCCCACCGCCAGTGCAATCAATTCCTTGGTCTTGGGATCCAGCGCACCACCTGCCATGGCGGCCTTGCCCATGTCGCCGAAGCCTTTCATCACGTCGGGCTGGGTCTTGCGCAGTTGCGCCAGGTTGGCGGAAATGTCCTGGGTCAGGTCTTTGTATTCGGTATTCATGCCCGGATGTTAGACGCCCTGCCTCTCCGGGAAAATGATCCAGGTCAGCTTTCCAGGATGCGCAAGGCTTCGCGCGCCATATTGATTGCCAGCTCCTCCTGCGCGATGCCGCCCTTTAGCAGAACGTACTGCAGCTTCCGTTCTCGCGAGTCGGATTCGTTGGCCAGGTCGCGCTGCTCGAAGCTTTTGTACAGTGCCAGCTTCGCCTCATGCAGCGTCAGGTGGCGGCGCATTTCATCCGCCAGCCCCGCCGGGCCGATGGCCGCTTCGGCGCGGATGCGCACCATCAGCGCATCGCGCTGAGGACGGGGATCCTCCCCCTCGGCGACCCATCGCCGCAGTTCCGCGGTACCGGCCGGCAGCACCTGGTAGGCGCGTTTGCGGCCGCGGCCGGTTTCGGCGGGCAGGGATTCGATCCAGCCGGCTTGTTCCAGGCGCGCCAGTTCGCGGTAAATCTGCTGGTGGGTGGCGGCCCAGAAAAAGCCGATCGACTTATCGAAGCGCCGGGCCAGTTCCGAGCCGGAACCGGCTCGCTCGGACAGGGAAGTCAACAGCGCGTGGGGCAAAGACATGGCAGGAAACAATGAAAAAGATGCCACCATCTTGCCTGAGCAGCGCGAGGCGGACAAGCCACACTGTCTCTGCAACTAGTTGCAGAGACGCGTCAACCGGGCTATATTTATGCAACAAGTTGCATAATGAGGACGCCAATGAACCGCTACCCACACCTTCTCGCCCCGCTCGACCTGGGCTTCACCACCCTGAAAAACCGCGTGATCATGGGTTCCATGCACGTCGGCCTGGAAGAAGAAGCCGACGGCTTCGAACGCATGGCCGCCTTCTATGCCGAACGCGCGCGCGGCGAAGTAGGCCTGATCGTCACCGGCGGCATTGCGCCGAACGAGGCGGGACGTCCATGGAAGGCCGGCGCCAAGCTGACCAGCACCGAAGAAGTGGCGCAGCACCGCAAGGTGACGGCAGCGGTGCACGCGGAAGGCGGCAAAATCGCCATGCAGATCCTGCATTTCGGCCGCTACGCCTATCACCCGAAGCTGGTGGGCCCGAGCGCGATCAAGGCGCCGATCAACCAGTTCACCCCGCATGAATTGAGCACCGAAGAAGTGGCGGCCACCATCGAGGACTACGCACAGTGCGCCGTGCTGGCGCGCGAAGCAGGCTACGACGGCGTGGAAATCATGGGCTCCGAGGGTTACCTGATCAACGAATTCATCGCCGCCCGCACCAACCAGCGTACCGACGAATGGGGCGGCAGCTATGAGAACCGCATGCGCTTCCCGGTCGAAATCGTGCGCCGCGTGCGCGAGCGCGTGGGCCAGGACTTCATCATCATCTACCGCCTGTCCATGCTGGACCTGGTGGAAGGCGGCTCCTCGCTGGAGGAAGTGGTGCAACTGGCGCAAGCGGTCGAACAGGCTGGCGCCACCATCCTCAACACCGGCATCGGCTGGCACGAGGCGCGCATCCCGACTATCGCCACCAAGGTGCCGCGTGGCGGTTTCGCCTGGGTTACCAAGAACCTGATGGGCAAGGTCGGCATCCCGCTGGTGGCGACCAACCGTATCAACACGCCGGAAGTGGCCGAGGGCATCCTGGCCGACGGCGCCGCGAACATGGTTTCCATGGCGCGCCCCTTCCTGGCCGATGCGTTCTTCATGCAGAAGGCGCGCGAAGACCGCGGCGACGAGATCAACACCTGCATCGGCTGCAATCAGGCCTGCCTGGACCACACCTTCTCCGGCAAGATCACGTCCTGCCTGGTGAACCCGCGCGCCTGCCATGAAACGGAGCTGGTGATCGCCCCTGCGCAGCAAGCCAAGCGCATCGCCGTGGTCGGCGCCGGCCCTGCGGGCCTGAGCTTTGCCACCACCGCCGCTTCGCGCGGCCATGACGTCACCCTGTTCGACGCTGGCAGTGAAATCGGCGGCCAGTTCAACGTAGCGAAAAAGGTGCCGGGCAAGGAAGAATTCAACGAAACCCTGCGCTACTTCGGCCGCCAGATCGAGCTGACCGGGGTCAAGCTGCAACTGAACACCCGCGTGGATGCGGCCGGCCTGGCGGCAGGCGGCTTTGACGACGTGGTTCTGGCGACCGGCGTCATTCCGCGCACCCCGGCCATCGACGGTATCGACCATCCCAAAGCCTTGGGCTACCTGCAAGTGCTGCGCGACGGCGTCCCGGTGGGCAAGAACGTGGCCGTGATCGGCGCCGGCGGCATCGGCTTTGACGTGTCCGAATACCTGACCCACCAAGGCAAGAGCGCCAGCCTGGTGCCGGAGAAGTTCTACGCCGAGTGGGGCATCGACAACGGCTACAAGGACCGTGGCGGCCTGCGCGCTGCGGAAGTGGAAGCTTCGCCGCGCCAGGTTCACCTGTTGCAGCGCAAGACCAGCAAGGTTGGCGATGGACTGGGCAAGACCACCGGCTGGATCCACCGCACCGGCCTGAAAGCCAAGCGCGTCAACATGCAATCGGGCGTCAGCTACGATCGCATCGACGACGCCGGCCTGCACGTCACCGTGGAAGGCCAGCAGCACGTGCTGCCTGTGGATAACGTTGTTGTTTGCGCCGGCCAGGAGCCGCTGCGCGAACTGCAGCAAGGCCTGCTCGACGCTGGCTGCAAAGTACACTTGATCGGCGGCGCCGACGTGGCTGCCGAACTGGATGCGAAACGCGCTATCAACCAAGGCACCCGACTGGCTGCCGCCATTTAAGGAGTAAGCCCATGCTGCTTCAACCGGCCGTTGCGGAATCGCTCGAGCGCTGGCACAAGATGGTCGCCAGCGGCGATTTGTCCACCCTGCCCTCCATTGTCGATGCGGACGCGGTATTCCGCTCGCCGATTGCAAACAAGCCTTACGCCAGCCGGCAGGCGGTGGTGCTGGTGCTGAATACCGCTTACCAGGTGTTCGAGAACTTTGCCTATCACCGCCAGCTGGCAAGCGACGATGGCTTGAGCGTGGTGTTGGAATTCAGCGCCAACGTCGGCGACAAGCAGCTCAAAGGCATCGACTTTGTCCGCTTCAACGACGCGGGCAAGATCGTCGACTTTGAGGTGATGGTGCGCCCGTTGAGTGGACTGCAGGCGCTGGGCGAGGCCATGGGCGCGCGCATCGGCGCCCAGGTTGGCGCCTTTAAGGCTCCAGCATAGCGAGCAGCTTGCGCAGCTGCGCATCCAGCGCGGCTGTGCCGTCGGCCCCGAGCGGGGCCATGATGTTCTTTTCGTTCTCCACGTGCGCAGCGACTGCGCGCTCGATCAGCTCAAGCCCTGCGGGGCTGAGCTGGACCAGCAGGCTGCGGGCATCGGCCGGATTCGGCGCGCGGCTTACCCAGCCCTGAGCCTCCAGCCTTTGCAGGCGGTGCGTCATCGTCCCCGAAGTCACCATCAGTTGGGAAAACAGGGCGGTTGGTGCCAGCTGGTGCGGCGCGCCCGAGCGGCGCAAGGTCGCCAGCACGTCGAACTCCCAGTTACTGAGCCCAAATTCCTCGAACTTCGCATCCAGCCGGCGCCGCATCAGCGCCGCGCAGCGGTTCAGGCGCCCGATCACGCCCATCGGTCCTACGTCCAGGGCGGGCATCTCGCGTGCCCATTGCTCCAGGATTAAATCCACTTTATCCACAGCCGTCTCCAGGTTAGCTATCGGGACGATTATAACAATTTATCTCGATTTCAAGATAATTTGCTATACTTCGATTTATCTCGACTTCAAGATAATTTGGCAGCCATGAAAAAATTCCCCCTCGCCGATACCGCGATCACCGCGCTGGCCCCCGTCATCTGGGGCTCGACCTATATCGTCGCCACTGAAATCCTGCCCGCCGGGCGCCCATTCACCGCCGCCGCCGTGCGCGCCCTGCCGGCCGGCTTGCTGCTGGTGCTGTTTGCCGGCCGCATGCTGGCCCGCCACCTGTGGTGGCGCGTGGCCGTGCTGGCGGCATTGAATATCGGCGCCTTCCAGGCCTTGCTGTTCGTGGCCGCTTACCGCCTGCCGGGCGGCCTGGCCGCGGTGCTGGGCGCCATCCAGCCAATCGTGATCATGGGCCTGGCCTGGGGCTGGGACGGCCGCCGGCCGCAGTGGGCGGCACTCGGCGCTGCGGCGGTTGGCGTGGCCGGCATGGGCGCACTGCTGCTGTCGCCCTCCGCCCGCTGGGATGCGCTGGGCGTCGGCGCAGCGCTGGCTGGCGCTCTCAGCATGGCCGTCGGCACCTGGCTGGCGCGCCGCTGGAAAACCGGGCTGCCGGTGGTCGAACTGGCCGGCTGGCAGTTGCTGCTGGGTGGCCTGATGCTGGCGCCGCTGGCGCTGCTGGCCGACCCGCCGCTGCCTGCCTCGCTGGCCACCAGCGAAATTCTTGGCTACAGCTACCTGACTTTGGTGGGAGCCCTGGTGGCCTACCTGCTGTGGTTCCGTGGCCTGAGCCGCCTGTCGCCGGTCGCCGTGTCCTCGCTTGGCTTGCTGAGCCCCGCCACCGCCGTGATCCTGGGCTGGGCCTTGCTTGGCCAAAAGCTGGGCGGCACCGCAATGATCGGCCTGGCCGTGGTGCTTGGCAGCGTACTGACACTTCAACTCAAACTGCAGGAGGCAAAATAATGAACAAGGCAATCAAGGACCTGATCGAATCCCGCGTTTCGGCCAACTATTTCGACCCGGCGGCGCCGGTCAGCGATGCACAGGTAGCAGAGCTGGCGCGGCTGGCGACGCTGGCGCCATCCGCCTACAACGTCCAGAACTGGCAGTTCGTCGCCGTTCGCTCGCAAGAGGCGCGTGAAAAATTGCGCGACCTGTCCTTCGGCCAGCAGAAAGTTGTGGATGCGCCGGTGACCTTCATCATCAGTGGCACCCTGAAGGCGCATGACCAGGTCGCCGCTGCGCTGAAACCGGCTGTGGATAAAGGCATACTTATCCAACCGGTTGTTGATAGCTGGACCCGCATGGCGCAGGGCTCGATGAACGGCGACGAACGCGCCCAGCGCGACGAAGCCTTGCGCTCCGCCTCTCTGGCAGGGATGACCATGATTCTCGCCGCCGAGGGCATGGGCCTGTCGAGCTGCGCCATGACCGGCTTCGATGCGGAAGCCGTGCATGCCGCCTTCGGCCTGGGCGCGGACGAAGTACCGGTAATGCTGGTCGCCGTCGGCCACGCGGCCCAGGGCAACTGGCCGCAAAAGCCACGCCGCCCGCTGGACGACGTGCTGCGCTACGCTTGACTACCGGTTGGTGATCGTCACGCCGGTGGCCACCAGCAGGCCGCCGGCAATCATCGATGCCATCACCTGCTCGCCCAGCATCAGCGCGGCGAGCGACACACCGAAGACCGGCACCAGGTTGTTGAACACCGCCGTGCGTGCCGGGCCAAGCGCTTTCACGCCCTCATACCACCAGACGAACGCCACCACGGTGCCGAAGGCGCCCAGGTAGGTGACGGAAACCCATACCTGCCAGCCCAGCGAAGCCCAGGCCACGTCCGGCAGTTCGCGCGAGGCGGTGATCAGCAGGAAACCCAGGCCCCACAGCGAGGCGTAAGTGGTGGCAGCAATCGGCGACAGGCCTTTCAGTGCGGCGCGACCGACCAGGGTGTAGGCGGCCCAGCACGAGGCGGCACCCAGCATCATCAATTCACCGACGCCGATCGACTGGCCGATGTCATGCAGGGCGGCCATTGGCTCGCCGCGGGTAATCAGCACTGTTACGCCGACGAAGGCAATCCCGATGCCCGCCCATTTTTGCCAGTTCAGGCGTTCGCGCAGCACAGCGGCCGCGGCCAGCGCCGTGACGATGGGATTCATCGCGATAAACAGTGCCGAGCGGCTGGCTTCCATCTTGCCCAGCGCGGAAAAGAAGAAGAAGTTGTACAGGAAAATACCGGTCAAGCCCAGCGCCGCCGTGGCGCCGAACTGTTGCAGCGACAGTTTCGGCAGGCCGCCTTCGCGCTTCCAGGCCAGCACCAGCAGCAGCGCCGCCGCAATCGAGAACCGGATGGAGGCTGCCACCAGGGGCGGCAGTGCATTCGAGACAATATGGCCGGCGATAAAGGTGCCGCCCCAGATCAGGGTGCAGGCGATCAGTTTCAGGTAGATCATGGCAGTGGGCCTTGCGTGTCAGTGAAGGAGGTTATACATTAATGCTAATCCTTGCTCATAGAAAAATGAGGAAAAGCTCATGAGGCATTTATGACATTCACCCAACTGGAAATCTTTGCCCTGGTGGCGGAATTGCGCGGCTTTACCGCCGCAGCGCTGCGCCTCGGGGTAAGCCAGTCCGCCATTTCGCACGCCATCAAGTCGCTGGAACAGGAACTGGGCGTGCAATTGATCGAGCGCCAGGGCGCCACGGCCGACGTGACGGAGCTGGGCAAGCGCCTGCTAGTGCGCGCCCGCGAAATCCTCGGCCTGGCCGAATCGATGCGGCAGGAAGTCGCAGCGGCCAGCGGCTTGAACCTGGGCTTGCTGCGCATCGGCTCTTTCGGCCCCACTTCGTCGCTCAAGCTGATTCCCGCCATCCTCGATGTCTTCCAGAAGCGTTACCCGGGCATCGAAGTGCGCATCGACGAAGGCACCGACGACGATACGCTGCAATGGATTCTCGACCGCCGCGTCGATATCGGCTTTATCCAGCAGCCCGACGAGCGCTTCGATACCGTCGACCTGGTGGAAGACCAGATGGTGGCGTTGCTGCCGGCCGGCCATCGGCTGGCGGCCAAGAAATCCGTCAGCGCGCACGACCTGGCAAACGAACCGTTTATCATGCCCGATGCCGGCTGCTCTACCTTGATCGAGCCGCTGTTCGCCGCGCAGGGCCTGTGCCCGCAGGTGCGTTATCGCATGTCGCAGGTGCTGACCGTGCTGGGCATGGTGGCGCGTGGCAATGGCGTGTCCGGCATGGCGGAACTGGCGCTGCCGGCCGACCTGGCCGCCAGCCATCCGAATATCGCGGTGCGGCCGTTTTCGCCGCCGGTGCGGCGCCGCGTCGGACTGGCACTGCGTAACCTGGCGCAGGCATCGCCGGCCGCCAAGGCATTTGTCGAAGTCGCACGAAAGGTCAAGTTATGAGTGGAAAACCCGAACTGGAACAGCTCATGTTCGCTACTGGTAAAACATGGTGGACATGGCTGCAGAAGCAGCACGCCGCTTCGCCCGGCGTGTGGATGAAGATCGCCAAGAAGGGCGCGCCCGAATCGTCGGTGCAGTACCCGGAAGCGCTGGATGCGGCACTGTGCTTCGGCTGGATCGATGGGCAGAAGAAGAGCATTGACCAGCAATACTGGCTGCAAAAGTTCACGCCGCGCGCAAAGCGCAGCATCTGGTCCAAGATCAACCGCGATAAAGTGGCCGCGCTGGTCGAGCAGGGACTCATGCAGCCAGCCGGGCTGGCGGAAGTCGAGCGGGCGAAGCAGGATGGCCGCTGGGAGGCGGCGTACGATTCGTGGAGCGCGGCGCAAGTGCCGGCCGACCTGCAGGTGGCGCTGGATGCCAGCCCAAAGGCGGCCGCCAGGTTTGCAACCCTCAGCTCGCAAAACCGCTATGCGATCCTGTTCCGCACGCACCAGGCCAAGCGTGCCGAGACGCGAGCCAGGCGGATCGGCGAATTCGTGGCCATGCTGGAACGCGGCGAAACCATCTACCCGCAGGCCTAGCGGTCCTCCTGCTCCAGCCAGCGGCGCCCGTGCGTCAGCACTTGTTCCAGCTCGTAGCGCACGGCAGCCAGCATGCCGGGCATGTTATCCGGATTGCCGATCCGGATCGCCGACTCGGCATCCAGCGTGGCCTTCACCAGCCGCTTCGCCCCCAGCACGCCGACCGCACCGCGCAGGCTATGCAGGATGCGCGCCGCCTCGCCGGGACGTCCCGCGCGCATGGCGGCATCGGCATCGTCCATCGGCTGCAGTCCGCCTTCCAGCGCACCGCGCACCATCTTGAACATCACCGCCCGGCCCTTCTGGTCCTTGCCCATCACGCGCATCAGGCTGTCCATGCTGAACACCTGCTCCGACGGCGCCTGCTCAGGGACTGCCGTTGAAGCGTCATTCGCCGCCTGCGAGCGCCCCGGAACCCTGCGCAAGTTGTGCTCGATCACTTCCATCATCTCCTCGATCACCACCGGCTTGGCAATGAAATCGGTGATACCGGCCTCGGTACAGCGGTGCCGTTCCGAAGCCAATACACCCGCGGTCATGGCAATCACCGGCAGGTCCAGTTTCAATTCATCGCGGATCATGCGCGTGGCGCTGAAACCATCCAGCACCGGCATCTGCATGTCCATCAGCACAATGTCGTATTGGCTGGCGTTGGCGCGCAGGATATCCACAGCCTGCTGGCCATCGCCCACCACGTCGAGCGTTGCACCGGCCAGTTCCAGGATGCCGCGCGCCACAGCCTGGTTCAGCAGGTTGTCTTCGACCAGCAGGAAATGCACGCCGCGCAGGCGATTGCCCAGCGAGGAGGCCGACGCCGAAGCATCCTCGCCGCCGCTGGTCGCAGCCAGCGCCTGGTGCATGGCATCGAACAGGCTCGATGCGGTGATCGGCTTGACCAGCACCACGTCCGCTTCCGGCGTGCTGGCGATGTCGTCGACCTGGGCGCGCGCGAAGGCATTGATGGTGACCACGATGGGCTGGCGATGGCCCTCGGCAGCGCGCCGGATCTCACGGGCCGAGGCGTAGCCATCCGAACCTGGCATGTGCCAGTCGGTCAGCACCACATCGTAAGGATGCGCTCCGGCCAGTTGCTGGCGGAAGCGCTGCAGCGCCGCGTCGCCCGAATCCACTTCGTCCGCGTCCCAGCCCCAGGCGCGCAGCAGTTGGGCAATCATGGTGCGGCTGGTGCTGTTGTCGTCCGCCACCAGGACGTTCAGCGGGCCGATCGATGGCAGGCGCCGCACCTCGCTGCGCTCCGGCAGCATGCCGAACCACAGTTCGAACGAGAAGTGGCTGCCTTCGCCCGGGACGGTCTGGAGCTGCACCTGTCCGCCCATCAGTTCCACCAGGCGGCGCGTGATGGCGAGCCCCAGGCCGGTGCCGCCAAAGCGGCGTGTGATGCTCTCGTCGCCCTGCGAGAAGGCATTGAACAACTGCGTGGTCTGTTGCTCCGTCATGCCGATGCCGGTATCGCGCACCTCAAAGCACAACAGCACGCGATCGGCCACCCGCACCGCCGTCTTCACTGTGACCACCACCTCGCCCTGCTCGGTGAACTTGATCGCATTGCTGGCCAGGTTGGTCAGGATCTGTTGCAGCCGCAGCGCGTCGCCATGCAGCAGCTTCGGCACGTCGGGCGCCACCACGATGGCCAGTTCCAGCTCCTTGTCGCCGGCATTCATGGTCATGGTGGTGGCCAGGGTTGCCATTGCCTCGTCCAGGTCGAAGTCGATCGGCGCCAGCTCCATGCGGCGCGCCTCGATCTTGGAGAAGTCCAGCACGTCGTTCAGGATGCCGAGCAAAGACTGGCCCGAAGTACGGATCATGGTCAGGTACTTGCGCTGCTGCGCGCTGAGCGAGGTATTCCCCAACAAATACACCATGCCCAGCACCGCATTCATCGGCGTGCGGATCTCATGGCTCATATTGGCCACGAAGTCGCTCTTGGCGCGGTTGGCCGCTTCGGCGCGGTCGCGTTCCTGCTCCAGCTCCGCAGCGCGCAGGTCGGCTTCCGCCATCAGGGTTTGCGAGTGGCTTTCGGCCGCCTGCCGCTCCTGCATCAGGCTATTGAAGGCCTCGGTCAGCTCGCCGATTTCATCCTTGCGGGTGACGGGAATCGGGGTGAACGCGCCGGGCGTTGCGCGCAGGTCCTGGATGGCATTTCGCAGCCTGGCCACAGGCGCCAGCAGATACAGCGTGATCCAGCCGATCAGCAGCGCGGCAATCACCGAGGCGGCTACGCCCCAGGCCAGAAGATGCAGCCGCACGCCCTCAAACGGCTCGAACGCCTCATGCACCGGCAAAATGGAGGCAAGCACCCAATCGGTCGATTTCAGCCGCCGATAGCTGCTAACGCCTGGCACCCCGGCAGAATTGGTACTGAGGACCGTGCCTTCGAAGCCTTCCCGCATGGCTCGGGTAGTCGCGGGGTTGGCATTCGCTGCCCGCGGCTGCAGTATGCGGCTGGCGTCGGGATGCACCACGTAGATCGAAGGTTCGCCGAGCGTCACGGCGAAGTAGTAGCCGGTCTTGCCTACCTTGGCGGTGCGCAGGTGGCCCAGCATATTGTCCTTGTACAGCCGCAGCACGCCGGCCAGCACGCCAACCACCTTGCCACGGTCGTCCAGGATAGGCGCCACCATCTGCACAATGGGCTGTCCGCTGACGCGGCTCTTGATCGGCCCTGCAATCAGCGGTTTGCGGGTATCGAGCACCTTCTTGAAGTACTCGCGGTCGGCCACGGAGACCTGTTCCCTGCCCATGATCCGCGGCACGTCGGCCACCACCGTGCCGGCGCCATCGATCACGATGACGTCGTCGAACATCGACAGCATGGCACGCTCCTCGTACCAGTTGCGCAGGGCGGCGGGATCGTTCATCAGGCTGCGCGGCTGTTTGCGCGCCGACTGGGCGATCACGTCCAGCAGGGCGGTCAGCTTGTCGTCCAGGTCTTCTGCCGTGCGGGCGATCAGGGCGTCCTGCTGCGCAAACAGCACCTTGGTGAAGTCCTCGCGCAGGCGTTGCGCCTGCAAGACGGTCACCACCGCGATCATCACGATCGACGTGATGCTGGTGGCAAGAGCGACCTTCACATTGATCCCGAGAGGCTTCATCGACGTCCTTTGGGCGAGGGGGCTGCTGGCTAGTGTAATTTATTTTTGTAACCGCGAATCCAAATGCTGCATCGGCTTCTCTTAGCAGGTGAGGAATTTCCCTCCCATTGCGAAAAGGAGTGCAAAATGTTCTATGTTAAAAATGTACCAACTTGGGAGCGCGCCTTGCGCGTGATTGCCGGACTGGCCGTGGCGGTATGGAGCGTGCTGGCCCTGGGCGGCCCGTGGGGCACGGCTGTGGCACTGTCGGCGGCGGGCATCGTCCTGTCAGGGCTGTTTGGCTTCTGCCCTGCCTGCGCCATGGTGGGCCGCAAACTGGATAAGGCGAAACGATAAATGGCACTTCTTGAACAGCACCGGCCGGTGCTGCAGGCCGCTCACGGCGGTGATCCGCAGGCGCTGGCCAAGCTGCTTGCGGTATGCCAGCCCGATATCCGCCGCTATGCCCAGCGCAATTGCCTGATCAGCGATGTGGATGATGCGGTGCAGGAGGTGCTGCTGGTGATGTCGCGCCGCCTGTCGTCGCTGAAGGTGCTGGCGGCGTTCTCCGGCTGGCTGTTCAAGGTGGTGCAGCGCGAATGCCGCCGTCTGGGCCGGCGCGCCCTGAACTACGACCCCTACGACGAGGAGCGCGCGGAGCAGTGGCTCGCGTCGCAGGACGATGCGGGCTTGCGGACGGAGTTGGTGCAGGCGCTGGAATCGCTGCCGCACGATTACCTGCAGATCGTGCTGTTGCGTGACTTCGAGGAGCTGAGCATCGCGGAGATCGCGCAGCAACTTGGGCTGACGACGGCGGCCACCAAGAGCCGCCTGCATCGTGCGCGCACGCTGGCACGCGAATACCTGGTCGGCTAAGGTGCGCCGGCGTCGGCCCGGATCGCTATTTCGCGCGCGCTTGGCCATTGCCATGCACCTTCCAGGCGCCAGTCGCGCTGCTTGCCTTCGACCAGCACTTGCCAGCGCGAGCGCTCCAGCATCGGCAAGGCCACGCTGAAATTGCCTTGCGCATCTGGACGGGCCATCAGCACCATGTCGCGATTGGGCTGGGTGGCGTGTTGCAGGCGGACGGACAGCGTTTCGTCGGCAAGCGGCCTGGCGCTGCCGACATGGCCGTGCAGCAGGCCTTCGGCTGCGTCGTAGCGCAGTTCGATCGACAGGCCGAGCGCCGCAGCGGCATGGTCGCGGCGCAAGTCCTGGTTGATCGCCTTGCCTTGCTTGTAATAGTCGCCGACCACCAGCGCATCCTGGCTGGTGAAGGCGACATAGCTGGTGGCGATGCCGGCCACCGCCACAACGGCGGGGCCGAGCATCAACAGCCACGGCCAGCGGTGGGTATACCAGGGTGCTTCAGCAACTGCATTCATTTCTCACTCCTTAGCGCGGCACGATGAATACCGCTTTTTCCTTGACGGCCAGCGCAGGATCGTCCAGTGCCGTCAGTTCAATCGCAATCTTGTTGGAACCGGTCTCGCCCTTGCCGTGCTCGACACGCAGGCGGATCGGCACGGCGCGGGTTTCGGTCGGGCCCACTTCCACGGTGTCGGGCACGGCTACCTGCAGCGTATCGATGCCGCTGGCATGGATCCGGTAGGTATGGCCTTGCTCGGTGGTGTTCATGATCTGCAGGCGGTACACGTTCTCGATCATGCCGTTCTCCACTTCGCGGCCCATCGAGCCACGGTCGCGGATCACGTCCATCTTCAGCGGCGTGCGCAGCGCCAGGGTGGTGAACACGGCGACAATGAACAGCAGCAGCCCGCCGGTGTACAGCAGCACGCGCGGACGCATCACGCGCTTGCGGATTTCTTTCGCACTCAGGCCCAGTGCCATCGCGCGGTCGGTACTGTAGCGTATCAAGCCGCGCGGCTGTTCGATCTTGTCCATCACGATGTCGCAGGCGTCGATGCAGGCGGCGCAGCCGATGCACTCGTACTGCAGCCCTTTGCGGATGTCGATGCCGGTCGGGCAAACCTGCACGCACAGCGAGCAGTCGATGCACGAGCCTTCCGATTTCGGGCCGCGTGGTTCGCCGCGTTTTTCGTCGTAGGTGATGATCAGCGTATCGCGGTCGAACATCGCGCTCTGGAAGCGGGCATATGGGCACATGTACTTGCACACCTGCTCGCGCAGCCATCCCGCATTGCCGTAGGTGGCCAGGCTGTAGAAGCCGACCCAGAACCATTCCCATGGGCCGAAGTTGAAGGTCAGCGCTTCAAATGCCAGGGTGCCGATAGGCGAGAAGTAGCCAACGAAGGTGAAGCCGGTCCACAAGGCCAGCAGCAGCCAGGCGAGATGCTTGCCGCCCTTGCGCCATGCCTTGTTGAACGACATCGACTCTTTCGCAAGGCGCATTTGCGCGCTGCGCGAGCCTTCGAATTTACGCTCGATCCACAGGAACATCTCCGTGTAGACCGTTTGCGGGCAGGAGAAGCCGCACCAGACGCGCCCCGCCACCGCCGTGACCAGGAACAGCCCCCAGGCACAGGCGATCAGCATGGCTGCCAAGTAGATGAAGTCCTGCGGCCACAAGACCAGGCCGAAGATGTAGAACTTGCGCGTCATCAGGTCGAACAGGATGGCTTGGCGGCCATTCCATTGCAACCAGGGCGTGCCGTAGAAGACCAGCTGCGTCAGGATCAGGCAGATCCAGCGCAGGTTGGTGTAATGGCCTTTCACCTCGCGCGGGAAGATATCCTCGCGCTTGGCGTACATCTTGATGACCTGTGGTGCGGGGGCATTCATAAGACAACCTTACTGCTATTTCATCGCTGTGACTGGAGGGTTGGACAGGCCCCATACGTAGGCGGCCAGCACGTGCACTTTGCTTTCTCCGAGGAAGTCCTCGAATGCAGGCATGGTGTTGTTGCGGCCCTTGCGGATGGTTTCCATGATCGTTTCAGCGCTGCCGCCGTACAGCCAGGTCTTGTCGCTCAGGTTAGGCGCGCCCAGCATCGGGTTGCCCTTGCCGCCCGCGCCGTGACAGGCCATGCAGGCGCTGAATTTCGACTTGCCCATGACCGACTTGATCGGGTCGTGCGTGCTGTCCGACAGGCTCAGGACATACTGCGTCACGTTCTCGATGTCCTTTTCCGAGCCCACTGCCGCGCCCATCGGAGGCATCACGCCGTGGCGGCCTTTCATGATGGTCAGCTTGATGGTGTCGGGATCGCCACCGTGCAGCCAGTCCTTGTCGGCCAGGTTAGGGAAGCCTTTGTTGCCGCGCGCATCAGAGCCGTGGCACTGCGCGCAGTAGGTCAGGAACAGGCGTTCGCCAATGGCGTGCGCCTGCGGGTCTGCCGCTACGGCTTTCAAGTCCTGGCCCTTGTACTTGTCGAACAGCGGGCCGTAGTCCTTCTCGGCCTTGGCCAGTTCTTCCTTGTGCTCCTTGGCGGAAGTCCAGCCCAGCGAGCCCTGGTAGCTGCCCAGGCCCGGGTACAGCCACAGGTAGCCGATGGCGAAAGCGATGGTCAGGTAGAACAGCCACATCCACCAGCGCGGCATCGGCGTATTCAGCTCGGTCAGGTCTTCGTCCCAGATATGGCCGGTGGTGCCGACCTTGCCGTCTACCGATTTCAGGGCCGAACCTTTGACGGACGACTGGGACCACAGCAGCACGCCGCAGCCGACGATGCCGATGACAGTCAGGACTACAACGTACAGGTTCCAGAATTCGCTGGTGAAATCAGCCATGGTCCTTCTCCTCGTCTGCGAAAGGCAGCTTGGCTGCTTCTTCCCAGTTGCCGCGCTGGGCCCACCATACGATGCCGAGGAAGGTGAGGAACGATACCACCGTCATCACATTGCTCGCATTGCCAAAAAAGTTTTCCATTTCAGTTCCTCGTCTTGATCAGGGTGCCCAGGCCTTGCAGGTAAGCCACCAGTGCATCCTCTTCCGTCTTGTTGGCCAGTTCGGCCGGCGCGGCGGCGATTTCTTCTTCCGTGTACGGGTCGCCCATGCGCTTCAGCGCGCGCATCTTCGGCACCACGTCTTCCGGCTTCAGCTTGTTCTGCGCCAGCCACGGATAGTTAGGCATATTCGATTCCGGCACCACGTCGCGCGGGTTGTTCAGGTGGGTGCGGTGCCATTCGTCGCTGTAGCGGCCGCCAACGCGCGCCAGGTCGGGACCGGTGCGCTTGGAGCCCCACTGGAACGGGCGGTCATATACAAACTCGCCCGCCACCGAGTAGTGGCCGTAGCGCTCGGTCTCGGCGCGGAACGGACGCACCATCTGCGAGTGGCAGGTGTAGCAGCCTTCGCGCACATAGATGTCGCGGCCGGTCAGGCGCAATGCGGAGTAAGGCTTCAGTCCCGCCACCGGCTCCGTGGTCGACTTCTGGAAGAACAACGGAATGATCTCCACCGCGCCGCCTACCGACACCACCAAAGTGACCAGCGCGATCAGCAGCCAGGGGTTCTTTTCAATCCATTCATGGGAAAATTTCATCATTTGCTCCGATATGCTCCGTTACGCCGCGAGGCCCAGTTCAGGGATGCGTGCGCGGGTGGTTTCGCGGCCCTTCAGGGTCATCCAGGTGTTGTAGGCCATGACGCACATGCCGGCCAGGTACAGCAGGCCGCCCAGGAATCGCACCACGTAATACGGGTAGGTCGCTTTCACGCTTTCCACGAAGGTGTAGGTCAGGGTGCCGTCGGCATTCACTGCGCGCCACATCAGGCCTTGCATCACACCGGCAATCCACATCGCGGCGATATACAGGACGATGCCGATGGTGGCGACCCAGAAGTGCAGGTCGATCAGCCTGGTGCTGTACATCTTCGTCTGGCCGGCCATGCGTGGGATCAGGTAATAGATCGAGCCCATGGTGATGAAGCCCACCCAGCCCAGTGCGCCGCCGTGAACGTGGGCGATGCCCCAGTCGGTGTAGTGCGACAGCGCGTTGACGGTCTTGATCGACATCATCGGGCCTTCGAAGGTGGCCATGCCGTAGAAGGACAGGGACACGATCATCAGCTTCAGGATCGGGTCGGTGCGCAGCTTGTGCCATGCGCCCGAGAGGGTCATCATGCCGTTGATCATGCCGCCCCAGCTTGGCGCCAGCAGGATCAGGGAGAACACCATGCCCAGCGATTGCGCCCAGTCAGGCAGCGCGGTGTAGTGCAGGTGGTGCGGACCGGCCCACATGTAAGTGAAGATCAGCGCCCAGAAGTGCACGATCGACAGCTTGTAGGAGTACACGGGACGCTCGGCCTGTTTCGGGATGAAGTAGTAGACCATGCCCAGGTAGCCGGCGGTCAGGATGAAGCCCACCGCATTGTGGCCGTACCACCACTGGATCATCGCGTCCTGTACGCCGGTGTACATGGAGTAGGACTTGAACAGCGAAGCCGGCATGCTCATGCCGTTCACAACGTGCAGGATGGTCACCGCCAGGATGTAGCCGCCGAAGAACCAGTTGGCGACGTAGATGTGCTTGACCTTGCGCTTGATGAGGGTGCCGAAGAACACGATGGCGTAGGCGATCCACACCAGGGCGATCAGGATCGAGATCGGCCATTCCAGTTCCGCGTATTCCTTGCCACGGGTGTAGCCCATTGGCAGGGTGACCACGGCGGCCAGGATCACGGCTTGCCAGCCCCAGAAGGTGAAGGCAGCCAGCTTGTCGGAGAACAGGCGCACCTGGCAGGTGCGCTGGACCACGTAGTACGAGGTGGCGAACAGGCCGCTGATGCCGAAGGCGAAGATCACTGCATTGGTGTGCAGGGGACGCAGGCGGCCGTAGGTCAGCCAGGGGATGTCCAGGTTGAGGGCGGGCCAGGCCAGTTGGGCGGCGATGATGACGCCGACCAGCATGCCCACCACGCCCCACAATATGGTGGCGATCGCGAATTGCTTCACGACCTTGTAGTTGTAGTCCAGTGATTGATCCACTTTGAATTCTCCAGGCAGATACTTTGATGAGATATGTCAAAGGTTACCTAGGAGCACTTCAAAAAAACATGACGTGGATCAAATCCGGTCGTTGTCCTGCAAAACTCGGATGGCAGGACCTTCAAGATCGTCGAATTGGCCGTCATCCGAGGCCTTGAAAAACAGCCACAGCGCGCCGAAAACCAGACCGACGCTGAGGGGGATAAGAAGGTATAGCGATTCCATTTTATTAACTCCTGCGCAGCCGAAGCGCATTGAGGACGACGATGGCGGAGCTGGCGGCCATGCCGACGCCGGACAGCCATGGATTGAGCACGCCGAACGCCGCTGCCGGAATGGCAACAATGTTGTACAGCGTGGCCCAGGCCAGGTTCTGGCGGATCACGCTCATGGTTCTGGCTGCGCTGCGGGCGGTATCGGCCAGCAGCGGCAGGCGGGCGTCGAGCAGCACGCAGTCGGCGTGCACTTGCGCCAGGATTGCACCGCTGCCCATTGCAAAGGAAACATCGGCGGCGCTCAACACCGCGGCGTCGTTGATGCCGTCGCCGACCATTGCCACTACGCCGCCGTGCGCTTGCAGGGCTTGCACGTAGGCCAGCTTTTCGTCCGGCAGGCAGTCGCCGATGGCTTCCTTGATGCCCAGCTGCCCCGCCACGCTTTCGGCCAGCGCCTGCTGGTCGCCGCTAAGCAGCACGACTTTCTTGCCGAGCCGCTGGAAGTATCCGATCGTCTGCAGCGCATCCGGCCGCAGTGCGTCCGAGATCAGGAAGCGTCCCAGCCAGCGTCCATGCATGCCCAGCCACACGGTCGTCATCGGTGCGTCATGCGCGGCGGCCTGGCCGCAAGGTGGCACGGGGCTGCCCGCGATGCCGGCAACGTAAGCCGCGGTTCCGAGTCGGTAGCGAACGCCGTTCACCATGCCTTCCATGCCCTGCCCGGCCAGTTCCTGCAGTCCGGTGGCGCTGGCCGCGCCGGCCCCATGAGCGTCGGCGGAAGCGCTGATGGCCCGCGCAATCGGGTGCGCGCTGCCGGCTTCCAGTGCGGCCGCCACGCGCAGGACGCCAATGATCCGCGTGCCGTCGATCGCATCGACGCTCTGCACGGTTGGACGGCCTTCGGTTAGTGTGCCAGTCTTGTCGAACACGATATGCGTGGCGCGATGAAAAGTCTCGAGCACATGCGGCTGCACCACCAGCACCCCCTTGCCAAGCAGGCGGTCAGTCGCCGCAGCGAGCGCCGACGGCGTCGCCAGCGACAAGGCGCATGGGCAGGACACGACCAGCACGGCAATCGCCACCGGCCATGCGCGCGCTGCGTCGTGCCAGCTCCAGAACCCGAAGCTGGCGGCCGCGAACAGCAGCAGTGCAGCCACGAACCAGGAGGCAGTCCGGTCGGCCCATTGCGCGATCCGGGGCTTGGCGCTGCCGGCGCGTTCAATCAGCTTGAGCAAGCCGGCCAGCGTGCTTTCCCGGGCTGGCTTCTCGACGCGCAGCACCACGGGGCTGCCGGCGTTGACCGCTCCGCCGGGAACCGCATCGCCAACCACCTTCCGCTGCGGGGCGCTCTCGCCGGTCAGCAGCGACAGGTCGACAGCCGTGCTGCCTTCCACCACCACGCAATCGGCCGCCACGGCCTCGCCGCCTTTGACGATGATATGGTCGCCGGCGATCAGCGTGCTGGCCGGCACGGTGGCGGCATCGCGCAGGTCCGGCCAGGCGGCCAGCCGCTGCGCCATCTCCGGCACGCCATGGTGCAGGCGCGACAAGGCGCTGGACGCTTTGCGGCGCGCCACCATTTCCAGGTAGCGGCTGGCCAGCAGCAGGAAGATGAACATGGTGACCGAGTCGTAATACACCTCGCCGTAGCCGCGGAAGGTCGACACCGCGCTGCCGATGAAGGCGGCCATGATGCCCAGCGCCACCGGCACGTCCATGCCCGGCACGCGGGCCTTCAGGCTGGACCAGGCGCCCTTCAGGAAAGGCTGGGCGGAGTAGGCGATTGCGGGCAGCGTCAGCAGCAGGCTGGCCCAGCGCATCAGGCTCGCCATGCCGGCGTCCAGCGTGCCGTCGTCGCCAGCCATGTATTCGGGAGCCACGTACATCATCACCTGCATCATCGACAGGCCCGCCACGAAGAGCTGGCGGCCCAGCGTGCGGCTGGCCTTCTGCAGTTGCGCGTCGTGGCGGGTGGTGTCGTAAGGCCAGGCGTTGTAGCCGATGCTGCGCACCGCTTCCAGCAGCGCAGCGGCGGTGGTCTTGTCCTTATGCCAGCGGATGAACAGCTTTTCGGTTGCGACATTGAGGTTGGCCTGCTGCACGCCGTCTACCTGGCGCAGGCGATGTTCGATCAGCCACACACAGGCGGCGCAGCGGATGCCTTCCACCAGCAAGGTGGTTTCGCGCGCATCGCCATCGCTCATGATGTTCGGGTCGTCTTCCGGCAGTGCCAGCGCGGCCGGCACCAGCGCGGCCGCCGCGCCTGCGTCGCCAGGCGCGGCGAAGCCGGTGCGCTCGCGGTAATAGCTGGTCTGGCCGATATCGACAATGGTTTGCGCAACTGCCGCGCAGCCAGGACAGCACATGGCGCGCTCGACGCCTTCTATGCGTACATGCCAGTCGGCGCTTGCCGCCACCGGCTGGCCGCAATGGAAGCAGGCCGCAATTTCATTCATCATCATGGCTGCACCGTCAGGCAAAGGACATCGAACCATGCGTGCTGGCCGCCGCCGGCGGCGCGGGCCAGGCCCAGCACGCCGAAGCCCAGCACCAGCAGGCCACAGGCCACGCGCACCGAACGTTTCTGCAAGTACTGGCGCAGCCTGGAGCCCGCCATGCCCATCGCCAGCAGCATCGGCAACGTGCCCAGGCCGAAGGCGCCCATCACCAGCGCGCCATCGAGCGCCGAGCCGGCCAGCATGGCAGTCAGCAGCATGCTGTACACCATGCCGCAGGGCACCCAGCCCCACAGGCCGCCCAGTGCCAGCGCCTTCAGCGGCGTATCCATCGGAACCAGCGGCTTGAGCAGCGGCTGCACGCGGCGCCACAGGATGCCGCCGGCTGCTTCGACGCGTGCCAGGCCGCGCCAGGCGTCCATCAGGTACAGGCCCATCGCAACCAGCATCAGGTTGGCCATCCAGTAAGCGAGCAGTTGTGCCGAGGCCATCCGCGCCAGGCTGGCGACGCTGCCGGCAATGCCGCCGGCTAGCGCGCCGGCCAGCATGTAGCTGCCAATGCGGCCGGTGTTATAGGCCAACACGTGGCCAACCTCGCCTGCGCTGGCGCCGGCCCAGGCCATGGTGGCGGTGCCGCCCGTGCCCATGCGCGCGATCGGGATCACGCGCGTGCGCGCCGGCATGGCGGATGGACCGCCAACGCTGAACGCGCTGACGATGCCACCGCACATGCCGGCACAATGCACACTGCCGGCCAGGCCGGCAATCAGGATGGGCAGCAGGTTCATGGCCCTCTCAGATCGTGCGCGAGAAGCGCAGCGGATGCACCTGCCCCGGCGCAGTACCCGCGGCACGGTCGGCAGCCAGGTGGCGGTCGAACACCATGCAGATATTGCGGATCAGCAGGCGGCCCTTCGGCGAGATGGAGATCCAGTCGTCCTCGATCGACAGCAATCCATCGCGCTCGAATTCGCGCAGCTTTTGCAGTTCCTTGGCGAAGTATTGCTTGAAGCGGATCGGGTAACCCAGTTCCAGCGCCGAAATCGACAGTTCGAAGTTGCACATCAGGTTCTGGATCACCATGCGGCGCAGCAGGTCGTCGTTGTCCATCGCGTAGCCGCGTGCGATTGGCAGGCGGCCTTCATCCAGGCGCGCATAGTATTCGTCCAGGGTTTTCTCGTTCTGGCTGTAAGTGCCGTTCACCGAGCTGATGGCCGAAACGCCCAGCGCCACCAGGTCGGTCTCGGCGTGGGTCGAGTAGCCCTGGAAGTTGCGGTGCAGGCGACCCTGGCGCTGAGCCACGGCCAGGTCGTCGTCCGGCTTGGCGAAATGGTCCATGCCGATGTAGACATAGCCGGCCTGGGTCAGGCGCTCGATGCACAATGCCAGCATGTCGAGCTTCACGGCAGGCGTTGGCAATTCGTCTTCTGCGATGCGGCGCTGCGGCTTGAACAGGTGCGGCATGTGCGCGTAGTTGTACAGCGCGATGCGGTCGGGATTGGCCTCGATCACCTTGTCCATCGTCGCCTGCATGGTGGTCATGCTCTGTTTCGGCAGGCCGTAAATCAGGTCCACGCTGATGGAGCGGAAGCCGGCGTCGCGCGCAGCCTGGATCACCGCCAGGGTTTCCTCGGCCGGCTGGATGCGGTTGACCGCCTTCTGCACCACCGGGTCGAAGTCCTGCACGCCCATGCTGACGCGGTTGAAGCCCTGCTTGCGCAGCGTGTGGATGCGCTCCGCATCGACGGTGCGCGGATCGATCTCAATCGAGTACTCGCCCTCTTCGTCCGGCGCGAATTCGAAGTGCTTGCGCATGTGCGCCAGCAGCTCGCCCATTTGCTCGTCGCTCAGGTAGGTTGGGGTGCCGCCGCCGAAGTGGAGCTGCTCCACGCGGTTCATGCCGGCGAACAGCTTGCCCTGCATATCGATTTCCTGTTTCAGGTAGCCCAGGTAGGTCACCGCCTTGCTGCGGTCCTTGGTCACCACCTTGTTGCAGGCGCAGTAGTAGCAAACCACGTTGCAGAATGGGATATGCACATACAGCGACAGCGGTGCGCGTGCGCCGCGCATGCGCAAGTTGGCTTGCGCCTCGAGGAAGCTGGAGTAGCTGAAGTCCGGCTTGAAGCGGTCGGCCGTCGGATACGAGGTGTAGCGCGGGCCGGAAGTGCTCATGCGGCTGATCAGCTCTGCATCAAACTGTACGGTTGGTTCTGCAATGGTATTCATAATTTTCTCGTTCGGGATTAGGCGGCCAGGCGTTTAGGTGCCTGGCGCGTTTGCTGCGCGCCGCGTGCCGAATTAACAGCCGCCAGGCGCGCGTGGCGGGTGCGTTCAAATTTGAACAGGCTGAAAGCGTCGCGCAGGTGGCCGGCTTCATCGGCCAGGCTGACCGCGGCGGCGGCAGCTTCTTCCACCAGGCCGGCGTTCTGCTGCGTCACCTGGTCCATGTGGTTGACGGCCTGGTTGACCTGGTCCACGCCGACGCTCTGCTCGCGCGATGCGGTGGAAATCTCGTGCATGATGGTGGTGACCTGCTTGACCGAGTTCACCACTTGGTCCATGGTGGCGCCGGCGCGTTGTGCGCGTTCCATGCCGGTGCTGACCTTTTCCACCGAGATCTCGATCAGTTGCTTGATGTCCTTGGCGGCAGCGGAGGAACGTTGTGCCAGGTTGCGCACTTCGCTTGCCACCACGGCGAAGCCGCGGCCCTGTTCACCGGCACGCGCTGCTTCGACTGCCGCGTTCAGCGCCAGGATATTGGTCTGGAAAGCGATCCCTTCGATCAGGCCGATGATGTCGACTACGCGCCTGGAAGAGGAGTTGATCTCGTCCATGGTCGCAATCACTTCGGAGACGATCTCGCCGCCCTGTTCTGCCACGTCGGAAGCGCTGACCGCCAGCGTGTTCGCTTCCATCGAGTTCTCGGCATTCGCCTTCACGGTCGAAGAGAATTCTTCGATGCTTGACGCGGTCTTTTCCAGGCTGGCGGCCTGCGACTCGGTACGGCCGGCCAGGTCCGCATTGCCGGCGGCGATCTGCTGGGTCGCCACGGCCATTGCGTCGATATTGAAGCGCACGTCGCGGATGGTGGCGATCAGGTTGTTATTCATCTGCTGCAGGGCGCGCAGCAACTGGCCCATTTCGTCGGTGCTGTCGGTATCGAAAGCGCCGGTCAGGTCGCCGGCGGCGATCAGGCGGGCGCCGTCCAGTGCACGGTGCAGCGGCTGCAGCATGCTGGTACGCAGCGTGTACCAGAGGAAGACGTTGATCAGGAAACCGAAAGCGGTGGCGCCGAAGATGCCCCAGCGCGTCAGTTCGCTGGTGCCGTCGGCAAACAGTGCGGCGACGCAGACGGCGATCTGCAGCACATTGACCACGCTGGTGGCCAGCCAGATGCGCATCGCCAGCGATACATGGCTCAGGCGCGCCATCACGTTCGACAGGCCCAGGCGCACGATCTGGCCATTCTTGATGCGGATAGTGCGGTCGCCGGCGTTGATCTTGCGGTAAGCCTCGGTTGCGGCGGCAATCTGGCCGCGCTCAGCCTTGGTGCGCACCGACATATAGCCGGTGCTGCGGCCGTTTTCCTTGATCGGGGTGATATTCGCCTTGACCCAGTAGAAATCGCCGTTCTTGCAGCGGTTTTTCACCAGGCCGGTCCAGGGGATGCCGGCGCGGATGGTTTGCCACAGGTCGGCAAACGCTTCCGGTGGCATGTCCGGGTGGCGGATGATGTTTTGTGGCTGGCCAATCAGTTCCGCGGCGGAAAAGCCGCTGATGTGCTCGAAGTAAGGATTGACGTAGACGATATGGCCTTCCAGGTCAGTCTTGGAGACGATCGCCTGGTCTTCGTCCAGCTCTACTTCCTGATTGCTTACCGGTACATTCTTACGCATCGCGCGCCCCCTGTTGACTTTCTTGCTATAACGCAAGATCACAGGGATAAGTCTAGGGACTTAGGCGCGCTTTTTTAATGATGTAGATCAAATCTGGCGGGGTTGGCCTGTCAGGCTGCGTCGGCCGGGATTGCCGAACTGTCACGAACGTTCTTCTGTACCGCCACGGCAGCGAACAGGCTCAGCGCGAAAGCCATGCCATAAAAGCCTTTTTCGCTGAGTGCCAGGTTGGCATTCCACAGGCCGACGCCCAGCAGCAGAATGGCGGATGCGGTGGAAATCCAGCACAGGCCAAAGTACATATTCGACACGCGGACACCTTCCACCTTGTCGCGCACTGATTTTTGCAGCGATACGGCCGCAAACAGGCCGTATAGCAGCAGCGTCAGGTAATAACCCTTCTCGTTCAGTGCCATCTGGGCATTCCACAGGCCTGCGACGAAGGCCGCTGCGCCCAGCAGCAAGGCGGTCCAGGAGGCGCCGACAAAGGCGCCGGAAGGTCGGTTATGGGTCGACATAGGGTCTCCTTGTTAAAAATTACAGTGTGCGGCCAGCCCGGCGCTTAGCGCTTGACCGAGCTCAACAATTTGCCGCCGATGGTGACGATGGCCAGCACGATGGCGCCGGCAATCACACCGCCGATGGCGTCCAGCACCGACGGCGTGACGGCAGCCAGCAGGGGGCCAACGCCGCCCACTGCGCCGGCCGCTTCGGCAGCGTGGTGGATCACGTCATGCGCACCAGGGATGCCGTGGGTCAGGATGCCGCCGCCGACCATGAACATCGCCACGGTACCTGCCACCGACAGGAATTTCATGAGCTTGGGCGCGGCGGACAACAGCAGACGGCCCAGGGCCTGCACGCCGGCACCGGCGCGCTTGGTCAGGTAGAGACCGGCATCGTCCATCTTGACGATGGCGCCTACCAGGCCGTACACGCCAATGGTCATCACGACGGCGATACCAACCAGCACGGTCACCTGCTGCAGGAAGGTTGCGGCCGCTACGGTGCCCAGGGCGATCACGATAATCTCGGCCGACAGGATGAAGTCGGTGCGCACGGCACCCTTCACTTTTTCCTTTTCCATTGCCGCCAGGTCAACACTCTGGTTGGCATCCAGCAATTCCTTGTGGTGCTGCTCGTCTTCCGCCTGCGAGTGCAGGAATTTGTGGGCAATCTTCTCGAAACCTTCAAAGCACAGGTAGGCACCGCCCAGCATCAGCAACGGCGTGATCGCCCATGGCGCGAAATAGCTGATTGCCAGCGCAGCAGGCACCAGGATCGCCTTGTTGATCATAGAACCCTTCGCTACTGCCCAAACCACAGGCAGTTCACGGTCGGCTTGCACGCCGGCAACCTGCTGCGCGTTCAGCGCCAGGTCGTCGCCCAGCACACCCGCGGTCTTCTTGGCCGCCACTTTGCTCATGGCAGCCACGTCATCCAGGATGGTGGCAATATCGTCGATCAGTGCAAGCAGGCTGGAACCGGCCATTCGTATAACTCCAAAGAAAAATTACAGGATCGACAATCTAACATGCCGCCGCTGTGAGCGGGCACCTTCAACGCTACAATGAACTTTTTATTCGTCGGTAATCGGTCATGACTTTCACCACCTGGATCACCTTTGTCATCGCTGCCTGCATCATTGCCGTGTCGCCCGGTTCGGGCGCCGTGTTGTCGATGTCGCATGGCCTGTCGTATGGCGTGAAGCGCACCTCCGCCACCATCCTCGGCCTTCAGCTGGGCTTGCTGCTGGTGCTGGCGATTGCCGGCGCGGGCGTTGGCTCCCTGCTGCTCGCCTCTGAATTCGCCTTCAGCGTGGTGAAGACGGTCGGCGCCCTGTATCTGATCTGGCTGGGCATCAGCCAGTGGCGCGCCAAAGTCGCCGCCGGCCAGGGCGTCCAGGTGGCGCAAGCGGCGCTGCCGTCGTTCCGCAAGCGCTTCATGACCGGTTTCCTGACCAATGCCACCAACCCCAAGGGCATCATTTTCATGGTGGCCGTGCTGCCGCAGTTCATCAACCAGCATGCGCCGGTGCTGCCGCAGCTGGCCATCCTGGCCGCGACGATGTTCGTGATCGACCTGGTGGTGATGCATGGCTACGCCTTCCTGGCGTCGTCAATGCAGCGTTTCTTCCGTGAAGCCGCCGCCATCAAGATGCAAAATCGCGTATTCGGCAGTCTTCTGATGTTTATCGGTGGCGCCCTGTTCTTCGTCAAGCGGGGAGCGGCCCAGGCATGAGCACCCAGTTCCGGCATTACAAAGGCGGTCTTTACGAGCTGGTGTGTGAAGCCACGCTGGAATCCGACCACAGCACGATGATCGTGTACAAGGCCGCCAACGGTTCCATCTGGTGCCGCCCACGCGAGGTTTTCTTCGAAATCATCGAGGTGGAAGGCAAAAAGGTGCAGCGCTTCACCCCGATTTGAAATTATTTGTAACTTGCGTCCTCGCCAAGGGGGCTCAGGCGTTATATAAAAACGAAAACGCCTTAGAACGTTCCCTTGGAGAGAATGAAAATGAGCCGCAAGATTGCGCAGTTCCTGATGCTGGCAGCCCTGGTCGCAGTGACCTCGGTCGCCATGGCCGACCCGCCCGCCCGGGTGGGCCGGGTCACCGTCACCGAAGGCCGGGTGACCATGCTCGTCAATGGCGAGGAAGAATCCGGCAACCTGATGAACTGGCCGGTGACCAGCGAAAACCACCTGACGACGGCCTCCGGGGCGCGTGCCGAATTCCGTGTCGGCTCGGCCGCCATTCGCCTGGACGGCGACACCGACCTCGAGGTGCAGGAGCTGGATGACGATCGCCTGGTGCTGCGCCTGAATTATGGTACCGCCGCCGTGCGCATGCGCGATCCCGGCATGCTCAACGAATTTGAATTCCTCACGCCGCAAGCGCGCGTCACGCTGACCGAGCCTGGCTCCTTCCGCGTCGATGCCGAACGCGCGCCCGACACCACCATGGTCAATGTCTTCGCCGGCAACGTCCGCGTGGAAGGCGCCGGCACCATGCTGACCGCCCGCTCCGGCAAACGCGTGGAAGTGCGCGGCGACGATATGTTTACCGCGCTGGCCAGGCGTGATGATTTCGATAACTGGGTTTCCGGCCGTGACCGCCGCGACGAAGGCGCGGTCGCCTCGCGTTATGTGACGGCCGACATGACCGGCTACGAAGACCTGGACAACTACGGCAACTGGGTCGAAGACCGCGAGTACGGCAACGTCTGGTTCCCACGCGCGGTGTCGGCCGGCTGGGCGCCCTACCGCGACGGCCGCTGGGTCTGGATTTCGCCATGGGGCTGGACCTGGGTCGACAACTCGCCTTGGGGCTATGCGCCATTCCACTATGGCCGCTGGGTTGTGGTGGGCGGCCGCTGGTGCTGGACGCCAGGCCGTGTGGTTGGCCGCCCGGTGTGGTCGCCGGCGCTGGTGGGCTGGGTCGGCGGCAACAACTGGAGCGTAAGCTTTGGTTCGGGCCATTCGGGTCCGGCGGTGGGATGGTACCCGCTGAGCCCGCGCGACCGCTATGTGCCGGCCTACCGCGTGTCGTCGGATTTCGAACGGCGCCTGGTCTGGAACCACCGCACCAACGAGCGCTGGCATGAACGCTACCGGGACCGCGACCACGACGGCCGCCGCGATGGCGTGACTGCCCTGCCGAGCGACCAGTGGGGCCGTGGCCGCCATATTCCGGTGAACAATGGAGCGCGCGTCACACCGCAGGATGTGCGCAACGTGCCGATCATGACCGCGCCGCCGGTGCTGTCCTCCAGCCTGCAACGTCCGCAGCGTCAGCCGGATTTGCAGCAAAACCGTGACGATCGCTTCAACCGGGATCGCGACGACCGCTTCAATCGCGATCGCGGCCAGGACCGCCGCGTCGAGCGCCAGGAACAGTCACGCCAGCCGTTGTTGCAGACCCAGCCGCAGCAGCAGCCTCAGCAGATTACCTCGCAGCCGCAGCAGCCGCGCCAGAACTGGACCCGTACCGACAATGACGATCGCGACAACTGGCGCGGCCGCAATACGCGTGACGAGCCACGCCGTTCAGGCATCATCACCGCGCCGCAGCAGCAGCCCCAGTTCCAGGCCGCGCCGCCGCAAGTGCAGCAGCAGCAACCACAGCCGCAGCCACAGCCACAGCCACAGCGCATCGAACAGCCGCGCCACGAGCCGCGCTTCGGGATCATGAATCGTGAGGCACGTGAAGACCGCGGCCACCGCGAAGCGCCGCAGGTGCAGATGTCGCCGGCGCGCCCAGCGCAAATGTCGCCACCACCACAGCCAGCGCAACCGCAACCTCAGCCGCAAATGCAGCCTCAGCCGTCCCAGCCGCAGCAACAACCACAGCGCCGGGATGCGCGCGAGCGTGCCCAGGAGCGCCAGGAACGCATGGACAACGAGGGAAATCGCCGCTAAGCGGACTGCCCATCAAAGCCAGCCACTAAAAATGGCTGGCTTTTTTTATTTTCCGATCCTGGCCCGCTGGCGAATGCGCTCGCGCCACTCGCCCAGAGCCGACAGCGCACCATGGAACTCGCGCTCGATCAGGTCGGCTTCCGCCTCCGTCACCTTGCCATCGAGCAGGGCTTCCGACACCGCCTCCGCCACCGCGCCCACCTGGGCCATTACCTTGCACACCGTCTGCGACAGGTCGTCGTTGCTCACGTCATCTGGGATCGGCACGATGAAGGCCGCCATGCCATGCCGCGTCAGCAGCGCATGCAGCGGCAGCATGGCTTCATGCACACCCGCTTTGTGGCACAGGTCGACGATGGTGGAAACCTCCTCGAACGAGGGGTAATGCGAGGCGATGGTCGGCGACAGCTTATTGCGCAGCACGTTGGCGGAGATGCCCATTTGCTGGGCAAGTGCCTCAATACCGCCGGGGAAAGTGCGCGCCACCTTGTAGAGCGCGTCGTGCTGGTTCATGTCCAGGTATTTCTTCGTCATGGTGAAGCTGGCCTTTTTTTACCGATGCAGTCGGATTGTTTGAAAGATATGCTGATTTTCATCGAAAGTTTAACTACCTGACAACGGTGAATTTCATGTTCAAGCGCACTCGCTTCGCGGCCATCATGGCAATCGTGGTGGCCATTGTAGTCGCCAACACGGCCGAAGCCCGCCCAGGCGGCTCATACCGCAGCGGCTTTTCGTCCGGCCGCAGCACGGTGTCGCGCAGCGTCAGCACCCCGAAACAGCCAAGTTTCGGCACCTTCGGCCAGCGCCAGTCGCAGCCGCCGGCTGCGGCGCGCGCGCCACAACGCGATTCGGCGATGTCGCGCGACCTCGACCGCCGCGCCGCGCAGGACCAGGCAATGCGGACATATGACACGCGCCGTGCCGCCGCCACTGCTGGCGGGCAGTCCGCCCCCGGCAGCTTTGGCAGCTCAACGGCCTCCCGCGCCGGGACTACGCCCCCGCTGCCACCGCTCGATCCGGTAGTTCCCGGCGGCCGAAGCGGCGGGAATGGTGGCGGTGCCTACGCCCAGCATGGCGCCCCAAGCAGCGGCTCGACCAGCGCACCTGCGCCGGTAATCGTCCGCGACAGCAGCAACGGCTGGCTGTGGGGCATCGGCGGCTTCATGCTGGGCCGCGCCGCCAGCGGCCATGCAGCACCGGCCCCGGCCGCCCAGCCGGCGCCGGCGCCATCCATGCCAGCTGAAGTCAGCGGCAATACCGGCGCCATGGCGGACGCGGCCGGCGCAAGCGACATCGCCGGTGCGGTCGTGGAAACTGCCCGCCAGGCGCAGGTGCCAGCCCCGGTAGCCAAGCCGGCCGCTCACGAATCGAGCACCCTTGCCAAGCTCGCGGTAGCCCTGCTGATCGGCGGCCTGGTCTGGCTGGCCTGGAAAGCCTTCCGCCTGATGGCAGGGGCACAGGAAGTGAAAAAGAACTCTAACTACTCGTTTGAAAGGAACTAAGCCAATGGGCTGGAAAGACGCCATCGATTACCTGCGCAGCGGCGCCAAGCGCCGCGGAGTCGAAAGCGACGCGCCGCAACCGGAAGACCGCAGCCTGCCGCTGGCAGCCAGGATCGGCAGCGTGGTGGACTTGCAAGCGTCGCCCCTGCTGCGCGCCAGCGCCAATGGCTCCCTGGTCGCGCTGCCGCAAGCGGAGGACAGCCGGATCCTCGCTATTTCCCAGTTCAAGCTGACGATGGCCGGCCGCCTCTACCGCTACTACCTGGCCAAGGGCGACGAAGACGAGCGCGAAAAGTTCCTCCAGTTGTATGTGGACGAACACGGCGAGGTGAAGGAGATCCTGTACTGCACGCAACTGGTGCGCTTCATCCCCACCACGGCGGAAGACCAGGATGCCTTCACCGGCGCCGGCGGCTGCGGCCTGGGCGACCTGCAATTCAGCCTGTGGCGCAGCCAGCTCGAAGAAGGCGGCGCCGACAGCGAAGTGCTGGCAACCGCCTTCGGCGAGCAGGAAGCGCTGGACTTCGAGCGCGATGTCGGCGACCCGAATGCCGGTTTCGTCCCGCCCTTCACGGGCACCGAAACGCGCATCGATGAAGCCAGCGGCATGCAGGGCTTGAAGCAGGAGCTGTACTTCATGCCGTACGCCCGGCAACTGGGCGATGGCAGCAAGGAATATCTGCTGGTCACGACGGAGATCCTCCAGAGCGTGAACGGCGATGCAGAAAAACGCGGGATTCACGTCGATTTCGTAGTGGGAATCCCGGTGGAGCAGGAACGGCTGGTCATCCAATAACGACCGCCGCTTGGTGAATTGAACTTAACTGAAAGGATGCAAAAAATGAGCAACTCGAATGGCTGGTCCCTGACTGCACGACTGATTTCCAAGCACTTTGGCGCCCTGGGCGACCGTGTCTCGGAAGCCATCGCCAGTTTTGACCCGGAAACGGCGACCGAGGCCGACCGCGACCGCCTGGCCGACACCCTGCGCAGCGCCGCCCAAAAGCTGGCCCAGGCCCGCTCCGCCTTCAACAAGGAGCGCGACGACGTGGTCCGCCTGCGCAAGCTGATCGAAACCGATGAAAAAGCCACCGGCACCCTGGCAGAACGCCTGGCCGCCGGCCAGATTTCGGAAGCCACGATCAACCTGTTCTGCGACGAACTGGAAGCCAACAAGGGCCGCTTGCCGCAGGAAATCCAGGAAGAAGCCGATGCCCAGTCCTACATGGAAGAACTGCAGAAGATCGTCGACGCCCTGTCGCAGCAACTGGCTGACTTCGACGCCGCCGCCAAGAAAGCGATGCAAGCCCTGGCCCAGGCCAAGGCCCAGCGCGAATTGCAGGAAGTGCGTGCCGATCGCCAGAGCCAGTTGGCGAACTTGTCCGGTATGCGCGGCAACACCAGTGCGCTGAACGCGCTGACCAAGCGTGCCCAGACGATCGCCAACCAAGCCGAAGGCATGAAGATCGTCTCCGACATCGGCCAACGCCCTTACGACCAGGCCGCCGAGATCGACGCGATCCGTAAATCGGTCACCAACCCGGCGAATGGCAGCGAATCGGCCCTGGAGCGCCTGCAACGCCTGTCGAACACGGCGCCAGCCGCTGCGGCATAAGCCGCCGACTTGAAAAATGGCTCCCAGGAGCCATCTATGTAACGATGTAAAATGGAACCCGGCGCACTCGCACCGCGCCGGGTCTTTTTTTTTGTTACAAGATTGGAAAAATCATGATGAATCCCATCCCGCCTGAAGAGTCCCTCATCGAGTATCCGAGCGACTTCCCGATCAAGGTGATGGGCGCTACCCACGACGCCTTCGCCCCCACGATCATTGAAGTGGTGGTCGCGCACGACCCGACGTTCCATGAAGGCAAAATGGAATCGCGTCCATCGGCAAAGGGTAATTACACCAGCCTGACCTGCACCGTGCGCGCTACCAGCCGCGAGCAGCTGGATAACATTTACCGCGCGCTGTCCGGCCACCCGATGGTCAAGATGGTGTTGTAAGAAGCTGGCTGCGGGCGATTTCCGCCTTCAGCCACTCACGGAACGCCCGCACCTGCGGTTTCTGCAGGGCGCCGGGCGGACTGACCAGGTAGTAATCATCCGGGCAAGGCGAGGCGATATCGAATAGCCGCACCAGCTGGCCCGACGCAATTTCCTGCATCGCCACCACGTGGCGCACCAATGCCACCCCGTCGCCGTCGACGGCGGAGCGTATCAGCATCGACAAGTCCTCGAACATCACGCCGCCGGAAGGCTCCGGCAAGTCCAGTCCGGCTGCCCGGAACCAGGGTGCCCAAGGTTCGTTCGAGCGCAGCAACGTGGCCTTCGCCAAGTCCTGTGGATAAGCAGGCAGTTGCCCACCGCGATAGTGAGGACTCGCTACCGGGTAGTAAATCTCGCCGATCAGGCGCTCGACATCCAGCCCGGGATACTTGCCGCGCCCGAAGCGGATGCCGACATCGATCCCCTCCCGCACCAGGTCCTGCAACTGGCCGCTGGCTTGCAGGATTACTTCGATGGTCGGATGCTGTTCGATGAATTGCCCCAGCCGGGGCGCCAGCCAACGCGCCGCAAACGAAGGAATCGCAGTCACGCTCAGACGCTGCACACCGTCCGGCGGGCGCAGCTCGGCCGCGCCATCGGCCAGCTCGGACAGGCAGCGCGCCACGGTCGCCGCGTAGCGCCGCGCCTCCGGTGTGGCCATCACCTGTTTCCCATTGCGGACGAACAATTGCACGCCCAGTTCCTCCTCCAGCCCGCGCACCTGGTGGCTGATGGCGCCATGCGTCAGGCACAGCTCCGCCGCCGCCCGCGAGAAATTCTCGTGACGGACCGCCGCCTCAAAGGCGCGCAGGGCAGACAAATTCGGCAAACGCATATCGTTGTGAGGAAAACTAACCAGGCAATAGAAAATATATCGTTTTGGCAAGCATGAAGCAAGGCATACCATGTGAATAAACCTAACCAAGCCGGAGCCCCGCCATGAGCCTCAAACTGTATGTGGACAGCCAGTTCACCAGCCCCTACGCCATTTCCGCCTTCGTCGCCCTGCGCGAAAAAGGCCTCGATTTCGAACTCGAGACCGTGGACCTGGAAGCCGGCAAGAACAAGGAGCTGTCCTATACCGGCAAGGCCTTGACCGGCCGCGTGCCCTGCCTGGTGCACAACGACTTCATGCTGACCGAGTCCAGCGCCATCACCGAATACCTGGACGAGATGTTCCCGGCCCCCGAACACCGTGCCCTGTACCCGGTGCTGCCCCAGAAACGCGCCGTCGCCCGCCAGATCCAGGCCTGGGTGCGCAGCGACCTGGGCGCGCTGAGGGAAGAGCGCAGCACCTACACGGTGTTCTACCGCCGCGCCGAACAGCCGCTGTCCCCCGCCGCCCAGGCGGCGGCGGATAAGCTGGTGCGCCTGGCCGAGCGAGTCATCGACGGCCCCTACCTGTTTGGCCGCTGGTGCATCGCCGACACCGACCTCGCCGTCATGCTGAGCCGGCTGGTGATGAATGGTGATCCGGTGCCGCAAAAGCTCAAGGATTACGTCGCGCACCAATGGCAGCGGGAGTCTTTGCAAGATTGGCTAAAGAACATCAACCTGATGCCAGCTTAAGGAAATCGGCATAAAACTGCTTAGCCATTAAGCAGTGAAAGGGCTGGGCCGGTATAATGGCGGGGCTTTTCCCGACCTGTAGCCTTATGCCTATCCAGCCGGCGGTGATCCGCCATCTCGGCCAAGCCGAATACGAGCCAACTTTCGCAGCGATGCGCGCCTTCACCGACGCGCGCCAGGAAGATACGCCCGACGAACTGTGGATCGTCGAGCACCCGCCCGTCTATACGCTGGGCCTGGGCGCCGACCGTGGCCACCTGCTGGCCGGCGCTACGTCGATTCCCACGGTGCAGACCGACCGTGGCGGCGAGGTGACCTTCCACGGTCCCGGCCAAGTGGTGATCTACCTGATGATGGACCTGCGCCGCAACAAGAAAGGCGGCAAGCTGTATGCCCGCCAGTTCGTCAACAAGATCGAAGAAGCGATCATCCATGTGCTGGCCGCGTATAATCTCGCCGGTGAGCGCATCGAAGGTGCGCCCGGCATCTACATCGCCAACGGCCCTAAAAAAGGCGCCAAGATCGCAGCCCTCGGCTTGAAGGTGCGCGGCAATGGCTGCACCTACCACGGCGTATCGCTGAACGTGGGCATGGACCTGGCCCCCTTCACCTGGATCAATCCCTGCGGTTACGCAGGCCTGGAAACCATCGACATGCGCTCGATGGGCGTGGATGTCCCGCTGGCCGATGTCCAGCAGGCCCTGGCCAATGAGCTGGTTAACCAGCTCCAGGTGGCCGAACCTGAATTAACTTGAAAGCAAGCAGCTATGACTTACAACCCAAGCGACAAGCAAAAAGGCGCCGACAAGACCTCCCGCATCCCGATCAAGATCATCCCGATCGAACAGGCTGAACGCCTGAAGAAGCCGGACTGGATCCGCGTCAAAGCCGCATCGGCTTCGACCCGTTTCTACGAGATCAAGGACATCCTGCGCGAGAACAAGCTGGTGACCGTATGCGAAGAAGCGAGCTGCCCGAATATCGGCGAATGCTTCGGCAAGGGTACTGCTACCTTCATGATCATGGGTGACAAGTGCACCCGCCGCTGCCCGTTCTGCGACGTGGGCCATGGCCGTCCCGACCCGCTGGACGTGAACGAACCGCAAAACCTGGCCAACACCATCGCCAAGCTGCGCCTGTCCTACGTGGTGATCACCTCGGTGGACCGCGACGACTTGCGCGACGGCGGCGCCGCGCACTTCGTCGAGTGCATCACCAAGACCAAGGAACTGTCGCCGAAGACCCAGGTTGAAGTGCTGGTGCCAGACTTCCGCGGCCGCCTGGAAAAGGCATTGGACATCTTCGCCGACGGCCTGCCGGACGTGATGAACCACAATCTGGAAACCGTGCCTCGCCTGTACAAGGAAGCCCGCCCAGGCGCCGACTACCAGCACTCGCTGACCTTGCTGAAAGACTTCAAGGCACGCTACCCACACGTCAAGACCAAGTCCGGCCTGATGGTTGGCCTGGGCGAGACCGACGAAGAGATCCTGGAAGTGATGCGCGACATGCGCGCGCACGACATCGACATGCTGACCATCGGCCAGTACCTGGCGCCGTCCAACAGCCACCTGCCGGTGCGCCGTTACGTGCACCCGGACGTGTTCAAGATGTTCGAGGAAAAAGCCTACGAAATGGGCTTCGCCCACGCCGCAGTTGGCGCCATGGTGCGTTCGTCCTATCACGCTGACGAGCAGGCGCATAACGTACTGGAACAGGCCTGAGCCAAATCAGCCATTCTGAAGTAGTATATTGCCGACCTAACAAGAATAGGAGGCAGGAATGGCTGAGCATAAATGGCACGAGGAATTCGAAGCACTGCGCAAGATCGTTCTCTCCACGCACCTGACCGAGGAGACGAAATGGGGTTGCGCGTGCTTTACCTACAATGATCAGAACATCGTCCTGATCCACGGCTTCAAGGAATACTGCGCGCTTTTGTTGTTCAAGGGTTCCCTGATGCAGGACCCGGAAAACATCCTGGTGCAGCAGACCGCCAACGTGCAGGCCGGGCGCCAGCTCCGCTTCACCAGCCTGGCCGACATCAAGCGGCAGGCAAAAATCATCAAGTCCTACGTTGAAGAAGCCATCGAGCTTGAAAAGTCCGGCGCCAAGGTCGAATTCAAGGACACCAGCGACTTCCCGATGGCCGACGAATTCCTGCAAAAGCTCGACGAGCATCCTGCGCTCGCCGAAGCCTTCTACGCCCTGACCCCGGGCCGCCAACGCGGCTACCTGCTGCACTTCTCCTCCGCCAAGCAAGCCAGGACGCGCGAATCTCGTGTCGAGAAATGCATGCCGCAGATCCTGGCCGGAAAAGGCCTGGACGACTGAAGCTTGCGCAGGGATAGGCCGTCGCCCGGACGCCAGGATTTCAAAGCCGGCACGCACGCTGGCCAGGGCAGTCGGACTGCCTTGCGCTTCAATGCGTGGTGCGCTTGCCGTAGCAGAGGGTGTAGAGCTGGGTGCGCAGGTCGCTGAATTCTTCGTCGAGCTGAAGATCGCTGATTGAGCCGGCGCCGCCGAAATAGTGCAGGATCTCGCCCTTCGCAGCCGAACAATCGAAGGCGCTCAAGGTGCGTGCGCGGTGCAGCAGGCGGGCCCAATCATCCTGGTGGCCCTGTGCCAGCTTTACTTCCATGCGCTGCACGATGTCAGACAGTTGCTCTCGTTCGTTCATGGGAAATTCTCCGTAAAATTAATCGGTTGAATCCACCTTTTGAGCTTCTGGTCATGCCTGCAGACCGGGCCCTTGTGGGGCAGGTCGCGCATGCGTAAGCATACCCGGTTTCCCGCTGATATGATTCTTTATCTGTAAACGGAGACTACCCCGATGAAATTCGACCTCGAAAAACTCAATCAACTTACTCACAACAACCTGACCGGCCACCTGGGCGTTCGCGTCACCGGCGCTTCCGAAGGCGAATTGCAGGCGGAAATCGACATCGTCCAGCACCACCTGGCGCCGAATGGTTACCTGCACGCCGGCACGGTCGTCACCCTGGCCGATACGGCCTGCGGCTTTGGCTGCATCGCCAACCTGCCGGAAGGCGCCCAGAATTTCACCACGATTGAGTTGAAGTCGAACCATCTCGGCACTGCGCGCGAAGGCACGATCACCGTCGCCGCCCGCATGGTGCACGGCGGCCGTACGACGCAAGTGTGGGACGCGACGGTGACCAACAAAGCGACCGGCAAGGCTATCGCCCTGTTCCGCTGCACGCAAATGATCCTCTACCCCAAAGGCTAATATGCGAAAACTCCTTGGTGCTGGCTTGCTGATGGCCGCCTCGGCGGCATATGCGCAGGACGATAGCCTCTATCGCGGGCTTGGCGGCGATGCGGGGATCAAACGCATCGTCGGCACGATGTTCGAGATCGTGCTGGCCGATGATCGCATCAAGGAGACTTTCGACGGCTTCGACATCCCGCAAACCAAGGCGCGGCTGGCCGACCAGTTCTGCGAATTGTCCGGCGGCCCATGCAAGTTTACGGGCCATGGCAAGAACCGCGACATGAAGACCGCGCATGAAGATCTGAAGCTCAACGACAAGCATTTCAACGCGTTGACGGAAGACCTGCAAATCGCGATGGAGCGCAACAATGTACCAGCCAGCGTGTCGAACCGGCTGGTCGCCAAGCTGGCGCCCATGCACCGCGATATCGTGACCGCCGGCGGCGGCGCGCCGGAAGCAAAGCCGGACCACGGCAAATTCATCGCCACCGGCGGCGCCAGCATGGTGGAAGGCAGCGCTGGCGGCGGCATCGTGCCGTGGGCAATGATTACCGGCTACGGCACGCGCGATAGCTGGGGCGCCAGCGCTTTCGTCACACACCTCGCCACACAAGACTACAAGCTGCTCAGCTATGGGGCAGCCGTCGGCATTGGCGACCGCGTTGAAGTCTCGCTGGCACGCCAGGATTTCAAAGGGGAGCTGGCCCCGCTCGACCAGCTGCGCATCAAACAGGATATTTTCGGCGTCAAGCTGCGCATGGCAGGCGACGCTGTCTACCAGCAGGATAGCTGGCTGCCGCAAATCGCCATCGGGCTGCAGTACAAGAAGAACAAAGGTGTTGGTGGCCTCGGCGCACTCGGTGTCAGCAGCGTCAGGCAGCTGGGCGCCAAGTCCGAGCGCGGCACGGATTTCTACATCAGCGCCACAAAGATCCTGTTTGAACAAAGCCTGCTGGTGAACGGCACCCTGCGCAGCACACGCGCCAACCAGATGGGGCTATTGGGATTCGGCGGCGACAAGGAAAGCAGCCGCAAGATCATGCCCGAGCTGTCCATCGGCTACCTGCTGACGCGCAAGCTGGTGCTTGGCGCGGAATACCGCCGCAAACCGCACAATCTCAGTGTGGATAACGAGAAAGCCTACAAGGACATCTTCCTGGCATGGCTGCCGAACCGCCAGTTCTCGCTGACTGCGGCGTATGCGGACCTGGGAACGATCACGGTCTTCAACCCGAAGACCCAGCGCGGCGCTTACGTGTCCGCGCAGGTGGCCTTCTAGGCGATCAGCCCTTCAGGGCTTTTTCGAGCAGTGCGTGGAGGGCCGGGAATTCTGGCTTGCCCACGTAGCGCTTGATGATGTTGCCGTCCTTGTCGATGACGAAGGTGGTCGGCGTCATGGAGACGTCGCCATAGGCCTTGGCCGCATCGCCGGTCACGTCCAGCGCCACCTTGAATGGCAGCTGGCGCGTCTCGGTGAAGTTGACCACGTAGTTGGGCGCGTCGTACTTCATCGCCACGGCGATGAATTCCAGGCCCTGGCTCTTGTACTTGTTGTACGTTTCGACCATTTCCGGCATCTCGGCCACGCAGGTGGTGCACGAGGTGGCCCAGAAATTGACCATCACGACCTTGCCCTTCAGGCTTTCGGGCGTGATCTTTTCCCCTTTGATGCCGAGGAAGGTGACCGCAGGGGCGGATTGGTGCTTGTTCAGCGACTGGTACGACGTGAAGCCGATGCCGGCGATGACGGCAAGCGCAATCGCCGGTTTAACCCACGCCCTGGAGCCCGTACTCATGACGATTCTTTAGCCTTGCGAAGCCTGCTGGGACGGCTGGTACTGCTTGACGTCCTCATCGGTGATGTATTCGAGTACCTTGACGACCTTGGTCACGCCGGCGACGCCGCGCGCGATATCCGCAGCTTGCGCGCCTTCACGCTGGGTCACACGGCCCATCAGGAACACGGCACCCTTCTCGGTCACGACCTTGAAGGAGTTGGCCGAGATATCCTTGGCATCGGCCAGGCTCAGTTTCACTTTGGAGGTGATCAGCGCATCGTTCGAACGCGAGGTGTAGCTGGAGGAGAAGCCCACTTCCAGCTCATTGTTCACGTTCAGCACGCCGTCGATGGCGCGCACTTCACGTTCCACCTTGGCCTTGGTCTCGTCGTCCGGCACTTCGCCGGTCAGCAGCACGCGGCGGTTAAAGCTGTTCACGTTGACGTGCGAGCTCTTGCCGGCGATGTTAGGCATCTTTACTTCGGCCTTCACAACGATCGACTTGTCCTCGGTTTGCGCGCCCAGGGTGCGGCGATCCGATGCAGCCAGGGTACCTGCAACCGCGCCGCCGACCAGGATCGGGGCGCAGGCGGACAGGGTGGTGCTCGCCAGGACCGCGGCCATCACGGCCAGCGAAAGTGGGCGGGCTTTATTCATTTACATCTCCTCCGAACAGGGCGACGTCGATGCCGTCGCAAATGCAATGGATGGTCACCAGGTGGACTTCCTGGATACGGGCGGTACGCTCTGCCGGCACGCAAATATGCACGTCAGCGTCGGTCAGCATCTTGCCGATCGCGCCGCCGCCTTTGCCGGTGAGTGCCACTACGCGCATCTCGCGCTCCAGCGCCGCCTCGATTGCGGCCATCACGTTGGCCGAATTGCCCGAAGTGGAAATCGCCAGCAGGATGTCGCCGGCCTGGCCGAATGCCTGCACCTGCTTGGAGAAAATCTCGCGGTAGCTGTAGTCGTTGGCCACAGCGGTCAGGATGGAGGTGTCGGTTGCCAGCGAAATGGCCGGCAGCGGGAAGCGTTCACGCTCGAAACGGCCGACCAGCTCCGCGGCGAAGTGCTGGGCGTCAGCCGCCGAGCCACCGTTGCCGCAAGCCAGGATCTTGTTGCCGTTCGAGAGGGCAGAGAACATCAGTTCCACCGCTTGCGCGATAGGCTGCGCCAGGACGGTTGCGGACTGGATCTTGATTTCAGCACTTTCGTGGAAGTGCGAGAGGATGCGTTGATTGTTCATAGTGTGCGTAATTATAGTGCAGTGGCTTGGCGGGCCTCACAAGCGCTGTTAAAAATGCTTACATTTGATCAATGATAGCGCTGCGCAGCCAACTTATGTGCTCGCCGTCGATGGCCACCACATCGATACGGCATGGTGGCATTTTGACAAAACGCAGCAGGTAAAACTTGGCGGCCCGCAGCACGCGGCGCTGCTTGGCGGGGGAAATACTGGCGGCAGCGCCGCCAAAGCGGGGATTGTTGCGTTCCCGGACCTCGACGAACACCAGATGATCGCCATCGCGCATCACCAGGTCCAGCTCCCCCGTCTTGCACAGGAAATTGCGCTCGACCAGGGTTAGCCCCTGCTGCTGCAGGTAGGCCAGGGCCCGGTCTTCGCCGCCCCGGCCGATCTCCTGGAGTTCGGTGCGAGGCATGCCATGTCCTTATTGGGTGACCGGCACCGGTACGCCGTTGCGGTACTCGGCCGGCACTTCGACCCGCTCGAACCAGGATGGCCCGTTGCCGAAATCGATGGTCAACTGGCCGGTTACCCCATCGAGCTGGAAGCGGCGCTGCGGCTGGATGGCGATTTCACGGGCGATGCGGAAGGCGTCGACGCCCAGCGCATAGACCCGCTCCATATCGGCGCTGATACGCGCTTCATCGCGCGGAATCGGCTGCGGGTAGGCCATCACCGCCGGATGGTCGCGCTGCACCAGCCATGGCAGGTCGAGCAGGCGCACGCCGTCCAGCTCCGGGCCGGCGCGGTACATGCTGCGGCCGGGGTTCAGGGACGAGGTGCCATACAGCGGGATATCGCCCAGCGGCGGGGCCGACAGCGCGATCTTGAGCTGGCGGACCTGGTCCGGGTCCAGCGCCGCGAACAACACGCCGGCGGGATCGCTTTGCAGGCGGCCGCGCAGGGCCACCAGCTCCGAATCCTGCAGGTAGCCGTTGAGCGGCGTCAGGTCAACGCTGCGCGGACGCAGGCCGAGTCGCTGCAATTGCGCCATCATGGCGCCGGCAATGCGCCTCTGCCAGGACGAATTGCCGGAAATGACCAGCGCCTTGGCCGACGGGTTTTCGCGCGCACCCCAATCGGCCACCTGGCGCGCCTCATCCTCGATCGACAGGCCGATCACCAGCAACTGCGGCGGAATCTGCGGGTCGCCGCGCAGCTCGGGGTGGTTCAGCGCGATGGTCGGCTTTTCCACCAGCGGGCTGGCAGCAATGGCGGTGACAGCGGAGCGGGCCAGCGGGCCGACCACCATATCGTTCTTTTCCTGCGCGGTGACATAGGCGGCCAGCACTTCCTGCGGCGAATCGCCGGTTTCCACCACATTGATGGCAAAGCCATGGCTGTCGCGCTCCAGCGCCGCCATGAAGCCGGCGCGCAAGGCATCGGCAGCACGGCCCAACGCTTCAGAACGCAGCGGCAGCAGCAGCGCAATGCGGAAAGCCTGCTTGCCGTCAGCATTCTCCGCCGGCTGCGGAACCACCTGCATGATGCCTGGCGGCCGCGCCACCTCTTCCGGCGACGGCACCGCAAAGGTTTCGACCACGGCTTCCGGCTCTGGCGGCGGGGCCGGAGGTTTCGGCCGCGGCGCCTTGGCAACGGCTGGCGGAGCACTTGTCACCGAAGTGATTGGCGCGCACAATCCCCCGGGCGCATCGCACGGAGTGCTACAAGCACTGACCGACATGGCCGCGGCAACGCCAAGTATCAGTCTTTTGATATTTTTAAACAGCATCCATCCCCCAATGACAGCACAAGTATCCAGTCCTCTCGCCAGTTTACCAATCCTGGGCGAGACCGCCCACCAAAATTATCCTACGGCAACTTTGTACGTGGTGGCGACGCCAATAGGCAATGTAACTGACATTAGCCTGCGTGCTTTGCATGTGTTGTCGCTGGTTGACGCGGTGGCCTGTGAAGATACGCGCAACACCGCCCAGCTGATGAACCGCTTTGGCCTGCACAAGCCCTTGATCGCGGCCCATATGCACAACGAGCGCGCAGCGGCCGAAGGCCTGATCGCCCGGTTGCAGGCCGGCGAACGGATTGCCCTGGTGTCGGATGCCGGCACGCCCGCGGTCTCCGACCCCGGTGCACGGATTGTGGACGCCGTGCGGGCGGCCGGCTTGCGCGTGATGCCCCTGCCGGGCGCCTCGGCCGCCGTGGCGGCGCTGTCGGCCAGCGGCCTGGTGAACGACCAGTTCCACTTTGTTGGTTTTTTGCCATCGAAGGTGAAACAGCGCGAGACGGTATTGCAAGACTTGGTGCCCGCGCCAGCCACATTGGTGTTCTACGAAGCCCCGCACCGTATTGTCGAGTGCGCCCAGGCGCTGGCCGATGTCTTCGGCGCCCAGCGCCAGGTTGTATTTGCCCGCGAGGTGACCAAGCTGTTCGAGCAGATCCACCGCTGCCCGCTGGGTGAAGCCGTGGCCTGGCTGAAGTCCGACGCCAACCACGAAAAAGGCGAATTCGTGGTCCTGGTCGAAGGTGCCCCACCAGCCGACGCAGGCCAGGATGCCGAAACCGACCGCATCCTGCAAATCCTGCTGGCCGAGTTGCCAGTAAAACAATCCGCCGCCCTCGCCGCCCAGATCACCGGCAAGAAAAAGAACGCCCTCTACGACCGCGCCCTCGAGCTCAAGCAGTAAATGTCCACCTTGGGGTCAGGAACAGAAGTGGACATTTACCATTTGCAGCCGCTGTCTTTCTTGTCCATCATCAGGTAGAGCGGGGCCAGCAGGCCGCCGGGGATGCCGTCTTTGCAGTTGGGGCGTGCGGCGTTCTGGATTTGCCGGGCCAGTTTTTCGTCGCGGGTTTCGCGCAATTTGGGCTGGGAGTTGTCCAGCTCACCGGCAATGTCGCGGGCGGCGATTTTCGCGGCGTCGCGATCGAAGCGCGGTGCCGGCCCCGGCTCTGCGGGCGGCAAGACCAGCGTGGATTCACGGGCCGCTTGAACGGCCAGTTCCGACTCCCTTTTAGAAGCATTCTTGCGCGGCTCTGCGTATCGCGGCTGGCGGCGCGGCTCGGCAATCGCACTGCGCTCTGGCTTGCGCTCGGCTTGCGGTTCAGGCTCAGGCTGCGGCGCGACTATTCTCACTTCCACCGTCGTCAACCAGGTACGCGAATCGGCCGCATTGCGCGGCTCGGGCAGCCGCACCAACCACACCGCGGCCACGTGCAGTAGTAAAGAAATAACGATACCGGCTGCAATACGCCATCGCGGCGTTCGATAAGGCATCCAAATTCTCCGACTTTTAAATTGGGGGTTGACGACCCCCTGCCCAGCTTGTATTATCTTGCTTCTTCGGAGTGTAGCGCAGCCCGGTAGCGCATCTGCTTTGGGAGCAGAGGGTCCAAGGTTCGAATCCTTGTACTCCGACCAAGTTTCAGAAAAAAGACCTGCATTCGTGCAGGTCTTTTTTTTTCTGCATTAGGATCAGAGCCATGTTCACCTGCCCTTGCTGCGGATATGCCACCTTCGCCGGCGCCCCCGGCTCACTTGCCACGTGCCCTGTCTGCGACTGGCACGACGACCTGCCGCAACTCTACTCCCCCTTCCTCGCGAGCGGCGCAAACCTGCACAGCCTGGCTCAAGCCCAAGTGCGCCATGTGCAGTTCGGTGGCGCGCAAGTTGGCGCTGGACAAGTACGCGACCCGCATTGGTTCCCGCTGTGGCAACAGAAGGCAGACCTTCCTGACAGCGAGCCGCTGCCCGGCGCTACCACTTACGATTTGTATTATTGGCTGCGTACACCGCGTTCCTCAGTCCCCGAGCAACCGGTCGGTTTGCGCCGCGTCCGCAACCGCATCATCGAATACCTGGAGCTGGCCAGCTCCTTCGACGCGCAGCGGCAATTGCAGGCCTCCGCGCCGGCCATGTCAGCCGCCGACGAAGTCCTGAATCAATGGGAAGATTGGGTAACGCCGGACTGGAAACAGCATTTCACTGAACCAGTCTTCTCGGCGGAAGAGCGCAACGGCATCGCACAGTTTGCGCGGGTCTGGAGCGAAATCTCGGACGGCGCGCCGCATCCCCTGCCGCACCTGGATACGCTGTTCGCAACGCCCAACTGGCAATCACTGCAGCGCGCAGCGGCCACCCTGCTGGCAGTTTTTCTGCAGCGCGGCCGCTCCGACGAGAACTGACTAGCCGGCGCGCTTGGCGGCAATCGCATTGCCCGCGCGGCTGGCGCCCTTGCGGCCCAGGAAATTCGAAATGAACTGGCCCGCGTCGACTACCTGGTCCAGGTCCACGCCGGTTTCGATGCCGAGGCCATTCATCATGTAGATCACGTCTTCGGTAGCGACGTTGCCGGTAGCGCCTTTGGCATAAGGGCAGCCGCCCAGGCCCGATACGGAAGAATGGAAGATCTCGATCCCCAGCTCCATCGAGGCATAGATGTTGGCCAGCGCCTGGCCGTAGGTATCGTGGAAGTGGCCGGCCAGCGAATTGGCGCGGAATTCCTTGATCGCGCGTTCCATCACCGCCTGCGTCTTGCGCGGGGTCGACACGCCGATGGTGTCGGCAATATCGATCTCGTCGCAACCCAGGTCGCGCATGCGGCCCACGACGTAAGCCACGGAATCCAGCGGCACGTCGCCCTGGTAAGGACAGCCGAACGCGGTGCTGACCGACGCGCGCAGACGCAGGCCAGCATCTTTGGCAGCTTTGGCAACCGGCACAAAGCGTTCGATCGATTCCGCGATCGAGCAATTAATGTTCTTCTGCGAGAAAGCCTCCGATGCGGCGCCAAAGATCACCACTTCATTGGCACCCGCAGCCAGCGCGGCCTCAAAGCCCTGCATATTCGGCGTCAGCGCGGAATAGATCACACCCGGCTTGCGGGTAATGCCGGCCATGACTTCCTTGGAAGTGGCCATCTGCGGCACCCATTTCGGCGATACGAAAGACGCCGCTTCGATATTCGGGAAGCCGGCGTCCGCCAGGCGGTTCACCAACTCGATCTTCACATCGGCCGGGACATCACCCTTTTCATTCTGCAGGCCGTCGCGCGGGCCCACTTCAACAATCTTGACCTTCTTTGGCAAACTCATTTTCAGTATCCCTTTGTGCGATTGATTACGTCGGCGATGTCTTCGCCGCGCGCATGCTGGCGCATCTTGCCGACCATCTGCTCAACGCTTTCGCGGCGCAGCGTCAGGGCGGAAATATGCGGCGTGATCGTGATTCGCGGCTCTTGCCAGAACGGATGCTGCGCCGGCAGTGGTTCATTGCGGAACACATCCAGCGTGGCTCCGGCAATCTGGCCGGATTTGATCAGTGGCAGCAGGTCGGGCTCGGAAATATGCGCGCCCCGCCCAACGTTGATGATGTAAGCGCCTTGCGGCATCTTCATCATGTTCGTGCGGTTGAGGATGTGGACGGTTTCTTCGGTCAACGGCAGCATGCACACCACCACACGCGACGATCCGAGGAATCCGCCCAGCCCATCCTCGCCGTGGAAGGACTCAACCCCTGCCAATGACTTCGGCGAACGGCTCCAGGCACGCAGCGGAAAGCCGAAAGGCTTGAGCGCTTCGATCACATGCGAGCCAAGCGCGCCCACGCCCATCACGCCGACTGAAAAATCGGCCTTGTCGCGCGCTTCCAGTTGCAGCCAGGCCCCGGCACGTGCCTGCGACTCGTATTCATCGAGGCGGCGGAAATAACGCAGCACGGCATGCGTGACGTATTCCGCCATCTGGATGCCCATGCCCGCATCATTCAAGCGCACGATCGGGATATGCGGGGGAATCGCGTGCGAATACTTCATGATCGCATCGGCTCCCGCGCCGGTCAGGAAAATCGCCTTGACACGCGCCAGCTCGGCCAGCATAGCCTGCGGCGGCGTCCACAGAACGGCATAGTCGCAGGGCGGCAGGTCGGCGCCTTCGCGCCATACCACCAGCTCCGCTTCCGGCATGAAGTCGGCGAAATCCTTGATCCAGGGCGCGGTATTGCCATCCGCGCGATACAGCAGGATGCGCATTCCGCTTCTCCTTAAGCGGCGGTCTTGAAGGCCAGCAGCGGCGCGCCGTCTGCCACCTGGTCGCCCACCACGTACAGGATTTCTTCGACCACGCCGTCATGCGGCGCGGAGATGGTGTGCTCCATCTTCATCGCTTCCATGATCACCAGCGCGTCGCCCTTCTTCACTTCCTGGCCTTTTTCGGCCAGCACCGCAACAACCTTGCCCGGCATCGGCGCGGTCAGGCGGCCGCCTTCGGCTTCGGACTCGCCGGCGTGCGCCATCGGGTCGTTATAGTCCAGCACATAATGGCCACCGCCGGTGAACACGTGGAATGCATCGCCGTCGCGGCGCACAGTACCATGCACCGAGGTTTCGCCCAGCTTGATGCTCAGGTCCACGCCGTCTTGCCTGAACAGCGACAGGTCGACTTCCAGGCCCTTGATCTCGAACTGCCAGCCGTGCGGCAGGTAGGTCAGCATCGGGGTGTACTGCTTGCCATGCTCGTCGCTGAAGGCCAGCTTGCGCGCATAGTTGAAGTTCATGCGCCAGCCCAGGGCCTGGCCCCAGGGATCGCCCTTGTTGGCGCCGGATTGCGCGGCCGACTTGTCCTTCTCTTCCTCGATCAGCGAGACAGCGGCCAATGCCACGGCTGCCAGCGGGATCGAGCGCGCCGGCGGGAACAGCGCGTCATGATGTCGTTCAATCAGTCCGGTATCCAGGTCCGCGTTGGCGAAGGCGTCGCCTTCCACCAGGCGTTTCAGGAAGGCGATATTGGTCGCCAGACCCACGATCTGGTATTGCGACAGCGCTTGCGCCATGCGGGCCAGCGCCTGCTTGCGGTCTGCGCCCCATACGATCAGCTTTGCGATCATCGGGTCGTAGAACGGGGAAATCGCGTCGTTCGCGCGCACGCCGGAATCGATACGTACGGCCGACGGATGGCCAGGCACGCCGCCCAGCTCGAAATTCACCGATGCCGGCGTTTCCAGGTGGCGCAGGGTGCCGATCGACGGCAGGAAGCCCTTTTCCGGATTCTCGGCGTAGATACGCGCTTCGATCGAGTGGCCGTGAATGGCCAGCTCTTCCTGCTTCTTCGGCAGGGTTTCGCCGGCGGCGACGCGGATCTGCCATTCCACCAGGTCGGTGCCGGTGATCATCTCGGTCACCGGGTGTTCCACCTGCAGGCGGGTGTTCATCTCCATGAAGTAGAAGCTGCCGTCCTGGTTGGCGATGAACTCCACCGTACCGGCGCCGACGTAGCCTACGGCGCGTGCCGCGGCAACGGCGGCTTCGCCCATTGCGGCGCGGCGCTCGGCGCTCATGCCCGGAGCCGGCGCTTCTTCCAGCACTTTCTGGTGACGGCGCTGCACGGAGCAGTCACGTTCGAACAGGTAGATGCAGTTGCCGTGCGTGTCGGCGAATACCTGGATTTCGATGTGGCGCGGGCGCTGCAGGTATTTCTCCGCCAGCACCTTGTCGTCGCCGAAAGAGCTGATCGCCTCGCGTTTGCAGGATGCCAGGGCATCATTGAACGCTTCGGAGGATTCGACCACGCGCATGCCCTTGCCGCCGCCGCCGGCGGAAGCCTTCAGCAGCACAGGGTAGCCGATGCGGTCGGCTTGTTCTTGCAGGAAGCCTGCGTCCTGATTGTCACCGTGGTAGCCCGGCACCAGTGGCACATTGGCCTTCTCCATCAGCTGTTTGGCAGCCGATTTCGAACCCATGGCGCGCATCGCGGAAGCAGGCGGTCCAATGAAGGCCAGACCTACTTCGGCGCAGGCGTCCGCGAATTCGGCGTTCTCGGACAGGAAGCCGTAGCCCGGGTGGATCGCTTCCGCGCTGGTGGCCAGTGCCACGGCGATCAGCTTGTCGCCGCACAGGTAGGATTCCTTGGCGGCGGCCGGGCCGATGTTCACCGCTTCGTCGCACACGGCGACGTGCTTGGCATTCGCGTCCGCATCCGAATACACGGCCACGGTCTTGATGCCTAGGCGGCGAGCGGTTGCAGCGACGCGGCAAGCGATCTCGCCACGGTTGGCAATCAGGATTTTTTTGAACATGTCTCTCTCTACTCTTTTTTGAATTTTCTTCTTAGCAGCCGCAGGCTTCTTTTTGTACGGAGTCCAGCACGGCGCCGCGGGTCTGCAGGCCCAGTTTGGCCAGCAGCGCGCGGTCGTCGTTGGCTTCCGGGTTGTCGGTGGTCAGCAGCTTGTCGCCATAGAAGATTGAGTTGGCGCCAGCCATGAAGCACATTGCCTGCACGGCTTCGCCCAGTTCGCGGCGGCCGGCGGAGAGACGCACGCGCGCTTTCGGCATGGTGATGCGGGCGATGGCGATGGTGCGCACGAATTCCAGAGGGTCCAGCTTGTCCAGGCCGTGCAGCGGGGTGCCTTCCACTTGCACCAGGTGGTTGACCGGTACCGATTCAGGGTAAGGATTCAGGTTGGCCAGCTGGGCGATCAGGCCGGCGCGCTGTTCGCGCGTTTCGCCCATGCCCACGATACCGCCGCAGCAGACCTTCAGGCCGGCGCTGCGCACATGGCCCAGGGTGTCCAGGCGGTCCTGGTACTGGCGGGTGGAGATCACGTTGTCGTAGAAGTCCGGCGAGGTGTCCAGGTTGTGATTGTAGTAATCCAGGCCCGCATCCTTCAGGCGCTGCGCCTGTTCGGCTTCCAGCATGCCCAGCGTGGCGCAGGTTTCCAGGCCCATGGCCTTCACTTCACGCACCATGGTTTCGACTTTGTCCATGTCGCGCTCTTTCGGGCTGCGCCAGGCAGCACCCATGCAGAAGCGGGTCGCGCCGTTGTCTTTCGCCTGTTTTGCGGCGTCCAGCACGGTGTCCAGGTCCAGGATCTTCTTCGCTTCCACCCCGGTGTCATAGCGCGCGGCTTGCGGGCAGTAGCCGCAATCCTCTTCGCAGCCACCGGTCTTGATCGAGAGCAGGGTCGCCAGCTCGACGTCGCCGTCCGGCCAGTTGGCGCGGTGGGCTTCCTGGGCGCGGAACATCAAATCGTTGAATGGCAGCTCGTACAGGGCCATCACGTCTTCCAGGGGCCAGGTGGCGGCTTCCGGCAGCTTGATTGCGGCAGTTGGACGGTGCAGTTGGACGGCTTTAGGTTCTTGCAGGGACATGTTCTTCCTCTCTTACGTGGTGCGGCGGCCCGGCCAGTTCGGCAGGGACGTGAAGTTCAGGTATTCGGCAGCGGCGGCGGCAGTCGGTTTTGCCAGTCGCGGGATGCGGCCGAGCAGCGGCGCGGGAATGCGCGCTGACAGTGCGGCGATATTCTCGTCCGCGAAGTTCATTTCAAATTCCAGCGTGTTGGCAACCCAACCCACCAGCTTCAGGCCGCGGGCCTGGATCGCTTCCACGGTCAGCAGCGCGTGGTTGATGCAGCCCAGGCGCAGGCCCACCACCAGAACCACCGGCAGCGCAAGCTGCTCGGCCAGGTCGGCGGTGTCGAAATCATCGGTTAGCGGCACGCGGAAACCGCCTACGCCTTCCACCACGATGGCATCGGTAGCGGCAGCGATTTCGATGTAGGCTGCCAGGATAGGCACCGGGTCGATCGCGATGCCTTCCAGCGCTGCGGCGATATGCGGCGCCGCCGGCTCTTTCAGCATGTACGGAGTGGTCAGCGACTGCGGCAAGTGCACGTTGCCCGCGTCGACCAGCTGGTCCGCATCGTCGTTGTGCAACTGGCCGTTCCGCATCACCGCACCGGCGGCGACCGGTTTCATGCCGCAGGAGCGGGCGCCATTCCGCACCAGCGAGTACAGCATGGCGGAAGACGTGAGCGTCTTGCCGATTTCGGTGTCGGTGCCCGCAACAAAGCAGGCGAAGCGCGGCGGCAGGCCATCGGCAGCAGCGGCAGCTTGGGGCTCAGGAGCGATGACAGGGTCTTCGAGCGCCATATCAGGTCCTTTCAAGTTCGTTAATAGCGTCGACCAGGCGGCGCACGTCGTCGGCCGTGTGGCCTGCGGACAGCGTGACGCGCAGGCGCGCGCTACCGGCCGGCACGGTCGGTGGGCGGATGCCGCCTACCCAGATGCCCTGTTCGTACAGCGCGGTGGACAGCCGCATGGTTTCATCGTTCTCGCCAATGATGATTGGCTGGATCGCCGTCTTTGAGGGCAGCAGTTGCCAGCGCGTCAGGCGCAGGCTGTCCTGCAATTGTGCCACCAGCGATTGCAGGTGCGCGCGGCGCTCGCGGCCTTCTTCGCCGCAGATGATGTCCAGGCTGGCCTGCAACGCGTGCGCCAGCGCCGGCGGAGCGGCAGTGGTAAAGATATACGGACGGGCGCGCTGGATCAGCGTTTCCACCACGGTGCGGTGCGCCGCCACAAAGGCGCCGCCCACGCCGGCAGCCTTGCCCAGCGTGCCGACATAAACCAGGTATGGCGAGCGCATGGCGAAGTGCTCCAGCGCGCCGCGCCCGTTCTCGCCCAGCGTGCCGAAGCCGTGGGCGTCGTCCACCACCAGCCAGGCATTGTGCTGTTCGCACAGGGCCAGCAATGCAGGCAGGTCGGCCAGGTCGCCATCCATGCTGAACACGGCGTCGGTCACCACGATCTTGTTGCTTGCGCTGCTGGCAGCCAGCAATTCGGCGAGTGCAGCGACATTGGCGTGCTGGTAGACGGACAGTTTGGTGCGCGCCAGGCGGGCACCATCGATCAGGGAGGCGTGATTGAGCGCTTCGCTGAATATCTCGGTGTCCTTGTCGCCCATGGACAGGCCGGTGAGAACGGCAAGGTTGGCCATATAGCCAGTGCAGAAGTACAGTGCCTGCGCATCGACCAGGTGCGGCGACAGGAATTCGGCCAGGCGCTGCTCCAGCAGCGTATGCGCGCGGCTATGGCCGCTGATCAGGTGCGAGGCGCCGCTGCCGGTACCGTACAGTTCCACGCCCTGCTGCATTGCTTCCGCCAGGCGCGGATGCGCGGCCAGGCCAAGATAATCGTTGCTGCAGAAGGCCAGCAATTCGCGGCCATCCACCATCACACGCGGCGCGCAGGCCGTTTCCACCGAGCGGCGCTTGCGGATCAGGTTCTTGTCATCCAGCGCTTGCAGTTGCCGGTCGAGTTTTGCGAGTAGTTCCATGCTCAGCCCACCCGGGTTTTCTCAAAGACCGACAGCGTGCGCGCGGCGAGGCCGTCGATTTCCTCGTCGCTGAGGATATACGGCGGCATCAGGTACACGGTATTGCCGATCGGGCGCAGCAGCAGTTCCTGCCTGGTGCCCTCGGTGAAGAAGCGCCGCGAAAAGCCCGGCGTGGCGCCGACGGCATCGAAGGCCCAGATCATGCCGCGGTTGCGGAAGTTCTCGGTGTGCTCGTGCTCGGCCAGCGGCGCCAGTGCCTCGGTCAGTTTGCGCGAGCGCGCCTTGTTCGCTTCCAGCACGTGGTCTTCGGCGAAGATGTCCAGCGTGGCCAGAGCAGCGCGGCAGGCCAGCGGATTGCCGGTGTACGAGTGCGAGTGCAGGAAGCCGCGCGTGACGTCGGCATCGTAGAAGGCCTGGTAGATCTCGTCGCGCGACAGCACGATGGACAGCGGCAGGTAACCGCCGCTGATACCCTTCGACAGGCACAGGAAGTCCGGCCAGATGCCGGCCTGTTCGCAGGCGAAGAAAGTGCCGGTGCGGCCGCAGCCGACGGCGATTTCGTCCAGGATCAGGTGCACACCGTGCTGGTCGCACAGCTCGCGCACCAGTTTCAGGTACAGCGGATCATGCATCGCCATGCCGGTGGCGCATTGCACCAGCGGCTCGATGATGATGGCGGCGATCTTGCCGGCGCGCTCAGTGAACATGCGTTCGACGTCGGCAGCGGCGCGGCGTGCCACGTCGGCGGCCGTCTCGCCCTCGACCGCCTGGCGCGCATCCGGCGACATCACGGTCTGCGTGGCGCGCAGCAGCGGGCCGTAGGCATCCTTGAACAGCGCCACATCGGTCACCGCCAATGCACCGATGGTTTCGCCGTGGTAGCTGCCCTTCAGGCAGACGAATTCCTGCTTGTCGCCCTGGCCCAAATTGCGCCAGGAATGGAAGCTCATTTTCAACGCGATCTCGACCGCCGACGCGCCATCCGAGGCGTAGAAGGCGTGGCCCAGCTGATGCTGGGTCAGCGCCGCCAGGCGTTCGCTGAGCTGGATCACCGGCTCGTGGGTGAAGCCGGCCAGCATCGCATGCTCCAGCATGTCCAACTGCTCGCGCAGCGCCGCGTTGATGCGCGGGTTGGCATGGCCGAACAGGTTCACCCACCAGGAGCTGATCGCATCCAGGTAGCGGTTGCCTTGGTGGTCATACAGCCACACGCCGCGGCCATGGCTGACGGGAATCAGCGGTACCGTTTCGTGGTGCTGCATCTGGGTGCACGGGTGCCAGACAGACTTCAGGCTACGTGCGACCCAATCGCTTTGTTGGTTTGCTTCCAAAAACTGCTCCGTTCAATTCAGCCAGCCCGGCTTGCGCTTCTCCAGGAAGGAGGTCACGCCTTCGCGACCCTGCTCGGAAGCGCGGATGTGCGCGATGCGGGCGGCGGTATCGGCCAGCAGCGCATCGTTCACCGGCTTGCCGGCGATGTCGCGTACCAGCACTTTGGCTTCCTTCACTGCGTTCGGGCTGTTGGTCACCAGCGCCTTCAGCACTTCCGCCATCTTGGCGTCCAGTGCGTCGGCGGCGACCAGTTCGTGCACCATGCCGATGCGGTGTGCTTCGGCGGCGCTGAAACGTTCGGCGGTAAGGAAATAGCGGCGCGAAGCCTGCTCACCCATCGCCTTGATCACATACGGCGAAATGGTCGCGGGGATCAAACCCAGTTTCACTTCGCTCAGGCAGAAATTCGCTTCCGGCACGGCGACGATGATGTCGCAGGCGGAGACGAGACCCATGCCGCCCGCATAGCAATCGCCATGCACGCGCGCCACGGTCGGTTTCGGGCACAGGTAGATAGTGCGCAGCATTTGCGCCAGCTGCATGGCGTCGGCCTCATTTTCCTCGTGGGTGTAATGGGCCATCTTCTTCATCCAGTTCAGGTCACCGCCGGCGCAGAAGGCCGGGCCGTTCCCGGCCAGCACAATGGCACGCACGTTTTCGTTGCGGCCCAGCTCCGAGAAGGCGCGCGCCAGGTCGTTGATCGAATGCTCGTTGAAGGCATTGCGAACGTCCGGACGGTTCAGGGTGACTGTTGCGATGTTGCCGTTGATGACGACAGTCAAAGTTTCAAAATTGGCCAAATGAGTCATCGTCATCTCCTTACATGCGGAACACGCCGAACTTGGTGTCCGGGATCGGCGCGTTGAGCGCGGCGGACAGGCCCAGGCCCAGCACCATGCGGGTGTCGGCTGGATCGATCACGCCATCGTCCCACAGGCGCGCGGAGGCGTAGTAAGGGTGACCCTGCACTTCGTACTGTTCCTTGATCGGCTGCTTGAAGGCCGCTTCTTCCTCGGCGCTCCAGCTGCCGCCCTTGCCTTCGATGCCGTCGCGTTTCACGGTGGCCAGAACGCCGGCCGCCTGTTCGCCGCCCATCACGGAGATGCGTGCGTTAGGCCACATCCACAACATGCGCGGCGAGTAGGCGCGGCCGCACATGCCGTAGTTGCCGGCGCCGAAAGAGCCGCCGATGATCACGGTGAATTTCGGCACGGAGGCGGTAGCAACAGCGGTCACCATCTTGGCGCCGTTGCGGGCGATGCCTTCGTTCTCATACTTGCGGCCGACCATGAAGCCGGTGATGTTCTGCAGGAAGACCAGCGGGATCTTGCGCTGGCAGCACAGCTCGATGAAGTGCGTGCCCTTCAGCGCCGACTCGGAGAACAGGATGCCGTTGTTGGCGATGATGCCGACCTTCATGCCGTAGATGTGGGCGAAACCGCACACCAGGGTGGTGCCGTAGCGCGCCTTGAATTCATCGAATTCGGAACCGTCGACGATGCGCGCGATCACTTCGCGGATATCGAAAGGCTTGCGGGTATCGACCGGAATCACGCCGTACAGTTCTTCCGGCGCGTACTTCGGCTCCACCGCTTCGCGCAGCACGCCTTGCTGCGGCTTCTGGCGGTTCAGGTTGGAGACGATGGTGCGGGCCATCGACAGCGCATGCATATCATCCTGCGCCAGGTGGTCGGCCACGCCGGACAGGCGGGTGTGCACATCGCCGCCGCCCAGGTCTTCAGCGGAAACCACTTCGCCGGTCGCCGCCTTCACCAGCGGGGGACCGCCCAGGAAGATGGTGCCCTGTTCCTTCACGATGATCGATTCATCCGACATGGCAGGCACGTAAGCGCCGCCGGCGGTGCAGGAACCCATCACCACCGCGATCTGCGGAATGCCCTTGGCCGACATATTGGCCTGGTTGAAGAAGATGCGGCCGAAATGGTCGCGGTCCGGGAACACGTCGTCCTGGTTCGGCAGGTTGGCGCCGCCCGAGTCCACCAGGTAAATGCAGGGCAGGTTGTTCTGTTCCGCGATCTCCTGCGCGCGCAGGTGCTTCTTCACCGTCATCGGGTAGTAGGTGCCGCCCTTCACGGTGGCGTCGTTACACACGATCACGCATTCCTGGCCGTTGACGCGGCCGATGCCGGTAATCACGCCCGCTGCGGGAGCGGCGTTGTCGTACATATCGAAAGCCGCCAGTTGCGAGAACTCGAGGAAGGGCGTGCCGGGATCGAGCAGCATCTGGACTCGGTCGCGTGGCAGCAGCTTGCCGCGCGCCACATGCTTGGCGCTGGCCGCCTCGCCGCCGCCTTGGGCCGCTTTCGCAACCTTGGCGCGCAGGTCGTCGACCAGGGCTTGCATGGCGTTGGCGTTGGCTTTGAAGTCCTCGCTACGCGGATTGAGTTTGCTTTCGATATGCGGCATTGTCTCGTCCTCTTCTCTTATTCTGGAAATTCGCCGTCGACGTAAAACCAGCGCAAGCCACCTTCGCCCGGTTCGCGCAGGAAGCGGCTCAGCTCATGCAGGCGCTGGCCACGGCCATTCACGCGCAGGCGGGCGACGAACTCGACAAAATCCTCGTTCGGCTGGGCTTCTGCTTTACGTTGACGTAAACGTAAAGCAGATTTTACCTCAAGTCCCAGCCATTGGAGCTTTTCGTCCTGCTGAATAATTGGTTCGGTCGGACGGGTGCTTTCATGCCAAGTCGACAACAAATACGGCTCGTTCTGCAGCGTATAGGCGGAATAACGGGAGCGCATCAGCTGCTCCGCCGACTCAGGCAGGGCTTTCCCTTCGATAAAGGGGCGGCAGCAAGTCTCAAAAGAAGGACCGCCGCATGGGCAGCCGACAGGGGTCTTGGATTTGGACATCCCGCCATTATCCGCCATATCGCCAGCGGGCGTGACTTCCGAAGGCCAAGCGCGGTAATACCGCCATATAGGCCGTGTCGCTATAATTGCCAAAATGAAAATCTCAGCATCCTTATTCACGCTGTCGCTCGCGTTCGCAATGACGCCAGCCTTTGCCTGCCAGCCGCCACGCGACATGCCCAGCGACCCGGTAGCGGCGCGAGCTTACTGGGAGCGTGCCCAGACCCAGTGGGAAAAAAGCGTGGTCGCTCGCGCTCCGACACTGGTCGTTGCAAGGACATCTGAAATACCTGGGAGCCCGCCGGCCGAACCAAGCACTGGTGTGACGGTGCGGGTCGCACCCATCAAGCTGCTGCGGGGCTCTTTCGAAAAGAATGAGGTTGGCGGCATGTCCAATCATTTTTGCGACGATTTCAAAGTATGGGTTTCGCACGACAGGCCTTACCTTCTCGCGATGAATCAGGGCGCGATCCTGCTGGCCGTGCCTTTGGAAAAAGGTGACGAGCAAGCAGGCGTGCGAGACTTCTTCAAGCGCATTGGTGAATCCAATCCCTGGGAATAAGCGGATCCAGCAGCGGCAAGTCGCGATACTCGCGCGTCGCCAATCTTTACGCCTGGCCCGGTTGACGCAGCAGGGCTCTGGATAATCAGGTACTTAGACGCAGGTACAGTTGATGCATCGTCTAGCTTGATGTTTTCGCCAACCCGACGCGGAGCGCAAAATGAAAGCTAATGCCTTGTTCAAGACTTGTCTGCTGGCCTGCTCTGTCCTGGCGGGGAACCAGGCGCTTGCAGATCCAGTTACATCGGGACAGTCGCCTTACACCGTCAACAGTATCGATTTCAGCTACATGAACTACAGCCAGCCGCCGGCTTCCTATTTCAATCGCAGGCCTCCGCCTTTCAGGGGTTTGCCGCCGCCCTTGCCAGCCGCAGAGCCGGTCGCCAGCGCGCCGGGTCCGGGGACTGCAGCAGGGCAAGCCGGTCCACCCCCGCTCATCGAGGCGCCGATCCAGTCGCCAGTTGTGGCGGCAGTGCCCGAGCCGGGGTCGTTCGCTTTACTAGGGCTGGGCCTCGCCCTCCTCATCGGCTGCACAGTAAAGAAAGTCGACAGCGCAAGTGATAACATATCGGCATGAATGAAGTAAGCAAAAGCAAGTTCCTGAGCCTGGTCTTGCGTCACAAACCGGAAGAAATCGGGCTCGTACTGGACCAGAATGGATGGGCGGCGATTGACGAGTTGATCGCCCTAGCCAATGCCTGCGGGACGAATTTGAGCCGTGCCCAGATTGAATCCATCGTTGAGAACAGCGATAAGAAGCGCTTCGCGATCAGCGCGGATGGCACGAAAATCCGGGCCAACCAGGGTCACTCCGTTGATATCGCGCTCGGATTGTCACCCCAAATCCCGCCGGAGCGCCTGTATCACGGCACCGCCACGCGTTTTTTGGAGTCGATCCGCGAAAGCGGCCTGCATTCGGCCTCCCGCCAGCATGTGCACCTGTCATCCGACCTCGTAACCGCCGAAAAAGTCGGCAGCCGGCATGGAAAACCGGTGATCCTGACTGTGGAATCCGGCCAGATGGCACGCGACGGCCACCTGTTCTACCTGTCGGAAAATGGTGTCTGGCTGACTGAAGCCGTGCCGGAAAAATACCTGGCCTAGCGCTTATACGCGAGGCAATCGAGCTCAAACGGCGGCTCTTTGCCGCGCATCAGCGTGGCAAGCAAACTGGCGCTGCCGCAGGCGAAGGTGAAGCCGAGCGGGCCGTGGCCGACGTTCAGCCACAGGTTGGGGTAAGGGGTGGCACCGATGATCGGGGCACTGTTCGGTGTGGCAGGACGCAGGCCGGCCCAGGCTTCCGCTTTGTCGTAGTCGGCGGCGTGCGGCATTGATTCGCGCGCCAGGCGGGACAGGCTGGCGATGCGGCGGCGGTCGATCCGTGTGCTTTCGCCGACCATGTCGACCATCGCCGCAATACGCAATTCGTCACCGATGCGGGCATACAGCGTCTTGCGCTCAAAGTCTGTCACGCTGATATTGGGCGCCACATGTTCGCTGCGAATCGGCGCGGTCAGGCTGTAGCCTTTCAGCGGATACATGGGCAGGTCGAGATTGGCGGTGGCAGCCAGGTCGCGGCTCTGGATGCCGGCCGCCAGCACGTAGTGATCGGCCGACAGCCAGCCGGCGTCGGTCTCGATCGCCGTCACCTTGCCATGCTCGACGAAGATGGTGCGCGCCGCTGTGTGCATGCAGCGCTCGAAGCGCGGGTGGGCATAAATACGTTTTTCCAATGCCAGGCAGAAGGCATAGCAATCCGCCACCGCCTCGCCGGGATTGAAAATGCCGCCCGCCAGCCTGGGAGCCATCTGCGCCAGGGCTGGTTCGATGCGGGCCGTATCCCGGCCCCATAACACGGCACGGTTTTCGTCGTTATCGGGCTTGTCCAGCGCCGCCTTGAAGGCTTCTTCGCTGCGGTAGACCACCAGCTTGCCGGCGTTGCGCCAGTTGAATTCGGACAGCGGAAGTTTCAATTCCAACAACGTCAGCGACAGCCGGCTCAATTCGCCAAGCTGTAGCAGCTTGGCGGTCGTGCGCGCATTGGCCTCCGCCTTGCAGTTGGCCAGGAATTGCGCCATCCAGCGCCACTGGCGGTAATCGGCCTCGGGGCGGAAACGGAATGGGCCGTCGCGCTCGAACAGCCATTGCATGGCTTTTTTGGGCACGCCCTCGTCGGCCAGCGGGGAGACATAGCGATAGCTTAGCTGGCCGCCATTGCGATAGCTGGCGGCGCTGGCAACGGTGGGAAAGCGCTCGAGCAGGGTCACGCGGAAGCCTGCTTCCAGCAGCCACCACGCTGACGCCAGGCCGACTACGCCGCCGCCGATCACCACTACATGCCGTGCTCTCGCCATTCAGTCTCCGGATTTCACAGGTCACAAAACTCTTGTTTCCCTGTGGCAAATTAATCGTATTGTAGTTCAGTCGCCGCGGCCGAGGATGGCGCGTTGGTAAATTGCATCAAGGATCCTTTCCTCGGCGCGTGTATGCGCCAAATGCAGGCCCGGGTCGGCCTCCGGATCGCTGCCAAAGCCACCGATCAGGGACACGATGCCTTGTTTCTTCTTCAAATCTACGGCGAAGGTGGAGACCAGGCCATATGCTTCGCCCAGGTGGCCGACCGCATGGAAGTGGCCATTCTTCGGCATGCCGCCCATATTGCCCCGCACGTCGGCAAAGCGCTGCGCGCCCAGGCCCCAGCTATGGTAGAGCCCTTTCAGCGCGTCGCCATTGCTGCCGTTGAAGCGCCACTGCTCGCCGAACATCAAGGCCAGCGATGCTGGCTTGATCACCTGCTTGCCCTCATGGCGCCCCTTGTTGATCAGCATGAGCATGATCTTGCCCATATCGCTGGCCGACATGCGCAGGCCACCGGTCGGGCTGAATGGCGTGGCATTGGTGCCGATCACGTATTTGTCGAGGCCAGGCGGCTCTTGGGGGGCAACCACGCCGAAGTCGTCGGCCTGCGCAATCCACGGACCCTTGTTGTCCCAGATTTCGGTATCGCGCGTGCGGCGACGGTATAGCGTGGCGGTATCGGCCACTTCCTGCCGGCTGAACCCAGCCGGGTTATAGCCGCCGCGCAGCCCCATCGGCGCCAGCAGCAGTCGCTGCATCAGGCGGTCGAAACGCTCGCCCGTCACGTATTCCATGATGGTCCCGATAACAGCCCAGTTCAAGTTGGAATAGGTGAAATACTGGCCGGGCGCGCCATCGCGCGCCCACATCTTCCCTTCCGGCACCAGCACCTCGCGCAAAGCCGTGCCGGCGTCCCAGAAGTAGCCGCCGTCGTCACGCAGCGTCGACGTGTGGCTCAGCAAATGCCGCAGCGTGATCGCGCGGGCCGGGTAGTGCGGATTGCGCAGGGCAAAGCCAAGGTATTCGCCAATGTCGGTGTCGAGCTTGAGCTTGCCTTCTTCCACCAGCTTCATCACGCCGAAGGTGGTCATCATTTTGGAGATGGACGCAATGCGGAACATGGTCTGCGGCGTAACGGGGGCAGTGCCGCCGCTGCCCGTCGTATCAAGCCGGCGCAGGCCGAACTGTTGTTGATAAGCCACCTTGCCATCGCGGATCGCCAGCACCGACAGGCCCGATAACGGATGCCGCGCATCGGTGACGATGGCCGCCAACTGCGTATCCAGCTTGCTGGCCCAGGCGTGGCCGATGCTGCCCAACAGTACCGCGGCGATCAGGGCGCGCCTCCCTTTTTGCATGCATTCTCCTTTTCCAGACAGCATACGGCGCTGCGCATTCGACCAGCTAATGAAAACTGATTATCTGCCCATAACCCCGGTGTATTGGGCCCTAAAGCTAAATGAAAAGAGCAGCGTGATTTCACTTTCGCTATTACACTAGCAGCTATAGGAGAAATGTAATGAGCCTCACCAGCGTTGAATTCAAACCAGACCAACAAGACAATTCGCCGCTGTACATGCAGATTGCCCGCAAGTTGAGCGACGATGTTCGAAACGGACGTTACCAGGTCGACCAGGCGCTGCCTTCCGAACGAACTCTCTCCGAATTGCTGAACGTTTCGCGCGTGACCGCCCGCAAAGCCATCGACCAATTGGTGGACCAGGGCCTGGTGGTGCGTCGCCGCGGCTCGGGCAACTACATCGCACCGCGCATTGAGCAACCGCTGTCGAACCTGACCAGCTTCTCGGAGCAACTCTCGCAGCGTGGCTACAAGCCAGGCTCGCGCTGGCTCAAGCGCGCGCTGGTCGCAGCCAGCGCCGACGAACAGTTGAGCCTGGGCCTGTCGCCGAATACCCGCGTGGCCCGCCTTGAGCGCCTGCGCCTGGCCGATGACGTGGTGATGGCGTACGAAGTTTCGGTGCTGCCGCAAACCATCGTCCCGAATCCGGAGCTGATCGGCGATTCGCTTTACCAATACCTGGACTCGGTCGGCAAAGGGCCGGCGCGCGCGCTGCAGCATATCCGCGCCATGAATGCTTCGGCCGAGCTGGCGCGCCAGCTGGAAGTGCCGGAAGGCCAGGCCGTTCTGTTTATTACCCGTATCGCCTATCTGGAGTCGGGCCAGGCGATCGAGCTCACGCATTCCTACTGCCGCAGCGATCATTACGACTTCGTAGCGGAGATGCGCCGGGCCGCGTAGGCCGGCGGCATAACCAGGGGGCATAAGCTCCGCAAGTCCAGTCATGGGCGCGCCCGGCAATTTGGCATTACACTCGTTTTATGCTGAAGACCGAAACGCCCAGCTCCCAACATCGCGAACTGGACCAATATCCCATAGAGCAGCTGGTCGCCGCCTTTGCCGATGACCAGCTGAATGCGGTGCAAGCCGTGCGTGCCGCCGTCCCCGTTATTGCCAAGGCGGTCGAAGCAGCCGTGCCCCGCATCGAAGCGGGCGGCCGGTTGCTCTACGTCGGCGCCGGTACTTCCGGCCGGCTCGGCGTGCTCGACAGTGTTGAACTCTACCCCACTTTCTCCTGGCCGCATGAACGCGCCGTCGCCATCCTGGCAGGCGGCATGGAAGCCATGTTCAAGGCGGTGGAAGGCGCGGAGGACGACCGGGAGCAGGGCGCGCGCAACCTGCTGGCCCTGAATCCGGGCCGGAATGATGTGGTGCTGGCGCTGGCCGCATCGGGCACCACGCCCTACGTGCTGGGCGCGCTGGAAGCCGGGCGCAATGCCGGCGCTCTGACCATCGGCATCGCCAACAATCCCGGTTCGCCGGTGACGCAGGTTGCCGAAATCGGCATCACGCTCGACACCGGCCACGAAATCATTTCCGGCAGCACGCGCCTGAAAGCAGGCACTTCCCAAAAGATCGTGCTGAACACGATTTCCAGCGCGATCATGGTGCGCTTGAACAAGGTTTATGGAAACTTGATGGTAGACTTGAAGCCGACCAATGCGAAGCTGTTTGCGCGCACGGTGCGGCTCACCATGCACGCCACCGGTGCCGACGAAGCGGCAGCCCGCACAGCGCTGGAACAGTGCGGCTTCCACGTCAAAGTGGCGGTGGTCGCCCTGTTAAAGAAAACCACGGTGCAGCAGGCGGGAGACTTGCTGGACCAGGCCAGGGGCAGCGTGCGCGGCGCACTCACCATTTGATCCGCCCCTGCGTTCGTCCCGGCCGATAAGAAAGGACGTAATGGATCGAGCGCAGCAACGCAGCCCTTGGGGCTGGGTCCCGACACTGTATTTCAACCAAGGCATTCCCTACTTTGTGGTCATGGCGCTGTCCACCGCCATGTACAAGGACCTTGGCATCTCCAACACCGAGATGGCGTTCTACACCGGCTGGCTGTACCTGCCCTGGGTGATCAAGCCGCTGTGGTCTCCACTGATCGAGATGTTCGGCACCAAGCGCTCATGGGTGGCCATCCTGCAGGTGGTGCTCGGCGTGTCGCTGGCGGCTGTCGCATTCACGCTGCCGCTGTCGAACTTCTTCCAGCTCAGCCTGGGCGTCATGTGGCTGATGGCATTCAGCTCCGCCACCCACGATATCGCGGCGGACGGCTTCTACATGCTCGGCCTGCGCCAGAAGCAGCAGGCGGAGTTCGTCGGCGTGCGCAGTACTTTCTATCGCGCCGCCAACGTGGCCTGCAATGGCGGCCTGTTGTTCCTGGCCGGCGAGATCATCAAGTATCACGGCAACCCTCATATGGCTTGGGCCATCACCTTCGGCGTGACCGGTGCGATATTCCTGGCACTGGCGATCTACCATTTCTTCGCCTTGCCGCGGCCGGTGGAAGATAAGCCGGCCACGCATTCGTCGGCACCGATGCAGGAATTTTTCGCGACTTTCGCCGCCTTCTTCCGCAAGGACGGCATTGTGGTGATCCTGCTGTTCCTGCTGCTGTTCCGCCTCGGCGAATCGCAGTTGCTGAAGATGGTGGTGCCGTTCCTGAAAGACCCGCTGGAAAAAGGCGGCCTTGGACTGAGCACCGCGGACGTGGGCATTGCCTACGGCACCATCGGCATTATCGGCTTGATCTTCGGCGGCCTGGCAGGCGGCTGGCTGATCGGCCGCTTTGGCCTGAAGCGCTGCCTGTGGCCTTTCGCCATTGCGATCCATATCCCGGACCTGATTTTCGTCTACCTGTCGCAGGCGCAACCCCAGAATTTCGCCTGGATCTCGGCCTGCCTGGCGGTGGAGCAGTTCGGTTATGGCCTCGGTTTCACCTCCTTCATGATGTACATGATCATGGTCAGCCAGGGCGAGCATAAGACCGCGCATTATTCGATCTGCACCGGCTTCATGGCGCTGGGGATGATGATTCCGCAGATGGCCAGCGGCGCGATCCAGGAGTACTTCGGCTACCAGCACTTCTTCATTTATGTCTGCACGGCAACGATACCGGCCTTCATCATGACGGCACTGATCAAGATAGATCCGGACTTTGGCCGGGAATAGGTAGAATACGGCTCCTGCTGATGTGAGGATTAGGTTTTGGCTTTTAATGCGAAAAGGCGGCTGACCATAGCCGCCGCCGCGGCCGGCGTGGCCGCATTAATGGGGGCGTGTTCGACGACGCCGACCGTGCCAGCCGCCGGCCAAGCTGCGGCGCCACCTTCCGGTGGCGGCAGCGGCAATGCGCCGGCGCCGGTCACTGGCCCGGCCCCGGCACCGGTGCCGCAACGCATCACCGGAGAGCAGCCGCCTGCCGCGCCGCGCGAATTCCGCGCCGCCTGGGTGTCGACGGTCGCCAACATCGACTGGCCAAGCCGCAGCAACCTGCCGCCGGCGCGCCAGCAGGCCGAAGCCCTCGCCATCCTGGATCGCGCCAAGTCGCTGCACCTGAACGCCATCGTGCTGCAGGTGCGCCCCAGCGCCGACGCGATCTATCCATCCAAGCTCGAACCCTGGTCCGAATTCCTGACCGGCCAGCAAGGCAAGGCTCCCGAGCCGGCCTGGGACCCGCTGGCGTTCTGGATCACGCAGGCCCACGCCCGCGGCCTGGAGCTGCATGCATGGTTCAATCCCTACCGCGCCCGGCACTCCGCCGCCCGCACGCCGAACGCACGTGAGCATGTGGCCAACAGCAAGCCGCAACTGGTGCGCCAATACGGCAAGTTCCAGTGGATGGATCCGGGCGAGGATGCCGCCGCCCAGCACACGCTGGACGTGATCCTGGACGTGGTGCGCCGCTACGACATCGACGGCGTCCACATCGACGACTATTTCTACCCCTACCCGATCGAAGCCCCCGGCGCCAATGGCGGCGAGGCGGCGCTGGACGCGCCATCGAACGGCAACAAGCCCGAACTGGACTTCCCCGACGGCGCACCCTACCAGCGCTACCTGCAGGGCGGCGGCAGCCTGGACCGCGCCAACTGGCGCCGCCAGAACGTCAACCAGCTGATCGAAGCGATCTACACCGGCATCCACAAGGAAAAATCGTGGGTGCGCTTTGGCGTCAGTCCCTTCGGCATTGGCCGTCCGGACCGCCGTCCGCCCGGCATCCAGGGCTTCAGCCAGTATGACAAGCTGTATGCCGACGCCGAACTGTGGCTGCAAAACGGCTGGCTCGATTACCTGGCGCCGCAGCTCTACTGGCCGATTGCGCAGCAAGCGCAAGCGTTCCCCGTGCTGCTCGACTACTGGCTGGGGCAGAACAAGCGTGGCCGTCACGTCTGGCCGGGCCTGTACACCAGCCGTATCGACGACAGCAGCAAGTCCTTCACGGCCGACGAAATCGTGCAGCAGGTCGAGGTGATGCGCAGCCGGCCCAATGCCAACGGCCACATTCACTTCAGCATCGCCGCCCTGATGCAAAACCGCAAAGGCGTAAGCGACCACCTGAAAGCCACCAGCTACCAGGGACCGGCCCTGGTGCCGGCATCGCCTTGGCTGGGCAGCGAGGCGCCGCCCGCGCCGACCGTGGCGGTCAAGCGCCACGCCAGCGGCCTGGCGGTCACCCTCGGCAATGCCGGCCGCGCCACCCATCTGGCGATCTGGGCGCGCTACGGCGAGGAATGGCGTTTCAATGTGGTGCCGGCCGGCCGCAGCGAAGTGGTGCTGACCGACGATAACGGCGTACCGGCGCGCGGCGTAGTGGTGTCGGCGGTCGACCGCTTAGGTAACGAAAGTCCAAGAGTTTCCGCTGTCTTATAACTTTTTGGAATGAGTGCCGAACACGCTTTCATGTCAATATGACAGCGTTTCAACGTACACTCGACAGATCATGGGTAAACCTGACACCGATCGTACCTTAGGGCTGGGAATCGATGCTGGCGGCACGGAAACACGCTGGGCGCTGTCCGACCCGGCGGGTGAAATCGTGGCCGAAGGCACAGTTGGCGGCTTGTCCGCCCTGATGATGGCCAGGCCGGCCGGCCGTGAGCAAGTCCACGCCACCTTCAGGCAATTGGCGCAGGATGTGCTGGAAGCCGGCCAGCCCTTGCGCATCTGTGCCGGGCTGACCGGCTTCGGCGGCGAAGGCAACGTCCTGATGGACTGGCTCTCGACCCTGCTCGGCGTGCGCCCCGACGCCATCACCCTCTGCAACGATATCGAAGTCGCTTACCTTGATGCCTTCGAGCCCGGCCAGGGTTACCTGGTCTACGCCGGCACCGGCTCGATCGCCGCTTTCATCGACGAGCACGGCGAATTCCACCGCGCCGGCGGCCGTGGCGTCATGCTGGACGACGGCGGCGGCGGTTTCTGGATTGCGCGCGAAGCGATGCGCCGCATCTGGCGTGGCGAGGACGAGCAGCCCGGCTCCTGGGAAGAGTCGCCGATGGCCCATGCCGTATTCGACCATGTCGGTGGCAGCGACTGGTCCTTCTCGCGCAACTTCATGTACGCCCAGGACCGCGGCGCCATCGGCAAGCTGGCGCTGGCGGTGGCCATGAGCGCGGGCGCCGACCCGGCCGCCCGCCACATCCTGCTGCAGGCTGGCCGCGAACTGGCCCGCCTGGCACTGGCGCTGGTGACGCGCTACGGCGATCGGCCGATTGTCTTGTCCGGCCGCGCTGCCGAACTGCATCCCCTGATTTTCGAAGCCATGCGCGCCGACTTGCCGCCTGGATTCCATTTGCAAAAACGCAGCGCCAGGCCGCATCATGCAGCTGCCCGAATGGCCGCCCGGCCCCGCAACTAAGGAAATTATGAAAAAACTGCTGCTCGCTTCCCTGATCGCCCTGCTGACCGGTTGTGCCACCCAATTGCCGAACATCGACCATTCGCTGACGTCCAAGGGGCAGAGCAGCCGCGTACGCTTCGTCGTGATCCACTACACCGTGTCGGACCTGCCGCTGTCGATCAAGCTGCTGACCGAGAAGGAAGTGAGCGCGCACTACCTGGTAACCGACGAGAATGAGCCGCGCGTCTATGCCCTGGTCGATGAAAACCGCGCGGCATGGCACGCCGGCCTGAGCAGCTGGAAAAACTATACGGCGCTGAACCACAGCTCGATCGGCATCGAAATCGTCAACCCCGGCTTCAAGGACATGCCCGATGGCCGCCACTGGTACGGCTTCGGCGAGCGCCAGATGGACCAGCTGGTTGCCCTGCTCAAGCAGATCAAGGAACGCCACCAGATCGCGCCGGAAAACTTCCTCGGCCACGCCGACGTGGCGCCGCAGCGCAAGCAGGACCCCGGTCCGATGTTCCCGTGGAAGCGCCTGGCCGACGAAGGCCTGATTGCCTGGCCGGATGCCAATGCCGTCGCTGCCGCGCGCCCGCAATATGAAACCCAGTTGCCCGACATCGCCTGGTTCCAGCAAAAGCTGGCCCAGCACGGCTATGCCACGCCGCAGACCGGCATGCTGGACCCGGAAACCCACAATGTGCTGGTGACCTTCCAGGCCAAGTACCGCAACAGTAAATGGGACGGCGTGCCTGACGCCGAATCCGCCGCCATCCTCGACGTGCTGACCGCGCCCAAGCCAAAACCGTAAGGCAGTTTGCACGGCGGCCCGCTTTCCCCTATCCTGCCCACATGCTGCGGGGAGGACCGGCGGCGCCGAGGAAGAGGAACCAGGACAATGCGGCTGCGCCACATCGAAGTTTTCCACGCCATCATGCAGGTCGGCACCATCAGTGGCGCCGCCCAGGTGCTGCATATTTCGCAGCCCGCAGTGACCAAGGTGCTGCAGCACGCCGAACTGCAACTGGGCATGCCTTTGTTCGAGCGCGTGCGCGGCAAGCTGTACCCGAAGCCGGAAGCGCACCGCCTGTTTGCCGAAACTGAAAAGCTGCACCGCGACCTGCAAGGCATCCGCCGCCTGGCGGCCAGCCTGAAAGGGCGCGCCGTCGAAACCGTAAGGCTGGTATCGACGCCGACCATCGCCATCAGCGTGCTGCCGCAAGCCATGAGCGAATGGCGCAAGGAATTCCCCGACACCCGCTGCGAACTGGCCACCCACCACACCTCCGAGATCGTCAACACCCTGCGCCTGGGCGAAGCCGATATGGCGCTGTCGCTGCAGGACCCGCGCCACCCCGGCATCATCGCCGAACCGATTGCGCAAGGCGTGATGACGGTGATCGCACCGGCCGGCACCTGGCGCGGCGACGAAGCCGGCTTGCCGTTGACGGCGCCAGGCTTGACCGGTGAATTGATCGGCCATGCCGACAACGACCCGCTGGGCGAGATGATCGTCGCTTCCTGCGAAGCGCAAGGCATCCAGCCCAACTTCCGCACCACGGTGCAGACCTACCAGATAGCCCGTTCGCTGGTGGAGGCCGGCGCCGGCGTGGCCGTGGTCGATCCGTTCACGGCGGCATCGGCCGACCCGGCCAAAGTACAGAAGCGGCAGTGGGCTCCGGCCATCCCGATCCAGCTGTTCCTGCTGACGAACAGCCATGCTCCCCTGTCGCATGGCGCCCGCCAACTGGCCGCTTCCATCGCCAGCATTGCCCGTGCCTGCCTCACGCAAGGACAGCAATGAGCAACACCATCCGCAGCGAAGACGTGCCGAGCAGCCCGGATTTTCGCCACCTGCGCACCATCGCCGGTATCGCGATGGACCTGCGCTACGCCGGGCCGGACAACTTCGTCGGACGGGATCTGTATTCGCCGCTCGATTGCGCCTGGCTGCACCGCGATGCGGCAGCTGCCGTCGAACAGGTGGTGAGCTACCTGGCGCAGCGCGCCCCCGGTTACAAAGTGCTGCTGCTCGACGCCCTGCGCCCGCACCGTGTGCAGGAACAGCTGTGGGATGCGCTGGCCGGCACCAGCCTGCAGATGTACCTGGCGCCGCCGGAACGCGGTTCGATCCATTCCTTCGGCATGGCGGTCGACATCACGATCCTCGGCCCATCCGGCCAGGAGCTCGATATGGGGACTGGGTTCGACGATATGACAGAATTGTCCCACCCGGCCCTCGAGGCGCGGCACCTCGCCAGCGGCGAGCTGACTGCCGCGCAAATCGCCAACCGCCAAATGCTGCGCGATGCCATGTTCCAGGCAGGCTTTGCCGGCATCAACAGCGAGTGGTGGCATTTCGACTGCGGCGACCGCGTGCTGGTGCGCCGCGATTACACCAAAGTCCTATAAAGGAGACACCCGCCATGCAGCAGCCCTGGTCCACCACACGAGCAATCCTGACCGGCGGCGCGCTGGGCGGCTTGCTGGACATCCTGTTCGCGATCGGCTTCGCCGGTTATAACGGCCTGCCGCCGGAGCGGCTGCTGCAAGTGGTAGCCAGCGGCGCGCTTGGCAAAGCGGCTTTCACCGGCGGCGCTCCTGCCGCGGCCTTCGGCCTGGCCTGCCACTTTGCCCTGAGTTTTGTGTGGATGGGGATTTTCTTCTTCGCCGCGCGCCGCATCCCGGCGCTGGCGCGCAAGCCGCTGCTGGCTGCGGTTGGCTACGGCTTGCTGGTGTTCTTCACCATGCGGCTGGTGGTGCTGCCGCTGTCGGCGTTTCCGCGCCCGGTGATCTTCAATGCCTTCTCATGGGGCATGGACATCCTGTCGCACATCTTCCTGTTCAGCCTTCCGATCGTATGGGCGACGCGCAAGGTGCTGCGCGCGTCATAAACGGAATTCGGACAGCTTCCAGTCTGCGAACCCGCTGCGGACGAAGACCAGCGCGATCTTGTCGTTGCGGACGATGTAGCGATTGACGCCTTCGCGCTCGGTGAGCCACTTCGGCTTGTCTTCGCCGGAAGAAGGCTCCTCATCACGTTGGGGCTCGCGTGCGTCACGGTCCTCGTGACGACTGTTGCGCTTCCTGGCAAAGTCGCCGTGCTCCAGCACGAACATCACCGCCTCCGGGCGCACCAGCGCATCCACTACCACGCCACCAAGCAGCCGCCCAAATCCGCTGAGCGCATCGTCGCCTGGCTTGCCGCCGATGTCGTCCTTCATGTTTTCGCGCAGCGCCGGAAAATCAACGTGGCTGTTGAAAGCTTCCACGTCATGCACCCGCACCGCCTCTTTCATCTGGTGCACAACCAGCAGCGGCGACCAATACCAATACGCCGCCACCGCGACAACGACCGCCAGCAGCGCGGTTGGGATGCCTTTACTTTGCTTTGCCATTTATTGCTGCCCCCCACTGCGCGCGACCCAATCGATCACGCTGTCCGCCAGCGCGCGGCCATTGCCGTTGCCGGCGCGATCGTGGTTGACCATGACCACCACCACGCATTGCTGGCCGTTGGCATCCGGGACGTAGCCTGCGATGGCGACCACATTCTTCAGGGAGCCGGTCTTGATGCGAGCGTGCATGGCGGCAGGGCTTTCCTTCAGGCGCCGCCTCATGGTGCCATCAATGGCGGCAATCGGCAGGCTGGTGAGGAATTCCGGTGCCCATAATGACTTCTGCGCGGCTTGCAGCAGGCCTGCCATCTGCTCGGGGCTGAAGCGTTCGATGCGCGACAGGCCGGAGCCGTTTTCGAACACCATGCCCGCGTCGTCGATGCCGTGGGCGCGCAGCCAGTTGCGGATCACCATTTCCGCGCGGGCGTTGGTGGTCATCGGTGCTGGCGCTGCTTCGGCGCCGCCGGGAACTTCCATCGGCGCCGCGTCAGGCAGGGGGCGGCTGCCCTGCACCGGATCGGCTTGCAGGCTGCCCAGGCTCAGGAAAATGGTGCGGGCCAGGCCGTTGTCGGACAGCTTGTTGGTATCGCGCACCATTTCGGGCAGCGAACGGCTCACATGCTCGGCCAGCAGCGTGGATGCGCCGCTATTGAAGGCGTGCGACTGTTCGGCTGACGCTTCGAAGGCCTGGCCGCTGAACTGGCCGCCAAGGCGCTCCCAAGTCGCGCGGAACAAGCGCTCGGCATAATCCGTGCGGTCCAACACGTTGATCACATTGGTCTTGCTGCAGTTGCGCGGGAAAGTCCCTTTCAGCACCACGGTCAGCTGCGAACCATCGCGCACATACTCGGGAATTTTCCAGCCGTCCTCCCACTTGGCGCAGTCGCGGTCGACCAGCGTCAGCTCCGAACGCACGCGCACTTTGTCCAGCTCAGGCAGCACGCTGGCCTTGACCGACTTCGCATCGGAGGTGATGTCGAGCGTCTGCAGGTTCATGTTCAGCAGCAGCGCATCGGGAATCAGGTTGTAGTAAGCCTCGGGCGACTCGTCGAACGGCGGTGCGCCGGCATCGGCACGCGCCGGCTGCCAAAGCTGGCGGTCCAGCACCAGGTTGCCGTCGATCTGGCGGATGCCCTTGGTGCGCAGCTTTTCCAGCATGTGGGTGAAGGCGTCGGCAGTGAAGTCGCCATCGGCGCCGCCGCGCAGCACCAGGTCGCCGCGCAGCACGCCGTCCACCACCTCGCCCGTGGTCCGCAACTCGGTGCGGCCACGGAATTGCGGGCCAAGCACCTCCAGGCCCACCAGGGTGGTGAACAGCTTCATGGTCGAAGCAGCGGTGAAGGTGCGCGCGGCTTCGTGCGATACCAGCACCTGGTCGCCGCGCAGTACCACGGCCCCGATGGCGTTCTGCGGGATGCCTTTTTCAGCGGCCAGCCTGGCGATCGGCTCCGGCAGTGCCGCGCAGGCGGAGGCGCCGATAGCGGCAAACAAGGTGGCGAAAAGCACGCGGCGCATCGATGATTCCTTAACCGAAAAACACGTAGGCTACAGCAATCGCGGTCAACACCCCCGCGAGATCGGCAATCAGGCCGGCGGAAATCGCATAGCGCGTCTTGCGGATGCCGACCGAGCCGAAATACAGCGCCACGATGTAGAAGGTGGTATCCGCCGAACCCTGGAAGATGCAAGCCAGGCGGCCGACGAAGGAATCCGGGCCGTATGTCTTCATCGCATCGATCATCATGGCGCGCGAGCCGGAGCCGCTGAAAGGCTTCATCAATGCGGTCGGCAGCGAAGGCACGAAGTCCGTGCGCAGGCCCAGTGCACTGAACACCCAGTTGAAGCCATCCATCACCAGCCCGAATACGCCCGCATTACGCAGCACGCTGATCGCCACCAGCATGCCAACCAGGTAAGGAATCACCGTCAGCGAAGTCTGGATGCCGCCCTTGGCGCCTTCGATAAAGGCCTCGTACACGTTTACCTTCTTGAGCAAGGCGCCGATGATGAAGGCGGCGATGATCGAAATCAGGATCAGGTTGGACGCCACTTTCGACACCACTTCGATCTGCTCGCGCGTCAGGAAGGCGGTGAAATACCAGATCAGCCCCGCAATAGCCGCTGTCATGCCGCCGATCCAGGCCAGCAGCACCGGATCGAACAGGTTCAGGCGCTGGCGGATGCCGACCGCGATGATGCCCGTGATGGTCGCGGCGTAGGTCGCAATCATGCAGGGAATGAAGATATCGGACGGATCGGCCGCGCCGAGGATGGCGCGCTGCGCCATGATCGCCAGCGGGATCAGCGTCAGGCCAGAGGTGTGCAGCACCAGGAACATGATCTGGGCGTTGCTGGCGGTGTCCTTGTTCGGATTCAGTGTCTGCAGGCTTTCCATCGCCTTCAGGCCGAACGGAGTGGCGGCGTTGTCGAGGCCCAGCAGGTTGGCGGAGAAGTTCATCACCATGTGGCCGGTGGCCGGATGGTCTTTCGGCACTTCCGGGAAGATGCGCGAGAAGAACGGCGAGATGATCTTCGCCAGCCAGCCGATGGCGCCGGCCTTCTCCCCCACGTTCATGATCCCCAGCCACAGCGTCATCACGCCGGCCAGCGGCAGGGCGATGTCCATCACACCCAGTTTGGCGGATTCGAACGTGCCGTCGATGATCTTCTTGAAGATCTCGGTATCGCCCATGAACAGCCATTGGATGATGGCGGCGGCGAAGCCTACGAGGAAAAAACCGGACCAGATGTAATTGAGGGACATGGATGTACTTCTTGTAGTGGAATGACCGATTTTGCAGCGAAAGTATAGGGCCAGCAGATGAAAGTATGCGCTGCGCTCATGTAAAAAAGTTATAAGCTGGCGTATCGCCAAGCACTGGCTTATGCTCCGCTGCATGAAAAAACTTCGCGCTCTCGCCGCCGCCCTTGCCCTGGCCGCCGCCGCTCCGGCAGCGCTGGCCGCCGACAAAGTGCTGCACGCCTTCCTTTCCACTGGCGAAACCGGCCTCGATCCGGCGGTCGCCTCCGACCTGGCCAGCCTGAGCCTACTGGAAAACCTGTTCGAGCCGATGCTGCGCTACGACTACGAGGCACGCCCGGTCAAACTGGCCGCCAGCAGCCTGCGCCAAATGCCGACCAGCGACGCCAGCGGCAAGGTGTGGACCTTCCACCTGAAACCTGGCATGTTTTTCAGCGACGATCCGGCATTTAACGGCAAGAAGCGCGAAGTTGTGGCGGCGGATTATAAGTTCGCCATTGAGCGCCTGCTCGATCCAGCGCTCAAATCACCCTGGTCCTTCATGTTCGAGGGGAAGCTGGCCGAGCTGCGCGCGCTCGATAAATACACCCTGCGCCTGACGCTGAAGGAGCCCGACCCTAGCCTGCTGTTCTATCTCGCCCTGCCGGCCACCGGCGCGGTGGCGAAAGAGGTGACCGATGCCTACGGCAGCCAGGTCGGCAACCACCCGGTGGGCAGCGGCCCCTTCGTCATCGAGGAATGGAAGCGCAGCGACAAGATCACGCTGGCCGCCAACCGGGGCTACCACCAGGTCTGGCAAGGCAAGCACCTGCCGATCGTCGACAAGGTCGAAGTCAAGATCATGGAGGAATACCAGTCGCGCGTGCTGGGCTTCCTGAATGGCGAATTCGATTACATCGAGCAGGTGCCCGAATCGATGCGCGACATGGTGCTCGAGCCGTCGTCTGCCAAGCCGGTGCTGAAATCGGACCTCGCCAAACGCGGCATGGTGCTATCCCCCTTCCCCGTGCTCCAGACCTATTACATGTGGATGAATATGGAAGATCCGGTCATCGGCGGCTACAGCAAGGAGAAGGTCGCACTGCGCCGGGCCATAGCACTGGGTTATAACGGCCCGGAGGACATTGCCCTGTTGAAGAAGGGCCTTGCCATTCCCGCCCAAAGCCCGTTGCCGCCGAACGTGCTGGGCTACGACCCGGCCTACCGCAGCCCGGTCGGCTACAACCCCAAGCTGGCCAAGGCGCTGCTGGACCGTTTCGGCTACAAGCGTGGCAAGGACGGCTTCCGCACCCTGCCCAATGGCCAGCCACTGGCGCTGCTGATGCACAGCGAGCCGACCATGGTGGGCCGGCTGCGCGACGAGCTTTGGCGCAAGAACCTGAATGCGCTCGGCATCCGCGTCAGCTTCAAGACCGACAAGAAGACCGAGATCATCAAAGCCAGCCGCCTTGGCAAAGTACAGATGTTCGAAACCAACTGGATTGCCGATTTTCCGGACGGCGACAACTTCTTCCAGCTGCTGTACGGTCCCAACAGCGGCCGCGCCAACTATGCCCGTTTCAACCTGCCCGACTACAACAGCCGCTATGAACATGCCCGCCAGCTCAGCGATGGGCCGGAGCGCAACGCCCTGTACCGCGAGCTGAACCAGCTGATCCACGCGTATAACCCCTGGGTATTGCTGATCCATCCGATTTCGGCCGATATCCAGCAACCGTGGCTTAAAAACTACAACCGACACCCGGTCGAACTGACCAATTGGCGCTATCTGGACCTTGAACCAAAAAGCACTATGACGCCCGCATTACATTAAGTTATGGATGCAGTAGTAATTTTCATTGGATGACAAGATTTCCATAGCGCTAATCTGAAACACACACTTGTACCAGGAGAGGCTAGTGAAGATTAAGAAGCTGGCGCAACTCATTGCGCTGATCGGGGCAGTCAGTCCAGCAATGGCACAGGAAGCCGCGCCGCCCATGCAGCGCGTGGAAATCACAGGTTCCAGCATCAAGCGCGTGGCGGCGGAAGGCGCCCTGCCAGTCCAGGTCATCACCTTCGACGCCATCCAGAAAGCCGGCATCACCAACACCCAGGACCTGCTGCGCAGCATTGCCTCGAACGGCACCGGCGCCGACAATATGACCTCCGGGAATAACGTGTTCGGCGCCGATGCCGACCGGGTTTCCGGCGGCGCCTCCTTCGCTTCCCTGCGCGGCCTGGGCCCGAACGCCACCCTGGTGCTGCTGAACGGCCGTCGCGTCGGCAATCACGGCGCCTCCGGCAAGGCGGTCGACCTGAACTCGATCCCGCTGGGCGCGATCCAGCGCGTGGAAATCCTGAAGGACGGCGCTTCCGCAATCTATGGTACCGATGCAATTGGCGGCGTGGTCAATTTCATCCTGAGGACGGATTACACCGGCATTGAAGCCAGCGTGAGCTACAACGCCACCGAAGCCGGCGGCGGCATGCAGCGCCGCTACTCCTTGCTGGGCGGTGTCGGCAATCTCGCCGAACAAGGCTGGAACGTGATGGCCAGCGTGACGCACGACGTGGACGACAAGCTGTCTTCCAGGCAGCGCGATTTCGTCAACGGCTACCAGCCGCAACGCGGCCTGTCGCCGGACACCACCGGCACGCCGTATGCTAACGTCCTGAGTGGGGCCGGCACGGCCCTGGGTAGTGGCTTCAAGGTCCCGGGCGACAACACCACCTACCTGCAAGCCAGCCCGCTGAGCTTCCAGGGCAAGTGCGACAGCATTGCCGGCATGTCGCAGTACCAGACCGACCTGTGGCGAGACGTGACCGCCCCGGCCAACACCCGCTACTCCTGCACCTACGACTACGGCGCGGATTACGTCATCAGCTTCCCGGTCGAACGCACCAATGCCGTATCGCGCGCGACTTTCCAGCTGAGCCCTGAGCACAAGCTGTTCGCCGAGCTGTTGGGCTCGCGCACCAAGGCGACTGCCGAACTGACCCCGGTGCAGATCTCGGCCAGCCTGGCTAACGGTGGCGCCTACCCGGCCAATGGCCCGTATTACCTCGACCTGACGCAGTTCATCCCGGCATACGACAAGACCAAGCCGATCGCGTATAAATGGCGCTCGACGCCATGGGGCAACCGCACCCAGGACAACGTGACCGAGAACCTGCGCGGCCTGATCGGGCTGGAAGGCATGCTGGCCGGGAAATACGACTACAAAATCGGCCTGTCGCGCGCCCAGAGCACCACCAAGACCGACCTGATCGACGGTTACGGCTGGACCAGCCAGATTTACTCCGCCCTTGGCAGCGGCAAGATCAACCCATGGCTGTTGCCGGGCCAAAGCCAGACCGACGAGGCCATGAGCCTGGTCGAATCGACCAAATTCCGTGGCCGCCTGCAGCACGGCAAGACCACCATGACCCAGCTCGACGGCTCGATCTCGGGCGAAGTCTTCCAGCTTCCCGCAGGGGCGGTATTGATGGCGGCCGGCCTCGACTTGCGCAAGGAAAGCTATGAGTTTGCCCAGGATGTGGATGCGGGCAAGCTGCTGCTGGCGCCGGGCAATGCCAACCAGGACCGGGTCAGCCGCAACGTGAAGGCCGTGTACGCCGAGATGATTATCCCGGTCATCAAGGACCTGGAAGTGCAACTGGCGGTGCGCCGCGACCATTATTCGGTGTTCGGCTCGACCACCAACCCGAAAGTATCGTTCCGCTGGCAGCCGTCGCCGAGCCTGATGTTCCGCGGCTCGGCCTCGGAAGGCTTCCTGGCCCCCAGCTTCACCCAGCTTTACTCGGGCCGCCTGCTGGGCGAACTGCCAAACGGCGCTATCGACCAGGAAGGCTGTGCCAAGCATCCAGGCGACCCGGCCTTTTGCGCGATTCCGCGCCTGAACTACTTCTCCGGCGGCAATCCGAGCCTGAAACCTGAAACCTCGAAGCAAGGCACGCTTGGCATGGTGGTGGCACCGTTCACCGGCTTTACCGCCTCGCTGGACTACTGGGCCATCAATGTCACGGACCGCATCCTGAACCGCACGCCGCTGGTGGTGCTGAGGAACTGGCAATACCTGAACGACTACATCATCCGCAATCCGCAGACCGGCGTGATCGACCACGTGGAAGCGGGCTGGATCAACGCCGCCGGCCTGAAAACCCGCGGCCTCGACATCGGCCTGCGTTACGACGCCAAGTTCGGCGGCTACAAGACCAGCGCCACCCTGGATGGCACCTGGATGCAGTCCTTCAAGTTCGCCGAGTTCGAAGGCCAGCCGTTCGTCGAGCAAGTGGGGCAGTTCGCCACCCGCGACGTTTACCTGCGCTGGAAGCACAATGCCGGCCTGACGGTGTCGCGCGGCGACTGGAGTGTACTGTTCAACAACAGATTCGCTTCGCATTACGCCGACCAGGTGCCGAACCGCGGCAAGGGCACGCCGCCGGCCGGCTTCGACCCGACGATCAAGCACTACAGCATCTTCGGCATCTCGGGCACCTACACGGGCTTCAAGAACACGACGATCACGGCCGGCATCCAGAACCTGTTCGATACCGATCCACCGTTCACCGCCCACAATGTGGACGAAGTGGTGGGCGCTGGCTGGGACCCGCGCGTGGCCGACGGCCGCGGACGCTCCTTCGCACTGAACTTGAAATACAAGTTCTACTGATGTGATTACCCGGCGCAGTTTTGGCCGAATCGTGGCGGCCGCCCTGGCCGCTGCCGCGCTCCCTCGGGTGTCGGCAGCGGCCGGCGGCCGTCCTGTTTCCGGAAAGCCAACCATGAAGAAAACCGCCCTGGTCAAGCCACCACGCCTGAAAGCGGGCGATACCGTGGGACTGATCGCCCCTGGCGGCCATACCGATGCCCCGGCGATTGCCAAGGCCATCAAGAACATCGAATCGCTGGGTTTGCACGTCAAGCTGGGCCGCAACCTGGAAGCGGTGTACGGCAACTACGGAGGATTGCCCCAGCAGCGGCTGGAAGACCTGCACGCCATGTTTGCCGATCCCGACGTCGCGGCGATCTGGGCGATTCGCGGCGGCTCCGGCTGCATCCAGCTGTTGGCGCAGCTCGACTACGAGCTGATCCGCCGCAATCCCAAGATCCTGATCGGCTACTCCGACATTACCGCGCTGCACCTGGCGATCCAGAACAAGGTGGGACTGGTGACGTTCCACGGCCCGGTAGCGTCCTCCACCTTCTCCGACTATACGGTGACCCAGCTGTCGAACGTGCTGATGCACCCGCAAGAGCAATACACGATCCCGATGGCGCTGGAAAACAGCCGCAAGGCAGAAGAAGAGCCGCACTACGCGCTGCGCACGGTGGTGCCGGGCGTGTGCGAAGGACCGCTGACTGGCGGCAACCTGTGCCTGGTCAGCGCCCTGGCCGGCACCGAGTACGCCAGCAATTACAAGGGCGGCATCCTGTTCCTGGAAGAGGTGAATGAAGCGCCGTATCGGATCGACCGCATGCTGATGCAGCTCCACCTCAACCAGAAATTCGACCGGGCCGCCGGCGTCATGCTCGGCATCTGCGAAAACTGCGGCCCGCAGGACAGCGACATTTCCCTGACGCTGGACGAAACTACCGACCAGCACCTCAAGCCCTTAAAAGTACCTGCCGTCACCGGTTACAGCTTCGGCCACATCCGCCATCAGTTCACGCTCCCGATGGGCATCCGCGCCCGCCTCGACACCGAACGCCAGACCCTCACCCTGCTCGAACCCGCAGTCTCCTAGTGCAGCGACAAATGTCCACTTTGGGGCGGTACGGCGACCCGGCAGGAACGAAAGTGGACATTTCGACTTCGGCGTAGAATGGGGCGATGCGAATACTCAAGCACAGGGCGGTGGCTTTTGTGCTGGCGCATCCCCTGGACTTCGCCCTCCAGTGCCTGAAGGGTTTTAGGGCCAACCAGGGGCTGCTGCTGGCCGGCGCCGTGGCCTATTACTCGCTGCTGTCCATCGTCCCCCTGCTGATGCTGGTGGTGGTGGCGCTTTCCCACATCATTCCGCAGCAGGAACTGCTGCAGATTATCGGCCGCTACCTCGAATGGCTGATTCCCGGCCAGGCGCAGGCGGTGGTGGCCGAGGTCGGCCATTTCCTCGACCACCGCGAACTGGTGGGCTGGGCGCTGGTGCTGGCGATGCTGTTCTTCAGCTCCCTGGCCTTCTCGGTGCTGGAAAACGCCATGTGCTTCATCTTCCTGCATCGCGCCAAGGTGCGCCGCCGCCATTACCTGGTCTCGGCCGTCCTGCCTTATTGCTATATCCTGTTCCTGGGCATCGGCGCCCTGGTGATGACCCTCGTCGCCGGCAGCCTGCAAGTGATCGGCGAGGAAAGCGTGCACCTGTTCGGCTATGAATGGTCGCTGCATGGCTTGTCCGGCGTGCTGCTGTATATGCTGGGCCTGTCCGGCGAAGTGCTCATGCTGAGCTCCATCTACCTGGTGATGCCGGTTGGCCGCCTGTCCCTTTCGCATGCCCTGGTCGGCGGCGCCACCGCCACCGCGCTGTGGGAAATCGCGCGCCATGTGCTGGTCTGGTACTTCACCACCCTGTCGCAGGTGAACCTGGTGTACGGCTCGATGACCACCGCCATCGTCGTCATGTTCAGCCTGGAGATCGGCGCCACCCTGCTGCTGTTCGGCGCACAGGTCATTTCGGAGTTCGAACGGGTCGGCCGCGGAGAGCAGAACAAGGCGCCGCACCGCCTGCAGACCAAGACTGCCTGTTAGGCGGGCAGGGTAATCGTGAAGCGCGCCCCGCCCAGCGCGGAGCTGCCAGCCACCAGGGTGCCGCCGTGCAGTTGTACCGCTTTGCGCGCGATTGATAGCCCTAAACCAAAGCCGCCGGTATTGCGGTCGCGGCTGCGGTCCAGCCGGTAGAAGGGTTCGAAGATGCGTTCGCGCTCGGCGTGCGGGATGCCGGGACCATCATCCTCGACCACCACCTGCACCACGCTGCCGGTGCGCGCCGCGCCCAGGCGTACCGAACGTGCGCCGTATTTGAGCGCATTGCGCAGCAGGTTGCCGACGGCCCGTTCCAGCAAGCGCTGGTCGCCGCTGAACTGGCCGAGGGTGGTGCCCAGCTCCATTTCCAGCAGCATGCCTTCGGACGGCGGCAGGGTCTCGCGGCAATGGGCCAGGGCCGAGCCCAGATCGAACGAACGCCGCTCGAGGTGCGGATCGGCATCCAGGCGGGTCATGCCAAGCAGCTCGTTGACCAGTTCTTTCAGCTCACGCAGGTCGCCTTCCATGGCGTTGATGCGTTTGTCCAGCGCCGGGTTTTCCGCCGCATCGCGCAGCAGCTCCAGCGCAAATTCCAGCCGTGCGATCGGGGTGCGGATTTCGTGCCCCACCGAGTGCAGCAGGTTGCGCTGCGAATCGAGCAGGCGTTCGATGCGGTCGGCCATGTGGTTGATGCGCTCCGCCAGCGGGTAAATGCTGTCCTTGGGCTCCATATGCGCCCGCGCTCCCAGTTCGCCGCCGCCGAAGCGGTCCGCCACGTCGGACAGCTGCTGCAGCCCCTGCCAGTGGGCCCGTGACCATGCCGCAATCGGAATCAGCAGCACCAGGGCCACGATCAGGTAGCGCACCGCCTCCATCGACAGCGCAAAACCGATATCGATCGGCAGGTCCTGCGCCACCAGCGCCTCCTCGTTGCTGCCGATATAGCGCTCGCCCACCAGGTCTACGCGCCGGTAGAACGCCTTGCGCCTGATATCCAGCACCACGTCGCCGCGCTCGAAGCCTGCCGCGTCGATGCCGGACAGCTGGCGTCGCATGTCGCCCAGCGGCACCAGTTCGAAGCGCACGCCGGAAACCTCGCGCACCTTGTTCAGGCGGTCCAGCCACTGGTCGGCCGGCGCCTGGTCGATGTACTGCTCGAGGAGGAAGATCTGGGCCGCGGCCTGGCGCCGCGCAATCGAGTCGAGGGGGTCGCCAAACAGGCGGTTGATCGTGAAATAGACGATGAATGCCGCCGCACTGATGGACAGCATCACCAGTATGAAAAAACGGAAGAACAGGCGATTCATCAAGGCGCATTGTATAAGAAACAAGGGCCGGCGGCGAACCGGACGTACAAATTTCCGACAAAAAGCGTACAGCTCAGGGCGGTTTTCGGCGGCCTCTTTTTATATGATTACGCTACCGCTTGGGTGAATTCGCAACGAATTTGAGATAGGGAGCTGAGCGTTTTCGCGGCCTGGGAGGGTATTGCAATTACAATGTCCGCCATTCCCAACCGTACACCTTTGATATGCGACAGTATCTGTTCCTCGCCATTGCCGGCATCTGCAGCAGCGTCGCTGCGCAGACGCCGGCCACCAACCCGATGCCCGACGGCAGCCGGGATATGTATATTGGTATTGGCGCCCAGTCCGTTCCCCGTTACGACGGTTCGCGCGATCAGCGCACCCTGGCCATGCCGGTACTGCAGGTCCAGTGGAGCAACGGCGTTTTTGTATCCGGCACCGCCCTCGGTTGGCACCTGTCGCAGTCGCCATCGATGGAATTCGGCCCGATGCTGGCGCTGTCGCCGCGCCGCGACCAGGATGGCGTCTCCTTCAGCTTCAGCGGCGTGTCCGAGGGTTCCGGCGCACGCATGGCCCACACCAGCTTTCGCCCTGGCGAGTTCAATGAAAGCGAGGAAATCGACGCCAACCGGCTGCGCAATATGGATACGGTCAAGCGCCGCGTCCTGGCGGGCGGCTTCTTCAACTATTACCTGTCGCCCAAGCTGCGCCTGACCAATACCCTGACGTATGGCAGCGGCAGGGACCGCAATGGCGCGCGCCTGCATACCGCCTTGCAGTACATGATGGAAGACGTGGTTCCGCACCATACCTTCGTGCTGTCGGCCGGGGTATCCGTGGTCAACCGCGCCTACAACGAGACCTGGTTCGGCGTGACCGAGGAAGAAGCCGAGCGCTCCGGCGCGAAGGGCTCCTACCGTCCCGGCGCCGGCGTTCAGGACGTGCGTGCCGGCGTGCGCTGGAACTGGGCGTTGAGCCCAAGCTGGATGCTGACATCCGGCGCCACCGTCAACCGCCTGGTCGGCGACGCAAAGGACAGTCCGCTGGTCGAGCGGGCTACCAACTATTCCGTTTCAACTGCCCTGGCTTACCGATTCTGATGAAGACCCTGACCCTGCTCCGCACCACGCTGCCGGCTATATGCCTGGCGGTGGTGAGCTGTGCCGCCCAGGCGCAGGAGGAGTGGGTCAGCTATCGCGACGCCTACAAGCAGATGGTGGTGTTTGCCAAATACGGCAAACCGAAGAATTTCCTGCAGATCCATTATGAAGTCCGGCCGCGCGATCCGTCGGCCACGCTGGAAGGGCTGTACTTGACCTTGACCGGCAAGAATACCCAGCTTAACCTGCCGCTGGATGCGACCGGCCGCGCCGTGTTCCCGCTGCTGAAGGCGGCCTATGACGATAACGCCGTGCTGGCGCTGAACCGCCGCATGGCCGGCTACCGCTTTGCCCCGCGCGTGTCGATCATTGCGCGCAACGACGGCATCTACGAATCGGCCGACCTGCAGGCAGCATGCGAACAGGCGCTGGCCTACCAGCGCTACATCGATTCTTCCTACGGTTCCAGGAAGTGCGCCGGTGTGCGCTTTGTGTTCGGGAATCGCGCCGATGCGCTGGTGCAGGCGAAATATGGGCTGCGCGAAGCGCCACTGCCGGTGGTGGATGGACCCGCCTTCGACGGCGAAACGCTTGGCACGTACCGCACCGCCACGTACCGCTTCGCCGACTGGTCTGCGCAGGGCCAGGTCGTCAGCCAGAATACGCCGCTGGCGATCGCCCCGCTGTTTGAATAGACGGTCTTAATTCCAGGCCGAAGGCGAGAACAAATAGCCCTCGCCCCAGACGGTCTTGATCTTCTCGCCATCGGTATCGTCGAACTTGCGGCGCAGCTTCGAAATCGAATTATCGATCGAGCGGTCCAGCCCATCGAACTCGATGCCGCGCATGGTTTTCAGCAGCGCATCGCGCGACAGCACAGTGCCGGCCGATTCCGCCAATACCAGCAGCAGCTTGTACTCGGTATTCGACAGGGGGCAAGGCTGGCCACGCCAGGTGACTGAACGGTCGCTGGTGGCAATGCTCAACTGGCCGAAGCTCAGATGGTCCACCTCCGGCTTGCCCTGGCGGCGGCGCAGCAGCGCGCGCAGGCGTGCCAGCAGCACGCGCGGCTGGACCGGCTTGTTGATGAAATCATCGGCGCCCTGTTCCAGCAGCGACACCTCGTCGTAGGAGTCCTCGCGGGCGGTCATGATCAGGATCGGCACGTCGCTGACTTCGCGGATCTGCTGGCTGACCTTCATGCCATCCATGCCGGGCAACATCAGGTCCAGCACCACGACGTCGGGGCTGGACGCCTTGAAGCGCGACAGCGCCTCATCGCCGCGTGGCACCACGTCGACCTTGAACTCGTAGCCCGCCAGGTACTCCGTGACCAGTTCGGCCAGGCGCTCATCGTCTTCCACCAACATCACTTGAACCATGTCTTTCTCCTTGTGGCGGACATTTTATAAGAGCTACAAGCACATGGCATATATGCACTTGAAATCCGACAAACTGTTACAAACAGACGAAATTGCCGGACAAGCGCCTGTGCGCCCGCTGGATCTCCGATAATAGCTGCATTTTTATTATCGTTGAGGTCCTGCCTGGTGAAACTGACGCCAATGATCGCAGTGCTGTCCGCAGTGAGCTTGTTTGCTCCGGACGTAGCCGCCAAGGAGAGCCGGCACAAACAAGGGGAACCGATTTCTGCCAATTCCACCTTCGAACTGACTGAGTCGCAACGGGATGAACTAATCAGAAAAGCCAATACCGGTGACAATGAGGCAGCGGCCAGGCTGGGATTTTTTTATGATTTCACAACCAGGGATCGTGATGCCGCCTATTATTGGTTCAGGAAGGCGGCGTTAAATGGTCATGTACAGACCCAATATAACCTGGGTGTTCGCACGCTAGGCACGTCGAGGCCGGGCAAGTGCACCGAAGCGAAATATTGGTTCGCGATGGCAATCCAGAATGGCATGGCGAAGGCGCAAGAGAGCCTGGATCGTCTCGGCGATTGTTCAGCGCAGCCGCAACAATCGCCAAAACGGGAGCCGTAGCTCCCGCCGCCATCACAGTGCGCGGGCGATCAGCAGCTTCTGGATGTCGCTGGTGCCTTCGTAGATCTGGCACACGCGCACGTCGCGGTAGATGCGTTCCACCGGGAAGTCCGCGGTGTAGCCGTAGCCGCCGTGGATCTGGATTGCGTCGGAGCAGACGCGTTCCGCCATTTCGGAGGCGAACAGCTTGGCCATCGCTGCCTCTTTCAGGCATGGCTGGCCGGCGTCCTTCAGCGCGGCGGCGTGCCAGATCAGCTGGCGTGCGGCTTCCAGTTGCATCGCCATTTCCGACAGCTTGAACTGTACCGACTGGTGCTCGAAAATCGGCTTGCCGAACGATTCGCGTTCACGCGCGTATTTCAGCGCCGCTTCAAACGCGGAGCGCGCCATGCCAACCGATTGCGAGGCGATGCCGATACGGCCGCCTTCCAGGCCGGACAGGGCGATCTTGTAGCCCTGGCCCGCTTCGCCGATCATGTTGGCGGCCGGCACGCGGCAATTCTCGAACAGGATCTGTGCGGTGTCCGACGAGTGCTGGCCCATCTTGTGCTCGATGCCGGCCACGATGTAGCCCTGCGTATTGGTCGGCACCCAGAACGCGCTGATGCCCTTCTTGCCGGCGGCCTTGTCGGTCACCGCAAACACGATTGCCACGTCGGCATGTTTGCCGGAGGTGATGAACTGCTTGGTGCCGTTGATGATGAAGTCATCGCCGTCGCGGACGGCGCTGGTGCGCAGGGCGGCGGCATCGCTGCCGGTGTGCGGTTCGGTCAGGGCGAAGGCGCCCAGCATCTCGCCTTGCGCCAGGGGGCGCAGCCACTGCTGCTTTTGCTGTTCGTTGGCGTACATCATGCCGATGCTGCACACCGGGCAGTTGTTCACGGAGATCACGGTGGAGGTGCCGCCATCGCCGGCCGCGATTTCTTCCAGCACCAACGCCAGCGACACGTAATCGAGGCCTGCGCCGCCCAGTTCTTCCGGCACGGCGACGCCGAAGGCGCCCAGTGCCGCCAGCTCTTTCAGCTCTTCTTTCGGGAAGTGCTGCTCCTTGTCCCAGCGCGCTGCGTTGGGCGCCAGGCGCTCCTGCGAAAACGCGCGCAGCGCGTCGCGGATCATTTCGTGTTGTTCGTTGAGGATCATGTTCTAGTTTTACCAGCCAATGGTTGAACCGTCGTAGTCTCGGTAGACGGCTTGTTCGGACGCTGGCAGTTCGGCCAGCACCTTGCGCAGTCCGCGCACGCTTTCTTCCACCGACAGCGCGGCGCCGGCGCCGCCCATCTCGGTGCGCACCCAGCCCGGGTGCAGGGCCACGCAGGTGGCGCCTTGCGGGCCGAACTGGTGGGCGGTGTCGACCAGCACGGAGTTCAATGCCGCCTTGCTGGCGCGGTACAGCGAGCCGGAGGAACCCTGGCGTTCGCTGAGGGAACCCATGCGCGACGACATCACAGCCAGCTTGCCGCGCGCGGCGCATACCAGCGGCGCGATGATCGGCAGCAGCCGCATCGCGCCCAGCACGTTGATGTGCATGACGGCGTCAAAATCCGTCTGCATCGGGAAGCCGTCGGTGCGCGGGCCATACACGCCGGCATTCAGGATGGCGACATCCAGCTCTTCGCCATCGAGTTTCCAGCCCATGCCGGCCACGGCTTCCACGTTCGTTACATCCAGCTTATGGGCTTCGGCACCCATTTCGGCCAGCATGGCGACATCTTCCTTACTGCGCGCCGTGGCGATCACGCGCCAGCCATCGGCCAGGTACTGGCGAACCAGTTCCAGGCCGATGCCGCGCGAGGCGCCGATAACCAGTGCCAGCGCCATCCTGCTTATACCAGCTCGATGCCCATGGCGGTGGCTTCGCCGCCGCCGATGCACAGTGCCGCCACGCCCTTCTTGCCGCCCTTGGCTTTCAATGCGCCGATCAGGGTGGTGATAATGCGCGCGCCGGTGGCGCCGATCGGGTGGCCCAGGGCGCATGCGCCGCCGTGCACGTTCACCTTGCTGTGCGGAATGTCCAGGTCGTGCATCGCTGCCATCGGTACGGCGGCGAAGGCTTCGTTGATCTCGAACAGGTCAACGTCGCTGACTTTCCAGCCGGTCTTGGCCAGCAGCTTCTGGATCGCGCCTACCGGAGCGGTGGTGAACTGTTCCGGCACCAGGGAGTTGGTCGCGTGGCCGGTGATCTTGGCGATCACGTTGGCGCCCAGCTTCCTGGCGGTGGATTCGCGCATCATGACCAGGGCGGCGGCGCCGTCGTTGATCGAGGAGGACGATGCGGCGGTGATGGTGCCGTCTTTGGCGAAGGCTGGCTTCAGCGCCGGGATCTTGTCGATCTTGGCCTTCAGCGGGCCTTCATCCTTGTCGATCACCACGTCGCCGGCGCGGCCGGACACGGTCACTGGCGTGATTTCCCAGTTGAAGGCGCCGGAAGCCTGGGCCGCCTGTGCGCGCTTGACGGATTCGATGGCGAAATTGTCCTGCGCTTCGCGGGTGAACTTGTAGGCGGCCGAGCACTGTTCGGCGAAGGTGCCCATGGAGCGGCCCTGGCCGGTCTTGGCGTCGCGCGTGTAAGCGTCTTCCAGGCCGTCGTACATCATGTGGTCGAACATCATGCCGTGGCCGATGCGGTAGCCGCCGCGTGCCTTGGGAATCAGGTAAGGCGCGTTGGTCATGGATTCCATGCCGCCGGCCACGATCACTTCAGCCGAACCGGCGGCGATGGCGTCGTAGGCGAAGATCGCTGCCTGCATGGCGGAGCCGCACATCTTGGACAGGGTCACGGCGCCGGCGGAAACCGGCAGGCCGGCCTTGATGGAAGCCTGGCGTGCAGGAGCCTGGCCCTGGCCTGCCATCAGGCAGTTGCCGAAGTAGACGTGTTCGACGGCTTCCGGCTTGATGCCTGCGCGTTCGACGGCGGCCTTGATGGCCACGGCGCCCAGGTCATTGGCGCTGAGGCTGGCGAAGTCGCTCTGGAAGGCACCCATTGGGGTACGGGCTGCGCCGACGATTACGATAGGGTCATTCATTTTCAAAGGTCTCCAAAAGGGAAGGTGCTGCATGCTTCGCTGCCTCTGGCAGCGAATCGCGGTTGCGGAAACGGACGTGCTGGGGATACGGGAACACGTCCTCAATGACGCCACTGGCGATCAGCTCTTTTTTCTTTGCCCACCAGTGAGGCGAGAGCAGGTCGGCGTGGTGCTTCATAAAGTATTTTCGGATTTTCGCGTTCCCGAGCAGGAACTTGTCGAACTGCTCGGGAAACACGTCGTGCTTTCCGATCGGGTACCACGGCTCGGCGGACATTTCGTCCTCCTCGTTGCGCGGTGCCGGAATCACACGGAAGTTGCAGTCCGTGAGATATTCAATTTCATCGTAGTCGTAGAAAACGACACGCTTGTGACGGGTGACGCCGAAGTTCTTGTACAGCATGTCGCCCGGGAAGATATTGGCGGCCACCAGGTCCTTGATGGCGTTGCCGTATTCGATGATGCCGTGTTCCATCGCCGCATCATCGCCCACTTCATCGGCGTGCGACAGGAACATATTCAGCGGCACCATGCGGCGTTCGATGTACAGGTGCTTGATCACCAGCTGGTCGCCTTCTTCTTCGATCAGCGATGGCGCGAAGTGTTTCAGCTCCATCACCAGCTCTTCGCTGAAGCGGTTGCGCGGGAAGGCGACGTTGGAGTATTCCAGCGTGTCGGCCATGCGGCCGACACGGTCGTGGTGCTTCACCAGCAGGTACTTGCCCTTGATCTGCTCGCGCGTGGTTTCCTTCGGCGCCGGATAAAAATCCTTGATCACCTTGAACACATACGGGAAGGACGGCAGCGCGAACACCAGCATCACCAGGCCGCGGATGCCGGGCGCAATTTCGAACAGGTCGGACGAATGCTTCAGGTGTTGCAGGTAGTCGCGGTAGAAGGCATTCTTGCCCTGCTTCTGCAGGCCGAGGATGGTGTAGATCTCGCTGCGCGGCTTGAGCGGCAGCAGGTTGCGCAGGAACTGCACATAGGCCGACGGCACTTCCATGTCGACCAGGAAGTAGGCGCGCGTGAACGAGAACAGCAGCACGATATCCTGCTGCTCCGTCAGCACCGCGTCCAGCACCAGTTGCCTGTTCTTATTGTGAAGAATGGGCACCACGAAAGGCAACTCGCGGCTGCCGTTGATGGCGCGGCCCACGATGTAGGCGCCCTTGTTGCGGAAGAACAGGCTGGACAGGATCTGGATCTGCGCATGTCGGTTCCAGCTCGCCGAACAGGTCGGACAGCCGCTCTTCCACCAGCGCCACGTCGCGCGACAGGTTGGCGAACGGGGTGTTGAGCTGGAAGTTGGTGACGATGCGCTTGAGCGTGAAGGTCAGGCCATCCTGGCCCGGATAGTACACGCGGTAGGTCGGTGCAACTTCTTCCGTGTCGATGTACTCGGTCGACACCACCCGGGCGCACGAAAATGAACTCGTTGTGGAAGTAGGAGCGGTGCAGGATATTGCAGCACACCGAGTTGAAGAAGGTCTCCGCCAGCTCCGGCTGCTTGTGGCCGGACAGCATGCCGATGTAGTGCAGCTTGAGTTCGCGCCACACTTCATCGGTCAGCTCGGACGGATCGTACTCGTCCTCCAGCATCTGCACGCATTCCAGCACGCGCTTGTCGTAAAAGTCGATCCGTTCGCGCGCCGCGAGCTGGGCCACCGCCCAGTCGCCTAGCTCGAAATGCCGCTTGGCCGCCTGCGCCGCCTGCCGGAACAGGCGGTAGTGCTTGTCGAACCCCTCGCGGATGGTGCGCGCGATGTCGAACGCGATTTGCGACGACAGCAGCTTGGGGAAGGCGGCGTGGATCATGGCGGCCTTGCGGCGATGTCCGCTTACTTGGTTTCAGCGAACAGTTCGCGGCCAATCAGCATGCGGCGGATTTCGCTGGTGCCGGCGCCGATTTCATACAGCTTGGCGTCGCGCCACAGGCGGCCGACCGAATACTCGTTGATGTAGCCATTGCCGCCCAGGGCCTGGATCGCTTCGCCAGCCATCCAGGTGGCCTTCTCGGCCGAGTACAGGATGGCGCCGGCCGCGTCCTTGCGCAGTGCGCGCACTTGCTCGGGCGAGGTGGCGCGGTCGCAAGCCTGGCCCACGGCGTAGACGTAGGCGCGGCAAGCCATCATGGTGGAGTACATATCCGCCAGCTTGCCCTGCATCAGCTGGAATTCGCCGATCGGCTGGCCGAACTGCTTGCGGTCGTGGACGTAAGGGACCACGGCATCCATGCAGGCCGACATGATGCCCAGCGGTCCGCCGGACAGCACGGTACGTTCGAAGTCCAGGCCGGACATCAGCACGTTGACGCCCTTGCCCAGGCCGCCCAGCACGTTCTCGGCCGGCACTTCGCAGTCTTCGAATACCAGCTCGCCGGTATGGGAGCCGCGCATGCCCAGCTTGTCCAGCTTCTGCGCGACGGAGAAGCCCTTGAAGCCCTTCTCGATCAGGAAGGCGGTCATGCCCGCGCGGGCCGGCTTCGATGTCGTTCTTGGCGTACACCACCAGGGTGTCGGCGTCCGGGCCGTTGGTGATCCACATCTTGGTGCCGTTCAGCACCCAGCGGTCGCCCTTGAAGTCGGCGCGCAGCTTCATCGACACCACGTCGGAACCGGCGTTCGGCTCGGACATGGCCAGCGCACCGACGTGCTCGCCGGAGATCAGCTTCGGCAGGTATTTTTTCTTCTGTTCTTCGGTGCCGTTGCGCTTGATCTGGTTGACGCACAGGTTGGAGTGCGCGCCGTAGGACAGGCCGACCGAGGCGGAAGCGCGGGAAATTTCCTCCATCGCGACGATGTGGGCCAGGTAGCCCATATTGGCGCCGCCGTATTCTTCGGAGACAGTGATGCCCAGCAAGCCCAGTTCACCCATCTTGCGCCACAGGTCCATCGGGAACTGGTCGCTGCGGTCGATTTCGGCGGCGCGCGGGGCGATTTCGGCGGCGGCGAACTGCTGTACCGCTTCACGCAGGGCGGCGATGTCTTCGCCGTGATCAAAGGTCAGGCCTGGGAGATGGAGCATGTCTTCCTCTATTGGTGTTGGGTATTCAAACGCAAATGATACGCCTGAGTTACGTTAACGTAAACGTCAACCAAATGTGCGTCAACCAGCCGTGGCTTGCTTCTCGGCAAGTGCAGCCAGCAGGCGCCGGCACTCTTCCTCGTGGGTGGCGATCTCTTGCAGCGACATTTCAATGTCTTCGCGTTGTTGTTCCAGCGTCTCGCGGTGCTGCGACAGCACGCCCAGGAAGCGGTTCATCTGGGCTTCGGTGTCTTTTGGCGACTCGTACATGTCGACCAGGCTCTTGATCTCGCTCAGCGACAATCCGATGCGCTTACCGCGCAGGGTCAGCTTCAGGCGGGTGCGGTCGCGCGGCGTGTACACGCGGTTGCGTCCGCCGGCGCCTTCGCGCGACGGCGCCAGGAGGCCCTGGTCCTCATAGAAACGGATGGCGCGCGGGGTGATGTCGAACTCGCGCGCCAGTTCGGTAATGGTGTATGTCGGCATGGCTTACAATGGATCTTCCGTTTACGTAACGTCAATCTATTGTACGCCATGAATCCGCTTGAATCCCAGCTTGACTACCCATTTGGCGACAGCGTGCCGGCCAGCGGCGCGGTGCTCGAGGTCGCGCCCGGGGTGGCGTGGATGCGCTTGCCGTTGCCGTTCGCGCTTGACCACATCAACCTGTGGCTGCTGCGCGAAGCGGACGGCTGGAGCGCGGTCGATTGCGGCGTGGCGCTGGAGGCCAGCAAGCAGGCCTGGAACGACGTGCTCGCCGGACCGCTTGCCGGCCGGCCGTTGACGCGAGTAGTGGCCACTCACTGTCATCCGGATCACGTCGGGCTGGCCGATTGGCTGTGCCAGCGCTTCGGCATCGCGCTCTGGATGACGACCGGCGAGTACGCGTTCGCGCGCATGATGTCGGCCGGCCTGCCCGGCGTCGATGGCCCGTCGGCCGTGCCCCATTTCGAGCGGCATGGCCTGGCCGATCCCGGGATGCTGGAAAAGATGCGTTCGCGTAAGAGCTACTACCCTTCGCTGGTGCCCTCGGTGCCGGCGTCCTATGTCCGCCTGCAGGACGGCCAGGCAGTCCCGGCCGGCGACTGCAGCTGGCGCGTGATCACCGGGTTTGGCCACTCGCCCGAACATGCCGCGCTGTACTGCGCACAGCTCAATGTGCTGATCGCCGGCGACATGGTGTTGCCGCGCATCTCCACCAATATCTCGGTGTTTGCTGTCGAGCCGGAAGCCAATCCGCTGCAGCAATACCTGGATTCCCTGCAGCGTTTCGCCAGCCTGCCGGATGACGTGCTGGTGCTGCCTTCGCACGGCCGGCCATTCCGCGGCCTGCACACCCGGCTCAAGCAGCTGCGCGAGCACCACGAGGCGCGCCTGGCCGAAGTGCTGGACGCATGCACCGGCCAGCCACGTTCGGCGGCCGAGATAGTACCAATCATGTTCCGTCGTCCGCTGGACGCCCACCAGCTCAGCTTTGCGCTGGGTGAGGCGCTGGCCCACCTTCACAAGTTGTGGCGGGATGGTATCGTGCGCCGGGATACCGGGAATGACGGCATCATAAAATTCATCAAGGCGCAAAAAGTTACCGGCGGTCTTTAATACCAGCCGACCGGTCGACACCGAAGAGCGCCCCTAGGTTTGTGGTCGCAAATCAACTTTATTGACTAAAGTTGTAACCGATTGCTTGTCGTCCTGACAAGTAGATTCTGCTGATTTTTCCCGTTTCCGCCAAAAGAAATTCGGGCCAGCAGAGCAGGAAATCGGACAGTCTGTAGCGCTAATTGTTAATTGTTGTTATCTACAATTGTCACAATTGGTCTGATGGTTCTAGAGACTGACATTCATGTTGTGACATGAAATAGTGCAACTATGAATTCTTCAAATGAACGTGAAAGCTTTAGCCAGCGTCTCCAGCAGGCTTTGAAAAATGCCCACTATTCTCCGGACAGCCCAACCCGGCTGGCGAGGGAGTTCAACATCCGGTTTGAGGGCAGGCCGATTACGGTCCACGCAGCCCGAAAATGGCTGGTTGGAGAGGCAATTCCGACCCAGGAAAAGCTGCGCATGATTGCGCAGTGGCTTGGCGTTCCTGCTGAATGGCTGCGCTTTGGCGGTGCCGAAATCGAGCACCATAATGGCGACACCAACGGAAGCCACCTGGCCCGCTTCGAGTCGGCGGACGTCAAATTGATCGCCGATTTGCAACGGCTGGACGACCACCACAAGCAAATTGCGCGCGAATTTATTCGCATGCTGGTGCGGGTCAACTACCAAAAGTAACAGAACGACACTATTTGCCCTGCTCAAAACTGGGCAAATAGCTTTCAAAGTGAGCTCCGAGTTTCACTTAGCGCGCCGGCTCCCGGCGCGTCTCCCCGCAGTGTCAGAATGATGTTTTTGGCACTGGCGACATGGTGTCCTTCCATGTCACAAACGACCATACCACCTTGTAACAAGCTTGATACATTGGCCCGCAAAGGCGCATATTTTCAGGGATTCATGCCATTCCAGCGAGGGGCCAGATTGTGACATATGCCGAATAAGTCGATCACGCGGGCGACGGTGTGGTCCACCATTTCGTCGATGGATTGCGGCTGGTGATAAAAGCTTGGCAAAGGCGGAAGATGATGCCGCCCATCTCGGTTACGGCAGTCATATTGCGCAGGTGCGCCAGGTTGAAAGGCGTCTCGCGCACCATCAGTATCAGGCGGCGGCGCTCCTTCAGCATCACGTCGGCGGCGCGGGCGATCAGGTTGTCTGACAGGCCATGCGCGACGGAGGCCAGGGTTTTCATCGAACAGGGAGCGATTACCATGCCGTCGGCCTGGAACGAGCCGCTGGCGATGGAGGCGCCGATATTGTTCTGTTTGTGGACGACATGGGCCAGCGCTTCGACTTCCTTGCGCTGCAGGCCAGTTTCCTGATGAAGAGTGAGGACTGCGGCGTCGGAAATAACCAGATGCGTCTCGACGGGGCGGCCATCCGACCGGCCCAGTTGATTCAAATGCTGCAGCAGCCGCACCCCATACACGGCGCCGGTGGCGCCGGTGATGGCAATGACCAGCCGCTGCGGGCGATCAGCCATTGTTGTCGAGCAGGGTCTTCAGTTCGCCGGATTCATACATCTCGGACATGATGTCGGAGCCGCCGATAAATTCACCGCGCACATACAGTTGCGGGATGGTTGGCCAGTTCGAGTATTCCTTGATGCCTTGACGCACTTCCGGATCGTCCAATACGTTGACGGTGGCGATGTTTTCAACGCCGCAAGCTTTCAGGATCTGGATGGCACGGCCGGAGAAGCCGCACTGCGGGAACTGGGCGGTGCCCTTCATGAACAGCACGACAGGGGTGTTGCTCACGGTTTCTTTGATCCAGGTTTGTACGTCGCTCATTGCACTCTCACTGCTAGGGATTGGAATCCTGCCATTTTACCGCGAAACGGCGCATGACCCAATTCGGTGCCAGGTCTGTCATTCGGACAGTTAGCGCCATCATTTGATATGCCTCAATACGCAATTGAGCCGTCTTTCGCGTATTGAGCTAGATCAAAGGGTAGCGCTGTCTGTCCGAATGACAGACCTGGCACCGACTTTGGCACCGTCTTTTAGCCGCGCAGCTTGGCGAAGGCGGCGGCCATCGAGCTTGGCTGGGCTGCTTCACGCGATTGTTGCTTTTGCTGTTGGCCCATGGCGCGGCGGTCGTTGCGGTCGCCGCGCTGCTCAGGGCGGGCTCCGGCGGCTGGTGCGCTGTCGCTCAGGCGCATGGTCAATGCGATGCGCTTGCGCTTGACGTCCACTTCCAGCACTTTGACTTTCACTACCTGGCCGGCTTTCACCACCGTGTGCGGATCTTTGACGAAGGTGTTCGACAGCGCGGAAATGTGAACCAGGCCGTCCTGGTGCACGCCGATGTCGACGAAGGCGCCGAAGGCGGCCACGTTGGTCACCACGCCTTCCAGGATCATGTCCACGCGCAGGTCGCTGATTTCTTCCACGCCGTCCTTGAAGGTGGCGGTGGTGAACTCGGGACGCGGGTCGCGGCCCGGCTTTTCCAGTTCCTTGATGATGTCGGTGACGGTCGGCACGCCGAACTTGTCGTCGGCGTACTTGGCTGGGGACAGGCCCTTCAGCAGCTTGCTTTCGCCGATCACGCCGCGCACGTCTTTCTGGATGTCGGCCAGGATCTTCTCGACCAGCGGGTAGGACTCAGGGTGCACTGCCGACGCGTCGAGCGGGTTTTCGCCGCCCATCACGCGCAGGAAGCCGGCCGCCTGCTCGAAGGTCTTGTCGCCCAGGCGCGGCACGTTCTTCAGCGCGGCACGGGAGGCGAAAGCGCCCTTCATGTCGCGGTAAGTCACGATGCTCTGCGCTACACTGGTGCTCAGGCCGGATACGCGCGCCAGCAGCGGCGCCGAGGCGGTATTCACGTCGACCCCGACCGCATTCACGCAATCCTCAACCACCGCGTCCAGCGAACGCGCCAGCTGGGTTTGCGATACGTCGTGCTGGTACTGGCCGACGCCGATCGACTTCGGATCGATCTTTACCAGTTCCGCCAGCGGGTCTTGCAGGCGGCGTGCAATCGAGACCGCGCCGCGCAGCGACACGTCCAGCTCCGGCAATTCGCGCGATGCGTATTCGGAGGCCGAGTACACCGAGGCGCCGGCTTCCGACACCACGATCTTGGTCAGCTTCAGCTCAGGGCATTGCTTGATCAGGTCCTGCGCCAGCTTGTCGGTTTCGCGCGAAGCGGTGCCGTTGCCGATCGAAACCAGTTGCACGCCATGCTTGGCGGCCAGCTGCGACAGGGTGTGCAGCGCTCCGTGCCAGTCGTTGCGCGGCTGGTGGGGATAAATGGTGGCGGTCTCCACCACCTTGCCGGTGGCGTCGACCACGGCAACTTTCACGCCGGTGCGCAGGCCTGGGTCCAGGCCCATGGTGGCGCGTGGGCCGGCCGGGGCCGCCAGCAGCAAGGCTTTCAAATTGGTAGCGAACACGTTGATGGCGTCCAGCTCGGCTTTTTCGCGCAGCGCGCCCATCAGTTCGGTTTCCAGATGCATGAACGACTTCACGCGCCAGGTCCAGCGCACGGTGTCGGCCAGCCATTTGTCGGCCGGGCGGCCGGCTTGCTTGATGCCGAAGCGGGCCGAAATACGGCTTTCGCATGGGTTATGCGGGGCATCCCACTTCGGTTTTTCTTCTTCCGAATCGAGGCGCAGGGTGACGTCGAGCATGCCTTCCCGGCGTCCGCGCAGCAATGCCAGGGCTCGGTGCGACGGCACGGCAGCCAGCGGCTCGGAATAATCGAAGTAATCGGCGAACTTTTCGCCTTCTTCTTGCTTTCCATCAACAACTTTGGATTCAACTACGCCATGATCTTGCACATATTCGCGCAGCGCTTGCAGCAGGGTGGCGTCTTCCGCGAAGCGTTCCATCAGGATCTGGCGGGCGCCGTCCAGGGCGGCTTTGGCGTCGGCCACGCCCGGGTTCTTGCCGTCGGCGGTTTCGAAGGCTTCGCGCAGATAGCCGGCGGCCTGCTCGTCGGGGTTCAGGGTCGGGTCGGCCAGCAGGGCGTCTGCCAGCGGGGCCAGGCCGGCTTCGATGGCGATCTGGGCCTTGGTGCGGCGTTTTTGCTTGTAAGGCAGGTAAAGGTCTTCGAGGCGGGTCTTGTCCTCTGCGTGCATGACCGCATCTAGCAGCTCCGGCGTCATCTTGCCTTGCTCGGTAATCGAATTGACGATCGCTTCGCGGCGCTCTTCCAGCTCACGCAGGTAGCGCAGGCGTTCTTCCAGCAAACGCAGCTGGATGTCGTCCAGGCCGCCGGTCGCTTCCTTGCGGTAGCGGGCGATAAACGGGACGGTGGCGCCTTCGTCCAGCAGGGCGATGGCGGCGGCCACCTGGACCGGCTTGGCGGCCAGTTCGAGGGCGAGGCGTTGTTCGATAGAAGGCAGCATGACGGTGTTTCCAAACGGTGAAGGCCGAAATCATACAACGCCCGCATGGCCAACGGGCGCCGGAATAGATTATTATTAATTAGTTAATGTTGTCCGTCTAACTTGTAGTTGCACTAAGTTAGGATTTTCACAAACACGAAAACGTGGAAGGCGGATAATATTGCATGTTGCTGTTTTTGAACCGCTGATTTAAAAGAATGCGCCCAATGGATATTACCCGCGACGAAGCCCGCGAAACTCCAGTCGCACCGGCCCCCTCATCTGCTCCTGTACCTGCCGCTCCGCCTAACCAGCTGCCCTATGCTGTGGCGACGTGGTTGCAGCGGGTGGATGCAGCCGCGCATCCGAAGCCAAAACTGGCCCCGGTCGACATCGACCCGAAACAGACCAACTACAAACTGATTTACGTGCTGGCGCCGACCAGCGGCGGGCGCCATGTGGCGCTCTGCCTGTACAAGGCGCGCCTGAAGCCGAACGGCGACGTGGCCGCGGCCACGCCGGTCAGCGAAGTGTTCTCCCTGCTGTCCGCCCCACCGGCATTCCTGGCGCCGGGCGATGAAGACCTGGTGCGCTTCTTCGTGGCAATGCGCAGCGGCCCCAATTCGCAGACCGGCAGTGCAACCGAGCCGCGCGGCAAGATCGGCGCGGCCCTGTTGCAAATGCTGTCCGAGCACGACAAGCTGCTGTGGGCGAATTCCTGGTCCGACGTCGGCAATGGCCTGGTCTACCCGATGAAGGCGGGCCAGATGCGCGATGCCAGCCTGGCCTGGCGCGAAGAGGGCAAGGGCTTGCGCCTCGGCTGGCAAGTCGATGTGCAGGAAGGCGTCAAGCACCACGGCGCGGACCAGATCGACTATATGTTGCCGACCGAACCGCCGTGGTACATCGACAACCTGTCGACCGGGGGTATTGCAACTGAACCAGGGCGGCACCACCATCCCGCTGGCTGAGCTGCAAGCCCTGGTGGCGCAGGCGCCGCTGCTGATGCCCAACGATAAGATGCGCGTGTCCCAGCTCTTGCTGGCGCATGGCCTGCAGCAGTTGATGCCGCTGCCGCAGCCGCTGCCGCAGCGCGTGCGCACCGACGTCAAGCCGCTGCCGATCCTGGTGCTCGATTCGGCCCAGCTGGCCGACGGTACTCTGCAGCGCTGGAACGACTATGCCGTGCTGTCGTATGACTACGATGGCGAGCGCGTTTCCTTCGACCCGACGCAGCGCGTGGTGCGCCAGCGTGGCGAAGTGACTGAAATCATCCAGCGCGACGAAGCGGCCGAGGCGGCTGCGCTGGAAACCCTGTCCCAGCTTGGGTTCCGCAAGCCGACTGCGCTGCCGCTGTCGAGCGTGCGCGGCGGCCTGCTGCTGGCCAATCAGGCGGACTGGATCCGCTTCGCCGAATCCGGCATCGGTGAATTGATGGCTGCCGGCTGGCGCGTCGAGAAGTCGCCGAAGTACCGCTACGATATGGCGGCGGTCGACGATTGGTATGCCGAAGTCGATGAAGAAACCACCGACAACGGCAACGCCTGGTTCGACCTGGAATTGGGCATCACCGTCAATGGCGAGCGCGTGCCGTTGCTGCCGGTGCTGGTGCAGATGATCCGCAATTTCCCGAACGACTTCGGTCCGAAAGCGCTGGCGATCCACGGCGAGTCGGACCAGATGCTGGCGGCCCTGCCGGACGGCAGCCGCGTGGCCTTGCCATGGAACCGCCTGCGTCCTATCCTGGCCACCATCGGCGAGCTGTATTTCAGCGAGAAGATCCGCCACTCGGTGCGCATGTCTTCGCTGGACGCGGCGCGCCTGGATGAGCTGGCGCGCAATGTCGACTTCCAGTGGACCGGCGGCGAAGCGCTGCGCGAAATGGGCCGCAAGCTGAACCAGTTCTCCTCGGTGCAGCGGGTGCCGACCCCGGCTGGCCTGCGCGCCACCCTGCGCGATTACCAGACGGACGGCCTGAGCTGGATGCAATTCCTGCGCGAGTACAACTTCGGCGGCATCCTGGCTGACGACATGGGCCTCGGCAAGACCGTGCAAACCATCGCCCACATCCTGGTGGAGAAGGAAGCTGGACGCCTCGATCATCCGGCCCTGGTAATCGCGCCTACCAGCCTGATGAACAACTGGCAGGATGAAACGGCCCGCTTCGCGCCAGGCCTGAAAGTGTTGCTGCTGCAGGGCAAGGATCGCGCCGAACTGTTCGACGAGATCCCGCAGGTCGACCTGGTGCTTACCACTTACGCCCTGCTGCCGCGCGACGAAGAAAAGCTGCGCGAGCATGATTTCCACCTGGTGATCCTGGACGAGTCGCACTACATCAAGAACACCCGCTCCAAAGCGGCCCAGAGCGCCAGCCTGCTGCGCGCACGCCACCGGCTGTGCCTGTCGGGCACGCCGCTGGAAAACCACCTTGGCGAGCTGTGGTCGCAATTCCACTTCCTGCTGCCGGGCCTGCTGGGTGACGAGAAGACTTTCAACAGCAACTTCCGCCATCCGATCGAGCGCCAGGACGATCCGCAGCGCCGCCATTTGCTGAATCGGCGCATCAAGCCGTTCCTGGTGCGCCGGACCAAGGACGGCGTGGCGAAAGAACTGCCGCCGAAGACCGAGATGGTGCGCAAGGTCGAACTCTCCGGGGCGCAGCGCGACCTGTACGAAACCGTGCGCTTGGCGATGGATCAGAAAGTGCGCGACGAGATCGATCGCAAGGGCGTAGCGCGCTCGCAGATCGTGATCCTGGAGGCGCTGCTCAAGCTGCGCCAGGTTTGCTGCGATCCGCGCCTGGTGAAGTCCACCAAGAAAGCTGCTACTGCCGGTTCAGCCAAACTGGTCGACCTGATGCAGATGGTGGAAGACCTGCTGGAAGAAAAGCGCAAGATCCTGGTGTTCTCGCAATTCACCTCGATGCTCGAACTGATCGAGGAAGAACTGGAAGCGCGCGATATTCCGTATGCCATCCTGACCGGCGAAACCCGCGACCGCGGCGCTCAGGTAGCGGCGTTCCAGCAAGGTGCGGTGCCGATCTTCCTGATCTCGCTGAAGGCCGGCGGGGTGGGCCTGAACCTGACTGCCGCCGACACCGTGATCCACTACGATCCATGGTGGAATCCGGCCGCCGAAAACCAGGCGACCGACCGCGCCTGGCGGATCGGCCAGGACAAGCCGGTGTTCGTCTACAAGCTGATCGCGAAAGGCACGCTGGAAGAGAAGATCCAGCTGCTGCAGCAAAAGAAATCGGACCTGGCGCAATCGGTGTTGGCCGAAGGCGAATCGCAAAAGATGGCATTGACCCAGGAAGACCTGCAACAGATCTTCGCACCGTTACAGGATTGATCCCATGCTGAGTGCTGAACAACTATCGCCAGATCCTCGACCACAGCAGCGACGTACACTGGATGCTGGACTGCGATAGTGGCCAGCTGCTGTACGTCAGCCCTTGCGCGGAAAAGCTGTTCGGCTACATGCCGGAGCGCGCGCAGCAGGTGGCGGCAAGCCTGATGGGCGAGTTGCCGGAACGGCTGGAAGCCTACACCTCCGGCGACACCACCCGCCGCCACACGGTGCGCGATGCCGAAATGGCGGGCCGCGATGGAGTGATGATCCCGGTGGAAATCGAATCGACCCTGGTGCCCGACGTCGACAGCGGCGTGCTGCGCCTGGTCGGCACGGTGCGCGATATCCGTGAGCGTGTCGAACGCGAGAAGCAGCAAAAGAAATTCGCGTCGATGGTATCGCATGAATTCCGCACGCCGCTCTCGACCATCGATGGCGCTATCCAGCGCCTGGAAATGACGTCGGCAAAACGCCGACGAAAACACCAAGAAGCGCTACCGCAAGATCCAGACTGCAGTCGACCGCTTGCTCGAGCTGATCAACGAATACTTGAGTCCCGAGCGCCTGGCCAGCATTGGCCGCAAGCGCCAGGCCGATGAAGTTTCGCCAGAAGCCTTGCTGGAAACCGCGGCCGAGCAGGCACGCCAGCGTCGCGCCGGCATCACGGTGCGCGCGGAAGGTTTGCCGCAGTGGATGCGTTGCGATCCGCAAGGCATGCGTTTGTGTCTCGACATACTTTTAGACAACGCTCTCAAGTACACGAATGACAACGTTGCGATAGAATTACAGGGAAGGAAAGCCAGCGAAGGCGGGGTTGAACTCCTCGTCATCGACCGCGGCACTCCCGTTCCGGATGATGAGCTAGGCAAACTCTTCGACAAGGGTTACCGAGGCAAGGCTGCCGCAGGGCATGCTGGTTCCGGCCTCGGCCTGTATATGGCCAGGAATGTTGTAGAGGTCCACGGCGGCACACTGTCTGTGGAAAATTTGCCTGAAAGCGGCAAGAAATTTCGGATTTGGCTCCCTATCGCTGCTTAAGCCTTGCGCAGCCCGTGACCAACCGTGATAATTCTTCGACGCAAGCCCTAAACCCCGGCTCGCGACTGAATGGAAAATGGCGCATCAATGACGCAAATACTGATCGTGGAAGACAACCTGGAATACGCCGAAGAGATGGCGGATTTCCTGGCTGAGCTTGGCCATGTAGTTCATACCACCAATAATGCCCAGGAAATGTGGTCCGCCCTCAGCCAGGGCACCGTGGGCGTTGTCGTGCTCGACCTGGGCCTGCCGGACGAGGATGGCTTCAATGTCATCCCGCGCATGCGCCAGCTCTACCCGCAGATCGGCCTGCTGGTGCTGACTGGCCGCGTGGCTTTCGATTCGCGCATCATGGGCCTACGCCTGGGCGCCGACCACTATCTGACCAAGCCGATCAAGTTCCCGGAACTGGCGGCCCACATCGAAGCGCTGGACCGTCGCGTCGGTCCGCAGGAAGCCATCCCGGTGCCAAGCAAGTGGACCCTGAAAGTGTCGGCCCGCCAGCTGGAACTGCAGGGCCAGGCCATCACCCTGACTGAGAAAGAGTGCAATTTCCTGCACTTGCTGACTATTAACACCCGTCCTGTGCCGCGCCAGGTGATCGTGGCCGGTATCGGCGGCGATGATCCGGATGCCGGGCGCCGCGTCGACATGCTGGTGTATCGTTTACGCAAAAAGGCGCGTAGCGGCCTGGGCCAGGATTTGCCCCTGCGTTCGGCCTACGGCGAGGGTTATAGCCTGTCCGCCAGCTTCAATTTGTCTTAATAGGGACAGAGTCAAGCGAACTGGGTAGAATCGGGGTTTCCCGATCCTACCCTTTTTGTTTTTATGGCCCGTCTGCCTCGCCTCGTCGTTCCCAACCTGCCCCATTACATCATCCAGCGTGGCCTGAATGGCCAGGAAGTGTTCCTAGATGCTGAAGACTTCAGCAGTTTTATCGCCTGGATGCGCGCCGCCACCCGCCAATACAAGGTGGCGGTGCACGCCTACACCCTCTTGCCGGGCGAATTACACCTGTTAGCCTCGCCCAGCGATGAAGAGGGCCTGGGCGGCATGATGCAGTGGATTGGGCGCCACTATGTCCCTTATTTCAATCAAAAGTACTCCCGCGCTGGCACGTTATGGCAGGGCCGCTATAAAACCTCGGTGGTCGAAGCCGAGCGCTACTTCATTTCTTGCTCGAAATACATTGAATTCGCCGCGGTGCGGGCGCGGCTGGCGGAGGGGCCGGAACATTACCAGTGGTCGAGCTATCCGCATCATGCCGGCATCCGCCAGGATGGCGCGGTCAACGACCATCCGATCTACTGGGCGCTGGGCAATACGCCATTCCAGCGCGAGGCGGCCTATATAGAACTGGCGGCGCAGGGGCTGGCGGGAACGGAAACGCGGGCTATCGAGAGCACAGCGCTGAAAGGCTGGCCATTGGGCAGCGATAAATGGAAGGCAGAGCTGGAGCGGCGCATGAAACGGCAGGTATTGCCGGCAAAGCGGGGGCGGCCGGCCAAAACTGGTAAACCCGGGTAAGACCCAAGGGGCTGACCCGTCCTGCGGCAGGTGCCTGGCGGGTTTGCCGGGTTTTGGTGTCACTCTGTCCCCAATTAAAATTTCCAGCGACCGCCGCTGAATTAATTCGACTCCGACCCTAATTGTTTTTGTTGCGCGATTTTGTGCATTGCACTACTCTGGATTTTCGTGAGTAAAAATTCAGCGGAGAAATGCATGCAAGCGCAAGGTTTGTACAACCCAGCCAACGAACATGACGCCTGTGGCGTCGGTTTCGTCGCCCACATCAAAGGCAACAAGAGCCACTCGATCGTCGAACAGGGTCTGCTGATCCTGAAGAACCTGGACCACAGGGGCGCAGTCGGTGCGGACAAACTGATGGGCGACGGCGCCGGCATCCTGATCCAGATTCCGGACCAGTTCTACCGCGACGAAATGGCCAAGCAGGGCGTCGAACTGCCGCCGCCAGGCGAATACGGCGTCGGCATGGTGTTCCTGCCGAAGGAAAACGCTTCGCGCATCGCTTGCGAACAGGAAATTGAGCGCGCGGTGCGCATCGAAGGCCAGGTCGTGCTCGGCTGGCGCAACGTGCCGATCGACTCGGAAATGCCGATGTCGCCGCGGGTGCGCGAAAAAGAGCCGGTGATCCGCCAGATCTTCATCGGCCGCGGCCAGGACGTGATGGTGACCGACGCGCTGGAACGCAAGCTGTACGTGATCCGCAAATCGTCCGGCCACGCGATCCAGGCACTGAAACTCATCCACGGCAAGGAATTCTTCGTGCCGTCCATGTCGGCCCGTACCGTGGTGTACAAAGGCCTGCTGCTGGCTGACCAGGTGGGCGTGTATTACAAAGACCTGCAGGACCCGCGCTGCATCTCCGCGCTGGCACTGGTGCACCAGCGCTTCTCGACCAATACCTTCCCTGAGTGGCCGCTGGCCCACCCTTACCGGCTGATCGCGCACAACGGCGAGATCAACACCGTGAAGGGCAACTTCAACTGGATGCGCGCCCGTGAAGGCGTGATGAAATCGGCGGTGCTGGGTGAAGACCTGCAGAAGCTGTTCCCGCTGATTTACGAAGGCCAGTCCGACACCGCCTGCTTCGACAACGCGCTGGAACTGCTGCTGATGGCGGGCTACCCGCTGGCACAGGCGATGATGATGATGATTCCGGAAGCGTGGGAAAACCACACGCTGATGGACGACAACCGCAAGGCCTTCTACGAATACTATGCGTCGATGATGGAACCATGGGACGGCCCTGCCGCCATGGCCTTCACCGATGGCCGCTATATCGGCGGCACCCTGGACCGCAATGGCCTGCGCCCTGCCCGCTACATCGTGACCGACGATGACCTGGTGGTGATGGCGTCCGAATCGGGCGTGCTGCCGATTCCCGAATCGAAGATCATCCAGAAATGGCGCCTGCAGCCGGGCAAGATGTTCCTGATCGACCTGGAAGCCGGTCGCATCATCGACGACAAGGAACTGAAAGACACCTACGCCAACGCCAAGCCATACAAGGCATGGATCAACGCGGTGCGCATCAAGCTGGGCGAGCTCAAGATGAGCGAAAGCCAGACCGCGGCCAACGTGGCCAAATACGGCCCGGCCGCTGGCGAAAAGCAATCCGCATCGCTGCTGGACCGCCAGCAGGTGTTCGGCTATACCCAGGAAGACATGCGCTTCATCCTGGCGCCGATGGCGATCAACGGCGAAGAAGCCGTCGGCTCGATGGGCAATGACTCGCCGCTGGCCGTCACTTCCAACAAACTGAAGCCGCTGTATAACTACTTCAAGCAACTGTTCGCGCAGGTGACCAACCCGCCGATCGACCCGATCCGCGAAGCGATGGTGATGTCGCTGGTGTCCTTCATCGGCCCGAAACCGAACCTGCTGGATACCAACAACGTCAATCCGCCGATGCGCCTGGAAGTGGCGCAGCCGGTGCTGGGCTTCGACGACATCGCGCGCCTGCGCACCATCAGCCAGCACACCGGCGGCAAATTCAAGTCCTATGAGCTGAGCATCTGCTACCCGCTGGCCTGGGGCAAGGAAGGCGTGGAAGCGTCGCTGGCATCGCTGTGCGCGGAAGCCGTTGACGCGGTGAAGTCCGGCCACAACATCCTGATCATCTCCGACCGCACTGTTGGCCCGGACCGCGTCGCGATCCCGGCCCTGCTGGCGACGTCGACCATCCACCTGCACCTGGTGAGCAAGGGCCTGCGCGCATCCACCGGCCTGGTGGTGGAAACCGGCTCCGCCCGCGAAACCCACCACTTCGCCCTGCTGGCCGGCTACGGCGCGGAAGCAGTCCACCCATACCTGGCGATGGAATCGCTGGCCGAACTGGCGCATTCGCTGCCGGGCGACCTGACGCCGGAAAGCGCGATCTACAATTACACCAAGGCCGTCGGCAAAGGCCTGATGAAGGTGATGTCGAAGATGGGCATTTCGACCTACATGTCCTACTGCGGCGCACAGATCTTCGAAGCCGTTGGCCTGAACCGCCAATTGGTCGACAAGTATTTCCGCGGCACCCAGTCGAACGTGGAAGGCATCGGCCTGTTCGAGGTGGCCGAGGAAGGCCTGCGCCTGCACAAACTGGCCTTCGGCAATGACCCGGTGCTGGCCGACGCGCTGGACGCGGGCGGCGAATATGCCTACCGCGTGCGCGGCGAAGACCACCTGTGGACGCCGGATGCCATCGCCAAGCTGCAGCATTCGACCCGTTCCAACAACTACTCGACCTATAAAGAGTACGCACAACTGATCAACGACCAGACCAAGCGCCACCTGACCCTGCGCGGCCTGTTCGAATTCAAGATCGACCCGGCCAAGGCGATCCCGCTGGATGAAGTGGAGCCGGCCAAGGACATCGTCAAGCGCTTCGCTACCGGCGCCATGTCGCTGGGTTCGATTTCGACTGAAGCACACGCCACCCTGGCCATCGCGATGAACCGCATCGGCGGCAAGTCCAACACCGGTGAAGGCGGCGAAGACCCGCGCCGTTACAGCAACGAGCTGAAAGGCATCCCGATCAAGGTCGGCGCGACCCTGGCTTCCGAGCTGGGCAAGGAGCAGGTTGAAGCGGATATCCCGCTGCAGGAAGGCGACTCGCTGCGTTCGCGCATCAAGCAGGTGGCATCCGGCCGCTTCGGCGTGACCGCGGAGTACCTGAATTCCGCCGACCAGATCCAGATCAAGATGGCGCAGGGCGCCAAGCCGGGCGAAGGCGGCCAGCTGCCGGGCCACAAGGTGTCCGAATACATCGCGCAGCTGCGCTTCTCGGTACCGGGTGTGGGCCTCATCTCGCCGCCGCCGCACCACGACATCTATTCGATTGAAGACCTGGCCCAGCTGATCCACGATCTGAAGAACGCCAACCCGCGCGCTTCGATTTCGGTCAAGCTGGTGTCGGAAGTCGGTATCGGTACCGTCGCTGCCGGTGTGTCGAAAGCCAAGGCTGACCACATCGTGGTGGCCGGCCATGACGGCGGCACCGGCGCCTCGCCGCTGTCCTCCGTCAAGCATGCCGGTACCCCATGGGAGCTGGGCCTGTCCGAAACCCAGCAAACCCTGGTGCTGAACGGCTTGCGTAGCCGCGTGCGGGTGCAGGCTGATGGCCAGATGCGTACCGGGCGCGACGTCGTGATCGCCGCCCTGCTGGGCGCCGATGAAGTGGGCTTTGCTACCGCACCGCTGGTGGTGGAAGGCTGCATCATGATGCGCAAGTGCCACCTGAACACCTGCCCGGTCGGCGTTGCAACGCAAGATCCGGAACTGCGCAAGAAGTTCCAGGGCAAGCCGGAGCACGTGGTCAACTACTTCTTCTTCGTAGCAGAAGAAGCTCGCCAGCTGATGGCGCAACTGGGTATCCGCACCTTCCAGGAACTGATCGGCCGCGCCGACCTGCTGGACAAGTCGAAAGCCATCACCCACTGGAAAGCACAGGGCCTGGACTTCAGCAATGTGTTCTTCCAGCCGAAAGTGGACGACGGCATGACCATCTTCCACAGCGAACAGCAGGATCATGGCCTGGACAAGGCACTCGACCTGAAGCTGATCGCGCAAGCCCGGCCAGCCCTGGAAAAAGGCGAGCGCGTGTCCTTCATTTCGCCGGTTAAGAACGTCAACCGGACCGTCGGCACCATGCTTTCCGGCGAAGTGGCCCTCAAATACGGCCATGCCGGCCTGCCGGACGACACCATCCACATCCAGCTGCAGGGCACCGCTGGCCAGTCGGCTGCAGCCTTCCTGGCAGCCGGCATCACCATCGACCTGGTGGGCGAAGGCAATGACTACGTCGGCAAAGGCCTGTCGGGCGGCCGCATCATCGTGCGCCCGAACACCGAGTTCCGCGGCTGGGCTGTGAATAACATCATTGTTGGTAACACCGTCATGTACGGCGCGGTTGCCGGCGAAGCCTTCTTCAATGGCGTGGCCGGCGAACGCTTCGCCGTGCGTAACTCCGGCGCCACCGCGATTGTGGAAGGCCTGGGCGACCACGGTTGCGAGTACATGACCGGCGGTACCGTGGTGGTGCTGGGCGCCACCGGCCGTAACTTCGCGGCGGGCATGTCGGGCGGTATCGCCTATGTGTACGACCCGGACGGCGAATTCCACAGCAAGTGCAATATGTCCATGGTGAGCCTGGAAGAAGTGAAGGCGGCCGGCGACCAGCAGGTCGACAAGGCCACCTGGCACAGCCAGCATCGCAATGGCGAACCGGAGGCCGATGAAACCATCCTCAAACGCTTGATTGAGCGCCACTTCAAACACACCGGCAGCACGCGCGCGCGCCTGTTGCTCGACAACTGGAACGAGAGCCGTGCCAAGTTCGTCAAAGTGTTCCCGAGCGAGTACAAACGCGCCCTGGTGGAAATGGCAGACAACGCCGCGATCGAAGCGGAAACTCAAGCAATCGCAGCGTAAGAGAGGACAGTAATCATGGGTAAGATCACCGGTTTCATGGAATTCCAGCGCCAGGAAGAAAGCTACCTGGCACCTGAGGCTCGCCTCAAGAACTACAAGGAGTTCGTACTCCACCTGAACCACGAGCAGGCCAAGGTGCAGGGCGCGCGCTGCATGGACTGCGGCATCCCGTTCTGTAACTCGGGTTGCCCGGTCAACAACATCATCCCGGACTGGAATGACCTGGTTTATCGCGGCCACTACCGCGAAGCGCTGAACACGCTGCACTCGACCAATAACTTCCCCGAGTTCACCGGCCGCATTTGCCCGGCGCCTTGCGAGAGCGCCTGTACCCTGGGCATCCACGAGCTGCCGGTCGGCATCAAGTCGATCGAACACAAGATCATCGACGAAGGCTGGGAACACGGCTGGGTCGTGCCGCAGCCGGCCGAAGTCAAGACCGGCAAGAAGGTTGCGGTGGTTGGCTCCGGTCCTGCAGGCCTGGCCGCTGCGCAACAGCTGGCGCGCGCCGGCCACGACGTGACCGTGTTCGAAAAAGCCGACCGCATCGGCGGCCTGCTGCGCTACGGCATCCCTGACTTCAAGATGGAGAAGTACCACATCGACCGCCGCGTTGAACAAATGGAAGCGGAAGGCGTGAAATTCCGTACTTCGGTCCTGATCGGCAAGGACTTCCCGGCGACTGTTGCCAACGGCTCCAAGGAAACCATCTTCCCGGAAGACCTGGAGAAAGATTTTGATGCAGTGGTGATGGCCGGCGGCGCCGAAGCGCCGCGCGACCTGCCGGTGCCGGGCCGTGAACTGAAAGGCGTCCACTTCGCGATGGACTTCCTGCCGCAGCAAAACAAGGTCAATGCCGGCGACAAGGTCAAGGACCAGATCAAGGCCACCGGCAAGCACGTGGTCGTGATCGGCGGCGGCGATACCGGTTCCGACTGCGTCGGCACCTCGAACCGCCACGGCGCTGCCAGCGTCACCCAGTTCGAACTGATGCCGATGCCGCCGGAGCAGGAAAACAAGCCGATGGTATGGCCATACTGGCCGACCAAGCTGCGCACTTCTTCTTCGCACGAAGAAGGCTGCGAGCGTGACTGGGCGGTCGCCACCAAGCGCCTGGAAGGCAAGAACGGCAAGGTTGAAAAGCTGGTCGCCTGCCGCGTCGAATGGAAAGACGGCAAGATGACCGAAGTGCCAAACTCGGAATTCGAAATGAAGGCCGACCTGGTGCTGCTGGCCATGGGCTTCGTCTCGCCAGTGGCGCAAGTGCTGGATGCCTTCGGTGTCGACAGGGATGCTCGCGGCAATGCCCGCGCCCAGACCGAAGGCGACAACAGCTACAAGACCAGTAAGCCAGGCGTGTTCGCAGCCGGCGACATGCGCCGCGGCCAGTCGCTGGTCGTATGGGCGATCCGAGAAGGCCGCCAGTGCGCCCGCGCTGTCGACGAATACCTGATGGGCAGCTCCGTCCTCCCGCGTTAATTCCCTCCCTAAAAGTCAAGCGTGCCAGCCCGCACGCTTGACCTTTTTCAAGCGGTTGTCATACAACCACACCCCGCCCAACCCACCATTCTGAGCGCACTTCCCCGCCAACGTTCCCTTTGGGAAATGTTTTTGCGTAAATCTTGGTATTGTTATAGGATGTCTGACGACATGGATTATTCGAACAACGTTGTTCTACATGTCACTTCCCCCTTAACAATTTCTGGAGATATCTAGGCTATGAAGAAGAGCTTCATTTGCGGCGCCCTGATGTTGATTTATTCCGCCAGCTCATTTGCGGCCGATTGGCCCAGTGGCTATTCCAAGTGCGCAGACCAGGGTGGCACCTGCAAAGTTGGCAGTAGCAGCCGCTCGGTTTCTTACGGCATCAAAGACAAGTGGGTCATCAAGACCCTCTCTGGCGACATCAAGTGCGAGACCGGCACCTTTGGCAGTGACCCCTATCCTGGTGTGACCAAGAAGTGTGCCGTGGGCGCGCTGACCGGCACCGATCCGACACCAACTCCAACGCCGACACCGACACCTACGCCGGCGCCATCCGCCAACGCCACCAAGGAAGCCGCGCCATCCACCGGTTGGGCAGGACAAGGCGGCGGCACCACCGGCGGCGCCGCAGCGCCTTCCTCGGCCATCTACCTGGTCAACACCGGTTCGCAACTCGTTGCAGCGCTCAAGGCGCAAGGCGACAATCCAAAGATCATCAAGCTGCAGGGCACCATCAATATGGCCGCAGCCGACAACGGCGGCCCATTCAAGAGCGCTACCGACGAAGGCTTGCGCCTGCAAATCAAACCGGGCAGCAACACTACCCTGATCGGCGTAGGCAGCGATGCTCGTCTGGTCAATGGCAATATCGTGCTGAACGGCGTGCAGAACGTCATCGTGCGCAACCTCACGATCCAGAACCCCTGCTCGCTCTACCCTGTGTGGGATCCGGAAGATGGCAGCAGCGGCAACTGGAATTCGGAATATGACGGCATCACGATCGCGAATTCGCGCAACGTCTGGGTCGACCACAACGTCTTCACCGATGGTTCGGTAACGGACGACAAGCTGCCTGTCGAAAACGGCAAGGTCAAGCAATGCCATGACGGTGCGCTCGATGTAAAGAACGGCTCCGACTACGTGACTGTGTCGAACAACCGCTTCGAGCTGCACCAGAAGAACAACCTGATTGGTTCTTCCGACAGCCGCACCACAGACGATGGCCACCTGACCGTCACTTTCCACAACAACCACTTCCTGAACGTGGCGGAACGTGGCCCTCGCGTACGGTTCGGCAAGGTGCATCTGTACAACAACTACTTCGAAGGCTCACGTTCGCATGCTGTCTACCCGCACCACTACAGCATCGGCGTCGCCTACAAAGCCAAGGTCATCTCGCAGAACAATGCTTTTGATATCGCTGGAGCATCGAGCTGCACGAACATCGTGACCAACCCTGGCTCCTCCAGCAAGACTGGAGCGATCACCGACGTTGGCTCGCTGCTGAACGGCGCAGCGCTCAACTTGTCGACCAAGTGCAGCTTCAGCAGCCAGGTCGGCTGGAGCGTGCCGTACTCGGTCACGCCGCTGAACGCATCGGCGGTGAAGGCATCGGTACTGAGTAACGCAGGCACCGGCAAGATCACGGTGAACTGATCGTCGTCTCCGTCAAGCGCGCAGCCCCGTGCGCTTGACGATCTTCCTCATGAGCGTAAACTGGTTGCATCCGGCAGGCCTTGGCCGTATCGCGGTATGGAGGTGTTCAGTGAACGGCGATCCGACCCGCAAGCCAAATGGTGACTTTGAAAAACGAGTAGTTCGGCTAGAGGTCATTACTGAGCATCAATCAGAAGTCCTTAACCAATTTCGGGAGGATACTCGCGAGAACTTTCGTGAATTCCGGGAAGAAGCCAGAGGGAACTGCCGAGATGTCCGTGCGGAGATTCGCGGGGTTCGCATGGAAATTCGCGTCCTCACCGGCATTGCTATTTACGGTCGTCCTTGGGGGGGTAGCGATCCTGGCCAAAGTCTACGGCGTATGACGCGATAGCGCGCATCATTTCTCGAACGCTAGCCAGGTCCAGGTAACGCCAGCTTGGCGGTTGAGCCGGCTGGATCGAGGCAGATTTCGCTTTCTCAATCAATTGGAGGCCGAAAGTCAGCGCCAGGTTTATTGTTTGGTCGGCAGAGACTTCAAACACGCGTCGATTCTCAGGGGCTGCACCGTGCCGGATCGACACCACAAGTGTCGCGCCAGGTTTTCAGCAATGGGGCTATGCGGGGACATTGCGCTTATCTGTTCTACTGGCGCAAGGTGATGCCAGACAGCGCTTACGAGCACCAGGTCGAAGGGACTCTTTGCGTGATGCCATCTTGAACAATTTCCGGAAGGCTGTCGTCAATCCACTCGATCTGAAGCGGGGAGTGCAGCCTGAGTCCCGCGTCAAGAAAATGCGGCGACGGGTTTCAATGGCCGTCACGTTGTGCCCCTGCCTTGTGAGCCAAGCCGAATCAACGCCTGTACCGGCCCCTATATCAAGAACCGAACCCGGTGCCGTTGGCAAGCAGAAGATGGACAGCTTGGTATTTATCCTCAAAACGAGACTCCGTCGTAGCGAGGAATAAGCCATTCCGCGTCGTCAAGGTAACCTTCGGTTCCCCGGAACAGTTGCATCCGGCTTCATTCTGCACCCAGTCGCTGTTTTGCGCTGGACCAGTGCCACCAGTTAATTTCGTTCAGTTCCGCGTCTGTGGTTTGCCAACACCAGGCCGGGCATTGAGGATAAGAACCCATCAGGGCATTGCACCTTCCAGAAGTTGCGACAAACATGCAGTGAGGCGATGCTGAATTTCGTTCACCCTGCGAAGCTGGCGCGGGTGAGTCAGCTCTTCGGTGCCGGCCTCATAGCTATTTCGTCCGGCAACAGTGAGCTCAAAGCTTAGCCTTGCGAGGAAACGAAGTTGAGAATCAAAAGGAAGCTGAGTGAAACCAAGCGGCCTCAAGGGGAATGTCTGGCATTAGTAATAAAGTCCCCAAAAGAGCACTGATTTGTTCGGTGCTGCACCCCGAGCGCGAGCAACAACGTTCGCACTTCAGGATAGCAAAGCTACCAGCGCGGTTGAATGGAAGTGCCAGCCGAACAATCCGGCCAAGCCATGAAATCACCGCAGCTTGTGGGCAGCATTCAACGCGAAGAACAAGCCAACGTTGCTTGGTCAGCGCCGTAATGTGTACTGGCTCAGACGTAACCTGCCTGGTTGCGACTGATGGCCGACAGCTTCCGCCCCTAAGCCGACCTTCCATGCATGGCCTCGAATTCGCGAACATAGTGCTCGGTAGGAAGAGCAGTTCCTGCTTCCTTGATCTCCCCAGTCAACTTGCTCACCATGATTGGTGCATTGCCTCCTAACGCGTAGATGTAGTTACCAGTAGCGAGGAATTCTGGCGTGTTATAGGTATAAGCGAAAGTGGCTGATGTCTCAAATGGAGAAGGCAGCAGCACTAACTCTTCTCCCCATTGTTGTGCCAACCGAAGCAGATACTCCTCGGCAAGCGCACGGCACTCTACATCGCTAAGCACTTTGGGCTCCTTGGGATGACTGCCTGTGGCCGGTCCCTGCCGATTGTACTCGACGGCATGGCGGGGCCAGCCGGCTCGGCAGCTACAGCCCGAGCAGTCATTCCGCACTTTGCATCGAAAGCTCAAGAGCACTTCCCGCCTCACCGGGACGCCAGCCCTGCTGAAGCGCAAGTCGAATGGCGCGCTCTACGATGGAGGGAGTGATAACGCTGGCTTCGGCCATCATCCAATTGTCCGGCCGGGCGGCGCCCATGGTGACAAGGAGCGTCGTCCGACCACCTTCTTCCAACTCAACGGCAAAGCGAAGATTTCCCTGAGCCAGTCCTTGGCAATAAGTTGGACGCGGCCGAATAGCCCACCGATATCCTGTGGACTCTACAAGGATCCTGCGACTGCCTTTCCGGGCGATTGACATAGATTAGTTGTCTCTGAATGGCCGGTTTTGGCCGGATCTAGCCAATCAAAACATCGCGTTGACGGCGGTTTTTAAGCGTTCTTCGTCGTCAATGAGTTTGCCGTATTTCTCAAAGGACAGAGATCCCGCGTTCACCTGTTTTTCCAGAAAAATACGTAGCCTCCATGGGTCAGGATCGACTTTGTCGAAATCAAAATCAATTCCTCCTACGTTCCAGGTCCTGAAGACATCAACTCCAATCCCGTGGGTACGAAAGAACCAAGTTGTGCCAGGTATCTGCTGGAGACCTCGGAATTCTCGGCGCATGATGTCTTGCGCATCCTCCAATTTGAACGCTCTTTTCAATAGCTCCTTTGCCCAAGCCATTTCAGCATGCCACAAGGGAATGACCTCCTGGATCAAACGTATGTCCTCGTCGGTGTCCGGCAAGTTTGCAGCATGCATCATTTTATTTCTCTTTTCAGTTGAACAATTACGGTCGAGGATGATGGATGGTAGATCTGAGGTTACGGTGCCCGGCGGTCTGCTCCTGGCCGTACACGGGCTCTCAAGGAATTACCAACTGCATTTTCGCGCTAGAAAAATACTGCACTTTTGCTTGAGATAGTTCTTCGGCCAATTTTTGACGCAGAACCAATCCGTCCGCATCCAATCTATCAACTTCGTTCGAGTTTGTGTATGTCCGAAAGTGCGCCAGCTCATATCGTTGCTGCCACGCTAAAATTTCATCTCCTAGGCTATCGGAAATGCCTAGAGCAGGTGCCGTCAACCAGCCGCCCTCGACGGCATCCCGTACACCAGTTCCCGAGAGCATTCCGTCAACTACTAAATAGTGCGCAGTTTTGTTCATATTGAAGAGCGATTCGTGAACGTCTGAAATTGGCCGATTGTACCTGCTCATCGCGCTTGACGAGCGTCTGGAGAACTCTTGTTCGAGCACCTGGGAACCAACGAGTTATTTCCATATGACCCACCTGTTGGTTGCATTTTCAGCGGGTTGAGGCCCAACCTGATTTTGTGCCCACTTGTCGAATTCTTCTACAGTGCCGTCAGCTGCTCTGTATGCAACAGCGTACGGCCTAGGTTTCCCAGCAATGAATACAACGACGTACGTAGCGAAATAGTTCACAATCCCTCTGTCAGACGCCAACCATTCTTCCATGGCACCAAGATCTGCAAACTCATCGAGTCGGACTAAGGGAAAATGAGCGCAGTAGACAAGTGCGAGGAAATTGCCACTTACAGGCTCGTCACCTCTGAGTGGTTTCGGATTCGAACCCTCGATTCTTCGACAACAAGATCGCGGAGATGTGCATTGCTTGAGCTTTGCGTATCGAGCCGTCGCAGCACCTCGTCTATCTTAAGGCAAATGCCCTCAGGATCATCATTTGAGGCAGCAACAGCCATTTGCGGCCATCTCAAGTACATTCATCATTTGCAGTTTTCTGACGGAAGCTGTGCCGCCTAGTGTATTTTCCGAACGGACCGTTTTCTGGCCGGTTGACGTCTACGGATATTCCGACATCAACTGCGGCTGTTACCTTACGGTGTAAAGTCCCCGTGGAAGGGCGCCGGTTCCCCCAACCAAGTAAGCACGTAACAACCTCCCTGCTGCCACGAGTTCTGCGGCCCGCGAACCGTCCCAAGGTGAAAATACTTCACCCGCCATCGATCCCCGTACCGAATCTTCAATAAATGCCTGCGCATAGTATCCGTGCGTGTATGGCACAGGGCAGAGATCGGCCATGGCAGGATAATGCGTTTCTGCGATGATTGACGAGAAGAGCTCTCGCATCTGATCTGCAGCCTTGACCGACACTGGCTTTCGGATTACCTCGATCGAATTCCCGGAATTCTTAGCGTTGCTTCGCCGTATCAGAACGGCCTCTACCCCCGCATTATTTCGGACCAGTGACATGACGAAAGCCGGCTGGTAGCCAGGGTCCCGCGATTGCTCTTTAAAGTGGACCCATCAGTCAAGACACTTTGCCGGTTAATTTAAGCTGTGTCCAATTCCTCTTCCGCAGCTGCTTGGCGCTGCCCCGTTTTATTACCTTCCGCTTGTTCCAGTGCCGCGTCGCCGAACTTATCGACGATCAGCGCACCGCCACCAATGCCTTCGCGGTAGACACGATCCGGTGTCTCGTAACCCAGTGCCTGGTGTGGGCGCTCGGCGTTATAGAACGCGAAGTATTGCGCCAGCCCCACCATCAGCTCGGCCATGTTGGCATAGCCCTTCAGATACACGTCCTCGTACTTCACGTTGCGCCATAGCCGCTCCACGAAAATGTTGTCCAGTGCCCGACCGCGCCCGTCCATGCTGATGGCCACACCTTCGCGTTTAAGCACGTCGGTGAAGGCGCCACTGGTGAACTGCGAGCCCTGGTCGCTGTTAAACACCTCGGGCTTGCCATGGTGGCGCAAAGCATCCTCCAAGCAGTCCACGCAGAATGACGCGTCCATGCTGTTGCTGATGCGCCAGGACAGCACCTTGCGGCTATACCAGTCGATAATAGCCACCAAATACGCATGGCCACGCGCCAACCGGATATACGTCAGGTCTGTGCTCCACACCTGGTTCGGCCGCGTCACCGCCACACCGCGCAGCAGGTAAGGATAGACCTTGTGTCCAGGGTGAGGCTTGCTCGTCGCCGGCCCCGGCGCCATGCCCGCCAGCCCCATCCCACGCATCAGGCGCTGCACACGCTTGCGATTGACGCAGTAGCCCCGCCCGCGCAGGAACACCACCATGCGCCGGCTGCCGTAAAATGGCCGGCTGGTGTACTCCTCGTCGATCAGTGCCCGCAGTTGGCCATCTTCCTCGTCCACGCATTGCTGTCGGGGCGCCACCGCCAACCGCCGATAGACCGTGGAGCGCGGTATGCCGGCTAGATCGCACTGCAGCGTCAACGGCATGTCCCCCTCGTGCTCGATCCATTGCGCCCGCTCAGCCGCACTCATTCCCCGAGCTTTTTTTTGAGCCAGTCCACCTGCATTTTCAGCTTGCCGATCTCGCTGTATAGCTTGTCCTCCGGGCTGCCCTCGTCCACCGGCTTGGGACCGCGCTTGGCGTCAAACAGCGCCCCGGCGTTCTCCAGGATTTCCTTCTTCCACTGCCCCACCAGCACCGGATGCACGCCGTAATCCTGCGCTATTTCCGTTACCGTCTTCACCCCACGCACCGCCTCCAGACCTACCTTAGCCTTGAATTCTGCCGTGTGCACCCTGCGTTTCTTGCCTTCGCTCATTTGCTATCATCCTTTTCACGGACAACAGCTTAAACTACCGTCTCAATTTCCGGATCCACTTTACTTCAATATACTGGAGGAAGATGGTCTCGTCACTTTTCGTGATGCGGTAGTCCACTAGATCTGCAGTACCTCCAAACAGCCCCCCATAATGCAGAACCGGTGTCAGGTGCGCAGATGGACACTGGCTCATGGCTTGAGCGCGAGCTGCCAACGTCAATATAAGCACCAGGTAACACTTCTGCAGCTTCATAGTTTTTCCTGTGTTCCAGATAACAGCCACCGTGACTCATCGACGAAACCAATGCAAATCGCCTCCACTATATCAAGCGGTTCTTCATTAATAACATCTTGTTTGATTGGACTTGTTTTCAATGTCGTTACCGTGACCGGCTGCTACTGGCCGTTTACGGCCTACGAACTCAAAGCTGAGCGTAGACCATTCACACGCCCCTGCCAGCTTCCTTCACGAGCACTGATTGCTCATGTAAAGTCGGCCATCGGCCTTCATTGAACTCGAACAAGGCACATAAAAAGATATCACGAAAGCGTTCAAATTCATTCCCTGGAAACGCGCTTTTCAGCGCATCCAGCTCAGACCAGAATACATCTTCGTCAAATCCATCGAAGTCAATTGCTGAAAACAGTGCTGCGTTGTGCAGCCAGTTTGCGACCTGACCCGCGCTCCGAATTTGCGTTCTCTTCCGACGCCAATACACAAGATTCCAACGTTGCCACCACTCAGATCCAACGAAAGCAATAGGGCGAATGGCAAGGGTGCCTTGGTAGATCAGGTAGCGATAAGCGTACTTTTGCGCAAAATCCATGCAGGACTATCATTTGAATTGAATAGCAAATTCTAGCCGATCTGGTCAGATGAAAATAATCTCCGTCCGGTGATGGCCGACGACCGCCTTAGTGTTTTTCAAATCCCACAAAATATTTTCGAACGCCATCGACATGTTCAACACGTATGTCCGTTCCGTCTGACGCCATGGTTACAACTCGGCATGCGCCAAGAGTACCAGGTGTAGAGGCATAGTCAAATGCTACGCTCCATCCGGCCTTGTTGCCCTTTCGTCCGGTCTTAGCGCCAATCGCACTTGGCAACAGGGTATTGAACCGTTGCTCTAGCTGCTTTTGACGTTCAGATGCCCACTCAACGCTTTCGCTATTGAGGACCTGCTTCACACTTGACGCCGGTAAATTCGTATAGCCGTTCTCCGCCACAAATTTCTCAGCAATCTTAACGGCTGATTCCATCGTCAGATTTTCAGATGCTTTCGCATGAAGACATGTCAGTGCGACAAACAAAATAGCAACTAGATTCCGCATATACAGGATCCCAAAAAATGAAAGTCGGCTCTTGGCCGTTAACGATCAACTCTTCTCTGCCAATGGATTTTCGGCACCCGTATCCTTGTCTGAACATTGCCGTTCCATTCGACGGAAAAACCATGACGCTCCAGAGCTTCGATGATCGTGGCGGCGATTGCTGTCTTTCCTGCTTCGGTATCTTTCATATCGCCAAATGCGAGCCACAGTCCTTCACCAGCTACCGCTCGCTCAAGGTCCTGGCCGTGATAGAAGCAATATCCTTTGTAGGTGCCATGTGGTTGCTTCGCGTGTATCTCGCCCACGTCATCGTGGCCGTCTGAAGTTGTGTACCCAGCGTTTTGCAACGCGATGATCATGGCTCCATTCAAATCGCCAAATACATCATCCAACCGGTCACAGTCGGTAAATTGAGGCCAGCTTTTTTCTTCCGCGGTCTTTCGCTGAAACTCTTCTTCGATGAGTGCTCGAAGCATCGACTCATCGACATTGCCTTCTAATACGTCATCGAGAGATGTGTGAACCTCCGCGCGATCATAGAAACCAGACCAAACCCATGTGCTAATCTGATCAGCGAGATATTGCTCTTCTTCGTTCATTTCAATCATCTTGAATTTCTCAATTTGTCTTGCTTCATATATGCGGTCGGCCGTTCATGGCCGTGACAGGCCCAATTACGGGCAGAATTTTAACTCAAGGTCCACAAGCCAACCGCCATTCGGCCTATTCGTCAATCTTCGGCACCTCGTAGTCTTCCAACCCCAAGTCCGCGAGCGGAATACCATGCTTGCTAGCTTCTTGTTTCAGCAGAAATACAATGTTCGCGAAGGCCATTCGTCTACCAATGGCTTGCTCGTGGTTCAAAGATCTCCACACGACCAAATTTTCTTTGACATCCTGCTTTAGAGCATGAGCGAAAGACTTCAGGCAATCCTCATGAGTTGCAATGCGGCGTTTGGTCATACAAGGCCTGCTACTCCTAAATTTTGAAGAACGACTGCTCATGGCCGATACCGTCGGCCCTGTTGGTTTCAGAACGAGTTAAGCCGATGCAAAGCGAACGAACTTCACCTCGTCGTTATGGGTGATTGCGGCACACCACGTCACACTCCGATTGAATAAGCACACGTCCCAGTCCTGCCAGGGCTCGCGCTTGGAAAGGAATGACAATACGGCCTTTACATTGGTTAGAACCATTACGTTGTAGTTCTCAAAAAATGCTACCACTGCAACCTCACCCGCAAACCATTCATCCTGGAAGCTGGCAAAAGGCTCTGCTCCGCGGAATTGACAGGCGATTGGAATAGAGTCCATTCGCCCAGGTATACGAAATGGCTCAATCATCTTCCGTAGGCGATGACAAAGTTCATCAACACGTTCCGCAGGCAGGATATCGCCAAGAAAACTGAAATCCAAGTTTGGTCCTTTTCTACAAATGTCCGCAGCTGGCCGCAATTGGCCGGAGTCTACTCGATTCAATCACCATGCTGTTTTCGAAGGGCTTCGAGCAATTGCCCTGTCTCCTCCTGGCTACCGAGTACAAGTGTACGAACAATGTCTTTGGTAGGAGGTAATGCGACGACTGGGATCCTCAACCCTGCATAGCTTCCGGCGTCCGCAAGCGCATTTCGAATGCTGGGGCTCTCGACCGCGCCGTGAGTTTGTTCGATTACTTCGGCCACAAATGACCTATAACTGGCGTCGCCGCCTACGTTTTGATCTAGGTTCAGTTTGCCTTCACGGTCTGCACGAAGAACAGTATGAGCCTGCATTCCGTCAATCACCAGAAAACGCGGGCCTTGTTTTGGCTCAGCCGACTTGTTCAGCAACGATGACAAGCGAGTGAATTCCTTTTCGGAGAGAACTGCGGCGTCCTGTTCCACTTTCGTCAGTTGTGGCACGGGCCAATCTTGCAGCCAGATTTGTGAGACGGCGGCAACAACGGAAACGGATACTTCTCCTGCCTTACACAATATTGAAATGCAGACCTCGCGGTGGAACGACGGTTTTAAAAGAACGCGAATGCATTCATCAGCTTCGGCGAGCTGCCAGTCATTTGCAAAGCCGCCAAGGCCAAGAGCTCGACAAATGTTTTCGGATGTGTAGTTGGCGGAAAGCATGGTTGCTGAAGACTAACTTACTTTAAGAACAAGATCCGCAATATAACAGGCAATCGACTAGGACTTACAATTCCGACCAACGACTGCTGCTGGCCGACCTCTGCCGATTGTACTCGACGGTACGATGGGGCCAACCGACTCTGCGGCTGCGGCCCCAATCCTGCAATCAGATCAAAACCAACGTGCACCGTCACGGGTGTGGCGAGCCCGTCGCTCTTGGAAGGTTAGTATTGACCGCAGCGATAGAGGCTTTCCGCAGTCGCCGAAGTGAAAGCCGGCAACCTAAAAACGTAAATAAACTTGCGGCTGCGATCTCTATAGCAGCGATTGTCGGGTACTCCGAAATGTCGCGAATTGGTCCAAACAAAAATAAGCCGAATAGGAACAGAAGAAATACGGTCGTGGTATTTGAAGTGCGCTGTTTTTGGATGAACGTCCATGTCGAAAAGCCGAATATCGGGATCAACGTAAGTACCTCGACAAAAATAACCAAGGGCGTTGTGGCAGCTTTTTCTATCAATTGCGTTCCCGTTACATCAACTGCGCTGCTAGGCTCAAGTGCATTGAGCATAGCGAGATACCGAAGCGGGTAGCACAGGACGTACATCGCCAGCATCGTGCCGAGGCCGGTCAATAAGGATCGCCAGTTGAATTGTAAGAATCTGCTTCTAGGCTTCATTGGTGACCACTAACATTCATTTTTAGCAATGACCGCCGGCAGACGAGGTAAAGTGTTCACCATCGGTCGAACGGTTGAATCCGCACCCCCTTGCGGACATTCATTCACCGGGGCGAAGAGCGAAAACGGAAAAATCGGGAGCTAATACGATGACGTGCCACTCCACCGGCAGCACCCGACCATTGGAGCTCTTCCTTGCACGTTCGTCACAAGGCAGCAGCATTGTGCGGCGCTATTTCTTACGCCTCTTCTCTTTCTTATAGTAGGCATCCCAGTCGATCTCCGTCAGGTAAACGGGCGCAAAACCAGCCCGGATAATCGCGTCATTGAGATTGGCACGCAAATAGGGGTAAATAATGTTCGGGCAGACGGCACCGAGGAGCCGATGCAACTGATCCTCCGGTAACTTCTTGATGAGAAAGATGCCCGCCTGTTTCGCGCTGACCGTGTAGGCGACCTTATTCTTGATGCGACCGGTCGCCACCATACCTACCACCACCTCGTAGACGTCGCTGCCGACTGGCAACGCATCGATCGTCATGTCGTAGCTAATCTCTGGTGGGGCAGTGTCGAGAAAAATAGCGGGAGAATTGGGTTGCTTGAGTTCGAGATGCTTTAAATAGATTCGCTGAATGTCAGGTAACGGCATGGCGATGCCATCGCTCGCCAAGCTTGCACAAGACACCATTATGCCGAACAGGGCAAACAGAACGCGGGATCGGAACGTTAGGAAAAAGACCACCATAATATATCCTCTGGAAAATTTATTCGGTAACACAGGCCAATGGGAGAGACGTCACCTGCGTCTCGGCCTTGGGGACTCTTCGGCAACGCACGTTGAGCACCGAGCCCCCCTTCGGCTCGCGATCCTCTAGGCAGGGGGGGTAAGGATTACGCCGGGGGCATCGAGAACACCGGAACCTATCAAATGAGATTTGTACAAATTCGTTTCATCATTCACTTCCTGACCATTTGCCACTGGCCGCTAATGGCCGGCTCCTGCCTGGCCACGAAACAACTATCGACGATACCAATCTCGCGGCTCTTCAAATACTGAGGAGTTGAATGGATACAGGTCAGCCTTCACATGCCCGTACGTCAGATCAACATCGAATAAGTGGCTCGATATCAAGAATCGACCATCCGGTTCGAATGACGCGTCCACATCGAGATTTCCTTCATGCGCTCTACCCGAAATGGACAGTCGGGTTAAGTCGTAAAACGACAGCCTAAGCTGCACGCTATCGTTGCCGTTTGCGATCCATCGAGTTGGGCTATGCTCAGGGAGTTCCGGAAAATTCAGACTCACACGAAAGTCGCCAGTTTGTCCAATGATCACCTGGGCCAAGCGCAAGCGATTGAGTCCAGGCGATTCTCCACTGAACGCATTGAGCAATGCGACCTTGTTATCAAGGTATTCAATCCAGTCTGATTTTTCTTCGTTCATTTTTTTGATGGCTGCAATGGGCGCTTCAAGATTTCATTTACTCCACCTGAGTCCACGCCCTGGCCGACTACTCCACCACATCAATACGCCAAGTCCTCCAAGTGCAGCAATTGCGGTGACGTATCCAAGCGGATTAGTTTCTTTCGAGCCAAAGCTGGTGCAGCGCGGCTTGTTGTAGGATTTCCCACGAGGTGCAAGCGCCTCACATTGAACTTGCTGGCCTGTCTCAGACAAATAGCCTTTTCCCGCCTCAGCAAAGGTCATCTCGATTACAACTGCACTCGAGAACATAAAAGGAGCTACTAATAGGAGTTGAAGCGCTACCCATATAGTGCGTAAAGAGATGCGTGGCATGCGAAGTAACTTCAATGTTTACGGGAAGGTCAGCTATTGGCCGGAAGCAGTTCTCGGAGAACTCCAACCTATCGGGCAGCCAATGTCAGGTCGCGTGTCAACTCCTACACGTAATGTCCAGCAGGGAGATGCAAATTTGATGCGGCCGGCAATTGCCTCGTTGTAGGCGTTGGGAACTGTGCTGTTAACGACGGGTGTCATTTTCACGGCAACTCAGTGTTGCGTATCGGCCTTTTCGTAGCGTCGTCTTGTTTCCTACGCCGCGCAATCCTGACCGGATGTCTACGTTGTCATCGAATGAGCACATGTTCGCTTCCGCGAACTTTGCAAGATTGCTTGGGCTTCCATTGAGCTTGACCGTGATGCCAGCTCCAGGATCGACGCAGCACCCCATATACTTCGACATGTACTCCTCTTCGATGACAACCAGGTCGTGTCCCATGAAAGACGCCTGCTTCTTCACATGGTAGTAATCAGTGTAGTCATAGCGTTCGTTGGGGCGCTTGTTGACGATGCCTTCATGCATATACGCCTGGATCGCCTTGCCGGAGTCTCCGGCTCGTTCAGTCGTGCCGGGTTTAAGTCGAAACGCATTCTTCAGGCCCTCTTCCAGCTCCTTATCGTTGTAAGCGCTTGCAAGTGCCGCATGGGCCGTTAGAAGAAGCAGCAGGAAAATCTGTTTGTACATATTGGGCTAACTTTTCTTTAATCCGCGGTAGAGGAAAGCGAGGACCTTGATCCCCATGAACAGGAAGAGGGATCCAACCACGAGATACGTGAGCGATCTCTCCCAGCGTATCGAACGGTCGTGGACGGAGTTTTCAGGATTGTCCGGATCTACCCACAATTCGACTGGGCGATGGTTTTCCTGCGCAGCCAGCAGGCGATCGTACATGTTCTTCTGGTAGGTCACCAATTCGTCTGCTGCTCGGTTGAGGCTAACGCGGCTGCTCACATAAGGGCGGCCTTCGAACGTGTAGCTGAATTCGGCCTCCGTGCGGTACCTTCTGTCCTTATGGTTGATGAAGCTCTGGTCCAGCACCACCGACCCCACTTGCGCCGGCACAGGTACGTAGCTTCGCGCCGACCAAGAGTCGCGCATTTGCAGGTACAGCATGGCGCCGCTCACGACGCCGCCGCCAACGAACATCAGCGCGAAGCTAAGGACGAACAACGAAACTATAAGGCGTGCGCCAGTATTCGATTTCGCCATGCCTTAGAACTTCGCAGCGATGCTCATGCCGATGCTGCGCGGCGCCAGGCGGTAGCCTTGCACGATCGAGGCGACTTGCGGGTGCTGGATTACCTTGTCTTCATCAAAGGCGTTCTTGATGAAGGCCGTCAACTGGTAGCGGTCGAGCGAGATGCCGGTGCTGAAATTGGCGGTGTGGTAAGAAGGGCGATTGTAGTCGGTCTGCTCTGGATTCAGCGAGCCTTTGCTTGGTCCGACCCATTGCACGCCTCCCATCACGAAGGCGCTGTGGCCGTCGGCGGTCGAGAAGTTGTATTGCGCGCTGACGGTGCCGTTGTACTTCGGTACGCCCTGTACTTGTGCGCCTTTGACTGCGCCGATTATGCCGTTGGCGATGCCGTCATCATTCGACAGTTCGGCCTTCACGTAGCCGCCGGCAGCGCTCAGGGTCAGGCCCGCCATCGGCTTGGCCTTGACGTCGAATTCGAAGCCTTTGCTGGTGGCGTTGCCGGCGTTGGCGTTGTAGGTGTAGGCGCAGGTCGGCAGGTAGACGCCTTGCTGGATGTTTTTCCACTTCACATAGAACACGTCGGCGTTGACGGCGACACGGCCGCCGAGGAAGCGCGATTTGCTGCCGACTTCATAGCTCCACAAGCTATCAGGTGCGTAAGTGGCCGGGCCTTCGGTGAGGCCGTTTTCTTCCAGGTCCGGACCGCACGTGGTTGGGGGCACAAAGACGTTGGAGCCGCCCAGGCGGAAGCCCTTTGCAATGGAGCTATAGATGGTGTGCTCGGGCGAGGCCTCCCAGGTCACCGCATACTTCGGCGTGAACGCGTGCGATGACAGGCTGGTGCTGCTGTTGTTGCCCGCGCCCGCCAGGTAGTTGCTGTTGCGCTGGGCCAGGGTGGACTTCGCCGTCAGGTAGCGCGCGCCGACGGTGGCGTGCAGCGTCGGCGAAAAGTAGTAATTCACTTCGCCAAAGATCGAGCTTTGCTTTTCGCGGTAATGGAACTCGCCGGCGAAGGAATTGTCATTCGGGAAGGCACCTGGATAAGCGTCCGGCAACAGCTCGGGATCGTCGATGGAGAAGCCGAACTTCTCGAACGTCGCCGCCACGCCATGGATAGGATCGTTCTCGTTCAGGTTGGTGTGCTGGTTCGAAAAGTAGAAGCCGCCCAGCCAGGTCCACGGCGAGCGCGCGGCATCGTAGGGTTTGGAGGCGAGGCGGAACTCCTGCGAGATCTGGCGCACTGCGTTGTTCAGGTAGACCGTGGACGGCAGGCCGGCAATGGCTTCGATCAGTTCCGGCGGTGCCTTGCCGCCATCGTCGGTCGAGGTCAGGAAGGTGGAAAGGGAATAGCTGTTATAGGCCGAACCGTTTTGCTGGCGGTCGAACTTGCGCTGGAAGTAGCTGGTGCTGGAGGTCAGGTCGGCGCCGCCCAGGTCCCAGTTGACAGCCAGGTTTGGCGTCAGCAGCTTGTCGATGGATGGCTCGCGCACCTGTTTCTGCGCCTGGTAAGGCGGGCGGTCCAGGTTGAAGGCGGCGATATCCTTGGCGTCCACGCGCTGGTAGTAGATGGATGGCGTAATGGTCAGGTCGCGCGTTGGCGCCCATTTCAGCGCGACCCGCAGTTCCTGGTCGTTGATCTTGTTGATGTCGCTGGCCAGCACATTGCCGTCGCCATCGACCTGGTTGATGAAGCCGCCGGAGCGCTGGGCTTGGACGCCGATGCGCAGTGCCAGTTCGTTGGCCACCAGCGGGAAGTTGCCGACCACATTGGTGGAGTAGCCCGGGCTGCCGCCTTTGGTAGAGGAGGCTTCGGCGTAGGCGCTGACTTCGCGCTCTTTCAGGTCGGGCTCGTTCGGCACGAATTTGATGGTGCCGCCCATCGAGCTGGCGCCATACAGCGTGGCTTGTGGGCCGCGCAGTACTTCCACCCGGTCGATATCGAAGAACTTCGGCTCCACCGTGCCCATGGTGTACAGGTTGCCCACCGTGAGCGAAACGTCGCCGAGGTAGATGCCAACGGTCGCCTGGCCGGCTGCGGAACTGATGCCGCGAATCTCGATATTGGAGGTGCCCGGCCCGGCGCCGCCATTGCCGGTGGCGGCGGTGAAGGAAATATTCGGCACGGCCCGCGTCAGGTCGGTGAAATCGTCCACCTGCTGCGACAGCAGGGAGGCGCCGCTGATGGCGGAAATACTCATCGCTACCTTGTTCGGATCTTCCTTGCGCTTTTGCGCGGTGACAGTGACAACTTCGATCTTGTCGCTATCCGCCAAGGCCTGGACCGAAATAGCCGCCAGGGAGCAAGCGAGGACCGTCCGACGAATTTTCATGCCTTTTTTCCTATGAATGAGCCAAAGTTATTAAAATAGCAGGAATTTGCTGCCTTGCAGCAGTGAACAGCCGATCAACAGCCGTTTCTAATTGTAAATTGCTGACCCTAGGGTTATTAGTGTTGTAAAATTGGCCTCTTTAGCTGTGCCATTTGTGCCGCTACGGGGCTGCAAGCAGAGAGAACCGTTTCTGAATTACAATGTGGCCTCAAGAACAAAGAGCGACATCCGTGTCAAATTTAGTCGAAATCCGTGACTTACACTTCAGCTATGGGAAAAGGGCAATCCTGTCCGGTCTCCATATGGACTTTCCTCGAGGGAAGGTCGTAGCTGTCATGGGTGGTTCCGGCAGCGGCAAAACCACCGTCCTGCGCCTGGTCGGCGGCCAGATCCGCCCTCAAAAAGGCACCATCAGCGTGGAGGGCCAGGTCGTTCACCAGTTGAAGACCAAGGAACTCTATGTGCTGCGCCGCAAAATGGGCATGCTGTTCCAGCATGGCGCGCTGTTCACCGACCTGACCGTATACGAGAACGTGGCCTTCCCGCTGCGCGAACATACCGACCTGCCGGAAGAACTAATCCGCGACCTGGTGCTGATGAAGCTGCACTCGGTGGGCTTGCGTAACGCTGCCAAGCTGAAGCCGGGCGAAATTTCCGGCGGCATGGCGCGCCGTGTGGCCCTGGCCCGCTCGATCGCGCTGGACCCGCAACTGATCATGTATGACGAGCCGTTCGCCGGCCTCGACCCGATATCGATGGGCGTGACTGCCAACCTGATCCGCAATCTGAACGATGCGCTCGGTTCGACCACGATCCTGGTGTCGCATGACGTGAAAGAGTCGTTCATGATTGCCGACTATGTGTATTTCCTGTCGCAGGGCAAGATCGTTGCCCACGGCACACCGGCTGACATGATGGTTTCGACTGATCCTTACGTGAAGCAATTCGTGCACGCGGAAGCGGATGGCCCGGTGCCATTCCACTATCCGGGCAAATCGCTGGCCGAAGACCTGGGCCTGGGAGTCCGCAAATGATGCGCCGTTTCCTGCTGAGCGTGGGTGGTGGTGCGCGCGACTATGTGGAAAGCATCGGTCTTTCCGCGCGTACTTTCTTTACCATGCTGGGGCTGTCGCCCGGCCTGCTGCGCCGTCCGCGCCTGCTGGTCGAGCAGCTGCATGTCATCGGTAATTACTCGATGCTCATCATTATCCTGTCCGGCCTGTTCGTCGGCATGGTGCTGGGCCTGCAGGGTTATTACACGCTGAATAAATACGGTGCGTCAGAGTCGCTAGGCTTGCTGGTAGCCTTGGGACTGACCCGCGAACTGGGCCCGGTGATCACCGCGCTGCTGTTTGCCGGCCGCGCCGGTACTTCGCTGACCGCGGAGATCGGCCTGATGAAGGCGGGTGAACAACTGTCCGCCATGGAAATGATGGCCGTGAATCCGATCCAGCGCGTGCTGGCTCCGCGTTTCTGGGCGGGCGTGATTTCGGTGCCGCTGCTGACCGGTATGTTCAGCGCGGTCGGTATCCTCGGTGGCTACCTGATCGGTGTTGGGCTGATCGGTGTCGACGAAGGCGCGTTCTGGTCGCAGATGCAGGGCGGCGTGGACGTGTGGAAAGACGTATTCAACGGATTCGTGAAAAGTGTGGTGTTCGGCGTAGCCATCACTTATATCGCGCTGTACCAAGGCTATGAAGCTCAGCCTACCCCGGAAGACGTTTCCGGTGCGACGACGCGCACGGTGGTCATCTCCTCCCTGATGATCTGGTGGCTCGACTTCATGCTGACGGCGCTGATGTTTAGTAAATAATAAAAGTAGCTTTCTGGTGTCAGGTGCTGACACGCGCAGCGTGTTGGCCCCTGATACCGGCAAATTAAGGATTTGATATGCAACGTAAATCTCTCGACGTTTGGGTTGGCCTGTTCATCGTTATGGGCGCTGCTGCGCTCATGTTCCTGGCCCTGAAGGCCGGCAACCTCGGCTCCATGACCATGGGCAATACCTACCAGGTGACCGCTCGCTTCGACAATATCGGTTCGCTGCGCCCACAGGCTGCCGTCAAGGCATCCGGCGTGGTGGTGGGCCGCGTTGCCTCGGTCGGCTTTGACGACAAGGTGTACAAAGCCGTGGTGACGCTGGACATGGAAGAAGGCTTCAAATTCCCTAAGGACAGCTCGGCCAAGATCCTGACCGCAGGCCTGCTGGGCGAGCAATACATTGGTATCGAAGCCGGTGGCGATGAAAAGAACCTGGTCGCAGGCGACCGTATTGCTCGTACCCAGTCCGCAACCGTGCTGGAAGACTTGATCAACCAGTTCATCTATAGCAAGGCAGCCGAAGGAAAGGACTCCCAATGAGCAAATTCCGTACCCTTGCCCTGAGCCTGGCGGTCGTCGGCACCCTGAGCGGCTGCGCCGGTCCGAACCCGCGCGATCCATATGAAGGCTATAACCGCGCCGTCTTCAACTTTAACGACAAGCTGGACGAGTACGCGCTGAAGCCGACCGCCACTGTCTACAAGAACGTCACCCCGGGCTTCTTCCAGACCGGCGTCAGCAATTTCTTCGGCAACCTGGCCGACGTCTGGACCGCCGCCAATAACCTGCTGCAAGGCAAGGTCGGTGACGGCATGTCGGACTTGATGCGAGTGGCGATGAATTCGACCTTCGGCCTGCTGGGCGTGCTCGATATTGCATCCGAAGCAGGATTGCAAAAACATAAAGAAGATTTCGGCCAGACCCTCGGTTCCTGGGGCGTACCGTCCGGCCCATACGTGATGCTGCCGCTGCTCGGCCCGTCCACCGTGCGCGATACCGTCGCCCTGCCGGCGGATATCTCTGCCGACCCATGGCAATACAAAGATCCTGTCAACGTGCGCAACATCGGCACCGTTACCCGTGTGGTGGATCAGCGTGCAGCTTTGCTGGACGCTTCCACGCTGCTTGAAGATGCCGCCCTCGACCGTTACGAATTCATCCGTGACGGTTGGATGCAGCGCCGTAACAGCCAGGTCTACGATGGCGAAGACGGTCCAAAGGACAAGCAGAAGCAGCCTGAAGTGGAGGACGAGGCCCCAAAGCAGCCTCAGGCTATAATGCCGGAACCGGCTGAAACCAAACCCAGCCTGTGATCCGGAACACAACCCTACATAGGTAAAGAACAATGAAATTGATCAAACAACTGATCGCGGTCGCAACGGTAGCTTTCGCCACCAGCGCATTTGCCGCTACTGCTCCAGCCAATGAAGCGCCGGACGTGCTGGTCAAGCGCATCAGCTCCGAAGTGCTGGAAACCGCCAAGTCCGACAAAGAGATCCAGGCTGGCAACCAGAAAAAAGTCATGGACCTGGTGGAAACCAAGATCCTGCCTTACGTCGACTTCCAGCGCATGACTTCCCTGGCGGCTGGCCGCTACTGGCGCGAAGCGACCCCGGAACAGCAAAAGCAACTGGCTGCTGAATTCCGCACCCTGCTGATCTTCACCTACTCGGGCGCCCTGTCCCAGGTGAAAGACCAGACCGTCGATTTCAAGCCTATGCGTTCGTCCCCAGGCGATACCGAAGTGGAAGTGCGTTCCCAGGTAAACCAGCAGCGCGGCGAGCCGATCCAGCTGAACTACCGCGTCGCCAAGACCGATGCCGGCTGGAAGATCTATGACATCAACGTGCTCGGCGCCTGGCTGGTGGAAGCCTACAAAGGCACCTTCGCTTCGGAAATCTCGAAAGGCGGCATCGACGGCCTGATCAAGACCCTGTCCGAAAAGAACAAGAAGCTGGCTTCCAAGCCATTGAAGACTGCAGGTAAATAAATAATGCCTGATACCACTGTTTCCAACCAGCTTGCGCTGAAGTCGCTGACCGTGGCCAACGCCACGGAGGCGCTGGCCCACGGCCTGGCTGCGCTGCGCGCCGGCCAGACCGTGTTCGACCTGGGCCAGGTGGAAGCCGTGGACTCCGCTGCCGTGTCAGTCATGCTGGCATGGCAGCGCGCTGCCGCTCAAAACGGCATCAAGCTGGAACTGCGCAACCTGCCAGGACAGCTTCAGAGCTTGACCAAGCTCTACGGCGTGTGCACGCTCGTGTCGCCCGCCGATCTGCATCATCATTGACCCCCGCCTCCCCCATTGATTAGCGGTATCAGGCCCCAACAGGCTACGCCTGCCAACACCTGACACCCTGATCAAGCTGTAGTTTCAACCGGTTCGGCGAGCCCGAACCAAATTTCCAATATAATTGACCGTCTACCGCGCTTGCTGAGCGCGCGTCTTTGCAACGGTCATCGTTGTCCCAGTTATCTATACAAGTAAGCATGACAGCAATCGAAATCAGCAACGTCCAGAAGCGCTACAAGACGCTGCAGGCGCTTGGCGGCGTGTCACTGAAAATCGAAGAGGGCGAGTTCTTTGGCCTGCTTGGGCCGAACGGCGCGGGCAAGACCACCCTGATCTCGATCATCGCCGGCTTGATCCGCGCCGATGCCGGCGCTGTGAAGATCCACGGCCACGATGTGGTGACGGACTTCCGCGCGGCGCGGCGCAAACTGGGCGTGGTGCCGCAGGAACTGGTGTTCGATCCTTTCTTCACCGTGCGCGAAACGCTGCGCCTGCAGTCGGGCTACTTCGGCCTGGGCAACAACGACAAGTGGATCGACGAGGTGATGGAGGAGCTGGGCCTGGCCAACAAGGCCGACACCAATATGCGTGCCCTGTCCGGCGGCATGAAGCGCCGCGTGCTGGTGGCGCAGGCGCTGGTACACAAGCCGCCCGTCATCGTGCTGGACGAGCCGACCGCCGGCGTCGACGTGGAGCTGCGCCAGACGCTGTGGAAGTTCATTTCGCGCCTGAACCGCGAAGGCCACACCATCGTACTGACCACGCACTACCTGGAAGAGGCGCAAGCCATGTGCAAGCGCGTCGCCATGCTCAAACTGGGCAAGGTGGTGGCGCTGGATACCATGTCGCAGCTGATCCGCCGCATCTCCGGCTCGCAGCTGGTGCTGCACCTGCCGCACAATTCGCTGCCGGAAGAGTTGCAGCCGCTGCTGAACCATCCACCGGAAGACAACAAGTACAGCCTGCGCATCAATGATTACGCGGAAGTGGAAGGCATCCTCGCGCGCCTGCGCCAGGGCGGCATCAGCATCGACGAGATGCAGCTGCAGCAGGCCGACCTTGAAGACATCTTCCTGCAAATCATGGACGAGAACATCGTATGATCACCACCGGCTTCCGCACCCTGGTCTACAAAGAGACGCTGCGCTTCTACAAGGTCGCCACGCAGACGATTGCCGCGCCGATCCTGACCGCCATGCTGTACCTGCTGATCTTCGGGCATGTGCTGTCGGGCCGCGTCGAGGTGTATCCGGGCGTGACCTACACCGCCTTCCTGATCCCGGGCCTGGTGATGATGAGCGTGTTGCAGAATTCCTTTGCCAACTCCTCATCCTCGCTGATCCAGTCCAAGATCACCGGCAACCTGGTGTTCGTGCTGCTGACGCCTTTGTCGCACTGGGAGATCTTCTCCGCCTACGTGCTGGCTTCGATGGTGCGCGGCATCACCGTCGGCTTCGGCGTGTTCGCAATTACCGCCTGGTTCGCGCACCTGAGCTTCACGGCGCCGCTGTGGATCCTGGTGTTCGCCTTGCTGGGTGCGGCGATCCTCGGCACCATGGGCCTGATCGCCGGCATCTGGGCCGAGAAGTTCGACCAGCTGGCCGCCTTCCAGAATTTCCTGATCGTGCCGCTGACCTTCCTGGCCGGCGTGTTCTATTCGATCCATTCGCTGCCGCCGTTCTGGCTGGCCGTATCGCATGCGAACCCGTTCTTCTACATGATCGACGGCTTCCGCTACGGCTTCTTCGGGCAGTCCGACGTGAACCCATGGATCAGCGTCGCCATTGTTTCCGCCTTCCTGGTGGTGCTGGCGCTGCTCGCCATCAAACTTCTGCGCAGCGGCTATCGCTTGCGCCACTGATTTATTGAGGAATTCAAAGTGACCACAACTCCAGAAGCAATCCACAGCTACATCGCTGCCGGCCTCGAATGCACCCACCTGCAAGTGGAGGGCGACGGCCAGCACTTCCAGGCCGTGATCGTGTCGCCTGCCTTTGCCGGCAAGCGTCCGATCCAGCGCCACCAGCTGGTGTACGCCGCGCTGGGCGACCGTATGCGCGAAGAGATCCATGCACTGTCGATGAAAACCCTGACTCCAGAAGAGTTCCAAGGCTAACAAAGGATTACAAGAATATGGACAAGCTCCTCATCACCGGCGGCAAGCGCCTGGTCGGCGACATCAAGATTTCCGGCGCCAAGAACGCCGCCCTGCCTATCCTGTGCGCAGGCCTGCTGACCGCAGGCGACCTGGAACTGACCAATGTGCCGCTGCTGCACGACGTGGCGACCATGCTCAAGCTCCTGCGCCAGACCGGCCTGTCGGTCCAGCAGGATGGCGAAAAGGTCACGCTGAACGGTTCCAAGATCGACAAGTGCGAAGCGCCGTATGAGCTGGTGAAGACCATGCGCGCATCGATCCTGGTACTGGGCCCGCTGCTGGCGCGCTTCGGCGAAGCCAAGGTGTCGCTGCCGGGCGGCTGCGCCATCGGTTCGCGCCCTGTCGACCAGCACATCAAGGGCCTGCGTGCCATGGGCGCGGAGATCACCATTGACGGCGGCTATATTTACGCCAAGTGCAAGAAGCTGAAGGGCGCCCGTATCGTCACCGACATGATCACCGTGACCGGCACCGAGAACCTGCTGATGGCTGCGACCCTGGCCGAAGGCGAGACCGTCCTGGAAAATGCCGCGCGCGAGCCGGAAGTGACCGACCTGGCCAACCTGCTGGTGGCAATGGGCGCCAGGATCGAAGGCATCGGTACCGACCGCCTGGTGATCCAGGGCGTGCCCGCACTGCACGGCGCCAAGCATGACGTCATCTCCGACCGCATCGAAGCGGTGACCTTCCTGTGCGCAGTGGCAGCCGCCGGCGGCGACATCACCATCCGCAATACCCGCACCGACATCTTCGACGTGGCGCTGGACAAGCTGCGCGAGATGGGCGTGGAGCTGACCGTGGGCGACACCTGGATCCGCGCCAAGATGGACCAGCGCCCGAAGCCGGTGTCCTTCCGCACCACCGAATACCCGGGCTTCCCGACCGATATGCAGGCGCAGTTCATGGCCGTGAACCTGGTCGCCGGCGGCAGCAGCAAGGTGACCGAAACCATTTTCGAGAACCGCTTCATGCACGTGCAGGAAATGAACCGCCTGGGCTCGAAGATCTCGATCGACGGCAACACAGCCTATATCGACGGCGTCGACCAGCTGATCGGCGCGCCTGTGATGGCAACCGACCTGCGCGCCTCGGCTTCGCTGGTGATCGCCGGCCTCGCCGCCAAGGGCGAAACCCTGGTCGACCGCATCTACCACCTGGACCGCGGCTACGACCGCATGGAAGTGAAGCTGTCCGCCGTGGGCGCCAATATCACCCGACTTAAATAACCATGGACCTTATCCTCGCCCTGTCGAAAGGCCGGATCTTCGAAGACACGCTGCCGCTGCTGGAAGCGGCCGGTATCACCGTCACCGAAAATCCGGAAACCTCCCGCAAGCTGATCCTGCCTACTTCGGACCCTGGCATTCGCGTACTGATCGTGCGCGCATCCGACGTGCCGACCTATGTGCAGCATGGCGCGGCGGATTTCGGCGTGGCGGGCAAGGACGTGCTGCTGGAACACGGCGGCGAAGGCCTGTACCAGCCGGTCGACCTGCACATCGCCAAATGCCGCATGTCGGTGGCGACGCGTGCCGGCTTCGATTATGAAACGGCTGTGCGCCAGGGCGCGCGCCTGCGCGTGGCCACCAAGTTCACTTCGATTGCGCGCGAGCACTTTGGCAAGAAGGGCGTGCACGTCGACCTGATCAAGCTGTATGGCTCGATGGAGCTGGCGCCGCTGGTCGGCCTGTCCGATGCGATTGTCGACGTGGTTTCCACCGGCAGCACGCTGCGCGCCAACAACCTGGTGGAAGTGGAAGAGATCATGGAAATCTCGTCGCGCCTGGTGGTGAACCAGGCTGCGCTGAAGATGAAGCGCGCCCGCCTGCAACCGATTATCGAAGCTTTTGAACGCGCCAGCGCTGCCGGTGCCAAATGATGCCCATGATCCGCAAACTCGATTCCACGCAAGACGATTTCCAGGAAACGCTCGACGCGCTGCTGGCCTTTGAAGCAGAAACCGACGACGCGATCGAAAGCGCTGTTGCAAAGATTATCGCCGACGTGCGCGCACGCGGCGACGAAGCCGTGCTGGAATACACCAACCGCTTCGATCGCATGAGCGCCGCCAGCATGGCCGATTTCGACATCGGCCAGCCGGCGCTGGAGGCGGCACTGGCCGCCCTGCCGGCCGCGCAACGCAATGCGCTGCAAACCGCCGCCGACCGCATCCGCGCCTTCCACGAGCGCCAGAAGCAAGAGCTGCAAGGCTTCACCTACACCGAAGCCGACGGCACCATCCTCGGCCAGCGCATTACGCCACTGGACCGCGTTGGCATCTACGTCCCTGGCGGCAAGGCTGCCTACCCTTCGTCGGTGCTGATGAACGCGGTGCCGGCGAAAGTGGCGGGCGTGGAAGAAATCATCATGGTGGTGCCAACCCCGGACGGTGTGAAGAACCAGATGGTGTTGGCCGCCGCCGCGATTGCCGGCGTCACCCGCGTGATCGGCATCGGCGGCGCGCAAGCCGTGGCTGCGCTGGCGCACGGCACCGAAACCATCCAGCCGGTCGACAAGATCGTCGGCCCGGGCAATGCCTACGTGGCAGCGGCCAAGCGCCGCGTGTTCGGCACCGTCGGCATCGACATGATTGCCGGCCCATCCGAGATCCTGGTGATCTGCGACGGCAGCACCGACCCCGACTGGGTGGCGATGGACCTGTTCTCGCAAGCCGAACACGACGAACTGGCGCAAGCCATCCTGCTGTGCCCTGACGCCGGGTACATCGCGAAAGTCGAGGCCAGCATCGCCAGACTGCTGCCAAGCATGCCGCGCAAGGCCGTCATCGAAACCTCGCTGCGCGACCGCGGCGCGCTGGTGAAAGTGCGCGACATGGCAGAAGCCTGCGCCATCGCCAACAGCATCGCCGCCGAACACCTGGAGATCTCGGCCGAGAACCCGCAGCAGTGGGCCGACCAGATCCGCCACGCCGGCGCCATGTTCCTGGGCCGCTTCTCGTCCGAATCGCTGGGCGACTATTGCTGCGGCCCGAACCACGTGCTGCCCACTTCGCGCACCGCGCGCTTCTCGTCGCCGCTGGGTGTGTACGATTTCCAGAAGCGCTCCTCTGTGATCCACGTCAGCGAAGCCGGCGCCCAGACGCTGGGCAAGGTCGCGGCGGAACTGGCTTACGGCGAAGGTCTGCAAGCCCACGCCCGCAGCGCGGAGTTACGCCTGAAATGACCGACTGGAAGAACCAGGTCTACTGTGAGGACGCGATGGCCGGGCTGGCCCGCGTGCCGGATGGTTCGATCGACTTGATCCTGACCGATCCACCCTACAACCTGGGCAAGGATTACGGCAATGCGTCCGACCAGCAGACGATGGAAGACTACCTGGCGTGGACGGAAGCATGGATCGACGCCGCGCTGCCGAAGCTGAAGCCGAACGGCAGCCTGTACATCTTCCTGACCTGGCGCTACTCGCCGGAGATCTTCGTCATGCTGAAAAAGCGCATGACGATGATGAATGAAATTATCTGGGACCGCCGCGTGCCTTCCATGGGCGGCAGTACCCGCAGTTTTTCGTCGGTGCACGACACCATCGGTTTCTTCGTGCGCCGCAAAGACTATTACTTTGACCTCGACGCCGTGCGTATCGCGTACGACGCCGAAACCAAGAAAGCCCGTTCGCGTTCGATTTTCGTCGGCGCGAAATGGCTGGAAGTGGGCTACAACCCCAAGGACCTGTGGAGCGTATCGCGCCTGCACCGGGAACATGCGGAACGGGTCGACCACCCGACGCAAAAGCCGCTGGAAATCATCGAACGCATGGTCAAGGCCAGCTGCCCGCCGGACGGCGTGGTGATGGACTTGTTCATGGGCAGCGGGACCACCGCTGTTGCCGCGCGCCGCTGCGGGCGGGATTTCGTGGGCTTTGAATTGAATCCCGAGTATTGCGACATAGCTCGGAAGCGTCTCGATGCGCTTGCCGAAACCGGTAAACCGTTGTCTGACCCGCAGGGTCAGACACCTCCGCCACGCAGGGGGCGCAGGCCGAAAGCGGCGCCTGTCCCGAACGAGGCATTAGAACAGGAGTAATGCAGATGTCCCTCGACAGCCTTATCGCCAATACGATCCGCCAGGATGTGCGTTCCGACCACATCTACCATGTGCCGGATGCCAGCGGATTTATCAAGCTGGATGCGATGGAGAATCCCTATGTGCTGCCGAGCCACCTGCATCATGACCTGGCCAACCGCATTGCCGGCGTCGCGCTGAACCGCTACCCGGTGGCCAGCTACGAAACCATCAAGCAGCGCATCCGCGCCAAGCTGGGCGTGCCCGCCGGCTACGACGTCATGCTGGGCAACGGCTCGGACGAGCTGATCGCGATCATGGCGCAAGCCTGCGCCTTGCAGCCGGCGGAAGGGCGCCGCGCCGTGATGATGGCGCCGGCGCCATCCTTCGTGATGTTCCAGCGCTCGGCGATGGTGGCCGGCATGGATTTCGCCGGCGTGCCGCTGAAGGCCGACCTGACGCTCGACTTGCCCGCCATGCTGGCGGCGATCGAGCAGCAGCAGCCGGCGCTGGTGTTCCTGGCCTACCCGAACAACCCGACCGGCAACCTGTTCGATGCCGGCGATATCGAGCAAATCATCCAGGCGTTGGGCGACAAGGGCCTGTGCGTGGTCGATGAAGCATATGAACCATTTGCGCAACAAAGCTTCATGGGCCGCCTGCCGGAATTCCCCAACCTGATCGTCATGCGTACACTGTCGAAACTTGGCCTGGCGGGTATCCGCCTCGGCTATATGTCGTGCGCGCCAGCCCTGCTGGAACAATTCGACAAGATCCGCCCACCCTACAACGTCAATGTCCTGACCCAGGCCGCTGCCGAATTCTGCCTCGACCACCTCGAGGTCCTGAATCAGCAAGCCGCCCTGTTGCGCCAACAGCGCAGCGAGCTGTCGGCCGCATTGGCTAACTTGCCGGGTGTCAACGTTTTCCCATCGGCGGCAAACTTTATCCTCATTCGCGTACCCGACTCCGCGCAGGTTCATGCCAAACTGCTCGAGCGCAAGGTATTGATTAAAAATGTGGGTAGAATGCACAATGTACTGGCCAACTGCCTGCGCATCACCGTCAGTACGCCCGAGGAAAACGCAATCATGCTGGACGGCCTGAAAGCCGCCCTGGCGTCCTGAAGCGAAAACCAAGAGCTTTTCATGAACCGCACCGCAGAAATCACTCGCAACACCAGCGAGACCCAGGTCCGTGTCGCCATCAACCTCGATGGCACCGGCGCCCAGAAGCTGAACACGGGCGTGCCTTTCCTCGACCATATGCTGGACCAGATCGCCCGCCATGGGCTGATCGACCTCGATATCGAAGCCACCGGCGACACCCACATCGACAACCACCACACGGTGGAAGACGTCGGCATCACGCTCGGCATGGCGATCGCCAAGGCGATTGGCGACAAGAAGGGCATCCGCCGCTACGGCCACGCCTATGTGCCGCTGGATGAAGCGCTGTCGCGCGTCGTGATCGACTTTTCCGGCCGCCCGGGCATCGAATACCATATCCCATTCACCCGCGCGATGATCGGCGCGTTCGACGTCGACCTGACGCTGGAATTCTTCCGCGGCTTCGTCAACCATGCTGGCGTCACGCTGCACATCGACAACCTGCGCGGCACCAATGCGCACCACCAGTGCGAAACCGTGTTCAAGGCTTTCGGCCGCGCCCTGCGCATGGCCAGCGAACTTGATCCGCGCGCTGCTGGCGCCATCCCGTCCACCAAAGGAAGCCTGTAACGACACTACGGCTGACTGACATGAAAAAAATCGTAGTAGTCGATTACGGCATGGGCAACCTGCGCTCCGTAGCGCAGGCATTGCGCGCAGTCGCGCCCGAAGCCGACGTGATGATTTCCGGCGATCCCGCCGCCATCGATGCCGCCGAGCGCATCGTGCTGCCCGGCCAGGGCGCCATGCGCGACTGCATGGGCAGCCTGCGTGAGTCGGGCGTGCAGGAAGCGTTGATGCGCGCTGCCGCCTCCAAGCCCATGATGGGTGTGTGCGTAGGCGAGCAGATGCTGTTTGACGCCAGCGAAGGAAAACGGCAGCACGCCGGGCCTGGGCCTGTTGCCCGGCAAGGTGGTGCGCTTCCAGCTCGAGGGCCAGCTGCAGGAAGACGGTTCGCGCTTCAAAGTGCCGCAAATGGGCTGGAACCAGGTACGCCAGCGCATGCCGCACGCCATGTGGGACGGCATTCCGGACAATGCCTGGTTCTACTTCGTGCACAGCTACTTCGCGCAGCCGGAGATCGATGCGCAGAACGTCGGCGAGACCGTGTACGGCCAGCCATTCTGCTGCGCTGTCGCCCGCGACAATATTTTTGCCACACAGTTCCACCCTGAAAAGAGTGCCGCCACCGGCCTGCAACTGTACAAAAATTTCATCCACTGGAATCCCTAACCTCAAGAACAACATCATGCTGCTCATTCCTGCTATCGACCTCAAGGATGGTCACTGCGTTCGCCTGAAACAGGGCGATATGGAACTTGCAACCGTCTTTTCCGACGACCCGGGCAAGATGGCGCGCCACTGGCTGGAGCAAGGCGCGCGCCGCCTGCACCTGGTGGACCTGAACGGCGCCTTTGCCGGCAAGCCGAAGAACGAAGGCGCGGTGAAGTCGATCCTCAAAGCCGTGCAAGACTACGCCGAGGAATTCGACTTGCCCGAAATCCCGGTGCAACTGGGCGGCGGTATCCGCGACCTCGACACCATCGAGCGCTATCTGGACGACGGCATCAGCTACATCATCATCGGCACTGCGGCGGTGAAGAGTCCCGGCTTCTTGCAGGATGCCTGCGGCGCCTTCCCGGGCCACATCATCGTCGGCCTGGACGCCAAGGACGGCAAGGTGGCGACCGACGGCTGGAGCAAGCTGTCCGGCCACGAAGTGATCGACCTGGCGCAGAAGTTCGAGGGCTACGGCGTTGAATCGATCATCTACACCGACATCGGCCGCGACGGCATGATGGGCGGCGTGAACATCGAAGCCACCGTGCGCCTGGCGCAAGCGGTGCGCATCCCGGTCATCGCTTCCGGCGGGCTGCACAACCTCAGCGATGTGGAAGCCCTGTGCGCCGTGCAGGAAGAAGGCATCGAAGGCGTGATCTGCGGCCGTTCGATCTATGAAGGCACACTGGACCTGGCGGCGGCCCAGGAACGTGCCGACGAACTTTCAGAGTAGACAATATGCTGGCTAAACGCATCATCCCCTGCCTCGACGTGACCGATGGCCGCGTCGTGAAAGGGGTCAACTTCACCGAGCTGCGCGACGCCGGCGACCCGGTGGAAATCGCCCGCCGCTACGACGAGCAGGGTGCGGACGAACTGACCTTCCTCGACATTACCGCGTCGAGCGATAACCGCGACCTGATCCTGCACATCATCGAAGCGGTGGCATCGCAAGTGTTCATCCCGCTGACCGTGGGCGGCGGCGTGCGCCAGGTGTCCGATGTGCGCCGCCTGCTGAACGCCGGCGCCGACAAGGTCAGCATGAACACCTCCGCCGTGACCAACCCGCAATTGGTATACGAAGCGTCGCAGAAGCACGGCAGCCAGTGTATCGTGGTGGCGATCGACGCCAAGAACGTGGCGCCAGGCAAGTGGGAAGTGTTCACCCACGGCGGCCGCAACGCCACGGGCCTCGATGCGGTCGAATGGGCGTGCAAGATGGCCGAGCTGGGCGCCGGTGAACTGCTGCTGACCAGCATGGACCGCGACGGCACCAAGTCCGGTTTCGACCTCGGCCTGACGCGCGCCGTGAGCGATGCGGTCAGCATCCCGGTGATCGCGTCCGGCGGCGTGGGCGGCCTGCAAGACCTGGCCGACGGCGTCAAGCTGGGCCATGCCGATGCGGTGCTGGCGGCCAGCATCTTCCACTACGGCCAGCACACCGTGCAGGAAGCCAAGCAATTCATGGCGGCGCAGGGGATTCCCATGCGTCTTTCTTAAACTTCGGGGAACACACAATGGCTACCGCAATTGCAGCGAATGTCGCCAAAGCCAAATGGCTGAACAAGGTGAAGTGGGACGAACATGGCCTGGTGCCTGTCATCGCACAGGAAGCCGGCAGCAACGATGTGCTGATGTTCGCGTGGATGAACCGGGATGCGCTCTTCAAAACCGTGGAGCTGGGCGAGGCCGTCTACTGGAGCCGCTCGCGCAAGAAGCTGTGGCACAAGGGCGAAGAGTCCGGCCACGTGCAGAAGGTGCTGGAAATCCGCCTTGATTGCGACGAAGACGTGGTGCTGCTGAAGATCGAGCAGGCAGGCGATATCGCCTGCCATACCGGGCGCCACTCCTGCTTCTTCAACAAGTTCGACAATGGCGACTGGCAGAACACCGAGCCGGTGCTGAAAGACCCGGCCGAGATTTACGCGGAAGAGAAGAAATGAGCAATGTACTGGACCGCGTCGCGGCCACCATCGAATCGCGCAAGGGCGCCGACCCCGCGTCCTCCCTATGTCGCCAAGCTGTTTGCCAAGGGCGACGACGCGATCCTGAAAAAGATCGGCGAGGAAGCCACCGAGACCGTGATGGCGGCGAAAGACGCCCGCGTCAGCGGCGATGCGTCGAAAGTGCTGTACGAATGCGCTGACCTGTGGTTCCATTCGCTGGTGCTGCTGGCGCAATTCGATTTGTCGCCGCAGCAGGTACTTGATGAGCTGGCACGCCGCGAAGGCTTGTCCGGCCTGGAAGAAAAAGCATCGCGTAAGGAATAATTGTGGAAAATTGCCTGTTCTGCAAGATTGCAGCTAAACAGATTCCGTCGGCAGTGGTGCATGAAGACGATGACTTGATGGTGTTTAAGGACATCCACCCGGCCGCGCCGGTACACTTGCTGATCATCCCGAAACTGCACCTGTCGACCTTGTCCGACTGCAAGCCGGAGCACACGGCCCTGTTGGGCAAGATGCTGGCGCTGGTGCCGCAACTGGCTGAGCAGCATGAGATTGCCGTTGCCTACGAGGCGGATGGCACGCCGACCCGCGGCTACAAGACCCTGATCAACAGCGGTCCGGATGGCGGCCAGGAGGTGTACCACCTGCATATGCACCTGTACGGCGGCCCGCGCCCATGGCGCGGCATGCGGACTTGAAATTGTGACAAGCACATGACAGCTGCGCTTCGCGTATACTGTCCCAACGAATGATTTTTTTAGGGGTTTTGTAATGGGTTCTATGAGCATTTGGCATTGGCTGATCGTGCTGGTCGTCGTCATGCTGGTATTCGGCACCAAGAAACTGGGCAATATCGGCTCCGACCTGGGCAAGGCCGTCAAGGGCTTCAAGGATGGCGTCAAGGGTTCGGACGAGGAAGAGAAGCCGGCGCAGCCAGCTCCTCCGCCAGCCCAGGTGACCGACAAGGGCACCATTGAAGTCGAAGCCAAGGAAAAGACCAAGCAGTAATCAGCAATGATCGACCTCGGTCTTACCAAAATCGCCGTCATCGGGGTAGTGGCCCTGGTCGTCATCGGTCCTGAGAAGCTGCCAAAAGTGGCACGCATGGCCGGGACGCTGTACGGTCGCGCCCAGCGCTACCTGAACGACGTCAAATCCGAAGTCTCGCGCGAGATGGAACTGGACGAGCTGAAGAACCTGCGCAAGCAGGCCGAAGAAGCCGCCAGCACCTTCAAGGACGAGATGGAAAATTCCATCGGCAAGGATATGGCTGAAGTGGAGGCGGCGCTGCGCGACCAGCCTGCGTCCACGCCGGCACTGGACCTGTACACCCCGACCAGCGAAGACATGGCCCGCAAGGCCAAGGATTTCCGTCGCAAGCGCGTGGTGCGCAGTTCGGCCGTGCCGCTGTGGTACAAGCAGCAGGCCGGCGTCCGCACCCACGTCATCTCCGGCGCGGCGCGCATGAAGCTCCACCGCCCCGGCAGCCGCAAAAACGCATCGTTTTTCTAAATGAGTCAACAAGAACCCGTCGAAGAGACCTTCATCAGCCATTTGGTTGAGCTGCGCGATCGCCTGGTCAAGGCCAGCATCGGCATCGCGGTGGTGACGGCGCTGCTCGGTTTCGGCATCGGCCCTTCCAGGATCTATGACCTGATCGCAGCGCCGATGATCGCCGCCATGCCGGTTGGCTCGAAGATGATCGCCACCAGCGTCATCTCGCCCTTCCTGGTGCCGATGAAGGTGACGCTGCTGTTCGGCTTCATCCTGTCGCTGCCGTGGGTGCTGTACCAGATGTGGGCCTTCGTGGCGCCTGGCTTGTACCAGCATGAAAAGCGCCTGGTGGCGCCGCTGGTGATCGCTTCCTCGTCGCTGTTCATGGCGGGCGTGGCGTTCTGCTATTTCCTGGTGTTCGGCAAGGTATTCGCCTTCATCAACCAGGTGTCGCCGGCTTCGATTGCGGTGATGCCGGATATCGAGAACTACCTCGACTTCGTGATGTCGATGTGCCTGGCCTTCGGCTGCGCGTTCGAAGTGCCGGTGGTGGTGGTGGTGCTGGTGCGCATGGGCCTGGTATCTGTGGCCAAGCTGAGGGAGTGGCGCGGCTATGTGATCGTGGGCGCCTTCGTGATCGCCGCCATTGTGACCCCGCCCGATGTCGTCAGCCAGTTCTCGCTGGCTATCCCGATGTGGCTGCTGTTTGAGATCGGCGTGATCCTGTCGCCGATGTTCGTCAAGGCCACCACGGCGCCCGAAGAAAAAGCGGATTAAAGGAACAGCTTGGTCATGGTGATGGCTTGCATCACCGTCAGGATGCCGAGCCAGATATAGATGGGCCGAAGCTTTGCGCTGAGCCGCTCGTCAAACAGCCGGATCATCTTTGCCTCATGCTCCGCAAACATCGCATGCAGTTCAGCACGATGGATGGCCAAGTCGGAGTCATTTGCCACGGGTTGGCTCAGCGCGAGCCTTAGCGCGTCAGCGTGCGCATCAGCTTGCTGGCGCGGTATTCCTGCATCAAGCAGCGTTTTGACGTATTGAGCCGTATCAAACTGAATTGGCATGGTCATGGCCACTCCCTTCTTCAGGGTAGCAGAAGCGCCCCGCAGCGTGCGCGGGGCATGGGAGCAGCCTAAGCCGATTACTGCATCAGCTCTTTGATCACGCGCACAGGTGCGCTGCCGTAGCTCAGGAAGTCTTCGTGGAATTCCTTGAGCGAGAACTTGCTGCCCAGCGCGGCGCGGCGCTGTTCGCGCAGTTCCATGATTTCAGAGTAGCCGGAGAAGTAGCTGGTGAGCTGGACCGAGGTGAGCTGCGCACGGCGCCACTTCTCTTTCGCTTCGGCGGCGGTCTGGAACGCCTGGCGCGTCAGCAGGTCGATCGCTTCCGGCTCCGTCATGCCCTGCACGTGCACGCTGTAGTCGAGGATGGTGTTGGTCACGCTGCGCAGGTTCCATTTCGAGTACATCAGCCACATTTCAGGATCGTTGTTGCCGTAGCCTGATTCGAGCATCATGCGCTCGCTGTACACCGCCCAGCCCTCCACCATGGCGCCGTTGCCGAAAATCGACTTCACGATCGACGGCGACTTGTTGGCGTACACCAGCTGCGCATAGTGGCCGGGGATCGCTTCGTGCATGTTCAGGATCTGCAGGATCCAGTGGTTGTACTCGCGCAGGGTGGATTCGGCCTGCTCCGGCGCGGCGTCGTCCAGCGGCGTCACGTTGTAGTAGGTGCGGTCCTGCGGACGGTACGGGCCCGGAGCCTCGATGCTGGCACCGGCCACGCCGCGCTGGTAGGCAGGCGTCTCACGCACCACCAGCGGCTTGTTCGGATCGAGCGTCAGCAGGTCGTTCTTCACTACCCAATCCTGCAGCACGGGGATCTGGCGGCGGATCTCAGCGAAAAATTCCTCGCGCGGCACATGGTTGGACGACAGCTTGTCGATCATCATGCCGATCTTGGCGAAGCGGTCGGACGGCTTGGCTTTATCGGCCAGGTACTTCGGCCACAAGTCGTCCGAGATGCGGTCCATGTTCGACAGCAGCTGCTCGCGGGTCGCCAGCGCCTTCTGGTAAGTCTGTTCGGCATTGCTGCCGGACTGGATGTCGTAGCCGAACTTCGCTTCGTACATTTCCTTCCCGATGCGGAAAGAGCGCGCGCCGCTGACGGCCAGCGACTTGTCCAGTTCAGCGAGCCAGGCGGCATAAGCCTCCACGGCCAGTTTTGCTGCTGCAATGCGCTGCGTGTACAGGTTCTTTTCATTGGCGTTCAGGATCGAATCCTGCGCCTGCTTGTCCAGGTCGGACAATACTGCGAGCACGCCCGGCGCCTGGTCGATGGCCAGCTTCACGTGCTCGCGGGTCGGGTTCTTGATGTTGTCGCGCGCGGCGTCGTAATACGCCGGCACGCTGCCGATGCGGCGCAGCAGGGTGCGCAAACGCTGCGGCCTGGCCGCGTATTCGGTGTTCAGCACGAAATCGATCGGGCCGGCGATGTTGTAGATGGCCGGGTTCCATTCCCACTCGCGGAAGGTCGTCAGGTACCAGCGGTCCGAATTCAGCTTGTTCTGCAGCAGGCCAAGGTCGCTGCGCTGTTTCGGCGAAAGCTGCCTGGCGTCGATCTTGCCGAATTTTTCCAGCCATTCATTGATGAAGGCAAGCTGCTGGTCGCGGTTAGCCTGGTCGGGAACGCTCAGTTGGGCGGCAGTGTCGTACTTGCCGACCGAGATGGCGGTCTCCGGATCGACGCGCCACAGCGCGCCGAGGAACTGGTTGGCCTGGCTGTCGAAAGCCTTGTCCTGGCGGCGTTCGGCCGGCAGCGGCTTGCTGGCGACCGCCGGTTTGGCCTTGTCCGCCCTGGATTTGCTGGCGTTCTTGCCGCCGGACTTGCCGCCCTTGGTGGATTTGGACGACGACTTGCTGGTTTTGCTTTTGCTGCTGGACTTCTTGCTGACGGCAGTCTTGGCCGGCGCATTGGATTTCTTGCTCTTCGTCGCGGCGTCGACCGGCGACAGGGCCAGGCTCAACATCATCGCGGCGAGGGCGATTTTGGTCTTCATCATATTTCAACCTCTTGCTAGTGCAGCGTGGGAGAGTATCACAAGCCGAGTGCCTGCCGCGCCCGGACCGGGTCAAGACCCTTGGCTTGCGCAGCCGCTTCGGGCGGCAGCCATTGTGGAAAAGGGACTTCCTGGTTGACGTGCTTGCCCGATGCGGTGTGCACCTGCCGCACCCGCGCCAGCGCGCCGGCCGGCAGTTCGCTCGCCAAGGCTGCCACGGCGGGCCACAGGCGGCGATGGACCAGCGTCAGTTTTCCCGCCAGCAGGCGGCAGACCAGGATGTCGTCGTGTTCCTGCACTTCGCCCAGCACTGCGAAAATGCGCGTGCCTTCAGGGTGGCCCCACCAGCTGCCCTTGATCGGGGCGCCGATGATGGCCTCCGTCAGCGTCGGGACTTTGCCGCGCGCCGATGCCAGCACGACCCCGTGCTGTTCGACAAAGGCCAGTGCTTGTTGCGCGTTCATTCGGCCGCCTGCTTCAATGTGCGCAGCAGCAGCGGCTTGAGACAGTTGCGTTGTGCTTCATCCTTGCTTTCGCTGATGTTGATGTATAGCGGCTGCAGGAAGCCTTTCAGGTTGTGCTTGCGGGCCAGTGCCGCTTGTTGCGTTCCGGCGGGCGCTGTGGTTGCAGACAGGCGGGCAAACCAGTCGTCCCAATCGCTGCACGCCAGCGTTTTGGCGCGCGACAGGTAAAAGATGGGCGCCATCAGGCGTTCGCCTTCGCCATACAGGTAGAACTGCTCGCCAGGCGGCGCAACCTGGCTGGCAATGGCGGCCAGCATTTGCTCGTGCTCGGCGCGGCCGAGAGCCGGATTCAGCGAGAGCTGCAGCATGATGTCGGCGGCGTGCGCCACGCCGTGACGCCAGCCCTGCTTCTCGTCGAAGCCGCGGTAGTCGCTGACAGCGCGCAGGTAATCCGTCGCGGTGCCGACCAGCTGCGAGCGCTGTTCGGTGGAGAGGTAAGGCTTGACGCGGTCCACTCGCGCTACGTCTGCCAGCACCAGTGCGGCAAAGGGACGCGCGAAGCCTAGCGGGTCGGGCGCCCGAAGCTGCGCAGTCAGGCGGCTGCGCAGCTCCTGCAGCGTGGCGGCATCCAGCTGGCCTGCACGCATCCAGGCTTGCAGGCCTTCGAAGGCCAGTTCGTCGCGTTCGACAGGATTGGGCGATGACAGGCAGGACAGCGCCTGCAGTGCCAACACCTGGCGGCCGGCGCTGTCGTCGCCCTGCCATTTCGCAGCTTTGGCTGCACGCAGCTCGGCAGCGGGGCAGGCCACGCCGGCCAGGCAGGTGGTCGCCAGCGCCGCGGCAGTCGCTGCGCGGACGGCAAATGATGTCAGTTGCATAGCGTCTCCTATCAGAAGCGGCGCAAGCCTTCGTTCAGCATCACCAGCATGTCTTCGGCAGTCATGCGCGCGGCGGTATCACTGCCATCGAGCAGGCTGTCGGCCAGTTCGCGCTTATGGCCATGCAGCTCGACGATCCCTTCCTCGATGGTATTGCGCGCCACCAGGCGGTAGATGGTGACCGGCCGCTGTTGCCCCATGCGGTGGGCGCGGTCGGAGGCCTGGTCTTCCACGGCGGGGTTCCACCAGGGGTCCATATGGATTACGTAGTCCGCTGCGGTCAGGTTGATACCGACGCCGCCGGCTTTAAGGCTGATCAGGAACACGTCGCCCTCGCCGGCCTGGAAAGCGTCCACCGACTGCTTGCGCGCGGCCATCGGCGTGCTGCCATCGAGGTATTGATACTGGATGCCATTGCGATCCAGGTGGGCACGGATCAAGGACAGGTGATCGACGAACTGGCTGAAAACCAGCACCTTGTGGCGATTCTCCAGCAAGCCCTCAAGCAGCTGCGCGAAAGCCGCCAGCTTGCTCGACTCCAGCCGCAGCGTAGGCGCAACCAGGTTCGGATTGCAGCAGGCGCGGCGCAGCTTCATGATCTCCGCCAGGATCTGCATCGACTTCCGGTCCGCCGGACCCTCGATGGAAGCCAGGTTTTCCAGCGCTTCGCGGCGCAGCGATTCGTACAGTGCGGTTTCTTCCGGCGACAGGTCGACTTCCAGCACGATCTCGGTGCGCGCCGGGAGTTCGGTCAGCACTTGCGCCTTGGTCCGGCGCAGGATGAATGGCCCGATCAGGCGGCGCAGCCGATTGCGCGCGCCGACTTCCGCACGGTGGTCCTGCTGGCGCTCGATCGGACCGGCAAAGCGCAGGTTGAACTGCTCGTGGCTGCCCAGCAGGCCGGGATTGATGAAGCGAAACAGGTTCCACAGCTCGCCCAGGTGGTTTTCCAGCGGCGTGCCGGTCGCGATCATCTTGAAGTCGCCCTTCAGCGCCATGACGGCCTGCGAGCGCTTGGTCGCTGCATTCTTGATGTTCTGCGCTTCGTCCAGCACGATGGTGTGCCACTTCGGCTTGGTGAAGCGCTCGGATTCCAGTTGCAGCAGGCCGTAGCTGGTGATCACCAGGTCGAACGGGCCGGCATTGCCGACGATCTCGTCGCGGTCGCCGGTGGCATACATCTTCACATTCAGCGTCGGCGCAAAGCGCGCCGCCTCGCTGGCCCAGTTCAGGCAGACCGACGTCGGGGCTACCACCAGGGTCGGACCTTGCGGTGCGCGCAGCAGGACCAGGGCCAGGGCCTGCAGGGTTTTGCCCAGGCCCATGTCGTCGGCCAGGCAGGCTCCCACGCCCCAATGCGCGAGACGGGCCAGCCATTCGAAGCCGGCCAGCTGGTAGTCGCGCAACTCGGCCTGCAGGGTGCTTGGCAGCTGTGGCGTGTAGCTGGCGCTGGCTGCGATGCGCTGCAGGTGCTCGCGCCACATGGCGTCCGCCTCCACCATGCCCACGTCGTTGGCCAGTTCTTCCAGCACGAAGGCCGCCAGGCGGTGTACCTTCATGCCGGCGTCGTCGTCTTCGCCGTAGCTGGCCAGTTCGGACAGGCGCCGGTGCAGCTCCTCCGACAACGCGAGGAATTCCTTGTCGCCCAGCGCGATGAAGCGGCTCTTGCTGGCTCGGATCATGTCCAGCAGCGAGCGCAGGTCCAGCACGCGGTCTTCGTCGACCACCAATTGGCCGCTGGCGGCGAACCAGTCCTTCTTGCTCTTGATGTTCAGGCGTAGCTGCTTGCTGTGTACCTGTTTGGTGAGACGGAAGGTCTCACCCTCCGGCCACGCCAGCACCACTTTGTCGGCGCCCTGCTCCTGCAGCTCGGCCAGCAACTGCAGGCAAAGCGCGGGCTCGCCCAGCAGCCATTCGCCGTGCTCCTCGGTGGCCTGTTGCAGCACTTCGCACTTAAGCACCAGCTGGCGCTGCGCATCGCGCTCGCCGGCCAGGCTGCGGCGCGCCTGCACCGAGCGGCCGTTGACGTCTGCAATGACGTTCTCGGCGCCGGCGCCTGGCGCGTAATAAGGCCCCGCATCGCGCAGTGGACGTACCTGGATCTGCATCTTCAGGCCTTGCTGGTAAGGCAGCAGGTGGATGTGCAGGCGCGGGTCGGCATCGCACTGCTCGGTGTTGGCCGCGCCGCCGCCGATATCGGACTGCACCGTTACCATCGACGACACGGTGCCAATCGCTTTCAGCACCTGGTCCTTTGCATGCTCCGGCACCGTCAGCCCATCGCCGACGATGGCTGCGATGCGGCGATGTTCGTCCTGCACGCTGACCACGCGCAGGCGGTTCGGCGCTTCGCGCACCACGATCAGATTGGCGTTCAGGTTGTCGATGGCGGGATGCAGTGCAAGGTGCAACTGGCCTTGGTGTGTGCGGATCAGCAGTTCAGGCGCGCCTGCCAGCAGTTCGACGCGGGTATCCGGTGCATCCGTCCAGAACACCAGTGGGTGGCCGACCAGGGCCAGTACCGCCTGTTCAATGTCGATGTCGTAGCGCAGGCCGGAAGAATAGGCCTGGCGCGACGGCATGATGGCGCTGGCGACGCGCATGTCCTGCGGCGTCAGGAACTCCATCTGCGCCGCATCGTCGCGCAGGCGCTTGAGCGCTACCGGGCGTGCCTTGCCCCAGGCGCCGCGCGTATCGCGCTTCTGTTCACGCGGTTCTATTTCCGCAATGCCCTGCCGTTCGCCGTAGCTGATCGCCCAGACCAGGCGCATTTCGCCGCCGGTCTCGGCGCCGCCCTGCTGCAGGTTGATCAGGGCGGCCAACTGGCGCTGCCACGCTTCCTGCCGCTCGAACCAGATGGCCATGTCGCCAAAGCCAAGCCGCTCGCGCAAGGCCGCCGCGCGCCTCGCTGCCGCCTCGTCGCCAAGATGACCCAGCAAGCTTTCCGCACCGGCTGCCAGCAGCATGAAGCCCGCTGCGTCGGCTGCCTGCGCCAGATCCTGCAGTTCTGCGCGGCGCTGCTTCAATTGCGGCAACGCGAGCCAGTAATACAGCATGCATTGGAACATTTGCGCCTGCAGTGGCGTCTCCCAGGCGCGCTGGATCACCAGGTCGGCCTGCATGGTGCCGGCGCGGATCTGGCGCAGCATGCTCAGTTGCTGGTAGACCGCGCTGTCGGCATTGTGCTGGGCATGCACCGCTACATCGAGGTAGCTCTCTGCCGATTTCAGGTGCTTGGCATCGCCGCTGCGCAGCAACGCCACGATGTACAGGTGGCCGGCGATGCCCTGGAACAGGTGCTTGCGCTTGCCGGACTCGCGGCGGATCGATTTCAGTGCAGCTTCAAAGCCACTGATCGCAGCTGCCACGTCGCCGCGCAGCAGCAGCACCGCGCTGGAAAAGCATTGCACCAGAGCGCCCTCCATGCCTTCCAGGTAACGCGTGGCGTCGGCCAGCCTGCCGCACAGGATGGCATGTTCCGCCATCGCCAGCCGCAATGCGGGGCTGACCTGCTGTTCGGCAGCCTGGCGGCGCTGCACATGGCGCTCCGCATAACCGCGCACCAGCGGTGCCAGTCCGGGCTCGCGCTGGGTGTGCTGGACCAGCAGCATCAGCACATCGTCCTGCAGGGATGGATGCACCAGGAGCAGCATGCCCGCTTCGAAGGGGCGCGTGAAGATGTCGACAATCGGGTGCAGTTGCGCCGCCTCGTAGCACACCATGCATGCGGCCAGCAGCGGCATGACGTCCTGCGGTGGGCGGCCGCGCAGCATGGCCATGCGCAGGCGCGCCACGCCGTGGCGGTAGCTGCGCGGCTCGTAGGCGCCGTTCCAGTTCTGGCGCATCGGGTTGAGCGACTCGTAGGCCTTGCAGATATCGTCCAGCAGGTGGGCGCCGATGACGGAGCGAATGGCGGGCCAGCGCAGGCGGGCGTTGCAGACATAGCCACGGCCCATCACGGCGGTAGTGAAGGCCAGGCGTTCCAGCTTGAGCAGCGGGTCGTCCAGCGTCAGCGTATTGAAAGGCTGCTCGTTTGCATCGCGGATGCCGGCAGCGACAATGTGATCGAGGATGGCGGTGCGGCCGACCGGGTCGCCCACCAGCGCCAGCAACGCCAGGATGGCCTTTTCAGGCTGTTCGAGGGCCTCGAATTCCGCCAGCAGGGTGTCGCTCATCCGCGCAAGCCAAACATGCGTTGGTAAAAGTCCAGCTCCGCCTGCAGCGTGCGCACGATGCTGTCGGCCTTGCGGAAGCCGTGGCCTTCGCCTTCCAGTTCAACATACGTTACCGGGATGCCGCGCTTGCGCAGTGCATTCACCATGGCCTCGGACTGCTGCGGCGGCACCACCTTGTCGTCCAGGCCCTGGAAGAAAATCATCGGGCGCGACAGGCGATCGGTATGGTTGATCGGGGAGCGCTCGGCATACACGGTCTCGGCCTGCGCCTTGGGAGCGATCAGGTATTCGTTGTAATGCGATTCGAATTTGTGCGAATCGTCGTCCAGCCCCTTCAGGTCGGATACGCCGTAATAGCTGGCGCCCAGCTTGAATACATCGTGGAAGGTCAGTGCGCACAGCGTCGTCAGTCCGCCAGCGCTGCTGCCGCGGATGATCAGGCGTTCACCGTCCGCCAGGCCTTGCGCAAGCAGGTGGCGCGCGCCGGCGATGCAGTCTTCAACGTCGACGATGCCCCATTGGCCCTTCAGCGCATCGCGGAAGGCGCGGCCGAAGCCGGTGCTGCCGCCATAGTTCACGTCCAGCACGCCGAAACCACGGCTGGTCCAGAACTGGGTTTTCAGGTTAAGGGTGCTGGCCGCCATCCCGGTCGGGCCGCCGTGACTGATCACGATCACCGGCGGTTTTTCGCCTTCCGGTGCGCGCACGTCCTGGTTGGCGGGTGGATAGAAGAAGGCATACGCCGTGCGGCCGTTAGCGCTTGGGTAGCTGATGCTTTCCGGGACGGACAGGTAGCCTGGCGCCGGCAATGCAGCGATTGAGCGCTCAAGTACTTCGCGCTGGCCGGTCGCCAGGTCGATGCTGGCGATCTCGGTCGCGATGGCCGGGCTGCCTGCCAGCACCACTACATAGCCGGCGCCCACGCGCAGTTCGCGGAATTCCTGGTATGGCGTGGCGATCGGCTCCAGAACGGTGCTGCCGGGCCGCAGGCGTGCCAGCTTGCTGACGCCTTGTTCAATATAGCTGCATACGATCGCGCCGCCTGCCTCGAAGCCGTAGAGCGAATTGCCGAAGGTCCAGTGCGGGGTTGCAAATTCCGCCGCCATCGGGCACAGGGCCTCGACCGCGCTGGCCATGCCGCCCGCAGCTTCGCGCAGGCAGTACAGGTTCCACCAGCCGCTGCGGTCTGAAACGAAGTGCAAGCTGCCCGCAGGCGACCATTCGGGCTGACAGACCGATTCCTGCGGCCCCCCGGCCACGCGCGAAGGCGTGCCGAGCCGGCCATCGGCCTCCACATCGGCTAGCCACAGCTCGCTGCCTTGCCATGGCATGCGTGGGTGGTCCCACGACAGCCAGGCCAGGCGGCGCCCATCCGGCGATAGCCGTGGCGAAGAATAAAAGTCATTTCCCATCACGAGCACGCGCTCGCCGCCATCGAAGCCCACCGCGCAAATCGTATTCACCGGCTGCGCATGCGAGCCCTCTTCATCCGGGTGCTGCTCCCGTACCGCAATCAGCCGCGCATGGGTGCGGTCAAAGACGAAATCGGCGAAGCGCTGGCGGCCCGGCGAGCTGAATGCCTGCGCTGCGCCGTCCGGCGCCAGGCGGTACAGGCGGTTGTCTGCATGATGCGAGAACACCACCACGCCGCCGGCAACGGCATAGGCGCCGCCGCCATATTCATGGACGCGACTGCGGACGTTGAAGGGCATCGGCGTCACTTCGGCGGCGGCGGCAGGCCCGGGCCGGCGCATCAGGGTGGTTCGACCCGCTTCGGCCGAGCGTCCGGCCAGCCAGTAGATGTCCGCCCCGTCCAGCACGACCGAAGACAGCGGCGTTGCGCCCGCAGCAACCATCTCGGCGCTGATCGGTGATGGCCAGGCGCCAAAAGGCGCGATGGAGGTGGATGTCATGGGCACTCCGAAACGCGTAAAAACAGGGCAGGGATGCGATAATAACGCCTTTCTACCTGCTTTAGATTGTCTTTCATGCCACAATTTGCCCCGCTGAAGAACGACACCTTCCTGCGTGCGCTGCTGCGCCAGCCGACCGAATACACCCCGGTGTGGCTGATGCGCCAGGCAGGACGCTACCTGCCTGAATACCGCGCTACGCGCCAGAAGGCGGGCTCCTTCATGGGCCTGGCGACTAATCCGGACCTGGCAACCGAAGTGACCCTGCAGCCGATCGACCGTTATGACCTGGATGCGGCGATCCTGTTCTCCGACATCCTGACGGTGCCGGACGCGATGGGCCTGGGCCTGTACTTCGTGGAAGGCGAAGGCCCGAAATTCGAGCGGCCGCTGAAGACCGAGGAAGACGTCAAGGCACTGCAGCTGCCGCCGGCAGGTTCGCTGGACTATGTCTTCAATGCGGTGACCCAGATCCGTACCGAGCTCAATGGCCGCGTGCCGCTGATCGGCTTCTCCGGCAGCCCGTGGACGCTGGCCTGCTATATGGTGGAAGGCCAGGGCTCGCGCGAATTCCACACCATCAAGAAGATGATGTACGCGCGCCCGGACCTGATGCACCACATCCTGGACATCAACGCCCGCGCGGTCGCCGAATACCTGAACGCCCAGATCGACGCCGGCGCGCAAGCCGTGATGATCTTCGACTCCTGGGGCGGCGCGCTGGCCGACGGCGCCTACCAGCAGTTCTCCCTGCAATACATGCAGCAGGTCGTAAGCCTGCTGAAGCGTGAAAAAGACGGCGTGAAGATCCCGGCCATCGTGTTCACCAAAGGCGGCGGCCACTGGGCCGAGGAAATCGCCGCGATCGGCGCCGACGCCATGGGCCTGGACTGGACCGCCAACATCGGCAAGATCCGCGAACTGGTAGGCCACAAAATGGCCCTGCAGGGCAATATCGACCCGGCCATCCTGTTTGCCAACCCGCAGCAGATCTCCGCCGAAGTACGCCGTGTGCTCGATTGCTACGGTCCGCACAATACCGGCCACGTATTCAACCTGGGCCACGGTATTTCCCAGTTCACCCCGCCGGAATCGGTGACGGTGCTGGTGGATACCGTCCACAGCCACAGCCGCAAGTTGCGCGGCGGCTGACCACGGCAATCCCGGCTCAAAGGGCGCTGCGGCGCCCTTTTTTATTTCGTGCAGGGACGACTTATGCACAAAATTTTTTACTGCGGAAATAACAGGCAGTTGCGAATGCTTCCCTCTCAGGGTATTTTCAAGTATCTGATTTTAAAGGGTTTATTTTTTAATACTTTGGTCAATGTTTTGGGTTTTGTAAACCTTATCCCAAGGTGAAAGCAAGCTTGTGGGATCATTCTCCACAAAGTTATCCACAAAAACTGTGGAAAAAAGTCAAAAGTACTTTGTAAACCGGGACTTAGTAGGAATCTGTAGGAATTGTCTTAGTGTTATGTTGCATCGCATGATATTTCGCTAAGACTTTCAGGGGCGAAAACGCTTGCGGAAAGACAAACCTTGCCGCGCATGCCTGTGTACAATGCTTGGCTTGATGTTGTGGCGCACCAGGCACGTTTTCCCTAAAAAAAGCGATAAAAACTGCTTGATTTCGAGGAAAAACTGCTCCTTAAATGGTGCACTTATACACAGAGCGCGGAAAATTATGCGTTTTCTGGCTCTCCTAGGATGGCTCCTGTAAGTAGTTGAATTTAAAGGGGGAAAATCAAGGCATTTTGCCTGTTTCCCCCGGATTGCAAGCTGGAGGTTAGTGCTTGCTCAGGATTCCAGCCCCTTTGTTCACAAAGTTATCCCCAGATTCTGTGGATAGTTGAAAAACCTTCAATCGATAGCCCTGGATGGCGCACTGCATTCTCCGAATTGCCTTGGACACGCCGCTGAACGCGGTCTTTGACTACCGCTGGGATTGCGAAACATCAAGCCGGCCGCGTGTAGGACAATTGGCAATGGTGCCGTTTGGTCCACGCGAAGTAGTCGGGCTGATTGTGGATATCCTTGAAGAAACGGATGTCCCCGAGGAAAAGCTGAAAGCCGCGCTGGCCGTGCGCAGCCAGTTGGCGCCGCTGTCGCCGCAATGGCTGGCGCTGGCCGGCTTCGCCGCCGAGTACTACCAGCGTCCGCTGGGCGAAGTGGCCTTGCCCGGCTTGCCCAAGAACCTGCGTGTGGCCAGCACTGTTGCGCTGGAGCGCGCCATCAAGAAGCTGGCCAAGCTGGAACAGCCGCACGACCCGGCGCCTGCCAATGTGCCGGCCCTGAATGCGGACCAGCAGGTGGCGGCCGCTGCGATCGCCGGCGCGCAGGGCTTCGCCCCTTTCCTGCTGTATGGCGTGACGGGCAGTGGCAAGACCGAGGTCTACCTGCAAGCCTGTGCGCAAGTGCTGGCGCGCGAGCCGCAGGGCCAGGTGCTGGTGCTGGTGCCCGAGATCAACCTGACGCCGCAGCTGGAAACCAATATCCGCAACCGCTTCCCGGGCGTAATGCTGTCCACCCTGCACAGCCGCCTGTCGGAAGGCGAGCGCATGTTGCATTGGCTGGCAGCGCACGAAGGCAAGGCGCGCATCGTGCTTGGTACGCGCCTGTCCATCCTGGCCTCGATGCCGGACCTGAAGATGATCGTGATCGACGAAGAACACGATCCTTCGTATAAGCAGCAGGAAGGCCTGCGCTACTCCGCACGCGACCTTGCCGTGTGGCGCGCCCACCAGCTCCAGATTCCCGTGGTGCTGGGTTCCGCCACGCCGTCGCTGGAAAGCTGGCACCACGCGCTGAAAGGGCGCTACCGCAAGCTGGAATTGCGCGAACGCGCGGTGCAGCAGGCGGTGCTGCCTGCCGTGAAGCTGATCGACACTTCGCGCCGGCGCGGGCAGGAAGGCCTGGCCGAGCAGCTTGTGGAGGCGATCAGGCTGCGCATGGAGCGCGGCGAACAATCCTTGCTGTTCCTGAACCGGCGCGGCTATTCGCCGGTGATTACCTGCGAATCGTGCGGCTGGGTCAGTGAATGCAAGCGCTGCACGGCCTTGATGGTGCTGCACAAGACGGATTACCGCCTGCGTTGCCATCACTGCAGCCTGGAGATGCGCATCCCGCGCCATTGCCCGACTTGCGGCAATATCGACCTGCAGCCGCTGGGGCGCGGCACGCAGCGCATCGAAGAAAGCCTGCAGCAGCTGTTCCCGCAAGCGCGGGTGCTGCGGATTGATGCCGACAGCACGCGCCGCAAAGGCAGTGCACAGGAGGCCTTCGACAGCGTGCACCGGCAGGAGGTGGATATCCTGGTGGGCACGCAGATGGTCGCCAAGGGACACGACTTCAAGAACCTGACCCTGGTGGGCATCATGAATCCCGACAGCTCGCTGTTCTCGCAGGACTATCGCGCCAGCGAACGCCTGTTCGCGCAGTTGATGCAGGTGGCGGGGCGCGCCGGGCGCCAGGGTGGCAGCGAGAGTGAGGTGCTGGTGCAGACCAGCTATCCGGAACATCCGCTGTTCTCGGCGCTGGTGGCGCATGATTACGATTACTTCGCCAACTCGCTGCTTGGGGAGCGCGAAGTGGCGGGCCTGCCGCCCTACCTGTACCAGGCCATTTTGCGGGCCGAGGCGCGCGAGTTGGAGCTGGCGCTGGAATTCCTGCGCGGTGCGCGCGACCTGGTGCAGCATGGCGGCATTACGATCAACGACCCGATCCCGATGAGCATGGCGCGCGTGCACAATATGGAGCGCGCGCAGTTGCTGGTGGAGTCGCCGTCACGGCCGGCGCTGCAGGCGTTCCTGAAGGAGTGGATGCAGGCGCTGCGCGAGCAGAAGACCCGCATCAAGTGGTCGCTTGAGGTTGATCCAGTTGATATTTAAACCGGTAAACCAGGGTCTTGAAGCGGCGGGTGAGCAGACTGGGTCAGGCACTTGTGCCTGACCCAGGTTTACCGGTTTTCAAGGCTGCACAAGATAACGCCGCGCGGTGCTGACAATCTGCTCATTGAGCGCATGCGTGAACGGCGTATCCAGCTCCCACGCATGCCAGTCCAGCTCCACGTCGATATAGTGCCCCGGCAGCAGATCCACCAGCGCGCCCTGCGACAAGCCATGCGCCGCCTGCAAGTAAGGCAGCAAGCCATACGCCAGTCCGCCGAACACGGTATCGTTCAAGGCGGTCGACAGCGGCAGCGTGTGATGGGGGAAGGGCCGCACATAGCCCGCCTCGCGCGCCAGGAAGCGTGCCATCAGGTCGCGGTCGTGCACCGCGGCCGGCGCCAGCGCCAAAGCCTCGGTACTGAAGCCATCGCCGAACCAATGCCCCGCAAAGGATGGCGCAGCCACGCAGACAAACCTGATGGCGCCGAGCGGAGTGGCGGAGGAACCGGCAGCCGCGGGCGCCGGCACCTCGGCGCGCGCCGCGACGCAGCCGAATACGGCCCCTTCCCGCATCAGGTGCAGTGCTACCTCGCGCTCGGCGCATTCCACGTCGAGCTGGCAGCGCGGCGGCGACAGCAGGGGACGCAGCGCCAGGGGCAGCCAGGTCGCCAGGCTGGCCGCATCGACGGCCATCGCGATTTCAGGCATGCTGGTCTCGTGGCCCAGGTCGATGTCGAGCGCTGCCTCCATCAGTTTGACGTTGCGGTAATGCGAGATGAGGCGCTGGCCCAGGCCAGTGGCTTCGGCGGGGGAACCGCGCACGATCAGCAGCCTGCCGACCGCGTCCTCGAGCGTTTTGATACGCTGGGATACGGCCGGCTGGCTGATGCCGAGCGCATTGGCCGCCTTTTCGAAGCTGCCCTGGCTGGCAACGGCATCCAGCACCGCCAGCGCGCGGTAGTCCAGATTTTCCATAAGTTATGCTTAATAAAAGCGCGAAAAGATAAGTCATACTAATGCATTACCAATGATGGAGGCAAGATGGAAACCATCCAGTGCGATGTGGCGGTGATTGGGGCCGGTACGGCTGGACTAAGCGCCTACCGGGCGGCGCGCAACGCCGGCAAGCATGCGGTGCTGATCGAAGACGGCCCGCACGGCACCACCTGCGCGCGCGTCGGCTGCATGCCGAGCAAGCTGCTGATTGCCGCAGCCGAGGCAGCGCATGCGGTGCGCGAGGCGCCGGGTTTCGGCATCCAGCCGGGCGCACTGAAGATCGACGGCAAGGCTGTGATGCAGCGCGTGCGCAGTGAGCGCGACCGCTTTGTCGGCTTCGTGCTGGAGAATGTGGCCGCCATGCCGGCCGAGGACAAGCTGCATGGGCGCGCGCGATTCACTGCGCCCAACCGATTGCAGATCGGCACCAACCTGGAAGTCGCTGCCAACGCAGTCGTCATCGCCACCGGTTCGCGCCCGGACATTCCTTCCGAGTGGGCGGCAGCCGGCCCGCGCGTCATCAACAGCGACGCGGTATTCGAATGGACCGATTTGCCACGCTCCGTGGCCGTGATCGGAGCCGGCGTGATCGGCCTTGAACTGGGCCAGGCGCTGCATCGCCTCGGTGTGCGCGTGGCGATCATCGCGCGCGGCAACAGCGTGGCGCAATTGAAAGACCCGCACGTGCTGGCAGCCGCATCGCAAGCGCTGGGCGAAGAACTGGACCTTCGCTTCCGCACCGAAGTGGCTGGCATCGTGCGCGCCGGCGACGGGCTCGAACTGCGCACGCGCGATACCGTGGGCGAAGAACGGGTCGAGCATTTCGATTACGTGCTGGTTACCACTGGCCGCACACCGAACGTGTCCGGCCTGGGCCTCGATCATACCGGGCTGGGGCTGGACCGGAACGGCGTGCCCCAATTCGACCGCCACACCATGCAGTGCGGCGCCAGCAGCATCTTCATCGCCGGCGATGCCAGCGCCGAAATTCCCTTGCTGCCGGAGGCGGCGGACCAGGGCAAGATAGCCGGCGCCAACGCAGCCAGCTATCCCGAGGTGAAGCCGGGCCTGCGCCGCACGCCGCTCGCCATCACCTTCAGCGAACCGCAGATCGCCACCGTTGGCCGGGGTTACAAGGAACTATCGAACGGCCGCGAGCACTTCGCGATCGGCGCAGTCAGTTTTGAAGACCAGGGACGCAGCCGTGTCATGCGCCAGAACAAGGGCATGCTGCGGGTGTATGCGGAGTATGGCAGCGGACGCTTCCTCGGCGCAGAGATGGTGGGCCCGCGCGCGGAGCACATCGGCCACCTGCTGGCCTGGGCGCACCAGGCCACGCTGACGGTATCGCAGATGCTGGAGATGCCCTTTTACCACCCGGTAGTGGAAGAAGGCTTGCGCACCGCCTTGCGCGACCTGGCGCTGGAGCTGCAGAAACCGCCGCCCCCGCCCAAGCCGATGCCGAACGATTGCACGCCCGGCTGCTAGATCAGTTCAGGCTCGAGTCCAGGCGGCCCTGGCTAGCCAGTTCGCGCAGCACGCGAATGGTATCGAGGTCCGACTCCTGGTATGCGGAGCGGCGGAAATCGTCGTACATGGCGTTGGCGGCATCGGTCGCCGCGTCGTGGCCGTCGTCGTACTGGAAGCGCACGTACAGGCGCTCCGGTTGCGGCATCTCAATGGTCATCGTCAGGCTCGAGGCGCTGATGTCCTTTTGCGCCGGCACGTCATAGCGCACCACATACGGCTCGTGCAGCACCACGTTGTCCTCGATGACCACATCGCCATAGCGCAGGCGGCGCCTGAAACCGGCCTCGGTGCGGGCCGAGATTTCCGCCTCGTCCAGGTGCGGCACGAACAGCTTGGGCGACTCCGCGCGCAGCAACAGGCCGCGCCATAATTGCTGGTGCGTGATGGTGTCCATCAGCGGGTTGAGGATGTCGTTCACTTCTATCAAATGTTCAAATTTCATAACACGTTAGCCTGCTTTTTTGGGAGGTTTGATACCACTATATTCTGTACAATGCCGGGATGTCCAATGCACCCCAGTTCGGCCTGAACGGCCCGCAGAGCGAAGCCGTGCTCTATCTCGACGGCCCTGCCCTAGTACTGGCGGGGGCCGGCTCGGGCAAGACGCGCGTCATTACGCAAAAAATCACGCATATGATCGAGGATCGCGGCTATGACCCGCGCACGATCGCCGCGCTCACCTTTACCAACAAGGCCGCGTTGGAAATGCAGGAACGCGTCGGCAAAATGCTCAAGCAGCCGCGCCAGGCCAAGCAGCTGACCGTCTGTACTTTCCACTCCCTTGGCGTGCGCATCCTGCGCCAGGAATGTAACCATCTGGGGCTGAAAGACCGTTTTTCAATCATGGACAGCGACGATTGTTATTCGCTGGTCCAGGACCTGGCCATCACCACCGACAAGCACCTGATCCGCCGCATCCAGAACGATATCTCGCTGTGGAAGAACGGCCTGGTGACGCCGGAAGAAGCGTTGAAACAGGCCCAGACCGAGGATGAAGCGCAATCGGCGCGCATCTACGGCAGCTACATCGCCACGCTGGCCGCCTACCAGGCGGTGGATTTCGACGACCTGATCCGCCTGCCGGTGGAGCTGTTCCGCAATCACGACACGGTGCGCGACAAATGGCAGCGCCGCCTGCGCTACCTGATGATCGACGAATACCAGGACACCAATACCTGCCAATACGAGCTGGTGAAACTGCTGGTGACGGGCCTGGGCAAGAAGCCGATGTTCACCGCCGTGGGCGACGACGACCAGGCGATCTACGGCTGGCGCGGCGCCACCATGGAAAACCTGGCGCTGCTGCAGGTGGACTTCCCCGACCTGCGCCTGATCAAGCTGGAACAGAACTACCGCTCCACCACCCGTATCCTGCAGGCGGCCAATGCGGTGATCCAGAACAATCCGAAACTGTTCGAAAAGTCGCTGTGGTCCGAGCTGGGCATCGGTGAGCCGATCAAGGTGCATTCGATGCCGAACGAGGAGCAGGAAGCGGAGCAGGTGGCGATCATGATTTCGGCCGACCACTTCGAGCGCAAGAACAAGTGGGCGGACTACGCGATCCTGTATCGCGGCAACCACCAGGCACGCGTGATCGAGCAAGCGTTGCGCACGCAGCGCATCCCGTACACGATTTCCGGCGGCCAGAGTTTCTTCGACAAGGCGGAAATCAAGGACATCATGGCCTATCTGCGCCTGATGGCGAACCCGGACGACGACCCCGCATTCATCCGCGCGGCGACCACGCCGCGCCGCGGCATCGGCCAATCGACGCTGGAAGCGCTGGGTTCCTTTTCGGGCAAGTGGCAATGCTCGCTGTTCGAAGCCGTATTCAAGGGCGGCATCGAAGCGGTGCTGAACGACCGCCAACTGAAGCCGCTGCAGGACTTCTGCAACTTCATCCTCGAACTGGAATCGCGTGCCACCCGCCCTGGCCCATCGGGCAGCGGCGACAACGCAGCACAGGTGCTGGACGACCTGATGGAAGGCATGCACTACGAGCACTACCTGTACGACGCCTTCGAAGAACGTGCGGCGCAGGGCAAGTGGGACAACGTGACGGACTTCGTCAACTGGCTGAAGGATCGCGGCCGCGGTGGCAAGGACCGTGATGGCGATGAGAAGAACGTGCTGGAGCTGACCCAGATGGTGGCGCTGATGTCCATGCTGGACGGCAAGGACGAAGAGCCGGATGCGATCCGCATGTCGACGCTGCATGCGTCGAAGGGCTTGGAGTATCCGCACGTTTTCCTGGTCGGCGTGGAAGAAGGCATCCTGCCGCATAAGGGCGATCCGGATGCGCCGGTGGAGCTGTTGGCCCAGCGCATCGAAGAAGAACGGCGCTTGATGTATGTAGGGATTACGCGTGCCCAGCGCACCTTGCAGCTAACCTGGTGCAAGAAGCGCAAGCGAGGGGGCGAACATATGCAGTGCGATATATCGCGCTTCATCGCCGAAATGGCGCTGGACGTGGGTACCGCGCCGCCGACTGAATCGGAAGTGCTGTCGCCGCGCGAGCGCCTGGCGCGCATGAAGGAATTGTTGTCGGCTCCGCGCGACATTAATCCGGCGTAATTGGTGCTAGCATGGGTGCTCTTCCTTCAAACAAGAGGCTCCCATGTTCGTACGCATTTGCCTGCTCGCCGCCCTGGCGGGCGCAGCTTCCTTTGCATCGGCTGCCGATGTGGTGACCAAGCCTGAAGCCGAGGCGATGGTGAAGAAAGCCATGGGTTACCTGAAGTCCAATGGCCGCGAAAAGACCTTCGCCGAGATCGACAAGAAAGACGGACAGTTCGTCGACCGCGATCTGTACCTGGTGGTCTACGGGACCGACGGCGTAGTGCGCGCCCACGGCGCCAACGCCAAGATGATCGGTAAGAACCTGATGGAACTGAAAGACGTCGATGGCAAGCCTTTCGTGAAAGAGCGCGTCGAAATGGCGAAGAAAAAAGTCCCGTTCTGGCAGGACTACAAATTCAACAATCCCGTGACCGGAAAAATCGAGCCGAAAACCATGTACTGCGTGCCGGAAGACGACATGATTCTCTGCGGCGGCGTCTACCTGAAATAGTAAAATGCCTGCTTTTCCATTGGTGGGAGCAGGCCGTGAGCAGCGAAGATCGTTTTGTCAACATTGAACTCAAACTGGTTCACCAGGAAGACCTGGTGGAATCGCTGAACCAGCGCGTCTACGAGCAGCAAAAGCAGATCGATATGCTGGAAGACCTGGTGCGCGCGCTCGCCGAGCGCGTGCGCACGTCCGCGCTGGGCAACCAGGCCCCGCTCAACGAGCGGCCGCCGCACTACTGATTCCCTGACACTTTACGATACGCAGTGCAGCATGACTTTGCACTGCAGGGTTGCTATTATCGTGCGCCTCGAAACATTACAAACAGGAGAGAGAATGTTCCGTCCGAAATTGCTGGTGATCGCTGCCAGCCTGGCAGTCGCTGGTTTCGCCAATGCCGCCCTGCCGGCGTCCAATCCCTTCGCAGCCGAATCCAGGCTGCCGCTGAACTACCCTGCATTCGACAAGATCAAGAACGAAGACTACGGTCCTGCCTATGAAGAAGGCATGAAGCAGCAGGCGGCGGAGATCGCCAAAATCGCCAACAACAAGGCCGCACCGACATTCGACAACACCATCGTGGCGATGGAACGTTCCGGCCGCTTGCTGGACCGCGTGAGCTCCGTGTTCGGCAACCTGTCTGGCGCCAACACCAATGACGCCTTCGAAGCGCTGAACCGCGAACTGGCACCCAAGCTGTCCGCGCACAGCGACGCGATCCGCCTGAACGAAAAATTGTACGCCCGCGTCAAGGCCTTGTACGACAAGCGCGACAAGCTGAAGCTGGATGCTGAATCCAAGCGCCTGCTAGAGCGCTACCACACCGACTTCGTACGCGCCGGCGCCAAGCTGTCCGCGGCCGACAAGGAAAAACTGAAGGCCTACAACTCGCAACTGGCAGCCCTGTCCACTACCTTCAGCCAGAACGTACTGAAGGAGGCCAACGCTTCCGCACTGGTGGTCGACACCCGCGAAGAACTGGCCGGCATGTCCGACAAGGCCATCGACGCCGCTGCGGCAGCCGCCAAGGCCAAAGGCATGGACGGCAAATTCCTGATCGCCATCGCCAACACCACCGGCCAGGCGCCGCTGGAAGTGCTGACCAACCGTACTACCCGCGACCGCCTGCTGGCCACCTCGCTGGCACGCGGCAGCCATGGCGGCGATTTCGACAACCGCGAAGTGGTGCTGAAGATCGCCAGGCTGCGCGCCGAGCGCGCTTCGCTGCTGGGCTACTCCTCACATGCTGCCTACCAGCTGGAAGACCAGACCGCGCACGACACCGACGCCGTGAACAAGCTGCTGGGCGAACTGTCCAAGCCAGCGGTGAACAATGCGCGCAAGGAAGCGGCCGACATCCAGGCCGTGATCGACGCGGAAAAGGGCGGCTTTGCCAACGCGGCGCAGGACTGGGCCTTCTACACCGACAAAGTGCGCCAGGCGCGCTATGCCTTCGACCAGAACCAGCTCAAGCCGTATTTCGAACTGGACAACGTGCTGCAGAACGGCGTGTTCTACGCGGCGACCAAGGTGTACGGCATCACCTTCAAGGAGCGCAAGGACCTGCCGGTGTACCAGCAGGACGTGCGCGTGTTCGACGTGTTCGACGCCGACGGCAAGCAACTGGCGATCTTCTTGGGCGACTTCTACGCGCGCAGCAACAAGCGTGGCGGCGCATGGATGAATGCCTACGTGTCCCAGTCGAAGCTGATGGGCACCAAGCCGGTGGTGGCCAACCACCTGAACATTCCCAAGCCAGCGGCCGGCGAACCGACCTTGCTGACCTACGACGAAGCGCGCACCCTGTTCCACGAATTCGGCCACGCCCTGCACGGCATGTTCTCCGACGTGAAATACCCGCGCTTTGCCGGCACCCGCGTGCCGCGCGACTTCGTGGAGTTCCCGTCGCAGGTCAACGAGATGTGGATGACCTGGCCGGAAATCCTGAACAACTACGCCAAGCATTACCAGACCGGCGCGCCGATGCCGAAGGAGTTGCTGGACAAGGTGCAGGCTTCCGCCAAGTTCAATGAAGGCTTCCGCACCACCGAGTACCTGGCCGCGTCGATCCTGGACCAGCGCTGGCACCAATTGCCGGCCGATAAGATCCCGACCGACGTGCTGGGCTTCGAGTCGTCGGTGCTGAAGGATGCCGGCGTTGATTTCGCACCGGTGCCACCGCGTTACCGCACCACCTACTTCTCGCACGTGTTCGCGGGCGGATATTCGGCGGGCTACTATGGCTACCTGTGGTCGGAGAAGCTGGACGCCGACACCGTCGAATGGTTCACCGAGAATGGCGGCCTGCAGCGCAAGAACGGCGAACATTTCCGCAAGGCGCTGCTGTCCAAGGGCGGCACCATGGACGCGATGCAGATGTACCGCGAGTTCCGCGGCCGCGATGCAAAGATCGACCCGTTGCTGGAACGCCGCGGTTTGAAGTAAGCCGCACGGCGGCCGCTTGACCTGTCCATGGTCAAGCGGCCGCGGCCTGGAATTGAGCGCATCCGTAGCTGGTCCCTGCGGATGGGTGTATAAAGAGGGATCGCCACTTCAACGGGGAAAGGGATCATGGACACCAAGCTGAAGGAGACTCTGCGCCAATTGCACGCCACGCTGGCCCATCATGGCGCGGTCGACGAGGAATTACAAAGCCTGTTGCGCCAGCTCGATGGCGACATCAAGCTGATTCTCGACCAGCCGGCGCAGCCCGAAGGCGGCACCTCCACCTACGGCCTGGCCGAACGCACGCAGGAAATCACCGCCAAATTTGCCGCTAAACACCCGGCATTGGAGCCTACTTTACGCGAACTCACGCGCATCCTCGGCAATATGGGAATATAAACGCATGGGGTCAGGTCCGGCGCCATTGACTAAATAAAGAAAGGCGGGCCGTAGCCCGCCTTCGGTGTAGAACCCGGGGTTTTACCGGCTGTCCGGCCGGCCCCCGGGAGGCTAGCCTTATGGGAAGGCCAGCATGGGCGGTTCTTCACCGCCAAAGTTGAAGTCAGGATGACGTTTGGCGATCATTTCCTCGATCTCTTTCATGCGCCGCACCGGCACGTCGACCATCATCAAAACCTGACCTTGTTCAATACGGTCCGAGTACTGCTCCAGCTTCTTGTTGGGGACGGCCGCCGCATTCATGCCGCTGGCCCAGCCGCCGAACAGCGCACCGCCCAGCATGACCAGCAAAATGGTCAAGGCGCGCAATGTCAGCCCTTCGGGTGGGAAAACGACCAGGAAGATGCCGGCGCACAGCCCCACCACCCCGCCAATGGCGATCCCCAGCTTGGCGCCGTGGATCAGGTCCGTTCGCAGCAGGAAATTGCAATCTGGCATGTCTTCGGGCAGTGTGCCCTCTTTTGCCATGAAGTGGATGTGCCGTTCTTCGATGCGTGCCAGCAGCAGTTCGTCCAGTTCTGCGCGGGCGGCTTTTACATTGGGAAGCATGTAGTACAGTCTGCGTCGCATGATTACACTCCATGGAAGACGTTGTATACCCGTTATAGCAAAAAAGGCACGATGTTCAATGTGTATTTGCCGGAAACGCCTTGCTGGAACGTCACAAGTTACTGAAATTTAAAGGTTTTTTGTGCTCGACGATGGGCGGAAGCCGGTGATTTCCGGTACAATGCCGGGATGAATTCCCCAGCCAATCTTTTCGCGACCGTCGCCAAGCGGTCTGCGCGTGCTTCTGCTGCGCCTTTCCTTCCCATGTCCCGCGCCGAAATGGACGCCCTGGGCTGGGACCAGTGCGACGTCATTTTGGTGACCGGCGATGCCTATATCGACCACCCAAGCTTTGGCATGGCGCTGGTCGGCCGCCTGCTCGAAGCGCAAGGCTACCGCGTGGGCATCATCGCCCAGCCTGACTGGCACAACGTGGAATCGTTCCGTGCGCTGGGCAAGCCGCGCCTGTATTACGGCATCACCGCCGGCAATATGGACTCGATGGTCAACCGCTACACGGCCGACCGCAAGATCCGTTCCGACGATGCCTACACCCCGAACGCCGAGCCGAACAAGCGCCCCGACCGCGCCGTGACCGTGTACGCCCAAAAGGCCCGCGAAGCCTTCCCGGGCACGCCGGTCATCATCGGCTCGATCGAAGCCTCGCTGCGCCGCATCGCCCACTACGACTACTGGTCGGACAAGGTGCGCAAGTCGGTGCTGACCGAGTCCAAGGCCGACCTGCTGATCTTCGGTAACGCCGAACGTGCGCTGGTCGACCTGACCCGCCGCCTGGAGATGGGCGAAAAGATCAAGGAAATCAAGGACCTGCGCGGCACCGCCTTCCTGGTGCCGCACGGCTGGCTGCCGTCCGGCGAATGGGCGGTGCACAACTCGAACCGTGTCGACGTGCCGGGCCGCGTCGATCCGCATCCCGATCCTTACGCCATGGCGAAGGAAGACAAGAAGGAATGCGCCACCGAGAACGCCGCGCCCGAACCAGTGGTCAAGCCGGTCATCATCATGAGCCGCGAAGAGCGCCTGGCCGCGGCCAAGGAAAAGCACAACAAGACCGTGGTGCGCCTGCCATCCTACGAGGTGGTGAAGGAAGACCCGGTAATGTACGCCCACGCCTCGCGCGTGTTCCACCTTGAATCCAACCCCGGCAATGCGCGCGCGCTGGTGCAGCAGCATGGCGACCGCGATGTGTGGATGAACCCTCCGCCGCTGCCGCTGGCCATGGACGAAATGGACGGCGTGTACGACATGGAGTACTCGCGCGCCCCGCACCCAAGCTATGGCAATGCCAATATCCCGGCCTGGGAAATGATCCGCTTCTCGGTCAACATCATGCGCGGCTGCTTCGGCGGCTGCACCTTCTGCTCGATCACCGAGCACGAAGGCCGCATCATCCAGAGCCGCTCCGAGCCGTCCATCCTGCGCGAGATCGAGCATATCCGCGACAAGACCAAGGGCTTCACCGGCATCATCTCCGACCTTGGCGGCCCGACCGCCAATATGTATCGCCTGTCGTGCAAGGAAAAAGAGATCGAGGAAACCTGCCGCCGCCTGTCCTGCGTCTACCCTTCGATTTGCGTCAACCTGGGCACCGACCACAGCAAGTTGATCCAGCTGTACCGCAAGGCGCGCGAGATCAAGGGCGTCAAGAAGATCCTGATCCAGTCCGGCCTGCGCTACGACCTGGCCGTGCGTTCGCCGGAATACGTGAAAGAACTGGTGACCCACCACGTGGGCGGCCTGCTGAAGATCGCGCCGGAGCACACCGAATCCAATGTGCTGAGCAAGATGATGAAGCCGGGCATCGGCGCCTACGACGAATTCAAGGCGATGTTCGAGAAGTTCTCGCTGGAAGCGGGCAAGAAGCAATACCTGATCCCTTACTTCATCGCCGCCCACCCGGGCACGAGCGACGAAGACATGCTGAACCTGGCCCTGTGGCTGAAGAAAAACAACTTCCGCCTGGACCAGGTGCAGACCTTCATGCCGACCCCGATGGCCATGGCCAGCGCCATGTACCACTCGCGCAAGAATCCGCTGCACAAGGTCACCGACACTTCGGAAACCGTGGAAACCCCGCGCACGCTCAAGCAGCGCCAGGCGCACAAGGCCTTCCTGCGCTACTACGATCCGAAGAACTGGCCGATCCTGCGCGAGACCCTGCGCCGCATGGGCCGTGGCGATTTGATCGGCGATGGCGAACGCCACCTGATCCCGCCATATCGCGTTGGCGAAGAGAATTTCAAGCCATCGCAAGGCAAGCGCGCCATGCCAACCCTGGCGCCGGGCCAGCAGAAGCGCGGCGCCGGCCTGCCACCGCCGGCCCACATCTCGCGCGGCGGCAAGCCGAACGCCTTGACCGGTTCGATGACGGCGCGCGCCACGGTGGAAACCAAGGCTCGTCCCTCCATCCTCGACACTATCAAAGTCAAACCAAAGGCCGCTCCGGCCAAGACCGGCAGCCGCCCAGGCCGTAAGTAAGGCGCTAACGTGCTATCACCTGCTGCAATTCCATAGGGTTTTGCAGCAGGAATGCCACACTTTGGCGCGCTGCTAGCGGCGAAGCGGATACAATCGGCTTGTAGACTCTGCCAACTTTGTATCCGGAAGATAACGTGCCCCAATTCCTGGCTGGCCTGTTCATATTTCTGCTGCTGTCGACATCTGCGCCCTGCGTGCAGGCGCAGGAACGCGTCACGCTGCAACTGAAGCACAGCCACCAGTTCCAGTTCGCCGGCTATTACGCCGCACTGGAAAAAGGGTATTACCGCGATGCCGGCCTCGATGTGCAACTGCTGGAGGGCAGCGACGGCAATGAACCGGAACGGGCGGTGCTCGATGGCCGCGCCCAATACGGGGTTGCCAGCAGCAGCTTGCTGCTGGCGCGCTTGTCCGGCAAACCGTTGGTGGTGCTGGCGGTAGTCTTCCAGCATTCCCCTTATGCACTGGCGATGCGCCAGACCGGCCCGGCGCCGGATATCCGCAGCATTGCGGGCAAGCGCGTGATGATCGGTTCCCTGACCGACGAACTGACCCAGGCCGATGAAGTCATGGCCTACCTGCGCAAGGAAGGCATTACCAACAACCAGCTGGTGCGCGTGGAGCACAGTTTCAATCCGGACGACCTGGTGAAGGGCAAGGTCGACGCCATGTCGATCTATGTGACCAATGAGCCGGACTACCTGGATCGCCTCGGTTTCCCGTACGACATCTACAGCCCGCGTGCGGCCGGCATCGACTTCTACGGCGACAACCTGTTCACCAGCGAAGCCGAAATCAAGAACCATCCGGACCGCGTGCGCGCTTTCCGCGCCGCCAGCATGCGCGGCTGGCAGTACGCCATGAGCCACCAGGAAGAAATCGTCGACCTGATCCTCAACAAGTACTCGCGCCAGCACGATCGCATGCACCTTCTGTACGAGGCGCGCCAGATGGTGCCCTTGGTGCAGCCGGTGCTGGTGGAAATCGGCTACATGAACCCGGACCGTTGGCAGCACATCGCGGACATCTATACGGACTTGGGCATGCTGCCAAAAGGTGTCACCTGGGCCGGTTTCCTGTACAACGCCGATCCCGGTTCCGACCTCACCTGGCTGTACCGCGTGCTGGGCGTGGCAGCGGGCTTGCTGGTGCTGGGCGCCGTGATCCACTTCTCGCTGCTGACGCGCGAGCGCACGCGCGCCGAAGAAACCATCCGCAAGGGCGAGCAGCGTTTCCGCACCATGTTCGAAGCGGCCCCGATGGGCATTGCCCTGATCGATTCAAGTGGCGGCCAGTTCCGCGACGTCAACCCGCGCTTTGCTGAAATTGCCGGCCGCTCGGCGCAAGAGATGCGCCACAGCCGCTGGCTGGAAATCTGCCATCCGGATGACGTGGCGCCGGAACAGGAAAAAATGGCGCAGCTGGCAGCGCAGCAGATTGCCGGCTTCAAGATGGAGACGCGCCTGATGCGTCCGGATGGCCGCATCGTATGGGTGGAAGCTTCGATCAACGCGGTAGGCACGGAGATCCAGCCATACCACTTGTGCATGATCGAAGACATCACGGACAAGAAGGAAACCGAGGCCCTGATCTGGCAGCAGGCCAATTTCGACACGCTGACACAGTTGCCGAACCGGCGCATGTTCCTCGATCGCCTGCAGCACGATATCCTCAAATCGCGCCGCGACGGCACCCGCATCGCCATCCTGTTCATCGACCTGGACCACTTCAAGGAAGTGAACGACACGCTGGGCCACCACCAGGGCGACGTGCTGCTGGTGGAAGCGGCGCGCCGCATCGGCGCCTGCGTGCGCCAGTCGGACACGGTCTCACGCCTGGGCGGCGACGAGTTCACCGTGATCCTGCCTGAGCTGTCGGAAGTGGACCGTGTGGAAGACATCGCCCAGCACATCATCGACAGCCTGCGCATGCCGTTCCAGCTGGGGCAGGAACAAGCTTTCGTCTCAGCTTCGATCGGCATCACCGTCTACCCGGACGATGCCGGCAACATGGAAGATTTGCTGAAGCATGCCGACCAGGCCATGTACGCAGCCAAGGGTGCCGGCCGCAACCGCTTCAGCTACTTCACGCCGGCCCTGCAGGTGGCTGCGCTGAACCGCATGCGCCTGACCAACGACTTGCGCGGTGCGTTGAAAGGCAACCAGCTCAAGCTGTACTTCCAGCCTATCGTGCACCTGCCGACCGGCAAGATCCACAAGGCCGAAGCGCTGATCCGCTGGGAGCATCCACAGCGCGGCATGGTCAGCCCGATGGAGTTCATCCCGCTGGCCGAATCGAGCGGCCTGATTGTCGATATCGGCGAATGGGTGTTCCGCGAATCCGCGCAATGGGTCAAGCGCTGGCGCGCGAACGTGAACCCGGGCTTCCAGGTCAGCCTGAACCAGTCGCCGATGGAATTCCAGCGCGAACGTGGCAGCTATGCAGACTGGCTGGCCTACCTGCAGCAGCTCGGCGTGCCGGGCGAAAGCATCGTGGTGGAGATCACGGAAGGCTTGCTGCTCGACGCAAACACCAGCGTCACCGACAAGCTGCTGCAACTGCGCGACGCCGGCATCCAGGTGGCACTGGACGATTTCGGCACCGGCTACTCCTCGCTGTCCTACCTGAAAAAGTTCGACATCGACTACCTCAAGATCGACCGCAGCTTCACCCGCAACCTGGCGCCCGATTCGAGCGATATGGCCTTGTCCGACGCGATCATCGTGATGGCCCACAAGCTCGGCCTGAACGTGATCGCGGAAGGCGTGGAAACCACCGAACAGCGCGACCTGCTGGCCGGCGCCGGCTGCGACTACGGCCAGGGCTACCTGTTCGCACGTCCTCTCCCAGCCGCCGACTTCGACGCCATGCTGCACCAGCAAACCATCCCCGCCGCCGCCGCCCCGCAAGCCACTGCCGCATAAAACCGTGCTAGACTAGCGCCGTTTTTCCTTCCTTGAATGCGCTGCTGCAAGAGAGGACGTCTACCGCGATCACCGCGGGTTCTCTTTACGTCCGTAGCAGCCATGAACAATTACACTCGACTTCAACGGGCCTTTGCCCGTTCCGGCATCATCGTCAACTACCGCGATGGTGTCTACCAGATCCATAACGAAAACGCGCAGGCGCAGATCCTTCTGCCGGCCAGCCTTCCTTTGGAGGAAAAGGCCGTGCGCCAGTTGCTTGAATTCGCCTCTGTGCGAAGCCATGACAATGAACGCGGTGCCTGCAAGGCTTGCGCCACGCCTGATTTTCATCCCGGTTCGATCGCACCGGTGGGAAGCATCGTCGCGACCGACAGCGACTTTGTCATACCGGCCGCAATCGGCACCGACATCAACTGCGGCATGCGGCTGCTCAGCACGGGGCATACGCTGCAGCAGCTCGAACCGCACAAGGATCGCCTGGTGCAGCGGCTGACGCGCAGCCTGCTCGATAACGGCCGCGATGTACCTGCCAGTACGGCAGCCTTCCGCGCCCTGTTCGACCTTGGCCCCGAGGCCTTCCTGCACGAGATTCCACGCCAGGGATTGTGGGGTGAGATGGACCACGCCCGCCTGCAGGATGAACTGGCGCGCTGTGTCGGGCTGCAAAGCTTTGGCGGCTCCGCAAGGCATGCACCGGAAGCGTTCACCGGGCGGCGCCATGCGGTATTCCGCGATCCCAATCTTGGAACTCCCGGCGGCGGTAATCACTTCGTCGAACTGCAGGTCGTGGAAGAAGTGCTGGACCGCCACGCCGCCTATCGCGCTGGACTCAAGGCCGGCGACGTGGTTGTAATGATCCACAGCGGCTCGCGTGATCTCGGCTTTTTCGTCGGCCAGGCCTGGATGGACCGTGCGCGGGCCGAGTGGCCAGCCGGCGTGCGCCATCCTGAAAGCGGCTTGTATGGCCTCAGCGGGCCGCTGGCGTCGGAATACCTCGAAGCGATGGGGGTGGCTGCCCGCTATGCCTGGGCCAACCGCCTGGTGCTGGCGGAGCTGGTCCGCAAGGACCTGGAGGCAACCATTGGCGCGTCCGCATCGCGGCTGGTTGTCGATGTGCCGCACAACGTCGTCCTGGCCGAGCAAGGCATGAACATCCACCGCAAAGGTGCTACGCCGGCGCACGCTGGCCAGCTTGCGCTGATTCCCGGCTCAATGGGCGATAGCTCCTTCCTCGCTACCGGCTTGGGCCATGCAGACTGGCTATGGTCGTGCAGCCACGGCGCAGGGCGGCGTATGCGCAGGCAGGAAACGCGTGCCCTTCGTCCTGCTGGCCCGGTAGGCGAGCAAACCTGGCAATGCGTAACGCTGCGCGAAGAAAGGCGTATTGAAGAGGCACCGGGCGCGTACAAGCCAATCGGTCCGGTGATCACGGCGCAGCAGGAAGCCGGCTTGATCCAGGCGGTGGCCCGATTCCGGCCCTGGATCACGTTCAAAGCATGACGATTGGGGCGTTCTTGACCCAGGTCAAAGTCAAGCGGCATCGTGAAAACCTATAGTTACTCCCGAGCTAACCAAGGAGTAAAGAAATGGCAAAAGAAAAACAGGTGTATATGGTCGGCGCCGGCATTGGCAACCTGGCGGCAGCGGCTTTCATGATCCGCGATGGGAAAATGCGCGGCGACCAGATTTATATTTACGATTCGCTGGGTGTCGCGGGCGGCAGCCTGGATGGCGCGGGCAATGCAAAAGATGGGTACCGCCTGCGCGGCGGCCGCATGCTGACCACCGATAACTACGAATGTACCTGGGACCTGTTCGCATCGATTCCGTCGCTGGTCCATCCAGGCCAGACGGTGCTGGATGAAACGCTGGCATTCAACGAACTGCATAAGTCGCACTCGCAGGCCCGCCTGGTCGACCGCAATCGCCACAAGGTGGACGTGACCTCGATGGGCTTCAGCCTGCGCGACCGAATGGAGCTGCTCAAGCTGCACGAAGCGGATGAAGCCGCACTGGGCAATAGCCCGATCACCGACCACCTGTCGCCGGAATTCTTTGAAACGCCGTTCTGGTACATGTGGGCGACCACCTTCGCCTTCCAGCCTTGGCATAGCGCAGTGGAATTCAAGCGCTACCTGCATCGCTTCATGAAGGAGTTTTCGCGCATCGAAACACTGGCGGGCGTCAAGCGCACCGTGTACAACCAGTACGACTCGCTTGTCCGTCCATTGCAGGCATGGCTGGCGCAGCAGGGCGTGCGTATCGAGACCGGTTGCACTGTGACCGACATCAAGCTGGCCGATTCGAATGACGAGCTGCTGGTGCACGCAATCGAGCTTGAGCGCGATGGCCAGCGCGAACTTCTGCCGATTGCACCTGACGACCTGGTGTTCTTCCAGAATGGTTCGATGACCGATGCTTCAAGCTTCGGCAGCATGGACGCGGCGCCAGCGCGGCTCGACCGCCACCAGAGCGGTGGATGGAAATTGTGGGAGCGTCTGGCGCAAGGCCGTCCAGAGCTTGGCAATCCGGCCGCGTTTAACCGCAACATCCAGCAATCATGGTGGGAATCGTTCACCGTAACGCTGCACGACACGGCATTCTTCGACCAGATGGAAGCATTCAGCGGCAACGTCGCGGGTACCGGAGGACTGGTAACCTTCAAGGATTCCAACTGGCTGATGTCCGCCGTGCTGGCACACCAGCCGCACTTTGCAGGACAGCCGGCCAACGTCAAGGTGTTCTGGGGTTATGCCCTGCACCCGGACCGCGTCGGCAATTTCGTCGCCAAACCGATGGCCGAATGCACCGGTGCAGAAATCCTGCGCGAATTGGCTGGCCACCTGAACTTTGAACCGGACGTTTTCGCCCAGGCCAACTGCATTCCGTGCCGCATGCCTTACATCACCAGCATGTTCATGCCGCGCCAGTACAGCGACCGTCCGTTGCCTGTGCCGTCCGGCTCGCGCAACCTCGCCCTGGTAAGCCAGTTCGTTGAAGTGCCGGATGATGTGGTGTTCACGGTCGAATACTCGATACGCGCGGCGCAGATGGCCGTGTACCAGCTGCTCGGCATCGAGCGCGAAATCCCGCCAATCAAGCGCCATGACAAGACGCTGGAAGTGATGCTGGCGGCGGTAGTCAAGGCGGCCTGACAAAAGGACGCGGGCAGCCGATTGGGGAATCCTTGACCTGGCTCAAGGATTTTTCAAGCGCGCCCGCGCAAGATGCCGGCTATGAATCTCGCAAACTCACTCTTGCACGCGCTGGCTGATCACGGCGCGCGTGAAGTCTTTGGTATCCCCGGAGACTTCGTCCTTGCCTTTTTCGAACAAATTGAGAAATCTGGCGTTCTGCCCCTCTACACGCTGAGCCACGAGCCGGGTGTAGGTTTTGCAGCCGATGGGGCGGCACGCTATCACGGGCGCATAAGCGTGGCGGCGGTGACCTATGGTGCGGGGGCACTCAATATGGTCAACGCCGTCGCGGGCGCTTACGCGGAAAAAGTACCGATGGTGGTGATCTCCGGCGCGCCGGGCTCCAATGAACGCCGCAACGGCTTCCTGCTGCACCACCAGGTCAAGCACCTGGACTCGCAAATGGCGATCTTCCGCGAGATCACCTGCGACCAGTGCGTGCTGGACGACCCGCAACGTGCGCCGGAAGACATTGCGCGCGTGCTGCGCAGTGCGATCGCGCATTCGCGCCCGGTCTACATCGAGCTGCCGCGCGACATGGTGCACGCGCCTTGCGCGCGGGTGCACGCCATGCCGGCGCCGGTTCATGATGCTGATGCCCTGGCTGCCTGCGTGGAGGAGGTGCTGGCCCGCCTCGAACGCGCCGCACGTCCGGTGCTGATGGTCGATATCGAAATCCGCCGTTTCGGCCTGGAGAGCAAGGTGGCGCAGCTGGCCACCAAGCTGCAGGTACCGGTGGTGACCTGTTTCATGGGCCGCGGCCTGCTGGCGAGCGAGCCGGAAGCACCGCTGCTCGGCACCTACCTCGGCGTCGCCGGTGCGCCGGAGGTGACCGAAGCCGTGGAAGGTTCCGACGCCCTGCTGATGCTGGGCGTGATCCTGTCCGACACCAACTTCGGCGTGCAGCGCGAACGCATCGACCTGCGCAAATGCATGCTGGCGCTGGATGGCGACGTTACCCTCGGCTACCACACCTATCACGATATCCCGCTGGAGGCGCTGGTGGACGGCTTGCTGGCCCGCGCCCAGCCGCTGCGTGCCGATGCTGCCCTGCACGGCGAGCGCACCGCCTATCCATGCGACCTGCCTGCGGACGACAGCCCGCTGGTGCCGCGCGATGTGGCCAGCGCGATCAACGACATGATGCGCAAGCACGGCCGCATGACCATCGCCTCCGACATTGGCGATTGCCTGTTCACCGCGCTGGATATCGAAAATACCGACCTGCTCGCGCCGGGCTACTACGCCACCATGGGTTACGGCGTGCCTGCCGCCTTCGGCCTGCAAGCGGCCGGCGGCGAGCGCCCGCTGGTGCTGGTCGGCGACGGCGCCTTCCAGATGACCGGCTGGGAGCTGGGCAACTGCCAGCGCTACGGCCTGGACCCGATCGTGGTCATCTTCAACAACTGCAGCTGGGAGATGCTGCGCGCGTTCCAGCCGCAATCCGGCTTTTGCGACTTGAGCGACTGGCGCTTTGCCGACATGGCGCCAGCGTTGGGCGGCGCGGGCTATCGCGTCAGCACGCGCGCCGAACTGGCGGCTGCACTGGAAAGCGCCGTGCAGCAGCGCGGCCGCTTCCAACTGGTGGAAGTCATGCTGCCGCGTGGCGGCCAGTCCGACACCCTGGCCCGCTTCGTCAACGGCGTACGCCGCCTGCAGGGAACCAAAGCATGATCGAACTCGTTTGTCCCGCCGGCAGCCTGCCGGCATTGAAAGCAGCTGTCGACAATGGCGCCGACACCGTCTACCTCGGCTTCCGCGACGCTACCAATGCACGCAACTTCGCCGGCCTGAATTTCGATGAAGCCGCGATTGCGGAAGGCATCCGCTATGCCCATCAGCGCGGCCGCAAAGTCCTGCTGGCGCTGAACACCTATCCGCAGGCGGGCAACTGGCAGCTCTGGCGCGAAGCAGTTGACCGCGCCGTCGGCGCCGGTATCGACGCCATCATCCTGGCCGATCCCGGCCTGATGGAATACGCCCGCAACAAGCACCCCGGCTTGCGCCTGCACCTGTCGGTGCAAGGCTCGGCCACCAACTACGAAGCGATCAACTTCTACCATGAGCAGTTCGGCATTTCCCGTGCGGTGCTGCCGCGCGTGCTGTCGATGCAGCAGGTCGAGCACCTGATGCGCCACGTGAAGACCGAGATCGAAGTATTCGGCTTCGGCAGCCTGTGCGTGATGGTGGAAGGCCGCTGTGCGCTGTCGTCTTACGCCACCGGCGAATCGCCCAATACAGCCGGCGTTTGCTCGCCCGCCAAGGCGGTGCGCTGGCAGCAGACACCAAAAGGCCTGGAATCGCGCCTGAATGGCGTGCTGATCGACCGCTACCAGCCGGACGAAAACGCCAGCTATCCCACGCTGTGCAAGGGCCGCTTCGAAGTGGAAGGCGAAACCTATTACGCCATCGAGGAGCCGGCCAGCCTGAACACCATGGAACTGCTGCCGCAACTGGTGCAGATGGGCGTCAAGGCGATCAAGATCGAAGGCCGCCAGCGCAGTCCCGCGTATGTGGCGCAGGTGACGCAGGCCTGGCGCTCCGCGATTGATGCCTGCGGTGACGGCAAGCGCCGCTTCGCCATTCATCCGAGCTGGAGCGCCGCGCTGGACCGCGTGGCGGAAGGCCAGCAGCACACCTTGGGCGCCTATCACCGCAAATGGAAATGAGTATGTTGAAACTAGCCCTCGGCCCGGTGCTGTATTACTGGCCGCGCCTGACCATGTTCGAGTTCTACCAGCAAGTAGCGGAGAGCCCGGTCGATATCGTCTACCTCGGCGAAGTCGTATGCTCGCGCCGCCACGAATTGCGCCTGCCGGATTGGCTCGATATCGCGGCCCTGCTGCGCGATGCGGGCAAGGAAGTGGTGCTGTCCACGCAAGCCCTGATCGAATCGGGCGCCGAACTGGGCACCATGCGCAAGCTGTGCGAACACCGCGACTTCCTGGTGGAAGCCAATGATTTCGGCGCCGTGCGCAACCTGGAAGGCGCCGGCTTTATCGCCGGCCCGCACCTGAACATCTACAGCGAGCCGACGCTGGCGGTGCTGGCCCGCCAGGGTGCACGCCGCTGGGTGGCGCCGCTGGAAATGGATCGCACGGCTATCGGCACGCTGCTCAAGACCCAGCCAGCCGGCATGGAAAGCGAAGTCTTTGCCTGGGGCCGCATGCCGCTGGCTTTTTCCGCCCGCTGCATGACCGCGCGCAATCGCAACCTGCCCAAGGACGATTGCCAGTTCAGCTGCATCGATTATCCCGATGGATTGATCATGGATACCCGCGAGCAGAAAGCTTTCCTGGTGCTGAACGGCATCCAGACCCAATCGGCCCTGTGCTGCAACCTGGTGCGCGCGATGCCGGAGATGGCCGACATGGGCATCGACGTGCTGCGCATTTCGCCGCAGTCGCGCGATACGCTGGAAGTCGTGGCGGCCTTCGACAAAGTGCGCCGCGGCGAGTGGCAGGCGCCACATGCCGCCGTGATGCTGGAGCCGCTGGCTCCCGGCGGAAGCTGCGACGGCTTCTGGTACGGGCAACCCGGCATGGAGCGCGTAGCATGAATACTGCGATGAGTACCACCCCCATTCCGCATCCCGCCCGCCATTGGCCGCCTGCTGGGCCGCTTGCCGCCGCAGCCGCCCGCCTGGCTGTTCGTGCAGGGCCTGAACCGAATCCTGGCGCCGCAATTGCCTGAAGACGTGCGCCAGGCCCTATTTGCCCGTCGTCTGCGCCTGCGGGTGGAAGACGCCGGGCTGGCGATTGATTTCAGCTGGCAGGGCAAAGGTTTTGAAATGGTCCGCCACGGCGAGGAGCCCGACCTGACCATCGGCGCCTGCGCGCATGACCTGGTGCTGATGGCGCGCCGGCAGGAAGACCCGGACACCCTGTTCTTCTGCCGCCGCCTGATTTTGGAAGGCGACACGGAACTTGGCCTGCTGTTCAAGAACACGCTGGACGGCCTGGATGCCAGCGCTTTCGACTGGCGCAAGCTGCTGCCGAAGATCCCGATCCCGCCCGGCGCCCGCCATGGCTGACAAGACGCTGCCGCTGGTGTACTCGTGCTCCGGCTGCAGCAGCGCGGCGCAACTGGCCAACGCCGTCGCGCTCAGGCTTGACCGGGACGGCACCGCAGAAATGTCCTGTATCGCCGGGGTCGGCGGCGGCGTCGCCCCGCTGGTCAAACTGGCCCAGTCCGGCCGCACCATCATCGCCATCGACGGCTGCCCGCTCGCCTGCGCCCGCGAATGCCTTGTCAAACAAGGCGTCTCCCCTGATCACCATCTCCTCCTCAACGAACTCGGCGTGCGCAAGAAAATGCACGCCGACTTCGATCCCGCCGCTGTCGAGCACTTGGCAAGGCATGCAGCCGGCTTGCTGTCGAAACCACAACCCTGACCGGCCGACAACCGTTTCGACGCCAAAAGGCGATAATAGCAATCGCGCTAAGCGGTTTCAATAGGCAAAGACTATTGAGTCTATTTGAACAATCAAATTTCCAAATCTCCGGGAAGGCCTTAAACTGGCGTCTCATTGATTCACAAACCCACGAGGAAACCACAATGTCCCTGATTAACACCCAAGTAAAACCATTCAAGGCCACCGCATACCACAACGGCAAATTCGTTGACCTGAGCGAAGAATCCCTGAAAGGCAAGTGGTCCGTATTCGTGTTCTACCCAGCCGACTTCACCTTCGTGTGCCCAACCGAGCTGGAAGACCTGGCAGACCACCACGCAGAATTCGCCAAGCTGGGCGTGGACGTGTACGGCATCTCGACCGACACCCACTTCGCTCACAAGGCATGGCACGACACCTCCGACGCGATCAAGAAAGTGCAATACGCCCTGATCGGCGACCCAACCGGCACCCTGTCGCGTAACTTCGAAGTGATGATCGAAGAAGAAGGCCTGGCACTGGCGCGGCACCTTCGTGATCAATCCGGAAGGCTTCATCAAAGTGCTGGAAGTGCACGACAACGGTATCGGCCGCGACGCTGCTGAACTGCTGCGTAAAGTGAAGGCAGCCCAGTACGTTGCTTCCCACCCAGGCGAAGTTTGCCCAGCCAAGTGGACCGAAGGCGCAGCAACCCTGAAGCCATCGCTGGACCTGGTCGGCAAGATCTAAGCATTCAGCACTGCTGAAGGCAACCGGCGGCCCTACGGGGCCGCCTTGAGGCGTTGAAGCGGTACCTACCGCAAGCGACTAATCAGAAAGGAATCGCCATGCTGGACGCAGACCTGAAAGCCCAACTCTCCTCCTACCTGGAGCGCGTTGTACACCCGATCGAGATCGTGGCGCACACCGACGCCTCCGCCAAAGCGCAGGAAATGTCGGCCCTGCTGCAAGACATCGTATCGGCCGGCCACGGCAAGATCACCGTAGTGGCAGGCAGCGACGACAAGGCCCGCAAGCCTTCCTTCGACATTACCCGCAAAGGCAGCGATATCGGCGTGAGCTTCGCCGGCATCCCGATGGGCCACGAATTCACCTCCCTGGTGCTGGCACTGCTGCAAGTCGGCGGCCACCCGATCAAGCTGGATGAAAAAGTCATCGAGCAGATCCGCAACCTGGACGGCGAATACGTCTTCGAGACCTTCATTTCCCTGAGCTGCCACAACTGCCCGGAAGTGGTGCAGGCGCTCAACGCCATGTCCGTGATCAACCCGCGCATCAAAGTGGTGGCGGTGGACGGCGGCGTGTTCCCGAAAGAAGTCGAGGAACGCCAGGTGATGGCCGTGCCGATGATGTACCTGAATGGCCAGCATTTCGGCCAGGGCCGCACCAACGTCGAGGAAATCCTCGCCAAGCTCGATACCGGCGCCTCGGCCCGTGCTGCGGCTGAATTGAGCAAGAAAGACGTGTTCGACGTGCTGATCGTCGGCGGCGGCCCTGCAGGCGCTGCTGCGGCCATCTACACCGCGCGCAAAGGCATCCGCACCGGCGTGATCGCCGACCGCTTCGGCGGCCAGGTGCTGGATACCCTGTCGATCGAGAACTTCGTCTCGGTGAAGGAAACCGACGGCCAGAAATTCGCGGTCTCACTGGAGCAGCACGTCAAGGAATACGACGTCGACATCATGAACACCCAGCGCGCTTCGAAGATCGTGCCGGGCAAGATCAAGGAAGTCCACACTGAAAGCGGCGCGGTGCTGAAAGCCAGGTCCGTGATCATTTCGACCGGCGCCCGCTGGCGCGAAATCAATGTGCCGGGCGAGAAGGAATACCGTAACCACGGCGTTGCCTACTGCCCGCATTGCGATGGCCCGCTGTTCAAGGGCAAGCGCGTGGCGGTGGTCGGCGGCGGCAACTCCGGTGTGGAAGCGGCGATCGACCTGGCCGGCATTGTTGAACATGTGACCCTGATCGAATTCGGCGCCGAACTGCGTGCGGATGCGGTGCTGCAGCGCAAGCTGGCCACCCTGCGCAATGTGAAGGTGATCAAGTCGGCGCAGACCAATGAGATCCATGGCGACGGCAAGAAGGTCAATGGCTTGAGCTACACCGACACGTGAATCAGGCCAGTCGCACCGCGTGGACCTGGAAGGTGTGTTTGTGCAGATCGGCCTGGTGCCGAATACCGAGTGGCTGAAGGGCACTATCGAGCTGTCCAAGCATGGCGAGATCGAGGTGGATGCCAAGGGCCAGACTTCGGAGACCGGCGTGTTTGCGGCGGGTGACGTGACCACCGTGCCGTACAAGCAGATCGTGATTGCGGTGGGTTGAAGGTGCGAAGGCGGCGCTGGGGTCCTTCGATTACCTGATCCGCTCTTCGGCGGATGATGAGCCGGCGGCGATTGCGGCCTGAAACCGGTAAGGCGGGGTCTGACCCAAGGGTCAGACCCCGGGTGTGCGAAGGTCTCGGGGTTGGTTCTGGGTCTTTGACTTTCATCGAAGATCAACAGCGCACAACCGAAACCTCCAGCCGCCGAGCAGACTGGGTCTGACCCTTGGGTCAGACCCAGGTTTACCGGTTTTCAACGACGAAAATGAAAAAAGCCCCGAATTTCTTCGGGGCCTTTCTCTGAATATTGGCGGAGCGGACGGGGCTCGAACCCGCGACCCCCGGCGTGACAGGCCGGTATTCTAACCAACTGAACTACCGCTCCAATTCTTCCGCAGTGAGTGGTGGGCGCTGAGAGGCTCGAACTCCCGACCTAATCCTTGTAAGGGATCCGCTCTACCAACTGAGCTAAGCGCCCCTGCCTTCACTGTCGAACGTTTGTCACAACGTTCAGAAGAGGCCGAATTATAGGATGGATATTGAAACCCGCGCAAGGGTTTTTCCAAAAAACCTCAAAATTATTTGGAAACCCCGATTTGCGACAGCAGCCAGGCCATCTCGAAAGCCTTCTCTCCCAGCGCGTTATAGCGCCCGGACGAGCCGCCATGCCCCGCCCCCATGTTCACCTTCAGCAGCAGCGGATTGCGATCGGTCTTATTGCGGCGCAGCTTGGCCACATACTTGGCCGGTTCCCAGTACATCACCTGGCTGTCATTCAGGCCGGTGGTGACCAGCATGGCCGGATAATCTTTCAACAAGATGTTGTCATACGGGGAATAGCTGCGCATGTAGTCGTAAGCCGGTTTTTGGCTCGGGTCGCCCCACTCCAGGTATTCGCCGGTGGTCAGAGGCAGGCTGGCATCCATCATGGTGTTCATCACGTCCACGAACGGCACGGCCGCGTGCACCGCCTTGAACAGGTCGGGACGCATGTTCACCACAGCCCCCATCAGCAGGCCGCCGGCGCTGCCGCCCTGGATCGCCAGGCGATCGCGCGAAGTCCATTTCTCCTTGACCAGGTATTCGGCGCTGTCGATGAAGTCGTTGAAGGTGTTCATCTTCTTCATCAGCATGCCGTCGTCATGCCACTTCTCGCCCATGTCATTGCCACCGCGGATATGCGCCGCCGCGTAGATCACGCCGCGTTCCAGCATGCTGAGCCGGGTCAGCGAGAAGTTCGCTTCCTGCGGAATGCCGTACGAGCCGTAGGAGTACAGCACCAGCGGCGCCGAGCCATCGAGCTTCACGCCCTTCTTGTAGGCCACCCACAACGGAACTTTCACGCCATCGCGCGCGGTTGCCCACAGGCGCCTGGTTTCGTACTGGCTGAAGTCGAAGCCGCCCGCCACTTCCTGCTTTTTCAGCACGGTGCGTTCGCCGGTCTTCATGTCGACGTCGATGGTGGCAGGTGGGGCAAGCGGTGACTGGTAGCTGATGCGGAACTTGGTCAGGCCGTATTCCAGGTTGGTGGACGGCATGGACACATACACCTCGTCGTCGAACTTCACGGTCAGCCACTTCTTGCTGCCGAAGTCGTAGATGCGGGTGCGGCCCAGGGCGCGCGATTTCTCGTTCACCGCCAGGAAGCCTTTGAACAAGCTGACGCCTTGCAGCAGGGTGTCCTTGTCATGCGGGATGACCTCGGTCCACTTCTTCGGGTTGGAAAGCGGTGCGCGTACCAGGCGGAAGTTCTTGGCATCCTTGTTGGTGCGGATGTACAGCTGGCCGTCGCGGTGGCTGACGAAGTAGCGGTGCCCCTTGGTGCGGCCCAGCACGGACTTGAAGCTGCCCTTCGGCTGGTCGGCCTGCAGCATGAACACTTCGGTGGTGTCGGTCGCACCGGACGTCAGGTAGATATGCTTGCGATCCAGGCTGCCCGTCACGTCCAGCGAGAACTGCTCCACCGCCTCGTGGTAGAGCTGCTCCGGCTGGCCGTCCAGCGTAAGGCGGAACAGGCGGTCGGCGCGCTTGGTGGTGGCATCTTCCTGCACGACGAACAGGGTCTTGTTGTCGGCAGCCCAGGCTACGCTGGTCACGCGCGGCATGCTGATCGACAGCACCTTGCCGCTGGCCAGCTCCTTCACGTGCAGCGCATATTGACGGAAGCCATTGTCATCAGTGGTGTAGGCCAGCAGCCTGGCGTCCGGGCTAGCGACCATCATCCCCACATGGAAGAATTTCAGGCCTTCGGCCATCGCGTTCTGGTCCAGCATGATTTCTTCCGCAGCCGAGGCATCGTAGCTGCCGTCCTTGGCCGCCAGGCGGCGGCAGTTCAGCGGATACTGCTTGCCCGCTTCCACCCGGCTGTAATAGTAGTAATCACCGCGCCGCGCGGGCACCGACAGGTCGGCCGGCATGGTGCGGTCCTTGAATTCCTTGTACAAGGTATCGGCGAAGGGCTTGATGCCCTCGGTCATGGCGGCGGTATAGCTATTTTCCGCGTTCAGGTATTCAATGACGGCAGGGTTGGACTTTTCCTGCAGCCAGCGGTAATCGTCGGTCACCGCTTCGCCGTGGCGGGTTTCCATCCACTGCGTTTTTTCGGCAATCGGCGGCTGCGGCAGGTCCGCAGCAAAGGCCGGCGCGGCCAACAGGGGCAGCAGCAGGCTGGTAATAAGGCGTTTGCGCACTTCTTCGGCTCCAAGAGGGAAAATGTGCAATGATTCTAGGGTGCCATAGTTGGAAATACAACAAGAATGATCACTACCGAAAAGCTGTATGCACGCGTCAGCAAGCGACTGCTGCCCTTCCTGTTCCTGTGCTACGTGGTGGCATACCTGGACCGGGTGAACGTCGGCTTTGCCAAGCTGCAGATGCAGGCGGACCTGCAGTTTTCCGACACGGTGTACGGCCTGGGCGCCGGTATCTTCTTTGTCGGCTACTTCCTGTGCGAGGTTCCTTCCAACCTGCTGATGCTGCGCGTTGGCGCGCGGCGCTGGATCGCGCGCATCATGGCCAGCTGGGGCCTGCTGTCGGCGGCCATGCTGTTCACCACCAGCCCGACCAGTTTCTACGTGATGCGGTTCCTGCTTGGCGTGGCGGAAGCAGGCTTTTTCCCCGGCGTGATCATGTACCTGACCTACTGGTACCCTGCGCAGCGGCGCGCCCGCATCGTTGCCATCTTCATGAGCGGCGTCGCGGTGGCTGGCGTGGTGGGCGGTCCACTGTCGGGCTGGATCATGTCGCATTTCGGGGGACACGGCGGGTTGGCCGGGTGGCAGTGGCTGTTCCTGCTGGAGGGCTTGCCTGCCGTGGCGCTGGGCGTGCTGACACTGGCCCTGCTGGACGACGGCATCGACGATGCCAACTGGCTGAGCGACGAGGAAAAGGCGCTGCTGAAACACGAGCTGGCGCGCGACGGTGCGCCGCGCGCGCAATGGGGCCTGCGCCACGTCTTCGGCAGCAGCCGGGTGTGGATCCTGGCCCTGGTGTACTTCCTGCTCGTGATGGGCTTGTACGGCGTCGGCTTCTGGCTGCCGCAGCTGATCCGCAATAGCGGCGTGCAGGACGTGTTCGATATCGGCCTGCTGACGGCCATCCCGTATGGCGTCGCCGCGCTGGCAATGATCCTGGTTGCGCGCCACTCGGACCGCACGGGTGAACGACGCTGGCACGTTGCGCTGGCGGCCTTCGCCGGCGCAGCAGCGCTGCTGGCATCGACCCACTATGCCAACAATCCGGTCCTGGCCCTGGCTGCCTTGAGCGTGGCGACCGCGGGCATCCTCAGCACCTTCCCGGTATTCTGGAGCATCCCGACCGCCATGCTGGGCGGCTCCGCAGCGGCGGCGGGTATTGCCATGATCAATTCGCTGGGCAACCTGGCCGGCTTTGTCAGTCCTTACCTGGTGGGCGCGATCAAGGATGCCACGCACAGCACGGCCAACGGCATGCTGCTGGTGGCGGCCAGCCTGGCAGCCGGCGGCGCGCTGGTGCTGCTGTGCGTGGGCAGCAAAGGAGAAATGCTGTGAAGACCGGCCGCGAGCTGCTGTCCGAACTGTTCAACGCCGCCCTGCACGCGGCCGATCCGCTGGAAACCATCGCGGCCCACCTGCCGCCGCCTCCAAAAGGCCGTACCGTGATCATTGGCGCGGGCAAGGCTGCCGCGCGCATGGCGCAGGGTGTGGAGCGGCGCTGGCAAGGTCCTCTCAGTGGCGTGGTGGTGACGCGCTACGGCCATGGCGCACCGACCAGGCAGGTGGAAGTGATCGAGGCCGGCCATCCGGTCCCGGACGACGCCAGCCAGGCTGCCGCGCGCCGCATGCTCTCCGCCGTGCGCGGGCTGGGGCCGGACGATATGGTGCTGTGCCTGATGTCGGGTGGCGGCTCGGCCCTGATGTCGCTGCCGGCTCCCGGCATTACGCTGGAACAGAAGCGCGACATCAACAAGGCCCTGTTGCGCAGCGGTGCGCCGATCGGCGACATCAATATCGTGCGCAAGCACCTGTCGGCCATCAAGGGCGGCCGGCTGGCGCTGGCTTGCGGTGCGGCGCGTGTGGTGACGCTGGTGCTGTCGGACGTCCCGGGCGACGATCCGGCGGTGGTGGCCAGCGGCCCTACGTTGGCCGATGCGTCGACCGCGCAGGATGCGCTGCGCATCCTGCAGCAATACGGCATCGGGATTCCGCCTTCCGTGCGCGCCGTGCTGGAAGACCCGGCGCAGGAAACGCCCAAGCCCGGCGACCCGCGCCTGGCGCCCAACAGCGTGGCCGTGATCGCCTCCGCCAGGCACGCCTTGCAGGCAGCGGCAGATGTCGCCCGCGCCGAGGGCCTGCGCCCGCTCATATTGAGCGACCGGCTGGAAGGAGAGTCGCGCGCCGTGGCCGTATCGCATGCGGCGCTGGCGCAAGGCGTGATCGATCATGGCAGCCCATTGCGGCCGCCATGCGTCATCCTGTCAGGCGGGGAAACCAGCGTCACCGTGCGCGGCACGGGCCGTGGTGGACGCAATGCGGAATACCTGCTGGCGCTGGCGATCGCGCTGCAAGGCGCGCCGGGTGTGCACGCCATCGCCTGCGATACCGACGGCATCGACGGCACCGAGGACAATGCCGGCGCCGTGCTGGGACCGGAAACGCTGCAGCGCGCCGCCGAACTGGGTCTCGACGCCCGGGCCCTGCTCGACAACAACGACGGCTACAGCTTCTTCTCGGCGTTGGGCGACCTGGTGGTCACCGGTCCCACGCGCACCAACGTGAACGACTTCCGGGCGATCCTGCTTATTTGATGGCGGCGGCCATCTTGGCCCACACCGCATCGCCAATGTCCTTGCGGCCGTCCGGTGCGCGGTAGGACAGGAAGAACGTCTCTTTCTTTTTGCCGGTTGCCATGTACATGAAGTAGGCCGGCTGTCCCGTGGTGCCGCTGATCATGGAAATCATCACCGCCGGGTTCTTCGCTTCCTTGAACTCCTGCACCTGGATATTGGTGGCCGCGCCACGCAGTTTGTTCAGCGAGCCCGGATCGTTAATGCCATAGAACACATGATGGGCGGCGTCGTACGTGACGTTGGTGGCGGTGGAGCCGTACAGGTAGCCGTTGCGGGTCGGCAGGTTGGCTGCCGTGGCTGTCGCCGCATCCTCAGGGCGCATCCAGTATGAGTAGCCGATTTTCTTGACCTTGGACTGCTGGAATTCCGCCGGTACCGGCACGTTCAGGGCGATCTGGAACGGCAAGCGTCCCTGCATGAAGTCATTGACCGGCACATCGCGCGTCGGCACCTGCACGGCGGCTGGGGCCGGGGCGGCGGCAGGCTTGGCCGCCTTCGCCGATGCCGATGGCGCTGCGGCCGCAGCGGAAGCGGTGGCAGTCGTGATGGCCAGGCTGGCCGCAAACAAAATCGATTTCAACTGGAACTCCTGTTTTTCATTTTTACTTCCGGGACGGTAATCCTCTCACGGCTTCCCGTTGCGGTGCAATGCTGTTTGTTCAAGCAGGCTGCGACGCAACCTCATAGGGATTCCTGTTTGATTACCTGGGAAGTAATCGTCGCACGGCGCGCATTTGCTGACAATGGCTTCACCAATCAACCAAAGGAGAACACCATGCAGATCGTCGAACAATACCTGGCCGCCTGGAACGAACGCAACGCCGAACAACGTCTTCCCGGGTAGCCGCCGCATTCGCCCCGGACGCCAGCTACAAGGATCCCATGATGCAGGGCACCGGCCATGGCGCGATCGATGCGATGATCGCCGGCGCGCAAGGCCATTTCCCCCGCCATCGCTTCGAACTGGCCGGCACCCCGGACAGTCATAACGAGGTGCTGCGTTTCTCGTGGACGCTGGCCGCGCCGGGCAGCGAACCGGTAGCCAAAGGCACGGACTTCGCCATCGTCGCAGCGGACGGCCGCCTTGGCAGCGTCACCGGGTTCATCGACTACTTCGCGCAGTAAGGAAGGGAGGCAGCCATGACCGCATACAAAATCTCCGGCGCGCGCGTGATCGAACCGAACATCGTGCGCACTGCGGACGGCGTGAACCTGTTCTATCGCGACTGGGGCGACGGCGAGCCGGTGCTGTTTGTCGCAGGCTGGTCAATGGGTGCCGATTCCTGGTGCTACCAGATGCTGGCTCTGGCGCAGCAGGGCATGCGGGTCATTGCATTCGACCGGCGCGGCCATGGCCGCTCCAGCGATCCTGGCCGAGGCTACGACTTCAATACCCTGGCCGGCGACCTGGCTGCCGTGCTGGAAGCGCTCGACCTGGACGAAGTCACCCTGGTGGCGCACTCCATGGGCTGCAACGAGGTGGTGCGCTACCTTTCCCGCCACGGCCAGCGCCGCATCAAGCGCGTCGCCTTGCTGGGCAGCATGACGCCCTGTATCGCCAGGACCGCGGACAACCCGAACGGCATCGATCGCGCGCTGCTTGAATACTTCCGCAACGAGCAGCTGATGAAGGACCTGCCGAAGTGGGTCGACGAAAACCTGCCGCCGTTCGTTACCGAAGATACCTCGCCAGGGATGCGCAACTGGTTGCGCGCCATGCCGCTGCAAGCCTCGCTGCTGGCGCTGTACGAATGCAACCGATCCTTGCAGAGCGAAGACTTTCGTGCGGAGTTGCCAGGCATTGCGCTACCGGTGTTGCTGATTGCAGGGACCAACGACGCCAGCGCTCCGTTTGAGCTGACCGCTGTCGCCACCGCCGCCCTGCTGCCGAATGCGAAGCTTCAAGTGTATGAGGGCGCACCTCATGGTATGTTCCTCACCCACATGGCAAGAGTGAACAGCGATCTGCTGGACTTCGTCCAGTCTTGAGAGGAGCGGTATGGGAGCGTCAGCACCAGGGCAGTATTTCAGCGATTTCGCGGCGGCGATGCGCTATTGGCGCGGTAAGCGCGGTTTCAGCCAGTTGCGGCTGTCGACCGAGAGCGGCATCTCGCAGCGGCATATCAGCTTCCTGGAAAGCGGGCGCTCGCAGCCCAGCCGCGACATGATCCTGAAACTGGGCATCGTGCTCGACATTCCGCTGCGCGAGCGCAACGTGATGCTGCTGGCAGCCGGCTATGCACCGGCCTACCAGGAACGCAAGCTGTCGGATCCCGAGATGAAGGCGGTGAAGCAGGCGCTGGACTTCATGCTGCGCCAGCAGGCGCCGTATCCTGCGCTGGTGGTGGACCGCTTATGGAACCTGGTCATGAGCAATGGCCCGGCCGGCAAGATGATCGAGTGGCTGCTCGATGGTCCGCCGGCCACCGGCAATGTCATCAAGCTGACGCTGGATCCGGATGGCCTGCGCAAATACATCGTCAACTGGGAGGATGTCAGCGTTGACCTGCTGCAGTGGATCCAGCGCGAGGCGATGGGCGATGGTCCGGGCAGCGAGGCCACGATGCTGCTGGAGGAATTGCTGGCGATTCCCGGCATCCGGGCCGCCTCGAAGACGGCCAACCTGGATCGCCGCGCGCTGCCCTTCCTGCCGTTCACGGTGCGAAAAGATGGCGTGGAGCTCAACCTGTTCACCACCATCACCACGCTCGGCACGCCGCATGACGTGACGGTTCATGAGCTGCGCATGGAGGCGTTCTTCCCCGCCGACGAGGCGACGGCGGAGTGGTTCCGCAGGCAGCCGGTTTAAAACTCTTCCCAGTCGTCGCCAGGCGGCGTTGCGCGCGTGGTGGCCGCCGGCTTTGCCGCGCCGGTGCGTGCCCGCGCCGCCGTGGCGGGAGCGGCAGGCGCCTCCACGACTTCCGCCTCCACCACGTCCTGCGCCACCGCGTCCCGTGCCAGCGCCGCATTGCTGGCCGCCGGCGCTGCTCGCCGCGTTGCGGAAGAGGCGCCCCGCCCGGCACTGGCGCTCGCCGTGCCGCGTGCCGCCCGCAATGGCGGCACTGTCGCCCGTACCGGCAGTCTGACCGCAGTGGCGGTACTGGCCGCCGGCGCCGGCGCCCGCGCGGCCGCCCTCTCAGCCAAGTACGCCCCTGCCGAACCTTCCATCCTGAATACCGCCACCGCCTCCACCAGCAGCTCCGACTGCTCCTGCATGCTGCGCGCCGCCGCCGCCGCCTGTTCCACCAGCGCTGCGTTCTGCTGTGTCGCATTATCCATCTCGACGATGGCCGTATTCACCTGCTCGATGCCGGACGACTGCTCCTGGCTGGCCGAGGTAATCTCGTTCATGATGTCCGCCACCTGCTGCACGGAAGCCACGATCTGCCGCATGGTCGCCCCGGCGCGATCCACCAGCGCGCCACCCGCATCGACCTTGGCGATCGAATCGTCGATCAGCTCCTTGATTTCCTTGGCCGCCGCCGCGCTGCGCTGCGCCAGGTTGCGCACCTCCGATGCCACCACCGCGAAACCGCGCCCCTGCTCGCCGGCGCGTGCCGCTTCGACAGCGGCATTCAGCGCCAGGATGTTGGTCTGGAACGCGATGCCGTCGATCACGCTGATGATATCGGCCATGCGCGCCGAACTGGCCTTGATTCCGCCCATGGTATCGACCACTTCGCCCACCACCTGCCCGCCCTCGCCGGCGTGGCTGGCCGCCGACACCACCAGCTGGTTCGCCTGGCGCGCATTGTCGGCATTCTGCCGGACCGTCGACGTCAATTGCTCCATCGACGAAGCGGTTTCCTCCAGGCTGGCGGCCTGCTGTTCGGTGCGGCGCGACAGGTCCAGGTTGCCGGCGGCGATTTCAGCTGCGGCAGTGTTGATGGTGTCGGTGGAAGAGCGCACCGAGCCGACCGTGGTTTTGAGCGAAGCCACCATGTCCTTCAGCGCATGCAGCAAGCGCCCGGTCTCATCTTTGCGGCTGGTGTCGATGTCGGCGGTCAGGTCGCCCTGGGCCACGGTTTCCGCCACCTCCACCGCCTGCAGCAAGGGCCCCGTCACCGAACGGGTGATCAGGTAGCCCGCTGCAATCGACAGCACTGTTGCCAATACCAGCAGGCCTAGCATCAGCATGGTCGCATTGGAGGCGGACTTGCTTGCCTCCTCCCCGTCCTGGGTCATCAGCTTGTTCTGTAGTTCGAGGATGGCATCAAGCTTGCCGAAGTAAGCGTTCTGCAAAGGAATCGCTTGCTTGAACAGGGTTTGAACGGCGCTGTCCTGGTCGCCATCCTTGAACAGTTTAAGCACTTCATCGCGTTTGACGCGGAAGGCTTCGAAGGCCTGCGTTTCATCGGCAAACAGTTTCTTGGCATCTTCCAGCACCAGGATCTTCTGCAGCTTCTCGGCCGCGGCCGCGCCGGCCTTGTCCGCCTCCGCCATGCTGGCCAGGAAGCCATCGCTGCTGATCTTGTCCGGTGCCAGCATGGCATTGCGTAACGCCTGCGCAGAACGGTTGGAGTAGCTGCGCATTTCGTTGGTCAGCTGCACCTTCAGGTAGCGGTCGCTGATCAGGCGGTCGGTCAGGCTCGCGTTGTGGCTCAAACGGCTGATCCCCGTCAGCGACATTGCAAGCTGGATTGCAATTGCCAGCGCAAAACCGATCGCCAGCTTCACACCGATATTCATGTTCGAAAAGCTCATGCCAGCCTCGCCAGAAGTTGTGGTTTTTGTTCGATGATCGCACAGGCATGGTAACGCGGCGCAGCGATCAACGCCACAGCAACGTCAGGGCAGTAGCTGGTAGGCTGAAATGATGGCGCGTCCGTGGTCCGGCACCAGGGCGCGGCCATTCGCCTCACCGACATACTTGCCGTAAATGCGAGCCACGCTGCCGTCGGCCACCATGCCGAGCAAGGCATCGGCGAACACCTTGCGTGCCGCCGGCGCCAGGCCGTCGCGCGACAGATAGGCGCCCGCCAGGACCGGTGCCGATTCCGTCACCGGCATTACGCTGACCAGATCTTGCAGGCCGGTATTTTGCAGGTGGCGCGAGTAAATGGTCATCGGCGCCAGTGTCGCCTCGGCACGCTTGGAGGCCATTTTCCTGAAGGCGATATCAAAGTCGTTCACCACCTCCACCCGGCCCTGCTGGCGCAGGCGTTCGACCTGGCCCAGTACCTCGGAGGTATACAGGATGCCGCGCACCAGGTTCAGGCGCGCACTGCCATGTTCAACGAATTCGGCCAGCGATGTGAAGTTGCCGGGCACGCGGCGCGACAGCACCAGGTCGAAACGTGTCGTGACAAAAGGCACGAACTGGCCAAAGCGGTCGCGCTCGGCGCTGCGGGCAGAGCTGGCGGTCAGGTTAATGCGGCCAGTCGCATACTCGGCCCACAGGCGCGCCCGCGGGTACCAGCTGATGTTGAGAGGACAATTGGTACGGCGCGCCAGCTCCCGCAATACGTCGATGGCGGCGCCGCTGACCCTGTCGTCTTCGCGGAAGGACGCCAAGCCCAGATCGCTGGCGCCGGCATGTAATGGCGCTGGACAAATGGGGGTACCGATTGCCGGGGCGGCGGCCAGGACGAACAGCAGGGGAAGGATGCGCATGCCCAGCAGTATATCCACGCGGCACCTTGCTTAAAATGCTGTATATAATTACAGTATCACAAGCGAACTCGACTATTTGTTATGGACTGGCCCCGCCGCATTGCCCACCTCGACATGGACGCCTTCTACGCGTCCGTGGAGCTGTTGCGCTATCCGGAATTGCGCGGGCTGCCCGTCGTGATCGGCGGCGGCGGGCGGCACCAGCCGCGCGAGCTGCCGGACGGCAGCCGCGAGTTCTCCCGCCTGCGCGATTACGTGGGACGCGGCGTGATCACCACCTCCACCTATGAAGCCCGGGCGCTGGGCGTGTTTTCCGCCATGGGCACCATGAAGGCGGCCGCCCTGGCGCCGGACGCCATCCTGCTGCCGGTGGATTTCGATTCCTACCGCAAGTATTCGCGCCTGTTCAAGGCGGCCGTGGCCAGTATCGCGCCGCAGATCGAAGACCGCGGCATCGACGAAATCTATCTCGACCTGACCGAGGTGGAAGGCGAAACGCGCGAACTGGCCCAGCGCATCAAAGATGCGGTGCGCGCCGCCACCGGGCTGTCGTGTTCGATCGGCGTGGCCCCCAACAAGCTGCTGGCCAAGATCTGTTCCGACCTGGAAAAGCCCAACGGCCTGACCGTGGTGGGCTATGACGATGTGCCGGCACGCATCTGGCCGCTGCAAGTGCGCAAGGTGAACGGCATCGGCCCGAAAGCGGAGAAAAAGCTGGTCGCGCTAGGCATCGATACCGTGGGCCAACTGGCCTCCGCCGACCCTTCCCTGTTACAAGAGCATTTCGGCCTGAACTACGCGGAATGGCTGCAACGCATTTCCCATGGCCGCGACGAGCGCGCCGTTGCCACCCGCAGCGAACCGAAAGGCGTAAGCCGGGAGACCACGTTCTCGCGCGACTTGCACGTCAAGCGCGACCGCGCCGAGCTGTCCGAAATCTTCACCCGCCTGTGCCAGAAAGTGGCGGACGACCTGGCGCGCAAACGCTATGCCGGCCGCACCGTGGGCATCAAGCTGCGCTATGCCGATTTCCGGACGGTGACGCGTGACCTGACCCTGCCTGCGCCCACCGCCGATGCCGCCGCGATCCGCCGCGCCGCCGGCGAGTGCCTGCGCCGGGTGCCCCTGGACGACCGCTTGCGCTTGCTGGGCGTGCGCATGTCGGCCCTGTGCACACTTGATGAGGCTGCCAAAGCCGGGCCGGCGCAGGGTGATCTTTTTACTAATTTGTGATAACTTTCCCGCGCGAGCTGGCAACCTGAGTCCGGCTGCAAACCCGGAATACCTATGCAAGCCAATGCTGATCTCCGCCCGGCGCGGTGCGCCTGGCTGGTGCTGATCGCGCTCGGCCATCTGGCCGTGCTGATGGCCTGGCGTCCCCACGCCCGGCATGCCAGCGAACCCGCCGCTCGCCCCGACGGCGAACTGGTCTTCCTGACGCTGCCGCCTGCCGCTCGTCCTAAGCCAGCCGAACTGCCTCCCCGCCTGCCGCAGCCGCAGCCGCAGCCTGCCCGCCGCGCGCCAGCGCCCATCGCGAATGCGCTCGCCCGTCCCGATGCGCCAGCCGCCGCAAGCGACAGCGCGCCGCAAAGCATCACCCTGCCGGCACCCGCCGCGGGCGAGCCGGCCGATCCGTTTGCACAGCCAGCGCCGTTGGCGGAGACCTTGTTGGAAAAAAACCGCAAGCTGGCCGTTGGTGTCGACCGCCAGCTACGCAAGGAAAGCCTGAACAAATTTGCAACGATCATCCTGCCCGATACCAAGCTGGGGATGGCAATCGCCAAATCGCAAACCAAGGATTGGGCGCTGGAACAGACTTCCAACCTGGGCGATGGCGTGACGATGAAGCGCTACCGCAAGGGCAACCAGGAGTATTGCGAATACACCAACCTGGTCGGCGCACGGGGGCAGGATCCGTTCGGCGACAACAACAAAACAAAGGTCATGACTTGCCCATGAGTAGCCATGTAAAATGTCGTTCCCGTGGCAAAGCTGATCAAGGTCGATAACGTTTATGTGGTTCAAGAATCTCCAGGTTTACCGCCTGCCTGCCCCTTGGGCATTTACTCCAGAACAACTCGAAGAAGCCCTCCAGTCGCAAGCGTTCTCTCCTGCCAGCAGCAATGAGCTGATGCGCCAGGGCTGGGACAAACCGCGTCCAAACGGCGGCCTGGTGCACGTCGTCAACAAGCAGATGCTGATGGTGCTGGGCACCGAGAAAAAGCTGCTGCCATCGACCGTGGTCAACCAGGTTGCCAAGGCGCGCGCCGCCGAACTGGAAGAGCAACAAGGCTTTGCTCCTGGCAAAAAAGCCATGAAAGAACTCAAGGAACGCGTGCACGACGAACTGCTGCCGCGCGCCTTTACCATCCGCAGCAACACCTGGTGCTGGATCGACCCGGTCAATGGCTGGCTGGTGGTTGATGCCGCCAGCCCGGCCAAGGCCGACGACATCATCAAGATGCTGCTGAAAGCCGTCGACCGCATGCCGATCGAAAGCCTGCGCGTGCAGCGTTCCCCGGTCGGCGTGATGACCGCCTGGCTGCAGGACGACGAAGCGCCAGCAGGCTTCACCGTCGACATGGACACCGAACTGCGCGCCACCGGCGAGAGCAAGGCGGCCGTGCGCTACGTGCGCCACACCCTGGAGCCGGAAGACGTACGCCGCCACATCGCGGCCGGCAAGCAGTGCACCCGCCTGGCCATGACCTGGGACAGCAAGATCAGCTTCGTGCTGACCGAAGCGCTGGCCATCAAGAGCGTCAAGCCGCTGGACGTGATGAAGGAAAACGACGCCGTTACCCGTAACGACGACGAACGCTTCGACGGCGACTTCATGCTGATGACCGGCGAGCTGTCCAAGCTGTTGCAGGACGTGGTCGACGCCCTGGGCGGCGAAGCGAAAGCTTAAGTTCCGCTACGCACGCGTGAGCGCCAGCAGGCGCTGGCGCACCTCACATCAATCAAAGCGGCTGGAACACTCCGGCCGCTTTGTTTTTCTGCACGTTATCCCACGCGAAGATCTGGCCGTTCATCGCCACGTACACGCCAGGCGGCAGCACTTGCGCCACACCGCAGGCAAAGCCCATGTTGAAGAACGCATCGGAATTATCGATCTCGTAAGGGATCATGGCGCCGGTGAATACGATGGTCTTGTCCTTGATCGCCGGGCCCAGGACGGCTGCGGTTTGCGGCATGGTATCGGTGCCGTGCACGATCACGATCGCTTTTTCGGAAGCAGCTGCGCAAGCGGCCAGCACGCGCTGGCGGTCGGCGTCGACCATGTCCAGCGAATCGAGCAGCGAAACGACTTCCAGCTCGCAAGGCGTGGTGATGCGGGCACGCTTGATTGCGGCAGGCAGGTGGCTTTCGGCGAAAGCCAGGGTGCCATTCAGCTCGTTATAGTGCTTGTCGAAAGTGCCGCCGGTGGCGATGATGCGCAGGGTCATGATGAATTAAAATGAAATCGATGAATGGCGAGCATGATAGCCGAAAAAGTTTGCCACTTCCGGCTGGAAATCCGCCGAACAGTTGACTACACTGGGTTTTTTGCCCGGCCAGACCATGAAAGCGCTCGCACCAGGAACCGTGATTTTCCACCGCTACCGCGGGTATGGCGTCATCACGGCTGTCAATCTGCTGACCGGCTGGATTTCCGCCCGGTTTGGCAATGAATCGCGCACGCTCGACCTGAATCTCTCCACTGACGAAGTACAGTTTGCCGACGGCGAAGCCATCCTGTTCCGCCGTGCCCCGCCGGACCGCATGCCGCACGCGCGGCTGATGGCGGTGGTGCGCGAGTTGCACAAGGCTGGCTACCAGAAGTTATACCTGTACTCCTGGCCCAAGGCATCCGGACTGCACTGGCGCTGGCACCTGTTCACCGGACCGCGCGACTGGATGCAGCGCTCCTGGCGCGAAGGCTGGTACGGCTCCGGCGCCGACTACATTTTCAATCCCGTGATGGGTTGGGGCGACCAGCCCGGCGCCACGACCGAAGAACTGGTGCACGCGCTGGCCAGGTTCGACCCGCACGGACTGGCGCAAGCGCTCGGCCGCGACGAAGACCACACGAATTGGTTCGCCCAAGTTTGCGACGCCCTGCTCCCCGGCTACATGTACAGCCTCGACATGCAACGACCGCACGGCGTCCCGCTAACGGACATGCCCGCAGTCCCCGTCATCCCGGTGCGCGCCAACCTCCCACCGTACAACGGCCAGCCGATCACCTGGCCCCCCGGCTGGGCCGGCCTCTGGAGCAAAGTCCACGCCATGCCGCCACAGCCCAGCCCGTGTCACACCATGGGGTCACACCCGAACTGTGACACGGACACAGCCGTGTAATGCCCGAGTTCGTGTCACACCCGGGGTGTGACCCCACGGTGTGACACGGGCTCAGCCGTTGATGTGGTTGACCAGGTTCTGGAAGGCGTGGCGGAAGTAGAGCTCGTAGCTGGCTTTTTCGACGTAGCCGAGGTGCGGGGTGCACAGCACGTTCGGCATGCGCAGCAGCGGCGAATTTTCCGGCAGCGGTTCGGTTTCGAAGACGTCCAGCGCTGCATAGCCGGGATGACCGGCTGTTAACGCTTCTTCCAACGCGCCAGCTGCCACCAGCTCGGCGCGGCTGACGTTGACGAACAACGCGTCGCGCTTCATGCGCGCCAGGTCGTCGGCGCTGACGATGCCGCGTGTCGCGTCCGCCAGGCGCAGGTGCAGCGAGAGCACATCCGCTTCGGCGAAGAAGGCTTCGCGCGAAGCGGCTACCTCGTGCCCATCGGCCACCGCCGCAGCGCGGCTGGCCTCGCTACCCCAGACGATCACGCGCATGCCAAACGCCTTCGCATATCCGGCCACCAGCTTGCCGATCTTGCCGTAGCCCCAGATCGCCATCGTGCTGCCCGCCAGCACCAGGCCCAGCGTGTTGTGCTGGTGGCTGATCGAGACCTGCTGCCATTGCCCATCGCGCAGTTTGCCGGCGTACTGGAACAGCTTGCGCCGCGCGGCCATCACCAGTGCCCAGGTCAGCTCGGCCGGCGCGGTCGGCGAACCCACGCCTTCCAGCACCGTAATGCCCAGCTCGCGGCACGCTTCCATATCGACATGGCCGCTCACCTTGCCGGTCTGCGAAATCACTTTCAAGTTAGGGAGCTTGGCCAGCAAGGCGCGGTTGAATGCAGTGCGTTCGCGGATCAAAACCAGGGCTTCGAATGGGGCCAGGCGGGCCACCAGTTGCCCCATGCCGCGCACGGAATTATTGAAGATTTTGACCTCATGGCCATCCAGAAGCTTGAAGCATTCCAGGCCACGAGTTGCATCCTGGTAATCATCGAGAATCGCAATTTTCATGTCAGTTAGCAGATTTTGTGATGAAAATGGTAGGGAAATAACAGGTTTGTGAATATCTTTAATAGCCTACTACTTTAGTCGGGCAATATTCCTACATTTTTGTCGGAAGCGCGGGAACGCAGGTGTACAATCGGCCCAATTCAAGGAGCCCGACCAGGCTCCAGCAGCATATGTTCCAGCGCCTGAGCACACCCCCGCCAGACGCTCGCGCCCTCGAGTAATCGGGCGCATCGACAGAACCGCCGTATTTCGCCGAAGCATTAGATCTTCCGCGCAAGCTAAAAGCTGACGACGATTCCTGCCGTGCCGGGACAAGACAGAATTCTTTATTGGCATTGGAGGTACTATGAATCAGCCCGTTATGGGAGGCGTTGCAACTATGAGCGCACCAGCTTACATCAAACAGCAAAAACTGATCAATTGGGTGGCGGAAGTCGCTGCCTTGACCAAGCCTGCCCGCATCTACTGGTGCGACGGCTCGGCGGAAGAGTACGACCGCCTGTGCGCTGAAATGGTTGCCGCCGGCACCATGAAAAAGCTGAACGCCGAAAAGCGTCCAAACTCCTACCTGGCTTGCTCCGACCCGACCGACGTCGCCCGCGTTGAAGATCGCACCTTCATCTGCTCGCAGACCAAGGAAGCGGCCGGCCCGACCAACAACTGGATGGACCCGCAAGAAATGCGCGGCACCCTGAACGGCCTGTTCGACGGCTGCATGGCTGGCCGTACCATGTACGTGGTGCCGTTCTCGATGGGCCCACTGGGTTCGCCGATCGCCCACATCGGCGTGGAACTGTCCGACTCCCCGTACGTCGCCGTCAATATGCGCACCATGACCCGCATGGGCAAGGCCGTGTACGACGTGCTGGGTACCGATGGCGAGTTCGTGCCTGCCATCCACACCGTCGGCAAGCCGCTGGCTGCCGGCGAAAAAGATGTGCCGTGGCCATGCAACGCCACCAAGTACATCGTGCACTTCCCTGAGACCCGCGAAATCTGGTCCTACGGTTCCGGCTACGGCGGCAACGCGCTGCTGGGCAAGAAGTGCTTCGCGCTGCGTATCGCTTCCACCATGGGCTACAACGACGCCAAGAACGGTGGCGAGGGCTGGCTGGCAGAACACATGCTGATCCTGGGCGTTGAATCGCCGGAAGGCAAGAAGCACTACGTGGCTGCCGCCTTCCCATCGGCTTGCGGTAAGACCAACTTCGCCATGCTGATCCCGCCGAAGACCTTCGACGGCTGGAAAGTCACCACCATCGGCGACGACATCGCCTGGATCAAGCCGGGCAAGGATGGCCGCCTGTACGCGATCAACCCTGAAGCCGGCTACTTCGGCGTGGCTCCTGGCACCAACACCAAGACCAACTCGAACTGCATGTCCTGCCTGAACGAGAACACCATCTTCACCAACGTCGCGCTGACCGACGACGGCGACGTATGGTGGGAAGGCCTGACCAAGGAAGCGCCTGCGCACCTGGTCGACTGGCAAGGCAAGGACTGGACCCCGGCGTCCGGCACCAAGGCTTCGCACCCGAACGCACGCTTCACCGTGTCGGCAGAGCAGAACCCGGTGATCGATCCGGCCTGGAACGATCCAGCGGGCGTGCCTATCTCCGCCTTCATCTTCGGCGGCCGCCGCTCCACCACCGTGCCGCTGGTGACCGAAGCGCGCAACTGGATCGAAGGCGTCTACATGGCTGCGACCATGGGCTCCGAGACCACCGCTGCAGCCGCCGGCCAGCAGGGCGTGGTGCGCCGCGACCCGTTCGCCATGCTGCCGTTCATGGGCTACAACATGAGCGACTACTTCCAGCACTGGCTGGACATGGGCAAGCGCCTGGAAGGCAAGGGCGCCACCCTGCCTAAGATCTTCTGCGTCAACTGGTTCCGCACCGACGAAAACGGCCACTTCGTATGGCCAGGCTTCGGCGACAATATGCGCGTGCTGAAGTGGATGCTGGAACGCGTTGAAGGCAATGGCGGCGGCGTCGAAAACATCTTCGGCACCACTCCACGTTATGGCGACATCTCCTGGGACGGCCTGCCATTCACCGCCGAAGAGTTCGAGACCATCACCTCGATCGACAAGGATGCCTGGCGCGCGGAACTGAAACTGCACGCAGAACTGTTCGAGAAGCTGGCATATCACCTTCCGCAAGAGCTGAAGGACAATATGGCCAAGCTGGAGCAGCGCCTGAACGGCTAAGCTGTTCTCGCTTCGACAAAAAACGCGCCCACGGGCGCGTTTTTCTATTCCCTGGCCGCCGTCGACCATTCCGGACGATTCTCGACCGGAACCTCCGCCTGGTCGAAGCTGTCGACCTCTTTCATGGTCCGCACCTCATACAGCGTTTCGATTCCGGAGAAATGCAGGCCTCCGCAATCGGTGGCGACGTGCGAGCCGTCCTTCCAGAACCAGTATTCCCGGATAATCATCCCGCACTTGCTGGAGCGTGTACGGCCGGCGTGATAGACATGCAGCTCGGTCGGCCACTTCCTGCCATCCGCAGCGAAATACGAAAGTACCAGCCAGGATGCGGACTCGCCATCGGGCGATAGCCGCACGTCATCGGCCCGCCGGTCCGTCGTCAACCTGATGTCCTTGCCGGACGCGGTCACGACATGGACGTTGTTCGATTTGTCGGCATAAGCCTTGGCCAGGCTTCCCGCGCTGGCCGGGGAACTCCCGACGACAAGCGCAATGGCGAACGCAAAGCGGTGATACGGCATCTCCTGCCTCCCAAATATCCAGCCACGTATTGTGCGCGGGCAATTTTCTTGATCAGTTATTATTATCGCAATAATGATGAATATTCGGTGAAATCAAATGGCAGGAGAAATAATCCGTCAGGGCGATACCACAAGCCATAACGGCACGGTGCTGGAAGGTTCGATGCAGGATATCTGCCACGGCAAGCCGATCGCCTATATCGGGCACAAGGTGCATTGCCCGAAGTGCAAAGGGGATTACCCGATTGTCGAAGGGGCGATGACCACCACGTTCTACGGCAAGGGCGTCGCGCTTGCCGGAATGAAGACTTCCTGCGGTGCCACCCTGATCCCGAGCCAGTTTACCGACACCGTTGAATACGGCCAGGGGAAAAGTTCCGCCGCCGCTGCCGGCGCCAGTCCCAAGCCAGCAGCCGTACCGCCGCCGGCCGCAGCTCCCGCTGCGAGCAAGGCGCTTGCGAGCGGTGGAACTGCCCAGGCACAGGCCCCAGTTGAGGACGCGGCCGAGGCCGAGCAGAAGTTCGACATGTTCTTCCATGCCAAGGACGCCAACCAGGCCAGCCTCGCCAATGTCCGCTACCGCATCGTGCTCGACGATGGCCGGGAGTTCATCGGAAAGACCGACAAGAACGGATACACGGAAAAGGTAGTTTCCGATTACGCCCAAAACGCAAAGATAGAGATTCCATACTATGACCACAGCCACACTGACTCCGCAATCGGATCAGACACCTGCAGTTGTTAATGTCGTAAATGAGCTGAGCGGAGCGGTCTGGGTACCGCGCTTTCCGGCCCAGAACACGACGGACCACCTGACTACGGACTTCCAGGCCGCCGTTGACGGCTTCATCGCTGCCCTGGAAGCTGGGGGCGCGGATGTGCGCATTGCGAATACTTTCCGGCCAAAAGAGCGCGCCTACATGATGCATTGGGCGCACAAGATAGCCAGGAATGGCGTTGATCCAGCAACTGTGCCTGCGATGGACGGAGTTCATATCAACTGGGTTCATCCCACGCTGGAGCAGTCGGTGGCTGGTGCAACTGCGATGGTGAACGGCTTCGGCATCCAGGGCCTGGGCATCAACACTCCGCCGGCCCTGAACACGCTTCACGGCACGGGCGAGGCGATCGACATGTCGATTACCTGGACCGGCAACATCACAGTGGCCAATAAGGATGGTTCGACAGTCGAAGTGAATACGGCTCCTCGAACGGGCATGAATACGCAACTTAAAGAGATTGGGGCAACTTATGGCGTTACGAAATTTGTCGGCGGTAATTCAGATAAGCCGCACTGGTCGACAACTGGCCATTGATTCCCTGGTCGCAGGGGCGCTGCTGCTCGGGACTCTTGCGCCGGCATATGCGGAAGCAGCAGCGCCGTCGCTGATTGGCCATTATTCGAACCAGGTATGGGACGACAGCGAGGATCCACATGCGCTATCCGGCTATTCCCTGGATTTGTACCGGCAAGGCAAGGTGGTCTTTGGCAGGATAGCCGTTGCGGTAGGTTCGCCTGAACCGGTCAGCGCGAAGCTGTACGATGTGTCGTTGAACGAAAAGACGAAAGTAATTTCATTCAAGGCGAAGTACTCGGAAGGCAGCCATGCTGGCAAGAACATCCTTCCCGAAAAGCGCGATGCGAAAGTGATCCTGACATTTTCCGGAAAGCTGGATCCGCGCGGCGTGCGCGGGGAATTCGTCCACCGGGACGGCTATCCGCCATTCGCAATAAGCGGCAAAGAAAAATCGTTGCTGCCGAAGCAGGACGACAAGTACGTGCCGTCCAGTTTCGAAGAATGGAACCAGATGTTTGGCGAACCGGATCAGACGCGCCAGGAAAATTGAATATCCCGCAGCGACAAAAAATCTGCTTGACATCGCGTTCAATGCGGGTGCAGAATCGCGTCCACTGATTTTTTATTAACCCGAATTTTCGAAAGGACGACCATGCCACGTACGGCTATCCACAATCTGCAAATGAGATAGCCCCGCAGCGCGAGCGCTCGGGGCAGGCAATCTAGCCACCCGAGCCGGTCGTTCTTCCAACACGAACCCCGGCCAGGAAACTCGCCGGGGTTTTTGTTTCTACAGCCCCGGCATAACGAAAGACGTTATGCCAATCAAGCAAAGCCTGCACAAAGGCCTGGTGCCTGTGCACATCTATACGGATGACATTGATCATTCGGCCATCCAGCAACTGCTGAATATTGCGCACCTGCCCATCGTGCATCCGCACGTGGCAGCCATGCCCGACGTTCACGCCGGCATCGGCGCAACTGTCGGCAGCGTGATCCCGACGCGCGGCGCCATCATCCCTGCCGCTGTCGGCGTTGACATCGGCTGCGGCATGAACGCCGTGCGCACCACGCTGACCGCGAGCCAGTTGCCGGATAACCTGGCGCGCGTGCGCAGCGCGATCGAAACGCTGGTGCCGGTCGGTTTCGAACAGCATGCCTTCGACAAGGTGCGCGGCTCCGCCCACGCCCGCGTCGGGCGTCCGCTGAACGACCGCCTGGACCGCATCGTGGCGCGCCACAAGGGCATCATGAAGATGCAGCACAAGTTCGCGCAGACCTGGATCTGCCAGATTGGCACCCTGGGCGGCGGCAATCACTTCATCGAACTGTGTATCGATGAAGAGCAACGCGTGTGGATCATGCTGCACTCGGGCTCGCGCGGCATCGGTAATGTCATCGGTCGCTACTTCATCTCCGCTGCGCGCAAGGAGATGATGCTGCACAAGGTGAACCTGCCGGACCGCGACCTGTCCTACTTCAGCGAAGGTTCGGAACTGTTCGACGACTATGTGGAAGCAGTGGACTGGGCCCAGGACTACGCCATGTTGAACCGGCGCGAAATGATGCGTCGTGTGGTGGCGGCACTGGAGCCGCATGTCCCGCCGTTCAAGCTCGATGGCGAGGCGATCAACTGTCACCACAACTACGTGGCGCAGGAATCGCACTTCGGCCACAAGCTGTACGTCACCCGCAAGGGCGCCATCTCGGCGCGCGAAGGCGAGCTGGGGATCATCCCCGGCAGCATGGGGGCCCGCAGCTACATCGTGCGCGGCAAGGGCAACGAGGAATCGTTCTGCTCCTGCTCGCACGGCGCCGGACGACGCATGAGCCGCAGCGAGGCGAAACGCAAATTCAACCGTTTCGACCTGGCAGAACAGACGCAAGGCATTGAATGCCGCAAGGATGGCGGTGTGGTGGATGAAATCCCCGCCGCCTACAAAGACATTGACCAGGTCATGGCGCATCAGTCCGACCTGGTCGAAATCGTGCACACGCTGAAGCAAGTCGTGTGCGTGAAAGGATAAGCAATGAAGGTAACCATCAAACTGCCAAAGCCGCGCAACCCGCTGGCCGTGCTGGCACGCCAGCGCAAGGCCGGCGGCCACCAGCGCATCGAACAATCGCGGCGCGCGCTGAAGCAGCAACTGCGCCGCCAGTTGAGCCGGGAGGAGTGAGCCGATGCAATCAGCAATCATGTTGAACCAGCAGCAGGCGATCGACTTCCTGCTGCACGTCGCGGTGACGCGCCCGGTATTCATGTGGGGCCCGCCGGGCATCGGCAAGAGCGCCCTGGTGCGCCGCTTTGCCGAGGCGGTGGGCATGGAGTGCGTCTCTCTGCTTGGCAGCCAGCTTGCACCGGAAGACCTGCTGGGCATCCCGCAGATCGACGGCAAGTGCTCGCGCTTTTTCCCGCCTGCGAACATCGTGCGCGATGCGCCGTTCGTGCTGTTCCTGGACGAGCTGAATGCGTCGTCACATGAAATCCAGAAGGCGTTTTACTCGCTGATCCTGGACCAGCGCATCGGCGAATACAGCCTGCCGAAAGGAACCATCGTGATCGGCGCGGGCAACCGCGCCAAGGATGCCGCCATCGTCAAGCCGATGCCTTCCGCGTTGGTGAACCGCATGGCGCACATCCACCTGCGCTCCGACCATCGCCAATGGCTGGAGTGGGCCAAGGGCGAGGGCGGCATCCACCCATGGGTGCTGGAATATATCCAGTTGCGCCCCGACCACTTGTGGAGCGAGCCGCCAAAGCACGAGGAGCCGTTCTCGACGCCGCGCAGCTGGCATATGCTGTCCGATGCGCTGCATTCTTTCGGCGAAGATACGGGCGAGGATATGCTGGATGCACTGGCCTACGGTTTGCTGTCGCCCAACCATGCCGGCAACTTCAAGGGCTTCCTCAAGCAGCTGCGGCACAAGCACGGCCTGCATGCCATCATCAAGGGCGAGCAGCATTGGCCCGATGCACCGGGGGACCGTGACGTGCTGTACTTCCTCGCGCAGTCCTTCCGCGCCCACTTGATGAAGGAATTGCCGGAGGAAGAATCGGCCGTGCGCAGTGCGCATCATGCCTTGTCGATCCGCGCCAAGGATATGCTGCGCGACCTGGCGCGCATCAGCGTCGAAATCGCGCAATCGCTTCTGGGGGAGGATTCGCAAGGACGCCGCCTGCCTGCGTGGTTCCTGGTCGAAGTGGCGCGCGACCTGCCACGCCTGGCCGGCCGCAGCCAGAAGGAAACCGCATGAGCAAGGACAGGAAGCCCGACCCAGCGGCGACGGCGCGGCAAGCCGGCATTGCCCAGGTGCTGGCGCACCCCGTGCTGGGCGCTGTCGCAGGGCAGGTCGACTTCCGCGCCGATCCGACGCATCAGGTGGTTCCTGCCAAGGGTTGGCTCGCCCTGTCGCCGGGCGGCACGGTGTGGCTGCATCCGAAACGGCGCGCGCGGCCGGAGGAATGGGCGCGCGTCGTCGGCATCGTCCTGTCCTGCCTCGGGCTTGGACTGGTGCGGCGCCGCGAGCCGGCGGGCCTGTGGGAAGTGGCGGCGCTGGTGACGGCATCGCGCTTCTGCGCTGAGCTCAAGCTTGGTGAATTGCCGGAAGAATGGCGTCTGCCGGAATGCCTGGACGCCAGCGTGGAAACCTTGCTGCAGCGCTTTTGCAGCGACGGCTGTCCCGCACCGCTGCTGGCATGGCACGCCGATATCACCGGCGGCGCATTGCTGTTCGTGGCGCTCGATGAGAAGCCGGTGGCATGGCGGCGCCAGACGCCCAGGCCTTGGCACGAAATGCTGGCGGACGGTATCGCACGCGGCGTTGGCCGGGCGCTGGCCATTGCCGGTGGCGCGCCTGTGGAGCAGGCAGCCAAGCCGCAAAGCCGCGAGCACCGCGCGCGGCGGCGCATGATGGATCGCTACCCCTTGCTGGGCGCGTTGGCGGCCAGCTTCGACCTGGAAAACGACATCCGCATCTGCCAGCAGTACGATATCCGTGTCGCCGCTATCGATGTCGGCGCGCGCCGCATCTGGATCAATCCGGCGGCAGGCCTGAACGACGATGAAACGCTGTTCGTGCTGGCCCATGAATTGCTGCATGCCGGACTGAATCACGCTTCGCGCCGGCGCGGGCGCGATCCCGTGCTGTGGAACGTTGCCTGCGATTTCGCCATTAATAGCTGGCTGCTCGAAATGCAGGTCGGCTCGCCGCCCGCCATCGGCATGCTGTACGACGCCGACCTTGCCGGGCAATCAGCCGATGAAATCTACGACGGCCTGGCGCGCGATATGCGCCGTGCACGCAAGCTGGCGACGCTGCGCGGCGCCGGCCAGCCTGACTTGGTGGGCGAGGATAGCGGCGCGCAGTTCACCGACGCGGAGGAGTATTGCCGCCGCGCGCTGGCACAAGGCATGGACCGCTGGGAACACGATGGCTGCCGGGGTACCGTGCCGGCCGGCCTGCTGGAAGAAATCCGCAGCCTGGCGCAGCCGCCCATTCCCTGGGATGCGCGGCTGGCGCACTGGTTCGATGAACGCTTCCCACCGCTGGAAATGCTGCGCAGCTATGCGCGGCCTTCGCGCCGGCAGGGCGCGACGCCGGACATCCCGCGGCCCTTGCTGTGCAAGCCTCCGGAGGAGGAGCGCAAGAGCCGCGTCTTCGGTGTGCTGCTCGACACTTCGGGGTCGATGGAGCCCGCCATGCTGGGCAAGGCGCTGGGCGCCATCGCCAGTTATGCGATGGCGCGCGACGTTATCGCCGTGCGCCTGGTGTGCTGCGACGCCGCAGCGTATGACTGCGGCTGGGTCGAACCGGAGAACCTGCTGGACCGTTTCACCCTGCGCGGCCGTGGTGGAACCGTCCTGCAGCCGGGCTTCGACCACTTGCGCGACCTGGCGCATAAAGGCGAGATGCCGGCGCACGGCCCGGTGCTGGTGGTAACCGATGGCTGGTGCGAGGACAGGCTCGAAACCCGCATGGACCACGCCTACCTGCTGGCCGATGGGCGCCGTTTGCCGTTTACCCCGCGCGGAGAGGTCTTCTACATTACGGAATAGCTATTGGCCCGAGGTGGCGGGCATCGGCGGCAGCCCCATCATCTTGCGACGGATATTGAGTGCATTTTCGTCCTCGATCACGGCCGGCTTGCTGCCTGCGAGCTGGGTGCCGTAGCGCTGCGGCAGGCCCTTGGCGACGCGCAGCCGGTCTTCAGCCTGCGCCAGTTGCGAGCCTGGCACGTCGTTCCCGGCCTGGGCCTCGCGCAGAGCGGGCAGCAATGCTTCGAGGTCTTTCTCGGGCATGCGCATCAGGACAGTGAAAGCATTCTGCGACAGCTCGGGCCCGGCGAAGCGGGCGCCCGGCCAGCCATGCGAAGCAACAATGGTCTTCAGCCGCGCCAGCTCCTTGCGGTCGCGCGCCGCATCGCGCTTGCCGGGAGCGCCCATGGCTTCCAACGCTCGAATCGCGGCCAGCTCACGGGTATCGAGCACCTTGCGCTTGATGATGATTTCGTCGCCGACGATGGTGGTGGCAGGGCCGCCATTGCCGCCGCTGCGGATGGTCACCCGCACATTGCCGTGCGCATGTGTGGTGCCGCGGTTATCCTGCTCGACCTGGTTTGCTTCCACCTGCACGGTATGCGCCTGGCCGATCGGCAGCATGATGCGCGCGACCTCTTTGCCCGCCGCCAGCGTCTGTACGCTGATACGGCTTGGCTCAGCGGCGCCGGCCAGGCCATGCCAGGCCAGCAGCAGCGGCAGCGCAAGCTTGTAAACGCTCATCATGGACTTACGGTAGCAAACCTGGGGCAATAGGGGAGCACGGATGGTTGCGCGATACTACTTCGATGTCGCTCACCACAAGCGCCTGCTGGGCAATACGATCGCGGTTCCGCAGCTTTATGAGCGCTACGCCAACACGGTTAAGCTCAGTGAAAAGATCATCAAGCGCATCGATGTCCTGTACAAGAACGCTGAGTGAATATTTATACAAAGTTTTTCTTGACACTACATTCGCGTAGAGAGCAGAATCAGCGCTCGTTAGTTTCATAACCCAGATTAAGAAAGGACAGCCATGCGTAATCTCGCTATCAACTGCATTAAGCACACCAGATAGCCCTGATGCGCGTGCGCTCGGGGCTGCTGGCAAATTGCCACCCCCGAGCCGGACGTCCCACGACAAAACCCCGGTAAGGATACTTGCCGGGGTTTTTGTTTTTTGGCCCCGGCGCAAGGAGGAAAGGAATCATGGAGATCCAACTCAAAGCTGTCACCCGACAGAACTTCGACGACATCACCGACTTGCGGCTGCTGGACTACCAGCGCGACTACATCGCCAGCAACGCCTATTCGATCGCACAAGCCAGCTTCTATCCGGAGATGCAGCCGCGCGCAATCTACGCCGGCGGCGAGCTGGTTGGCTTCCTGATGTACGTCGACCTGCAGCTGGAAGGCCAGCCGGGCGAGTTCGCCGTGTGGCGCCTGATGGTGGACATTCTCCACCAAGGCAAAGGCTACGGCCGCAAGGCACTGCTGATGGCGCTGGCCGAGATCCGCGCACGCGGCGGTGTGCGCAAGATCTGGATCAGCTACCTGCCGGACAACACCAGGGCCAAAGATATGTACGCCAGCATGGGCTTCGTCGAGACCGACGTCGACGAGGATGGCGAAATGAACGCAGTACTAGAGCTGTAACGAAGAAGAAGGAGTCATGAATGAGACCATACCAACGCTTCCTGAGGAAATGGATCACCACCAACCTGCACGTGGTCACCAAGGAGAATTTCGCCAACATCGCCGAGCTGGAACTGCATGACCACCAGCAGGACCATGCCTCGGACACCATGTATGCGATTGCGGAAGCCAGCTTCCACCCCAACTACCATTGCCGCGCCATCGCCGACAAGGACGGCGTGGTGGGCTTCCTGATGTATGCCGCTCCCGGCGCCGAGGATGACGCAGGTGATTACGCGATCTATCACCTGATGGTGGACCGCCGCTACCAGGGCCGGGGCCATGGCCGTCGTGCCATCGACCTGGCGCTGGCCGAGATCCAGAAACATGGGGATGTAGAGCGCATCTGGACCAGCTACCGTCCCGATAACGCCGTGGCGAAGGATCTCTACGCCGCCTGCAGTTTCATCGAGGCGGGCGTAGAGGAAGACGGCGAGATGTACGCCGTCTGGAGTCCTGATCCTTACTGAGTGAAGGTCAGGGTGTAGGCGCCGGAGCGGCCCGAGTAGTAGCTGGTCGCCTCGATGGTGTAGTTGCCCCATGCGCCCGCCGGCAGCGTATAGCTGATGCGCGAGTTGGTGCCGCCACCGCCGTCGTCGTTGGAGCTGACCACATTGCCGGAACCGTCGCGCAGGTAGAGATAGGCATCAAAGCTCGACGAAGCCAGCGTGATGGTCACCACGCGGCCTGGCAGCACACCGAAGGTATAGCGGTCGGTGTAGTAACCGGTGCCGCGCGCGCCCGCCGGGCAGGTCGACGACTGCAGGTTGCCGCTTGCCGCTTCCCCCGCTGATGATCGACTTGCTGCAGGTGGTCGGCTGGGTGGTGCCCTGTTGGTTCAGGCTCAATGGCAAGGTCAGGCCGCTGCCGCTGAGGGTTGCGGTGGCATTGCGTGTGGTACCGGAATTGGCGCCTACCGCGTAGGTGATGCTGCCGTTCCCGGTGCCGCTGGTGGCACTGGTGATGCTCATCCAGCTTGGCACGCCGGCCAGGCTCCAGTTGCAGCTTGCCGGCGCCATCACCGTGAAGTTGCCGCTGCTGCCGGCAGCCGGGAAATTGGTGCTGGCAGGCGTCACGCTCCAGGTGGCGCAAGCGGAACCGGTCTGGCTCAGTTTTGCCATGCCGACCGCGTCGGAGTTGGACGCCAACATGTAGTCGCTGCGATCGGCGCCGGTATTCGGCGCGATGTTGAGGCTGAAGCTACCGTTGCCGGTACCCGAGGCCCCGGACGTGACGCTGACCCAGGTGACCGGCACCGCCAACGCCCACTTGCAGGTTGGCGCAGCGGTAATGGTGCCTGTCGTGCTGCCGCCTGCAGCGGTAAACGAGGCGCTGCTCAAGCTGATGACCGGAGCGGTCGGGCACAGCTTGCGGGCATCCTGGGTGAAGGTGAACGTGGTGGCGTATCCCATCGAGGTCACCTGGCCGGAGCCGCTGCGCGAGGCAGTGGTATCCGGGTTGGCGGCTACCGAGTAAGCAATGCTGCCGTTGCCACTGCCGCTGGTGGCGCCGGTGGCGGTGACGAAGCTTGGCATCGAGGCGACGCTCCACGGGCAGCTGGCGGCTGCGAATACGCTGAGCGAACCGCTGCCGCCGGAGCCGCTGACTGTCGTGGTGGTCGGCGATACCACCGGCGCCGATGGGCAGTTGGCGGAAGCCACCTGCGTGACGGTGACGGGCTCATTCCCCAGCAGGAACGAGGCACTGCGTGAGGCGCCGGTCAGGTTGGCCGTGGTGTTGAACGTCACGCTGGCCGTACCACCGGCCGGCATCTGCTGCGGGTTGGCGCCGGCAACGGTCAGCCAGTCGGGCAGGTTGGCTGCTTCGAAGCGGCAGCCAGGGGCCGCGTTCAGGTTGAAGCTGACAGTACCGGCATCGCCGCCTGTGGTTTGGGTACGGACCGGCACGGTGGTGAGCTGTCCGGCGCAGGCCTGGTCCCAGATTGCGGCATAGGTCGTCGCGTCGTTCTGGGCGGAGCCGCCGGCGATCAGCACATTGCCATCCGGTAGACGCGACAAGGTGCTTTCGCGTGCGGTGCTGCGCTGCGGGCCGGACATGTTCCAGGTCCCGCTGGCAGCCTGGTAACGCATCAGCTGGCGGTTGTAGTCCGCGGTGAAGATGATATCGCCGCCTGGCAGCACGCTGGCGTTGGTTGGCTCGAATGCCGTCGGCATGTTGGCGGCAGCCGTGAAGGTCCCCGTAGCCGGATCGTACACCTCGGTCGTGTTGTGCGACCACTCGCGACGGCCGCCCGCAACCAGGACCTTGCCATCCGCCAGCACCACGGGCTGGATGGTTTGGCGCTGTTCGTTCATCTGGCCGGTGGCGGTCCACTGGTTCGTGACGGGATCCCACAGTTCGGCATTGCGGCTGTAGGTATTGTTCGCGAAACCGCCCATCTTCAGGACCCGGCCATCAGGCAGGAGGACCAGTCCCGAACCGTTCGGACGTTCCAGCATGTAGCCAGTCTTGGTGAATAGTCCGGTGGCGGGATCATAGATGTCCGCCTGGTATGCGCTGGCGTTCGTCTTGTCCGTGATCATCACGCGGCCGTCCGCCAACAGCAGTCCCGCGGTGTCATAGCGCGCAAAGTTCAGATTACCGGTGGCAGTCCACTGGCCGGTCGCCGGGTCGTAAATTTCGGCGGTATTGGTATAGGTGCTGGCCGGCGACATGCCGCCCGCAACCAGGATACGTCCATCCTGCAGCGTGACTGCTGCGTGCTGCCGGCGCGCGGTCAGCATCGGAGCCGCCGGGGTGAATTGACCGGTGGCCGGATCGTAGATCTCGGTGCTGGCGGTGATTGGATTGCCGGGCCTGGATGTGCCTCCGCTCAGCAGTATGCGGCCGTCAGGCAGTGCGTTTGCCTTGTGCAGCATGCGCGGCATGTTCATGTTGCCGGTCGAGACCTGGGCCTGAGCGGACAGGGTGGCACAGGCCAGCAAGGTGGCGGCCGCCAAATTGCGCAATGGTGTTGGGTACAAAACTTTTCTCCTCAGAATATTTCCGATGTACAACTCTATATGTATTTGTGAAATAGTCAATCAAAAAGAACAACGAAAGATTTAGTTTTGATATTCGGCCCGGCCGGGCCGTGGAAGCCGCGCAGAGCCAGGCGGCGGGGATGCCCGCCGCCTGCCGACCCTCTTCTTACTGGGTGAAAGACAGCACGTAGGCGCCGGTCCGGCCGGCAACGGAACTGGTCGCTTCGATGGTGTAGGTGCCCGAAGACGGCAGCGTGTAGTTGATGCGAGCGTTGAAGCCGCCGGCACCGTCATCATCGGAGCGCAGCACATTACCCCCCGGCGTCGCGCAGGTAGAGGTAAGTATTGAAGCTGCTCGAAGTCATCGTGATGGTCGCAACCTTTCCGGCGGTGCCGGTGAAGCTATAGCGGTCGGTGTAGTAGCTGGCGCCGCGTGCGCCTGCCGGACAGCTCGAAGACTGCAGGAAGCCGTTGGCCGGTACTCCGCTGTCGATCAGTGTTTCGCAGCCGGCAGGCGCGGGCACTCCTTCCTGGTTCATCCTGATCGACAGGATCGGACCCGAGCCGCTCATCGAGAGCATTGCATTGCGCGCATACCCGGTGTTTGGCGCGATCGCATAGCTGATGGCGCCATTGCCGCTGCCATTGTTGGCGCTGGTAAGGGTGAGCCAGCCTGGCAAGCCTGCAAGGCGCCAGCTGCAACTTGCGGGGGCCGTGATGGTAAAGCTGCCAGTTGCGCCGCCGACGGGCGAGTTGAGGACAGCGGGGCTGATGCTCCAGTTCACGCAAGGGTTCGCCGACTGGCTCAGGTAGAAGCTCGAAGAGAAGCCTGGGCCGGTGAGCTGGCCATTGCCGCTGCGGAATGCACCGGGATTGGCGGTGGCAGTAATCGAAAACACGCCGCTGCCGGTGCCGGCACCGCCTGCGGTGAGCCGGGCAAACGGCGGCAGCGTGCCGACAGTCCAAGGGCAGCCTGGAGCGGCGCTGACCGTGCCGGTGATCGTGCCGCCGGCAGATGGGAACGAGCTGCTGCTCAGGTTGAGCTTTGGCGTGGACGGGCACTGTGCGGGGCCATCCTGGGTGATGGTGAAGCTGCTGGATTGGCCGAGGGCAGTGACCAGGCCGGAGCCGCTGCGCGACATGCTGTTCGGGCTGTTCGAAGGGACGGACCAGTTGAAGCTGCCATTGCCTTTGCCGCCGGACGCGGAGGTGATGGAGGCGAAGCTTGGCAGGTCGCTGATATTCCAGGAGCAGGTGGCCGGCGCCGTGACATAGGCCGTACCCGTGCCGCCCAGGTAGCCGACCTTGATGCTGGCAGGCGACACGTAGGGCATGCTTGGGCAGCTGGTCGAGGCTTCTTGCGTCAGCTCCGCGCGCCAGTTGGCCAGGAAGAAGGCAGCGGTGCGCTCGGCGCCGCTCATATTGGCGCCAGCCGTAAGGCCGACAGCAGATGTCCCTTTTTCCGCGACGACAAGCAGGCTTGCCGGAGCCGGCGTCAGCCAGCCCGGCGCATTGGCCACCTCAAAACGGCAACCAGGGGCGCCGCTCACGGAAATGCTGGCCGAGCCGCCATCCGCGTCTACTTTTCCGGAGGTGACGTCCAGCGTGAGTTCCTGCCCGGCGCAAGCCTGGTCGAGCACTGCCGCATAGCTGGCCGCGTCGTTCTGCTCGGCGCCACCTGCCAGCAGCAGGCTGCCGTCGGGCAGGCGCGTTGCAATGCTTTCACGCGCAGCGCCACGTCTTGGGCCGGCGAGGTTCCAGTTGCCGCTGGCCGGCTGGTATTGCAGCAGATGGCGCGCATTCGGGTCGGTGAAAACGATATTCCCGTTACCGAGAACGGTACTGCTGTCTGGCGCGAAGGCGATCGGCATGACGTTGCCAGGGCTGAATTCGCCGGTGGCGGGATCGAAAATTTCGGAGGTGTCGAGCTGCATCGAATTGCGGCCGCCCGCGACCAGTACTTTACCGTCGGGCAGCAGCACTGGCTGAATATCCTGGCGTTCCGCCGCCATCTGTCCCGTGGCGGTCCACTCGTTGGTGGCCGGGTCCCAGATTTCCGCATTGCGGCTGAACTTGCCGTCCCACGTATAGCCACCGATCTTCAGCACGCGGCCGTCCGCCAGCACTACCATGCCGTGACCGCTGGTGGTCTCGACCATGTTGCCGGACTTGCTGAAGCTGCCTTTGGCCGGATCGAAAATCTCGGCATGGTGCCCCGTCGTGTCACGGGCAGCGACCATGACGCGCCCATCTGGCAGCAGGCGCGCCATGGTGCGGGCGTAGGCCGTGTTCATCTGCGCGGTCGCCGTCCACTTTCCGGCGACGGGATCGAAAACCTCCGCGAAGCTGGAGACGCTGCTGTTGGTGGTCATGCCGCCTGCCGCCAGAACGCGGCCATCTTTCAGCGTGACCGTAGCGTGTTCGCGTTTGGCGACCAGCATCGGCGGCATCGGCATGAAGACGCCGGTGGATGGATCATAGATCTCGGTACTCGCAAGCGAGGTTGCGGACGCGCTGGCTGCTCCACCCGTGAGCAGGATCCGGCCATCGGCCAGTGCGCTGGCCTGATGGAACATGCGCGGGGTAGTCATGGCGCCGGTCGTGACCTGGGCTTGCACGCCCATGCTGGTGCAGGCCAGGAGCGAGGCTGCGGCAATCTGGCGCAGGCGGAGTTGTTGCATGATTTCTCCCATAGATGAAATTTCCAGTCCGCAACTTTAATCATGTTTGCAAAATAGTCAACTTAAAATACCAAGCAAATAACGCTTGTTATTTCGCACAGGTGTGCTAAAGTTCGAGCCATGGACACCCTGACCGCAAAAAGCGAAGCGACCTTTGCCACCATCCTCGACGCCGCCATGGAAATGGCTGCGGTGGAAGGTATCGGCAAGCTGTCGCTGGGCGAGATCGCCAAGCGCACCGGCATCAGCAAGAGCGGGGTGTTTTCGCGTGTTGGCTCGCTGGAGCAATTGCAATGCGCGGTGCTGGACGAGTACGACCGCCGCTTTGCGGCGGAAGTATTCATGCCAACGCTGACGCTGCCGCGCGGCTTGCCCCGGCTGCAAGCCCAGGTAGCGGCCTGGTTCCAGCGCGCGGCCGACGAGGCGCTGCGCACGTCCTGCCTGTACACGGCGGGCGCTTTTGAGTTTGACGATTACCAAGGCAGCGCGGTGCGCGACCGCCTGGCACAGGGGGCGCTGGCATGGCGCGCTTCGCTGCGCAAAACCATCCTGCAGGCGATGGAAGCCGGCCAGCTCAGGCCGGACACAGATCCCGAGCAACTGGTGTTCGAGATTTACAGCTTGGTAGTGGGCCTGCTGCACGATGCCCGCTTCCTGCGTGACGAGCAGTCGCCGCGCCATGCGCAGCGTGCGTACAACCGCCTGATTTCGACGTACAAGAGTTTCAACGATTTGTGATTTGGGTTGCCGCGGGTCCGCCTGCGGCCTTTTTTTAAGCAAGCTTCGCACGGGTGTGCGAAATTGGAGAGAGAAAATGCGATTCCTACTTTTGCTGGTGCCGGTCGGCATCTACTTCGTGAGCCATAGCAGCCTGTGGGGCATCCTGCGCGGACTGCCGAAGAACAATAGCGATTTCGGCGAAAACTACTAAGGAGCGGCCATGGTCCTCGACTTCTACTTTGATTTCGCCTCGGGCTATTCCTACTTTGCCGCGCGCCGCATCGAATGGCTGGCGGCTGCCAATGGCGCGACCGTGCGCTGGCATCCGGTGCTGCTGCCGGCGCTGACCCAGGTGACCGGGGTGCTGCCGTCGCCCGTGGTGCCGGTCAAATGGAAGTACGTGACGCGCGATATGCAGCGCACCGCACAGGAGGAGGCGATTCCTTTCAATCCCTCCAGCGCCTTCCCGCAGATGCTGATTGCGCCGGGTCGCGCCATGCTGTGGGTGCGCGTCAACCACGGCGACGATGCGGCAGTGTCGTTTGCGCGTACCTGCTTCCAGGCCTATTACGCCGACGGCGTGGATATTGCGGACAAGGCGGTGCTGCTGGGGATCGCGGAGAGCCAGGGCATCGATGGCTCGGACTTCCTGGCGGGCCTGGAAGATCCTGCGATCAAGACGCAATTCAAGCAGGGCAACGAGGATGCACTGGCCAAGGGTGTGTTCGGCGTGCCCTTTGTGCTGGCGGACGGCGAGCCGTTCTGGGGATATGACCGCTTCCCGCACCTGGAGCGCTGGCTGGCTGCGGCGCGCCGCGCGGCCTAGTGACAGGCGGCAGCGCATTGTCTATCCTTGCATGTATCGTTTGTAAAAGGATAGACATGAACCTGAAGCGCGTCGCGGGCACGGCTGTACTGGCGATGATTGCGCTGCCGGCCTTGGCGGAAACGCAGGCCTGCAGCGAACAGGAGCTTGATATGGCTGCCGCTTTCTTGAAGGAGAACGGCAAGCGCAAGGCCAGCGAAGACGACCAGGGGGCCATCGCCACCGCCTGCAAGCCTTGGCCGGGAAAGGAGCCGTACACCATCGGCGTCTTCGTCTACGAAGGTGGGACGCCAGACGGCAAGCGGCTGCTTGTTGCGCTGTTTGACCGGGCGCAGGCCAAGGTAATTGCCAGCAATTGGACTGTGGCCGAAGAAGACGCCATCATGCGATACGTCGACGGCATCCGGATCGATACGGCGCGCTATCAGCTGCAGCCAGGCTTGCGCGCATTCGGCGTCGATATCAACACGTATTCGCCGCGTTATGCGGAAGGCGGCTACGGCCCGATGCGTACCTTGTATGTGCGCGAAGGCGCCGCGATCAGGCCGGTGCTTTCGGATATGCCTGTCTCGCGCTGGAGCTACCTGGGCGAAATGCAGTGGGAGACTGGAAACGACCAGGAACCCGCGCCTGAGCCGGAAATCGAACGTTTCGACTACACCATCAGCATCGCTGCGACGCGCACCAAGGGCTTTGCGGACCTTCTCGTCATGCGTAACTCAAACCAGAAGGATGCGAAGCCCACTACTCAGCTGCTGCGTTATGACGGCAAGCAGTATCCGCTGCCGCAGGAGTAGGGTCCGGCGGCCCGGCAGGCGCCAGCGCGACATCAACCCACTGCGCGCCGGTGAGCGTCGCCATGCGCTCAGGGCAGATACGTACCGCGGCATTGATTGCGCCGCCGGCCGGAATCACTTCCGCGTACTCGCGCAGCGAAACGTCGCAGTAGACCGGAATCGGTGCCGGCAGCCCGAAGGGGCAGACGCCGCCGACCGGGTGCCCGGTCAGCGCTTCCACTTCATCCGCGCCCAGCATGCGCGCGCTTGCACCGAAGTGGGATTTGAACTTCTTGTTATCCAGCCGCGCATCGCCGCGCGTCACCACGAGAACGATGCCTTCCTTCATGCGCAGGGACAGCGTCTTGGCAATCTGGCCCGGTTCGACGCCATGCGCGGCCGCAGCCAGTGCCACGGTCGCGGTGCTTTCCGCCAGCTCGATGACTTCAAGATCTGGCGCGTGCTGCGCCAGGAAGTGTTTGACGGAATGCAGGCTCATTACTTCTTCTTCAGCAGCGGGCCGAGGTACTTGCCGGTCACGCTGGCCGGATTGGCCGCCACTTCTTCCGGCGTGCCGCTGGCAATGATCTGGCCGCCGCCGGCGCCGCCTTCAGGACCGAGGTCGACGATCCAGTCGGCAGTCTTGATCACGTCGAGGTTGTGCTCGATGATGACCAGGGTATTGCCGTGGTCGCGCAGGCGGTGGATCACCTTCATCAGCAGGTCGATATCGTGGAAGTGCAGGCCGGTGGTCGGCTCGTCCAGGATATACAGCGTGCGGCCCGTGTCGCGCTTGGACAGTTCCAGCGACAGCTTGACGCGCTGCGCCTCGCCGCCGGACAGCGTGGTGGCGCTCTGTCCCAGCTTGATGTAGCCCAGGCCCACGTCGAGCAGTGTTTGCAGCTTGCGCGCGATGACCGGCACGGCCTTGAAGAACTCGTGTGCGTCTTCCACCGTCATGTCCAGCACTTCGGTGATGCTCTTGCCTTTGTAGTGGACTTCCAGCGTCTCGCGGTTATAGCGCTTGCCGTGGCAGACGTCGCAAGGCACGTAGACGTCCGGCAGGAAGTGCATTTCGACCTTGATCACGCCATCGCCCTGGCAGGCTTCGCAGCGGCCGCCCTTGACGTTGAAGGAGAAGCGGCCGGCAGAATAGCCGCGCTCTTTCGCCACCGGCACGGTGGCGAACAGGTCGCGGATCGGCGTGAACAGGCCGGTGTAGGTGGCCGGGTTCGAGCGCGGGGTGCGGCCGATCGGCGCCTGGTCGACCGAGATCACCTTGTCGAAGTGTTCCAGGCCGCTGATCGAATCGTGCGGTGCCGGTTCGGTCTGGGAGCCGAACAGGTGGCGCGACAGGGCCGGGTACAGGGTGTCGTTGACCAGGGTCGATTTGCCGGAACCGGAAACGCCGGTCACGCAAGTCATCAGGCCGACCGGCAGGCTGAGCGAAACTTTTTTCAGGTTGTTGCCGGTGGCGCCGGTGATGGTCAGCTGGCGCTGCGGGTCGGACTTGTGGCGCTTCTTCGGCACTTCAATTTTCAGCTTGCCGCTCAGGTATTGCGCGGTCAGCGATTCCTTCGACTTCAGGATGTCCTTCAGCGAGCCGGAAGCGATCACGTCGCCGCCATGCACGCCGGCGCCCTTGCCCATGTCGACCACGTAGTCGGCGGTGCGGATCGCGTCTTCATCGTGTTCCACCACCAGCACCGAATTGCCGATATCGCGCAGGTGTTTCAGGGTGTCGATCAAGCGGTCGTTGTCGCGCTGGTGCAGGCCGATGGATGGCTCATCCAGCACGTACATCACGCCCGTCAGGCCGGAGCCGATCTGCGAAGCGAGGCGGATACGCTGTGCCTCGCCGCCGGACAGGGTGTCGGCACTGCGGTCCAGCGACAGGTAGTCCAGGCCCACGTTGTTCAGGAAGGTCAGGCGCGACACGATTTCCTTGATCACGCGGTCGGCGATGTCCTTCTTCGCACCCTTCAATTTCAGCTGCTCGAAGAAGGACAAGGTGTCGCGCAGCGGCTTCTCGGCGATCTGGTAGATCGCGCGTTCCTGCTTGCCGGTGCCGATCTTCACATGGCGCGCTTCCACGCGCAGGCGCGCGCCTTCGCACCTCGGGCACTTCTTCTCGTTGATGAACTTCGCCAGTTCTTCCTTGACCGCCATCGAATCGGTTTCGCGGTAGCGGCGCTGCAGGTTGTTGACGATGCCTTCGAAGGTGTGTTCCTTGACCACGGCCTTGCCGCGCTCATTCATGTAGGTGAACGGGATGGCGGTCTTGCCGGAACCGTGCAGCACCACGTCCTGTGCTTTCGCAGGCAGTTGTTCAAACGGCGTATCGAGTTCGAAATCGTAGTACGCGGCCAGCGCTGCCAGCATCGAGTAGTAGAACTGGTTGCGGCGGTCCCAGCCCTTCACTGCGCCGGAAGCCAGCGACAGGTTGGGGAAAGCAACGATGCGGCGCGGGTCGAAGAACTCGATATGGCCCAGGCCATCGCACTCGGGGCAGGCGCCCATCGGGTTATTGAAGGAGAACAGGCGCGGCTCCAGCTCCTGCAGCGAGTAGCCGCAGGTGGTGCAGGCGAACTTGTTGGAGTAAACGTGCTCTGCGCCGGTATCCATTTCGTAGGCGACGGCGCGGCCGTCGGCCAGGCGCAGCGCGGTTTCAAAGGATTCGGCCAGGCGCTGCTTGATCTCGGCATTCACCTTCACGCGGTCGATCACCACGTCGATGGTGTGCTTCTCGGTTTTCTTCAGCTTCGGCAGGTCGTCCACTTCATAGATCTTGGCGTCGTGGGTGCCGCTCTGCACGCGGAAGCGCACGAAGCCCTGGGCCTGCATGGCCTCGAACAGGTCGGCGTGTTCGCCTTTGCGGTTGGCCACGACCGGCGCCATGATCATCAGCTTGGTGCCTTCGGGCATGGCCAGCACCGCGTCCACCATCTGCGATACCGACTGCGCTGCCAGCGCGTGGTCCGGGTGGTTGATGCAGTAAGGGGTGCCGACGCGCGCGTACAGCAGGCGCAGGTAGTCGTGGATCTCGGTCACGGTGCCCACGGTCGAACGCGGATTGTGGGAAGTGGCCTTCTGCTCGATGGAGATCGCCGGCGACAGGCCTTCGATCATGTCCACGTCCGGCTTTTCCATCAGCTGCAGGAACTGGCGCGCGTAGGCCGACAGCGATTCGACGTAGCGGCGCTGGCCTTCTGCGTACAGGGTGTCGAACGCCAGCGACGACTTGCCGGAGCCGGACAAGCCGGTGATCACGATCAGCTTGTTGCGTGGCAGGTCGAGGTTGATGTTTTTCAGATTGTGCGTGCGCGCACCGCGGATGCGGATCTCTTCCATGCGTGGATACCTTTCGGGGTCAGCCCGATACTATAGCGTCGAATGAATTCTTGCGCCGCGCCCTCGATACACCAAGCCCAGCGTCAAATACTGTACATATTACCAGTATTTGAACGGTACGTCAGGTAACCCATGACAGCGCTGGTGATGGACGCCTTAATGTCGGCCATTTCGAAGCCCGGCGCCTCGATCACGGCTGCGTGCACCATCGATTCCATTATTTGCAGGACAACCCAGGTGGCCAGGTCCAAGTTGGGCGGCGCGATGTCGTCCCGCCATTCTTCCAGCAGCGCGCGCACACGCTTGAAGATGCCCTGGTCGGCTTCATTTTCCGACTGCGGCGCGTCGAAATAAGGGAATTGCAGTTCCAGCATCTTGTGCAGGTCCGGCTCCAGCAGGTGGGCGGCCAGCAGCGCCTGTACCAGCGCGCCGATATGCCCGGCCAGCGTCGGTTCGAAGGGCCTGGCCAGCACTTCTTCCACGGTTTGCTGCACCTGTTCGGCGTGGCGCTGGTGCAGCGCCGCGATCAGCGCATCCTTGTTCTTGAAGTACTGGTAGAGCGAGCCGATGCTGATGCCGGCCTTTGCCGCGATCAGGTTGGTATTGGTTCCGGCGTAGCCATGCTCGGAAAAAATGCGAGCCGTCGCCTCCAGGATCACGTCCACGGTGGCGCGCGAACGCTCCTGGCGCGGGGCTTTGCGGGGTTGCGGGATGTCGACCATGGGCAGTTTTGAATGCGAGTTTTCGCGGGATGTTGTTGATTTTAAAATTTTGGCTGTATGTGAGCAAATGCTCGCATTCCAGGAATTCATTGTCAACCTTGAAAGTTCTTCTATGAGCCCGCCTAAAGATTTTGCTTCTCCCGCCACGGCTGCCGCCCCGCAGGCCGCCAATGTGGTGCCCCGGATTTTTCCCATCGTGCTGGCGGTGTTTGCCAGTTTTCTCGCGATCGGCATTGCACTGCCCGCGCTGCCGCTGCACGTGCACGATCGCCTCGGCCTGAGCACCCTGATGGTTGGCGTGGTCGCCGGTGCCCAGTTCGTTGCCGCGCTGCTGACCCGGGCCTGGGCCGGTGGGCTGTGCGACACTCGCGGTTCCAAACGCGCCGTGATGACCGGCTTCGTGCTGGCAGTTGCCTCCGCGCTGGCTTACCTGGCGTCTCTTTCCATGGTCGCGCAGCCGGAAGCATCGGTCGCGATGCTGATCGCTGGCCGCATCCTGCTGGGCGGCGCCGAAAGCCTGATCGTGACCGGCGCCCTGAGTTGGGTCGTCGGCCTGGTCGGCCCGCAGAACGCCGGCAAGGTCATGGCCTGGGTCGGCATCGCAATGTACGGCGCCTACGCCGCCGGCGCACCGGCCGGGATGGCGCTGTACCAGCAGGCCGGCTTCCAGGGCATCGCGTTCGCCGGCATGCTGGCGCCGGTGCTGGCGTTGCTGGTGCTGGCCGGTATCAAGGCCCTGCCGCCGGCCAGCGCGCGCCGCATCCCGTTCTACAAGGTGCTGGGCGCGGTCTGGTGGCCAGGCATGGGGCTGGCGTTTTCCAGCGTCGGCTTCGGCGTCATCACCGCTTTTATCTCGCTGCTGTTCACGGCCAAGGAGTGGGGCAGCCCGTCGCTGGCGTTCACCGCTTTCGGCGCGGCCTTCATTGGCGCCCGCCTGCTGTTCGGCCACCTGCCGGACAAGATCGGCGGCGCGCGCGTGGCCCTGGTGTGCGTGCTGATCGAAGCAGCCGGCCAGCTTTGTATCTGGCAGGCGTCGGCGCCATCGCTGGTATACATCGGGGCCGCGCTGACCGGCTTTGGCTACTCGCTGGCCTTTCCCGGATTCGGCGTGGAAGCGGTCAAGCGCACCCCGCCGCAAAGCCGCGGCGCCGCCATGGGCGCCTATGTCGCCTTCCTCGATATTTCGCTCGGGCTGACCGGCCCGCTGGCCGGTGCGCTGGCTGGCCAGCACGGCGTCAGCGCAGTCTACCTGGCCGGTTGCGGTGCCGTTTCCTGCGCCTTGGTGATCGCCCTGCGCCTGCTGAAGCCGCCACGGGCTAACCTGACAACAAATTGAGCTGTGTCAGCTCCTGCTATATTTGAGCGAATATTAATTTAGGGTAAACTCCGTGGTTTTGGGGCCGTCGGAAACAGCCCCCGTTCCCCTTCAGGAGTTTCATAAATGGCATCTGTCAACAAAGTGATCATCGTCGGCAATCTGGGTCGCGATCCGGAAATCCGCTACATGCCTAGCGGTGACGCGATTGCCAACATCGCCGTAGCTACCTCGTACCGTTCGAAAGACCGCAACACCGGCGAACAGAAAGAGCTGACCGAGTGGCACCGTATTTCCTTCTTCGGCCGCCTGGCTGAAATCGTCGGCCAATACCTGAAAAAAGGTTCTTCCGTCTACGTGGAAGGCCGCTTGCAGACCCGTAAGTACACCGACAAAGACGGCGTCGAAAAATACGCAACCGACATCATCGCTGAAACCATGCAGATGCTGGGCGGCCGTGGCGATACCGGCGGCATGGGCGCTGGCATGGGCGGTGGCGACGACATGGGCTACGACGCACCAGCTCCACGCCAGGCTCCACGTCCACAGGCAGCTCCGGCACCGGCACCACGCCCGGCACCGCGTCCAGCGCCTAACTTCTCCGACATGGACGACGACATCCCGTTCTAACAGCTTGCTGCAGTCCTGGGTTTAAAAGTCCCTGCAACTGATCCAAGTGGCAGGGACTTTTTGTTCTTAAGGCCTCTTTATCTCATATTGGAACCGCCTTGATGAGAAAGATTGCAATACCACTGTTTTTACTAGTCGTCGTGGTTTACGCCGGCTTCGCGTTGTGGGTGATTCCAGCTGACGGCTTCAGCAAGCTTGGTGTCAGTGAGCGGGGGCAGATAGGGGATACCTTTGGCGCTCTGAACGCCTTGTTTCTCAAGCCTGGGATTTGCCGGCATCCCTGCTTACGCTCTACCTTCAGAAAAAGGACATGGCAATCCAGGCGACGAAAGACGACGAAGAAGTGGCCGAGCGTCGTTCCTTATTCAATCTTGAGGCCAGTATCCAGGCATATAGCCAAGCCCTGGGCCTTCTACGTGACGGCAATAACCAGCGTGCGACATGGATCCGCGCGGCCAGGATTCTCAAGCATGGAAAGGTCCTGGCGGATGCTGTATCGGTTGACGCGCATAAGCGAGCTCTCGAGCTGCGATTGCTAGACTACCGGTCGGAGTTCCGGGACATCCTTGAGCATAAGCCCGCCGAATTCTTCTACGGTGTCGATTCCCGTTATTACGAGCTTGGATTGGACCGCGTGGCGGAGCTGGCTTCGTTGGCGAATGCTAACGAAGCGTGCCATGGAATTACTGCGACGAGATGGCTCGACGAAAAATCAGTCTATGCGGTCCTGGAAGCGTCGCAATGGCCGGACGATTATCAAGATCCCTTGCGCGATGAGCTGCCCGGCGAAGGAGAAATGGAGGAGAAGACTTACTTCGCACAGGGCCCTTGCAAAGTACATGGAACATAGGCAGCAGTGGCATTCGATCGCTGGCACTTTGCGTCCCCGGACCCAAACCCAATGAGACGAGAACAAGAGCCGATCCAGCGTCAGGTGGCACTGGCCAGTTATGGCAGCAGCTTCCTGCGCAAGGACCTCGCGCTCGAGGACTGGTACCAGCACGGGGTCTTCTTTGGTGCGCGGCTGCAGTTCAGGGACCGGGCCAGCAACGCCTTGCTGGCGGATGATTTCACCCTGTGGCTGGCCATCCTGGCGCAAGGCGGGGCAATGCGGCTGTCGCTGCATCCGGCGGAGGTGCTCGGCATCGACGCGCCGCCGGCACTTGACCGCAGCCGGCAAGTGGTAGCGGTTCACTACCCCGACCGCTACCAGCTCTGGGCGGTCGGCGAAGAGCGGCCCGCGTGGGATGGCGGTGACCAGTACATTCCCAACGCGGCCACCTATGCCGGCGACGTCGATTGTTACCTGTGCCTGGACGAGCGACAGGGTCAGCTCGATGTGCCGCATACGGACTGGCAGAAGCTGGCCAAAGCAATCGCTACGGACCTGGATCGGCCAGTGCCGTCGGGTTCCGTGCCGGCTGGGCCCTTCTATGCCTATACCGGTGAGAGCGCGCCATGGGCGAAGATGCCGCTGTTCGTGGCCACCGGCGCCGATTCGCTGGCGCACCGGGTGCTGGCGACGCTGGAGCGCGAGCAGGGAACGTTCGACAATGACACCAATCCCAAGAACGACAGCAGCTATTTCCAGCACCTGGATGAAGAGGGCGCGGCAGCCGTCGTTCACTGGGGCCAACGGCTCGATAGCTGGATCGCTGAAGTGTTGCTGCGCGCAGCAAATATCGATCACGGAATAACTGGGCGTCAGGATCAAGCTGCGTTTGTTCGCCTCCAGCCACCACCGCCTGCGCCGCAAGCTGCGCCGGTCGCAGTTTCGGACGCGCCGAACCAACAGGTACCGGTCACTGAAGGCGCCCCGCCCGCCAAAAACAAGTGGACGAACCGCATCGGCATGACCGTCGGAATCGCGGTGCTCAGCCTCTTTATCCTGGCCCTTGCCAAGGTGATCTCCTTTTTCCCCTGGCTCGCCCCCTTGATCGCCCTGCCGTGGGCGCTCTACATGCACTACAAGGACTAGGCTGATATCATCGTGCTGTTGCCAGGACTATATTGAAAAGCCATGCTACAGACCCCTGCCGGTTTCCTGCCCCTGATCCAATCCGCCACCGCTGCCGATATCCAGACGCTGGTGTTCCACAAAGACCGCTTGCTGTTGCGGGACGAGAGCCTGGCGTTGCCGCCGCATGCGGAGCTACTTGCCGCCGGCCTGGAACTGGCTGGCGCGATGCCGCTCGGTACCTGGGAAGGCCGCTACTGGCAGGTTGCGCAGGCGCCGCATGATACGTCGCCCCTGCCGGGCCACGCCTACGTCGGCCTGCGCACCTTGTTCGGCACAGTCGACGATGGTTTGCTCGGCGTAGCAGGGCGCGCCTTCCAGATTGCCGAATGGGCGCGCACCCACCGCTTCTGCGGCGCCTGCGGTTCGCCGATGCTGCTGGCGCCCGGCGAGCGCGCCATGCGCTGCACTGCCTGCAGCCATCTCGCTTACCCGCGCATTTCGCCCGCCATGATGGTGCTGATCAAGAAAGGCAAGCAGCGCCTGCTGGCCGCGCACGCCAATTCGCCGTACAAGCGTTACACCGCGCTGGCCGGCTTCCTGGAAGCCGGCGAATCGGTGGAGGAGGCGGTGCATCGGGAGGTGTTTGAAGAAGTCGGCCTGCGCGTGCACAACCTCAAATACTTCGGCAGCCAGTCCTGGCCCTTCCCGCATTCGCTGATGATCGCCTTCACCGCCGAGTACCTGGACGGCGAGATCGTGACCGACCCCAACGAAATCAGCGACGCGCGCTGGTTCGGCCCGGAAGACGAGTGGCCGGCGCTGACCCATACGGTTTCCATCGCCAGTGAGCTGCTGGCAGCGAACCGACCCTGAACGCTGTATACTGGTGGATTAGATTTCACATTTCACGGTTCCTGCAATCATGACTAAAGAAGTATTCACCGAAGACGATTGGCGCCGCCTGCTGGAGCACCTGGGCGAAGACCCGAATCGTCCGGGCCTGATCGAAACCCCGCACCGCGTCCACAAGGCGTGGAAGCACTGGGTATCCGGCTATGGCCAGGACCCCGCTGAAGTGCTGAAGGCCTTTGAAGATGGCGCCGAGCAGTACAACGAACTGATCGTCGTAAAGAACATTCCGGTGTACAGCCATTGCGAGCATCACCTGGCGCCGTTCTTCGGCAAGGCCACCGTGGGCTATGTACCAAATGGCAAGATTGTCGGCCTGTCCAAGCTGACCCGCCTGGTGGACGTGTTCTCCAAGCGCTTGCAGGTGCAGGAACGCATGACCATGCAGATCGCCGAAGCGCTGATGACTGTGCTGGAGCCGAAAGCCGTGGGCGTGGTGGTCAAGTGCCGCCACCTGTGCATGGAATCGCGCGGCATCCGCACCGCCGGCGAAGAGACCGTGACCTCCGCCATGCTGGGCGAACTGCAGCCTAACCTGGCGATGCGCACCGAATTCCTGGCACTGGCTCGCGAGTCCTGATCCATGGCTGACGCGATCGAGTGGTTCGAGGGCGGTTTCGATGCCGCACTGGAGGCAGCCCGCGCTGCCGGTCGTCCGCTGTTCCTGTACTGGGCCGCCGCATGGTGCCCGCCGTGCAACCGGGTCAAGTACGAGATCTTCGGGCGCGAAGAATTCCCCGCCAAGCTGCAAAGCATGGTGGCGATGCAGCTCGATGGCGACAGCCCGAACGCGCAGGCGATGGCCGCGCGCCTGAAGCTGCGCAGCTATCCAACCATGGTGATGTACCGCCCGGATGGCAGCGAGATCACCCGCCTGCCGTGCGAACTCGATGGCGAACTGTTTGGCGAAGCCTTGATGGCGGCGCGCTTTGCCGGCCATACGGCGGGCGAGTCGATGGCCGCGGCACTGGATGGCACGCGTGCCCTGTCGCCGTCCGAATGGACGCTGCTGGCGAACTACTCCTGGGATACCGACGAAGGCGTGCTGCTGCAAGGCCGCGACCTGGGCGTGACCTTGACCACCCTGTCGCAACTGGCTGCCGCCTCGGTGACTGGTGAGGCGCCGGCTGCTGCGCGCCAGGTGGAAGATGCTGCCACCCGCCTGCGCCTGCACGCGATGGTGGCGCAGGCTGGCCGCGTGGTGGATGCGGCATCGCCTGAGTTCCTGTTGAAGGTATTGGGCGATGCGCGCGTGGCGCGCGTCAATATGGACATCTTCGGCAATAGCGGCCACCAGCTGGTGCGCGCTGCGCCGGCGCGTCACGCTGAACTGGCGACTGCCATGGCGCAGGCTGCGCATGTGTGGGCTGAGGATATGTGGTTGTCGGCGCCGGACCGTTTGACTGCGGTGCGTTTGCAGGTGCGCATGTCGCGCATGGGCTATGCGGCGGAAGGCTTGCCGCAGCTTGTGCGTACCCGTGTGCAGCAGGCGCTGGCGCTGGTGGAAGACAAGTACGGACGGCATACGCTGGTCAACACGGCAGTCAGTGCGTTGAATGATGCGGGGCTGCATGCGGAGGCTGAGGCCTTGCTGCAGGCGACGCTGACGGAGTCGCATGCGCCGTATTACTTCAAGCTGAGCCTCGCTTCCGCGGCCAAGCGCCGCGGGGATTTGCCGGGGATGCTGGATTGGTATGAGAAGGCGTGGCGTTCGGCTGTGGGGCCGGCTACGCGGATCCAGTGGGGGGCGACTTACCTGTCGGCGCTGATCGATACCACGCCTGGTGATGGCGCGCGTATCGAGGTGGCGGCGGCGGGGCTGGCACAGGATTTTGCCAATGCGCCGGATGGGTTCAAGCAGCGCAATTTGACGCAGGCGCAGAAGTTGTTGGCGAAGCTGCCTGCGGGGCTGGCGTTGGCAGGCGTTATTCGCGCGGGCGTTTAAAACCGGTAAACCAGGGTCAGACCCATAGGGTCAGACCCGACCGGCGGCCGTCGCGTATCGGGTCAGACCCTTGGGTCTGATCCAGATCTACCGGTTTTCAGCCCAGCCGCAACACCTCCGCCAGCCAATCCACAAACACCCGCACCCGCGGCGACAGATGCCGGTTGTGCGAATAAATAATCGACACCGGCATCGGCGCCGGCCGCCACTGCGGCAGCACCTCCACCAACTCCCCCCGCTCCAGCAACGCCTCGATCCCCGGCAGCGGAATCTGCGCCAGGCCGATCCCCGCCAGGCAAGCGCCCAGGTAAGCCTCCGAACTCCCCACCGACACCTTGCTGCGCACCGACAGCGTCTTCAACTCGCCATCCGCCACATACTCCCAGGGCAAATCGCGCCCGGTCTGGCTGGAGAAGTAATTGACCGCCCAGTGCTCCCGCAAATCCTCCAGCGTCTGCGGCGTGCCATGCGCCGCCAGGTAGGAAGGCGACGCCACGTTTACCTGCACCATCGCCCCCAGCGGCTTGGCCACCAGGGTCGAATCCCGCAGCACCCCCGCCCGCACCGCGCAATCAATCCCTTCCCCCACCAGGTCCGCCATGCGGTCGTTAGCCCCAACGCGAATCTTGATGTCCGGGTAGCGGGTGAAGAAATCCGGCAGCGCGGGAATCACGCTCAAGCGCGCGATGCGCTCCGGCAGGTCGACCCGTATCATCCCGGAAGGCTTGCGCCCATCGGACAGGAACAGGGCATTGATGTCTTCCAGCTCATTCAGCAGTGCACGGCAGCGCTCAACGTAAAGCTGCCCTTCAACCGTCAGGCTGACCTTGCGCGTGGTGCGCTGGAGCAGCCGCACCCCGAGCTGCTGCTCGATGGCCTGGACGGCGTTGGTGACGGTAGGGCGGGGCAGGTCGAGCTGTTCGGCGGCCTGGGTGAAGCTCTTGCTGTCGGCCACCGCCAGGAAGACATGCATGGCCTTGAACTGGTCCATTGTTAACTATCACCGAATAAAGAAGTAATAACTGCTGTATTTATTGTTGAATTCGATAATAGCACAATGGTCTCCATCGAAACCCCACCTGGAGATCACACATGGAAACCCGCAAACTTGGCAGCACCGGCTCGCAAACCTCCCAGCTCGGCCTGGGCCTGATGGGAATGTCCGACCTGTACGGCCCGGCCGACCGCGCCGAAAGCCTGGCCACCATCCACGCCGCGCTGGATGCCGGCGTCACCCTGCTCGACACCGGCGACTTCTACGGCATGGGCCACAATGAAATGCTGCTGGGCGAAGCGCTGCAGGGCCGCGACCGCGAGCAAGTGCAGGTCAGCGTCAAGTTCGGCGCCCTGCGCGATGCGGACGGCGGCTTTATCGGCTACGATGCGCGCCCGCAGGCGGTGGCCAACTTCCTGGCCTATTCGCTGCGCCGCCTGGGTACCGACTACATCGACATCTACCGCCCGTCGCGCCTTGATCCGGCGACGCCGATCGAGGATACCGTCGGCGCCATCGCGGAACAGGTACGCAAGGGCCATGTGCGCCACATCGGCCTGTCCGAAGTGAATGCCGACACCCTGCGCCGCGCCCATGCCGTGCATCCGATCACCGACGTGCAGATCGAGTACTCGATGATCTCGCGCGGCATCGAAAACGGCTTGCTGCAAACGGCGCGTGAACTGGGCGTTGGCATTACGGCATATGGCGTGCTGTCGCGCGGCTTGATCAGCGGGCACTGGACGGCGCAGCGCGAAGGCGAGCAGGATTACCGCGGCCTGCATAGCCCGCGCTTCCAGGGCGAGAACCTGAAGCACAACCTGGAACTGGTGGAGCGCATGCGGGCAATGGCGCAGGCCAAAGGCATCAGCGTGGCGCAACTGGCGATTGCCTGGGTGATGGAGCAAGGCACCGACATTGTGCCCTTGGTCGGCGCCCGCACCCGTAGCCGGCTGCAGGAAGCGCTGGGCGCGCTCGACGCGGTGCTGCTGCAATCCGACCTGGACGCGCTGGAACTGATCGTGCCGCAAGGCGCCGCAGCTGGTGGCCGCTACAACGACCACCAGCTATCGCATCTCGACAGCGAGAAGGCAGCCTAAGCGAAAACCTCGCCAAGGAAGTCGATGAAAGCCTGCACCTTGGCTGCGCGCTGGTGCCGCTGCTGGTACAGGGCGGTCAGCGTGGGCCCCGCTGCCTGGTATTCCGCGAGCAATGGAACCAGCGCGCCGCTGCGCAGTTCCTGCTCCACCGATAGCGACAGGAACTGGCCGATACCGGCACCGGCCTTGCAGGCTTCGACCAGCGAATCCACGTGGTCGAATGCGACGCGCGACGGCGGCGTGAATACCGCGCCATCCGCAAACTGCCACTCGCGCAGGCGGCCGGCACGGGGCAGGATGAAGTGCAGGCAAGCGAAACCCGCCAGTTCTTCAGGTACAGCGGGCGCGCCATGGCGCGCGACGAAGCCGGGCGACGCGCAGCAGACGAAGCGCGTTGGCAGCAACGGCCGCGCCACCAGCCTTGCGTCGCCGATATCACCCAGCCGCAGCACAACGTCGTAACCCTCTTCCACCAGATCCACCATCCGGTCGCTGGCGCTGGCCTGCAGTGTGATGCCCGGATGCCGGGCCAGGAAGCGCGGCAGGGCCGGCGCGACATATAGCCGCGAAACCAGGCCAGGCATATTGACGCGCAGGGTGCCGCGCGCTTCCTGCGTTGCCTGCTGCAGGTTTGCCTCCAGGTCCTGCATTGCGGCCAGCAGGCGCAGGGCCTGTTCATAACATTCGCGTCCCTCGCCAGTCAGCGACATGCTGCGCGTGGTGCGATGCATCAGCTTCACCTGGAAATGGGATTCCAGCGCATTCACCTGGGCGGTGACCGAGGACGTCGAGATTCCCAGCTTTTCCGCCGCGCGCGAAAAAGCGCCCGTTTCCACGACTGCGCAGAAGACCCGCAGGGCATCGAGTTTATCCATGCTTCCATTATCCACAATTCGTGGATTCTGTTTGCAGCCTGGCCCTGTTTTTCCCGCGGCTTGTGCTGCCTACACTGGAATTCATTGAAACCCACAGGAGTTCTAGATATGAAAGCCATGATTCTCGAAGCCGCCGGCAAGCCAATGATCCTCGGCGATATTCCCCAGCCCGCAGCGGCGCCAGGGCAGGTGCTGGTGCGCATCCACGCCAGCGGCGTCAACCCGCTGGACCTCAAGATCGCCGCAGGCCAGGCCGCGCATGCGCGCATGCCGCTGCCCGCAGTGCTGGGCATTGATATGGCTGGCGTGGTGGAGGCCGTGGGGCCGGGAGTTAGCGGCTTCGCGCCCGGTGACGCAGTGTTTGGCATGACGGGCGGCGTCGGTGGCGTGCAGGGCTCTCTGGCGGAATACGCGGCGGTCGATGCCAGCTTGCTGGCGCTGGCGCCGCGCAGCATCAGCCTGCGCGAAGCTGCGGCGCTGCCCTTGGTCTTCATCACCGCCTGGGAGGGGCTGGTGGACCGGGCCCGCGTGAAGGCAGGCGATTCAGTGCTGGTGCAGGGTGGTGCCGGCGGCGTTGGACGCATGGCCGTGCAGCTGGCGCTGGCGCATGGAGCGCTGGTCTCGGCTACCGGCCGGACCTCCCAGCGTGAACTGATCGAAGCCATGGGCGCCCGCTTCATCGAGCAGGCGGATGGGGAAGAATTCGATATCGTGTATGACACGGTAGGCGGCGCAGTGCTGGATGCATCGTTCCGCGCAGCGCGCCAGTATGGCGGGCACGTGGTCAGCAGCCTTGGCTGGGGGACCCATGCGCTGGCGCCCTTGTCCTTCCGCGCGGCGACCTATTCGGGCGTATTTACCTTGCTGCCGCTGTTGTCCGGCAAAGGCCGGGCCGCACATGGCGCCATCCTGCGCGAAGCGGCGCGGCTGGTTGATGCGGGCAAGCTGAAGGTGCACGTGAATCCGCGGCGCTTCCCGCTCGCGGAGGCGAACCAGGCGCACGCCGCGCCGGGCGGCGGCAAGGTGGTGGTAGATATCGGCTGATACCTATTGCGGCTTGGGCGCCCCCGTCCGCCGGGGTAGCCTCCGCATCGAAGCGCATCTTCGACTTCTTGCTCTCCGCGGCATAGGTTCCCAGCTTGGTCCCGGTGGCGGCGGTATTGCCGCCTTCGGCGACCAGGGTGCAGCCCTGGGTCTCGACCTGCCACACATATTTCCCGGCGCGCAGGCTCCAGACGTTATCGCCGCTGGCAAACAATTCGAACTCCAAGCCTTCCAGCGGCATCTCGCCCAGGGAAATCGCGCGCTGGCATTCCGGCAGGCGCGCCGCCATCAGCGTGTACTGCGCGTCTTCTTTCCAGAAAAATTCCTGCTGCCGCCGCACGGTCAGCGTGTGTTCGCGCGTGCCGTCCGCGTAGAAAGTTGCGGAATCATTAACGCAGCCAGCCAGCAAAAACAGCGGCACGACAGTCAGGATTTTGCGCATGGGCGATAGGGCGTGTTTGGTTTGAAAGCAATTATAGTCCCCGCGCACGATTGCCGCGCAAGCTCCGCCGTAGGGGTACACTGGAATCTTCCCGATGACAGTTCGACAATTCCCATGCAAAGAAGTTCGACCATCGATGACCAGGGTTTTCGCCGAATCCTGAACCGCAACGTAAGGGTACCGCTGCTTGGCGGGATTGTTGCTGCCGGCATTTTCGTGGTGCTGTTCGCCTACCTGATGAGCACCTGGAGCGACGTAGAAACCACCGAGCGCGCGATCGGCAATGCGCAGGAATTGCGCAAGCTGGCGGTCGACATGGAAACCGGCATGCGCGGCTTCCTGCTGACGGGGGATGAGGCCTATCTCACGCCCTATGTCGCGGCACGTCCGCGCTTTGAAACGGCGACCGATTTCCTGTCCAATATCGTGTCCGACGACTCGACCCAGGTGGAACGCCTGCAGCACATTCGCGCCCAGCACCAGGCATGGCTGCGCGCCGCGGACCAGATCATCGCCGCCCGCCGCCAGCAGGGCGACTACCTTGGCATGGTGCGCTCGGGAATGGGCAAGGTGCCGTTCGACGAGTTGCGCGAACAATTCCGTGCCTTCATCGAGCATGAAGAGCGGCAGAGGGCGACGCGCGGCGAGGCAGTGCGCGTGGTCGGATTCTGGACCGTAGCGATCTTCCTTGCGGTGAGCCTGGCGGTCAGCAGCGTGCTGGCCTGGCTTGGGCGGCGCGACCTGCTGCGGCTGTCGACGGTCTATCGCGACGCACTGCAGGAGCAGCACACGCATGCCTACCAGTTGCAGCACCAGGCCTGGCTGCGCGAAGGCCAGGGCCAGCTCGCCGAGCAGGGCATCGGGCAGCTGGCGTTGCCGCAGCTGTCCGCGGCCCTGCTGGAATTCCTGGCGCGCTACCTGGGACGTGGCGGTGGCCGCGTTCTACGTGGTCAAGCCCGACGGCTCGCTGGAGCGAATGGCGGCGTATGGCTTCAGCCATGAAGACCAGACCAGGGGCCAGCAGCTGCTGCCCGGCGAAGGACTGGTGGGACAGGCGGCGCGCACGCGACGAGCGGTGCACCTGGGACAGCTGCCGGAGGGCTATATCAAGGTGACGTCGTCGCTCGGCGACGGCATGCCGCAGCAACTGGTGCTGCTGCCGGTGCACAGCGACGGCCGCGTGAACGGGGTGATGGAGCTGGGCTTCATGCGCGAAGCAGGGCGGCGTGAACTGGACTTCCTCGAACTGGTGGCGGGCAATATCGGCATGGCGATCGACGCGACAATCGCGCGCCAGCGCCTGGCAGAAGTGCTGGCGGAAACCCAGTCGCTGAATGAGGAAATGCAGGTGCAGCAGGAAGAGCTGCGCACCGCCAACGAAGAGCTGGAAGAGCAATCGCGCGTGCTGGAGCGTTCCCAGGCCAGCCTGGAAACGCAGAAGGTGGAGCTGGAACAAAGCAACGAAAAGCTGGCCTTGCAGGCGGAATTGCTGGACCAGCGCAACGCCGCGCTAGCGGCGGCACGGGTCGATATCGAAGCCAGGGCCCGCGACCTGGAACGGGCCAGCGACTACAAGTCGCAATTCCTGGCCAATATGTCGCACGAGCTGCGTACGCCCTTGAACAGTTCCCTGATCCTGGCCAAGCTGCTGGCCGATAACGCGCAAGGCAACCTGAATGCGGAACAGGTGCGGTTTGCGCTCACGATCTACAACGCCGGCAACGACCTGCTGGCGCTGATCAACGATATTCTCGATATCTCCAAAGTGGAAGCGGGCAAGCTTGAATTGGCGCCGGAGGATGTGGCGCTGCAGATGATGATCGATAACCTGCATGCGGTCTTCGCGCCGTTGGCGCAGGAGAAGCAGCTCCAGTTCGTGGTCGACTTGCTGCCTGGCTTGCCGGCCACGATCTATACCGACCGGCAGCGGCTGGAGCAGATCCTCAAGAACCTGTTGTCGAATGCGGTCAAGTTTACCGATCGCGGCAAAGTCATCTTGCGC
>NZ_JBNZFX010000002.1:0-348625 GCF_050709955.1 Massilia eburnea
GAAGCCGCTGTTCTGCGACTGGTTGGTCAGCGGCGTCGAAGACGTTCTTGTAGCCTTGCTTGGTGATGTCTTCGCCGGTGAGGACCGTCACTGCCGACGGTCCTTCCAGGCTGGCGCGTGGGATACGCGAGCCGGTGATCACGACAGCCGCCGGAGATACAGCATCCTGGGCCTGTGCGACGCCAGCCAGCAAAACGAAAGCTCCTGCCGCCAGCGGTTTCAATTTGAATTTTGTCTGCATTGAAGTGGTCCTCTTGTGAAGAGGCGCCACCTTAACAAGTCCGTCTTTATTACTGAACGAATGATTTTGCAGATGCTTATGAAAAAAGCCGGGGACTAGCCCCGGCCTTTATGCGTCCGCCAAATATCAGGCAGCGTGCGTTGCGACTGCCGGCTTGCTGAATTCCGCCAGCAGCGATGCTTCCTTCTGCTTGGCCGCCTTCAGGTGGCGCTCCTTGACGTGGCCGTAGCCGCGGATGTCTTCAGGAATGCGCGCGATCGCCACGGCGGTTGCCAGGTTGTCGGCAGTCAGCTTGGCCAGGAGGGCGGACACGGTGTTGCGGTATTCGCCGATCAGGGCGCGTTCCATCTTGCGCTCCGCGGTGTAGCCGAAGACGTCCGAGGGCGGAGCCGCGCAGCCCCTTGAACTTGGCCAGCACGCCGAAGGCTTTCAGCATCCATGGACCGAATTCCTGCTTGACCAGGTGGCCTTCCTTGTCCTTCTTCTTCGCCAACAGCGGCGGCGCCAGGTGGAACTTCACCTTGTAGTCGCCTTCGAACATGCCTTCGATCTTGGCGCGGAAGGCCGGGTCGCTGTGCAGGCGTGCCACTTCGTACTCGTCCTTGTAGGCCATCAGCTTGTAGAAGTAACGCGCAACGGCTTCGGTCAGCTTCTTCGAACCCAGGGCGCCTTCCGCTGCCTGCACCTGCGCCACGAAATCGCTGTACTGCTTTGCGTATGCGGCGTCCTGGTAGGCGGTCAGCAGTTCCACGCGCTTGGCGATGATTTCTTCCAGCGTTTGGGTGCGCTTGAATTCGATCACGGTTGCCGGGGTGGCCAGCTTGGCCACGGCGGCGGTGTCGTGCGCGCAGTAGCGGCCCCAGTTGAAGGCCGACTTGTTGAAGCCAACCTGCACGCCGTTCAGTTCAATCGCCTTCATCAGCGCTTCTTCCGACAGCGGCACATGGCCTTTCTGGAAGGAGTAGCCCCAGCATTGAACATATTGGTGGCAATCGAGTCGCCCATCAGCGCGGTCGCGATCTTTCCGGCGTCGACGAAGTCCACATTGGCTTCGCCGCAGGCGCGCTTGATCTCGGCCTGCGAAGAGGTGCCTGGGAATTGCCAGTCAGGGTTCTTCACGAAGGCTGCGGTGGTGGCGCCGGTCGAATTGATGGCAGCGTGAAGTGCGGCCTTCGCCCATGCGCGACAGCGCGTCTTTCGATGCGGTCACGATCTGGTCCGCAACCGATCACCAGGTTGGCGCTGCCGGTACCAACGCGGGTCGAGTGCAGGTCGGCCTGCTTGTCGGCCAGGCGCACGTGCGACATCACCGGACCGCCCTTCTGGGCCAGGCCGGACATGTCCAGCACGATGGCGCCCTTGCCTTCAACGTGTGGGCCGCCACGGCCAGGATCTGGCCCACGGTCACCACGCCGGTGCCGCCGATACCGGTGATCAGGATGCCGTATGGGTTGGCGGTCGAAGGCAGGACCGGCGATGGCAGGGCCGGCACTTCGCCGCCACCCGCTGCTGCAGCTTTCTTCGGCTTTTTCAGGCCGCCGCCTTCCACCGTCACGAAGGACGGGCAGAAGCCGTTTACGCAGGAGAAGTCCTTGTTGCAGCTGGACTGGTTGATCTGGCGCTTGCGGCCCAGTTCAGTTTCCAGCGGTTCGACGGACAGGCAGTTGGACTGCACGGAGCAGTCGCCGCAGCCTTCGCAGACGGCTTCGTTGATCACGGCGCGCTTGGCCGCGGTCAGGGAATTCGCCTTTTTTGCGGCGGCGGCGCTTTTCCGAGGCGCAGGTCTGGTCGTAGATCATGGCCGATACGCCCGGCTTGTCGCGCAGTTCCTTCTGCACGTCCATCAGCTCGGAGCGGTGGCGCACGGTGACGCCCGGCGCCCAGTTGTAATCGTCCGGATATTTTTCAGGTTCGTCGGTGACCACGATGATCGGGGTCACGCCTTCCGCCGCGATCTGGCGCGAGATCATGCCTGGATCGAGCGGGCCGTCCACGTTCTGGCCGCCGGTCATTGCCACGGCGTCGTTGTACAGGATCTTGTAAGTGATGTTCACCTTCGCCGCCACGGCGGCGCGGATCGCCAGGATGCCGGAGTGGAAGTAGGTGCCGTCGCCCAGGTTGGTGAAGACGTGCTTCTCATTGGTGAACGGCGCCTGGCCGACCCAGGTCACGCCTTCCGCGCCCCATATGGGTGAAGGTGGACGTCTCGCGGTCCATCCACAGCACCATGTAGTGGCAACCGATACCGGCCATGGCGCGCGAACCTTCCGGCACCTTGGTCGAAGAGTTGTGCGGGCAGCCGGAGCAGAAGTAAGGAATGCGGTCGGTCTCGGGATTGGCCTTGGCCGGCAGGTTTTTCAGCGCCGCCTCCTTGGCTTCCAGGAAGGCGATACGCTCTTTCACGCGCGCGGCAACCGGATGGTCCTTGCAATAGTGCTCGATGCGCGAAGCGATGGCGCGTGCGATCTGGGCCGGATTCAGCTCATAGGTCGCCGGCAGCAGCCAGTCGCCGTGGCCGGTCTTGCCCTTGTTGCTCCACTCGCCGGTGTCGTCGAACTTGCCGACCACGCGTGGACGTTCGCCGTCCGGCAGGTTGTACAGTTCTTCCTTCAGCGCGTATTCCAGGATCTGGCGCTTTTCTTCCACCACCAGGATTTCGTCCAGGCCCTTGGCGAATTCGTGCACGCCGTCCGCTTCCAGCGGCCAGGTCATGCCGATCTTGTACAGGCGGATGCCGATATCGGCAGCGGCCTGCTCGTCGATGCCCAGGTCGGCCAGCGCCTGGCGGGTGTCCAGGTAGGACTTGCCGGCTGTGATGATGCCGATCTTCGGCTTCGGCGCATCCCAGATGATCTTGTTCAGCTTATTGGCGCGGCAGTAGGCCAGCGCCGCGTACCACTTGTAGCTGTTCATGCGGACTTCCATGTCCAGCACGGTTGTCCGGCCAGCGGATATTCAGGCCGCCCGCCGGCAGCTCGAAGTCGTCCGGCATCTGGATCTGAACGCGGTCAGGGTCGAAATCGACCACGGCGCCCGACTCGATGATGTCGGTCACGCACTTCATCGAACACCCACAGGCCGGTGTAGCGGCTCATGGCCCAGGCATGCAGGCCGTAGTCGATGTATTCCTGCACCGACGCTGGATACAGCACCGGAATGCCGCAGGCATTCAGGATGTGGTCCGACTGGTGGGCGGTGGAGGACGATTTGGCAGCGTGGTCGTCGCCTGCCAGCACCAGCACGCCGCCGTGCTTGGAAGAGCCGGCGTTGTTGGCGTGCTTGAACACGTCGCCGCAGCGGTCGACGCCCGGGCCCTTGCCGTACCACATGGAGAACACGGCCGTCATACTTGGCGTCTTCAAACAGGTTGGTCTGCTGGGTGCCCCACCGACGGCGGTCGCCGCCAGGTCTTCGTTCATGCCGGGGTGGAACTTGACGTGGTGCGCGTCGAGGTGCTTCTTGGCCTTCAATCGCGGTCTGGTCGACCGAGGTGACTGGCGAACCGCGATAGCCGGTGATGTAGCCGGCGGTATTCAGGCCGGCTTTCAGGTCGCGTTCACGTTGCAGCATCGGCAGGCGGATCAGGGCTTGCGTGCCGGTCATGAAGGCGCGGCCGCGCTCAAGGGTCCACTTGTCGTCGAGGGTAATGTCGTGCGCAGGCGATAGCTCGCCGCTCTTGACGGGTGCGTTCATCAGGTGTGTCTCCAAAAACTTCTTCGAAATTAGAACGGCGCCCTGTTCTTATTTGCGGGGCTGCCGGTGTGTCTGTTTTAGGGCTGCGGTCTTGCCTGGATCGTCCAGCACGCCGCGGCGGATCTGGTCCAGCTCAATCGATTCGAACAGCGCGCGGAAGTTGCCTTCGCCGAAGCCCTGGTCGCCCTTGCGCTGGATGATCTCGAAGAAGATCGGGCCAATCACGTTCTGGGTGAAGATCTGCAGCAGCAGTTCGCGCTCGTTGGAATCCGCGCTCGAATGGCCGTCGACCAGGATGCGCAGGCGGCGCAGTTCTTCCACGTTCTCGCCGTGGTTAGGCAGGCGGCGGTTGACCAGTTCATAGTAGGTCTCGATCGTGTCCTGGAACACGATGCCCTGGTTGCGCAGGCCTTGCACGGAATCGTAGATGCCGTCGGTGCCCAGCGCGATGTGCTGGATGCCTTCGCCGTGGTATTCGTTCAGGTACTCGGCGATCTGCGACTTGTCGTCCGACGATTCGTTGATCGGGATGCGGATCTTGCCGCAAGGCGAAGTCAATGGCCTTCGATTTCAGGCCGGTCAGCTTGCCTTCGATGTCGAAGTAGCGCACTTCGCGGAAGTTGAACAGGCGCTCGTAGAAGTCGGCCCATTCCTTCATGCGGCCGCGGTGCACATTGTGGGTCAGGTGGTCGATATAGGTCAGGCCATTGCCGACCGGGTTGGCTTCGGCGCCCGGGATGGCCACGAAGTCCGCGTCGTAAATCGAGATGTCGCCAATGGCGCCGGTCGGCTTGCCGTCAGCCGAATTCTTGCCGCGCCAGCGGTCGACCAAGTACAGCAGGGAGTCGCCCACGCCCTTGATGGCGGGGATATTCAGCTCCATCGGACCGGTTTTGTTGTCAAAACCCCACGCGCCCAGTTCCAGCGCGCGCTGGTACGCGAAGGCAGCATCGTCGACGCGGATCGCGATGGCGCATACGGATGGACCGTGCTGGCGGGCGAAGCGCTGGGCGAAGGAATCCTGCTCGGCGTTGATGATGAAGTTGATATCGCCCTGGCGGTACAGGGTCACGTCCTTGTGGCGGTGACGGGCGATAGCGGTGAAGCCCATGTTTTCGAACAGCTTGCCCAGCGCTTTTGGATCGGGTGCGGCGAACTCGACGAACTCGAATCCGTCGGTGCGCATGGGGTTGTCCCAGGGGGTGAATTTCATGCTGCGTCTCCCTATTAGAATTGCGCACAGTATAGTCCCCTGCATGCGACATTTAATTGCAAACATTTCCCAACAACGATTGGATTGAGCAATAATATTGCGAGAACCCCGATCGAACGAGGAATTTATGACCAAGATTGCGCTGGATAAAACGGATCGCAAGATATTGTCCATTTTGCAGACGGATGGCCGGCTGTCCAACCAGGATGTTGCAGAGCAAGTCAACCTCTCTCCTTCCCCCTGCCTGCGCCGCATCAAGCGCCTGGAAGAGGAAGGCGTGATCCGCCAGTACGTGGCGCTGCTGGACCCGGACAAGATCGGCCTGGGCCTGCTGGCCTACGTCAATGTGCGCCTTGAGAAGCACAGCGATGCGGCCGCCCACAGCAACGCCCGTGCCCTGGGCGTGAACCCGACCGGCACTTCGCCGCGCGCCGACTTCGCGGTGGCGGTCGAACAATGGCCGGAAGTGGTGGCCTGCTACGCCATGACCGGCGAAATGGATTACCTGCTGCGCGTGCATGTGGAAGACATGGACCACTTCTCACGCTTCATGATGGCGACCCTGTTGCGTCATCCGGCCGTGCTGGACGTTAAATCTTCCTTCGCCCTGCAGCGCATCAAAGACACCACCGCCCTGCCGCTGGTCTGATCGATGCAGAACGAAGCCAAAGCGCCCCTGTGGTTGGCAGCGGCCAAAGGCGGACTGGCAGCCGCCATGCTCGCCCTGCCGATACTGCTCCTGACGATCAGCCTCACATTCGGACCTGCGCCGTCAGGCTATGCCGGCGCCGCCTTCGGTGCGGCCATGCTGCTTGTGATCGTAGCAGGCCAGGTTCTGGCGCTGGTCGCCGGCGCTGTCGCAGGCGCCATTTGGCTCAGGAAACAGCGGCATGGCCTAGTCAAGTGGAGCGTGAACGTGCTGGCCGTCCTGGGTGCAGGCATCATCGCCTTACTCGCCTTCGTCTTGCTTACGCGGTAGTTGCCGGCGCCGCCCGGGTCGTGTCAATATTAAGACAATGACAAGCTCGCCATACGCGGGCAAAAAGGAGACCCCGCCATGCAAGGAGACATCGTCTCAACCGTGCTGCTGCCCATCGCACTTGCCTTCATCATGTTTTCCCTTGGGCTGGGCCTGACGCCCGCCGACTTTGGCCGCATCGTGCAGCAGCCGCGCGCGCTGCTGGTGGGTGTGCTGTGCCACTTCGTCCTGCTGCCGCTGGCTTGCTTCGGCATGCTGCAGGTGGCAGGCATCGGCGGCGCCTTCGCGGTGGGCTTCATGATCCTGGCGGCCTGCCCTACCGGCACCACTTCCAACCTGCTCACTTACATCGCACGCGGCGACGTCGCGCTGGCCTTGAGTTTTACCGCCGTGGCCAGCGTGCTGACCATTTTCACGCTGCCGCTGATCGTCTCCTTCGCGCTGGAATACTTTGCCGGCAGCGGCCAGAAGGTGGAGGCGCCGGTCGGCGCAATGATGAAGCAGATGGTGCTGATGCTCGGCCTGCCGGTTGCCATCGGCATGTCGCTGCGTCACCTGAAACCGGCCCTGGGCCAGCGCATCGAGGGCAGCTGCACCAAGATCGCGTCCGTCCTGTTCATCCTGATCGTGATCGCTGCGGTGGCGAAGAACTGGGTGCTCTTGCGCGACAACTTCCATACCCTTGCCCCGTTCGCAATGGCACTGAACGTGACCATGCTGGCCTGCGGCTTCGGCGTGGCCTGGCTGGCCCGGCTCTCGCGCCAGCAATCGGTCACGCTCGGTATCGAGACGGCGATCCAGAACGGCACCTTGGCGATGGTGATCGGCAGCAGCGTGCTGAAACAGGACGCATTCGCCCTGCCGGGCGCACTGTACGGGGTGTTGATGTATGTGAGCGGGCTGGCTTTCGCCTACAGTATGCGCGCCGCGCTCAATCGTGTTCGTGGAGGCGAACCAGCGATTGTTCCAGGCGCTGGTAGTCCGCCGTAGCGCGTACCCTGGCAATCGCGGTCCAGAGCGCCTCGAAACGCTTTGGCTCCTTGTCGTAGGCCTTGCGGCCCACCATCAGGTGGAAATCGAAAGTGGCGAAGGGCTGCCTGGCCAACACCACGCGGCCCTGGAAGCGCGGATCTTCCTTCAGCAGGTTTTCCGCATCGCGCCCCATCAGCACGGCGACGTCGGCACTGCCGGCCGCCAGCAGGCGCAAGCCCTCTTCCGCCGTCTTGGGCGTGTCGATCACGGTCTGGCCGCGCGCCTGCAGCATGTCCACGATGTAGTAGCCGCGCTGCGCCACCACCAGCTTGCGCGGGTTGACCAGGGTCTTGCCGTCCCAGCTTGCGCCGCTGTCGACACGCAGGTACAGGTCGACATGGTCGCGGTACATGGCGCGCTCCGGGTCCTGGGTGCCATCGGCCTTGGTCGGCGGCCGGCTGTAGGTGCGCCGGCGCGGGTTGTCGGAAGGACCCACCATGGCGTCGATCACGCCGGTGCGGGTTTCCTCTTCACAGCGCTTCCACGGGCGGGGCACAAAATTGATCTGGTCACCGGTGATCCTGGCAGCGCGTTTCAGCAATTCGATATTCAGGCCGCTACCGTCCGGCATGGTCCATGGCGCCTGCGGGATGTCTTCGTAGCAGAATTTCAATGGCGCGCCCGCCGCCTGCGCCAGCGGTGCGGCCATGGTCAAGGCTAAAGCAATGCTGCGCAGGGCGAACGGCATGAAAGCCTCCTCTACTTTTCGTCCGATTTTACTCCAGGGATCCTGTCGAACAGCTTGGTGGCGGCCCGGACGTTGGCTTTCAGGGCGTAATCGAACGATGCCAGCTGCTCTTCCATTGCTTCCTGCAACACGCTGACCGGGTCCGCAGGGCCGAGTTTCAGGTAGGCGTCGGCTTCGCCGTAGTCGCGGTGGATTTTCATGCCAGCCTTTTTGGCGATGTGGATCATCGTGGCATTGGACGACAGGCAGTGCATGTACAGGGTATCGACGTCGTTGTTGCGGCAGGCGATATTGGCGCGTTCGAACAGCTTGGAGCCGATGCCGAGGCCACGCGCGGACTTGGAGACCGACACGCCGAATTCCGCCACCTGGTCCTTTTCGGTGGCCTTGTGCTTGTCCGCATCGCGGTCGGCAAAGGCCAGGTGGCCGACAGCCACCAGCTTGAAGACGCGGTTGTAGACGCCGAACACCATGTCGCGGTCGAAATCGATGCCGCCCACGTAGCGCGTGATCTGTTCGTCATTAACCGGGGAGCCAAAGCGCAGCAGGCGGTCGTGACGCTCCAGCGTAAGGAAGTGCTTGAGTATGCGGCGGCGGTCGCGTTCGCGCAATTCCTTGACCGGCACGGTCGGCCGGTCCTTGCCGCCGAACAGGCCGCGCAGGGGATTGCGGAAAAAATTAAGGCTGGTCATCGGGGTTCTCCTGCGCGGCGATCGTCTCCCGCACCGCTTGCACGCGCGCCGCACGCACCAGCTCGGGAATCATGTGCGGTTGGCCCGCGGAGCCTTGCGCGATTTCACCCGCGTTGACTGCGCGCGCGGCGTCGAGCGCCCTGGCCAGCAATTCGCGCTGGGCAGGCGCTGTGCTGCCGGCACATTCCACAGCCGCCACCATTTGCACGAAGCGGGCCGGCTTACGGAAACCGTCGCAGCGCTCGAACAGGCCGACCAGCGCGGCGGCGTCCAGTTGCAGCGCCTGCTCCACGCTGCCGCGGTCGCGCGCCGTCATCAGCGCCAGGTCGCGGCATTCGGTCGGTACCTTCAGCCGCTTGCTGGCCTGCTCGACCTGCGGCACCGCGAGCGCCAGCGTCAGCGCGGCAAAGCGCACCGGCAGCTCAAGGTCCGCGGCGGCGGCACGGTCGATCACCGGCGCCACCGCGTGGCCGTCGCCAACCTCGGGAATGATATGAGACAGGGCGCCGCAGTCGCGCAGCGCTTCCAGCATGCGCGAAGGCTGCTGTTCCATGAGTCCGCGCGCAATTTCCTGCCATACGCGCTCGGGCACCAGCGCATCGACCTCGCCTTCGTCCACCATGCGCTTCATCAGCGCGTTGGTTTCGGGCGCCACGCGAAACTCCGGATAGCGCGCGGCAAAGCGCGCCAGGCGCAGGATGCGCACCGGGTCTTCGGCGAACGCGTCCGACACGTGGCGGAACATGCGGTCCTTGATGTCCTGCTGGCCGTTGTAGGGGTCGACCAGCACGCCATCGTCGCCGCGCGCGATGGCGTTGATGGTAAGGTCTCTTCGCACCAGGTCCTCTTCCAGCGTGACGTCGCTGGAGGTGTGGAACACGAAGCCCTTGTAGCCGGGCGCCGTTTTGCGCTCGGTGCGCGCCAGCGCATATTCTTCCTGCGTTTGCGGGTGCAGGAACACCGGGAAATCCTTGCCGACCGGGCGGAAGCCGGCGCTCACCATTTCTTCCGGCGTCGCGCCTACCACCACATGGTCATGGTCCTTGACCGGCAACCCCAGCAATTCATCGCGCACCGCGCCACCGACCACGTAAGTCTTCATCACCATCAATCGTCCGGCATCTCCGCGTCGTGCAGTGGCGCGGCTTCTGTTTCAGCCAGCGCACCGGCAATCCAGGCGTCGACTGCGGGGTGGCTGCGCATCCGCTCGCAGTAGGCGGCCAGCGCCGGCGGCAGCACCACGCCGTAGGTCTTGAAGCGGCACACCACGGGCGCGAAGAAGGCGTCGGCAATCGAGAACTCGCCGAACAGGAATTCATTATGGCCGAAGCGGCTCAGGCACTCTTCCCACATTTCGCTGATACGGCCGATATCGGCCTGGGTTGCCGGGGTGCGGCCTTTGCCAGGATAGCTGCCCTTGATATTCATCGACATGGTGCTGCGCAGGCTGCCGAAAGAGCTGTGCATTTCGGCGCAGACCGAGCGCGCCAGGGCGCGCGCCGCCACATCGCGCGGCCACATTGGCTTGTCGGGGAACTGCTCGGCCAGGTATTCGCAGATCGCCAGGCTGTCCCAGATCGCCAGCTCGCCAGCCAGCAGCACCGGCACCCGGCCACTGGCGCTGTACTTGGCGATATTGTTGGAGGTGTCGGGCTGGTCGAGCAGCACGCGTACCTCGGTGAACGGGATATTGAAGGCTTTCATCGCAACCCACGGGCGCATCGACCACGAGGAATAATTCTTGTTGCCGATAATCAGGGTCAGGCCCGGCTCACGCGCCGCGGCGAGCGTTTCGGCAAGTTTCGGATCGAGTTCTGTGGTCTGCATGGTTCCTCTATTCTCGTATTAACGGCCGCCGTAGGCAGCTTCCTGTTGTTCCTGCTCGGTGTAGCCCTTCGGCGTGACGGTGCCGCCCAGTCGCGCCTTCAGCGATTGCGGACGGCCATCGAACAGCGCCGCATAGTAGGTGGCGTTGACCATCACGTTTTTCACGTAGCCGCGCGTTTCCGTGAAGGGAATCGATTCGATGAAGATGGTGCTGTCCATCGGCTTGGTCAACTGCGTGCGCCAGGAGCGCAGCCGGCCCGGCCCGGCGTTATAGGCCGCGGTGGCCAGCACTTGCGAGCCGTCCATGCTGCCCAGCACCATGTTCATGTAATTCGCCCCCAGCAGGATGTTGGTCTTGACGTCGGTCAGCATGCCCTGCACGAAATCGGTCAAACCGATCTTGCGCGCCACCCAGCGTCCGGTGGAGGGCATCACCTGCATCAGGCCCGAAGCGCCGGCCGAGGATTGGGCATCCATCACAAAACGCGATTCCTGCCGGATCAGGCCATATACCCAGGCGCGGTCCAGGCCCAGGGTGCTGGTGGTCGGCTGCATGATGTCGTCATGCGGCACCGGATAACGGTGCGTGTAGTCGGCCTGCAAGCGGGTCTTTTCCGAGGTGTACACCATGCGATCCAGCACATGCTTGGCGCGCGCGAATTCGGCGGCGGCGATCAGTTCGCGCTCGTTCAGGCGGCGCGTCTCCCAGTTCCACTCGCGCGTGCCTTCGAAGCGCAGCCGCATTTCAAAGAACTTGAGTGCGCGCTGCAGGCCGGGGTTGGTGGCGATGGCCGCCATTTCGGCCGCCGTCGGCGCCGGACCCGGTGGCGGGATGCTCACCAGTTGGCCCAGTTCTTCGCCGGCCAGGATGCCGTAGTAACTCGATTGGTCGGCAATGCTGCGGTAGGCCGCCAGCACTTCCGGCGTATTGCTGCCGGCCTCGGCGGCGATGGCGCGTGCGTTCCAGTAGATCCAGGCCGAATCCTTGCGCAATTGCGCCGGCATGGCGGCAATGGTGGCCTTCACCGTTTTCCAGTCGCGCTCACGCAGGGCGATGCGGGTCTTCCATTGCATCTGGTCGCTGGACAGAGGCGCCCCGGCCGACTTGGCCCAGTAGCCTGCCGTGTCGGGCGAGAAGGAATAGGACGAGACCAGCGCCAGGTTGGCCCAGCCGATGGCGCGTTCCTGCGGCGTCAGCTGCGGCGAATTCTTTTCCAGCGCCATCCGCGCCAGGTTCATGCTGGTGCGGGCACTGCGGCCCAGCGCTACCAGGAAGGTCTCGTGGTCGGCGCGCGTGCTGCCGGCGCCTTTGGCCAGCGCCAGCGTCGGCAAGTCCACCGCCTGGCCCATTTTCTTGTCCGAACCATTCAGCAGCATCACGACGCGCTTGGCCGGGCCGGTGGCATTGGTTTCGCCGGCCAGGCGCACCTGCGTCCACAGGTCTTCCTCGGTGAACTGGCCGGCCTGCGCCAACGCTGCGATCAACGCGCCGCAGCCTTCGCCGTAGTACGGCGGATACACCAGCAGGACGCGCGCATCGGCGGCCACGTTCTGGCCTTTGGACAGGCGCGACAACAGGTTGTAGCACTTGACCTGGGTGTCGTCCTGCAGCACGAACTGCGGGAACTGTTCATCGAAGGTGGCCCACTCGCGCTTGCGGCCCAGCTCCAGCAGCCAGTCGTTGCGCATGCGGTCGGCGATGGCGCTGCCCTGGTATTTGCTCAGGAAGGCGCGCACTTCGGGATCGGCCGCTTCCTTGAAGCGCGCTTTCAGTCGGTAGTAATCGACGTAGGAAGGAATCGAGTAATCGGCCAGGCGGGCGGCGTAAAACTCGGCTTTGGCGGCGTCGTCGCGCCGTACCGAATCGCGCAGCAGCAGGAAGGCATCATCTTCCTTGCGGCTGTCGCTTGCGTTATCCTGCGCCAAGGCCAGTGGCGCGGCGGCGCATGCTGCGACCATCAGTGCGCCGGCTATCCATTTCGAGGTGGAAATCAATGTACGACTCTCAAGGTAATTCACGATATGACCAGCCCAACTAGGATACCACGCAACCCCGAGCGCCAGCCAGCATCGGGCAAGGCGGAATTGCGCAAGCTGATGCTGGCGGCACGGCGCGCGCTGGCGCCGGAAACGCGGGCGCAGTGGGACCGGGAAATTGGTGCGAAAGTGGTGCACTGGTGGCGTGCATCCGGTGTCGGCACGCTGGGGGTTTACTGGCCCTTGCGCGACGAGCCAAACCTGCAAGCCTGTTATGCGGAATTGGCGGAACTGGGCGTGAAGCTGCTGCTGCCGATGGTGCTGGAGAAGAATGCGCCGCTGGCATTCACCGCATGGAGCATCGGCGAGCCGATGGTGAGGGATGCGATGGGGGTGGCGGTGCCGGCCACGCTACGCCTGGCGCAAGAATATCCGCCGGCCTTGCTGATTCCTTGCCTGGGCTATAACCCGCAGGGCTACCGCCTGGGCTATGGCGGCGGTTTCTACGACCGCACGCTGGCGCGCCAACCGCGCCCGGCCACCGTGGGGGTGGCCTATCGCTGCCTGGTGGCGGAGTTTGGGTCGGATGAGCATGATGTGGCGCTCGACCGCATTATTACCGAGGACTAAAACCGGCAAACGCCGGTCCGACACAAGGGTCAGGCCCGCGTTTGCCGAAACCGCTGGCCGTTGATCAGACGGAGTTTGAAACCAGCCGGTTCCACAGGGCCGTCGTGGCGACGGCCTGGTTCATCGAATAGAAGTGCAGGCCCGGCGCGCCGCCGGCCAGCAGGCGTTGGCACAGGTCCGATACCACGTCGAGGCCGAACGACTTGATCGAGGCCGAATCGTCGCCGAACGACGCCAGTTTCAGGCGCACCCAGCGCGGGATCTCGGCGCCGCACATATCCGAGAAGCGCATCAGCTGCGTGTAGTTCGTGATCGGCATGATGCCGGCCACGATCGGCACGTTCACCCCGGCCTTCTGTGCCGCGTCGACGAAATGGAAATAGGCGTCGGCGTTGTAGAAGTACTGGGTGATGGCGGCATTGGCGCCGGCATTCACCTTGCGCACGAAGGCCTGCATATCGTCCTGCGGCGAACGCGCCTGCGGGTGCACCTCGGGATAGGCCGCCACTTCGATATGGAACCAGTCGCCGGTCTCCGCGCGCACGAATTCCACCAGCTCGTTGGCGTAGCGGAACTCGCCGGACATGCCGTAACCGGAAGGCAGGTCGCCGCGCAGCGCCACCAGGCGCTTGATGCCGTGCGATTTGTATTGCTGCAGGATGGCGCGGATCGATTCGCGCGTGCCGCCGATGCAGGACAGGTGCGGCGCGGCTTCCTCGCCGGCCGCCATGATTTCGAGCACGGTGTCCAGGGTACCCTGCTGGGTCGAACCGCCGGCGCCGAAGGTCACGGAAAAATATTTTGGATGCAGCTCGGACAGTTTGGCGCGCACCAGGCGCAGCTTTTCCGTCCCTTCCGCCGTCTTGGGCGGGAAGAACTCGATACTGAAATTATGGTTAGCCATCATTGTCTTTCAACAGAAGGGTAGACAAGGCCCAGGAGATCACGCTGTACAGCAGCGCGCCACCAATGGCTGACCAGAAGCTGTCCACGTGGAAGCCGTCCACCATTTTCGCCACCAGCCAGAACATGAAGCCGTTGATGATGAAGATGAACAGGCCGAGCGACAGCACCGTGACGGGCAATGTCAGCAACAGCAGCAGCGGGCGCACCAGGGTGTTGACCAGGCCAAGCAGGAGGGCAGCAACCAAAGCGGCGCCAATGCTCGTGACACTGACGGAATGCATAAGGTAAGGCAGCGCGAACAGCGCGGCGGCATTGATTATCCAGGTGAGGACCAAACGCATAATGAGAAACCTTGGCAAACTTCGGCCCTGCCGCCGATGGGCGGCAGGGCAAGGGACTGCTTAGTAGCGGTAGTGTTCAGGCTTGTAAGGGCCTTCAACCTGGACGTTGATGTACGCTGCCTGCTCTTCGGTCAGGGTGGTCAGTTGCGCGTTCAGCTTCTTCAGCTGCAGGCGCGCGACCTTCTCATCGAGGTGCTTAGGCAGGGTGTACACGCCGACCGGGTAAGCCTTGGTGTTGGCGAACAGTTCGATCTGGGCGATGGTCTGGTTGGCGAACGAGGACGACATCACGTACGAAGGGTGGCCGGTGCCGCAGCCCAGGTTCACCAGGCGGCCTTCGGCCAGCAGGATGATGCGCTTGCCATTCGGGAAGATCACATGATCAACCTGCGGCTTGATGTTCTCCCACTGGTACTTCTTCAGGGAGGCGACGTCGATCTCGTTGTCGAAGTGGCCGATGTTGCAGACGATCGCCTGGTCCTTCATCTTCAGCATGTGCTGTTCGGTCAGGATGTGGTAGTTGCCGGTGCAGGTGACGAAGATGTCGCCGTGTTCAGCGGCGTAATCCATGGTCACCACGCGGTAGCCTTCCATGGCGGCCTGCAGGGCGCAGATCGGGTCGATCTCGGTTACCCACACTTGCGCCGACAGGGCGCGCATGGCTTGCGCCGAGCCCTTGCCCACGTCGCCGTAGCCGGCGATGACGGCGACCTTACCGGCTACCATCACGTCGGTGGCGCGCTTGATGCCGTCCACCAGCGATTCGCGGCAGCCGTACAGGTTGTCGAACTTGGACTTGGTGACGGAATCGTTCACGTTGATGGCAGGGAAGGCCAGTTTGCCTTCCTTGTGCATCTGGTACAGGCGGTGCACGCCGGTGGTGGTTTCTTCGGTCACGCCCAGGATTGCCGGCAGGCGCTTGGAGTACCAGGTCGCATCCTTGGCCAGGTGGGCCTTGATGGAGTTGAACAGGCAGATTTCTTCTTCCGAGCCGGGGTTGTTCAGCACCGAGATGTCTTTCTCGGCGCGGGCGCCCAGGTGCAGCAGCAGGGTTGCGTCGCCGCCGTCGTCCAGGATCATGTTGGAGTACACGCCTTCACCCGGCCATTCGAAGATGCGGTGGGTGTAGTCCCAGTAGTCGGCCAGGGTTTCGCCCTTGACTGCGAACACCGGGGTGCCGACGGCAGCGATAGCCGCGGCAGCATGGTCCTGGGTCGAGTAGATATTGCAGGACGCCCAGCGCACTTGCGCGCCCAGTGCTTCCAGGGTGCGGATCAGCACTGCGGTCTGGATGGTCATGTGCAGCGAGCCGGTGATGCGCGCGCCTTTCAGCGGCTGCGCAGCGGCGAATTCCTCGCGGATTGCCATCAGGCCCGGCATTTCCGTTTCGGCGATCTTGATCTCTTTTTCGCCCCAGGCGGCCAGGCCGATGTCAGCGATGATGTAGTCTTGGGAATTTTTGAGTACGGCGTTCATCACGCCCTCCTTTCAGTGTGTTGAAAAAAGTAACGTGAGCGCGGTGTTGATGTTCCGAGCCTGGCCAGGCTTGCTGGTCGCAGCGCTCCTCGGAGATCCGGGATTGTATCACTCAAACGTTCCCAAGCACACAACAGCGATTTCCGGCAGCAAAAGTTGACTGTCGAAAATATTTACACTCAAATTCTCGAACGAAACAAAAATTGAATAACTTCAATAACTTACGTACATGGCCTGCATTTTGCTTAGCAAGGAAGTCAGTTCAACCTTGTTAAATGAGAAATACATGAAAAAACTGTTGGCCTCCGTCATCCTGCTGGGCGCTTCCATCGCTGCCCAGGCTTCGCCGATCAATGTCTCGTTCGCATTCACGAACGTGGCGACCGGTTCGTTTACCTATGATTCCAGCCTGGATGGCACGCTGATCGACTATTCCGATCTGAGCGCATTCAACCTGACTTTCCACGGCGCCACGACTTCGAGCTACGACCTGGCGTTCATCAACTCCGGCAACTTCGCCGCTTGGCACTACCTGAATTTCAATTCGGCGACCGACAGCTTCCTGATGAACAACATCGCCGGCTACCCGACCACCATGGCAGCCATCAAGAACAACTTCGGCCAAGGCTTCTTCGTGCGCGACGACGGCAAGTACATCGTCGACTATGCCGGTGGCGGCACCCAAAGCTACCAGGCGCTGCAAATCAGCGTCGACCGCGCCACCCCACCGAACGACGTCCCGCTGCCTGCCACCCCGCTGCTGACCGCCATCGGTCTGGCGGCCCTGGCCTTGGCGCGCCGCCGCAAGGCCTGATGCAGGATAAAAAAAACCGGCCACTGGCCGGTTTTTTTTGCTCGCGACGCTGGCCTTACAAGCCGGCCGCTGCGCGCAGGATCGCTGCCTTGTCGGTACGTTCCCAGCTGAATTCCGGCTCTTCGCGGCCGAAGTGGCCGTAGGCCGCAGTCTTGGTGTAGATCGGGCGCAGCAGGTCCAGCATCTGCACGATGCCTTTCGGGCGCAGGTCGAAGTGTTCCTGCACCAGCTGGGCGATCTTCTCGTCGGAGATCACGCCGCTGCCTTCGGTATACACGGTGATGTTGATCGGGCGTGCCACGCCGATCGCGTACGACACCTGCACCTGGCACTGGCGCGCCAGGCCGGCGGCCACCACGTTCTTGGCCACATAGCGGGCAGCGTAGGCCGCCGAACGGTCAACCTTGGACGGGTCCTTGCCGGAGAACGCGCCGCCGCCGTGCGGGGCTGCGCCGCCGTAGGTGTCGACGATGATCTTGCGGCCGGTCAGGCCGCAGTCGCCCTGCGGGCCGCCGATGACGAAACGGCCGGTCGGGTTGACCAGGAACTTGGTGTCCTTGATCCAGCCGGTTGGCAGCACCGGCTTGATGATCTCTTCGATCACCGCTTCTTCGATCTGCGAGTGGCTCAGTTCAGGCGCGTGCTGGGTCGACAGCACCACGGTATCCACGGACACCGGGCGGCCATCGACGTAGCGCAGGGTGACTTGCGACTTGGCGTCCGGACGCAGCCATGGCAGGCGGCCATCCTTGCGCAGCTGCGACTGGCGCTCGACCAGGCGGTGCGCGTAGTAGATCGGCGCTGGCATCAGTTCCGGGGTTTCATCGCAGGCGTAGCCGAACATCAGGCCCTGGTCGCCGGCGCCCTGGTCCAGGTCGATGCCGGCACCTTCGTCGACGCCCTGGGCGATGTCCGGCGATTGCTTGTCGTAAGCAACCAGCACGGCGCAGCCCTTGTAGTCGATACCGTATTCGGTGTTGTCGTAGCCGATGCGCTTGATGGTATCGCGGGCTACTTGAATATAATCCACGTTGGCGTGGGTGGTGATTTCACCGGCCAGCACAACCAGGCCGGTATTGCACAGCGTTTCCGCGGCAACGCGGGCGCGTGGGTCCTGGCTGAGGATGGCATCCAGAATCGCGTCGGAAATCTGGTCGGCTACCTTGTCCGGGTGGCCTTCAGAGACGGATTCAGAGGTGAAAAGGAAATCGTTGGACATCGCAAGCTCCTGACTTTGGTTTGAAATAACATTGTCGCAAAACCAATAAAGCTTGCGACGCTTTAGCGAAATTTGTACCCCGCCTCGCAAGTTGTCTGTTAACTCAGCGGCTACTGCAACGTGGTATTTTACGCTTCTTAAAAAATTTTTGTGCAGAGCAACGTAAAAATGCTCTTATAAATTAAGAAATGCTGTTAAGAATATTCCGCTTTTTCTCTATCTTCCCCTTGCCGCTGCTGCACGCCCTGGGCATCGGGCTCGGCTGGCTGGTCTACCTGCTGTCCCCTGCTTACCGGCGCCGCATGCGCGCCAACATGGCCCAGGCCGGCTTTTCCGCCCACCTCGGCAGCGCGGTCGGCGAAGCCGGCAAGGCGATTGCCGAACTGCCCTTCATCTGGTGCGCCGACCCGCAGCGCGTGACCAGCCGCGCCACCGTCGAGAATTGGGACCTGGTGCAGAAGTACCTGGATGCCGGCCAAGGCATCGTGTTCCTGACCCCGCACCTGGGCTGCTTTGAAATCACCGCCCAGGAAATCGCCCACCGCACCGAGCTGATGGTGATGTACCGTCCGCCGCGCAAGGAAGCGATGAAGCCGCTGATCGAGGGTGCCCGAGCCCGCAAGAACCTGCTGTTGGCGCCGGCCACCATGAGCGGCGTGCGCATGCTGGCCAAGTTCCTGAAGAAGGGCCAGCCGATCGGCCTGCTGCCCGACCAGGTACCGCAGGAAGGCGAAGGCGTGTGGGCCGACTTCTTTGGCCGCAGCGCCTACACCATGACCTTGCCGGCCAAGATGGCGCAATTGGGCGATGCCGTGATCCTGATCGTCTACGCCGAACGCCTGCCCGCCGGCAAAGGCTATGTGGTGCGCTTCGTGCCGTTCGACGGCGCGCTGGAAGGCGATGGCGCGGCCCAGGCGCGCGCCATCAACGCCGCAATGGAAAAGCTGATCGCGCGCTGCCCGGCCCAGTATTACTGGAGCTATAACCGCTACAAGGTGCCGGCCGGCGTGGCCGGTCCGGGCGCCGCGGCGCAGGAGGCATCGGCATGAGGCTCCTGCTCGGGATGATGTGGCTGCTGCACTGGTTGCCACTGCCGGTGCTGGGCCGGCTCGGCAAGGCCGTCGGCAACCTGCTGTTCGTGGTGATGGGCCCGCGCCGCGAGATCGCCTTGACCAACCTGCGCCTGACCATGCCGGAATTGACGGAAGCACAGCGCCGCGACATCGCGCGCCGGCACTTCCAGGCCTACTCGCGCAGCGTGCTGGAACGCTCGATCCTGTGGTGGGCCCCGGAACAACGCCTGCGCAAGCTGATCCAGGTCGAAACCAGCGACGGCCTGCCGCCCGGCCAGGTGCCGGTGGCCCAGATGACGGAAAAGCCGACTATCCTGCTATGCCCGCATTTCGTCTGCCTCGACGTGGGCGGCGCGTCGATCGCCATGGAAGCGTCGGCATCGTCCATGTACGTCGCGCAAAAGAACAAGGTGTTCGATGAAGTGCTGCGTGCCGGCCGCGCGCGTTTCAAGCCGGTCAGGCTGTTCACCCGCCAGGACGGCATCAAGCCCATCCTGCGGGCACTGAAGGAAAAGCTGCCCTACTTCATGCTGCCGGACATGGACTTCGGCGACAAGGATGCCGAGTTCGTGCCCTTCTTCGGCGTACCGGCCGCCACCCTGACGGCTACCGCGCGCATCGCTGCCGCAACCGGCGGCCAGGTGATGCCGGTGATCGCTACCTTCCTGCCCAATTACCAGGGCTACCGTGTGAAGTTCTATCCGGTGTGGGAGAATTACCCAGGACCCGATATGGTCGAAGCGACGCGCCGCATGAATGAATTTATTGAAGCACGCGTCAGGGAAGCGCCTGCCGAATACTTCTGGACCCACAAGCGCTTCAAGACCCGCCCGGAAGGCCAGCCTTCCTTCTATTCGAAGAAACAATGAAACTCAAATTCACCAAGATGCACGGCGCCGGCAATGACTTCGTGGTCATTGACGCCATCAACCAGAAAGTCGATTTCACCCCGGCCCAGTGGCAGGCGCTGGCCGACCGCCGTTTCGGCGTAGGCGCGGACCAGATGCTGGTGGTGGAAAAGTCCAGCGTGCCGGGTTGCGATTTCCGCTACCGCATCTTCAACAACGACGGCGGCGAAGTGGAGCAGTGCGGCAACGGTTCGCGTGCCTTCGTCAAGTTCGTGGTGGAAAAAGGCCTGACCGCGGCGCGCAAGATCAGGGTGGAAACCCTGGCCGGCATCATTGAACCGCGCCTGGAAGACGATGGCAGCATTACCGTCGACATGGGCGCGCCGGTGCTGGCGCCGGCGCAGGTGCCGTTCGACGCGGAAGGCTTGCAGGGCCAGCCGGAAGGCCGCGAAACCCTGTGGCCGCTGGTGCTGGAACTGGGCGGCCAGCGCGAGTCGGTGCAGGTGTCGGTGGTGTCGATGGGTAACCCGCATGCGGTGCAGGTGGTGACCGATGTGGACAGTGCGCCGGTGGAACTGGTCGGCCCGCTGATCGAGCACCATCCGCGCTTCCCGAAGCGGGTGAATGCCGGTTTCATGCAACTGCTCGACCGCCGGCACGTGAAACTGCGCGTGTTCGAACGCGGGGCTGGCGAAACACTGGCTTGCGGCACCGGCGCTTGCGCCGCGGTCGTGGCCGGCATCCGGCGCGGCCTGCTCGATTCGCCGGTGCGCGTCGATGCGCGCGGCGGGCAGCTGTCGATTGCCTGGGCGGGTGAAGGCCAGCCGGTCTACCTGACGGGGCCGGCGGTGACGGTGTTTGAGGGTGAGATCACCGTCTGAAACCGGTGAACCAGTGTCAGACCCAAGGGTCTGACACTGTCTGCGCCACTGCCGCAGGTTTGGGTCAGGCCACCGCCATCATGTCGGCGCCCCAGCCAGCTTTTCAGGCGGTACAGGCGCTGGCGGTAATTTCCTTCCATATCCGCATCGACCTGCTCGAACAGGCGCACGATGCGATCCAGCTTCTGGCGCTCGGTTGCGGTGCGCACCAGCACCAGGCGGCGCTTGCTGCGGCCGTAGCTGGCGCGGATATCGACCACCAGGCAGTGTCCCTGGTCGGCCGCCTTCACATCCAATAGCAAGGCCTCGGCCCGCGTCAGCCGGAACATGGCCGCCAGTTCAATGCGCGCCGCCAGCAAGGGCTGGCTGCTGAGGATGTCGCGCGTCAGCAAAGGCAGCAGTGGATCGGCCCAGCCGTCCGGCGGCGGTGGCGCAGCGATCCGCTCCAGCGCCTGCTGCGCTTCGGCACTGCCCTGGGCCGCCGCCTTCTGCAGCCAGTACACCGCCCGCACATCATTGTCTTCGGCGCCGCGGCGCGCGCGCCAGGCATGGATGCCGCACTCAAGCTGCGCCCCGCTATGCCCCATGTCCGCCGCGCGCTCCAGGCAAGCATGGGCCTCGCTCGCGCTGCGCTGGGAGAAATTCGGGGCGGATATAGATACGCGACATGGCAAACCAAGGCGTCCGCCAGCCCTTGCTCGCCGGCCTGCGCCAGCCAGCGCAGGGCGCGCTTGAAGTTGACCGTGCCGCTGCTGGACTCGACCCGGTCACCTTCGCTGTTCATGCGTGCCAGGTGCAGCCCCAGCGCCAATTTGGGCGTCGCGGTCGCCGCCCTGGGCGGCCAGGGTACGCAAGCGCTGTAGTTCGTCCTGGTCGGCATCCTGCTCGGCTTCCAGTGCGCGCCAGGCATCGGGCGCACTGGCCGGCAGCTGCGGTGCCGGGCGCCACCGCACGTTGCGGCGCGGCCGGCATTGCGGCCTGGCGCGACTGGCCGGCCGCCACTGGCGGCACGGGATCGACGCGCCGCAACTGCCCCAGCACCCGCACCGCTGCCGGGATGCCCTCCTGCGCGGCGCGCACGAAACCACTGCAAGGCCAGGGCGCGCGCAGGCTGCGCCACCTCAAATGGAATATTGGCGCCAATCAGTTGCCAGGCTTCTTCCACGCCCTGGGTCGCGGCGCGGCATAGCCAATGCAAGGCTGTCGGCATGTTTTGTGGCAGGCTGGCCCCGCCAAAAAGGTAGAGCTTGCCCAACGCTAGTTGGGCTGCGGCGTCTCCTGACCGCGCTCCCCTGATAATCACCAGCTCGTCTCGATTTGCCATCGATGTATCCGGTTCCAAGGAATAAGCTGCGTGTCCAGTGTAGGCCGCACCCCACTATCAGGTGGCGCATGACTCCCGGACTTTTTGATATGTGACAAATGTGACAGCCCTAGCTTTCGGCTTCCTTACAGGTCTTTCACTAAATGAGCAGGCTGGCAAGCGTTTCAAAAATACAACAGGGGTGCCCGCTTTTGACCATTTTTCTGCAGCTACATGACCAATCGGCCCGAACGCGGCGCTATCTGCACTTATCGTATAACCATCCCTGTACCCGGTTTGACTCATAAAAAGGAAGAACACATGAAGAAATCGTTATTGGCCCTGGCCTTGATGGGCGCCTTCAGCAGTGCTGCCTTTGCGCAATCCTCCGTCACCATTTATGGCACGCTGGATGCCGGCATCACCAAGACCACCAATACGGCGAATACCGCCATCCAGGAAGCCAAGCGCGACAACAACAAGCTGGGCTTCCGCGGCGTGGAAGACCTGGGCAGCGGCCTGAAGGCCCTGTTCCACATGGAGATCCGCTTCGAACCTGACACCGGCACCATCGAAGGCGTCAGCCGTCCACTGTTCCAGGGCCAGAGCCGGGTCGGCCTGCAAGGCGGCTTCGGTACCATCCGCGCCGGCCGCGCGCTGACCTCGCTGCAGGAAACCAGCACCCAGTTCGAACCGTGGTCCGGCATGCCGAACCAGGCCGGCTTCCAGACCGACATCATGGTCTCCGGCTACCGCACATCGCTGTCCGGCAGCGGCTCCGACCCGCTGGGCCAGGCCGGCAACTCCGGCAACCGCTTCTCCAACGCGGTCTGGTACAACACGCCGGTCTTCAACGGCTTCCAGCTGAACGTGAATATCGGCAGCAAGGAAAACAATGGCCTGACCACGGCCATCGTCGGCCGCGGCACGGCTGCGGCGCCGCAGTATCCGGTGGGTTCGCTGGCCGGCGCCTACCCGTACTCGGTCAGCGCCACCTATATGGCGCCGGGCACCGCACCGCAGTGGGCCATCTATGCCGGTACCGAACGCAATGCGACCGAGGTCAAGTGGCATTCGGTCGGCGCCTACTTCCGTCCGATGCCGGAACTGAAGCTGATGGCCAGCTACGGCAAACAGGACCTGGGCCACATCCTGGCCGCCAACGACGGCATCACCGCCTGGATGCTGGGCGCCAACTACACCTACGGCCCCGGCATGTTCCGCGTGGGCTATGGCCAGAAGGACCCGGACGGCCAGCTCAAGACCAAGCAGTTCTCGGTCGGCTACGAATACAACCTGTCGCCGCGTACCTACCTGTACCTCGACCTGTCGCAGAAGAAACTGCCGCTCACCGCGGCGTCGACCTCGGACGTCAACCAGAACCATTACGCGCTGGGCATCCACCACAACTTCTAACGCCGCGCAGCCGGGGTCGGGCCCGCAGGGCCAGACCCCACCAACTGCCGGCCCCTTCGGTTAAAATGTCCACGCCTGCAATATTCGATGTGACATCAACAATGACCGACACCCTGGATTCCGCAATCGTCGCGCAGTACCTGGCCGACCATCCCCACTTCTTCGAAGAACACGCCAACCTGCTGGGCGACGTCAGGCTGTCCAGCCCGCTGACCGGGCGCGCGGTCTCGCTGCAGGAACGCCAGATGGAAGTCATGCGCGACAAATACAAGGCGCTGGAATTGCGCATGGCCGACCTGACCCGCCATGCCGAAGCCAACGCCGCCATCGCCAACCGTTTCCACAGCTGGAACCAGGCCATCCTGCAGACGCGCGACGATGCCGACGTGCCGCGCGCCGTGGCGCAAGGGCTGGTCGACAGCTTCAACGTGCCGGCGGCAACCCTGCGCCTGTTCAACGTGGCGCCGGAATTCGCCGGCGAGTGGTTTGCCAGCGGGGCATCGGAAGACGCCCGCCTGTTCGCCAACAGCCTGTTGACGCCCTACTGCGGCAGCAATAACGATTTCGAAGCCGTGCGCTGGCTGGACCAGGCGGAGCAGGTCAAGTCCACCGTGATCCTGCCGCTGCGCAAGCCAGGCGCCAAGGGCGCGGCCTTCGGCCTGCTGATCATGGGCTCGCCGGACCCGCAACGTTTCACTTCCCTGATGGCGACCGACTTCCTGGTCCACATCGGCGAAACCGCCAGCGTGGCGCTGGCCCCCCTGCTCGCTTGATGCGATGAGCGGCGCCGGCAAGCAGCAACAGGCCGACGCCTACCTGGCCCACCTGGCCACCCAGCGCAAGCTGTCGGCGCACACGGTCGCCGCCTATGGCCGCGACCTGCGCGAGCTGGCCACCCTGTCCGACGGCAAAGCCTGGGACGCCCTGACCCACTTCGATATCCGGCGCTACGCGGCCCAGCTCCATGGCCGCGGCCTGGACGCGCGCAGCATTGCCCGCAAGCTGTCCGGCTGGCGCGGCTTCTTTGCCTGGCTCGGCCGGCACAGCACGCTGGCGGCCAATCCGGTGGAAGGGGTGCGCGCGCCGAAGCGCGCCAAGACCCTGCCCAAGGCCCTGTCGGTCGACGACGCGGTGCGGCTGGTGGCGCCCCATACGCCGAGTGCGGGCGAGGGCGCACCGGCCCGGCTGTGCAACCGCGCCATGTTCGAACTGCTGTATTCCAGCGGCTTGCGGGTGTCCGAGCTGGCCGGCCTGGACCGCGAATTCCGCAAGGCCGGCGACGGCCAGCCCGCTTCGCTAGGCTGGCTGGAGCTGGACAACGCCGAAGTGGTGGTGACCGGCAAGGGCAGCAAGATGCGCCGCGTACCGGTCGGCAGCCCCGCCCTCGCCGCGCTGCAAGCCTGGCTGGCGGTGCGCCCGGCGCCGGCCGATGGCAGCAGCGCGCTGTTCGTCAACGAGCGCGGCAACCGTGTCACGCCGCGCGTGGTGCAACTGCGGCTGAAGGCGCACGGCATCCAGGCCGGCGCGCCGGTGGCAGTGCACCCGCATATGCTGCGCCACTCGTTTGCTTCGCATGTACTGCAGTCCTCGGGCGACCTGCGCGCGGTGCAGGAGATGCTGGGTCACGCCAGCATTACCTCGACCCAGGTCTACACCGCCCTCGATTTCCAGCACCTGGCGCTGGTCTATGACAAGGCCCACCCGAGGGCTAAAATCAAATAGACGCGAACTTGATCCTGCTCAAGTTTGCCCATTTGCCAGCATTTCCTGAATTCCGGCATAATCGACCGATTCCCAATGCTTCTGCTACGACTATGGCACTGATTCCAACCACCATCCTGACCGGCTTTCTTGGCGCCGGCAAAACCACGCTGCTGAACCGCATCTTGCGCGAAGAGCATGGCATGAAGATCGCCGTGATCGAAAATGAATTCGGCCAGGAGAATATCGACAATGAAATCCTGGTGCAGGAATCGCGCGAGCAAATCGTGGAAATGAATAACGGCTGCATTTGCTGCACCGTGCGCGGCGACCTGATCATCGGCCTGAGCGACCTCGCCAAGCGCCGCGCCGCCGGCGAAATCGCCTTCGACCGCGTGGTGATCGAAACCACCGGCCTGGCCAATCCCGGCCCGGTGGCCCAGACTTTCTTCATCGACGAAGAAGTAGGCGCTAACTACATGCTCGATGCGGTGGTCACGGTGGTCGACGCGCGCCACGCCATGCAGCAGCTCGACGAACATGAAGAAGCCCAGCGCCAGGTAGGCTTCGCCGACAAGATTTTACTGTCCAAGACCGACCTGGTGGATGGCGCTGCGGTCGACGCGCTGAGCGCGCGCCTGAAGCGCATCAACCCGCGCGCGCCGATCAGCCGTTCCGATTTCGGCCAGGCGCCGCTGGCCGAAGTACTCGACCTGCGCGGCTTCAACCTGAATGAAAAGCTGGAAATCGACCCCGACTTCCTGGCCGCCGAGGAAGACGAACACGAGCACGCCGATTGCGGCCATGAGCATGAGCATGATGAGCACTGCGGCCACCACCATGACCACCATCACGCCCATCACAGCGACGATATCGCGGCCTTTGTGTTCAAGAGCGAACGCCCGTTTGACCCGGCCAAGCTGGACGAATTCCTGGGCGGCCTGGTTGATGTGTACGGTCCTCGCATGTTGCGTTACAAAGGCGTATTGTTGATGCAGGGCGCAGAAAGGAAAGTAGTGTTCCAGGGCGTGCATCAATTGATGGGCAGCGACCTGGGTGCAAAATGGGGTGAAAACGAGACACGGTCCAGCAAAATGGTGTTTATTGGCAAAAATCTCCCAAAAGACATCTTTATTGCTGGCCTTGAACAATGTTTGGTATAAACTAGGGCGTTTTTTTTGACGCCACCCAAGCAGAAATTTGAAAACTCTGTCGTATCGAAGGTAAGCGAAGTCATGACAAAAGCAAATAAATCGACCCCCGCCGCGGACGTCCTGCTCACCGAAGAAGAAATTCTGAAGATGGGCGAAAAGGACTATATGAACCCGGCCCAGATGGCGTTTTTCAAGAACAAGCTGCAAAACCTTGAAAAAGAATTGCTGAAAAACGCTGGCGAAACCACCGAACACCTGCGCGAAACCGTGCTGGTGCCTGACCCCGCCGACCGCGCCACCATCGAAGAAGAGCACGCACTGGAACTGCGTACCCGTGACCGCGAACGCAAACTGCTGAAGAAAGTGCAGCAATCGATCGCCGCCATCGACAATAACGACTATGGTTATTGCGAAGAAACCGGCGAACCGATTGGTATTCCACGCCTGATCGCACGTCCAACGGCTACCCTGTCGCTGGAAGCGCAGCAGCGCCGCGAACTGAAACAGAAGCTGTACGGCGACTGATCTGCCACAAATCGAGAAAAAGGCACGCTTAGGCGTGCTTTTTTCTTTTCTTTACACGTACGGTACGCCCTTATAATTTTCCGTTGGGCTACACTAGTGATCCTATGGGACTGTTCTCCATTTTTAAAAAAGGCAAGGTTGAGGAAAGCATCGTCGAAACTGACGATGCCGACGCTGCACGCCTGGCCGCGAACAGCGAGCTGGAGCGCCAACGCGCGCAACAATCGGACCTGCAACGCGAAATCGCCCGTGCCACCGCGATGAAAATCGACGCCATTGAGGCGGCGATGGCGGCGGACATCTTTAACGAACCTGAACCAGCCTGGGCCCGCAAGCCACGCACGCTGCAGCCAGCCTCCGCGGCTGCCGCCAACGATGGCGCCACCTTGCCCCTGCTGGACCAGTACACTACCGAACTGCTGGGCGACGAGGACATGCCTCTCGAAGCGGCGGCCGCCGAAAGCGCGCCGATCGTGGAAGAGATCGCAATCCTGTATTCGAATGGCCAGGCGGAAGTGGCCGAACAAATGCTGCTGGGCAGCCTGCCGGACTCGGCGCAGGACCGTACCGTGTGGTGGATGTTGTTCGACCTCTACCAGGTACTGGGCCGCCAGGAATCGTTCGAGAACGTGTCGATCGACTACGCCAGCCAGTACGAAACCTCGCCGCCATCCTGGATTCCGCCCGCCAGCGCGGCCAGCAAGACCCCTGATGTCGCGCGCGGCTATTCCGGCGTGGCGCCCACCCTGGGCCTGGCCGGCGTGTTGAACGCTGCGGTGGCACCGCAACTGGAACGGCTGGACAGCATGGACCAGAAGCAGCCGCTGCGGCTGGACTTCTCGCGCGTCAACGGTGTCGATCCGGACGGCTGCGCCCTGCTGCTGGCGGCGCTGAAGAAGGTGCAGGCCAGCGACCGCGAACTGATCGTGGTCGGTGCCGCCGAACTGGCCGAACAGGTGCGCGACATCCTGAGCATCGGCAACCGCGACGTGGGCGAAGGGCCTTGGCTGCTCTACCTCGAACTGCTGCGCCTGCTGAACCAGGAAAAGGAATTCGAAGAAGCGTCGATGGACTACTGCGTCACCTTCGAAGTGTCGCCGCCGCCGTTCGTCGCACCAAAGAAAGTGGCCAATGCGCCACGCCAGGCCACGGCGGCCACTTCCGACCGCTTCATGCTGCCGGCCGTGATCGAAGGCGACATCGGCAGCCTGCTGGGCGCGATCGATGCCTATGCCAGCGAGAACCAGGTGGTGGTGTTCGATTGCGGCCGCCTGGCGCGCATGGAGTTTGGCGCCGCCAGCGCCTTGCAGAACAAGGTGGCTGAATTGGCCAGCGGCGAGCGCCGCGTCGAATTCCGCGACCTGAACCATCTGGTTGCAGCACTGATGCGCCTGCTGGGCTATGCTGAAATAGCGCGGCTCTTCCCCCACAAGTACTGAGCTGTTGAATTTTGGGGCTGCGGCCCCAAAATACCGCGTTAATCCCAAACCAAAGGCATTAACATGGAACAATTTCACGGCACCACCATCCTGTGCGTGCGTCGCGGCAACGATGTCGCGATCGGCGGCGATGGCCAGGTCACCCTGGGCAACATCGTCATGAAGGGCACCGCCCGCAAGGTGCGCAAGCTGTACCAGAACAAAGTCCTGTGCGGCTTTGCCGGCGGCACTGCCGACGCCTTCACCCTGCTCGACCGCTTCGAAGCCAAGCTGGAAAAACACCAGGGCCACCTGCTGCGCGCCTCGGTCGAGATGGCCAAGGACTGGCGCACCGACCGCGTGCTGCGCCGCCTGGAAGCCATGCTGCTGGTAGCCGACAAGGATGCCACCCTGGTGATTACCGGCAACGGCGACGTGCTGGAGCCCGAAGGCGGTGTCGGCGCCATCGGTTCCGGCGGCAGCTACGCCCAATCGGCCGCCAGGGCCCTGATCGAGAATACCGACCTGTCCCCGACCGAAGTGGTGAAGAAGTCGCTCACCATCGCCGGCGAACTGTGCATCTACACCAACCTGAACCACATCATCGAGACCCTGGACCCAGCATGAACATGACCCCGCAAGAAATCGTCGGCGAACTCGACAAACATGTGGTCGGCCAGGGCAAGGCCAAGAAGGCAGTCGCCATTGCGCTGCGCAACCGCTGGCGCCGGCAGCAGGTGGAAGAACCGCTGCGCCATGAGATCACCCCGAAAAACATCCTGATGATCGGCCCCACCGGCGTCGGCAAGACCGAGATCGCGCGCCGCCTGGCCAAGCTGGCCGATGCGCCCTTCATCAAGGTGGAAGCGACCAAGTTCACCGAAGTGGGTTATGTGGGCCGCGACGTCGACACCATCATCCGCGACCTGATCGACATCGGCGTGAAGCAGACCCGCCAGTCGGAAATGGCCAAGGTGCGCGCACGCGCCGAAGATGCGGCCGAAGACCGCATCCTCGACATCCTGCTGCCGCCGCCGCGCGATTTCGGTTTTGCCAACGGCTCGGCCGAACCGCGCACCGACGACAGCACCCGCCAGACCTTCCGCAAGCGCCTGCGCCAGGGCGAGCTCGATGACAAGGAAATCGAGATCGAACTGGCCGAGCAAAGCCCGACCATGGAAATCATGGCGCCGCCAGGCATGGAAGAAATGACGGAGCAGATCAAGTCCATGTTCTCCGGCATGGGCGGCGGCCGCAAGAAGGCGCGCAAGATCAAGATCAAGGAAGCCATGAAGTTCCTGCTGGACGAGGAAGCGGCCAAGCTGGTCAACGAAGACGAGATGAAGCAGAAGGCCCTCGCCAACGTCGAGCAGAACGGCATTGTGTTCCTGGACGAGGTGGACAAGATCGCCTCACGCTCGGAAGCCGGAGGCGCCGACGTTTCGCGCGCCGGCGTGCAGCGCGACCTGCTGCCACTGGTGGAAGGCACCACCGTCAACTCCAAGTACGGCATGGTGCGCACCGACCATATCCTGTTCATCGCCTCGGGCGCCTTCCACCTGGCCAAGCCGTCCGACCTGATCCCCGAGCTGCAGGGCCGCTTCCCGATCCGCGTCGAACTGGAGTCGCTGTCGATCGCCGACTTCGAGCGTATCCTGACCAGTACCGACGCCTGCCTGACCAAGCAATACCAGGCCTTGCTGGCAACCGAAGGCGTGCAGCTGGAATTCGCCGCCGACGGCATCATCCGCCTGGCGGAAATTGCCTTCCAGGTCAACGAGCGCACCGAGAACATCGGCGCGCGCCGGCTGTACACGGTGATGGAAAAGCTGCTGGAAGAGATCTCCTACACGGCGACCGAAACCGGCGACCAGTCGATCACCATCGATGCCGCCTATGTCAACCAGCGGCTGGATGCGCTGGCCGTCAACGAAGACCTGTCGCGCTACGTACTGTAACGACTGCCATGGCTAACAAGCAGCTGGCGACCCGGCAAAAGATGCGGGTCCGCGTCGAACCTTCGCAGAACTTTGGCAAGCCCCGCAATCCGATTGCGGCGCTGGCCAAGGCGCGCGCGGCAGGGCCGCACGACAAGAACCGCACCACTGCCGAGCGCCAGGCTGGCAAGAAGCTGATCGGCAAGAAGCTGGGCGGCGACGACCAAGGCAGCTGAGTCTTACCAGATCGGCCCGAGGAACAGGTACAGCGTCTGCTCGCCCTCGCGGGTGGCGCCGGCGCCGAGGAACAGCGGGCCGAAGCGGGTTTCCACCGACAGGAAAGCGCTGCCCGCCTGCTTCAGGGCGCGCCCCGTCGCACTGGTGCCGCGGTCAAAACCACCGCCCGTCTCGAGCGAGAAGCCGGCCCGCATATTGCCGCCGAAAGCGCTCGGCAGCGAAGCGATGCGGCGCGCCAGCACCAGCCGGCCCAGCAGGATGGTCGGCTCCTGGATCGAGTCGGCCGGTGTGCCCGACAGGCGCAGGAAGCCGCCCAGCGTGACCGGCGAAGCCCCGGCCTGCGCCTTGGCCCATTCCAGCGACACGTGGCCGGCCCAGTCGTTCCACGCGAAAGCCTGCAGCGCGGTCGCGCCCCAGTTCACGCCGCCGGTGCCGACACTCTTGCCGCTGCCCGGCGTCTGTTCGCGGCCGATGGTGATCAGCGTGCCGCGGGTCGGGAAGGCCAGCGAATCGAGCGTGTCGACGCGGAAGCGGGCGAAGGTCTTGCTGTTGTAGACGCGATCGACGGGCAGCGTCGGGTCCTGCGGGATCAGGCGCCGTACCGAGTTCGCCTGGCGCGTCACGCCGACCGACAACTCGCCCCAGTTGCCGAACTGCCGTCCCAGCGCAAACGATGCGGCACGCGTGCTGTAGGCTACGCGCGCCATGCGCTGCTCCTTCTGGAAGATATCGCCGGCAATCCTGCCGACCTGCGCCGACGGCATCACGAACCATTGCGAGCCGGCGCCCAGCGGCTGCCACCACTGGATGCCAATGCCGCGCTCATTGCCCAGCCGCCCTTCGGTGCGCAATTCGCCGCCCCAGCTATTCAGGGCCGAAAGCACGTGCATCACCTTGATGGCGAAATTGTTCGAATCGCGGAAGTCGCTGGCCAGTTCGAGGCCGACCCGCATGCGGCTGCGCGCCCATTCAGCTTCCGTGGTGCGGATGGTGACTGTGCGCTCGCCGTCCACGTCGTCGATATCGGTTTCCACACGGGCCATGTCACCGCGGCCATACAGCGCCATTGCGGCTTGCCGTACCTGCTCGCGCGTGGTCGGCTTGCCGGGCTCCAGGCCGGACTGCTTTTCCAGCACTTCGGGATTGACTTCGCGTGCACCCTGGATCTGCACCTTGGCCAGTTTCACCGGCCGGTCGGAATCGACCGGCGCCGCCAGGCGCAGGCTTTCCATGCTGATGTAGTCGCGTTCGGGCAGGGCCAGCGCGGCCAGGCGCGGCGCCAGTTGGCGCGCGGCGGCTTCGCCGGCGGCCATGGCTTTGTCCCAGGTGGAGAAATCGAGGAAAGTGATGCCGTCCAGCTTGGGCGCGATCAGGATGTCGTCCTTGCGCAATTCGCTGAGCGAGCGCTGCACGTTCTGCTCGGTCAGGATCTGCAGCATCTGGTTGGCGACACCGAGCGCACTGCCCAATTCCTTTTCCGGCGCCAGCGTGGTGCCGACGTTGACCGCGATGACAATATCGGCGCCCATGGCGCGTGCCATGTCGACCGGCAGGTTGCGCACCAGGCCGCCATCCACCACCAGGTGATCCTTGATGCGCACCGGCGCGAACACGCCCGGCACGGCCAGCGAGGCGCGGATGGTCTGGAACAGGGGCGTGTCGTCGAGCACCACCAGTTCACCGGTCAGCAGGTCGGAGGCGACCGAGCGGAACGGCAGCGGCAATTGGCTGACCGGCAGGTCGCGCGTGCCGCGCGGCAGCAGGCGCTGCAGCGCCATTTCCAGTGCCGCGTTGCTGGCGGCGCCGGGCGGGCCCAGCACGCCGTTGCGGGTGATGCCGAATTCAATGCGGGAGGGGATCTGGATGTCTTCGTCGCGGCGGCGGAAATGCAGCTCGTCGCGCGCCGGACGGTCGGCTACCACACTGTCCCAGTCGGTGGTGGCGGCCATGCGTTCGAGGTCCTTTACCGAGGCGCCGGCGGCCCAGGCGCCGCCGATGACGCTGCCCATCGAGGTGCCGACCACGATGTCGACCGGGATGCGCATTTCCTGCAGGGCGCGCAGGACGCCGACGTGGGCAAAGCCTCGGGCGCCGCCGCCGGAGAGGACCAACGCGACTTTGGGGCGCTTTTGAAGCGTTAAACCCGGCTCGGACCCAAGGATCTGGGCCTCGGGCCTGGCCCAGGTTTGCCGGTGCTCGGCTGCGCAAGCAAGACCTGCGCAAAAGAGCAGGGCTAGGACTACGCGCCTCATCGCGCTTGCGGCGCCCCGCCAGATGGTTGTGCCGACGTGGTCGGCGGCTGGGCCGGTGCCATCTGCACGGGCGGTGGAGGCATTGGCGTCACCTGCTGTGGCAGCGGCACCGGTGGCGGCTCTTGCGGTCCGCCCATGCCCAGCGGCGACGAAATGCCGCCGCTCGAACTTACGCCCTGGTCGCTCATCAGGTCAAGGCGCTTCTGCACGCCGCCTTCCATCAGGATCACGTGGCGCGGCTGCACTTCCTTCACGCTGACGCCCGGTGACAGTTCGGCGCCGACCGGGAAGGCCTTGGCCGGCTGCCCATCGGCCGCAATGATCGCCACGCTGCCATTGCCACGGGTATCGGCCACCACGCCGCGCAACTGGTAATTGCTGACCGCTGCCACTGCGGTATTGCCGCCAAACAGCCCGCGCGCCGCGTCCATGTTCGCTTCCGGCACCTGCGCCACCGGCACCGCCGCGATCGGGCGCTGCTTCGGCTTGAATAGCTGCATGCCCCAGTAGGCCAGCGAGGCAGACAGCACCGCGACGGCGGCCACACTGCAGATCAAAGGCAAACGTTTCAATTCAATTCTCCAGGTTCAGCGCACGAGCTGATTGATTTCGATGATCGGCATCAGCACGGCCAACACGATCAGCAGCACCACCACGCCCATCGCCAGGATCAGCATCGGTTCCAGCAGGCCGGCGATGGTCAGCGTGCGGCGCTCCAGGTCGGATTCCTGCGCGCTGGCGGCGCGGTCCAGCATGGCGGGCAGTTCGCCGGTGATTTCGCCGGCGCGGATCATGTGGATCAGCATCGGCGGGAAGTGTTTTTGGGCCGACAGCGAACGCGCCAGGCTGGCGCCTTCGCGCACCGAATCGCTGGCCTGCTCGACCAGGTCGCGCATCGCCACATTGGACAAGGTGTCGCGGCTGGTTTCCAGCGCGCGCAGGATAGGCACGCCGGAACCGGTGGTGATCGCCAGCGTGCTGGCAAAGCGCGAGGTATTCAGGCTGCGCTCGAACTTGCCGTACAGCGGCGCGGTCAGCAGCCAGGTGTGCCAGCGCAGCTTGATCTCGGGGTTTTGCAGCATGCGCCGCACCACAAAGCCGCCGGCCACCAGGATGCCCAGCATGACAAAGCCGTAGCTGCGCACGAAGTCGGAAATGGCCAGCATGATCACCGTCAGCAGCGGCAGCTTTTGCTTGGTGTTGGCGAACACCGACACGATCTGCGGCACCACATAGGTGAGCAGGAAGATCACGATCAGGAAGGCCACCACGGTCACGATGGCCGGGTAGGTAAAGGCCAGCTTGACCTTCTGCACCAGCGCGTTGCGGCGTTCGATGTAGTCGGCCAGGCGCGACAGCACGCGCGACAACTGGCCGATCTGCTCGCCCGAGGCCACCAGCGCGCGGTAGATTTCCTGGAAGTCGCGCGGGTGGCGCGACAGCACGTCCGACAGCGAGGAGCCGCCCATCACTTCCGAACGGATCGACGCCACCAGGTCGCGCACGTAAGGACGTTCGGCTTGTTCCAGCAATGCAGTGAAGGCTTGTTCCAGCGGCAGGCCCGCCTCCAGCAGGCTGGCCAGCTGGCGCGTAAACAGCGCCAGCTCGGTGGTACTGAGCTTTTCGCCGAAACCGCGGCGCGAGGTAGCGCCGCTGGCGTCGACTTGCGCCGCAATGGCGTCAACCTTGATCGGCACCAGGCCTTGCGAACGCAGGTCGGCGCGCGCGGAACGGGCGCTGTCGGCATTGACCACGCCCTTCTTGCTGGCACCCGCCGCATCGACGGCTTCATAACGGAAGGCCGGCATCGCTTAGTCCTTCGTCACGCGCAGCAATTCGGCCGGCGTGGTCACGCCCTGCTGCAGCCAGCGTTCGCCGTCTTCGCGCATGGTGATCATGCCGCCTTGCCGCTGCGCGGTGGCGCGGATTTCGGCTTCCGAAGTGCGGTCGTGGATCTGGGCGCGGATATGTTCGTCCGTCTGCAACAGTTCATAGATGCCGACGCGGCCCTGGTAGCCGGTGTTGCCGCAATGCTCGCAGCCCACGGCTTTCCATTGCGTGCCGTCGAAGCTCTTGCAGCTCGGGCACAGCTTGCGCACCAGGCGCTGGGCCAGCACGCCGAGCAGCGACGAAGACAGCAAGAACGGTTCAATGCCCATATCCAGCAGGCGGGTGACGGCGGCAGCGGCGTCGTTGGTATGCAGGGTCGCCAGCACCAGGTGGCCGGTCAGCGAAGCCTGCACCGCGATCTGCGCGGTTTCCAAGTCGCGGATCTCGCCGATCATGATCACGTCCGGGTCCTGGCGCAGGATGGCGCGCAGGGCTTTGGCGAAAGTCATGTCGATGCGCGCATTGACCTGGGTCTGGCCCACGCCGTGCAGGTCGTATTCGACCGGGTCTTCCACCGTCATGATGTTGGTGGAAGTGTTGTTCAGCATCGACAGCGCGGCGTACAGCGTGGTGGTCTTGCCGGAGCCGGTCGGGCCGGTGACCAGCACGATGCCGTGCGGCTGGTTGATCAGGCTATTGAACTGCCCCGTCATTTTCTCGCTCATGCCGAGGTGGGACAGGTCGAGCCGGCCGGCCTCCTTGTCCAGCAGGCGCAGCACGGCGCGTTCGCCGTGGCCGGTCGGCAGCGTGGAGACGCGCACGTCGACCGGCTTGCCGCCCACGCGCAGCGTGATGCGGCCGTCCTGCGGCAGGCGCTTCTCGGCGATGTCCAGCTGCGCCATGATCTTGATACGCGAGATCAGCGAACCGTGGATCGCCTTGCGCGGGCGCACGATGTCGCGCAGCGCGCCGTCGACGCGGAAACGCACCACCGAGGTCTGCTCGAACGGTTCGATGTGGATATCCGATGCGCCGTCGCGCAGGGCCTGCGTCAGCAGTGCATTGATCATGCGGATCACCGGCGCATCGTCGGACGATTCCAGCAAGTCTTCAATCGCCGGCACGTCCTGCAGCAGCTTGGTCAGGTCCAGGTCGGCGTCGAATTCTTCCGCCACCTGCGACGCGTCTCCGCTGGCACTGGCATAGGCGGTGGCGATCGCCGCTTCCAGGTCGGCGCGCGACAGGTGCTTGAGGTTGACGCGGCCGAAGCGGCGCGACACTTCGGCAATCGCGGAAGCAGGCGTGGCGGCCGACATCATCACATCGACCGCGTGCTCGGCTTCGGCGCTGGGTTGGGCCAGCACCAGGAAGTCGCGCGCAAAGGCGTAGGGCAGCAGGTTGCTCATTGCTGCTGCTTCGGTTCAGGCGCGGTGCGCGGCGCCGGCGGAATCGGGCGCACCATCTGGCCGCCGCCGCTCGGCTCACCATTCACCAGCTCCGGCAGGGTCGGGCGGCCCAGGTCCTGCATCACCATGCTCGACTCTGGTTTGGAGGCTTCCTGCGAGGCGCGGATAAAGTCGTAGCGGTCGGCGGTCAGGCTCATCTGCTGCTCGCGGTTGCGCACCACCACCGGGCGCAGGAACACCATCAGGTTGGTTTTCTTGCGGCTGCGTTTCTGGTATTTGAACAGGTTGCCGATCAGCGGCAGGTCACCCAGGCCCGGCACTTTTTCCACGCCGTCGCTGGTGTCGTCCTGGATCAGGCCGCCGAGGATCAGCACCTGGCCGTCGTCCGCCAGGATATTGGTTTCGATTACGCGGTTCTTCAGGATCAGGCCACTGTTCGAGGTCACGCTGGTGTCGATGCTGGAGCTCTCGTTATAGATCGCCAGCTTGATGGTGCCGCCTTCGGAAATCTGCGGGCGCACCTTCAGCGTAATGCCGACGTCCTTGCGGTCCACCGTGGTAAACGGGTTGCTGGTGGTGCCTGCCGTGGTGTTGTAGGAACCGGTCACGATCGGCACGTTCTGGCCGACCTTGATGGTCGCCACTTCATTGTCCAGGGTGATCATGTTCGGCGTGGACAGGATATTGCTGTCGCCGTCCGAACCCAGCGCGTGCGCAATCGCGCCCAGTCCCAGCTTGCCGTTGGCGAGCTGCTTGAACACGCCAAGTGTCAGGCCGGCGCCTGGCGGCGTCGGCGTCGTGGTGCCGCTGCCGCCGTTGGCGAGGTTGTTCAGGCTGATCAGGTTATTGCCGGAATCGGTCGCGAACGAGGTGCCGCCGCCGATGCGGTAGCTGCTGTTGGAGTTGCCGCTCAGGCCCGCCCACTGCACCCCGAACTCGGACAGCTTGTCGGCGTTGACTTCGACGATCATCGATTCGATGTAGACCTGGGCGCGGCGCACGTCCAGCTGGTCGATCACGCTGCGCAGGTTGCGGTACACGGCTTCCGGCGCGGTGATGATCAGGGTGTTGGTGGTGGCGTCGGCCTGGATATAGCCGGCCGATCCACCGCCGCCGCCGCTCTGCGAGCCGCTGCGGCTGCCGCTTTGCAGGGCCGGATTGCTCGGGCCGTTCTGGCCGGTGCCCGATTGCGAGGACGAGCCCAGGCCGGACTGGCCCATCTGGCTGTTGCCGGCGCCGCCCAGCGAGTTCAGGCTGCCGCTATTGCTGCCGGACTGGCTGCCGCCGCCATCGCCCGACACCACGGAGCGCAGGGTTTCCGCCAGCTTGGTGGCTTCCGCGTTCTTCAGGTAGACCACGTGCACATTGCCGGCCTGCGCGGTCGGCTGGTCCAGTTTCGAGATCAGGGACTTGGCCAGGTTGGCCCGTGCCGCGGACGGTGCGCGCACCACCAGCGAATTGGTGCGCGGGTCCGGCACCAGGGTGACGCGGCCGGAGTCGCCGCCGGCGCCCGGCTCCATCAGCTTGTTGATCATGGTGGCCAGGTCGCTGGCGATGGCGTAACGCACCGGCACCACGTCCAGGTCGGCCGACGACGGCGCATCGAGCGAGGCCACGATCTTGGCCAGGCGCTTCAGGTTGTCCGAATAGTCGGTGATGACCAGGGTGTTGTTGCCCGGGTTGGCGTTGATGGTGTTGTTGGGCGTGATCAGGGGACGCAGCACGGTCACCAGGTTGGCCGAATTCTCGTGGTTCAGGTGGAACACCTGGGTCACGATCTGGTCGCCCTGCGGGCTTTTCTGGCCGCCGATCACGGTCGGCGACGCTTGCAGCTTGGCTTCCGCTTCCGGCACCACCTTGGCGTAGCCGTCGCCGCTGACGATTGCATAGCCTTGCAGGCGCAGCGCGGAGGCCAGCAACTGGAAGGCTTGCGACTTGGTGATGGATTTTTCCGAAACCAGGGTCAGCGTGCCTTTCACGCGCGGGTCGATCAGGAACGTGATGTTGGTGTAGTGGCCGACGGCCTTGATCACCGATTCAATGTCGGCACCGACAAAATTCAGCGCGGCTTCGTCATTGGGCTGGGCCCAGGCCGTGACCGGAGCGGCGCCAGGCGCCAGCGCACAGCACAGCAGCGCGGCAGCGCTCAGACGGCGCAGCGCCGGGAAGGGGGTTGGGCTTGCAGTGTGTGTTTTCATTATCGGAACTCTAGTGCAATCACGTTTTTAACGCTGTTCGGCTTACGCTGGCCCAGCATGCTTAACAGGCCGCCAAGTTGGTCTTCGAATCCTGTTGCCGCTTCCGCCTGGCCGGAAAACTCCAACCGGCCTTGCGCAAATTTTCCTGCACCGCTCAACAGCAGCGGGCCGCGTTGCGAATTCAGCGCCAGCGCGGCTTGCTGGCCTTTCCAGTCGAAGGCCAGCTGGTAGCTGCCCAAAGGCTTCACCGGCGTCAGGCGCGACGACATGTCCTGCATTTCCAGCGTGGTGCGCCCGTTCAGCGACACCGCCTGCCCTTCGAGCGCCAGGTGCAGCGAAGACCAGGACAACTTCATGCGGCCACTTGGCGCCAGCGTGTTCAATGGCGCGCCCAGTCCCGCCAGGCCATCGGCCGGCAGCATCAGGGCCGCCGGGCTGACGTCCCAGTTGTTCCAGCCGCCGCGCAGCGATACCGCTTGCGTCAGCGCCTCCGGGTTTTGCAATTCCACGTCGACGCTGCCGAACAGGACCAGCGGCGACAGGCGCCAGCTGAAACGGCCCGGCAGCAGCGGCGTCACCGCGCCATCCTTGCTGGCGGCGCCGCCGATGAAGGCGGAGCCGCGCCACAGCGTACCCTGCGCATCGCCCAGGGTCAAACGGCCGCCGCTCTGGCTTTCCACCACCTGCCCCATCCAGCTGGCGGGCAGGAAAACCAGCACCGTCAGGCCTGCGCTGAGCATGATCGCCAGCAACCACAACATTACGCGCTTCATTGTGCGGGAGACTCCTGGCGCAGGGTCAGGTTGGCATCCACCTGGCCGGCCGGACCTTGCTGCGTCACGCTACCTTCCTGCACCATCACGCGCTGTTCGCGGCGCATCGCATCGAGCCAGGTCACCAGGCCCGGAAACGGCACGCCCTTGAATTCCACTTTAATGTAATCGCCCGTGACTGCCAGGTTTTGCGTGGCCAGGCCAGCCGCTTGCAGCCGCGCCGCCACACCATCCTTGCTCAGCGGCTGCGGCTGCACCGGCGGCTGGGCCGCCGACTGGGTCGCTTCGCCGGCCAGCGCCTGCAATTCCGCCAATTGCTGGTTCATGCGCGGCAGGTCTTTTTGCAGCCTGGCGCGGCCGCTCAAGGCCGGGTCGATCAGCACGCCCCATACCAGGCCCAGGGCGACCACGATGCCGCCGATGGCCAGCATGCGCTGCTCCTGTTCGTTGCGCGCGCCCCACCAGGCGGCGGCAGCGGCGCGGTAGCCATTGATCTTGTCGTTCAGGCTCGCCATTATTTGCCCCCTGCCTTGACCTGCCATACGCCCGGGCCGCTTTCGGTGGCGCTCATCTTGCGCTGGGCCAGCGCGGCCTGCACTTGCGCCAGCGCATTGGCGTCGACGCTGTTCGGCTTGAACTTGACCGTCATGCTGCGTTCCTTGTATTCGATACCCGCCAGCACTTCCCGGTTGGGCAGCACGGCCAGCGCTTCGCCCAGGACCGCGCTCATATTGGTGAATTCATCGGCCGTGCCGCCGCCGCTGCCGGCGCGCGCCACCGCGATATTGCGGCGCATTTGCTCAACCGGGTCGCCGATCATCGGCAGGTTCGGATAGGCGGCGCGGAATACCTGCGTCATGTTCTGGCGCACCGCGGTTTCCTCGCGCTTGAGGCGCAGCCATTCCCAGTTCATGCCGACGATATTGACCAGCACCGCAGCAACGGCGATGCGATACGGCCATTTCCAGCGCGCCCAGGCGCGGGCGGTCGCGCCGCTGACGGCGCCCAGGCCGGCGGCCAGGTCGAGCGGCACCGCTTTGGCAGCGGCGATGCGGTGCACCCAGTTGTCTTCTTCCACCGTGATGCCCGGCACATTGGCCGCCGCCGCGGCGTATTCGGCGCGCTGGGCCGGCGCTACGTACAGCGTGACCGGCGCTTCGCCAGCCAGCGCGCGCAGGGTGTGCAGCGCCGGCTCGGCGGCATTCGGCAGGGTCAGGCCCAGGCCTTCATTGGGCGCGCTGCGCAGGGTCAGTTCCAGGCCGGCGTCGTCCACGCCCAGGGCGGCCGACACGCTGCCCGGCGCCAGCGGCAGGCTCAGTTGCACCGGCAGCGCCGACACGCCATGCGCGCCTTGCGCCACCAGGGCCTTGACCAGCACTTCCAGCCAGGCGCGGTTGGCCACCGCTACCACGCGTTCGGCGCTGTCGCCGCTGGCAGGAGCCAGGGCCAGCACGCAGTCAGCCGGATCGCCCAGCACTTGTTCTTCCACCAGGTTGGGCAGGGCAGCCTTCAGCCTGGCGCCCGACAACGGCGGCATTTTGACTTTCAGCAGCGAGACATCGGCGGCGGCCAGCAGCAGCACCACGCGGCGCGCGGCCGACACCAGCTCGCCCAGGTTGCCCAGTGCACCGGCGCCCTGCTGCATCACGTTGCCGCCGTCGCCCACCAGCGCGAACTGGCAGCTGGCCGGCACGCCGTTGTCGGCGGCTGCGGCGCGGGCCGGATACCGAATGTAGAGTGTTGTCAAAGCTGGCCTTCCCTATTCCTTAAATTTCACGTATCCACACCACCTGGGTACCGTTCTGGTCGCGATGGATCAGCGACCACGACACCAGCTCCGCCCGATCCAGCTTGACCCGGCTCATCACCAGGAAGTAGTCGCTGCGGCAGTCCATATCGCTGTCCTGCAGCAGCGGCGGCTTACCCGCGTTCTGCTTGAAGTTGCCGACGTTGAGGAAGGGCGCGCGCTTGCGCGCCACCACCAGGTTCTGCCCCTCCGACAGCGAGCCGTTGATCAGGGCCGCCAGCACTTCGGCCGGCGCCGTGTTGACGTTGATCGGCGTCGCCGCCGGCAGCACAACCACCAGATCGCGCAGCTTGTCGATCGCCTTCTGGTCGAAACCCGACACCGACAGCAAATCCTCGGCCCGCAGCATCTTCATCGGCTGCCCGCTGCCCGCCGGCACCGGATCGACGTCCGGCGTCGGCGCGCTTCCCGGCGGCTGCTGCAGCAAGCCGGCGCCCTCGCTGCGCGCCACCTGGATCGCAACCACCTTGGCCAGCGACGGGTCAAGCTGCAGGATCTGCAGCAGCCGCGCAAACACCGCCACCTGTTTCTTGTTGATGCCGCCAGCCCCGGTTGTACTGGCCAGATTCGCAAGATTGTAGCGCGATTGCGCGTCGTAATTCTGTCCAGAAATGGTAGCGTCGAAAGTTTCGCCTTCGATCTTTTCGCGTTTGACGAAGTCGTCCAGCCGGGTTTCCGCCAGCGGCGTGGCCCACAGGCCGTCGGCGCGCGTCATGGTACGGCTATCGAGCATGTCCTGGCGCAGGATAAGCCTGGCCAGATCAAGGCCGGAGCGCACAATCCAGCGCGTCTGGGAATGCAGGCGCTGGTTCTCGATCGAGCGCACCTGCACCTGCTGCTGCCAGAACAGGCTGGCCACGATGGTCACGGCCAGGGTGGTCAACAGTAGCGCCGTAACAACAGCTACCCCGCGCTGGCGGGCTGGAAAGCGTCGTTTCATACGGACCCCAGCAGGAAAACTTTGACCAGGGGCGCCGGCTGGCCCTGGATCTGCAGCGAAATTTCCAGCCCGGTCGGGCCTTCCGCCTTGTTCGCCGCGGCGGCCTTGGCGTCCTTGCACTTGTTCGGGTCAGGATCGACGCATGTCGGTTCGGAAGGGGTGCTCGCGGCATTATTCGGCTGCCGCCAGCCGCCACCTTCCCACACCCGGAATTCCATATTGGCCACGCCGGCCTGCAAGCCCACCATCGCCTGCGTATTGGCTTGTTCGAGGGCGGCCTTCCACAGCGCGTCCAGCTGCAACAGGTCGCGCGCGCCGCGCGACTCGGTGCGCGACAGCAGGCCATCACGGATGGTATAGCTGACCACCTGCAGCTGCGACGCCGCATTCTCCACCATCACGGTACGCACAAAGACCAGGCGGTTGCTCTCGGCCAGCATGTTCTGGCGTTCGCGCAGCAACTGCTTGTCGGCGATCTGTTCCAGGTCGCTTTGCATCTGGGCGAAGGTAAGCTGGGTGCCGCGGGTCTGCTCCATGTTCTGCGTCAGCTGCTCGCGCGAACGCACGATGCCATCGAGCCCGCGCCAGCCCAGCACGGCGACAATGGCCAGCACGGTGATCGCCACCAGCAGTTCAATCAGGGTAAAGCCGCGCGCGTTTTTCATTCCTGCAGCACCAGTTGGTTCAGGGATGTGATGCGGCGCTGCGGCGCGCTCGCTTCGAAGACGCTCACCTCGATCCGGCGCATGCGCGGGTTCGGCAGCGTGAACACCACTTCTTCACAAATGAAGTTGAAATCGGCTTGCGGGCACTCGAAGGTGGTCTTGCCCGGCGCCGGCCAGACTTTGGCCAGGCGCACCTGCACCATGCGGTTCTCGGCCGACCAGATCGCCATCATATTGGTGCGCAGGCCCTCGCTGTTCTGGGTCAGGCTGCCCATGGCACGCAAGGCGGCGCCCAGCGCGGTGCAGACGATCAGCAGCGCCACCAGCACTTCCAGCAGGGTAAAGCCTCGTTGCCGCATACTTCAGTCCACCGTGAAATGGCCGACACCGTCGGCACGGATGATGGCGCGCAGGTCGCCGCTGGCCATGGTCAGCGTGAAAGGCCGGTCGACCGGCTCACGGCCGAAAACGATGCGCATGGTGCCCGGCACATTGGTCGGCGGATCAAGCAGCAGGGTCATGGGGCTGAACTGGAAAGGACGCTCGCGCAGCAGGTCATCCTGCGGCAGCGTCTCCCAGGTCTTGTCATTCCGCACCAGGAAACGGTAACTGTCCGGCCCCGCCTCGAAGGCGATCGGCCGGTTGCGCACGATGGCTTCATCGCGCGCCAACTGCATCAGCAGCGCGATGCGCTGCGCCTCTTTCTGCATGGCTTGCGCCTGGGACGGCGCGACATTCATCACGGTCAGGCCGAGCGTGATGCCGATGATGACCAGCACCACCAGCAGCTCGATCAGCGTGAATCCAGCCGGATGCGCTGCCGAATGCGCAGCCGAACGCTTAAATTTCCCAGGAACCGATATCTGCATCGTCGCCGCTGCCGCCTGGCTGGCCGTCGGCGCCATAGGAGAACACATCGATCTCACCTTTTACGCCCGGGGACAGGAACTGGTATGGATTGCCCCATGGGTCCTTCGGCATTTTTTCCAGGTACGGCGCCTTCCAGCCGTTGGCGGCAGGACCGGCGGTCGGCTTGGCCATCAATGATTGCAGGCCCTGTTCGGTGGTCGGATAGCGCTGGTTATCCAGCTTGTACATCTTCAGCGCCTGCATGATGGTGGAGATTTCGACCTTGGCGGCGGCAGTCTTGGACTGGCCAACGCGGTCCAGCACCTTAGGCAGCACCAGTGCCGCCAGCACGCCCATGATCACGACGACAACCATGATCTCGATCAGCGTAAAACCGCCGGAGCGGCGTTTGCGTGGTTTTTGCATAAGATTCATTAAAAATTAAACTGGCAGTATAAGTGATTCAATCGTGCTTGCGGCCAATTGCGCCTGCGCGGCGCAACACGCCGTCATTCGAGCCGGCGATATTCGACGGCACGGCCGCCAGCGGCTTCACCGCCGGCGCGTTGGCGACGAAAGGCTTGATGCCCAGCGCCTCGTCCACTTCCTTAGGATAGATCACCTGGCCGCGGGTGATCACGGCAGATACTTTGCGCAGGTCTTCGATATTCTTGGTCGGGTCGCCGTCGACCAGCACCAGGTCGGCCAGCTTGCCGGTTTCGATGCTGCCGCGATCGGCGCTGGTGCGGGTGTAGCGGGCGCCGTTGCGGGTCGCCACCTGGATCGCCTCGGCCGGGGTCAAGCCGGCTTTCACCAGCAGGGCCAGCTCGGAATGCAGGGTGAAGCCTGCCAGGTCGTCGGTGCCGGCCACAATCGGCACGCCGGCTTTATGCAGGATGCCGACGAACTGCACCATCTTGGCGAAGGATTTCTCGTAGCGCGCCTGGGTGGCGGCATCCGGGATCTTCATGGTGCCGACGTGGAAGCCGCGCGCCACGTCGGGCGGCATATTGCCTTCCACTGCGGCCCAAGGCTCGTTGACGTCGCCGTCCTTCTGCTTCAGGAAGGCGAAAGTGGCCAGGGTCGGGTCGATCACGATCTGCTTTTTCTTCAGCGTGGCGACGAAGTCTTTCACTTCCTTCGAGTTGAAGTCCAGGCCGGCGACTTTCTCGGCCGGCAGGTAGAAGCGTTCCAGGCTGCGGGTTTCCACGCCCGGCTTGAACAGGAAGTTCAGCATGACCTGGTTGATGTGCTGCAGCTCGTCGTAGCCGGCATCCAGCGCCTGCTGGGCGCGCAGGCCGGCCGGCACGTGGCCGGACACCCGCATGCCGCGCGAGTGTGCGTAAGCAACGGTGTCCTTCAGGATCTCTTTCGGGAAGGAGTTGTAGATCTTCAGCTGCGGGTAGCCATGCTCGGCATACCAGTCGATGGCGCGCTTGGACTGTTCCAGTGTCTTCACCACGAAGCCACCGTTGGAGGAATACGAACTTTCGCCCTCCAGGAAGCCGGCCGGCACGATCTGCGGCGCCAGCAGCTCGCCGTCGGCGGTTTCGTCGATCATCATCTGCAGCTGGGCATTGTCGTTGCCCATGTCGCGCAGCGTGGTCACGCCGGCGGCGACGTGCAGCGCCCCTTCCCAGCGGCCGATGTGGCCGTGCATGTCGAACAGGCCGGGCAGCATGATGCGGCCGCCGGCATCGATCTCGTTGACGGCGCCGCGCACCGGCGAGCCGGCCGGCAAGATGGCGGCGATGCGGCCGCGCAGCACGTACACGTCGGACGGCGCCCCGACAGTAGCCTTGTTGCTGTCGAAGATGCGGGCGTTCTTCACCACGGTCAGGCCCTGCAGCGGGTGCTGCAGCTTGGCCGCCATGTCGTTCAGCATTTTCGCTTCGGCGACTTTCTGGCGTTCGGCCAGCAGCTTGCCGTTGTCCTGCCAGCCTTCGATGGCGAATACGAAAGTACCCGGCTCCACCACGGCAAACAGGGAAGGATTGGCGCCCTTGGTGATCCACAGGAATTTCGGGCTCAGCCCGAGGCCGGTCTGCGCCACCAGTTGCACCGGTTGCGACTGGCCCTTGGGACCGGCTGCCTGAACTTCATCGAGCACCACCTGCTTCAGGGTGCCGGAGGGCAGCAGCGGGATGCTGGCCGACGGCGTCTTGGCCAGCGCGGCAATCGCACGCGAGTCCACTTCGAAGCTGCCGTTCAGCGCCACGTACACCGCCGGCCCGCTGACGTCTTTCGCACCCTGCTCGGTAGTGGATTTCCATTGCGCCTTGCCGTCCTTGCGCTCGAAGGACTCGTCGACCACCGCGCCGAAGGTCGAATTGCCCTTGGAATGGTAGGTCGACATGGTGCCGTCGGCGGCCAGGCGGAATTCCTCCGTCAGTTCGGGGCCGCGGCCATTGTCCTTGTAAATGTAGCGAACCTTGGTCAAGCCGTCGTCATGGCTTTCCACCACTTGCTCGCCCATCTGCTTGCCGTTGTTCTCGGAAATGATGACGTAGCGGGTGGTTTGCGTGACTGCCGCTTGTGCGCTGAACGCACTTGCAATAGCCAGCGCCAGGACGGCGGAAACTCGCTTCATTGTTGGATCTCCAGTTTATTGATGTGGTGTCCCGCACACAGGGCAGGCCTCGTTGCGGGTGATGCTAATGCTGTTCCACTCCATGCGCAATCCATCCAGCAGCAGCAGGCGGCCGGACAGCGATTCGCCCACCCCCATCACCAATTTGAGCGCCTCGGCCGCCTGCATGGCGCCGACCACGCCCACCAGCGGTGCGAACACGCCCATGGTGGAACAGGCCACGTCTTCGAACGGCTGGTCTTGCGGGAACAGGCAGGAGTAGCAAGGCCCGGCCACCCGCGTATCGAACACGCTGACCTGGCCGTCGAAGCGGATCACGGCTCCGGACACCAGCGGCACGCGATGCGCCACGCAGGCGCGGTTGACGGCATGGCGGGTCTTGAAGTTGTCGGTGCAGTCAAGCACCACGTCGTGCTGCGCCACCAGCGCCGCCAGGCGCGCGTCGTCGGCCCGTTCGACCAGGGCGTTGACCTGGCATTCCGGATTGATGGCGTTCAGCGTCGTGCGCGCCGACTCGGCCTTGGGCTGGCCGACACGTTCGGTGGTATGGGCGATCTGGCGCTGCAGGTTGGTCAGGTCGACGCTGTCATGGTCGACAATGGTCAGCTGGCCGATGCCGGCCGCGGCCAGGTACAGCGATGCCGGCGAGCCAAGGCCGCCGGCGCCGATCACCAATGCCCTGCCCTGCAAGATCGCCTGCTGTCCCTCGATGCCGATTTCGTCAAGGAGGATATGGCGCGAATAACGCAGCAGCTGCTGGTCGTTCATTTACTTCGCTGCCAGCTCGGGCTTGGAAGCTGTCTTGACCGGCAAGCCCTTGAAATGACGCAGGGCCTGTTCCAGCTGGAAGTCGTCCTTGCCGCCGAATTCGAAAGGCTTCTGCTTTTTCGCTGCGGCCAGCAGGCGCTGCTCTTCTTCCAGCTCGTCGCGGCGGATGCGTCCTTGCTTGTCCTCTTCACCCTCGCTGCTGGCCAGGTGTTTCTGCAAATCGGCTTCGCGCAGGCGCAGGCTGTTGATGGCGTCGCCCTCCGACGTCTCGTCCACCAGCACGTCAGGCACGATGCCCTTGGCCTGGATGCCGCGGCCGTTCGGCGTGAAGTAGCGCGCGGTGGTCAGCTTGACGGCCGAATCGGCGGTGATCTGGCGCAGCGTCTGCACCGAGCCCTTGCCGAAGGTCTGGCTGCCCATCACGATGGCGCGCTTGTAATCCTGCAAGGCACCCGCCACGATCTCGGAAGCCGAGGCGGAACCGCCGTTGACCAGCACCACCATCGGCACCGTCTTCAGCGCGGCCGGCAGCTTGGCCAGCGGGTCGCTGCCGCTGCGGCTCGAATAATTTTCAGACGCGGCGTGGAAAGCCTGCTTGGAATCGGCCAGCTGGCCGTCGGTGGACACCACCAGCGCATCCTTCGGCAGGAAGGCGGCCGAGACGCCGACCGCGCCCTGCACCACGCCACCCGGGTCGTTGCGCAGGTCCAGCACCAGGCCCTTGATGTTCGGGTTCCTGGCGTACAGGGCGCCGAGCTTCTTCGCCATGTCTTCCACCGTCGGCTCCTGGAATTGCGAGATGCGCAGCCAGGCGTAGTCCGGCTCCACCATCTTCACCTTCACGCTTTGCACGCGGATCTCTTCGCGCACGATAGGAATCAGCAGCGGCTTCTCTTCGTCCTTGCGCGATACCGTCAGCACTACCTTGGTGCGCGGCTCGCCGCGCATTTTCTTGATCGCGTCGTCCAGCGACAAGCCTTTCAGCGGCTGGCTGTCGAGGCGGGTAATCAGGTCGCCGGGCTTGATGCCGGCCCGCCAGGCCGGTGAATCCTCGATCGGCGCCACGACCTTGATGTAGCCGTCTTCCACCCCGACTTCGATGCCGATGCCGACAAACTTGCCGTGGATGGATTCGCGCATCTCCTTGAAGGCGCTCTTATCGAGATAGGTGGAATGAGGATCGAGGGAGGACACCATGCCGGCGATGGCGTCCTGCAGCAGCTTCTTGTCGTCGACCTGCTCGACGTAGTCGGATTTGATCAGGCTGAAAACTTCGGACAGGGTCCGCAGCTCTTCCAGCGGCAAAGGCGTGGAGCCCTTTTGCGCCAGGGCGGAAAACTGCATCGAGACGGCTACGCCAGCCACCATACCAAGGCCGACCAGGCCCAGACTCTTCGTTTTGTTGCCCATTGATTGCTTTCCGCCGCTAGAACTTGACCCACCCGGCCGGATCTATCGGCTTGCCCTGGTGGCGCATTTCAAAGTATAAACCCGATTCTTCGTAACCGCCGGTATTTCCGACGGTGGCGATCACCTCGCCCGCTTTCACCACGTCGCCGGCGCGTTTCAGCACAGACTCGTTGTAGCCGTATCCGCTCCAGTACTGGCCGCCGTGGTCGATGATAATGAAATTGCCGTAGCCGCGCAGTGAAGTCGCGTACACCACGCGGCCTGCCGCCACGGCGCGCACTTCGGCGCCGGCTGCGGCCTTGACCACCATGCCTTTCCAGGCCACGCCGTCGGCATTCTTGCTGCCAAAGCGCTTGTCCACCTTGCCGTTGACCGGCATCGGCAGCGCCCCTTTCAGCCTGGCGAACACGCCGTCCGGCACCACCGGCGCCAGCGCCACCTCGGATGGACGGGGCGACTTCTCGTCGCGATCGGAGGCTTCCGGCTTGGCGGCGACCTTCGGTTCCTCTTCGGCCGGCAGCGGCTTGGGCGCCGGCTTGCCGGCCTTTTTCGCTTCCTGTGCCAGGCGTTCACGCTCGGCCTGCGCCTTGGCACGGGCCAGCGCACGCGCTTCGGCATCCGCCTTGGCCTTGGCGGCCCGTTCGGCGGCCAGCTTTTCCTGGCGTGCTTTTTCGGCAGCGGCGATGCGCGCCTGCTCTTCGATCAGCTTGTTCAGCTTGTCGACCACGGCATCCAGGCGCTGGGCATCCTGCTCCATGCGGCCGGCTTCCTTGCGCTGGGCCACCAGCTTCTTCGACAGGCTGGCCAGGGCTGCGGCGCGGCGGCCCTTTTCCTGTTCCAGCTTGACCTTCTGCTGGCGCTCTTCCTCGGCGATTTCGTCCAGTTCCTGCTTGGCATTCTGGGCCTCGGCCTGGTTTTCCTCGACCTTTTTCAGGTTGGCGCGCAGCGAATCGAGCAGGCGCGCCTGCGACTGCGAGACATAGGCCATCAGCTGCAGTTCGCGGTTGATGCGGTTGGGATTGTCGCCCGACAGGAGCAGCTTGATGCGGTCTTCGTTGCCGGCCACGTACTGCTCGCGCAGCAGCTTGGCCAGCTGCTGCTTCTGCGCCGCCACGGTGGCGGACAGGCGCAACTGCTCGGCAGCCAGTTCAGCCACCTTGCTATTGATCTGCGATTGCTCCGCCGCCAAATCGCGCAGGGTGCGATTGGCGTCGGAAATCGCTTCCTCCGACTCGGCCAGCGTATCGGCCGCGTCTTCCTTGGCGCTTTCGGTCTTGCCGATTTCCGCCTTCAGGGTGGCCAGCTTGCGCGACAGCGCCGCCCGCTCCGTCTCGGCAGCAGCCTTTTGCTTGCTGCGTTCGGTCGGCTTGCTGGCGGCGCGGGCGGCATCGGCGCCCTGCACGGCGCCCAGCGCCAGCAGCAGGGCCAGCGCGACGCCGCGCCAATTCCGGATGCGACGCCGGCGAGTCGGATGCAACGCCACGGGAATTACTTGGCCTTGCCCTGGTTGGCCACGGCAGCCTGCGCTGCCGCGATGGCGGCCGGGTCGCCCAGGTAGTAATGCTTGATCGGCTTCAGGTCGGCATCCAGTTCATACACCAGCGGCTGGCCGTTCGGGATGTTGAGGCCGACGATTTCCTGGTCGCTGATGCCGTCCAGCATCTTGATCAGGGCGCGCAGGCTGTTGCCGTGGGCCGAAATCAGGATCTGCTTGCCGGCTTTGATGGCCGGCGCAATCTCATCGTCCCAGGCTGGCATGACGCGCGCCACGGTGTCTTTCAGGCATTCGGTGAGCGGGATCGCATCCTGCGGCAGGCCGGCGTAGCGCGGGTCACCGAAGGAAGTGCGGTTGTCGCCCGCTTCCAGGGCTGGCGGCGGAATATCGTAGCTGCGGCGCCATACCAGCACCTGCGCATCGCCGAACTTGGCAGCGGTTTCGCCCTTGTCCAGGCCTTGCAACGCACCGTAATGACGCTCGTTCAGGCGCCAATCATGCTTGATCGGCACGTACATCTCGTCCATCTCGTCCAGGGTCAACCACAACGTGCGAATCGCACGCTTGAGCACGGAGGTGTAGCACAGGTCGAAGGAGAAGCCGGCATCTTTCAGGATTTTGCCAGCGGATTTGGCTTCGTTGACGCCTTTTTCGGTCAGGTCCACGTCGGTCCAGCCGGTGAAGCGATTTTCCAGGTTCCAGGTGGACTCGCCGTGACGCATGAATACGATTTTATACATAGAGCTATAACAATAGAGTTGGAAATGGGTGAAAATCGCCGCCGAAGCCACGAACAAGCATCTATTTTATAATGCGCAGATTAAGTTCAACCATTGGATTACCGTGAAATTCATCATCGACAATATTTTCCTGATCGCCATCGTCCTTTTGTCCGGCGGCGCCCTGCTGTTCCCAGTCCTGACCCAACGCGGTAAAAAAGCCTCGCCAGCCGAAGTGACCCTGCTGATCAACCGTGGCAAAGCCGGCATTCTCGATGTGCGCGCCAAGGACAAGGCGGAAAGCCGTATCATCGATTCCAAGCATATTCCGCTGGCCGAACTGGGCAACCGCATGGGCGAACTGGACAAGTTCAAGAACAAGACCCTGGTGGTGGTATGCGATAAAGGGGTCAGTGCCTTCAGCGCTGCCCGCATGCTGGAAAAGTCCGGTTTCTCCGACGTTGTCGTGATGGAAGGCGGGATCGATGCCTGGAAGTCGCAAAACCTGCCACTGACACGGAGCTAAGAACATGACTGCCAACGTTACCATGTACAGCACCCTGGTGTGCCCGTATTGCGTGCGCGCCGAACGTTTACTGGAAAGCAAGGGTGTCACCGCCATCAACAAGATCCGCGTCGACCTCGACCCGGCCCAGCGCCAGCTGATGATGGAAAAGACCGGCCGCCGCACCGTGCCGCAGATTTATATTGGCGACACCCACGTTGGCGGTTTTGACGATCTGTATGCCCTGGACCAGGCCGGCGGCCTGGACCCCTTGTTAAAAGGTTAAACGCCCCCAAATACAACGGACAAACGGGTAAAACGTTGGAAAATAAACTAGTTTTGCTACAATTGCCGTCGCGTTTGACTTGGGCTGACCCGGTGGCCTGGACAAGCATTAACTAATATAACTGATACGAAAGCGTTCCATGTCTGAAGAAAACCTGCAACCTGTGTTCCAAATCCAACGCGTCTACCTGAAAGACATGTCGCTGGAGCAGCCTAATTCCCCAGCGATCTTCCTGGAACAGGAAGCTCCTTCGATCGAAGTCGCGCTGGACGTTGGCGCCGAGCCGCTGTCCGAAGGCATCTTCGAGTCCACCGTGACCGTGACCGTGACGGCCAAGATCAAGGACAAAGTCGCTTTCCTGGTTGAAGGTAAACAAGCCGGTATCTTCGAAGCCCGCAACATTCCAGCCGAACAGCTGGACCCACTGCTGGGCATTGGCTGCCCGAACATCGTGTACCCATACCTGCGTTCGAACATCGCCGACATGATCACCCGCGCCGGTTTCCCGCCGATCCACCTGGCCGAGATCAACTTCGAAGTGTTCTACCAGCAGCGCCTGGCAGCCATCGCCCAGCAGCAAGCTGCTGACGCCGGCGCGACCCCGGTCGAAGGCTCGGCAACCGTTCAGTAATACTTCTGCGATACTATGGGGAACCATGGTTCCCCGGAATGCAAAGGCCCCAGTGGGCCTTTGCGCATTTTTAAGGTTCTAATCGATGAATTTACGCCGCATTGTCGCCCTTGCCGCCACGCTGCTGGCCTGCGCCAGCGCCCAGGCGATCGACTACCGCTCGGTCGGCGCCAATCCTGCCGTGCTGTACGGGGCACCGTCGACCAGGGCCGCCAAGCAGTACATCGTCCCGTCCGGCGCCCCGCTGGAAGTCGTGCTGACGTATGGCGAATGGGTCAAGGTACGCGATATGGCCGGCGACCTGGCCTGGACCGAAGCCAAGGGTTTGAGCATCAAACAGCGCAATGTGATCGTACGCGCCGCCAATACCAAGGTACGCGGCGCCGCCGACGAAACGTCGTCGGTGGTGTTCATTGCCGACAAGGGCGTGCTGCTGGAAATGACCGAAGCAGTCGCCAATGGCTGGACCAAGGTCAAGCACCGCGATGGCCTGGTGGGCTATGTGCGCAGCAACGATATCTGGGGTAATTGAGCAAGATGCCGCAAGAAAGCAAACGCAAGATCAGCGTGCTGGGCGCCGGTGCCTGGGGCACTGCGGTCGCCATCGCCGTCGCCGCGCGCCACGACGTGGTGCTGTGGGGCCGCGATGCGGCAGCCATGGCTGAAATGGCCGCCACGCGCGACAACAGCCACTACCTGAAAGGCTATCCGTTCCCGCCCGCGCTGCAGGTCAGCGCCGATTTCGACGCCGCCGTGGCTCATGCAGGCCAGGATGGCCTGCTGATTGCCGCCTGCCCGGTAGCCGGCCTGCGCCCGCTGCTGCAATCGCTCAAGGGCAAGCCGATTCCGAATATCGTCTGGCTGTGCAAAGGCTTCGAATACGACACCGGCATGCTGCCGCACCAGATCGCGCGCGAAGTGCTGGGCGACGGCGTGCCGGCCGGCGCCCTGTCCGGCCCATCGTTCGCGCAGGAAGTCGCCAAAGGCCTGCCTTGCGCCTTGACCATCGCCTCCAGCGACGCCGCCCTGTGCGAGCTGGTCGTGGGCGCGGTACATGGCGGCACCATGCGCGTCTACTCCAGCGAAGACCTGGTCGGCGTGGAAGTGGGCGGCGCAGTGAAGAACGTGCTGGCCATCGCCACCGGCGTGGCCGACGGCATGGGCCTGGGCCTGAACGCGCGCGCCGCGCTGATCACACGCGGCCTGGCCGAAATCACGCGCCTCGGCACCGCGCTGGGCGGCAATGTCGAAACCTTCATGGGACTGACCGGCATGGGCGACCTGATCCTGACCTGCACCGGCGACCTGTCGCGCAACCGCCGCGTGGGCCTCGGCCTGGCGCAAGGCAAGTCGCTGGACACCGTGGTCAATGAACTGGGCCATGTGGCAGAAGGCGTGCCGTGCGCGAAAGCGGTCCGCGAACTGGCGCGCCGCCTGGGCGTGGAAATGCCGATCACGAATGCGGTCGCCAGCGTGCTGTTCGACGGCCTGCATCCGGCTGACCTGGTGCAGGGCCTGCTGGCGCGCGACCCCCGCTACGAAAGCTTCAATCCGGCAGCAAAATAGTCAGCAGCAGCAGGGAGTCGGCGTTCGCCTGCAGTGAATGGGGCGCGCCGCCCTCCAGGTACAGCAGCTCGCCCGCACGCAGGATGGTGGTGCGGCCATGGGCATCGAACGACACTTCCCCTTCCAGGCATTGCAGCGTGATCTGGCCGCGCACCGCGTGTTCCGGCAAGACCCGGCCGGCAGGCACCGTCATGCGGATCAATTCGAGCTGTTCCGTCTTGGCCAGTGCAATGGAAGAAAACTGCGACAGGCTTTCAGCGGCCTCGCGGCTGATCCGGACCACTTGCCCGGATGATGCATGTGGTAGCGCCATATACCCTCCCTGGAGAATGCCAATGATAGCAGCAGGCGCCAGCAGCCTTATTTCTGTTCGCCGCCGATGAAACGGTAAATGCCGGCACCGACGCCGGCGCCGATGATCGGTGCGACCCAGAACAGCCACAACTGCGCCACGGCCCAGCCGCCGACGTACAACGCGACGCCCGTGCTGCGCGCCGGGTTGACCGAGGTATTGGTGACCGGGATCGAAATCAGGTGGATCAGGGTCAGGCACAGGCCGATGGCGATCGGTGCCAAGCCGGCCGGTGCACGCTTGTCGGTCGCGCCCAGGATCACCACCAGGAAGAACGCCGTCATCACCACTTCCGTCACCAGCGCCGCCAGCAGGCTGTAACCGCCCGGCGAATGCTCGCCATAGCCATTGGAGGCGAAGCCGGCGGCAACATCGAAGCCGGCCTTGCCGCTGGCGATCAGGTACAGCACGCCGCCTGCCGCGATACCGCCCAGCACCTGGGCCACGATATAGCCCGGCAAGTCCTTGGCCGGAAAGCGGCCGCCCAGCCACAGGCCGACCGACACGGCAGGATTCAGGTGGCAGCCCGAAATATGCCCGATGGCGAAGGCCATGGTCAGTACCGTCAGGCCGAACGCCAGCGACACACCATGCAAGCCGATCCCCACGCCGGGGAATGCCGCCGCCAGCACCGCGCTGCCGCAGCCGCCCAGGACCAGCCAGAACGTACCGAAGAATTCCGCACCCAGTTTTTGCATTGTCAGCTCCGTGAGAGTTGGTAATTGTGCAAACAGACTAACGATAAATGGCGGAAATAACAACGGTGCGATGTGTTGCAGCGCAGAAAAATAGAGCGACCGTTCTAGAAAATTCGCTTGTTTTACGCAAGCGATTTCAATAGAGTAAATGTTATATATTTACTACCAAAATGGAAGCCAATGAGCAAAGGATCGTTTGCCGGGATGAATTGCCCCATCGCCCAGACCCTGGAACAGGTCGGCGAATGGTGGACTTTCGTCATCCTGCGCAACGCCTTCTGCGGCATGAGCCGCTTCCAGGATTTCCAGCGCCACCTCGGCATCAGCACCAACATCCTGTCGCGCCGCCTGGGCAAGCTGGTGGAAAACGGCATCCTGCTGCGCCAGCCATGCAATGAGGATGCCCGCATCGTCCACTACCGCCTGACCCCGAAGGGCCATTCGCTCTATCCCATCCTGGCCGCGATGACGGTGTGGGGCGAGCAATGGGTCCCCCATCCGGCCGGTCCGCGCATGACGCTGGTGGAGCGCGAGACGGGACTGCCCGTGGCCGGCGTCGGCATCCGCGCCGCCGATGGGCGCGACCTGGCGCCGGCGCAAATCGATACGGTGGCCGGCCCCGGCGCCGATGACAAGACGCACGCTTTGATGCGCATGAGAGAGGAGACAAGCAAACAATGAATACCGATAAAGTCTGGCTCAAGTCCTATCCCGATGGCATTCCGGCCACCATCGATCCCGGCCTGTATCGCTCCCTGCCGCACCTGCTGGAGGAATCCTTCGCCAAATTCGCCGAGCGCAAGGCTTACGCCTGCATGGACAGTTTCATGAGCTACCGCGAATGGGACCAGCACTCGCGCAACCTGGCCGCCTGGCTGCAGCAGCGTGGACTGGACAAAGGCGCCCGCGTGGCCGTGATGATGCCCAATGTGCTGCAATACCCGGTCGCGGTGGCGGCCATCCTGCGCGCCGGCTGCACCGTGGTGAACGTCAATCCTCTCTACACCGCGCGCGAACTGGAACACCAGCTGGCCGATTCCGGCGCGGAAGCCATCATCCTCCTCGAGAACTTCGCCACCACGGCGGAAAAAGTGCTGCCGCGTACCAGCGTGAAGCACGTGGTGGTGGCCAGCATGGGCGATATGCTGGGCTTTGCCAAGGGCATGCTGGTCAACTTCGTGGTGCGCAAAGTGAAGAAAATGGTGCCGCCATTCAGCCTGCCGGGCGCCGTGCCGTTCCGCGAAGCCTTGCGCCAGGGCGCGCTGCGCAAACTGCGCCCGATGGAGCTGGGTCACGACGACATCGCCTTCCTGCAATACACGGGCGGCACCACGGGCTTGTCCAAAGGCGCCACCCTCAGCCATCGCAACGTGATTGCCAATATGCTGCAGAACGATGCGTGGGCCGGACCGGCCCTGCTCAATGCGGCCAAAGACCAGCAGGTGGTGACGGTATGCGCACTGCCGCTGTACCACATCCTGGCGCTGAACGCCTGCATGCTGATGGGCGCGCGCTGGGGCGCGATGAACTTGCTGGTGCCCAATCCGCGCGACATGGCGGGCTTCGTCAAGGAACTGGCCAAGTACCGCGTCAACTTCTTCCCCGGCGTGAACACGCTGTTCAACGCCTTGCTGAACCAGCCCGGCCTGGCGCGGGTCGACTTCTCCGGCCTGCGCATCACGCTGGGTGGCGGCATGGCGGTGCAGCAGGTGGTCAGCGAGCGCTGGCTGGCCGCGACCGGCAGCCCGATCCTCGAGGGCTACGGCCTGTCGGAGACGTCGCCGACGGCCACGCTGTGCCGTCCCGACCAGAATGGTTTCAGCGGCACCATCGGCCTGCCGGTGCCTTCGACCGAAGTGGCGATCGTCGACGACGACGGCAATCCCCTGCCCTTCGGCCAGGCCGGCGAAATCGCCATCCGCGGCCCGCAGGTGATGGCCGGCTACTGGCAGCGGCCGGACGAAACCGCCAAGGTCATGACGCCATCCGGCTACTTCAAGTCGGGCGATATCGGCATCATGGATGAACAGGGTTATGTCCGCATTGTCGACCGCAAGAAGGACATGATCCTGGTCTCCGGATTCAACGTTTACCCCAATGAAGTGGAAGGCGTGGTGGCTGCCCACCCGCTGGTGCTCGAATGCGCCTGCATCGGCGTACCCGACGCCGGTTCGGGCGAAGCCGTCAAGCTGTTCGTGGTGCGTAAACACCAATCGCTCACCAGCGAGCAGCTGATGGACTACTGCAAACAGCAGTTGACCGCTTACAAAAAACCGAAATACATCGAGTTCCGCGACGCCCTGCCCAAAACCAATGTGGGCAAGATCCTGCGCCGCGAGCTGCGCGACGAAAAGGTCGCGGCGTAAGTTTTTGCTGCATTCCCTGTACTGCCCCGAACATCTCAATAACAGGAGTTAAGTATGGAAGCCAGTATTGCCGCAGTAAGCCAACCTAAAACCAACCCCATCGTGCTCGATGAGAAGCGCCAGAAGACCGTGCGCACGCTGATCAACGCCTCGCACCGCAAGCTGCTGTTCCTCGACCAGGTGGTCGACTGGGAAACCGGCATCGACTTTTCCAAGCCGCCCAAAGTGGCCGAATCGAGCTGGATCTACGGCACTCCCTACTGGGACGCTCTGACCGAGGCGCAGCGCAATGAAGTCCTGTGGCTGGAGACCGGCCGCGACGTGTCCTACTTCATCTGGCTGGAACAGACCCTGCCCGAACTGTACGTCGGCTACGTCAATCAATACCACGGCGTGCTGAGCGACGACGTGCGCGAATACCTGATGGTGTTCTCGCGCGAGGAGATCGTGCACACGCTGATGTTCCGCCGCTACCTGGACAAGGCCAACCTGCGCCTGTGGAGCCATCCGGAAAACATCCCCAACTACTCCCTGTTCGAGCGCCAGCTGGCCGGCAAGCATCCGGTGTACGGCATCTGCTGGAACTTGCTGATCGAATGGTTCGCGGAACTGAACTCGATCTTCCAGACCCAGACCGACGGCATCGACCCGCTGACGCGCAAGATGTTCAAGGAGCACCACCTGGAGGAAGTGCGCCACATTGCCTTCGCCAAGACCATCTGCGAAAACTACTTCGAGGCCGCGCCGAAGGAAGAAATGGCCGAGATGTGCGAGTTCTTCCAGAAGGGATACGGTTTCCTGCTGGACGAATACACCTACATGCCGGAAATCGCGCTGCACGCATCCTTCGACTTCCCGATCAAGCCGGGCGACGCCGACAAGATCCGCGAAGTGCGCAACTCGCCGAACAACCAGCGCCTGAATGAAGCCCGCTTCCGCGACGTGCGCGAGTGGTGCCTGAAGCACAACATCATCAAGCAGTAAGCCCCTTCATCCCTGGACGGCAGCTTCCATGGCGCAGTGCGCGCCAGGGACGGCTGTCGCCGTTTCAAGAAGAATCTGGAGCAAGCATGATCGATATCATTCCCCACGATTCCGGCATTACGGAATTGCGCATCGCCCGGCCCCCGGTCAACCTGATCGACGTAGGCGTGCTGAAATCCCTGCGCCATGCACTGGCCCAGGCCGACGGCGCCGGCCAGCGCGGCATCATCCTGTCCGGTGCACCGGGCGTATTTTCCTCCGGCGTAGACCTGGCCGCACTGGTCGGCGGCGACCATGCGGCCGTGCGCGAATACTGGCAGCAGGTATTCCTGCTGGCGTCCGAAATGGCGCTGTCGCGCCAGCCGATTTTCGCCGCCATCACCGGCCACTGCATGGCAGCTGGCGCCCTGCTGGCCGTGTTCTGCGACTACCGCGTGATGGCGCAAGGCCCGTGGCAGGTCGGCCTGAACGAAGTGCGGGTCGGCGTGGCGCTGCCGGACTGCTTCCAGGTCGCGGTGCGCCGCGTGGTGGGCGCCCTGCAGGCGGAACGGCTGCTGGTGTTCGGCCGCATGCTGTCGCCGCAGCAGGCGCTGGAAGTGAACCTGGTGGACGAACTGGCCGAACCTGCGCAAGTAGTGGCACGCACGCGCGAGCGCCTGCAGGAGCTGCTGTCGGTGCCGCCGCACGCCCTGGTCAACACGCGCGCCATCGCCCGCCGCGACCTGCGCGACGTGTTTGCCGACGTCGATGCGCTGCCACTCGACGAATTCGTCGACGCCTTCCTGCAGCCGGAAACCCAGCAGGCGCTGCGCCACGTTGCCAGCCGCATGCGCCAACCCGCTGCCGCCACTGCCGCCGCTGCACGATGAACCTGTATTTCCGCCTCTTGCTGGTCTGGCTGCGGGCCTGCTTCAAGCCCGCGATCCAGGTCGGCGACATGATCGAGATGCAGCTCACCGTGCTGCCCAATGACCTGGACCTGAACGGCCATATGAACAATGGCCGCTACATGACCATCATCGACCTGGCGCTGGTCGAATACATGACCCGCGCCGGCTTCATGCAACCGGCCCTCAAACGCGGTTGGCGCCCGATGCTGGGCGGCTCGATGATTGCCTTCCGCCGCGGGCTCAAACCGTTCCGCCGCTATACCCTGCGCTTCTGCGCCCTGTGCTGGGACGAGCGCTGGACCTATATCCGTTTCGAGTTCGTGCGCGACGGGGAAGTGATGGCAGTCGGCCACACCAAGGGCGGCATTGTCGGTCCCTTCGGTGTGGTGGGCAGCAATGAAATGTGCGCAGTACTGGGCGTGGATCCGGCTTCGCCGGCCTTCCCGCGCTCGGTCACGGCCTGGATCGAAGCCGACCGCCTGATGCGGGCCTGAACCGGAAAAAGAATGGAAACCATACAATCGATCGCCGTCATCGGCGCCGGCCCGGCAGGGCTGACCGCCGCCGACACCCTGCGCCAGCTGGGCTATAAAAAAGTCACCGTGTTCGAACAGGAGTCGCGCGTAGGCGGCAAGGTATGCACCGCGCAGACGCCCGCCGGGCCGCTGGAGCTGGGTGCCGTCATCGCCTCCGCCGAATGCGAACTGGTGCTGGGACTGGCGCAGCGCCTCGGCGTCGCGCTCGCGCCCTACCCGGTGGAGCAGCGCTTCCTCGATGAGCAGGGCGTACGGCACGATGCCACGTCCTTCCTGGCCAGCCGCTACAGCGCGGACCAGATCCGGCAAGCGATCGTCAATTATGGCGCGGCGCTGGAGCGCTACGCGATGGTGCGCTACGATACCCTGGCCGGCATGCCGCGCGCACTGCACGAGCCGTTTGACCGCTTCGCCGCCAGCCACGGCTTCACCCCGGTGGCCGAGCTGGCGCGCGGCGCCCTGGTGGGCTTCGGCTACGGCTACTACGAAACCGTTCCGGCACTGTATTTCATGAAACTGATCCCGTGGCTGTTCCGGCCCGACGGCCAGGGCGGCCTCGCGCCGGGCAGGTTCCACGTCTTCCCGCAAGGCTTCCAGGGCTTGTGGAAAGCCCTGGCGCGCGAACTCGATGTCCGCCTCGGCGCCGCGGTGACGTCGCTCGACAGCCAGCAGGGACGCCCGGTGCAGCTCACCATCAATGGCCGCGACCAGCACAGCTTCGATGCGGTAGTGGTGGCCACGCCGCTGCACACGGCCGGCAGCTTCCTGCCGGCCGGCAGCGAAGCCACAACCATGTTCGCGCAATTGCGCAGCAACCGCTACCTGGTCAGCGCCTTTGCCGCCAACGGCCTGCCCGGCGGGGAATTCCTGTTCCTGCACCAGAACGAGCGCCCCGAACGCATCGGCCATATGAATGCCTGGGCCAACCGCAATCCGGCCCAGCCTATGTACCTGGGCTGGCAATTGGCCGGGGACGCGGCCAGCACCGGCGAGCTGCGCGAGCTGCTGGCAGGCGACATTGCTGCCCAGGGCGGAACGCTGGCGCGCGTCGTCATGCAGCAGGAGTGGGATTACTTCCCCCACGTCGATGGCGCAGCCCTGGATGCCGGCTACTTCGAACGCATCGACGCCTTGCAGGGCCAGGGCCGCGTGTATTACGCGGGCGGGGCCTTGAACTTCGAGACGGTCGAGCATAGTGCGCGCCAGGCGCGTGCCCTGATGCGCCGCCATTTCGGCTGACGCCAAAGGGCATCCCTTACGGTTTGTGCCTATAGAAAAACGACGAGGGCGGAGCCTATAATGGCTGTGCGAACCGGCACGCCATTGCCGCCCTCGGAGATACCGCATGAAACACCTGATCGTTGCCAGCCTGGCCCTCGCGCTGACCGTGCCTGCTTTTGCAAGCACCACCCACGCCAAGAGCACCGCCACCCATCACAAGACCGCATCGACCACGACCAAGCACCACGTGGCCAAGAAGAAAACCGCCGCGCATCACAAGACCGCCAAGGCAACCACTCACCACAAGCACGCATGATTTTCGTCTGGGGCAGGAAGGCGGTCTATACCCACGCCGGTTACGTGGCCGATTTCTGCCCCGTTTGCCGGGCATCCCGTGCGTTCTCCGTGCAACGCATCGGCATGGCCTGGCATGTGTACTACGTCACCGTTTCCAAAGGCGAGCTGGCCGGATACCAGCGCACGTGCTGCGATTGCGGCATGGTGCTGCCAATGGAAGTCGGACACTACACCCGGTTAAGCGCCGAGCAGCTTCCGCTGGCGCAACTGGAGCAGTCCACCAATCCCCATTTGTCGATCCGCCATGCCGATGCACTGGCCGCGGCAGCACGCCTGCGCGAAGCGCCTTTGCTGCTCGACGAGTCCGAACGCCGCCGCCAGATCGATGCCGCGCTGCGCCTGCAAGCCGATGCGCTCGACGAGTTCGAAGCAACCACCCGCCTCGACCGCGAAGTATGGTGGGCCATCGGCGGTGCATTCGCGTTCTGCACCCTGGTACTCGCGGCCCTGCGCCAGCAGGCACCGGAAAACATGGACACCGGCTTCATCATCGCCTTCTTCCTCAGCCTGGCCGCCGTAGCCTGGCAATTGAGCCAGATGGGAGAACGCTTCCTGCAGCGCGGCATCCTGCCCAAGCTGGCCCGTTCGCTGGCGCCGCTGCAGCCCAGCGCGGCGGAACTCGATGAAGCGTTCGAGCGCATGCGCGAGCAGGGCCGCAAGCTGGCCATACGCTTGGACAGCGCCCGCCTGCAGCAAGCCATTAGCGCCCTGCGCAACTAAGCCAGCGCCAGCGCCAGCGCAGCATGGCAAGTCTGGCCGCATGCGGCCGGCCCAATCTTTGCCGCAAAATCAGTTGCGTTTGCTTTCGATTCATCGTAGTTTACCTTTCGCATTGCAAACAATTTGAAAGGATATGGAGATGAAACGAAGAATTTCGCTATTAATCCTTGCGTTTTCCGCTGTAACAGCCTTCGCAGGCCAGTCGGCCGCAAGCGGCGACGCCGTGGTCGCACTGGCCGGCAACGGCTTTGTCACCCGCACCGATGCCGGCTCGACGGAAGTCATCAACAACAACGGCTTGACCAATTGGACCAGCGCCAATGCGGTCACCAGCGTCTGGTTTCACATGTCGGCCGCAGGCAATGCCACGCTGTCTTTGGAGGCAAGCCTGAGCGGCAGCAAATCCAGCAAGATCCGCGTCACCGCCAACGGCACGCCATTTGACGTTACGCTCGCCAAAGGCAGAACCAAGACTTACGCCATCGGCACCATCAACGTGCCCGCCGCCGGTTATGTACGGGTTGACCTGCAGGGCATCAGCAAGTCCGGCACCTACTTCGGCCAGGTATCGGCGCTGCGCGTCAACACTACCACGCCGCTCCACTACGCCAACGACGCCGCCAACTATTACTGGTCGCGCCGCGGCCCATCGGTCCACATGGGTTATACGGTGCCGGCCAACACCGAGTACTTCTACAACGAGCTGACCGTGCCGCTTGGCGAAGACAAGATCGGCTCCTACTTCATGGCGAACGGCTTCAACGGCGGCTACTTCGGCATCCAGGTCAACGGGCCGACCGAACGCCGCGTGCTGTTCTCGGTGTGGGACGCCGACAGCGGCGCCAAGACCACCTTGGTACGCAAAGGCCCCAATGTGGTCGACAACACCTTTGGCGGCGAAGGCACAGGCGGCCAGTCCTACCTGCTGTACAACTGGGTGGCTGGCAATACCTATCGCTTCATCACCCGCACCTTGCCGGATGGCGCTGGCGGCACCGACTTCTCAGCCTGGTTCTATGCACCGGAGGCCAACACCTGGCGCTTGATCGCCACCTGGAAGCGTCCTGCCACCACCACTTACCATGCCGGCGTGTATTCCTTCCTGGAGAACTTCATCGACAGCAACGGCTACCTTGGCCGCAGCGTACAGTTCAACAACCAATGGGCACGCAGCACCAGCGGCAGCTGGACCGAGCTGCTAACGGCGCGCTTCACCGGCGACGCTACCGCTGCCGATGCCCAGCGCATGGACTACGCGGGCGGCTTGCAAAACGGCAGGTTCTACCTGCGCAATGGCGGCTTCTTCAGCCCGAATGTGCCGATCAACCAGAACTTCACCCGTCCAGCCACCGGACAGGCGCCAACGGTCGACGTCAGCACCCTGCCGTAGACATTTTTGTATCCCAGTGTATCTGGCCCCGTGCCAGATACACTTCCCATGAGCTCTCGACAAAAGCGATACACACTGCCCCCGTAATCTGGTCACACCTTAACCAAGGAGACCAAGATTATGAAAACCACTTACGCAGGACTGGCAGCCACCCTGGCGATTGCACTTTGCACCTCCTCCGCACACGCCGCAGAACCCAAGAAGGAAATGGAGAAGTGCTATGGCGTGGCGAAAGCCGGCCATAACGACTGCGCCGCGGGCCCGGGCACTTCATGTGCCGCCACCGCCAAAGTCGACTACCAGGGCGACGCCTGGGTACTGGTCGAAAAAGGTACCTGCACCACCATCAAAACCCCTAAGGGCTACGGCTCGCTGAAGGCGAAGTGATGAAGCGCGCAATTGCATCGGCGATCGCGCTGGCCGCCAGCCTTGCGGGCGCGGCACACGCCGCAGCACCTGCCGCCCAGCCAACCGCCAGGAACATCGTGATTGTGCCGGGCGCCTTCATTGACGCCTCCAGCTGGCGCGTGGTGCACGACACGCTGCGATTGAAGGGCTTCAACGTCACCGTCGCCCAACTGCCCCACACCTCGCTTGATGACGACATTGCCATCGCCCGCAAGGCGATCTTCCAGCAGTTCGGCAGCGTCATCGTGGTCGGCAATGGCATCGGCGGCGCGGTGATCTCGAACGTCGCCACCGGCGACAAGGTGAAAGCACTGGTGTATGTGGCGGCGCTGATGCCCGAAGTCGGCGAGACCTCGCAGCAGCTGCTGTCGTCGATGCCCGGCGCCGGCGAAGGTGTGAAGCCGGACCGCGCGGGTTTCCAGTTCTACGACGCTGCACGTTTCCACGCCGACCTGGCCGCCGACCTGACGCCGAACCGCGTCGGCTTCATGGCGGCCTCGCAGGTCCCGGTCAGCAATGTGCTGATGGGAACACCAAGCTGGTTCGCCACATGGCACCAGAAACCCAGCTTCGGCATCGTCGCCACGCAAGACCGCCTGGTGAACCCGGAGCTGCAGCGCTGGATGTACAAGCGCGCCGGCGCCAAGGTCACTGAAATTGCAGCAAGCCATGCAGTTCAAATTTCGCAGCCGGAAGCGGTCGCGAAAGTCATCGAAGACGCTGCCCTCAGCGTCCTGTAAGTCCCACCTCAACCAAAGGAGATACACCATGAGCATCGCTACCAAAACCCGCGCTGGCCTGGCCAGCGCCGCCGCCCTGATCGCACTGGCTTCCCTGTCGGCACCGTCCTTCGCCGCGGAAAAAGTGAAGGAAGAACCGGGCCGCTGCTACGGCATCAACACCTGCAAGGGCACCAGCCTGTGCGCCACCGCCAAGAACGACTGCAAGGGTCTGAACCAATGCAAAGGCCAGGGCGTGCTGGTGAAGACCCCGACCGAGTGCAAAGCACTGGGCGGCTCCCTGACCGAAGCCAAGTAAAACCCGACGGAGGCACACCATGCACGCCAATCGCTTTGGCCTCGGCCTGCGCCGCGAACACTACCGCGATTTCCTCGAAGGCGACGTTGACGTGGATTTCGTCGAAGTGATCTCGGAGAACTTCATGGTCGCCGGCGGCCAGCCGCGCGACATCCTGCGCCGCGTGAGGGAAAAGCATCCCGTGGTGCTGCATGGTGTGTCGATGTCGCTCGGTTCGGCCGACGGCTTGCGGCCGGACTACCTGGCCCGCCTGTGCGACCTGGTGCAGGAGATCGAGCCAATGTTCGTCTCCGACCACCTGAGCTGGTCGCGCATCGGCCACTTCAATTCGCACGACCTGCTGCCACTGCCTTACACGCAGGAGGCGCTCAACATCATCTGCAACAACATCGACCAGGCGCAGGAAGCGCTGGGTCGCACCATGCTGGTCGAAAACCCTTCAAGCTACCTGGCATACGCCGAATCCACCATGACGGAGTGGGAGTTTATTGCCGCCATGGCCAAGCGAACCGGCTGCGGCCTGCTGCTGGACGTGAACAATGTCTTCGTCAGCGCCAGCAACCACGGTTTCGATCCGCTCGATTTCCTGCGCGGCGTACCGATGAACCGCGTTTGCCAGATCCACCTCGCCGGCCATAGCCAGGGCGACGGCCTGCTGATCGATACGCACGACAGCGCCGTCAACGATGCTGTTTGGTCGCTGTACCAGCAGACGATTGCGCGTTGCGGCCCCGTCGCCACCATGATCGAACGCGATGGCGATATCCCGCCGCTGGCCGACCTGCTGGCAGAACTGGATGTCGCCCGCCACATCGCCGCGCACAAGGAGGCAGCATGAACCTCGCCGACCTCCAGGGCGACTTCCAGGCCATGCTGGCTGAGTCCACGCCGGTTGCAGGCGTGCCAGCGGGGCCCGGCCGCGCCGTCTACCAGAACAACTACCGCGCGCAGCTTGTCGGCTGCCTTGAAGAAAGCTATCCGCAACTGCGCGCCTTCATCGGCGAAGAAGCCTTCCTGCACGCCGCCGCCGCGCACATCAAGCGCCGCCCGCCCCATGCCTGGACGCTGGACGCCTACGCCGACGATTTCTGCGACACGCTGCAAGCGCTCTTTCCAGACAACCCGGACTTGCACGAGCTAGCCTGGATCGAGCACGCGCTGGATCAAGCGTTCATCGCCCGCGATGCTGCGCCAGTTGCCGCCGACGCACTGGCCGCAGTCGACTGGGATCACGTCCGCCTGCAACTGACGCCGACGCTGCGCCTGCGCACCGCCACAACCAATTCCGCCGAGGTGTGGTTCTCCCTGCGCGACGGCGGCTCGCCCGAGAGCGAAATGCTGCCGGCTTCGGGCGGCCTCGTGGTCTGGCGGCGCGGCTTCGTCTCCTGCCTGCGCGCGCTCGACGCTATCGAGCACGTCGCGCTGACGCATCTTCAGCGCGACGGCAGCTTTGTCGGCCTGTGTGCCTTGCTGGTGGAGCGCCTTGGCGAAGAACAGGGCATTGCCAGTGCCGGCGCCATGCTGGCCGACTGGCTTGGTAGCGAACTTATTACCGGAGCTGAAAATGAATGAAACCCGCCGCCTGTTCCTGCTTTCCGCCATCGCCGGACTGGCAGGCAGCGCAAGCCTTGCCTTCGCGCCGGCGCTCGCAGGCGCGGCGCTGCCATTCCACAGTGCCACCGAGGTCCTGCGCGCCTTCGCAGCCGCACAGCCGGCCCTCAGCTATCACGCCGCCGGACCCGACGACGGCCGTCCCATCGTGCTCGCCCGCAATCCCGGCGACAGGATCGAAAGCTACACCGAAACGGCATCGCTGCTGGCAGCGCAAGGCTACCGAGTGCTGCTGCCAACCCTGCGCGAAGCAAATGCCGCAGCGCTCGGCCATGACCTGCTCGGCTTCATCGACAGCCTGCACATTCCGGAAGCAGTCTTCATAGGCTCCGGCCAAGGCGCCCAGGCAGCGCGCGCCGCGGCAAGCCAGCGCCGTACCCGCATCATCGGCCTCGTCCTGGCAGACGGCGCCCCGGCGCCAACGACTGTCCCCACCATCGGCCTCGCTGCCGGCGCCACACCGCAGCAGATGGCCGATGCCGCCGCTACGCTCGCGCGCCAAGGCAAATGGCGCACCTGACACCTGACAAAACGGAGACCACCATGAACACCAACTTCGCCCAATCGCCTGCCGCCGCAAGCGCGATCCCAAACCGCATCACGGCACTCCACGCCCTTGCCGCGCGCCTGCTGCCCGCATCGGTCCAGCTGCTGGCCGCACGGCTCGGCATCGCCGCCATCTTCTTCCTCTCCGGCCGCACCAAGGTCGAAGGCTGGTTCACGTTGAAGGATTCAACGGTCGACCTGTTCCGCTATGAATACATGCTGCCCCTGGTCCCGCCCGAAGTCGCTGCCCCGCTGGCAACCTTCGCCGAACACGCCCTGCCGCTACTGCTGGTCGCCGGCCTGTTCACCCGCTTCGCCGCCCTCGGCCTGCTCGCCATGACCGCCGTCATCGAAATCTTCGTCTATCCCCAAGCCTGGCCCACCCACTTGAGCTGGGCAGCCCTGCTGCTACCCCTGGTAGCCCAGGGCCCCGGCAGGTACTCGTTGGATTATCTGTGGAAGCGATGACTGCCATGACACTGGAAGACGCCAGGGTCTTGCTGGCCCAGTGGTGCGGCGACCAGCCTCTAAAAGAAAAAGCCCAGCCGGTGAAGGCTGGGCTTTTGGGATGCTGGTGCCGGCTGCAGGACTCGAACCCGCCACCTGATGATTACAAATCAACTGCTCTACCTGATGAGCTAAGCCGGCTGTAAAACTTTCGCCGCGATTATACGCTATTTAATGCGCGTGAGGGTTGGACGGCCACCTTTCTTTGGTGGTTCGCCGCCATCGTCCGGTCCATTGTCGTCATCGTTGCGTGGCGCCGGGGCGTTTGGCACGGAAGACAGGGTCGGGACTGGCGCAATTTCTTCGACCGGCGCAGGCGTTTTCGCTACGGTCGCCTGGCCCAGCAGCGGCTCAAACGCCATGCCCTGGCCGTTTTCGTTGGCGTAAATCGCCATCACGTTATTGACTGGCACGTAGATTTCGCGCGAAACGCCGCCAAAGCGGGCGTGGAAGTGGATCGCATCGTTATCCATCTTCAGGCCGGAAGTGGCGCCGAAGCTGATATTCAGGACGATCTCGCCCTTCCGCACGTATTCCATCGGAACCTGGGTTGCTGCGTCGACCTTGACCGCCAGGTAGGGGGTATAGCCGCAATCGGTGCACCATTCGTAGATGGCGCGCAGCATGTAGGGCTTGGTGGAGATTTCTGACATGTTCAAACTATATGGTGCGGCGCGCGCATTGCAAGCAAAGGCGCGCCGCCGGGGCCGCTATTAACGGCGCATTACTTTCTCGGACGGAGTCAGCGCTTCGATGTAGGCAGGGCGCGAGAAGATACGCTCGGCGTACTTCATCAGCGGCGCTGCGGTCTTCGACAGCTCGATACCGTAGTGGTCCAGACGCCACAGCAGCGGTGCCACGGCCACGTCCAGCATGGAGAACTCGTCGCCCAGCATGTACTTGTTCTTCAGGAACAGCGGAGCCAGGGTGGTCAGGCGGTCGCGGATTTCTGCGCGGGCCTTGTCGTGGCTCTTGTCGTTCGTCTTGTTGCGCTCGCTTTCCAGCGTGTGCACGTGAACGAACAGCTCTTTCTCGAAGTTGAACAGCATCAGGCGGGCACGGGCGCGCATCAGCGGGTCGGCCGGCATCAGTTGCGGATGCGGGAAGCGCTCATCGATGTACTCATTGATGATATTCGATTCGTACAGAATCAGTTCGCGCTCGACCAGGATGGGTACCTGGCCGTACGGGTTCATGGTCGAAATGTCTTCCGGCTTGTTGAACAGGTCAACGTCGCGCACTTCAAAGTCCATGCCTTTTTCAAACAGGACCAGGCGGCAGCGCTGGGAGAATGGGCAGGTAGTGCCCGAATAGAGAACCATCATTTTCCTAGTTCCTTAGAAACAAAGGGGGCGAGACCGCGAACGGTTCACCCCAGTTGGGCCGCCCGCACCTGGCAGGCGGCGCAAACACGCGCCGGATCACCGGCGCAAGCGATTATTTGACTTCTTTCCAGTACGACGCGTTGAGGCGCCATGCCAGGGTAGCGAAGATCGTCATGAAGATCAGGACCCATACGCCCAGTTGCTTGCGCTTCTGTGCGGCTGGCTCAGCCATCCACTCCATGTAGCCAACGATGTCGGCCACGGCAGTGTCGTATTCCAGCTTGCTCATGCTGCCCTTCGTGACTGGCTCGAAGCCGACGAACTTGTGCACCTTCTTGCCATGCTCGTGTGGGTCAGCCACTTCTTCAAACTTGGCGGCCTGCACGCCCTGCAGCTCCCACAGCACGTGTGGCATGGCCGCATTCGGCAACACCATGTTGTTGAAGCCGGTCGGGCGGGTGTCGTCCTTGTAGAAGGTGCGCAGGTAGGTGTACAGGTAGTCGCTGCCGCTGTTCGACGGCGTAGCCTTGGCACGAGCGATCACGGACAGGTCAGGCGGCACGGTGCCGAACCAGGCCTTGGCGTCCTTGGCCGGCATGGCCGTGGTCATCATCTCGCCCACTTTTTCGCCGGTGAACAGCAGGTTGTTCTTGATCTGCTCTTCGCTCAAGCCCAGGTCGCGCAGGCGGTTGTAACGCATGGACGACGCATTGTGGCAGTTCAGGCAGTAGTTCACGAACAGCTTGGCGCCGTTTTGCAGGGCAGCCATATTGTGCGAGCGGTCCGGGGCCTTCTCCAGTGGGAAGCCGCCTTCGTTGGCGAAGGCCAGCACTGGTACCAGGGCCAGGAGGGCCAGCAGTTTCTTCGAAAAGATCATTTATTAGTCCTTTGCTTAGCGTTCTGGTCGTCCGATTAGTGCGCGTGGAACACAACGCGGTCCGGCACCTTCTTGAACGTACCCATCGCGCTCCACCATGGCATCAGCAGGAAGAAGCTGAAGTAGTACAGGGTCGCAATCTGAGCGATGATCGTGCCGACTGGGCTCGGTGGCTGGGTGCCCAGGTAGCCCAGGGCTACGAAGGCGATGCCCAGGCCAGCGTAAACATACTTGTGCCAGTCAGGACGGTAACGAATCGATTTCACCGGCGAGTGGTCGAGCCATGGCAGGAAGGCCAGGATCACCACGGAACCGCCGAAGAACACCACGCCCCAGAATTTCGCATCCAGTGCGCCTGGCAGCATGCCGACGATCATCAGCAGCGCGATCACACTGACAGCGACCTTGACCATGCTCGGCAGCTTGGACTTCATCCACAGGAAGGCGGTGTAGGCAGCGATGCCCACCATCAGCACCCACAGGAAGTCCGAAGTAGTGGCGCGCAGCACCGAGTAGAAGGCGGTGAAGTACCAGGTCGGCGCAATGTGCGGCGGGGTCTTCATCGAATCGCCCGGCAGGAAGTTGTTGTACTCCAGGAAGTAGCCGCCCATTTCAGGCGCGAAGAACACCACAGCCGAGAAGATGGTCAGGAAGATCGATACGCCGAACAGGTCGTGCACGGTGTAGTACGGGTGCGAAGGAATCGAATCGACCGGGTGGCCGTCCGGGCCCAGGTTTTCTTTCACTTCGATGCCGTCCGGGTTGGACGAGCCGACTTCGTGCAGCGCGATCAGGTGGGCAGCCACCAGGCCCAGCAGGACCAGCGGGATGGCGATCACGTGGAAGGCGAAGAAGCGGTTCAGGGTCGCGTCGGACACCACGTAGTCGCCGCGGATCCACAGCGACAGGTCAGGGCCGATCAGGGGGATGGCACCGAACAGGTTGACGATCACCTGGGCGCCCCAGTACGACATCTGGCCCCATGGCAGCAGGTAGCCGAAGAATGCTTCGGCCATCAGGCACAGGAAGATGGCGAAACCGAACAGCCAGATCAGTTCACGTGGTTTGCGGTAGGAACCGTACATCAGGCCGCGGGTCATGTGCAGGTACACGATGATGAAGAAGGCCGAGGCGCCGGTCGAGTGCATATAACGCACCAGCCAGCCCCATGGCACTTCGCGCATGATGTATTCAACCGATGCGAAGGCTACAGGCACGCCACTGGCAGTCATCGTAGCGTCCGGCTTGTAGTGCATGGTCAGGAAGATACCGGTGACGATCTGCAGCACCAGGACCAGCATGGCCAGGGAGCCGAAGATGTACCAGAAATTGAAGTTTTTCGGAGCGTAGTACTTGCCCCATTGGTCGTTCCACAGCTTGGTGGCAGGGAAGCGGTCGTCGACCCAGCCCATCAGCTTCTTGGCGGCGGGTGCGTCGGCAGGGAATTTGGTTTCCTTGAATGCGGCCATGGATTATGCCTCGCCTTTCTCGTCTTTACCGATGATCAGCTTGCTGTCGCCCAGATACATATGGCGTGGCACTTGCAGGTTGTCCGGAGCAGGCTTGTTCTTGAATACGCGGCCGGCCAGGTCGAAGGTCGAACCGTGGCATGGGCACAGGAAGCCGCCGCCCCAGTTGTCAGGCAGCGATGGCTGTGCGCCAGGGGTCAGCTTGTCCGATGGGGAGCAGCCCAGGTGGGAGCAGATGCCCACGGCCACCAGGATTTCCGGCTTGATCGAGCGATGTTGGTTGCGGGCGTATTCCGGGGTCAGGTCGTCGGGGGTACGCTCAGATTTCGGATCGGCCAGATCGGCTTCGTCTTTCGCCAGCGATGCCACCATTTCCGGGGTACGCTTCAGGATCCAGACCGGCTTGCCGCGCCACTCCACGATTTTCTTCTCGCCAGGCTGCAGCGTTGAGATGTCTACTTCCACCGGTGCACCAGCTGCCTTCGCACGCTCGGACGGCTGGAACGTGCTTACCAGGGCGCCAGTTGCACCCAAACCGACCACACCACCTGCCGCACACGTTGCGACGAGGAGACCGCGACGGCTCGAATCGACCTGCTTCTCGTTACTCATACAAACCCCAATCAGTCAAAAATCCAAAATCTTTATTGTTAACAAAGCTTCTAGCAACCTTAAATTATAAAGGAGTGAAGTTGCGATTTAAAGCAAAACCTTGCAATTAGCTAATCCATCCCAATGTTGCGCCCCTTGCGCGTTCGATAAATTTGCAGCAAAGTTGATACAAATCCATAAATTTTTGGGGAGAATATGCTATGGGAATGATGCAAGACTTCAAAGAATTCGCCATGAAGGGCAATGTCATCGACCTGGCGGTCGGTGTCATCATCGGCGCGGCCTTCGGCAAAATCGTCGATTCCCTGGTGACCGACGTCATCATGCCGCCGATCGGCATGCTGCTGGGCGGCCTCGATTTCGCCAACTATTACATTCCTCTCAACGGGCAGGCGCACAACCTGGCCCTGGCCGAGGCGAAGAAACTGGGCGCGGTGATCGCCTATGGCAATTTCTTCACCATCCTGCTGAATTTCGTCATCCTGGCCTTCGTGATCTTCCAGATGGTACGCCTGGTGGCCAAACTGCGCCGCGAGGAAGCCCCGGCAGCCGCCGCGGCGGAACCTGTACCACCTTCAGAAGATATCGTGCTGCTGCGCGAAATTCGCGATTCTTTGCGAAAATAGGAGTTATCTCCCATTTTGTAGCAATACCGCCATGCGAAGACTCTGGTTATTGTTTGCACAAACGGTGACCATCGCATTGGCACTGTTCTTTGTATACACCGCCGTACAGCGGCCGGCCGTGCCCACCAAGCCGGTGCCGGCCGCCGCTCACACGGCAGTGCTGGCCGACGCCAGTGCCACGCCTTCCCCCGGGTCGTACCGCGCGGCGGCCGGCCGCGCCATGCCGGCCGTCGTCAATATCCTGACCACCAAGGCGGTGCGCAAGCGCCACCCGCTGTCGCGCGATCCTTTTTTCAAGCGCTTCTTCGGCGACCGTGACGAAGATGATGACCAGAACAGCCTGGGTTCCGGCGTCATCGTCAGCCCGCAGGGCTATATCCTGACCAATTACCACGTGGTGGAAGCGGCCGACGAGATCCAGGTGGTGCTGCCGGACGGCCGCAAAGCCGCTGCCAGGATGGTCGGCACCGACCCGGAAACCGACTTGGCGGTGGTCCGCATCGAACTGGACAAGCTGCCAGTGGTCGCCCTGGGCCAGGTCGAACAGGCCAAGGTGGGCGACGTGGTACTGGCCATCGGCAACCCGTTTGGCGTCGGCCAGACCGTCACCATGGGCATCATCTCCGCCCTGGGCCGCAATAACCTGCACATCAACCATTTCGAAAACTTCATCCAGACCGATGCCGCCATCAACTTCGGCAACTCGGGCGGCGCCCTGATCGACACCCAGGGCAATTTGCTGGGCATTAATTCGGCGATTTACTCCCAGACCGGCGGCTCGGTCGGCATCGGCTTTGCGATCCCGGTCAGCACCGCGCGCAATGTGCTGGACGCCATTATTAAAGATGGCCACGTGGTACGCGGCTGGATCGGCGTCGAATCGCAGGAAATCACGCCGGAGCTGGCGCACAGCTTCGGCCTGGACCGCGATTCGGGCGCCATCATCGCCGGCGTGGTGCGCAACGGCCCGGCCGACAAGGCCGGCATCAAGCCGGGCGACATCCTGCTGTCGGTGGACGGCAAGCCGGTCAAGGACACCAATGAAATGCTGAACCTGATCGCCCAGCTCTCGCCCGGCGGCCAGTCGACCATGCGCATCCTGCGCAAGAGCCGCGAAAGCGACCTCCTACTCACCGTGGGCAAACGCCCCCCAGCCAAAAAATAATATGCACCTGCGCGACCTTACCCGCTTCCTGACGGAACTGTCCGACAACAATAACCGTCCCTGGTTTGTGATGAACAAGCCGCGCTACGACATCCTGCGCGAGGAATTCCTGGAGCTGGTGACCCAGGTGATCGCGGAGCTGGGCAAGTTCGACGCCCAGGTCAAGTTCTGCAACCCGAAGAAGGCCATGTTCCGCATCAACCGCGACGTGCGCTTTGCCCACGACAAGAGCCCATACAAGACCCACTTCTCGGCCGCCATCGCGCCCAACGATATGCGCCGCCCGAGCATGGCGGGCGGCCCGACCTGGTATTTCCAGATCAGCCCCGACGGCGTGCTGGGCATCGGCGCCGGCGAGTACATTCCGCCGCCGCACCGCCTGAAGGCGCTGCGCAACCATATGGTCAACGACGCCGCAGGCTTCAAGAAAGCATTGGCCAACAAGGCACTCAAGGCGCGCTACGGTTCGATCACCGAAGAACACAAGCTGCAGCGCCCGCCGAAAGGCTTCGACCCCGAGCATGAGCATATTGAATTCATCAAGCTGAAAAGCTTCTTTGTCTACCAGGAAGTGAAGCTGCCGCTGAACAAGCCGGACGAGCTGCTGGGCATGATCGCGGGCGCCTTCAAGGACGCCTGGCCACTGGTGCAGTGGATGCGCGCCGCCCCGGTCGAGGAACAGGAGGCAGCGTGAGCAGCCATCGCATTGCAGTCATCGCCGGCGACGGCATCGGCAAGGAAGTGATGCCGGAAGGCTTGCGCACCCTGCAGGCCGCCGCAGCGCGTTACGGCCTGCCGCTGGAATTCACGACTTTCGAATGGGCCAACTGCGACTATTACATGCAGCACGGCCAGATGATGCCGGCCGACTGGTTCGACCAGTTGAAAAGCTTCGACGCGATCTACTTCGGCGCGGTCGGCTGGCCGGATGCGGTGCCCGACCACATCTCCCTGTGGGGCTCCCTGATCAAGTTCCGCCGCGAATTCGACCAGTACGTGAACCTGCGCCCGGTGCGCCTGATGCCGGGCGTGCCTTGTCCGCTGGCAGGAAAAAAACCCGGCGATATCGATTTCTACGTGGTGCGTGAAAACACCGAGGGCGAATATTCCGCCGTCGGCGGACGCCTGTTCGAAAATACCGAACGCGAAGTGGTGCTGCAGGAAGCCGTGTTCACCCGCAAGGGCGTCGACCGCATCCTGCAGTTCGCCTTCGACCTGGCGCAGTCGCGCCCGAAGAAGCACCTGACCTCCGCCACCAAATCGAACGGCATCGCGATCAGCATGCCGTACTGGGACGAGCGCGTGAAAGCCATGTCGGCCAACTACCCGGACGTGCGCTGGGACCAGTACCACGTCGACATCCTGGCGGCGCGCTTCGTGCTGAGCCCCGAGCGATTCGACGTGGTGGTGGCGTCCAACCTGTTCGGCGACATCCTGAGCGACCTTGGGCCGGCCTGCGCCGGCACCATCGGCATTGCGCCGTCGGCCAACCTGAATCCGGAACGCACCCTGCCCTCGCTGTTCGAGCCGGTACACGGGTCGGCGCCGGATATCTACGGCAAGAACATCGCCAACCCGGTCGCCATGATCTGGTCCGGCGCCATGATGCTGGACTTCCTCGGCAACGGCGATGCCCGCTACACGCAGGCGCACGACACCATCATGCGCGCGATCGAAACCGTGCTGGTACAAGGGCCGCGCACGCCGGACATGGGCGGCACGGCCTCCACCACCGAAATGGGCCAGGCCATCGCCGCCCTGGTTTAAGCGCCCAGCAGGGCCTTCACCGCCGGCAGGTGGCGTTCGCTGACCGGGACCCGGTCGCCGCAGCGCAGGACCAGTTGGCTGCCGCCCTCGGCGTCGCGCTCCAGCGACGCCACTTCGCTCGCCCGCACCAGCGCACGCCGGTGCACGCGCAGGAAGCTGGCCGGGTCCAGGTGCTGCTCCAGCCGCGCCAGCGGCACGCGGTGCAGCACGCGCCGCTGCGCCAGTCGTAGCTCGACGTAGTTGCCCGCCGCCTCGATCCACAGCACTTCGGATACCTGCACGCATTCGATGCGGCCCACCGAGCGCACGTTCAGCTGCTGCATATACTCCTGCCCCGCCGGCTCCGCGAAGGCGCGCATGGCGCGGGCATAGGCGGCACGCTGGCGTTGCTCCAGCATGGCGGCAGCCCGCTCCAGGGCTTGCGCCAGGCGCTGGTCGTCGAAGGGCTTGAGCAGGTAATCCAGGGCATGTACTTCAAAGGCTTCGATTGCGTGCTCGTTATAAGCGGTGGCGAAAATCACCAGCGGCGGCTCGTCGCGCCGCGCCAGCTCGCGCGCCAGCGCCAGGCCGGTTTCCTGCGGCATCTGGATATCGAGAAAAACGACGTCCACCTCCTGCCCGGCCAGGGCGGCGCGCGCCGCGGCGGCACTGGCGCATTCCCCGACCAGTTGCCAACCCTCATGCGGCGCAAGCCCGTAACGCAGGTTGATGCGGCCGGGTTCCTCGTCGTCGACGATCAGGGCGCGGATCTTCATGCGGCGAAATACATCGGCATGGTGATTTCGGCGACAAAGCGGCCGCCGCCACGCGCGGTGCGCAATCCGGCGCCGCTGCCACAGGCGATGCGCAGGCGCGCTTCGATATTGCGCAAGCCCATGCCCAGGCCCGGATTGGGCGGCACCTCGTGCACGGAATTGCTGATATGGATATGCAGCATGCCGCCCTGCTCCGCAAAACGCAGCATGATGTCGCTGTCGCCGTCGTGGCAATCGAGGTCATGGCGCAGCGCATTCTCGACCAGGGGCTGCAACAGCAAGGGCGGGCAGTCGGCGGCCAGCACCGCACCGCTGTCGCCTTCGATCGACACCTGCAGCCTGTCCCCGTAGCGCATCGACTGCAGCGACAGGTAATCGCGCACGAACTGCAGCTCTTCCGCCAGCGTGACCCAATCGCGCGCGCCGGCCGCCTGGGCGTAGCGCAGCAAACCGCTGAGGCGGCTGATCGCGCTCAGGGTAGCGCCCTTGTCGTCCATGCGCACCAGTGCGCTGACCGCATTCAGGGCATTGAACAGGAAGTGCGGTTCCAGCTGCCCGCGCAGTGCGGCCAGGCGCTGCTGCTCCAGCTCCAGGCGCAAGGTCAGGTTGTCGGTTTCGCGCGCGCGCTGGATTTGCCAGATGCGGATGCCGGCTACCGTCACGAAGGTAAAGGTGGTCCAGGTCAGCTCGAGAAAGACGGCGAACCAGCTGCGGTCCTGCTGCAGCGAGACGAAGGCGCATTCCAGCGGCAGGAACAGCAGCAGCACCAGAAGATAGGTACGGGCGATGCCGCGCGGGCTGGCCAGCGACTGCGGCCAGCGCTCCAGGGCGAGGTACAGCACGGCGCTGAACAGCACCATCAAGGCGTGCGCACCGCCCCATTCGCCCAGCAGCTCCCAATAGGAGGGATTGGCGCCGCGCTGCAATAGCGAGCCGTAGGAGGAGGCGGCCCCGGTCAGGCAGATGACGCTCCATGCCAGCACGCTGACACCGAGGATACGTAGAAAGTGCAAGGTTCTCATGGCTGGACAGTATACCGGCCCTTTCCATAGGAGCCGACGGCCCCCGTCACACCGTCATCCGCCTTCGTCACACCGGCTTTCCTGCATTTCAGGTCGCCATTTCTGCATTTCGTCGCACACCGGTAGTGCTGGACACCGCACATATCTATAGTTCAATCAACGAAACGCGAAATGAACTTAACCCAACCGAATGGAGAGCAAAATGAACATCGCCAAAAACATGGAATACATCTTCCTCGCAGCAGTTGCCGTCATCAGCGCAACCGGCTTCGCCACTGCCGCTACCCCGCTGAAACACAGCGCACCGGCAGCCGTAGTCGCCAAGGCGCAAGCCAAGGCAATGCCAGTGGTGACCGTTACCGCCAAGCGCCTGACCGCTGCCGAAAAAGCCGCACTGTAATTCGAACGCATCGCACCTTCACGGAGCCTCAACATGAAAAAGTTCTTCACCGCCACGCTGATGACCGCAATGATGTTCACCGCAGGCGGCGCCGCCCGCGCCGACGAGATCATCACCGAAGCGCGCACTGTTGACGGCCGCCCTGTGAAAGTAGTGCTGGATGGCGTGGTAGACCTGAAGCTGAAGCAAGGCGCACCGGCATTGGTGCTGTCCGGCGACAAGCGCTACCTGCAAAAGATTACGGTGACGCAGAACGGCGACACCATCCGCATCGGTACCGAGAATATGCGCGGCATCCACATCGGCCCGCGCAACCTGAAAGCGGAACTGACGCTGCCGCAGCTGCGCGAGCTGGTTTCCGCCGGCGTGGGCTCGGCTGAAGTGAAGGGATTCGACGGCGATGAAGTTCGCCTCTCCCTGGAAGGCGCCGGTGCCGTGAGCATGGCGTCGCGCTTCAAGAAAGTCGATGCGCGCCTGACCGGTGTCGGCAGCATGACCGTCAGCGACACCCAGGCCGACGTGGTCGACCTGAACCTGAAAGGCGCCGGCCAGATTGCGATTTCCGGCCAGAGCAAGCATCTGAACGCCAAGCTGGGCGGCATCGGCAGCCTCGATGCGAAGCAACTGCAAAGCGAAAGCGTGGACGCTGACATGACCGGCCTTGGCAGCGCCACCTTCAACGCCAAGACTTCCGCCAACCTGCGCCTCTCCGGCATGGGTTCGGCAACGGTGTACGGCAATCCGGCCAACCGCCAGTCCACCGCACGCGGCCTGGGCAGCGTGTCCTGGAACTGAAGCCAAGATTTCCCAACCAACTGTGTGTTGTTTCACGGTGCTTGCCGCCCGCTAACCCCGGGCGGCTTTTTTATTCCCGCGTCCCTGCCCAGCACGATGCGCAGCTGCGGCTCGCCGCTGCCGCGGACTTCGACCCGCGTCTCCGCCACATTGAAGGGGATGGTGTTGGTCAGGCGCACGACCTGCATCCCTTCCGCCCGCAAACGCTGCGCCACCGCGGCGGCCATGCCGCGGATGCCGTTGCCGTTACTGACTTCCAGCCGCGTTGGCGCTGCTGCCATGCCAGCCGCACGCGGCACGCGCACCGCCGGCTCGAGCCGCGCCACTTCGACCAGGCCTGCGCCGAGCTGGCGCACCTCGACGCGTGCCATGCCAGCCGGCCACAGGCTGCCGGCAGCTTCACTGGCCTTGTCGTCGGGCACCCCGCTTTCCTGCCGTTCCCGCAATAGGCGCGCATGGCGCATCGCCTCCAGGGCACGGCCGCTGTCGCCGCTCGCCTCCATCAGCGCAGCCAGGCGCTCCCAGGCAACCGGGCTAGAGGGCGCCAGCAGGCAGGCGCGCTCCAGCGCTGCCCGCGCCTGCTCCAGATGCCCGCCCAGGTAGTACGCGTAGCCAAGCTCGCCCAGCAGCGCCGCGCCAGGGGTGTGCCGCGCGCGCTGTTCCAGCAGCGCAATGGCTTCGTCATAGCGTCCGTCCCCGGCCAGCACTGCCGGCGCTGGCGCAGCGGCCGGCGCGGCCGACAACATGACGGGCGCCGGCGGCAGTAGCGGCATGCTGCACGCAGCCATCATCGCCAACCCGGCAGCAAGAATCGTCTTACGCATGGCAAGCTCCTAACGCGCGCTGTGCGCAACAGGATGGAATACGGCTTTCATCTGTATTGATGCAGGTCCCAGCAGCACGATCAACAGCGTCGGAAAAATGCAGAAGATCAGGGGGAACAGAAGCTTGAGCGCCACCTTGGCCGCCGCCTCCTGAGCCACCACGGCGCGCTTGCGGCGCAGGTTGTCCGCGTGCACACGCAATGAGTCACCCATGCTGGTGCCGAAGCGCTCCGCCTGCACCAACATCGCCACCAGCGCGTCCACATCCTCCACGCCGCTGCGCAAGGCCAGGTTGCGCAGCGCGCGTTCCTTGGAAAAGCCGGAGCGCATTTCCATCAGCACGAGCTGCAACTCCTGTGCCAACACCAGGCTTTTGATGTGGATCTCGCCGGCGACTTTGGCCAGGGCGCGTTCCATGCTCAGACCCGCCTCGACGCAGATGGTCAGCAAGTCCAGCGCGTCGGGCAGGCTTTCGAAGATATCGCGTTGCCGCATTTCAGCGCGACGCGCCAATACCCCGTTCGGCAGGTAATAACCGATCGCCGCACTGGCAAACAGCACCAGCAGCAAATGGCCGTAGCGTCCCGCCAGCGACGCCGCCAGCGCCGGCAAGCCAAGTGCCAGCAGGGTCTTGGCAGCAAAGTACAGCTTTGGCGCGCCAGCATGGCGCCAGCCGGCATTCATGAAGCGCGTGCGCAGTGCCGACTGCTCCCAGCCGTCTTCCGGCAGCGAAAGGCGGCTGAAGGGCTCCGCCACCCGCGACACTTTTTCAATCCATTCGCCCTGGCCGGGTGCCGGCGCCGCTGCGGAAGAAGCGGTGAAAGTTCTCAGGCGCTCGCGCAACGGCACGCTGGACAGTGCCAGCATTGCCCACAGCGCCAGCCCAGCCACCACGGCAAACACCAGCAGCAGGAACAGGATGGTACGGATGTCGGCGCCGCTCATACCCGCACCTTGATCACCTGGCGCATCCACAGCATCCCGGCCACCATGGCGCAGGCACCGTACCACAGCATGCGTTGCCCATTGGGGTCCTGCCACAAGACCGCGCTGTATTTCGGGTTGGTCACCTGCATCGCCGCCATCAGGCCAAGCGGCATCAAGGTCAGGATCCAGGCCGACATGCGGCCCTCAGCCGACATCACCCGCACTTGCGCCAGCAGCTGCAGGCGCGCGCGCGTCATGCGCGACACATTGTCCAGTAACTCCGCCAGGTTACCGCCCGATTCGCGCTGGATCAGCACCGCGATCACCAGGTAGCGCAGGTCGGTCAGCGGGACGCGCGCCGCCAGGTTGTGCAGGGCGTCCTGCATGGTGACGCCGAAATTGACTTCCTCGTAGGCGGCGCGGAACTCGCCGCCCAGCGGGTCGGCCACTTCATCGCCCGCCATCTGCATCACATTGGCGAAGGAGTGGCCGGCACGCAGCCCGCGTGCCAGGAAATCGGCCACTTCCGGCAACTGCGACTCGATGCGGCGCACACGGGCGGCTCGCGCGCGCAGCAGCAGCAAGGCCGGTGCCGCCAATGACAGGGCGCCCGCAATGAGCGATGGCAGCGGCGGGAAGTGCAGCACGGCCGGCAGCAGCAAGCCCGCCAGCGCGGCGCCCGCCTGCACTTGCAGGAAGCGCGCCACCTGCCAGCCCAAGCCGGACTGCAGCAGCAGCCGGTCCAGCGCGCCGAGGTGCGGGATGCGCCGCAGCAGTGCGTCCAGCGCCGCCGCCCTGGCGTATCGGCGCTCCTTGAGGATGCTGATGCCGCCGCCAGCACTGTCGGTGCGGCCCGACATCAGCCGCAGGCGCCGTGCGATGCGCTGCGCGCTGTTGCCATGGGTGCTGCTCCACCACAGCCACACCGCCTCGCACAGGCAGATCACGGCAGCGAACAGCAGCACGGAAAAACCGGTCCAGGCGAAATCCATGGCCGCCTCCCTATTCGTACACCCGGCCGGGATCGAAGGCGCTGTCCGGCACCGGCACCCCGAACATGCGCAAGCGTTCGGCAAAGCGCGGGCGCACGCCGGTGGCGTAGTAATGGCCCTGCACCTTGCCCTGCGCATCCACCCCGGTCTGCTCGAAATGGAAGATCTCGTGCATGGCCACGGTGTCGCCCTCCATGCCGGTGACCTCCTGCAGGCTGACCAGCTTGCGCGTGCCGTCGGTCAGGCGCGACAGCTGCATCACCACCGTGATGGCGGAGCAGATCTGCTGGCGCGCGGTGCGCGGCGCCAGGTTGGCGCCCGCCATGCCGACCATGCTCTCCAGCCGCGACAAGGCGTCGCGCGGCGAGTTGGCATGGATGGTGGCGAAGGAACCCTCATGGCCGGTGTTCATCGCCTGCAGCATGTCGATCGCCTCGGCTCCGCGCACTTCGCCCAGGATGATGCGGTCGGGCCGCATGCGCAGCGCATTGCGCACCAGCGCGCGCTGCGTCACTTCGCCCTTGCCCTCCACGTTCGGCAGGCGCGTTTCCAGGCGCACGATGTGCGGCTGGCGCAGTTGCAGCTCGGCCGCGTCTTCGATGGTGACGATGCGCTCGGTGGCCGGAATGAAGCCGGACAGCACATTGAGCAGCGTGGTCTTGCCGCTGCCGGTGCCGCCCGAAATCAGCACGTTCAGGCGCGCCTGCCCCAGCGCCTTCAGCACTTCCGACATGGGCGGCGTCAGGCTCTTGAATTCCAGCAGCTTTTCCATCGACAGCGGCTGCGCCGAGAAGCGGCGGATCGACAGGATCGGACCATCCACCGCCAACGGCGGGATGATGGCGTTGACGCGCGAACCATCCGGCAAGCGCGCATCGACCATCGGGCTCGATTCATCGACGCGCCGGCCCACGCGCGAGACGATCTTCTCGATGATCTTCATCAGGTGCATGTTGTCGTGGAAGCTGATGCCGGTCAGCTCCAGCCGGCCGGTGCGCTCGACGTACACCTGGGCGTGGGTGTTGACCAGGATATCGGACACGCCGGGATCGGCCAGCAAAGGTTCCAGCGGCCCGAAGCCCAGCATCTCGTTCTGGATGTCCAGCACCAGCTTATGGCGCTCGCCCTGGTTCAGCACGATGCGTTCCTCGTCGACGATGCGCGCCACCAGCAGCGCCAGTTCGTGCTTGAACTGTTCCGGCGTCAGGCGTTTCAGCCGTTCCAGGTCGATGCGTTCCAGGATCATCTGGTGCATGGACTTTTTCAGCTCCTGGTAGGCGCCGTCGGCCATGGCCGGGGCACTCGGCGCCTGCTGTCCATCGTCGCCCAGGGCCAGGCGTTCTCGCAAGCTCATGTCAATCTCCCATCGAAGTTTCGGCGCGGCCAAACAGCCGGTCGAACAAGCCTTTGCTTTCGGGCAGGCGGCGCTCGGTCACCGCCTCCACCAGTTCGGCCAGGCTGCGCGCCACCGGGCTGCTGCGCGCAAGCTGCAGCAATGGAATGCCCTGGTTGACCGAATCGGTGGCGGACAGGTAATCGTTGGGCACCGTGTGCAGCACGTCGGCGCCCAGCGCCTGTTCCAGGTCGGCCAGGCGCAGCTTGCCGCCTTTCTCGTAGCGGTTGACGATCAGGCGAGTACGCTCCTGCGGGTAGCCCAGCGAGCGGAAGATGTCGAGCAGGCGGCGCCCGTCGCGGATATCGGGCAGCGCCAGCTGCAGCACCGGATAGATGGCGTCGGCCTGGTCCAGCGCCCGCAACGACAGCGCATCGATCTGGCGCCCCACGTCCAGCAGCACATAGTCGTAATGCTGGCGCGCCACGCGCAAGATGGCGTCGATGTGGTCCGGCTTCATTTGCGTGGCCAGCGCCGGGTCGTCGGCCGCTGCCAGCAAGCCGTAGCCGGGCGCCACATGCACCAGGCAGGATTCGAGGAAGGCCGGGTCGAGGCGGCCGATCTGGCTGCAGATATCGGACAGGGTCATGGCCGGCTTCTGGTCGGACACGTAGAGCGTGGCATCACCGAACTGGCCGTGCAGGTCGAGCAGCAGCACCTTGCGCCCGGCCAGGGCCGCCAGCGCATAGCCGAAGTTGGTAGCCAGGAAGGTGGCCCCGCTGCCGCCCTTGCAGGAGATGAACGCCAGCGCCTTGCCCTCGCGCACCGCCGTCACGCCGCGTTCGATCTCGACGCGGTCCAGCGCTTCGTGCAGGGCGCGGTGCACCAGCGGCAGGTGCAGCACTTCCCGCATGCCGACACGCATGGCGCGGATCAACAGCTCGTGCTGCGGTGCGCGCGTCAGCAGGATGAACGAGGCGTCGGGGTAATGCCGTGCCAGCGGTTCCAGCAGCTCGGCCTGGACCGGCGCCACTTCGCTGGCATCGAACAGCACCAGCTCCGGCGGCTGCGGCAGCAAGCGCTCCACCGCATCGCGCAGGTCGCGCCGGGTGGCCGCCAGCATCAGCGCCGGCAGGCGCGCCGAACCCTGTGCCGCCAGCTCCGCCTGCAACCGCTCGTCATTGCTGATCAACAGCGCTTTCATGGGACCTCCTTTGCTTGCAGGTTCAGGGGCAAGGCGCCTGGCCCGGCGTGTAGCCAAGCGATTCGGCGGCCACCAGCGCGCTGGACGACGGCATCACCCCAGGTACCGGCACCATTGGCAGCAACGGCTCGTAAGCCAGCGCCGCACAACCGGCGCCGCTGCCGCACAAGCCGACCCGCACGAAGCTGATGCAGCTTGGGCCATGCGAATCGCGTGCGCAATTGATGCGGTTGGCCATTGGGCAGGCCGGCAGCAGGGGCACCGGGGCCAGTTCGCCGGCGGCGTTCTGCCACAGGTATTCGATGCGGATGGCGGCGCTGCTGACATTCGGCGCCAGCGGCAGCGCGCCATCGTCAGCGCGGAACAGCGCCGCCCGGCGCAGCGCCTGCATCGCCGCCGGGTTGCTGAAGTCCGTGATGGCGGCCGCGCGTGCCGCGCGCTGGGTCACTTCGGGCAGCGTGTTCCACAGGAACAGCACACGCCCATACTCGAACATGGCGAACAGCAAGGGCATGAATACCACGCACACCAGGCCGAATTCGACGGTGGCGCTGCCGCGCCGGCGGGCGGGCTTAATCGTCACGGCCGACCTCCGCATACACTGCCAGCGTCACCGGCACAGTGCCAAAGTCGACGATGGCCTGGTTGTCGACGCTCACCAGCACGCCGATCTTGGTCGGCGTATCGGTCGCCAGCAGCGCGTTGCAATTGCCTGGATCGCACAGGAATTCCACGCGCAGTGTCTGGACGTCGACTTCGGCGGCAGCCAGCGTTTGGTCGATCAGCGCGTGCGCGCTGTCCAGCGCCACGGTGCGCCGGCTGCCGTCGCGCAGGACTTCCAGCGGCACGATAGACAGAAAGCGCGCCGCATTGCTGGCAGCCCGGTCCACAGCGGCGCCATTGATGGCCAGCCGTCCCATGTTCAGCGCGAGCACCAGCAACGGCGCCAGTCCCGCCATCACCAGGGCAGCCTCGATGGCGGCAACGCCGCGGCAACGCAGGCGCCTCATCGCAGCAGCTCCACGTCGGTCGCCAGCGCCGCCAGTTCTTTGGCGCTGAGGATGCCGGCGAACTCGCCCGGCACTTCGGCCGCGCTGGCCTGCGCCGTCAGGAAGAAGCGCGCCACGGCCAGCACCGTGCCATCCACATTGGCGCCGGCCGGGAGCGGGCACGCCAGCAGCGGCACATACAGCAGGCGCCGCTCCTTGCGGCCCGGATAACCCGTGGGCGCCGTCCTGAAGCCGGTGTTGTTGTAGGCGCCCGACGCCGGCCAGTTGGTGCCGGTGCTGCTGAAGGCCGGCGTTGCCGGGTACAGGCTGGCCCAATGGCTGAAAAGGAAGGCACTGTTGTTGCTCCGCCTGGCCGGCCCGTAGGCCCACAGCGCGCCGTACTGCGCCGGGGCGATAGCCGGCAGCGGATAGCTGCCGTCGGCGACTGTCATCAGGGGTTTGCCGGTGCCCGGGGTACTGGCAGCGGCCGCGGCCTGCGGCGGGTAGCTGCTCATCCAGTTTGCCAGCGTGCCGCGGTACTCGCGCACATTGCTGTCCGGCGGCGCGGTGTAGGGATCGCAGGCATCGCTGCCGCTGTAAATTCCGAAGCGCGAATTGAGCTGCTGCCACAACCCGAAGCCGGCATTGCGGCGCAGGTGAAGGGCGCCGGCCAGCGAGGGGTATGCCAGCTTGCCGACGCACATGAACGGCGCCACCTGCGGGTCGCCGCTGCTGGCCGGCACCGCGACGCTGCCGGGCGGGCTGGCAGGATCGACCAGGAAGTACTCGCCGCTGCCGGCGCCCGGCGCCGGATTCAGGGCCAGCAGGTTGTAGGTGAGGCCATGGCGCAAGCCGTAATCGATGCGCTCGTCCAGGCCGGCTCCGTTGAAGCGGGTGGCGCTCGCCACGCTGCTCGGAGCGCAGATCGCCAGCGGCAGCACGCGCAAGCTGTTGGGGCCGGCCACGGCGCGGGCGCCGACCATGGTGGCGTCGCTGCCGCCCAGGAAGCGGCCGAACGCAACCGGCAGGACGGTGAAGGCGGCGCCCTGCCCGGCCATGTCGGCGCGCGCATAACGCAGCCCGCCGGGAGCCCCCTGTGCTGCACTGACGTCCAGCCAGGGGCCGGCCGGATCGGCGGCAAACGACAGCACCGCGGGATTCAGCACGACGCGGTCGACGCCGCGCACGCGGCGGTTCAGCACCGCCGCACCGGCGGCAACAAGCGCGCCTGAAACCCCGCTTGCGGTGCCATCGAGCTGCTGGGCTGCGCTCAGCGCCACCGCGTCGGCCACCTGTTGCAACTGGCCCTGGCGCTGCAAAGCCATCGACAGCTCCAGCGCCAGCCCGCACACGCCGATCGCCAGCGGCAGCACGAAGGCCGTCAGCATCAGGATCGCGCCGCGTTCGCGCTGCCGCTTCATTTACGCTCTCCCGTGTCCGGCGCCGGATCGCTGAAGGATTTGCGGTAGCGCGCCTGGGCCGCCGCCGCCGCCGCGCCATCCCACCCGGCACCCTCGCCTTCCGGCTTGACCAGGTGGGCCGTGATCACGAACAGCAGTTCGCTGCGGTCGTTCTGGAAATCGGTGCTGCGAAACAGCGCCCCCAGCACCGGTATCTCGCTGAGAAACGGCACGCCCTTGACGTTGTTGACCTGCGTGTGCCGGATCAGGCCACCGATGGCAAAACTCTGGCCGTCCTGCAGTTGCACGGTAGTGCTGGCGCGGCGCGTGGTAATCAGGGGGAAGATGGCGCGCCCGCTGATGCTGCCGTTGCTGACGCCGATGCCGTCGCGCGACAGCTCCGACACTTCCGGCGCCACTTTCAGGTTGATGCGCCCGCCCGCCAGCACGGTGGGCGTGAATTTCAGGCCGACGCCGAATTCCTTCTCCTCCAGCGTAATGCGGTTGTTCTCCTGCGCCACCGGCACCATCACCTTGCCGCCGGCCAGGAAGCTGCCTTCCTGGCCGCTCATGGCCATCACGGTCGGCTCGGCCAGGATGCGCACCTGGCCTTCCTGCCGCTCCGCATCGAGCCGCACGCTGCTGCCGTTGGATTTCGACAGCCGCAGGCCGCTGCCCAGCGTGCCGCTCAGGAAGTCGGCCAGCACCATGGCGCTCCAGCTGCCGCTGGCATGGCGCAGCGACAGGCCCGCTTCCAGCTTATCGAGCAGGGTCTTGGACACTTCCGCCACTTTCACCTCCAGCTTGACTTGCTGCGGCGCGCTGACGGCCAGCAGGTTGACCAGCCGCGGGCCGGGCGCCGACGGCTGCGCCGGTGCGCCCTCCTTGCGCGCCAGCGGCTGCGGCGCCTGGCGCACGAAGGCTTGCGCCAGGTCCAGCACTTGCGCCAGTGTGGCGCCGTCGCTCACGCTGCCGCTCAGGGCGATGGCATCGGCGGCGGCGCTGACCCTGATGCCGCGCTCCTGCGGCAGCAGTTCCGCCAGGCTCGCGCGCAGTGGCGAGACATCGAGCCCCACTGCCACCTCCACCACGCTGCAGGCGCCCGACTTGCCTTGCACGATCAGGTTGGTGCTGCCGATCTCGGCGCCGACCAAGTACAGCGTGTCGCTCGCCACCAGGGTGGCCTGCAGCACATGCGGATTGCCGATGCTGCGCCCGCTCACGCTGTCGGGCAGGCGCATCAGGGTGGACTTGCCGAGTTCCAGCGCCAGCTTGCCGGGAGCCGCGGGGGAACCGGCACAACGCAGGCTGTCGCTAAGCGCCGGCGCGGCCGGCAGGAACAACAGGGCCAGCGCGGCCGGCAGGCAGGCAGGTGCGAATCGCATGTCGGCTCCTCACAGGCATTCCCGGCTGCTACGGTTGCCGTCGATGACGCCGATGCAGTAGCGCGCCGGCTCGGCGGAAGGAGGCAACGCGGCTCGCAGCAGGCGCGGTGCCGCGGCAGGCACTGTTGCGGCAAGGTCGGTTGGCGCCGCCGGTGCGGCGCCGGCACCAAGCCCGAGCACGCTATGGCGGGTGGCGCCCGGCGTCGCGCCAGGCTGCGGGTCGACCTGGTTGCGCAGCACCAGCGACAGCGTGCCGACGCTGCGCGCCAGGTCGAGTTGCTCGGCCTGGCCGGGCGTGACTTCCAGTGTGACCGCATTCACCACGCGCGGCTTGGTGTCGTCGCGCGCCACTTCCTGCGCCACGGCCAGTACCAGGATCCGTTCCAGCACGATCTTCGACAGCGCGCTTTCACTGCCGTTGCTGCCGTTGTTCTGCGCCGGCGCATACACCAGGATATCGACGAAATTGCCCGGCAAGGCAAAGCCGGCCACGCCCACCACGTCATTCACGCGTACGGTGATGGCGCGCTTGCCTTCCGCAATCAGGGCCGACAAGCCACCCAGCGTGCCGGCCGGCGCCAGCCTGGCTTCCGTCACCGGCTCTCCGCGCTGCACGCTGGCCTTCAGCACGCGGCCCGCCAGCGCTGCCAGGTCGAGCTGGGCGCCGGCCGGCACGCTGCCGGCCGGCCACTCGGCCAGCGCCACCATGTCCGGCGCCAGGCGCTGGCCCAGGCCGACATCGGCGGCCGCTACCGCGATGTGCACGCTGGACGAAGCGGGTTGGCGCAGCCAGCGCGCCGCCAGCAGCACCGCAGCCAGTCCCAGCACCATCGCCAGTCCCAGCATCAGCAAGGCGCGCCGGCTCTTCATACGGCACCATCGGCGAACATGCTGGTCCAGGCCTGGTCCAGCGTGGCGGGGTTCAGGTTCGGCACGGTGCCGGCGAAGCCGGCAAATTCGGCCACGCGCGCCACGATTTCGCGCGGCAGGCTGGCCAGCAAAGGCTGGCCGCTGCCCTGGTGCAGTTCGCCGACCAGGTAGGCCAGCGCCGCTTCGTCGGCCTCGATGCCGCGCGCCCGGCATTGCTGGCGCAGCAGGCTGCGGTAACTGGCTTCCGGCAACGGCCCCAGCGCGACCTTGTAGCCGATACGGCGCAACGCAGCGCCATCCAGCAGGGTGTGCGGCGCCAGGTTGGTGGCGAAGGCCAGCGCCGCCTGGCAAGGCACGCTGAAGGCATGGCCGCCCGGCAGTGCAAGCTGGTCGGTGCCGCTATCGAGCAATTGCGCCAGGCGGTTCAGCAGCGCGCTGGCCGGCAGGCGCTGGCGCCCCAGGTCGTCGATGATCAGCAAGCCGTGGCAAGCCTTGAGCTGGGGCGGCGCCAGGTAGCAGCCGCCGGCCGCGTCGTGGCGCAAGTCCAGCATGGCGCCATCGAGTTCCGCGCCCAGCTGCACCATGGGGCGCTGGCACAGCAGCCAGCGCATGTCGCCGCCACGCGCACCGGTGGGCCGGCCCGGCAGCGGCGGCGGCGCCAGATGCACCGCCGCGTCATAGAGCTGGATGACGGTATTGCCGACCGCCACCGCATACGGCACGGCCACCCCCCCTTGCAGCAGGCATCCCAGCTTGCGCGCCAGCGTGCTCTTGCCGCTGCCGGAAGGGCCATACAGGCACACCGAGCGCCCCGCATGCATGGCAGCGCCCACCAGTTCGTGGATGCGCGGCGGCAGGCAATCGTCGGCAAACACACTGGCCACATCGGCCGCCAGTACCGGCGGCAATTGCAAGGCCTGGCGCTGCAACTGGGCGCGCCAGGCTTCGAGCGGGACCGGTGCCGGGCCCACGTACGGCGCGCGTTCCAGCCACTGCGCCGCGCGCTGGCGGCCGATGCCGGTCAGCTGGTACTGCACGTCGACCTCGGAATCGCCGCGCCACGCCACTTCCACCAGTTGTTCGGCTTGCAGGCCGTCCAGCACTTCGCGCAACACATTGATCGACAGCCGCAGGCGGCTGGTCAGCACCGATAAATGGCATTTGCCGGCCCCCAGCAAGGCCTTGCCCGCCAGCTCGGCCAGCATGGCGTGCTCCAGGCCGGTGTCGCGCACCGAGCGCGGCGGGGTTGGCAGCAGCGGCTGCTCATCGTCTGCAAAATCGATCATGGTGACCTCCTGTTGGAAACGATGATAGGCATGGGTTTCCGGATGGATATTGAGGCGGAGCAAAGATCAGCGATGCGCCAACGCAACGGTGGCCAAGGTGCCTGCCGCAATCGCCACGGCATAGGGCATGCCTTCCGCCTTGCCGCCGCGCCAGCGCGCCAGTTGCAGGCAAAACAAGGCCAGCAGCCCGCCGGCCAGCGCGCTCAGCAATGAAAGCTGCAGCGCCTGCCAGGGCCCGACAAAGCTGCCCGCCATGGCCGCCAGCTTGACGTCGCCTGCCGCCATCCCGCCCAAGCCATACAAAGGCAGGAACAGCAGCAAGCCCACTGCCGCGCCGGCCAGTCCCTGCGCCAGCAACGCGCTGCCGCCGCCCAGGCGCCAGTGAATTGCCAGCGCCAGCAGCAGGCCCGCCGCCACCAGTACGTTGGGAATCCGGCGCCAGGCCAGGTCCGACACTGCCGCCTGGAGCACCAGGCATAGCAGGATGATTTCGAGTCCGCTCATGGCGAAAAGGCTGGCAACCCGGCCGCCGCCGGGCGCCAGCCACCCCATCAAGGCGTCAGTGCGTCGACCACGCGGTTGAACACTTCGGTCAGCTCGGTTGAGACGCTGGTCATTGCCGTGCCAACCGCCAGTGCAATCAGCGACGCGATCAGGCCATACTCGATTGCCGTCACGCCCCGCTCATCCCTGATGAAACGCCTCATTGCAAACAGTGCTTTCATGATGATCTCCTTCGCTAGGAAAACTCTGACACCTGGGCTGCGCATCATTGGCTTTACTATAGGAGCCATTCCTACGAGCAAGTTGACATTGCGCAAGTTTTCCGCACAGAACTTTTTCTCGCTGGGCGGTGTTCTATGTCAAACTGTAGTTATGGGATGTGTGTTGCAATGAGGTTGCGTTTTGCATGAAACTACGCAAAGTTAATTGCCGAGAATGCAAAAAAGATTTATCCTGATCAGCTATTCTTTAGAAAGCCCCTTGCTTTGCCGCTGAGCGCCTAGTTACCGGACACTCACATGGATTCCCTTCTGAAACATATGGTGGACATGACCGGCCACCGCGATCACACGATGCTCGACATCTCGGTGATCTCGGCGGTAGCGGAATTGGCGTCCGCCACGCAAGCGCGCGTGCTGAGCATCGTCAATGTACGAGGCCAGCTTTACGTGCGCGCGCGCGCCGTGATCGAACACGGCCGTCCGGCGCGCATGGAGGAATACATGGACCCGGCCATCGCGGGCGAGGCGGTCAGCAACTTCCCCGCCCTGGCGCGCTGCCTGGCCCACCATGAGTCGAGCGCCGACTACATGTCGCCCGAGGGTGAGCACACACTCTGGCTGCCGATCTGGATGGGCGACAAGGCCGATACTTGCCTGGAAATCATCAATCCGACGCCGTACACCAGCGACACCATCCATATCATTGGCGGCATTGTCAGCGTGTACCGCAATTTCCAGAACTTGCTCGATTACAGCGAACGCGACTCGTTGACCGGACTGCTGAACCGCAAGACTTTCGACGACCAGCTGGCCAAGATGCTGCAGGCATCGGCCGAGCACGACATACTGGCGCTTCCACCGGACGGCCTCGAACGCCGCAATCCGCAAGAACAGGAAAAACAATGGCTGGCGGTGGTCGATGTCGACCACTTCAAGGCGGTTAACGACAAATTCGGGCATTTGTACGGCGACGAGGTGTTGATCCTGATCGCCAACCTGCTGCAATCCTCGTTCCGCGCCCAGGACCGCGTGTTCCGGTTCGGCGGTGAAGAATTCGTGGTGCTGCTGCGCTCTTCCACCCTGGATAACGCCAAGAAGATCATCGAACGCTTCAGGATGAACGTGGAACAGCACGAGTTCCCGCAAGTTGGGCAGGTGACAGTGAGCGTCGGCTTCGTCAGCATCAGCGCCTATGAAGCGCCGGTGATCATCCTCGGCCGCGCCGACCAGGCCCTGTACTACGCCAAGAGCCACGGCCGCAATATGGCCTGCCACTACGACGAACTGGTCAGCGGCGGGCAGTTGCAGACTGTCGAATCGAACGATACCGCCGAATTCTTCTGAGGTCCGGGCTCAGCCCAGCGTCAGGAAGCGCATCGGGTCCACCTGCCATTTCGCTGGCGATTCATGACCCACGATCTTGTCGCCGCCACCAAAACCCAGGCCGCGTGACAAGTCGACAGTTTCCGGCTTGATGTACACATTGTTCTTCGTATTGAAGAACACGTTCACCTTGGGCGCCAGCAAGTTGCTTTCGTGCGGCTCGATTACCACGCCGAGCCGGCCCGACTCCAGCATCACCAGCGTACCAACCGGGTAGATGCCGACGCAGCGCATGAATTCCTGCACCAGCTTCGGATTGAAATGGTGCTTGCTCCACTCGTAGATCTTGCGCAGGGCCGCCGCTGCCGGCAGCCCCTTGTGATAGACGCGGTCTGCCGTAATGGCGTCGTAGACGTCGACAATTGCCGCCATCTGCGCCATTTCGCTGATAGCGTCCCCAGCCAGCCTGTCCGGGTAACCGGTGCCGTCAAGCCGCTCGTGGTGGTGGAGCGTAATGTCCAGCGCCAGCGCCGGCACGTCGGGCGACTGCTTCAGGATATTGAAGCCGTCCATTGGATGCTTCTTGATGATTGCGAATTCTTCATCGGTCAACGGGCCCGGCTTGTTCAGGATCGCGTCCGGTACCAGGGCTTTGCCGGTGTCGTGCAGCAAGCCGCCAAGACCGGCCTCCCGAATGATGTCCTGGTCCATGCCACGCGCATTGGCAAACGCCACCAGCAGCGCACACACGCTGACCGAATGCAGGAAGGTGTAATCGTCCTTGGACTTGATGCGTAGCAGCCCCAGCAAGGCGCCCGGGTTGCGCAGGATGGATTCCGTAATGTTCTGTACCACCGGCTGCACCGAGCCGATTTCGATGGCCTTGCCGAGACGGGCATCGGCCATCACATTGCGCACCACGCCCGCGGCCTGGCTGCGGATCTGTGCCGCGCGCTGCAACTCTTCGCCCAGTGAGGTCCGGATAATGCGCGACGGCTCTTTGGCGATCGCTTCGACCTCACGCTCGGTCGCAGCCTGGGCCTCGGCCAGCGAGGGCGCATCCTCCACGTCCAGCCCTTTCGACGCATCGATCACCACGTCGTGAATGCCGGCCTGGATGATTTTCTGAATCTGCTCCTGGCTTGAAATCTCGAAGCGGTTGCGGACAAACGGGTGGGTCATCCAGTCACAACTCAGGTCGTGGATATACATGCCGACCTTTAACTGCGCCGAATCGACTTTCTTTAACATGGTGAGGCTCGCGAGATAAATCCGTGAAGAACGTTAGAATAAGTATACACAATGTTATCCTACGGGAATATGGAACTTCGCCAACTGCGCTATTTTGTTGCCATCGTCGACCACGGATCGTTGTCGCGGGCCGCACTGGTATTGCATGTTGCACAACCCGCCCTGACCCAGCAATTGCGCCAGCTTGAAGAGGAACTGGGCGCCCAGCTCCTGCACCGCAGTGCCCAAGGCGTGGTCAGCACCGACGCCGGCAAGGTGTTTTACGACCATGCCCAGGCGATCTTGAAACAGGTGGCCGACGCCCGCTCCGCCGTCACCCAGTCGGCCCGCCCTTCCGGCAGTGTCACCATGGGCCTGCCGCACAGCATTTCCGGCGCCCTGGCATTGCCCCTGCTGACCGCCGCGCGCGAGCACTATCCCGACATAACGCTGCAGTTGACCGAAGAACTGACCGGCAACCTGGCAGAACAGCTCAAAAGCGGCCGGGTTAACCTGGCCATCCTGTTCGACGACGGCCAGCTGACGCCGTTTTCCACTACCCCGCTGGCGGAAGAAGAATTGCGTTTCATCTGCCGCCACGATGCAGTGTGGTTCACCGACAACGACACCGTGACGCTGCAGCAAGCCCTGAACGCCACCTTAATTTTGCCTGGACTGCAACATGGCGTGCGGCCGCGCATTGAAGCCATGGCGCGCGCTGCCGGGCTGGTGATCGGCAATGTCATCGAAATCAACTCGATCGCCATCCTGAAGTCCGCCATCATGGCCGGCATGGGTGCGACTATCCTGCCAGTCGCCCCAGTCCTGCCGGAAATCGAGCTTGGCCAGATGCGCAGCGTGCGTATCGACAACCCCGCCATCAGCCGTACCGTGGTGTTATGTGCTTCGCGCAACATCCCCCTGACCAATGCCGCCAACGCGATCGCCGTACTGACGCAACAAGTCGCGACCGACCTCTGCCAGCGCAACACCTGGCCCGGCGCACGCCTTCTTGCTTGAGCCCATGGGCCGTTAGGTCAGCTTATGTCTTGCCAGGATGCGGCGCAAGGTGCCATCGGCCCGCATGCTGTCTAATGCGCGCTGGAACAGGGCGATGTCGGCCTCGTCGAAATCCAGGGAGCCTGCCAGCCAGGCCGTGGTGGTGCGCACCGGTGCACTGGTCTCGAAGTCGCCTTCGCCCGAGCCATGCCCTTTCAGGGACGCAGCAATGATGCGGCGCTCGCCAAACGCCGCGTCGGCCATGCCGCCCAGCAGGAAACGGTGCACTTCATCGATCGAGCTGGCTTCGACCAGGCGCGTGAAGCCCTGTTCTTTCAGGATGGCGGCCTGGGCGGCGCCACGCAGCAGGGCGATGCGCTTGTCCTTCATCTGCTCCAGCGGCAGCAGCTTGCTGCGCACAGCCAGCAACACATAGTTTTCGTCATACAGCGGCACCAGCCAGCGGTATTGCGCCTCGCGCTCGGGCAGGCGGGTCAGCGGATAAATGGCGGTGGCCGGCATGGTGGTTGCCAGGAATTGCGCGCGGCGCCAGGGCACGAATTGTGTGGCTGGCTTCAGGCCGGCCCGCCTGCACAGCTCTGCCACAACCTCCTGCAAGCCGCCGGGATCGCCGCTTTCATGCACCAGCGAGGGCAAATGACTGGTCACCAATTGCATCTTGCGCGCCACACCCGCCAGCGCGAGTGCTGGACTGGCCAACAACACTGCTGTCGCCACCAAGATTCTTCGTCTAGCCATCATTTTTTCTTATACCCCCATCCCCAAACCGTATTTCCGTATACGTAAAGTAACCCGTAAACTAAAAAGTTGAAAAGGCCTGCACACCCGCAGGCGTTGTGACTTAGGCAAGGACGCGCTTACCCGGCGCCGACCGATGCCAGGCACGCACCGAATCATGATTTTGGAGACAGCCACCATGCCAGACGGCAGCAACTCGCCTGTACTACACGACGTCACCCTCGACGACAAATTCACTTCCACCACCGGTAAAGTTTTCCTGTCCGGCATCCAGGCGCTGGTGCGCTTGCCAATGATGCAACAATTGCGCGATGCGCGCGACGGCTTGAGCACCGGCGGCTTCATCTCCGGCTACCGCGGCTCCCCGCTGGGTGGCCTGGATGAGACCTTGTGGAAGGCGCAAAAGCACCTGGAAAAGCACAATGTGCAATTCGTACCAGGCGTGAACGAGGACCTGGCGGCGACTGCCGTCTGGGGCTCGCAGCAGGTTGACCTGATCGGCCCGGCCAAGTACGACGGCGTGTTCGCCATGTGGTACGGCAAGGGCCCGGGCGTGGATCGCTGCGGCGACGTCTTCAAGCACATGAACCACGCCGGTACGTCCAAGAATGGCGGCATCCTGCTGGTGGCCGGCGACGACCACGGTGCTTATTCCTCCACCCTGCCGCACCAGTCGGACCACATTTTCTCCGCCTGCATGATCCCGGTCCTGTATCCGTGCAATGTGCAGGAATACATCGACCTCGGCATCCATGGCTGGGCCATGTCGCGCTTCTCCGGTTGCGCCGTTGCCTTCAAGGCGCTGGCGGACACCGTGGAGTCGAGCGCTTCGATCGATGCCGATCCGTTCCGTGTCGACGTCAAGATCCCGAAAGACTTCGTGATGCCGGAAGGCGGCCTGAATGCCCGCCTGTCCGCGATCCCGCTGGGCCAGCAAGCGCGCAACCAGGAAGCGCTGATGCAGGACTATAAAATCTACGCGGCCCTGGCTTACGCCCGCGAGAACAAGCTGAATCACACCACCATCGATTCCAAGGACGCCAAGCTGGGCATCATCGCCTCCGGCAAGTCCTACCTGGACGTGCTGGAAGCGCTGGAAGAACTGGGCATCGACGAAGCGATGGCCGCCAAGGTTGGCCTGCGCCTGTTCAAGGTCTCCATGCCATGGCCGCTGGAGCCGGACTCGGTGCGCGAATTCGCACAGGGCCTGGACGAAATCCTGGTGGTCGAAGAAAAGCGCCAGTTCGTCGAATACCAGCTGAAGGAACAACTGTACAACTGGCGCGACGACGTGCGCCCACACATCATCGGCAAGTTCGACGACAAGGGCGAGTGGGTTGCGCCGCGCGGCGAATGGCTGCTGCCGCCGAAGGCTGACTTCTCCGTATCGCAGGTGGCGCGTGTGATCGCCAGCCGCGTGGCGCGCTACATCGCCGATGCCAGCATCCAGGACCAGATCAAGGCACGCCTGTCCTTCCTCGAAGCCAAGGACGCAGTACTGAAAAAGGCGATCGAGACCCCGTTCCGCCCGGCCTTCTACTGCTCCGGCTGCCCGCACAACACCTCGACCAAGGTGCCTGAAGGTTCCTTCGCGCTGGCCGGCATCGGCTGCCACGTGATGGCAACTTCGATCTACCCTGAGATGAACAAGCTGACCACCCATATGGGCGGTGAAGGCACGCCGTGGATCGGCCAGGCTGCATTCAGCAAAGTGCCGCACGTGTTCCAGAACCTGGGCGACGGCACCTACTTCCACTCCGGCTACCTGGCGATCCGCGCCGCCGTGGCTGCGAAAGTGAACATCACCTACAAGATCCTGTACAACGATGCGGTGGCAATGACCGGCGGCCAGCCGGTCGACGGCACCGTGTCCGTGCCGATGATCGCGCAGCAGATGGCGGCCGAAGGCATCAAGCGCATCGCGCTGGTGACCGAAGACCTGTCGCGCTACACCGACCGTTCCGCCCTGCCTGCCATCGTTTCCCTGCATGACCGCAAGGACATGGATGCCGTACAGCGCGAAATGCGCGAGCTGCCAGGCTGCACCGTCATCATCTACGACCAGACCTGCGCCGCAGAGAAGCGTCGCCGCCGCAAGAAGGGCGAGTTCCCTGACCCAAGCAAGCGCATGGTCATCAACGAAGCCGTGTGCGAAGGCTGCGGCGACTGCGGCATCCAGTCCAACTGCGTCTCGATCCTGCCGAAGGAAACTGAATTCGGCCGCAAGCGCACCATCGACCAGTCCTCCTGCAACAAGGACTACTCGTGCACCAAGGGTTTCTGCCCATCTTTCGTGACCGTCGAAGGCGGCACGCTGAAGAAGACCAAGACCGGTACCGCGAAGACCGACGACTGGGGCGATATTCCTGCGCCGGTGTTGCCAAGCATTGAGCAGCCATACAACATCCTGATCAACGGTATCGGCGGCACCGGCGTGATTACCGTCGGCGCACTGATGGGCATGGCCGCGCACCTGGAAGGCAAAGGCGCTTCCGTGCTGGACATGACCGGCATGTCGCAGAAGAACGGCTCCGTGACTTCTCACGTCAAGGTAGCGAAGACCCCGGCCCACCTCCGCGCGCAGCGTATCGCCACGGGCGAAGCAGACCTGATCCTGGGCTGCGACATGCTGACCTCGGGCGCCTACGATGCCGTGTCGAAGATGCGCCCAGGCCGTACCTTTGCCATCGTCAACCAGCACGAGCAGCCGCCAGGCACCTTCGCGCAGAACGCCGACTGGCAGTACCCGGCCGAAAGCGTGGAAGCGCTGATCACCGAGTCGGTGGGCGGTGCGCAGTCGGTCGACTTCATCAACGCCACCAAACTGGCGACCGCGCTGATGGGTGATTCGATTGCGTCCAACCTGTTCATGATGGGTTACGCCTTCCAGAAAGGCCGCATCCCGCTGAGCGAAGCTGCCCTGCTGCGCGCGATCGAGTTGAATGGCGTGGCGGTGGAATCGAACAAGCGCTCCTTCCTGTGGGGCCGCCGCGCAGCCCTGGACTTCAAGCGTGTGGAAAAGGTCGCAACCCCGACCCAGGCTGTCGTAGTGCAGATGCCACAATCGCTGGAAAACGTGATCAAGAAGCGCGTTGAGTTCCTGACTGCTTACCAGGATGCTGCGTACGCCGCTACCTACGAAGACCTGGTGCAGCAAGTGCGCTCGAAAGAGACCCTGCTGGGCCTGGGCAACAAGCTGTCAACCGCGGTTGCCAAATCGCTGTTCAAGCTGATGTCCTATAAAGATGAATATGAGGTGGCGCGCCTGTACACCGATGGCCGCTTCGTTGAGCAGTTGAAGACCCAGTTTGAAGGCGATTTCTCGCTGAAATTCAACCTGGCGCCGCCGCTGTTCGCGAAGAAGGATGCCAAGGGCCACCTGGTCAAGGCGGAATACGGTTCGTGGATGTGGAAGGCGTTCACCTTGCTGGCAAAATTCAAGGGCCTGCGCGGTGGTACGTTTGACATCTTCGGCTACACCGAGGAGCGTAAGATGGAACGGGCGCTGATTACCGAGTTCCGCGGTGTTATTGCTGAGCTGCTGGGTGGGCTGTCGGCAGGTAACCACGAACAGGCTGTCGCTGTCGCCAACCTGCCGGAGAAGATTCGCGGCTTTGGCCATGTGAAGGAAAAGGCTGTGGCGGAGTACCAGGTGAACCGGGCGAAGATGATGGCTGCGTTTAAGGGCGCAGGCCAAGCTCACGCTGCCTGAAAACCGGTAAACCAGTGTCAGACCCGCAGGGTCTGACACTTATGACGCGACGGCTGCGTGGCGGGTGTCTGACCCTGCGGGTCAGACACCGGTTTACCGATTTTAGAAACGCTTGACTTGACGTTAACGTAAACGTCATATAATCAAAAATCCCCCGTTCCAAGGAACAAAAATGAACGACATCGCCAACGCCAAGAAACTGTCCGCTGAGCCAGAGCAGGCCAAGACCGCGAACAAAGTCCGCTTTGTCACCGCCGCGTCCCTGTTTGACGGCCACGACGCCTCGATCAACATCATGCGCCGCATCCTGCAATCGCAGGGCGCCGAAGTGATCCACCTGGGCCACAACCGCTCGGTGGACGAAGTGGTCACCGCGGCCCTGACCGAAGACGTGCAAGGCATCGCTATTTCCTCCTACCAGGGCGGCCACGTCGAATACTTCAAATACATGATCGACCTGCTGCGCCAGCGCGGCGGCTCGCACATCAAGGTCTTCGGCGGTGGCGGCGGCGTGATCGTGCCGAGCGAAATCGCCGACCTGCACGACTACGGTGTCACCCGCATCTTCTCGCCTGAAGACGGCCAGCGCATGGGCCTGGTCGGCATGATCCAGTGGATGGTGCAGCAGTGCGACGTCGACCTGTCCACCTACTCGCCAACCCAGCTGGACGCCATCCGCGACGGCGAAATCGAACAACGCCACCGCCCGCTGGCCCAGCTGATCACCGCGCTGGAAAACGGCAAGGCCTCCAACAAGCTGCGCTCCGAACTGGCCGAAGCAGCCAAGGCGGTCAGCGCCCCGACGCTGGGCATCACCGGCACCGGCGGCGCAGGTAAATCCTCGCTGACCGATGAACTGATCCGCCGCATCCGCCTGGACCAGGGCGACGCGCTGAACATCGCCGTGATCTCGATCGACCCGTCGCGCCGCAAATCCGGCGGCGCACTGCTGGGCGACCGTATCCGCATGAACGCGATCAGCCCTTGGAACGGCAAGACCCGCGTCTTCATGCGCTCCCTGGCGACCCGCGAAGCCGGTTCCGAGATCTCCCAGGCTCTGCCTGACGTGATCGCAGCCTGCAAAGTAGCCGGCTTCGACCTGGTGATCGTGGAAACCTCCGGCATCGGCCAGGGCGACGCTGCGATCGTGCCGCACGTCGACGTCTCCATGTACGTGATGACGCCGGAATTCGGCGCCGCCTCGCAGCTGGAAAAGATCGACATGCTGGACTTCGCCGATTTCATCGCGATCAACAAGTTCGACCGCAAGGGCGCGCAGGATGCACTGCGCGACGTGGCCAAGCAGTACCAGCGCAACCGCGAAATGTGGACCAAGCGCCCGGAAGAAATGCCGGTATTCGGAACCCAGGCTTCCCGCTTCAACGACGACGGCGTGACCGCGCTGTACCAGGGGCTGCTGCCGGTACTGGCAGGCAAAGGCCTGAAAACCAGCAAAGGCGTGATGGCACCAATGGAGGTGCGCTTCAGCTCCGGCAAGAACGTGATCGTTCCGCCGGCACGCGCGCGCTACCTGGCCGAGATCTCCGACACCGTGCGCGGCTACCACAAGAAGACGCAAGCACAGGCCAAGCTGGCACGCGAACGCCAGCAGCTGCAGGAATCCAAGCGTATGATGGCCGTCGCCGGCAAATCCGTCGTGGACTTCGATGACCTGATCGTCGAGCGCGATCACGCCATGGACAGCGGCTCCAAGAAGCTGCTGGCCCAATGGCCGGACATGCAGGCCGCCTACGCCGGCGATGAATACGTCGTGAAGATCCGCGACAAGGAAATCCGCACCGGCCTGGTACAGCACACCCTGTCCGGCACCAAGATCCGCAAGGTATCGCTGCCGAAGTACGAAGACCACGGCGAGCTGCTGCGCTGGCTGATGCTGGAAAATGTCCCTGGCTCCTATCCGTTCACCGCCGGCGTGTTCGCCTTCAAGCGTGAAGGCGAAGACCCGACCCGCATGTTCGCGGGCGAAGGCGATGCGTTCCGTACCAACCGCCGCTTCAAGCTGGTATCCACCGGCATGGATGCCAAGCGCTTGTCGACCGCATTCGACTCCGTCACCCTGTACGGCGCCGACCCTGCGATCCGTCCAGACATCTACGGCAAGATCGGTAACTCCGGCGTGTCCATCGCGACCCTGGACGACATGAAAGTGCTGTACGACGGCTTCGACCTGTGCAACCCAAGCACCTCGGTGTCGATGACCATCAACGGCCCTGCGCCTGCGATCCTGGCGATGTTCATGAACACCGCCATCGACCAGCAGGTAGAGAAGTTCGTCACCGAGAACAAGCGCCAACCTTCGGAAGACGAGTTCCAGAAGATCAAGGACTGGGTGCTGATGAACGTGCGCGGCACCGTGCAGGCCGACATCCTGAAGGAAGACCAGGGCCAGAACACCTGCATCTTCTCGACCGAATTCTCGCTGAAAGTGATGGGCGACATCCAGGAATACTTCGTGCACCACCAGGTGCGCAACTTCTACTCGGTGTCGATCTCCGGCTACCACATCGCGGAAGCGGGCGCGAACCCGATCTCGCAGCTGGCCTTCACGCTGTCCAACGGCTTCACCTTCGTGGAAGCCTACCTGGCGCGCGGCATGCACATCGACGACTTCGCGCCGAACCTGTCGTTCTTCTTCTCCAACGGCATGGACCCGGAATACACGGTGCTGGGCCGCGTGGCGCGCCGCATCTGGGCCGTCACCATGAAAGAGAAATACGGCGCCAACGACCGTTCGCAGAAGCTGAAGTACCACATCCAGACTTCCGGCCGCTCGCTGCACGCGCAGGAAATCGACTTCAACGACATCCGCACCACGCTGCAGGCGCTGATCGCGATCTACGACAACTGCAACTCGCTGCACACCAACGCCTACGACGAAGCGATCACCACGCCGACCGACGAATCCGTCCGCCGCGCACTGGCGATCCAGCTGATCATCAACCGCGAATGGGGCCTGGCGAAGAACGAGAATCCGAACCAGGGCGCCTTCATCATCGAAGAACTGACCGACATGGTGGAAGAAGCCGTGCTGCAGGAGTTCGAACGCATCGCCGAACGTGGCGGCGTGCTGGGCGCGATGGAAACCGGCTACCAGCGCGGCAAGATCCAGGAAGAGTCGCTGCTGTACGAGCACCAGAAGCACGACGGTACCCTGCCTATCATCGGCGTCAACACCTTCCGCAATCCAAAGGGTTCGGAAGCACCGGCCACCATCGAACTGGCCCGTTCCACCGACGATGAAAAGCAATCGCAGCTGACCCGCCTGGCGGACTTCCACGCCCGCAATGCCGATGCAGCACCGGCCGCCCTGGCCGCACTGCAGAAAGCCGCCATCGACAACGAAAACGTGTTCGCCAAGCTGATGGACGCAGCCCGCGTCTGCTCGCTGGGCCAGATCACGACCGCGCTGTTCGAAGTCGGCGGCCAATACCGCCGCAACATGTAAGCGAAGCAAGGTGTCAGACCCCACGGGTCTGACACCGACGGGTCTGACACCGACGGGTCTGACACCGGTTTACCGGTTTTAGTGGAAGAACAGCCACACCAGCAGCAGCACAATCCCCGGCACCCCCAATAGCCAAGCCAAGAAATACTTCCCCATGACAGCCTCCCTGTGACGTTGAACAATAGTCACAGCCTACGACCCGCACCGCAGGCCGTCAGTTAGCTGGAACACACGCGGCCCAACGAACAAGTTATCATTTGACCATTTGATAACAATGCGGGGATTGCAATGGCAGTAGTGTTGGGACCTATCTTGAAGTTCTGTGGCTGCGCCGAGGGCATGTGGACAGTCAGCGCACTGGTGGTATGGACGGGCGAAGCCCCGCCCTCGGTAACGGCAGCCGTACTGCCGGGAGCCGCAGCCGCGGTCCGGCCGCTGGCCGTCGAGTCCCGCCGCTTGCGCACCCGCTTGCACAAACGCGCCGTGCATGCTGTCGAGAGCTGGCGCTTCACCATCGAGCAGCACGCCACGCGCGAACAGCAAGTCCAATACATCGTCGACGGACAAGCCTTCACCTTCACCGTACCAGCGCGAGATGGCGCACCTACCTGCGCCTATACCTCTTGCAACGGCTTCTCCGATTACAAGAAGATGAAGGACATCCCCCAGGACCCGGTCTGGAACAAGATGCACGACAACCACGTGCAGCGCCCATACCACCTGCTGTTGATGGGCGGCGACCAGGTCTACAGCGATGCGATGTGGACCACTACCGCCCTGAACGACTGGGCCGCCGCGCCAAACGACAAGAAGCTCGCCAACAAGCCGATTAGCAAAACGCTGCAAACCGACATCGATGATTTCTTCTTCGGGAACTACCTGAAGGTGTGGGCGTATCCGCATGTGGCGCGTATGTTCGCCTCCGTTCCGACGGTGATGATGTGGGACGATCACGACATCATCGATGGCTGGGGCTCTTACCCTGACAAGTTCCAGCAATCGCCCGTGTTCAAGGCGATCTACAACATCGCGCGCGACTATTTCCTGCTGTTCCAGCAACACAGCACGGCGGAAGCCGAGGTGCCGATGCGGTTGCCTTTGCAGCCCGGCTTCACCAAGGCGGTGCGCGTCGGCGAATACGGCCTGCTGGTGCTGGATTTGCGCAGCGAGCGCACGCCGGACGTCGTCATGGGCGATCAATCTTGGCAAGCGGCCTATACCTGGCTGGAAGCACAGACTGACTGCAAACACTTGCTGATCATGTCCAGCATCCCTGTCGTGCACCCCGACTTCAGCACGCTGGAAATGCTGCTGTGCGCCTTGCCGGGCCAGCAGGAGCTGGAGGACGACCTGAAAGACCATTGGCTGAGCCGCACCCACCAATGGGAGCGATTGCGCCTGATCCATCGTCTGCAGGAATGGTCGCAACGCACCGGCGGCCGCGTCACCATCCTTTCCGGTGACGTGCACGTGGGCGCTATCGGTGCGATCGAATCCAGCCAAAAGCAGTACCAGGGCAAGCCAATCACGATCCACCAATTGACCTCTTCCGGCGTGGTGCATCCGCCGCCACCTGCGATGGCGCTGTTCTACCTCGAGCACGTGGGCGACAAGGTGGAACAACTGGAGGGCGGCATCACGACCTCGATGTACAAATTCCCCGGCACCTCGCACCGCTACATCGGCGCGCGCAACTACCTGAGCCTCGAGCCGGACCGCATCGTAGACGGCCGCTCACGCAACCGGCTGTGGGCCAACTGGCATGTGGAGAACGAAGCGCAGCCCTACCGCCAGGCGATCCTGCCGCTGGCAGACTAATTAACGCGCGGCGGGACCGGTCGTTGCACCAGTCAGTAGCGCAGGCTGCCACAGCTCCTGCAGGCTGGCGGCGGGCTTGCCGTTGATCAGGGCGAGCAACATGTCGGCCATCTTGGCGCCGGCGGCGCGGGCGTTGGGCTGGTCGATGGTGGTGACGTCGATGTCGGCCAAGGTGTCGGCCATGCTGCCCCACACGATCAGTGAGATGTCCTTGCCGACTACGATGCCGGCGTCGAGCAAAGCGCGCACTGCGCCTACTCCGGCAAGGTGGTTGTCGACCACGATGGCGGTTGGGCGCGGCGTCGTGGGCAGGAGTGCCTGCACTGCGGCGTGGCCGGCGCGGCGGTCGATACAGTCGTCGACCAGGTGGCGCGAATCAACCGCCAGGCCAGCGCTGGACATCGTCGCAAGGAAGCTGGCGCGGCGCTGTGCGGCGAAGTTCATCGCCAGCGGCGCACTGACCATGGCGATGCGCTGGTGGCCTAGCGACAGCAAACGCTCCAGCGCCATGCGGATGCCGGCCTCGTTGTCATAGTCGAACCAAGCGTAGGGCGCATCGAGCTGGGTGCGGCCGTGGGCGATGAAGGGGAATCCGGCGCGCGCGAGGTAGGCGATGCGTTCATCATCCACCAGCGTGCGGCTCACCACCAGGCCATCGACGCGGCGGCCGCGCACCATTTGCTCGTAGGACGGCATTTCGTTCGCCGGCGACACCGGCGCGATGATGAAGTTCATGCGCTTTTGCTCCAGCGCCTCCGACATGCCGCCCACTACCTCCAGGAACATGGCATCGCCCAGGTCGGCCGGCAGCAGCGGGTAGATCGTACCCAGCACATTGCTGCGGCCAACGGCCAGGCTACGCGCCATCGGATTGGCTTGGTAGCCCGACTCGCGCGCGGCACGCAGCACGCGCTCGCGCGTCAACTCGCTGACTTCGGGGTAGCCATTCAGCGCACGGCTGACGGTGGTCTTGGACATGCCGAGCTTTTCGGCGAGGCTCTTCAAATTCATGACGAAATTATAGCGGGTGCGTCCAGCCCGCCGTCCGTCCCGTCCACCGCACGCTTGAAGAAGTACAGCGTCACCAGCACGATCGCTATCGGCACCAGTGTCAGGTAAAACGCGAAGTGGCCGCTGAAAGCGCCGAATACATAGCCGGTGACCAGCGACCCCGTGGTGCCGCCCAGTGCGGAAAAGATCACCAGCAGCCCGGTCATCGCCGAATGCTGGTGCTTTGGCAGGGAGCTAAGCATCACGGAATTGATGCCAGGGTAGACCGGCGCCATGAACAGTCCGATCAGCGGAAACAGGAAGGCCGCCAGTGGCGCCTCGCCCCACCCGGCTCCAGCAGGGACCACAACATCATGCGTCATCGGCAATGCAAGCAATACCACGGCGCCCATGCCGAGCAGGCATGCATTCATCACCGGATACCAGTTCATGCGGCGCATCAGCACACCCGCCGACAAGCGGCCGACAGCCAGGCAGGCGGCGAAGATACTGGTGACCTGCACGCTCATGGCGGTCGGCAGGTGCAGGATCTCGTTGTTGAAGGTCGGCAGCCAGGTACCTACGCTCTGCTCGATCAGTACGTACAGGAAGGCGGTCAGGACGAACACGCACACCAGAGGCTTGAAGAACAGCTTGAGCATCGCCGCGAACTCCTGCGGCAGGCTGCGCGCCTCGGGCGGCGCGGCCAGGCGTTCGTCGAACGGCGTAAGCAGCAGCATCAGGAAGGTCAGGGCGCACAGGCCAGCCAGTACCCAGTACACGTGCAACCAGCTTTGCGAGCGCGGGTCGGCAGAATCGATGAAGAAGCTGAACACCCAGTAGGCACACAGCACGCCCACCATGAAGAACCCCTCCAGTGTATTCATGATGCCCGCATGCTGGCGGCGGTCGGCGGCAACCAGGCCGAGTGTGGAGTAGACCGACACCTTCACCAGCGCGAACGAAACGCCGACACACAGGAACAGCATCTTGGTGGTGAGGAAGGACGGCAGCAGCGGCATGGACAGGCAAGCCGCCGTAACGATGGCGAGGCCGGTCAGCATCGCCTTCTTGTACCCGATGCGGGGCAGGAAACTGGCCACCAGGAACGACACCACGGCAATCGGCAGGTCCTTGAATCCTTCCAGCACGCTGGCGGCGGACTTGCTGACACCGTAGTTGTTGATGACCTGCAGGATCACCGTGCCAACGCTGTTCAGCAGGATGGCGAAGGTGAAATAGATCAGGAACAGGACCCAGATGATGCGCCGGTTTTGCATAGTGTCTCCATTATATTTTTGAATTTTTCCAATCCCGGGATCACCGTGTCTGCCTGCCATAGCGTGGCCGCCTGGCCAACGCCAATGGCGTACATGCCGGCCGCCTTGATGGCGGTCACGCCGGCAACGGCGTCCTCCACGCCAACACATTCGGCCGGGTCTACGCCCAGTTCCGACGCGGCGCGCAGGAAGATTTCGGGATCGGGTTTGCCGCGCGCGATCGTCGCCGCGTCTACGACATAGTCGAACTTCTCAGTGATGCCGAGGCTTTCAAGCACCGTGAAGGCGTTTTTGCTGACCGACGCAAGGCCCACCTTCAAGCCTTGCGCGCGACACCAGTCAAGTGCTGCCACTGCGCCGGGCAGCAAGTCGGCAGGCGACATTTCGGCGATCAGTGTCTTGTAATGCTCGTTCTTGGTGTCGGCCAGCGACTGTTTCTCGGCGTCGCTGTATGTGCGCGGCGCACTGGCCAGTATCAGCTCCAGGGAGCCCATGCGGTCGATACCCTTCAGGTTTTCGTTGAAGGCTTCGTCGAAGTGCACCTGCTGCGACTGCGCCAGCTTTTGCCAGGCCAGGAAGTGATAGTGGGCAGTATCGGTGATTACGCCATCGAGGTCGAAGATAACGGCTTTCATGCGAGCTCCTGTACCGGCGCGGCCGGGCTAACGGTGACGGGCACGCCGCGGTGCTGGAAGGCCAGCGCTTCCCCGCGCAGCAGCGTGTATTGCGTGCCGCCTGGGCTGACGCGCACCTGCAGCAGGCTGCCATGCAGGTGGATGCGGAACTGGTAGTGTTGCCATTGCTTCGGCAGCGTCGGCGCGAAACGCACTGCGCCGTCCACCACGCGCATGCCGCCGAAGCCGTAAGCCACACCCAGCCAGGTACCGGCCATGGCGGCGGTGTGCACGCCGTAGTGGGTGTTGCCGTGCGTGTTATCCAGGTCGAGCCGCGCGGTTTCCATGAAATAGTCGTAGGCCTTGCCTTCGTAGCCTACTTCGGAGGCGATGATGCTGAAGATGCAGGACGACAGGGAGGAATCGTGCGTGGTCACCGCTTCGTAGTAATCGAAGTCGCGCTTCTTGTCTTCCAGCGTGAACTGCTCGCCCAGCAGCAGCAGCGCTAGCACCACGTCGGCCTGCTTGCAGACCTGGTGGCGGTAGATCACCATCGGGTGAAAATTCAGCAGCAACGGATATTTGTCGGCTGGCGTGTTGGCGAAGTCCCAAACTTTCTTGTCGAGGAAACTGTCGTCTTGCGGGTGGATGCCGAGTGCCGCGTCGTATGGCAGCAACATGGCGGCGGCGGCGCGGCGCAATTCTTCCAGTTCGCCTTCGCCCAGCGCAACGGCGGCGGCAATGCGCGCCCAGTCCTGCGGGTATTCGCGCGCGATGCGCTCGGCCACCGTGGCGGCAAACCGCATGTGCAGCTTCGCCATGGCGTTGGTGTAGTAGTTGTTGTTCACCAGCGCGGTGTATTCGTCCGGCCCTGTCACTTCGTTGATCACGAAATCGCCTGCCCGGTTGTAGCTACCGATACCGAGCCAGATGCGCGCGGTCTCGATCAGGATTTCGGCGCCGTAGCGCAGCAGGTAAGCGTCGTCGCCGGTGGCATCCATGTACTGCTTGATCGAATACGCCACGTCGGCATTGATGTGGTACTGCGCGGTGCCGGCCGGGAAGTAGGCCGAGCATTCCTCGCCCGCGATGGTGCGCCACGGGTAGAGCGCACCCTTGGCGTGCGACATCTGGCGCGCACGTTCGCGCGCAGCGGGCAGGCCAGCGTAACGGTACTCCAGCAGCTTGCGCGCGATCTCAGGCTTGTTGTACAGGAAGAAGGGGAAGATGTAGATCTCGGTATCCCAGAAATAGTGCCCTTCGTAGCCCTCGCCTGTCACGCCCTTGGCGGAGATATTGGTCTTGCCGTCGCGGCCCACCGATTGCAGCAGGTGGAACTGGTTGAAACGAATGCCTTGCTGAAGTGCGTCGTCGCCCGCCACTTCCACATCCGCCTGCGCCCAGAAATCGGCCAGGTAGGCTGCCTGCTGCGCGGCCAGTTTGTCGAAACCCAGGCCACGCGCGGCCTCAAGTTCGGCGCGTGAACGCGCCAGCAATTCATCCTCGGCATAATCGCGCGAGCTGTAATAGCAGCCGTATTTCACCAGGCGCACCGCCTGGCCATCGCGCCCGTCGACCGTGTACGACTGCACCAGCCGCGAGCCTTCCACACGCTGCGCGAGGTCATGCTGCGCATCGATCACCTGTGCGGCGGCTGTCACCAGCGTGAACCCGCTGTTATGGGTGCGCTGCTGCAGGGCGGCGAAGTGCGGCGCCAGTTCGTTGCCAACCAGCGCCAGCGCCGGACCGGTCGTGGCAGAACCGACACGCGGATCGTCGCCGGCTTCCAGGTTGCGCACCACGCCATCGATCGTACATTCCAGCCGCAAGGCGCCATCGAAACCAAGCGGCGTCACGGCGAATTCGATCGCGAACAGGTGCTTGCTGGCGAAGCTGACCATGCGGCGGCTGCGCAACTGTACGCGGCGGCCGGACGGCGCCTGCCACACGATATCGCGCTCCAGCAGGCCGGTGCGGAAGTCGAGGCGGCGCTCATAGCTTTCGACCCGCCCCTGCAACAGGTCGAAGCGCTCTTCGCCAATCCATAGCGCGATACCCTTGGCATTCGGTACGTTCAACATAAACTGGTTGTTGCGTGCCAGGCCGTAGGCATTTTCCGGATACTGGATCGGCTCCGATTCAAAGAAGCCGTTCAGGTAAGTACCGTCCAGCGAAGTGCCGGCCGGGCCGGCGTAGCCTTCTTCGGGCGTGCCGCGCAGGCCGATATAGCCATTGCCGAGCGCGAACAAGGTCTCATCCAGGAAATTCGACGCTGCTTCGAAGGACGTTTCGCGGATACACCAGGCATCGAGGGGGTAAGTGTGCTGCATCTTCTTCTTTCCTGTTCATTCAAACCGGTTTGGATTCGGTGTAAAAAATTTTTAAGTAGCGCGCACGATGAGCGCCGTCGGCAAGGTTTCGGAAGTCACGGAACGTCCCTCCAGCAAGTCCAGCATCTTCTTCGCCAACAGTACGCCCCCATCGCGCAGGTACTGGTGCACGCTGGTCAGCGGCGGCACGAAGCTCACTGCGCCCGGCGTATCGTCGTAGCCGATGACCGACACCTGCTCCGGCACGCGCACATCGCGCTCGGCCAGCGCACGGATCGCGCCCATCGCCAGCAAGTCGCTGGCGGCAAACACGCCGTCGAACGACAAGCCTTTCTTTTTCAGCAGGGAATCCAGGCAATCAAAGCCGGCTTCGAAGGTAAATGCCTTCGGCCGCATGATGTGCACGCTGCCCTGCCCTCCCAGCGCGTCGATGAAGCCCGCGCAGCGCTCCTGCACCTCGGCGTGGTCCACGTCGCCCAGGAACAACACCTTCTTGCGCCCCAATTCGATGAAGCGCTGGGCAACACTGATACCGCCCTTGCGGTTGTCACTGCCGACCACCACGGTGTCCGAACCCGCCTGCGGCGCGCCCCACACCACCAGCGGCTGGCTGCGCTTTTTGAGCGCGGTCACCGCCTCGCCATGCGAACCCTGGCCCAGCAGGATCAGGCCGTCGGCGCCTTGCACCGGGGCGGTATCCAGCAATTGGCGCGAGGTCAGCACCACGCTATAGCCGGCGGTCGTCAGCTCCTGCGTGATCCCGCCCAGCAGCTCCAGCGGGTAGGGGTCGGACATCGGCCGGCCCTTCTCGGGTGTCATTTCCACCACAACTGCCACCGAATACGAACGCCCCATGCGCAGGTTGCGTGCGCTCACGTTCAGGCGATAGCCCTGGGCCTCCGCGATCTGGCGCACTTTCTCCCGCGTTTCTTCCGTTACGAGGGGACTGCCACGCAGGGCGCGCGACACGGTAATTTTCGAAACCCCTGCCAGCTTGGCGAGGTCTTCCATAGTTTTATTGACTGCCATGCGGGGCATTATGACAGATTTCGAAACCACGCAACAACAAAATGACATCGATAACATTTCGTTTGACATCGATATCATTTCTTGTTTCAATGGTCAGGCCTTGGAAGCCGAATCACATAAAACGAAAGAAGAGACACGTATGAAAAATCATCGGAAGTTCCTGTTGTCGTCCATTTCCATCGCTGTACTGGCCTTGATCGGCCAGGCCCGGGCCGCGGAACAGGAAGGCCAGCAAGCCACGGCGGAAGCCGCGCCAGCCCCGGCTGCGGCAGATGCCGCCGTTCAGAAAGAAATCCAGCAAGTGGTCGTGACCGGCGTGGCCTCGGCCCGCGGCGTGCGCAAGCTGGACTCCGCCTTCTCCATTACCACCGCTTCGGAAGAACAACTCAAACAAGCCGCCCCGATCAGCACCGCCGACGTCATGAAGCTGGTGCCGGGCGCCTTTGCCGAATCGACCGGCGGCCAGTCGGGCGCCAACATCCAGGTGCGCGGCTTCCCGTCCGGCTCCGATTCGCCGTTCGTGTCGGTGCAGATGCAGGGCAACCCGCTGTATCCGGTGTCCACCTTGTCCTTCTTCGAAGGTTCCTCGGCCTTCCGCCTGGACGACACCATTGAACGCGTGGAAGTACTGCGCGGCGGCCCGAGCACCATCTTCTCCAGCGGCCAGCCGGGCGCCACCATGAATTTCATCCTGAAAAAGGGCGGCGACACGCCGGAAGGCTCGGTGCGCTTCACCACCGGCACCGGCGAACTGCGCCGCGTTGATGTCTTTTACGGCGGCAAGATTTCCGACGGCTGGTACGGCACCATTGGCGGCTTCTACCGTAACACCCATGGCGTGCGCGATTCCGGCTTCCCTTCCGATGACGGCGGCCAGGTCACCGCGACCCTGACCCGCAAGCTTGACCAGGGCGAAGCAAGTTTCTACGTGCGCCGGACCGACGACAAGAATGCCTTCTACACCGGCGTGCCGCTGGTTTCCAGCAATGAAGGCCACACCATCAGCGAGTTCCCGGGCTTCGATCCGCTCAAGGGCACCTTGATGAGCAACGAGATGCGCCGCTTCACCGTGGAGGCCGCGCCAGGCAAGACCCTGAATTACGACCTGGGCGATGGCCGCGGCCTGAAATCCACCGTGCTGGGCATGGAGTTCGACCAGAACATCAATGGCTGGAACGTCTCCAACAAATTCAATCACTTCGATGGCGAGCTGAATACCATTGCCATGTTCACCGGTAACAACCCGCTGGCCATGTCCGCCTATAACACTGCGGCGCTGGCAGCCAACGGCGGCACCACGGCCACCGCGACCTACCTGGATGGCACGCCGGTATCGGGCAACCAGCAAGTGGTGCAGGCCGGCCTGTGGGCAGTTGAAAAGAAACTGAAGTCGTTCACCGACGAGATCCGCGTCAGCAAGGAGTGGATCCAGGACAACACCCTGACCGTGGGCGGCTACTTTGCCAACTACTCGTCGGATGACGTGTGGTACCTGGGCAGCAGCCACTTGATGACGGCCGTGCCGAACGCGCGCCTGATCAACGTCAAGCTGGACAACGGCGTCATCGTCGCCAACAACGGCAAGGACGGCAGCGTGTTCTACGCCCCGGTCGCCTCCTACGACGGCAGCAACACCGCGCTGTTCATCGCCAATGAATGGAAGGTCAACGACAGGATCAAGATCGACGGCGGCATTCGCCGCGAGCGCCAGAAACTGGATGCAACGATCTCCAACCTGGCCAGCGGCGATACGGACAACAACCCGCTGACGGTCTACAACAACAATACCTCGATACCGACCGGCGCCAACACCGCGCTGAGCCGCACCGATTCGGCCAACAGCTTCACCGTCGGCGGCAATTACAAGCTGGCCAAGGACATGAGCGTGTTCGCCCGCGCCAATATGGGCCACACCTTCGTCGCCTTCGACGACTTGCGCAATGCCGGAACCCAGGCCAAGGTCAATGACCGCAGCTTCCTGCCGACACCAAAGATCAAGCAGTACGAACTGGGCTTCAAGACTGCCGGCCAGCTGTACAGCGCCTACATCAACTACTTCCACACCGACTTTGAAGGCATCGCCTTCCAGCAAATCCTGTCGAACGGCACCATCCTGAATTCGGTGTCCGGCTCCAAGGGCGACGGCGTGGAAGTGGAACTGGCGCTGCGCCCGATCCGCGACCTGTCGCTGAGCCTGTCCGGCAACTGGCAGGATTCGAAGTACAAGGACAACCCGCTGACCGAAGGCAAGCTGGTGCAGCGCCAGCCGAAGCTGCAATACCGCTTCACGCCGAGCTACCGCATCCCGATGGGCGAGAACAATGCGCTCAAGCTGTACGGCACTTACACCTACGTGGGCGACCGCTGGGCCGACCAGTCCAACCTGCAATACCTGCCTTCGTATAAAACGGTGGACCTGGGCGCGCTGTATACCATCGGCGACAAGATCGAGATCCGCCTGAGCGGCAACAACATCACCAACGAACTCGGCCTGACCGAAGGCAATTCGCGCCTGACTACCGGCGGCAGCGGCCCGATCAACGCCCGCCCTCTGTTCGGCCGCAGCTGGGAGCTGTCGCTGGCCTACCGCTTCTGAAGTTGTAACCTTCCCTCGCAGTAAGCAGTTCCCCTCCGGGCGTCGCAGGATTTTCCAAGGCTGCGGCGCCCTTTTTTTCGCTTGCAAACGGAGCTCTAGCATTCACCCTGGTTTTCGCCTAACCTGAGAAAGGTGCCTGAGTGAAAGGTTACTATCAGGGGTAGATGCGTGGTCTCACTGAATTCCGTCAACTCTCTGCAAACTGCCGTGGCCTTTGCCGAGCGCAAGGTTCAGCAGGATCGCGACCAGGTCGCGCAGGATGAAGACCGGCTCGATGCCAGCCGCTCGCTGTTGCAGCTTGATTCCCAGTCGCTCACGAAAGCCCAGCAAGACAGTTCGCGCGCGCAGGCAACCGCAGCCCCGCGCTTGAGCTCACCGCGCCTGGACAATGCCATCGAACAGCGCATCCCATCCGGTGTCCTGCCGAAACCACCCACCCTGAACAGCCTCGGCCAGACAATCGGGCAGTTGATCAACGTGGAAGCTTGAGCAGCGCATCCTTTGCCGGCTGGTAGCCGCCGGCGGCCGAGCGCTGGTACAACGCTCGCGCCTTGCCCATGTCCTGCGGCAGGACTTCGCCCTTTTCGTAGAGGTACGCCAAGTCGTATTGCGCAGCGCGGTTCTGCGCCTCCGCCGCATCAACAACAAGTTTCAGGCCGCGCTGCTTGTCACCCTCCCTGGCATGGATCAACAGCATGCCGAGCATGGTCTTGGCTTCCGGTTCGCCTTGGGCGACCGCCTTTTCCAGCATGTCGAACATCAGCTCGTCATCCTGCGATCGATCCGGTGCATCAAGCAGTAACCTGGCCAGGTTCAGTTGTGCACTCGCGTTGCCCTGGGCCGCTGCTTTTTTTGCCCAGTCGATCGACTGTGCCACATCCTGGTCGACGACCCGGCCGGCTGCGAGCACCATCGACAATGCCACTTGCGCGTGCACATAGCCCGATTCGGCGGACCCGCGAAGCAATCGAAGCGACTCAGGGACATTCTTTTCGACTTCCGAATCGCCTGCAAAATAGCGCCAGCTCATCTGGTACATGGCGTCGGCATTGCCGGCCGCTGCCAGCGCCTTTGTCTCTTCAAATCGAGCCTTGGCTTGGGCAGGCGTTTCGCCATCTTCCAGGGTCCAGAAGTAGCTCATCTTGGTCCAGGTGGGCTCGAACCGGCCGATTGTTTCTGGCGACATGAACAGGCATTTCGCGAGTCCGTCCTGCGCCGCCAGGTCCAGTAGCGGGTGGCCACTGGATTTCTCCACCCTGGACTCGATGACACGGCCATCCATCCCGATCAGGTAGGCCAGCACAACCTGCCCTTCCTCGCCGTTCCGCAAAGACTCGGCCGGCCACTCGGGCTTGGGGCATGACTGCAGCTTGGCAGTCAGCTTTTCAATAGGCAGCCGATTCTTTTCGGCGGATGCCTCAACAAGTGTAGGCAGGCTGAGCAGGCACGCCAGCGCGGCTGCTGGCAGGAAGGTCGACAGGCGCATCGGGCCAATTATCAGGAAGTAAATATTTCCCGACTGTATCACTAGCGACGGGCTGCGCCAAGGACGGCGGGCGCGGTAGCGACCACATTTTCAAGAATTGCTGATACGGTTTCATGGCATCCTCCACCAGGCGCTGGTGGCCTGCGGTTGGGCGATATTCAGGGCTTCGCCGATCATCGGCGTGGCCAGGGTTTGGCCGCGGGCGGCAGCCAGGGCGGTGATCTGTTCGAACGGATCGTCCCAGCTATGCATCGCCAGGTCGAAGGTGCCGTTGTGGATCGGCAGCATGACCTTGCCGCGCAGGTCAATGTGGGCCTGCATGGTGTCCTTCGGCTGCATGTGGATGTCCGGCCATTTTGGGTCGTAAGCGCCGGTTTCCATCAGGGTCAGGTCGAAGGGGCCGAAACGCTGGCCGATTTCCCTGAAGCCCTTGAAATAGCCGGTGTCGCCGCTGAAAAACACCTTCAGGTCGCTGCTCTCCAGCACCCACGAGGCCCATAAGGTCTTGTTGCTGTCCCATAGGGTGCGGCCGGAAAAGTGCTGGGCCGGCGTGGCGGTCAGCTTCAGGCTGCCTGCCGACACCGATTCCCACCAGCCGAGCTGGCGCACCTTGTCGATTGGAACACCCCAGGAAATCAAAGTGTCGCCCACACCCAACGGCGCCAGGAAGTGCTCGGTCTTGGCTTCCAGCTCGCGAATGGCAGCGTAATCGAGGTGATCGTAATGGTTGTGCGACAGGATCACGCCCTTGATCGGCGGCAGCTCGGCAATGCTGATCGGTGGCGCGTGAAAGCGTGCCGGACCGGCCCACTGCACCGGCGAAGCGCGTTTGGAAAATACCGGATCGGTCAGCCAGAACTCGCCATTGAGCTTCAACAGGACAGTCGAGTGCCCCAGGCGGAACAGGGTGTTATCAGGTGCAGCAATCAATTGCCCGCGAGTGAGCACTTGCATCGGCAGCGGCTGGACGGGAACGGTGTTGACCGGTTTGTTGAAGGTAAAGTCCCAGAAAATCTTCAGTGTCTTGAGGAAACCCGGCTGCTGGCGCGGCGCGTCGTTCTGGTAGGCGGGACGGGAATCGGCGGCGTTGTAAGCTAAGCAAGTCATGATGAAGAGCGCTCCAATCAACAGGTTTCGTTGCATATTCGGTGGGGGTACGACAAATGAGTTACACTACACAGTGTAGTTTCGGCTTTGGGAAAAGTAAACTACCCGGTGTAAAATATTTTTTATGAACCAACCCGACAAACTTACCGACCGCAAGCGCGCCGCCATCATCACGGCCGCCATCGCCGAATTCCGTGCCCGGGGCTTCGAGGCCACCAGCATGGACCGCATCGCGGCCGCGGCCAGCGTTTCAAAACGCACGGTGTACAACCATTTCGCCAGCAAGGACGAACTGTTCGAGCAGATCCTGCAGGAGTTGTGGAATTGCAGTGCCGCCCTGAACGCCATCGGCTACCAGCAAGGCAAGCCGATCAAGCCGCAGCTGATGGAACTGATGCGCCAGAAAATGGCCATGTTGCGCGACGCTTACTTCCTCGACCTGGTGCGCGTCGCCATTGCGGAAGCGATCCACGCACCGCAACGCGCCGGCGACATGATGACCAAACTGGGCAAGAAGGAAGAAGGTGTGGCCAGCTTCCTGCGCGCGGCACAGGAAGACAAGGTGCTGAAAGCGGGCGATCCGGCCTTCATGTCGCACATGCTGCAGGGGCAGTTGAAATCGTTTGCCCTATGGCCGCAGGTAGCGATGGGCAAAACGCCGCTGACGCCGCAGGAACAGGAGGCGGTCATCACCGCCACCGTCGAAATGTTCCTGTCCTACTACGGCATCAATTGAAGCATACCGCGTACACCGGCGGCAGCGTGGTGGAAATGGTTTGCCAGTGCTCGCCGCCGTTGGTGGATAGCCAGGCGCCGCCCGTGGTGGAGGCCATCAGCAAGGTTTTTCCATCGTCGGCCACCGCCAGCCCGTGGCGGTACACCAGGTCGTAGCAATGCTCCTGCGGCAGGCCGCCGCGCAAGGTGTTGAAACTGGCGCCGCCATCGGCGGTACGGTTGACGGCCAGCGCCGCCTCCACCGGCACTCGCTGCTGGTCGGCCACGGCCGGTGCGAACCAGGCTGTCTTGCCGTCGCGCGGATGGACCGCCACCGCGAAACCAAAGCTCGACAGCGGCGCCGTGATTTCTTCCCAGCTTTCCCCGTTATTGCTCGACTGCCAGATGCCGTTATGGTGCTGGCACCACAGCATGTCCGGCTCGGCCGCACAGCGTACGATGCGGTGCGGGTCCTGTACCGCGCCGGCATCCTGCATCTCGGGCGGCATGTAGCGCGCCGCCATGCCCTTGGTGCGCAGCTGCCAGCTTGCGCCGCCATCGCGCGTCAGCCAGGCGCCGCCGCATGACACGCCGACCAGCACCGAATTGCTGTCGCGCGGGTCGACGCAGATGCTGTGGATGCCCGGCACGTCATAGCCGCCGCCAAACCACTGCGCGCGTTCAGGCACGTTCCACAGCGATTCCACCAATTGCCAGCTGTCGCCACGATCGCTGGAACGGAACAGGCCACCCGGCAGGGTGCCGGCCCACAGCACCCCGGGCTGGTCCTGGCCGCCCGCTTCCAGCACCCAGATCTGCTTGAGGGTCCAGTCGATCTTGTCGCTGCTGTCCTGCGGCTTGGGCGGATAGGCCGGCACCGCGATTTCCGTCCACTCCGTGCCGCCGGCATCGCGCCGGTGCAATTTGGCGCCGAAGTGCCCCAGGTTCAGGCATGCATAAGTAGCGCCATCGCGCGCATCGTGCAGCACCATCGATAGCGGATCGCCGAAAAAGGATTTGTCCTCCTCCAGCTTCCATTCGCCATTGCGGTAAGCCAGTTCGAACAAGCCTTTGCGGCTTGCAATGAAAGCGCGGTCTGCCATGTCATCCTCCGGATAAGGCTTGCAACACGTAGATCCTGGAATCGCTGCGCAATGATTCGTCGAGTTCACTGCGCTTGCCGTCGATGAACACCACGACGTTGGCACGCAGGCGGCCTTGCTCGTCCAGGACGTAGGCCCCCAGGCGCGGATTTTCAGCAAAGGCCCGATCCAGCGCGGCGCGCACGGTGGCCGCCTGGGTCTCCAACGTCGGAACCGGCAGGAAGCGCGCCAACTGCTGGGTGAAGATGATCTGGGCCATGGGAAAGCTATTCTAGCGCGCTTTGGCCTACAATCATCCTGTGTGCATAACCGGAGCCACACATGGCTATCAGCCCGCAGGAACTCGAGCTGTTGATGCATGAAGTTGAGCAGGAAGACCCGATCGATTTTGCCGACCTGCCCTTCGATGAACAGGAACTACGCGCACTGGTTGCCAACCATCTGTGCGAAATGGCCGACGCCATGGAAAAGTTCAGCGAAGAAGACCGCCGCCTGACCTTGCTGGCGGTGTCGGCCAAACTGGTGCTGGAGAACCTGGTGCTGCACGTGCAGCTATTGCGGCGCCACGGCTTACCGCTGAGCGAACAGACTGCCGCCCTGCTGTCGCGCCTGCGCAAGGGCGACAGCGACGGCGCCTAAACCCGCTCCGCCGGCTGCAGCATATTGCGCGCCAGGCGCAGTCCGAACTTGCCGATGCCCTGGTCCCAGGGTGTGAAGCGCGGCAGCTGGTACCAGTCCGTTTCGCCCCGGCTGGCGCCCCAGGCAGTGGAGACTGCGGCATCGAAACCCATCTCGCGCACCATGGCGACATGCTCGGGCAGGTAGTCCTGGCCCGGCTTGCCGTTCGGGTAGGCAAACACGCGCACCGGCGCGTCGAGTACCGCTTCCAGCGCCGCCCTGCCCTGCGCGATTTCCTGGCGCGCTTCTGCTTCCGGCAAGCGCGCCAGGATCGGGTGATTGACCGTGTGGCCGCCGATACCCATGCCGGCCGCGTGCAGCTTGCGCAACTGCGTGCTGCTCATCATCAGGTCGCGCGGCAATTCGGCGCCGGACAAGCTGGCCACCTTGCCGACTTCTTCCAGCCGCTGCGCCATCGGCAAGTATTTCAGCTGCTTGATCAGGGCGCTGATCGTGTTGCGGCGCGCCTCCCAGTTTCCTATGGCATAGCGGCCGAGGCCGAGCGCAGTGGCATCGAACACATCGCCCGGCGCGCGGCGCACCGACTCGATCACGCTATCGTTCCACATGCGGCCGCCGTCGAGGAAGCCGGTCGCAATGAAAAAGCTCGCGTGCAAGCCATGCCGCTGCAGTACAGGCAACGCGACTTCCGCGTTGTCGGCATAGCCATCGTCGAAGGTAATGCAGGCGCTGCGCGGCGGCAGCCGCCCATCCGCCGCCAGCCGCACGGCTTCGAGCAGCGGCAACACGTTGAAGCGCGACTTGAGCCAGCCGAGCTGGCGCTCGAACTGCGCGCGGTGCACTTCACCCGGGAATAGCGGATCCGGCTCCGGCAATACGCGATGGTAGATCAGGATCGCCGGTGCACGGCCGCCGCCGCCCGACAGCAAGGATAGGGCGCCCCGTTCGAGCTGCTGCTTAAGCCACACCTTGCGCCTCCTCTTGCTGCACCACAGCCGGAGCGGCAGCGCGTTCCTTCAGCATTCGCTCAATCAGCAGGCGGGTCGCCATCATGATCACCATGATGTAGTAAGGCACGTCGAAGTAGGCCAGGCTGAGGAACGCCCCGCCCACCATGAAGCCGATCAGGCTTACCTGCAGCATGCGCACCAGGCGCGTCGCCCACGCCAGTTCGGGAATATCGTCGGTGTGTTTGATCACCCACGCCCCGTTGCGCCAGACCACCAGGTACATCAACAGGAACAGCGCCAGGCCGACATACCCATGTTCGCCAAGCACCTGGAAGTAGATGCTGTGCGCCGCGTGTATGTCGTCCGGCACAGGAGCATAGAGCTGGAATATGAACTTGTTGTAGATCTGGAAGCCGCCCCCGAACAAGGGGTGGTCGGCCGCCAGGTTGATGGCCATCTTCCAGGCGTTGATACGCCCCATCGCTGAACCGTCCTGTTCATAGGTGTTGATGGTGTCGATGCGAGCGTGCCACTGCTCCGGCATGAAAATCAGCGCCAGCGGCGCCAACACCAGCAACAGCGCGCCCAGCTTCATCTTTTCATGGCTCTTGAACCACAGGAAAGCCAGCATGGCGGCCAGCGCCAGCGCCGCGCCGCGCGAGTAGGAGCCCAGCGAGGCCAGCGCACACAGGCCCGCCGCCATCCACATCGCCCGCTTGCCCCACTTGTTGGCGATCAGCGGCACCAGGAACATCATCAGCGGCACCACCATGATCAGCGCCAGCGCGATTTCGTTGTTACCTTCGATGAAGGTGCCCATCGGGCCCCACACGCGGTAGGCGCCGCCGCTACGGATCGTGAACAGCCCGCCCTTCACGCCATAGAAGCCCAGCGAAATGACGATGGCCCAGACCATCATTTCGATGTCCTTGCGGGTACGCACCAGCATCGACACAACCACGGTCATGCCAATGATCTTGAGCACCTTGTTCAGTGCCGGCAAGGGGTCCTCGGGTCCGATGGCAAACAGCGTCGTCAGGCACATCCAGCCGGAAAAGGCCAGCAACAGCCAGGTCAGCCCGGTGTTCGGGAGCGAGACATCTTTTGGCTTGGCCATCATCGCCAGCACCGTGGTCCCGGCAATGATGGCGGCGAACGGCATGCTTTGCGCCCAACCCCAGCTCTGGGTGTGCGGGTTCATCACGCTGATCCAGACCCACAGCACGGCACCATAGAACGGTCGCTTGAATATGAACGGCAGCGAACCGAAAACGATCAGGGCAATGACTATGTCGCGCATGGCGCCTCCCAGCTTACTTCGTCAAGGCGTTCCATGGGGTCTCCAGCTTGGTCACGCAATAGCGGTACTTGCCGCTCTTTTCCGGCAGAATTTCCGGCACCAGTTCCACCTCGATCTTCACCTGCTTGCCCATGCGCGCATGGAAGCCGGCTTCGACGCACTGCCGTGCCTTGTCGTCGAACTGGCCGTCGTACACGATCTGCACGCGGGTCCAGTCCAGGGTTTCCTGGATCACCTTGAAGGCGCGCACTGCCGGCAGGTCGCGCATGATGTAGGCTAGCGCGGCGCTGTGGATCAGGGTGCCGTCCTGGTTGATCAGGAAGTCGGTGGTGCGGCCGTGGATTTCCTTCAGCACCGGCAGGGTGCGCCCGCAACTGCATGGCTCGGTGTCCAGTGCGCCGACGTCGCCGGTGCGGTAGCGGATGAAAGGGAAGTCGCCCGACTGCAAATGGGTCACCACGATCTCGCCCGACTCGCCGGGCGGCAGTTGCCGGCCTTCCGGGTCCAGCACTTCGATCACGATGTCCTCGCTCGTGATGTGCAGCTTGCCGGCCGGGCACTGGTGGGCGATGAAGCCGGAATCGCGGCCGCCGTAGCCATTCGCCACCGGGCAGCCGAACACGCGCTCGATCTGCTCGCGCTGCGACTGGTACAGGCATTCCGACGTGACGAAAGCGACGCGGATGCCCAGCTTGTCGAGGCGGATGCCCTTGTCTTCGGCATGCGAGGCGATGCGCGCCAGCACCGTCGGATAGCCGAACAGCATTTTCGGCTTGCGCTGGCGGATGCGTTCCACGTGGCCATCCAGCCCGGCTTCGGTGGTGGCGAAGGCCGACATCAATTCGGTGCGCATCAGGGTGTCGCGCACCATGCGCACACGGTCCTGCGCGCCCAACTCGATCGGCGAACCCCAGATCACGATTTCACGGTCGCCGATATCCACGTCCCACCAGCGCGTGGCGCGCCATTTGGCAGCCACGTCATGGCTCACGCGGTGGCGGCCGACAAAGAAGGTCAGCGGCGCACCGGTGGAGCCGCCGGTGTTGTAGCGCACCAGGTTATTGGCATCATCGGCTTTCAGCGTTTCGATATTCCCGCGAATCGCCGCCTTGTCCAGCAACGGCAGGCGCATCAGGTCGGGCACGCCCTTGAAGTCGCGCGCGGCATCGAAGCCGATGCGGGCAAAAGCGTCGCGGTAATACGGTACCTGCCGCTGTGCTCGCAGCAACAGGGCGCGCAGGCGTTCGATTTGCAGCTCCTGCAGCCTGGCCGCCGGCCAGTACTGGGTCTGCTCCATATGGCGGCGCACGGCCACGCTGCTGTGCTTCTTGAGTTTTTCATGCAGCGGGAACAGCACGCCGGAAACCAGGGCGGTATAGATCATGGGCGGCGCCCTCCTTTGCTTGCCAGGGCCTGGCGGTATACATCCAGCAGGCGCGGCTTGACGCTGGACCAGGCATATTGCGCCACGCTGGCGCGGCCGGCGCTGCGCAGCGCTTCCGCCAGCGCCGGGTGTTCGGCCAGGCGCAGCACGGCTTGCGCCATGGCGGCCGGATCGGCCGGCGGCACCAGCAGCGCGGTCTTGCCGTCTTCCACCACATACGGCACGCCGCCCACGTTGGTGCTGACCACCAGGGCGCCGCTGGCCAGCGCTTCCAGCACGGAATTGGGCATATTGTCGACCAGGCTGGGGTTCAGCATGATGTCGGCATTGCGGTACAGGGCCGGCATGTCGGCGGTGTCGACGCGGCCGGTGAAGTGCACGGCGTGCGCCACGCCCAGGCCCTGCGCCAGGTGTTCCAGCTCACCGCGCAGCGGGCCGGAACCTGCCACCGTGAGCTGCGCTTCGGGATGGGTTTGGCGGACGATCGCGAAAGCGCGCAGCGCGCTGGCATTGTCGTAAATGTCTTCCAGGTTGCGTGCCACCAGCAGGCGCAAGGCGCCGCGCGCCCGCGCTGCGGCATCGGCGGCAAAGCGCTCCAGGTTGACGATATTCGGCACGATCACGGAGTCGATGCCGTGCTGGCCGAAGACATGGGCCAAAAAGCCCGAGGGCACGGCCAATGCGGCGCAGCGCCGCAGGCTGGGGCGCATCCAGGCCGCCGACTGCTTGAGGAAATTGGCGGCCTCGCCGCCGCGGTAATTGACCACCACCGGGGTGCCGCGCAGGTGCGCGATCCAGATCGCCGGCGCCGCAAACAGATGCCAGGACCAGCCGGAATTGGCCATCACATGGAATACCTGCACGCGGCCGGCGGCGCGCCATAGGCCCGCCATATACGGCAGCATGCGGAACAGCGCGCGCACCCCGCGCAGCTGGCCGGCCCAGGCCGGGCGGTAAGGCGCGTTGGTCTGCACGAATTCAACGGCAATGCCGGCATCGCGCAGCAAGCCGGCAAGCTGCAAGGCCTGGTTGGCCATGCCGCCGGAAGGCGGCGGCAACGGCCCGACCAGCGCAATGCGCTGCACCTCCGGCGCGTCCAGCGCGCGCGGCGCAGTGGCGAATGCTTGCTGCGGCGCGTTCATGCCAGTGCCTTCTCCGTGATGCTGCCGTACACATTGCGGTAGCGCGCCACGCTGGCGGTCCAGTTGCGCTCTTCCTCCACGAAGCGGCGGCCCGATTGGCGGAACTCCGGCCATTTGTGCGGCGCGTCCAACAGCGCCAGCACCTGTTTCGACAGCGCGGCGGCATCGCCGGCGGCAAACAGCACGCCGGTGCGGCCGTCATCGATCAATTCCTTGTGGCCGCCCACGTCGGACGCCACCATCAGGCGGCCCTGGGCCATCGCCTCCAGCGGTTTCAAAGGCGTGACCAGGTCGGTCAGGCGCATCTTGTGGCGCGGGTAGCACAACACGTCCACCAGGTTGTAGTAGCGCTGCACTTCGCTATGCGGCACGCGGCCGGTGAAGGTCACCTTGTCCTCGATGCCGAGCGCCTTGGCCTGCGCGCGCAGCGCCGCGTCCTGCGGGCCGCCGCCCACCAGCAGCACGCGGATCTCGGGACGCTTAGCCAGCATGCCAGGCAAAGCGTTGAGCAGGATGTCCAGCCCCTCGTAAGCATAGAAGGAGCCGATGAAGCCCAGCACGGTCTTGCCTTCCAGGCCCAGTTGCTGCGCCAGCGCTTCGTCGCGCGCTCCGCCCACCGCGAAGTCGCCGATGTCGACCGCGTTCGGGATCACTTCGATCTTCTTGGCCGGGATGCCGCGCCCGATGATCTCGCTGCGCAATCCTTCGCAAATGGTGGTGGCGGCATCGACGCGCTGCAGCGCCCAGGTTTCCATGGCGCGCGTCAGGCGGTAGCGCAAGCCCCACTCCTTGCTGGTGCCGTGGTCGACCGCCGCGTCTTCCCAGAAGGCGCGGATTTCGTACACCACCGGGATGCCCAGCTTGCGCCCCACCCGCAGCGCGGCCACGGCGTTCAGCGCCGGCGAGTGCGCGTGCAGCACGTCCGGCTTCACTTCTTTCGCCACTTCCAGCAGGCGCGCGGCCAGCGCGTTGATCACTGCCACCTGGTTCAGCACCGGCAGCTTGGCCAGCGGCCCGCTGGCCGGCGCCGTGCGGTAGAACTCCAGCCCGTCGACCGTTTCGCGCGCCGCGCTGGAGGCGCCCTGTTTCGGGCTGGTGAGATGGAATGTCTGCCAGCCGCGCGCGCGCTGGGCCTGCAGGATGGAACGCGTGCGGAAGGTATAACCGCTATGCAGCGGAATCGAATGGTCCAGCACGTGCAGGATTCGGATACTCATGCCTGCATCTCTTTTTTCAGGAAGGCTTCAAACATCAGCAGGGTCCAGATCGGCGCGCTGTAGTCGCGCCGGCCCGACAGGTGCTGCTCCACCAGTTCGCGCAGGTAATCCTGGTTGAACATGCCGGTATCGGCCAGGGTCGGTCCCAGCAAGGCTTGCTGCACGCGTGCGCGCAGCGGGCCGCGGAACCAGGCCGCCAGCGGCACCGCAAAGCCCTGCTTGCGGCGGTACAGGATATCGTGCGGCAGGTACTTCTCCATCGCCTTCTTGAAGATGTACTTGCCTTCGCTGCCATTCAGCTTCATCTCCGGCGGCAGGCCGGAAATCCACTCGACCAGCTTGTGGTCCAGCAGCGGCACCCGCACTTCCAGCGCGTGCGCCATCGAGGCGCGGTCGACCTTGGTCAGGATATCGCCCGGCAGGTAGGTTTTCATGTCCAGGTACTGGATCATCGACAGCGGGTCGTCGGTCGGCGACCTGGCCGCATGGCCGCGCATCACGTCGATCGCGCTATAGCCCTGCAGGCCGGCGCGGAACTTGGCCGAGAACAGGCGCGCACGCATGGCGTCCGACATGATCGACACGCCGTGGAAATAGCCTTCCACCAGGTCGCGCGACAGCGCTTCGAAAGTGGTCTTGGCGCGGAATACACGCGGCGCCCAGTCGGCCTTCGGATACATGCGGCCCAGGGTGCCGAACACCGGCTTGCGCAGCGCTTCCGGAATACGCCCGCGCACGCTCTGCTCCGCCATCGCATAGCGGTAGCGGCGGTAGCCGGCCAGGTTCTCGTCGCCGCCATCGCCCGACAGCGCCACGGTGACGCGCTTGCGCGCCAGTTGGCATACGCGGTAGGTCGGGATCGCCGAGCTGTCGGCATACGGTTCGTCGTACAGGTGGGCCAGGGTGTCGAGCAGGCCGTAGTCGTCGGTATCGACGGTTTCCACGAAATGGTCGGTCTTGTACAGCTGCGCCACCTGCTGCGCGTATTCCGATTCGTCGAACGCCTTGTCCTTGAAGGCGATCGAGCAGGTATGCACGGCGCCTTCGTCGAGGCCGGCCATCATCGCCACAACGGCGGAGGAATCGACCCCGCCCGACAGGAAGGCGCCCAGCGGCACTTCCGCCACCAGGCGGATCTTGACCGCTTCGCGCAAGCGCTCCACCAGCTCGCCCTGGGCGTCGCTCTCGGTCATCTTCTCGTGCAGCTTGAACGGCACGTCCCAGAACTGCTCCGGCTTGGCCAGCGGCGCGCCAACCTTCTGGGTCAGGCGGAAACCGGGCGACAGCTTGAGCGCACCCCGGTAGATGGTCTTTGGCTCAGGCACATAGCCGTAGGCGAAATAGTCTTCCACCGCCTGCGGGTCGATATCGCGCGGCAGCGAAGGATGCATGCGCAGCGCTTTCAGTTCAGAACTGAAGGCGAACCAGCCGTCCGGCGTCATGGCGTAGTACAGCGGCTTGACGCCCAGGCGGTCGCGCGCCAGGAACATCACCTGCTGCTTGCGGTCCCACAGGCCGATGGCGAACATGCCGCGGAAGTGGTGCACGCAATCCTCGCCCCATTCTTCCCAGGCGTGCACGATCACTTCGGTGTCGCTCTTGGTCTTGAAGGTGTGGCCGAGCGCCTTCAGCTGTGCGGTCAGTTCGCGGTAGTTGTAGATCTCGCCGTTGTAGCACACCATCACGCTGCCGTCCTCGTTGCCGAGCGGCTGCTGGCCCATGGCGATGTCGATCACCGACAGGCGGCGGTGGCCGAAGCCCACGCCCGGTTCGATGTAGGTGTCGCCCTCGTCGGGCCCGCGATGGTGCTGGGTGTCGTTCATGCGGCGCAGCAGCGCCTCGTCCACCGCGCGCCCGCCGCGCGCATCCATGATCCCTGTTATTCCGCACATGATGGTACTGGCTTTCTTATCTTGAGCTTGCGTTCGCACAAGCTGTCGTACATATCCTGGTAGCCGGCCACCATGGCCGGCATGCTGTATTTGCGCAGCACCCGTTCCCGTCCTGCCTGGCCGTGGCGGCGCGCAAGCGCCGGCGCTTCCACATAGTGTTTCAGCGCGGCCGCCATGGCCGCAGCATTGGACGGCGGCACCAGCTGGCCGGTGACGCCGTTTTCGATCACTTCCGGAATCCCGCCCACGCGCGTGCCCACCACCGGCAGCCCGCTGGCCATCGCTTCCAGCGCCGAGCCGGGCGTGCCTTCGGCAATGGAGGACATCACGAAGACGTCGAGGCTGCGCAGGATGTCCGGCACGTCGTTGCGCGCACCGGGCAGCCATACCGCCTCGGCAATGCCGGCTGCCGCCGCCTTGTCGCGCAGTTTCTGCAGCAGCGGGCCGTCGCCGACCACCGCCAGGCGCAGGCGCTCGCGCTGCTGCGGCAGCGCTTCGCGCAGCAGCAGGAAGGCATCCATCAGGGTGGCGTGATCCTTCACGTCCTGCACCCGGCCCACGCTACCGATCACGATTTCGCCGTCGTTGAAGAAGGGACGCGCCTCGCTGTCGCCGCGCACGCGGAAGCGCTCGGCGTCGATGCCGTTGGCCAGCATGCGGCTCTTGGCGGGCGGCACGCCGATCACGTCGCGGTTCCACAGCTCCATCGCGGCAGAATTGGCATAGCATACGTCGTAGAACGGCAGCATCAGGCGGCGCAGGAAGTTGTGCTTGCGGTTGCTGCCGTCCGGGTCGGTGTGGTCGCGGCCATGGGCGCCGTTGACGCGCACCGGCACCCCGGCCAGCAGCGCCGTCGGCGCATATTCGATGGCCGAGAAGTTATAGGTGTGCAGCACGGCCGGCTGCAGCTCGCGCAGCAGGCGCCACAGCACGCCATGGGTGGCGGGCGACAAGCCGGGCTGCTTGCCCAGCGTATGCACGGTGACGTCGGGCTTGTTGATGCGCCTGACGAAATCCGGGTTGACGCGCGTCAGGCATACGATGGCGTGGCGATAGCGCTCGGCCGGCATGCGGTTGATGCGCTCGACCATGAGATTTTCCATGCCGCCAAAATCGAGCGCATACGTCAGGTGGACGATGAGAGGGATGTCGTTCATGGCAGCAAATCAGGGGCGGCGCGTGCCGGCCAGGGACTGGTCCAGCGGCTCGAGGTTGCGATCCAGGAAGGCCCGCATGGCAGCGCGCGCCACGGCCGGGTCTTCATCGTAAGGGGCGAATACCATCACGGCTGCGCCGTCGCCGTTGCCGGACAGGAGTTTGCCCTTGATCTGCAGCAGCTTGCCGACGTAGTTACTGCTGGTCATGCTGCCGTTGACCCAGTACCACTGCCACACCAGCAGGCGGCGGCCTTCAAAACCGAGCATGGCTTCGCGCACGGCCATGTGGCGGCCGCCGAAGTTTTCGTCGCGCAGGTCGGCACTGTTTTCGCGGAACGCAGCCTTCTGCTGGCCGAGGCGGTTGGTCGAGCTGACCAGCTTGGCGCTGCCCGGCGCATCGCGGTAGAACAGCACGGTCAGTCCGACCGGAGGCGCGCCGGCAAACGACTGGCGCAGCGTGCTGCTGGCCGGTGCATAGTCGGGCTGCCAAGTCGTGAATTCCGGTCCGGCCGGCGTCGGCGAAGCCAGTGCCAGCTTGACCGCCGGCACGGCGCCCGCCGCCTGGTCGGCGCGCGAGGCCAGCGCCGGCCAGAGCGCCAGCACCGCCAGCACCGCCACGGTGCCGCCGGCCAGCGGGCGCAATGGCAGCGGCAGCACGAGTTGGTCGTTGGCCGCGACAGCGGCGGGGCCCTGGCCGTCTTCGCGCCAGAAGCTGCCGACCCAGAACAGCAGCAGCATCACGACGCCGAAGAATACCCAGCCGTAGATCAGGTGGTCGACGCCGACAGCCAGGGTCATGCCGCTCAAGTGCCCCATCATCACGATCATATATGCGCGCACGCCGTTGGCTGCCACCGGCACCAGCATCGAGGCCAGGACAAAGGCGGCGCGGCGCCACACGGTGCGGTAGCTCAAATAGGCAAACAGGCAGCCGAGAGTGATCGAGGAAATCAGGTAGCGCAGGCCGCTGCAGGCATCCACCACCGACCAGTTGCCGCTCGGGATGGAGAAGTTATTGCCGTCGCGCAGGACCGGGATGCCGGTCAGGCGCAGCGCATCGACGGTGAAGTTAGCGGTCAGGTCGATCAGCGGCGGCACCAGGCTCTCGCCGACCGGTACCGCGAGCAGGATGAAGCCCAGCGGGAACAGCAGCGCGCCGGCAATGCGCTTGCCCAATACCGCCAGCACGGTCAGCGGCAGCATGGCCGCCAGCGCGTACTGGCGCACGATGCCCACCTCGGCCAGGTCGGCCAGCAGCCAGGCCGCGCCACAGGCGGCCAGCAGCAGCAAGGCCGGCCAGCATGGCTGCAACGGCAGCTGCTGCAAGGCCGCGCGCTGGCGCCACACCAGCCACAGGCTGATCGGCAGGATCAGGAAGCCGTGCGCGAAGGTTTCCGAGCGCTGCCATATGTCGGCCACGCTCAATGCCGTCTCATGGAACACCAGCAGCGGCAGCAGCATGACCAGGGCCACCAGCAGCGCATTACGGGCGCCTGCCAGGGGACCATGCGATGCGAGCGCGCCGGGTGCGGCGGCGGTTCCGCTGGAAGGTAAGGTATTCATGCCGGTGTCCAAAGGGCTGGGGCTGCGCCAGCGTCCTGCGCAGCCGGGGTTTCGATCATGCGGTCCAGCGGCGCCAGCCGGGCGTCCCAGCTATACGCTGCAATCACGCGCGCGCGTGCCGCCTGGCCAAGCGTTTCCAGCGCGGCCGGCGGGCCGGCCAGCGCCTCGCTAACGGCAACCAGCCACTGCTGCGCACCGTCGGCCAGCAGCAGCTCGCGGCCGATGCCGGCGTCGATGCCTTCCAGAGCCTGCGGCGTGACCAGCACGGCTTTGGCCATCGCCATCGCTTCCAGCACCTTGTTCTGGATGCCGCGCGCCACGCGCAGCGGCGCCACCGACAGCGCGGCATGCGCCACGTAGGGCCGCACATCGGGCACGGTGCCGGTCACCGTGATGCCCGGCTGCGCGGCCAGGGCCTGCACTTCCGCCGACGGGCGGGCGCCGACAATCACGAAGCGCAGCGCCGGGTCGCGCGCGCGCAGCGGCGGCAATACATCGGAGGCGAACCATTGCACGGCATCGACGTTGGGCCAGTAATCCATGGCGCCGCAGAACACCAGTGCCTTGTCGCCGGGCGCATAGGGACTGGCGCAGTCGGCCGGGGCGAAATAGGCGGTATCGACGCCGTTGCTGAACCAGCCGATGCGCGCCGCGCTTTCCGGTGCCAGCGTGCGGAACAACTCCGCTTCCGGCGCCGACACGAACAGCGAGGCATCGAAGCTGGCGGCAACCTGGCGTTCATAGCGCAGCAGGCGGCTGGCCTCGTAACCGAAGACCGCACTGGCCGGCCACGGCTTGCGCTCGGCGTACTGGCGCCATTTGTCGGAATCGACGTCGACGAAATCAATTACACGGCGGGCCTGCGGCCAGGCGTCAGCGTACTGCGCCATGGGCGAGGAAAACACCACGATGCGGTTGATGCCATGCTGCTGCACGGCCTGGTTCACCCAGCCTTGCAGGCCGGCGTCGCGGTAATAGTCGAAGGACAGCGAGCGGTTGCGCAGCACGGCGCCCAGGCTGCGCAAGCGCGCGGCGCGCGGCGACAGCGCCGCAAAATGCGCCGAGGCGCACACCGCCTGCACGGTCGGCACATGCTGCCAGTCGTCGGGATCGTCGACGAAGGTGGCCAGGTGCACGCGATAGCGTTGCGCCAGATGCTTGAGCAAATGCCAGGAGCGGATCTTGTCGCCCTTGTTCGGCGGGTAGGGCATGCGATGCACCAGCAGCAGCAGGTCTTCCACGATTTACCCCAGGTTCTTGACGATATAAGGACCGAGCGCATTGGCCAGCGGCAGCGGCATCGCCTTCCACAATTTGATGAAAAGCTGGTATTTCGGGTTCAACGGGTTCACGTCCGGCAGCGCGTCGGCCGCGAACAGCTGGTATTCGTAAGGCAGCGGCTGCGCCGTGAAGCCCCAGTTCTTCTTGAAGTCGAAGGCGCCGGTGCCTTTCTTGCTGCGGCCGAAGTCGAACATGCGGTAGCCTTTGGCGGCGGATGCCTGCATCAGGTTCCAGTACATGAAGTCGTTGCCGGCCACCTCGCGCGCGAGGTCCATGCCGCCGCCGTAGTAAGGCAGTACTTCGTCGCGGAAGAAGAAGCTCAGCACGCCGGCCACCAGCTTGCCGTCCTGCGTGATGACGCGCACCTCGCAGTCGTCCTTGAAGGTTTGCTTTAGCAGGGCAAAGTACTTCTTCGGGAACACCGGGGTGCCGAGGCGGTGCACGCTGTGCGCGTAAGCGGTGAACATGCGGTCGACGTTGTCGTCCACCTCGCCCTGCAGGTTCAGCTTGATGCCCTTGCGTACCATCGCGCGCTGCTTGCGCGGAATGGCGTTCAGGTTCTCTTCGTCGTCGCCGCTGATCGCCTTGCGGAAGGTGTAGTACAGGTCCTTGCCCTGCCATTTCGACTGGTCCGGGTGGGCCGGCGCGTAGTTGCGGTATTCCAGGTGGCCCACGCCAAGCGCGGCGGCCAGTTCTTCGGCGGCCTTGTCCAGCAGGGCGCGCGCGGTGTCGGTGGTGGCTGCCACGCCGCCGTACACGCAGAACGGCAGCGAGGCCAGGTAGTGGCCGAACATGCGGCTTTTCATGCGCGCCAGCGGCAGCACGCCGGTGATCACGCCGCCTTCTTCCACGTAGAAGAACCAGGTCGGGTGGCCGTAGCATTGCTCGATGATGGTTTGCCAGCCGCTGCGGTGGAAGAAGGTCGCGTCCGGGCAGGTTTCGACGAAGGCGTCCCAGCGCGCGCGTTCGTCGGCGCTGGTGCCGAGCAGCTGGATCAAAACCGGTACTTCCGGGTCAGACCCAAGGGCCTGATCCGCAACGCGACTGTCCCCGATCGGGTCTGACCCTTGGGTCTGACCCGGGCTTGCCGGTTTGCCGGCAGCCACCGCCAGCGCAGTCGCCGCTTCCGCTTCGGCCTTGGCCCTTGCAGCGCGGCGCTCGGCCGCCGCTTCGATAATCGAGGTCATTGCTGCCCCAGGAAAATGCGGTCCATGCGATCCCACGCGAAGTCGCGCGTCAAGGCCCTGATGCGCGACTCCATGCGATGCAGGTTGACGTAGTGGCGGAAGCGCGTCTTCATCCCCAGCCCCTCGGGGCGCGGCTGGCCGGGATCCAGTTCCCACGGGTGGCAATAGAAAATGGCAGGCTGGCCGTCTGCCTTGTTCACGCGGCGCATCATGCCGCGCGACAGCGCATACGGCAGCAGGCGGAAATAGCCGCCTCCGCCGGCCGGCAGGTTGCGCTGGCCGATGCGCACCGTGGTGATCGGCACTTCCAGCAAGCCTTGCTCGCCGTTCGGGTGGAAAGCAAAGCGCGGCGCATCCGGCATGCCGTAATGGTCGTGCGCGATCGGGTAGATCGATGAGCTGTAGCGGTAGCCCGCTTCCTGCAGCACATCGAGCGCCCACAGGTTGCCGGGGCCGATCGAGAAGCTGGGCGCGCGGTAGCCGATCACCTGCTGGCCGCCGATGTCTTCCAGGATCTTCTTGCTGCTGGCGATATCGTCCATGAACTGTTCGCGCGACTGGTCGGAAGCGCGCAGGTGGCCGTAGCCGTGGCTGGCCAGCTCATGGCCGCCGGCCACGATACGGCGCACCATCTCCGGATAGCGTTCGGCGATCCAGCCCAGCGTGAAGAAGGTGCCCTTGGCCTGGCCGTCATCCAGGATGCCGAGCACGCGGTCGATATTCGCCTCCACCCGGCACTCGCGCTGCGGCCAGCTTTCGCGGCTGATGTGCGGTGCGAACGCCGACACCTGAAAGTAGTCTTCCACGTCGATGGTCATCGCATTGCGAACGGCCGCGCCCATGTTCAGCCCCGCGCCTTCAGCCAGTCCAGCACGATGGCGGCAATGCGCTCGGCGGCGCGGCCATCCCAGAAGTGCGGGATGCGGCCGGCCTTGCCGGCGCCGGCCAGTTGCGCCTCGTAGGCGGCCAGGATGTGCGCCGGGTCGTTGCCGGCGATGGTATTGGTGCCTTCGTCGACGGTGATCGGGCGCTCGGTGTTGTTGCGCAGCGTGATGCACGGCGTGCCCAGCGCAGTGGTCTCTTCCTGGATGCCGCCGGAATCGGTCAGCACCACGCGCGCATCCTTCATCAGGCCCAGCATCTCCAGGTAGCCCATAGGCGGCAGCAGCAGCACTTCCGGACGGTCCAGCAGGTGGCTCAGGCCGAACTTCTCGATGGTGGAGCGGGTACGCGGGTGCACCGGGAAGATCACCGGCGTGCGTTCGGCAATCTTTGCCGCGGTTTCCAGCAAGCCTTGCAGCACGGCCTTGTCGTCCACGTTCGACGGGCGGTGCAGGGTCAGCACGGCGTATTCGCCCTTGCCGGCCTTGAAGTCGGGGCGCCCGGCATCGGCCGCGATCTGCGGCGCCGGAATGGCGCGCGCCAGGTTGGCACGCAGGGTATCGATCATCACGTTGCCGACGAAGTGCACGCGTTCCGCGCCGATGCCTTCCTTGGCCAGGTTGTCGGCGCCGCTCTCCTCGGTGGTAAACAGCAGGTCGGACAGCTGGTCGGTCAGCACGCGGTTGATTTCTTCCGGCATGGCGCGGTCGAAGCTGCGCAGGCCCGCTTCCACGTGGATCACCGGCACGCCCTTCTTGGCCGCCACCAGGGCGCAGGCGATGGTGGAGTTGACGTCGCCCACCACCAGCACGGCGGCCGGCTGCACTTCATCCACGGCCGGCTCGAAGCGCTTCATCACGTCGGCGGTCTGCTGGGCATGGCTGCCGGAGCCGACTTCCAGGTTGATGTCCGGGCTGGGAATGCCCAGCGCGTCGAAGTACTGCTGGTTCATGGCCACGTCGTAGTGCTGGCCGGTGTGCACCAGCAGCGCCTCGACCTGCGGCTTCAGTTGGGCGAAGGCGGCCATGATGGGCGCCATCTTCATGAAATTCGGCCGCGCGCCGACGACGCACAGGATACGGAAAGCACTCATTCGTTACTGTCCTGATGGATGTTGTAGGAGGATGGCGAACGTACGATCTTCTTCAGGATCGACAGCACCGAGGTCAGCGACTTTTCAACGCGCATCATGCGTTCGTCCAGCACCGCCGGGTATGGGCTGCCGAACAGCATGCCGGCTTCCATGTCGGCCTGGGCCGCGCCGTTGCCGGCCGGCACAGCGGTGCCATCGATCGCCGCAGCGGCCGGCGGCGGCTGGAACTCCTGCTGGATGTCGCGGATCACCGTGTCGACGTCGGCATCGGTGAACTCCTGCATCTCTTCCAGGAAGCCCATCAGCAGCAAGCGGTCCATCAGGTGGTTGGTCTTGCGCGGGATGCCGCCGGTGTAGTGGAACACGGCGGCGTAGGCGGCCGGCGTCAGGTGCGGGTTACCGCTCCAGCCGACAGTGCGCATGCGGTGTTCGATATAGGCATTGCTTTCGCTGCTGTCCATCGGGCCCAGGTGATAGGTCGCGATCACGCGCTGGCGCAACTGCGACATGCCGGGGCTGTGCAGGGTGGCGCGGAATTCCGGCTGGCCCAGCAGGAAAGTCTGCAGCAGCGATTTTTCGTCGGTCTGGAAATTGGACAGCATGCGCAATTCTTCCACCACTTTCGGCGTCAGGTTCTGCGCTTCGTCAACCACCAGCAGCGCGCGCTTGCCATCCTGCTCGCACAGGCGCAGGAAGACCTCGAGGCGGCCCAGCAAAGTGGTCTTGCTGGCCGTGTCCTCGCAGGGCAGGCCGAACCCGCCCACCACACCGCGCAGCACATCATTGGAATCGAGGTGGGTGTTGACCAGGTGACAGGTGACGATCTTGTCCGACGCGATCTGGTTGAACAGGTTGCGCACCAGGGTGGTCTTGCCGGCCCCGACTTCGCCGGTGATGACGATGAATCCCTCGCCCTGCGACAGGCCGTACTCCAGGTAAGCCATGGCCCGTTTGTGGCCCTTGCTGCCGAAGAAGAAATGCGGGTCGGGCCGCAGGCGGAAGGGCTTGTCGCTTAGCCCGTAATAGCTCTCATACATGGCGAACCTTACTGCTTAAAATTTTGTTGACAGTGTCGCGGACACGGCATTTTCCGTGTATTTCTGCCCGCCCACGCCGGAGGAACCCCGCACCCGGCGCAATTCGACCGAGCCCGTGGTACGCGAGCTGTAATTGCGCGACAGGTTGAGGCGCAAGTCGCGGTGGTTGCTGGTGCGCGCATCGCTCAGCGATTTGACGTTCATGGCGTTGCCGATCAGGGTCGCCACGGTTTGCGCGCCCGGCCGGTAGCTGATGCTGGCCATGGCGCCGAGCTGCTCGGTATTGTCGTTCAGCGACAGCAGCGAGCTGCCCAGCAAGGCGCTGTCGACTTGCTGGCTGGACAGCATTTCACGCCGGGTCTTGAACACGCTGAACAGGCTGGTGGTGCGCGCCAGTTGCCAGGCCACCGACGCGTTCAACTGCTTCTGCAGCGAATAGCGGTTGCTCAGGAAGTTGACGCTGGTGGCCAGCGACGGCGGCAGGCCGGCCGACTGGATATACGCCTGCACCGCGGCAGCGCGCACCAGCGGGTCGGGAATCTGGGCCCGGAACAGGTTGTCCAGCATGGTGGCCGTACTGATGGCCTGCGGCAGCAGGAACTGGCTGCGCGTGCTGCTCACCGAATCGCTATAGACGATATTCCAGACCGTGCCGCGGCTGCGGTGCTGCAGCGCCAGGCTGTAGCTGGGGCCATAGAAGCGGTGCCCGGCCGACGCCTGCAGCGAAGTGCGCGCCGATGGGGTCCACGTCACGTTGGCGCCGTAGGCCGCGCCCGACTGTGCGCCGCCCAGCCCGCTGTAATCGTAATCGTCGTAGCCGCCGAACATGCCGATATTGAGCTGCTGCGTAGCGGCATAGCGCAAGTTCAGGTTGGCCGCCTTGGAACTGGTGCTCTGGCCGCGGGTGCCGCCGCCGGTCACCGGCAACTCTTCCTCGATCACCGAGCGCATCGCGCTGGCATCCCAGCCAAAGCGGCGGAAAGTGGGGCCGCTGCTCAGGCGGGCACTGATGGTATTGCCATCGCTGTTGCGCATGCCGACGTTATCGGTGCTGACCGTGTCATGGCTGTAGCGCAGTTCGCCATTGGCAAAAGCGCCAAAGCGGTGCACCAGGTAAGGACTGACGCGGTAGCTGCGCACTTCATTGCGGTTGGTGCGCACATAGTCATTATTCGACTGCTGCGGGCCGAAGGCCGAGGTGGCTTGCTGGTGGATGCCGGCCTGGGCATCCATGTACAGCAAGTCTTCCACCAGGCGCGCCTTGAGCCTGCTGTTCAAGTCCTGGCTGTGGCGCTGGGCGCCACTGCGGCGCCCGCCGGAATATTCATAGAGGTTCAGCGCATAATCCAGGCTGAAATCGAAGCGTTGCGATCGGTTCAGCAACTGGAAGCCGGGCGTCAGCTGCAGCACCATGCCGCTCTGCGCGCGGTCATCCTGCGCCAGGGCGACGTTGTCGGAGTAGGTGACGCGGGCGGCGGCGAGCGGCGTGAAATCCCACGCCGCATGGGCCGGGAAGGCCGCCGCCAAGCCCGCTGCCAAGGGCAGCAGGGCCAGGCGGCTGCGCTTAGCCATAGTGATAGTCATAGGTTTCGGTACCCGGGAATTCACGCGACTTGTTGTAGATCAGGTTGACGTTGCTCAAGCCTTCCAGCTGGCGCAGCGACTCCTTGACCGCGTGCTGGGTAGTGCGTTCCGATTCCACCACCATCACGATCTGGCCCATATTCGAGGCCAGCACATGCGATTCGGACGTCAGCAGCAGCGGCGGCGAATCGAAGATCACGATACGGTCCGGGTAGCGGTTCGCGATCTCGTTCACCAGGTTTTTCATCATGTGCGAGGCCAGCAGCTCGGTCGCGCGCGGCGAACTGGTGCCGGCCGGCAGGATCGACAGGGTATTGACATTGGTGCGCAGCATGACGTCGGCCATGTCGACACTGTCGTCCAGCAGGATGTCCATCAGGCCGCGCTGGGCCGGCAAGCCCAGGGTGCGCAGCACCGACGGGCGTGCCACGTCGGCGTCGACCAGCAGCACGGTGTGGTCCAGCTCCATGGCAATGCTCATCGCCAGGTTGATGGCGCAGAAGGTCTTGCCTTCGCCGGGCAGCGAGCTGGTGATCATGATCAGGTTGCCCGGGTTGTCGCCCTGCTTGCGGGCGGCAAAGGCGCGCTTGATCAGCGGGCGCTTGATGATGCGGAAGTCTTCCACCAGCGCGGTGCGGCCGCCGGCGGCCGTGACCAGGCCGGACTCGTGCATGCGCATCAGGTCCAGTTCCACGGTATGGGTGGTGCGGCGGCTGGCGTCGCCATGCGGCTGCAAGGTGGCCAGGGTCGGCACCACCGGGGTGGCGGCAGGCGCGGCCGGGGCGGCGTGCGCCGGGGCCGGGGCCGGGGCCGGCACCGGTGCGGCAGGGGCAGCAGCTGGAGCAGCAGCGGCCGGGGCCGCGTGGACTGCTTCAGCTACCGGAGCCGCGGCCGGTGCTGCAGGGATCGTGGCCTCGGCGCTGGCGTCGGCAGGACGCGGTTGCCCGAGGCGGTTGGCGGCTTTTTCGATAATGCTCACTTGATGGACTCCCTGGGTGTTGCGCAGCTCAACCGGCGCGCAGCAAGGTAATGGTCATGACACCGCCGAAGGCGGTCAGCAGCGAGGCCACGGCCAGGCCGAAGGCATACAGTCGGCGCCGGCGCGAAGAGCGCTGTTGCTCGGTCCAGTTCATGCCAATGGTGCCAAGAATCGGCACGCCGGTCACTTCGCGCAGGCTGTGCTGGCTGAGGAAGGTAGGACGGACCTGGCTCATCAGGAACGCACTGCCCAGGCCGGACAGCAGGGCTGCCACGAATACGATCGAGTAGAAACGGGGGCGGTTGGGGCCGACCGGGGTTTGCGGCACGATCGGCGGATCGATCACGCGGAAGCTCATCATGTCGGTCGCCGAGCTGAGGTCGCCGGACAGTTTGGCCGCTTCGCGGCGCTGCACCAGCTTTTCATAGTTTTCCTTATTGATCGAATAGTCGCGGTTGAGCTGGGCCAGTTGCGCCTCCACTTCCGGCGCCGCCGTGCTCTGCGAGCGCATGCGCTCCATGCGCGACGAGTATTCGCCGACGCGCGCCTTGAGCGCGGCCACGCGCGCTTCCTCGGCCGACAGCGCCACGTTCATCTGCTGCAGCATCGGGCTGTAGCCCGCGCCCGGGTCGCCGCTCTTGGCCGCCTTCTTGGCCTCGTCCTTCTTTTTCTGCTGCAGGTTGGCGATCAGGCGCTTGGCGGAAATGATGTCGGGGTGTTCTTCGGTGTACTGCATGCGCAGGCTGTCGAGCTGCTTTTCCAGCGTCGAGATGCGGCCGTCGATTTCCGGATTGGCAATATTGGCGGCATCGGCGGCCGGCGCCATGTCTTCGCCGGCGATCTGGCGCTTGATGGCATTGCGGGCCTGTTCGGCTTCCAGCAATTCCAGGCGCGCCTGGTTGAGCTTTTCGGACAGGTCGCCCAGGTTGCTCGAATAATCGGTGCCCTGGCGCGGCAACAGGCCCATGTGGCGGATCTTGAATTCCTTCAGCGAATTCTCGCCGGCCGCCAGGCGCTCTTCATACATCTTGATCTGGTCGTCGATGAACTGCACGGCCTTTTCCGAGTCCTGTTTCTTGCCGCCGAAGGAGCCTTCGACAAAGATGGTCAGCAGCGACTGCACCACGTCCTTGCCCAGCTTCGGGTTCTCGTTCTTGTAGGAGATGGTGTAGATGTCGTCGCGCTCGGTGCCGCTGACCTTGATCGCGGTCATCAGCTCGTCGACCTGCCTTTCGTGTTCCTTGCTGTCCTTGGCCTTGATGTCCAGGTCCACCATGCGCAGCACGCGCTCGACATTGGGGCGGCTGATCAGGGTGCGGCGCATGAACATCACTTGCTGTTCGACGTTGGGGGTGGTGGTCATGCCCGACATCAGCGGCTTCAGGATACTTTGGGTATCGACGTAGACCCGGGCCGAGGCCTGGTAATCGTTGGGCAGGCGGAACACCACGGCCCAACCGATCACTGCCACCAGCCAGGCAATTGCCACTGCATACCAGCGGTATTTCCCGATTGCCTTAAGAAAGGTCAACAGCAATGCCAAAATTTCTGCCATCTCGATCACTCATCCCTGGTTAGGCAGGCAAACTGTCGCAAATGCCCACATCTAATATTGCCTAAATAACATCTAATCTCTATCATACAGCAGAACGCACTGCCTGTTACTATTAATTTATGTCTGTTGCGCACTGCTGACGAAAAGAATTTAACATTTCCCTAAGGCAATTCACCACTTTGGAGACGGCATGCTCAAGCTGATTTCACTATTCCTGGCCGCCTGCCTGTGCTGCGCCAGCGCACTGGCCGGGGCGGCGCCGCTGCCGCACACGATTGCCGCGGTCAAGCCCAGCGTGGTCGGGATCGGCACCTTCAACCGCACCCGCAGTCCCGCCATCGTATTCCATGCCACTGGTTTTGTGGTGGGCGATGGCCTGTCGGTCATCACCAATGCCCACGCGGTGACGGCACTCGATTCGGAGAAGCTGGAAACCCTGGGCGTAGTGACCGGCAAGGGCGACCAGCTGCAATTTCGCGAAGTGAGCGTGGTGACCATCGACCGCGCGCACGACCTGGTGCACCTGCGGCTGAAGGGCGCGCCGCTGCCGGCGCTGACCCTGGGCGGCAGCGAGATGCTGGAGGAAGGCAGCGAACTGGTGTTTACCGGCTACCCGCTGGGCATCATGCTGGGCCTGAACCCGGTCACCCACCGCGCCCTGCTGGCGGCGCAAACGCCCGCCATCCTGCCGACCCCGAATTCGCGCGGCCTCAATCCGCGCGCCGTGCTGCAGCTGCAGCGTGGCGCGCCGTTCACGATTTACCAGCTCGACGGTACGGCCTACCCCAGCAATAGCGGCAGCCCCGTGTATGATCCGGAAACCGGCGCCGTGGTGGCCGTCATCAATATGACCCTGGTCAAGGGCACCAAGGAAAGCGCGATTACCGCTCCCAGCGGCATCAGCTACGCCATTCCGGTGCGCCACGTGCATGAACTGCTGCAACAGGGCGGGACACAAAAATAGCAAGGTAAATTGGCAAGACTCGTGGTATAACAGGCAATGCTAAAATGCAAATAAGGAGAATAATGTGAATATGCAAACCAAGCTGGCCCGCGTGCTCGCCGCGAGCGCCGTGGTCCTCGGCGCCCTGGGCCTGGGCGGCTGCGCCACGCCCCACAGCGGGGCCCCGGCAGACGCCGGCGTCGTGCCGCAAACCGATTACCTGATCGGCCCCGGCGACAACCTGAGCATCATCGTCTGGCGCAACCCGGAAGTGTCGCAAGTGGTACCGGTGCGTCCCGACGGCAAGATCACCACCCCGCTGGTGGAAGACTTGCCGGCCAGCGGCAAGACCTCGACCGAACTGGCGCGCGATATCGAGAAAGCGCTGGCCAAGTTCATCCAGCAGCCGGTGGTGACCGTCATCGTTACCGGCTTTGTCGGCACCTATGGCGAGCAGATCCGCGTGATCGGCCAGGCCGCCAAGCCGCAATCGCTGCCATACCGCCGCGATATGTCGATCCTGGACGTGATGATTGCCGTGGGCGGCGTCACGGAGTTTGCCGCCGGCAATAAAGCCAGCATCATCCGCCTGGTCGACGGCAAGCAGCAGCAATTCACCGTGCGCTTGAACGACTTGATCAAGGATGGCGACATTTCCGCCAATGTACCGATGCGCCCGGGCGATATTCTGGTAATTCCGGAGAGCTTCTTCTAGACTGGAAGTACCAATTCGATAGTTTCCTGTAGGTGTCGAAAATTCTTACAGTTCAAGATAAGATAGTCGGTTGGGGGGCCTGGGAGCCCCCCTTGATCTAGCTAAGCACCTGATTTTCCAGCTATTCCATAGGTGAAACTCGTATCTGGAACGGTACTTGCTTCTTCACTAAGTATCACGGGTGGCAGAGCTACCCTTCTCACTCGCAAGGACGACGACGTGGCCATTGAACAACAGCCAGGCAAGCAACTGAGCGCGAAGGGCGCTGCGCGCCGCCGCTTCACACGCGCCGGTGCCGCCGCATCCGGCGTGCTACTGACCCTGCACAGCCAACCTGGCATGGCAGCGGTCGTCTGCGCCGGCCCGTCGGGTTTCCAGTCCGGCCTGGTCAGCGCGCGCCCCAACGATCCCGGCGCCTGCGCCGGCAAATCGCCAGGCGCATGGAAGAATACCGATCCGGCGCCGGACAGCAGCAGCACCGGCAAGGGCGGCAAAGGCGGCGGCAAGGGCGGCGGCAAGAATCCGACCCCATCGCCGCTGCCGGACAAGGTATGGCCGGCAGGCGCCTTGCCGACCGATAAGTTCCGCAGCATGTTCACCTGCAACCTGGAGATGAACAGCACCTATGGCGCGGACATCTGTACCCTCGACTACATCCTGGGTAACGACGCGACCTTCGACCAATATAAACTGGGTGCGCACCTGGTGGCGGCTTACCTGAACGTGCTGGCCGGCCTGTCCGGCTTCCAGACCGTGCCGATGCTGCAGAACATCTGGAAAGAGCTGCGCGATACCGGCCACTTCAGCCCGACTGCCGGCGTGCAGTGGGATGCCCAGCAAGTAGTCGACTACCTGTCGGGTACGATGGGTTGAGGCCGGTGCAGTGGCAACTGGTGCCGGGCCAGTCCCTGCTGCATCGCAGCTGGGACGGCCAGGTAGTGCTTTACAACGAAGTGTCCGGCGCCACCCACCTGCTGGACCAGGCTACCCTCGACTTGCTGCACGGCTTGCGCGACGGCGCACTCGCGCCCGACGACTGGGCCGACCCTGAACTGCAGCTTGCCTTTGCCGAGTTGCGCAAACTCTACCTGGTGGAACCATGCTGACCGTCGCCTCGCTGGCGCCAGCGGCGCTGCAGGCGCGCCTGGCCGGCGACGGCCTGCGCCTGCGCACCGGACGCTTTTCGGTGCGCTTGCAGGCCGACATGCCCAGCGTGGCTGCCAGTATCGGCCAACTGTATGGCGACTACCCCTTGCTGCAGGACAGCGATTTCGCCGATTTCCACCTGCAGCTGCGGCGCCCCCGCTCGGCGCGCCGCTGGTTGCGCCCGCAAGTGCGGCTGCATTGCGACGGCTATGAGATGTTCCAGCCGATGCCCTTGCAGCATGCCTTCCCCATGTTCGAATGGGGCTTGAACTGGTGCGTGTCGAGCCGCGCCCACCGCTACCTGATCGTGCATGCCGCCGTGCTGGAACGCCATGGCCGCGCCGTGATCCTGCCGGCCCCGCCCGGCTCGGGCAAGAGCACGCTGACGGCGGCCCTGGCCGGCAAGGGCGGCTGGCGCCTGCTGTCCGACGAGCTGACCCTGCTCGAACTCGACACCGGCCTGCTGGTGCCCAACCCTCGCCCGATCAGCCTGAAGAACGCCTCGATCGACATTATCCGCAACTACCTGCCGGATGCGGTACTAAGCACGCCGGTACACGACACCACCAAGGGCACCGTGGCGCATATGCGCGCGCCGGGAGCTGCCGTACTGCGTGCGGCGGACAGCGCCCTGCCAGCCTGGATCGTATTCCCGCATTACAGCGCCGGCGCCGGCACCACCCTGGAACCGCTGGCGCGCGCCGCCACCTTCATGGAACTGGCCGGCAACAGCTTCAACTACAGCGTGCTGGGGGCCGACGGCTTCAATGCGCTGGGCCGCCTGATCGAGCAGGCGGCCGGCTTCCGCTTCCGCTATAGTGCGCTGGATGAAGCCCTGGACACCTTTGCCCGCCTCAATGAAAGCTGAGCTGCCGCTGCTGCTGCGCGTGCTGCGCGCGCCGCAACAGGTGCTCGGCCTGCCGCCCGCCGGCTGGGACCTGCTGCTGCGCCAGGCCGCCAATGCCAACCTCAGCGCCACCCTGCACGACTGGCTGGCGCAGCACGGCGTGCTGGCGCAAGCGTTGCCGCAGGCGCGCGAGCAATTATCCTGGGCGGCCGTGATGGCGCGCCGCCACCGCCAGGCCACCTACTGGGAAATCCGCCTGATCGGCAAGGCGCTGGACGGGCTCGGCCTGCCGCTGCTGCTGTTGAAAGGCGGCGCCTATGCCGCGGCCGACCTGCCGCCGGCCGCCGGCCGCCTGTTTTCCGACATCGACATCCTGGTGCCGGAAGAAAGCCTGCCGCAAGTGGAAGCGGCCCTGATGCGCCACGGCTGGGTCGGCGCCCACCACGACAGCTACGACCAGCGCTATTACCGCGAATGGATGCACGAGCTGCCGCCGATGATGCATGTGCTGCGCCAGACCGCCATCGACGTGCACCACACCATCCTGCCGCGCACCGCCGCCCAGCGCCCCGATGCGCGCCTGCTGCGGGCTGCGGCACGGTCGCTGGCAAGCGCGGCCGCGCCAGCCGGCACCGCCATCCTGGCGCCGCTGGACATGGTGCTGCACAGCGCCACCCACCTGTTTGCCGACGGCGAATTCGACAAGGGCTTGCGCGACCTGTGGGACTTGCACTGCCTGCTGACGCATTTCGGCCGGCACGAGCCCGGCTTCTGGGACGCGCTGCCGGCGCGCGCACGCCAGCACCAGTTGCAGCGCTTCATGTTCTACGGCTTGCGCTACAGCGCCATGCTGCTCGGCACCGAGGTGCCGCCGGCCACCCTGGCCGCCATGGCGCCCGATGCGCCGGCGCCGCTGCTGCTGGCCGCGATGGATGCGCTGTTTACACGCGCGCTGCGGCCGCACCACCCAAGCTGCCGCGACGCCGGCAGCGCGCTGGCCGACTTCCTGCTGTATGTGCGCGGCAACTGGCTGCGCATGCCGCCGCTGCGGCTGGCGCGCCACCTGTTCCATAAGGCATTTTTGACACCCAAAAACTCGCAGGGCGCGGCGGCATAACGGCAGCAACTGCCAGCGCCACCCAGCTACAATGGCTGGGTATCCGCTTTGCATGGAGCATGCATGCGATTCCTCGCCATCGTGGCGGCCAGCCTGCTGGCCCACGCTGCCAGCGCGCAGAATGCCGCCACCCTGTACGAACAAGCCCAGCGCCTGGAACACGGCGAAGGCGTAGCGCGCGACCTGGACCAGGCGGCGGCGTTGTACTGCCGCGCCGCCCGGCTGGGCGCCCCTGACGCGCAATATGCGCTGGGCTGGATGTATGCCAACGGCCGCGGCGTGGTGCATGACGATGGCGCCGCCTGGCGCCTGTTCGGGCTGGCAGCCGAGCAAGGCCACGCGGCAGCCGTGCGCATGCAGGCGCTGCTGCCTGCCGCCCCCGGCGTGCCACTGCCGGCCTGCATGGCGCCCGATCCCGCGCTGGAACTCGACCTTGCCTTCCCGCTTCCCGACTACAGCGCCGCCACGCCGCAATTGCTGGCCCTGGTCGACAAGCTGGCCCCCGAGTACCAGATCGAACCGGCCCTGGCGCTGGCCGTCATCGCCGTCGAGTCCGGCTTCAAGCGCACCGCCGTCTCGCCCAAGGATGCGCGCGGGCTGATGCAGCTGATCCCGGCCACCGCCGCGCGCTTTTGCGTGCTGGATGCCTTCAATCCGGAACAGAACCTGCGCGGCGGCCTGGCGTACCTGCGCTGGCTGCTGGCGCGCTACAGCGGCGACGTCACGCTCGCGACCGCCGCCTACAATGCCGGCGAGCAGGCGGTCGACCAGTACCGCGGCGTGCCGCCTTACGATGAAACGCGCGCCTACGTGCGGCGGATCGGCAAGCTGTACGGCAAAGCCCTGCATCCGATCGCGGCCGCCGTGCCGCAGCGCTGCATGCACCCGATGGCAATTCGCTCACGCCGATGATATGCTTGCCCGATGGAATGGGACGCGATCATCATCGGCACCGGCATGGGCGGCGCGCCACTCGGCTACGCGCTGGCGAAGGCCGGGCAGCGCGTGCTGTTTCTTGAAAAGGGCAAGTCCCATTTGCTGCCGGGCGCACTGACCAACAGTTACGCCGAAACGCATTTCCCGGCACCGGCAGCGCCCGGCCCGCAGCACCGCGCCACGCTGCAGCGCGCCGGCCGCTACAGCGACACCATCCGCACCAACGCCGGCTCGCGCACCCAGCATTTCGTGCCCTTCATCGGCAGCGGCACCGGCGGCTCCAGCGCGCTGTATGGCATGGTGCTGGAACGTTTCTTCGCCGCCGATTTCGCGCCGCGCGCCCAGCATCCGCAAGCGGCCGATGCCGCCCTGCCGGAAGCCTGGCCGATCGGCTACGACCAGCTGCTGCCGCATTACGAAGCGGCGGAACGGCTGTTCCGCGTGCGCGGCACGCCGGATCCGCTGCGCGCCGACCGCACTGGCGGCTGGGCCGCGCACTTCCGGGCGCCGCCGCCGCTGACGCCGGCCTCCAGCGAACTGTTTGCGTTCTTCCAGCAGCGCGCACTGCATCCCTACCGCTTGCCGCTGGCCTGTGAATTCGTGGCAGGCTGCGACGCCTGCCAGGGCTACCTGTGCGACCGCCAGTGCAAGAACGACGCCAGCCGCATCTGCCTGGAGCCGGCCCTGTCGCAGCACGGCGCCACGCTGATGGATGAATGCGAAGTGCTGCAGCTGGAAGCCACGCGCGAGGCCGTGACCGGCGTGGTGTGCCAGCAGCGCGGCCAGCGCCTGACCCTGCGCGGCAAGCAGGTATTCCTGGCGGCCGGCGCGCTGGAAACCCCGCGCCTGCTGCTGCAATCGGCTTCCGAGCACTGGCCGCAAGGCCTGGCCAACGATTCCGGCCTGGTGGGGCGCAACCTGATGCGCCACCACATCGACCTGTATGTGATCAAGCCCAAGACGGCAGCCGGCTTCGACAACCGGCAAAAGGAGTTCGGCTTCAACGATTTCTACCAGCGCGACGGCAACAAGCTCGGCTCGGTGCAATCGTTCGGCCGCCTGCCGCCGGTGCCGGTGCTGGCCGCCTCGATGCAAGACGATATCCGGCAAGGCGCCCTGCCCTGGCTGGCGCCCCTGTTCAAGCTGGCGCAGCCGGTGATGAAGCCGATCCTCAAGCAGTTCGTGCACGAACGCCTGGTGCTGGCCACCACGCTGGAAGACTTGCCGTATGCCGACAACCGCGTCACCCCGGCCAGCGGCGACGCACGCCTGGCGCTCGACTATCGCGTGCGCCCGCATGATGCGGCGCGCATCGCAGCCATGCGCAGCCTGATGAAGGAAGCGCTCAAGCCCTACTCCTTCGACCTGGTGAAGCAGGCCGACAACAACCAGCGCATCGCCCACGTGTGCGGCACCTGCCGCTTCGGCAGCGATCCGCGCAGCAGCGTGCTCGACGCCAATAACCGCGCCCATGGCCTGTCCAACCTGTACGTGGTGGACGGCTCCTTCTTCCCGTCCAGCGGCGGAACCAATCCCAGCCTGACGATTGCCGCCAACGCCCTGCGCGTGGCGCGCCACCTGACGGGAAAAGGAATCTACGATGATCAAACTTGAAGACTTGCGCGGCCATTGGGCGCTGGTGACCGGCGCTTCCGGCGGCATCGGCGCCGAATTTGCGCGCGAACTGGCGCGCAACGGCGTCAATGTGGCACTGGTGGGGCGGCGCGAAGAACGGCTGCAGGAACTGGCGCAAGGCCTGGTGCATGAGCTGGGCGTCAAGGCCGAGGTGATACGCGTCGACCTCGCGAAACCGGGCGCGGTGGCGCATGTCAAGGAGCGGCTCGACGCGGTGGAGATCCGCATCCGCCTGCTGTGCAATATCGCCGGCATGGGACGCTGGAACCGGCTCGAGCATTGGGAGCTCAAGGACTACCGCGATATGATCGAGGTCAACAACAGCGCCATGGTGGAAATGTGCTATCACTTCCTGCCCGACCTGGCGTCACATGCGGGCAGCGCGGTGATCAATGTTTCCTCGCAGGCCAGCTACCAGCCGGTGCCCTATATGGCGGTGTACGCGGCCTCGAAAGCCTTCGTGCAAAGCTTCAGCCAGGCCTTGCACGGCGAGTGGAAGGAGCGCGGCATCCTGGTGCAAACCCTGGTGCCGGGACCGACCGACACCGAATTCGACGCCAAGGCCGGCGCCTATGCCAGCGCCCTGGCCACGCGCGGCAGCACGGCCGACGTGGTGAAGGCGTCGCTGGCCGGGCTGGCCAAGGGCGCCCCGGTGGTGGCCTCGATCAAGGGCACCTATAAACAGCGCTTTTTTGCCGGCCTGTTCCCGCACAGCATGGTGATCCGGGAAGTGGGCAAGATGTTCAAACCGCCGCACTAAGTAAAAAAGGGACGTACCCGAAGGTACGTCCCCATTTCAGTTCCTGGAAACGTCGCGGCTTAAGCGCGGCGGCGCAGGCGAGCCAGGCCCAGCAGGCCAATGCCCATCAACAGCATGGTGCCTGGTTCCGGTACGCGGGTGAAGCCGCTGTCGCCGTCAACCTTGAACATGATGTCGCCGCCTGGACCGAATACCGGCAGCACGGTGGAGAATGGATCGCCGTTGTTGCTCGAACCGTTGCGGTGGAAGCCGGCGGTCGCTGCCGAACCGGCTGGATAGTTCAGGCTCGATTCAAAGTCAACGCCGAAAATCAGGCTCATCACGCCTTCGAAGTAGTCAGGGTTGACGAAGTCGCCTGGTTGCAGCATGCCGGCATGCAGCTTGGCGGAACCCTGGCCATTGTTAGGGCCAAACAGGGTGAACACGGACGAGTTGGAATCAATCGTCAGCAGCGCCACCATGATGCCGTCGTCAAAGCCCTGGCCAGTTACGGTGTTGGCGTTACGTGCGGTATCGAAGTAGATCGCCACTTTGTTCGAGCCCGGCGCACCGCCCAGGCCGAAGGTTGCGGTTGGACCGAAAGTGCCGGTCACCACTTCCGTCATCTTGGCAGCGATGGTGAATTCGAAATCGCCGGTGGCGATACCGTTGGCTTCACCGTCCAGGCGGCCACCCAGGTTCGGGGTACCGGTGCCGCCGTTCTTGCCGACCAGGGTCGACTGGTACAGGAATTCAAAGCTCTGGCCGACGGTCAGCGGGGTGCCGAACGGGCCAATGCCGCGGGCCAGGCCGCTGCCGTTGGACGACCAGTCCAGGCGGTCAACGTTGGATGCCAGGGTATTGCCGACGCCATCCTTGATGTTGAACGGGGTGAGCACGTCCGCCTGGGCGGCACCAGCGGCGAACAGCATGCTGGCTACAGTAGCAAGCGGGAGCAGTTTGCGGAAAATCTTCATTGTTTTGACTCCTGAGTTAAAAAGGGCTGTCATGACCTTTTGCTGCTATCCGGCCTTGCAGCGGGCACAACTCCTATGAGCAATAGTTGTGCCAACTTTTCCGTTCCCTTAGAAATCAATAGCTTGCCGTGTTACGGTTAGTACCATATTGATATTAACTTATGGCGTTGTAAGGATTTTCGACAGTAACTTGCTAAAAGATTCCGACGACCGATAGTTATCGAATATGGTCATCAATTGGCGCGCCGCCGCGCTTGCCGACGGCGTGGCCAGCAAGGCCTGCACGGCTTGCCGCAGCTCGGCCTCGTCGAAGCGGTCGGCGCGCAGCAAGGCACCGGCGCCCGCCGCCACAATGCCCTGCATGTTCAGGAACTGGTCGAGATTGCCGGCAATGCCGACCACGGGCACGCCGGCTGCCAGCGCCTGGTGACTGGTCGGGCTGCCGCCGTTGCAGATCACCAGGGCGGCGCGGCGCGCCGCTTCTTCGCCCGGCAGGAAGTCGGCCACGCGCGCATTGTCCGGCACCACATCGAGCTTGACCATGCCGACGGTGGCTGCCAGCACCGTCACCGGCAGGCCGGCCAGCGCCCGCAACACGCCGGGCAGCAAGGCGCCATGGCCCGAGCTGCCCACGGTGACATACACCACTGGCCGCCCGGCCGGCAGCTGGTCCCACCAGTCCGGCACCGGCAGCGGCGGCGACCACAGCACGGGACCGATGAAGGCGTGATTGGGCGGCAGGTCGTGCGGCGGAAACAGGTCCGGCACGTCGGCATACAGGGTGTAGTCGGCATCGGTGTAGACCCGGTTCAGGTCCCAGCCCAGCGACGGCAGGCCATACTGGCGCCGCACCTTGTTCAGCGGAATGGTGTGCAGCGCAAACGCCAGCGGGCGCGCCAGGTTGAACAGCGCATTGGCCAGCGGGATCGGCAGCAAGCGCGTGAGCGGCAGGCTGGGCACGATGTAGCGCTGGCGCACGAACGGGCTCCAGTAGGCATTGATCAGCGAGACATAGGGCACGCCGGCCAGGCGTGCACTGATCGACAGCGACAGGCGAAAGTCGCCCACCACCACATCGGGCTGGACCTGGCGCAGCAGCTGCAGGTCCTGTTCCACATACGCCGCCAGCGTCGCGGCGTCGTAGACCGGCTTGCCGTCGGCCAGGGCTTGCAGGAATTGCTGGTTCGGAATGCTGTGGATCGGCCAGCGCACCAGGTCCGCGCCTTCAAAGCAGAAGGCATAGCGCTCGGCGCAGGCAAAGTGCACTTCGTATTGCGCGCGGTCGAGCGCGCCGGACAGCGCCAGCGGGCGGCCGACATGCGCCAGGGTCACGGCTTCGGCGACGAACAGGATTTTCTGGCGTGGCATGGCGCGCGACCGGCTTACTTCATCAATTCAGCCAGGGGCTTGCGCAGCGAGCGTGCCTTGGGCGCGTTGCCGGCACCCAGGCGTCCCATGAACACGGCGGTTTCCGGCGCGGCGCCGATTACCCCGGTCAGCTGGCCATACAGCCGGCGCGCCGCTTCCTGCAACGGGTCGAGGCGCGTGAAGCGCACCGCATTGCGCACATAACGGCCGAAGATCAGCGGCGTCATTTCCGGCTGCATATGCAGGCCCAGCGCAGCGACCGTCAGCCAGAAGCGCTGGGTGGCGCGGCCGGCGGCCACGTAATCGTCGATGCCGGCCGGCGCGCTCTTGGCGCGGATCACGAAATGGGCGGCGCAGGCGATGCCGGGCAGCAGGTCCATCTGCAGGCGTGGCGCCCAGGTGCCCATCAGGGTATTCATGGTGTTGACGCGCTGCCAGCTCACCATCGCCCACTTCATCAGGGCCAGCGTGCCGTTGTCGACGCCGAGCGCCTGGTCCGGCACCTTGTCCGGGCTGTGCGTCTTGCCCCAGTCGATGATGCTGCGGTGCACCTCATACGCTTCCGGCATGGTCAGGCGCAGCTTGGCGTTGTTGAACATCAGCCTGGCCGCCGACCAGCGGCCGCCGAAGCCTTCGATCCATTGCACCTGGTGCGCCGGGCCGGCCGCCGCTTCCAGCGCCTGCTTTTCCTGCGCCGTCAGGGGCCGCGTGCTGAGCGGGCGGCGCTGCACGCTGCGCGTGGTGACCACTGCCAGCAGCGGGCTGGGCTTGATGGCCGCGTCCGGTGTGAAGCGCACGTCGAACACCGGCCCGCGCTCCGGGCTGTCGCCGCGCCGCACGGCATCGGCGCGCAGGCCGTGGGCGCTGGCGGCGATGGCCATGGTTTCCAGCATGGCGCCGACGGCCACCTGGCTCGGATGCCCGTCCAGGTCGTACACCACATGGTCGCGCGTATCGTAGCAGTGCACGGCCACCTGGTCCGGCGCCACGATTTCGAAGCGCCACACCTGCGTGTTGTCGCCGCTGGGCGCCCAGCGCGCCAGGTCGAGGATCTGTTCGATGGTGTTCATGGTTGGGCCATTTTCGCAAAGGCGCGCTTGCCGATCATGATCGCCAGGCGCTGGATCGGGTTGTTGTTGCCACCGGGGCGCCAGGTGCGCACCAGCTTGTTGCGGTAGGCGTCGAACTGCATGCCGTGCGGCGCCGCCCGCACCTCGCCGCGCCCGAGCAGGATTTTCAGCGCCTCGGTGGCGGCGATGCCGGCGCACAGCTGGCAGGCCATGATGGTCGACGGCCCGCGCCGCTCGGCGAAATTGACGGCCGACGGCACCACCAGGTAGGGCCGGTGCAGGCCGGCCGGCGCCAGCCCGACCACGAAGCGGATCGCCTTCTCGCCTTCCGGCAGGTCGCCCCAGCCGAAATACTGTTCGAACGTCATTTGGCCGGGCAGGAAGTTCAGCAGGGCGGCGCCCATGCCCAGCGGCGCCACCGTGGTGGCAGGAATGCCGCGCTCGGCGCACAGGGCGAAGGTCTGTTGCCGGATGTCGAAGGCAAAGAAGTCGAGGCTGTCGATATAGATGTCGACGCCCTCGAAGAATTGCGCCAGGTTGCCGGCGTTGATACCGTCCGGGAAGGTCTTGATCTCAAGTTCGGGATTGACGTCGCGCGCCATGCGCGCCATCACCTCGATCTTCGGCAAGCCGCGCGTCGACTGCATGGCGCCGACCTGGCGGTTGAAATTGGGCAGGTCGAAGCTGTCGAAATCGGCGATATGGAAGGAGCCGAGCCCGAGGCGCACCAGGGTCATCAGGTGTACCCCGCCGACCCCGCCGGCGCCGGCAATCGCCACGCGCTTGCCGCGCAAGGTGGCCTGCTCGGCTTCGGTGAGCCAGCCGATATTGCGAGCGAACGCCTTGCTGTAGATGAATGGGTCGCTCATCGCGCTCAGCTGCCGTTCAGGACTTTCAACAGGGCGATGGCATCGTCCAGGTGTGGGAACGAAGTGCCGCCCGAGACCAGCCGTTCCAGTTCCAGCTTGGCCGCTTTCCTGTCGCCCGATTTGTTGAGGGCCACTGCCAGGTGGTAGCGCAGCATGGCGTTCGACGGCTGCAGCGAACTGGCGCGTTTCAGCATCGGCACCGCGCGCGCGGTGTCGCCCTGGCCGACCAGCAGCCAGCCGGTGGTGTCCAGAACCGCCGCACTGTCCGGCGCCGCCTTCAACGCTTGCTCGGCCGTCGGCAAGGCGCGCGGATCCTTCAGTTCGCTATATGCCCAGGCCAGGTTGTTCAGCGCCACCGGACTGTCCGGCGCCGCCTTCAGCACGCGCTCCAGGTCGGCGACGGCCGCCGTGAACTGCTTGCGCGACAGGCTCAGCTCGGCCGCGTACATGGTGGCAGCCAGGTCGCCTGGCTGTTCCTTGCGGTATTGCGCCAGGCGCTGGTCGGCATCGCGCGGCAAGCCGGCCGCCAGCAGGGTGCGGTGGATCGCCAGTATGATGCGGCCATCCTTCTCGAAGCCATAGGCTTTCTCGTACAGCGCCACGGCATCCTGGTACTTCTGCTGGCGCACCAGCAGGTCGCCTTCCATCACATAGCCAGCCGCTTGCTGCCCGCCTTCCTTTTGCATCTGGCGCGCCATCGCCAGCACCTCCGCCGGGCGGTTCTGCTGTTGCGCGATTTCGGCCAGTGCCATGCGCGCCGCGCGGTATTTAGGGTCGATGGCCAACGCCTCCTTCAAGTCGGAGCTGGCGGCCGGCGCATTCTTCAGCAGCAGGTGGGCGGCCGCCATGCCAAACCAGGCCGGGGCCGATTTAGGGTCTTGCTGCACCATCTTGCCGAAGCTTTCCAGGGCGCCGGCGCCATCGTTGTTGGCCAGCTGCACTTGTCCCAGCAGCTCGGACAGGGCCGGGCTCTTGGCGTCACCCACCTGCAACTGGCGCGCCAGCGTGGTGGCCTTGGCATGCTGGCCGGCTTTCAGGTAGGCGCGCGCCAGGCGAATGCCCAGTTCGGCTGCCTTCGGTTGTTCCGCCACCGCCTGCTCCAGCCAGCGCACGGCAGCTTCCGGCTGGTTCTGCAGCACGGCGATATCGGCCAGCGCCGTCATGGCGCCGACATGGTGCGGGTCGTGCTTCAGCACGGTCTCGAAGCGCTTGCGGGCAGCATCGGTCTGGTGTTCCTGCAGGTCGAGCTGGGCCAGGTTCAGCATGGCGGCCATATGGGTCGGCTGCAGCGCGACCGCTTTCTCGAACGCGGCGCGGGCCGCCGGCACGTTCTTCTGGGCCAGGTAGATGCCGCCCTCCATATTGCGCACCACGGCATTGTCCTGTTGCGCGGCCTGGTAGGCCTTGACCGCGGCCAGCGCCTTGTCATAGCGCCCCAGGCTGATTTCGGAGCGGATCAGGTAGAGTGCCGCCTGTTCCGACTTGGGGTCGAGCGCGGTGGCACGCCCCAGTTGTTCGACCGCCTGCTCGACCCGCCCTTGCCCCAGCTGGGCCAAGCCGAGCGAAGTATGCAGCGTCGCTTCGTTGGGCATGATGGCGGCGGCTTTTTCGAAGTACTGCTGGGCCGCCTTGTAGTCCTTGTTGCGCAAATTCGATTCGCCGGCCAGCACCAGCAACTGCGCATCCTGCGAACCGCCGCGCAGCAGCGGTCCCAGGACAGCGGCCGCTTCGGCCGGCTGGTTGGTCTTGAGCAGGGCTTGCGCCAGCAGCTTGCGGGCATACATGCTGTCCGGGTTGCGTTCCAGGTAAGCGTTGAGGAAACCCTGGGCGGCGGTCGCGTTGTCCAGCTTGAGCTCGTTGGCACCGGCCAGCAGCACCGTCGGCATATGGTTGGGCACCAGCTTCAGCAGCTTGAGCAGCTGCCCCTGTGCATCGGTGTATTTGCCACTGCTATGGTCGAGCAGGGCTTGCAGATAGATGGCGTACGGGCTGTTCGGCGTGGTCTTGTCGAGGGCGGCGATATCGGCCTTGGCCGCATCGTACTGCTTCATCTCGATAGCCAGGTCGGCCCGTTCGACCCTTGCGCTCAGGAGGTCGGGCTGCAGCGCCAGGGCCTGGCCGAAGGCCTCCCGTGCCGCGTCATGCTGGCCCTGGTGGCGCAGCACGGAGCCCTTGAAGCGGAATACCGACGGCTCTTTCGGATTGGCTTGCACCGCCTGCTCGGCCAGCTTCAGGGCCAGCGCGCCGTCCTTCGCCATCCAGGCCATATTGCCCTGGCCCAGCAATGCTGCGGCCATTCCCGGCTGTGCGGCCAGCGCCTGGGCATATCCTTCGCTGGCCTTGCCGCTGTCGCCCACAGCCAGCCAGGCAGCGGCGCGCGCTGCCAGCAAGGCCGGGCCGGCGTTGGCGGCGTCGGCGGCGCTTTCATCAAGCGCCGCCTGCGCCTTGTCTTGCGCCAGCAGCGCACGCACCAGCTGCGGCAGGGCCTTAGCGCGGTCGATCTTCAGGCCGAGCGCCTTGCGGATTTCCTTTTCGGCCGCGGCCGGCTCGTTGTAGTCGTTGTAGACGCGTGCCAGCTGGTAGCGGATTTCGGCATCGTCCGGGCTCTTGGCGGCCGCGTTGCGCATCTGGATCAGGGCCGCCTTGGTTTCGCCCTGGCGCAAATGCTGCTGGGCTTGCGCCATCAGGGTGGCGCTGGTTTCAGACTTGAGGCAGCCGGACAGGCCGGCAGCCAACATCAGGCTGCCGAAGATGGCGAGGGCGCGCAGCGCCCCCCGGTTCTCGCGACGTGGCATGGAAACCCCTGCATGGTGATCAGGATATTGACAATACCACAATAATTGTCAATCGACTATCAAATCTCAAGAGACTATTGGATGTTTATCAGGCGCTGGACAATCCCGCGTTCTTCGCGCGGCGAATAGAACATCGGGTAGAAGGAACGCGCCGACATGGCCGTTTCCACGCCCTGGCCGCCGTATTTCTCGATCTGTTCGCTGACATACGACAGGTCCACCACCAGCAGGTAGGCCGGGGCATCGACGCGCGGGTTGGTCTTCAGTTCGCCCAACCGCTTGAAGCCAAGCATCGCCTCATAAAAGCGACGGTGGCGCGGGTTGATTTCGATGAAGATATGGGTGCAATGGTGCAGGTCGCGCGCATAGATCACGGACAGGTGAAACAGCGAGGCCATCTGCGACTTGCTGCCGCCGTTGTCGAACGCCAGCTTGGTGATTTCACACACGCGGGCGCCGGGGATCATGCGCACCGAATCGACTTCTTCCTTGAAAATTTCATCGGCCATGATGCCGATCGAGGAATCCAGCCCGAGGGTCAGGGTGCCGACTACCTCCCCCTTGTCGCTGGCGGTCAGCGTGATCCGGTTCGGGTCATCGGTCAGTTTATGGGTCCCGGCGTAGCCACGCCAGGAGTACATTTTGTTAATTAGCAAGCTGGCTTTGCTGCGGCCTTCAACCGTATCGATCATGCGGATACCAAAAGATTTTTCGTCGGTGACCAGGTCTTCCATATTTTCCGGAAGCAAGTCCTCGAGCGTGGCGCGCGCATGAGAATTGGCTGGAGCCTGCCGGACCGGCTCGGCTTCCAGCACTGGGACAGCGATTCCATTCATGGCTCTATCCTCCTTTGGTACCCGCCAGCCTTACGGCCAGCCACTACCAATGAACACGGCGAGCGGCGCGGACGCCGTGCTCAACGGCAAAATATAGTTGATTACACTTGCGGAGGCGCGCACGATTGATGCCGGGACGAAAATGTAGCGGGTTGCAAGTGGGTTATGTAAAAATTACTAACTTTCTACATGTTGGCATGGCAGCGCCCGCCACACAATACCCATGAAGTAAATGTTGTGAAAATGACTCTACTGTTTTCAAGCAAACAATAGACATAGAGGAGGGGAGGCCCGCACGCGGCGGTGCGCGGGCGGGCTGGATTGCTTGAAAGTTGTTACTTATTCAAACTGCTTTTGCAAGTTACGTGCTTCATCGGTCTGGGCGAAGCGGGTATCGGCCAAGGCGGCCTGCAATTCCTTGCGGGCCGCGGCCTTGTCACCTTTCTTCCACAGCGCCGCCGCATAATGGCCACGGATATCGGCCGCCTTGGGCGCCAGGTCGCTGGCTTTCTTCAGGATCGGCAGGGCACGCTCGACCTGGTTCTGCTCGGCCAGGATCCAGCCCAGGGTATCCATGATGGTCGGGTTGTCGCCGGCCAGTTGCTGGGCTTTCTCGGCCGTGGCGAGGGCACGCTTGTCTTTGTCCTGCTGATAAGACCAAGCCAGGTTGTTGAGCGCCAGCACATTGTCCGGCGCCTTGGCCAGCACGCTTTCGAGTTGGCCGATGGCGGCTTTATACTGCTTGGCCGCAATGTTTTGCTCGGCTGCATACATCAGGCCGAACGGCTCGTCCGGGTGCGCCTTGCGCCAGCTTGCCATCTGGGCATCGGCCTCGGCGGCGCGGTTGGCGGCGCGCAGCGCGGTGGTGAGCTTGAGCAGCAGTTCCGGCCGCGCCGCCAGCGTGAAGGCTTGCTGATACGGCGCCACCGCCTGTGCCGGCTTGCCCGCTTGCACCTGCAGGTCGCCCTCCAGCAGAAAGCCGACCGGCAGCTTGGCCTGGGTTTTTTGCAGCTTGCGCGCCACCGCCAGCGCCTCGTCCGGCTTACCCTGCATCACGGCCAGGTCCGCTTGCATCAGCTGCGCCGGCACCGAATCCGGATCCAGGCTGAGCGCCTTCTTCACGCTGGCCTGGGCGCCCGGCAAATCCTTTTTCTGCACCTGCACGCTGGCCAAGTAAAGCTGGGCCTGCGGTGCCTTGGGCGCCGCGCCGGCCAGCTTGCTGTAGGTTTCGGAGGCGCCGGGCAGGTCGCCCGACATCTGCTGGGCCCGTCCCATGACTTCCAGCGCCAACGGCGCGGCCGGGTGCACCAGCAGCACCTTGCGCATATGCTCGACTGCCTTGGCCGGCTGGCGCGACTGCAGGTAATACGCCCCCAGGCGCACGGCCGGCAGCAGCGCGTCCGGGTCGACCGTGGCTGCCTTTTCCAGCCACTGGGCCGCTTCGTCGCGTTGCTTGGCACGTTCGGCCATCTGCCCCAACGCCGTCATCGCGCTGACATTGTCCTTGTCCTTCTCCAGCAGTTTCAGCATGTGCTGGCGCGCCGCCTCGGGTTTTTGCTCCATGATTTCGAGCTGGGCCAGGGTGACCACCGTGGCGTAGCTGGTCGGCGCCAGTTCGACGGCCTTGCTGAAGGCGGCGCGGGCGCCGGCCTTGTCTTGCTTGGACAGCAGCACATGGCCGCGCAGGACGTGCAGTTCGGGCTCCTTGCCGTGTCTGGCATCCTGCTTGGCCAGCACGGCCAACGCTTGCTCGGCGTTGCCCATCGCGAGGTAGGTGCGCGCCAGTGCGGTGGCGGCCGGCAGGGAATCGGGTTCCAGCTCGAGCGCCTTGTTCAGCATGGCCAGCCCTTTGTCACGCTCGCCCAGCGCGATGCGGGCGCCGCCCAGGGCGATATAGCCCGGGGCGCGTTTCGGGTTCAGCGCGATGGCTTGCTCCAGCAGGGCCGCGGCCTTGCCCGGCTCGCGCAGCAGCATATTGCCTTGCGCCGCCAGCTCGAGCAGACTGCCATCGCTGACCTGGCCCTTCAGGGTCGGTTCCAGCACCTTCAGCGCATCGGCCGGGTTGTTGGTGCGCAGCAGGGTTGCTGCCAGCAATTTGCGGGCGAAGGCATTGCCCGGATCCTTGTCGAGATAAGTGCGCAGCTTGGCCTCGCCCTGCTTCAGCGTGCCAAGCTGGAAGTCGACCGCGCCCGACAGCAGCAGGCTCGGCGGGTGGTTCGGCGCGCCCTTGGCAATCGCTTGCAGGTTGTCGCGCGCCGCCTTGTAATTGCCGCGCGAATAGTCAAGCAAGGCCTGGGTGTACAGGGTGGTCAGGCTGCGCGGCGCCGACTTCTTGGCCGCGTTGATGGCAGCCTGGGCCGAATCGAGCTTGCCGGCCACGATGTCCAGGTAGGCTTGCTCCAGGTTGGCGCCGCTATTGGTCGGATCCAGCTTGAGCACTTCGGCAAAGGCGGCGCGCGCCTCTTCCGGCTTGGACTGGGCACGCAGCAACTCGCCCTTGAAAGTCAGCGCATTGATATTGCTGGCATCCTTGGCAATCGCTTGCTCGGTCAGGGCCCGCGCGCCCTCCAGGTCGTTGCCGATGGCCGCCAGGCGCGCCATGCCGGTCAGCGCGTCGGCGCTGTTGGGCTCGGCGTCCAGGGCGGACTGGAATTGTTTTTTCGCCTCATCGAGCTTGCGCAGGCCAATCAGGGCTTCGCCGCGGAACGCCAGCATGGCCGGGCTTTGCTGGAATTTTTCCGTCTCGTCCAGCATCTTTTGCATGTCGCCAAGGCGCAGCAGCGCTTCCGCCAGCAGCAGTTCGCTCTCTGGCGGCTGGTACTTCAATTCCAGGGCGCGGCGCGCTTCCTTTTCCGCCGAGACCGCATCGCCCATCTGCAGCGACAGCTTGCCCAGCTGGTAGCGCGCCTCGCCGTTGTTGGGGTCCTTGGCCAGTGCATTCTTGAGCTGGATCTGGGCGCCTTTGCGGTCGCCCTTCTGCTGCAGCTGCTTGGCGTCGGCCAGCAGGCTTTCCGGGGTGTCGGATTTGCAGCCTGCCAGCAGTGCGCTGGCGGCCAGGGTGGCGGCGACAGCCAGCCGGGTTACGCGATATGCCATGTTGTCCCTCAGTTTCGTGATGTCGTTGTTATACGTTGCGATGGGCGCGGAACCATTGCTCCAGCATCATCAGCACCCAGACCATGGTGCCGTGGTAGCCGGCATGCTCTTTCAAATGGGTACCGACCAGTTGTTCGATGAAGTCGCCGCGCACCACCTTGCGTGTCTTGAGGTCGCTCAAGCTGTCCGCGGCCAGCTGCTGCAGGGCCTGGTGCTGCTGCAGCCAGACCCCGAACGGCAGGCCGAACCCATGCTTCTGCTTGGTGATGATGGCATCGGGCAAGAAGCCGCGCAATGCTTCCTTGAAGAACCAGCGCAACTGCGTGCCATTCAGCTTCTGTTGCGGGGTCAGGCCGGCCGAAAAAGCTACAACCGAGTCGTGCAGGAAGGGGAACGCCACTTCCACGCCGGCCAGCTCGCACGCCTTCATCACTTTCGGCAAGTCGTTGTCGGCCAGGGTGATCTGCAAGTCCAGCGCCAGCATGCGGTTGATCAGGGAACGCGCTTCGCTGCGGCCGTAATTGCGCTGCAGCGTGGCGATCGGGTTGCCGATGTCGGCCGCCGCCAGGAAGTCGTCGGTGAACACCTGCTGCGGGCCGTAGCGGCCCAGCAGGTTATAGGTTTCCAGGCGCGCCGGCATGCCGACCGAGGCTTGCTCGATATAGCTGCGCGCCTTGCGCAGCAGGCGCACCCGCTCGCCGCCCGGGAAGTTGAACACGGCCGGCTCCAGCAGGGCCTTGCGCACCAGGCGCGGCACCCGCTCGTACAGCTCGAACACATGCTGCTTGGCGTAGCGTTCGTTGCCGCCGAATAGCTCGTCGCCGCCATCGCCGCCGAACATGCGCTGCACGCCGTCGGCTTTGGCCATGCGGGCGCAGTAGAAAGCCGGCACCGCCGAAGCATTGCCGAACGGCTGGTCGAACACGGCCGCCACTTGCGGGATGGCATTCGCCACGTCGTCCGGCGTCACATAGTATTCATGGTGCCGGGTGCCGAAATGGCGCGAGGCCAGGCGCGCGTACTCCATTTCGTCGTAACCCTGGGCTTCGAAGCCGATCGAATAGGTGTCGGCCGCCACGCCGCCGACCTGGGTCAGCACGCCGGCGATGGTCGAGCTGTCGGTGCCGCCGGACAGGAAGGCACCCACCTTGCGGTCGCCCGCCGCCTCCTTCACGCTATGGCGCAGCACCGACAGGAATTCTTCTTTCAGCTCGCCGAACGAACGCTTGCCGTCTTCCTCGAACTGCATGCGCCAGTAGCTATGCTCTTCGACGCGGCCCTGGCGGTAATGCAGGTAGCGGCCAGGCAGCAGGCGCTGCTGGCCCTGGTACACGGTGCCGGGCGAGGGCACCATGTGGAAGTAGACGTAGTTGTACAAGCCCTGGTGGTCCAGCACGCCGGGCGTCAGCGGGTGGCGCACCAGGGCGTCGGCCGAACTGGCGAACACCAGGGTTTCGCCGGCCAGCTGCCAGTTCAGCGGCTGGATGCCCATGCGGTCGGTGGCCAGCAAGGCTTCGCCGCTGCGTTCATCGAGAATGGCCAGGGTGAAGCAGCCATGGATCCGGGCGCAGGTGCGCTGCGCGCCCTGCGACCACAGCGTGGCAACCGTGGCGGCCACGCCCTGCGCTGCGGCCTGGGCTGCCAGCGCCGGCTCGTCCAGGCGCGGCTGGCCCCACAAGGCCACCAGCAAGCCATCGCGCTGGTACACGTCGGCGCTGCCGGCCTGCGCCGCCACGGCCACGCCGCTACGCTGGCCGCAGCGCGCCTGCGGCACGCTCTGGTCGAAGCGGGACAACGGCGCCGCCATCTGCTCCAGCAATTCCGGCGCGGCGGCCAGTCCAATCCATCCACAGATCCCGCTCATATGCTTCCCTTCCGCTTACACGAAAACTTCGACTGCAGCCGGGTGGCTCAGGAAAGCCGCCGGGCTGGCCGTGGCGCCATAGGCGCCGGATTGCAACACCACCACCAGGTCGCCGGCCTGTGCCTGGCCCAGTTCCATCTCGTCGGCCAGCAGGTCGAGCGGCGTGCACAGCGGACCCACCACCGAAACCTGCTCGCGCGGGCCGCCGGCCACGCGGTTGCCGATCAGCACCGGGTAATTCTTGCGGATCACCTGGCCGAAATTGCCGGAAGCCGACAGGTGGTGGTGCAGGCCGCCATCGGTCACCAGGAACACCTGGCCGCGCGATTCCTTGCGGTCGACCACCCGGCACACGTAGGCGCCGGCCTCGCCCACCAGGTAGCGGCCCAGTTCGATCACCACCTCGGCGCCTTGCAGGCGCGGCCGCATTTCATCCATGATGCGCGCCAGGTTGTCGCCCACCGCAGCCAGGTCGAGCCGCTCTTCGCCCGGGAAGTATGGGATGCCGAAGCCGCCGCCGATATTCAGGATGCGCGGCGCGCGCGGCGCCGCTGCGGCCAGGCGCAGCGCCAGCGCGAAGGTTTTTTCGTGGGCGTCCTGCAGCGCGGCCGCCTTCAGGTTCTGCGAGCCGCTGAAGATGTGGAAACCGTAAAAGTCGAGCCCGAGATCGCCGATCCGCGCCAGCATGGCCGGCACGCGCTCGGCGTCGACGCCAAACTGCTTGGGACCGCCGCCCATCTTCATGCCGGACGATTTCAGTTCGAAGTCCGGATTGACCCGCACGTTCACCTTCGGCACGATGCCAAGGCGCTGGCCGATCACGGCGGCGCGCTCCATCTCGCCTTCCGATTCCAGGTTCAGCACGATGCCGGCGGCAATCGCGCAGGACAGTTCGGCCTCGCTCTTGCCCGGGCCGGCAAAGCTAATCTTGGCCGGCTCCATCACGCTGTCGAGCGCCACCCGCAGTTCGCCGCCGGAAGCGACGTCGATGCCATCGACCAGGGTCGCCATATGCTGCACCACCGCCGGCATCGGGTTGGCCTTCATGGCGTAATGCAGGTGCACGTCCTTGGGCAGGGCGGCGCGCAATTCGGCCACGCGCTGCGTCATGGCGGCGCGCGAATAAGCGTAAAACGGGGTCTGGCCGACGCGGGCGGCCAGGCGCGGCAGCGCGATGCCGCCGATCAGCAGACAGTCATCCTCGACCGCAAACTGCAGCAGTGGTGCGTGTTGCGGGCGGCGCGGTGCGTCCGTGTTCATGCGCCCTCCCCGAACACGTTTTCGTATTGGGCCGACAGCAGCTTGCGGTCGATCTTGCCGTTCGGGTTGCGCGGCAGGCTGGCCTCGGCGATCACCACCTTCTGCGGCAGCATATAGGCCGGCAGGTGCGGCTTCAATGCGGCCAGCAGGTCGGAGGCGGTCAGCGCCACGCCTTCGCGCGGCAACGCCACCACCACAATGGCCTGGCCCAGGGCCGGGTGCTTGACGCCCAGCGCGGCCGCTTCGGCCACCTGGTCGCGCGCATACACCACTTCCTCCACCTCGGTCGGCGAGACGCGGTAGCCGGAAGTCTTGATCATTTCATCGTTGCGGCTGATGAAATAGAGGAAGCCATCCTCGTCCTTGCGCACGGTGTCGCCCGACCACACCGCCAGCTCGGTCAGCGGCAAGCCGTAATGGCGCGGCGCGATCGGCTTGAAACGTTCGGCGGTCTTGGCCGGGTCGTTCCAGTATCCGAGCGAGACCAGGGCGCCGCGGTGCACCAGTTCGCCCGGCTCGCCCGGCGCGCATTCGGAACCATCGGGGCGCAGCACCGCCACTTCCGCATTCGGGATCGCCTTGCCCATCGAATCGGGGCGGCGCTCCAGTTCTTCCGGCGGCAAATACGTCGAGCGGAACGCTTCGGTCAGGCCATACATCAGGAACGGGCGGGCCTGCGGCAGCGCGGCACGCAGCGCATCGAGGGTCGGGCGCTGCATGGCGCCGCCCGAGTTGGTCAGGTAGCGCAGCGTGCAGTCGGCCGGCCAGGACAGCGGCGCCAGCTGGATCCACAGCGGCGGCACGGCAGCCAGGCCAGTGATCTTTTCCGCCACCACCGCGTTCAACACATCGCGCGGCAACAGGTGGTTGATCAGCACGGCAGTGGCGCCGACGTGGAAGGCGGTGGTGAGCTGGCTCAGGCCATAGTCAAAGCTGAGCGGCAGCACCGCCAGCAGGCGGTCGGCCGGCGTGTTTTCCAGATAGCTGGCGACGCTCTTGGCGCCGGCCACAATGTTGCGGTGCGACAACACCACGCCTTTCGGCTTGCCGGTGCTGCCCGAGGTGTACAGGATGGCCGCCAGGTCGCCGTCAATCACGCGGTGCGGCGCCGGCAGCGCAGCCGCCTGGCCGGCCGCCAGGGCGGCTTCCCAGCCCAGCACTGACACGCCCGGCACGGCTGCCGGGGCGCCGGCGCCGACCGCGATCACCAGCTTCAGGTCGCGGCAGTGGGCCAGCGCATCGCCCAGCAGGCGCAGGCGGTCGACCGAGGTCACCAGCACGCGCACATTGCAGTCGGCCAGGATGTAGGCCACCTGTTCCGGCTTCAGCAGCGGGTTGACCGGCACGAAGGCGCCGCCGGCCGCGGCCGCGCCGAACATGGCCGCCACGTTCTCGACGTTCTTTTCCATGTAGACGGCAACCCGCTCGCCCATGCCGAGCCCGTGCGCCAGCAAGGCATCGCGCGTGCTGCGCACCAGGCCGGCCAGCGCGGCGTAATCGAGGCGGCGGGCGCCATACACCAGCGCTTCAGCTTGCGGGCTGCGTGTTGCGCTGTGGAAAATGAACTCATGTACCAGGTCGCTCATGCGGCGGCCCTCCTGAAGAAATCTGGATCAAATGACAATTGTATGTGCAACTCATTGCTCCGGCAAAGCACGGCGCCAGCCGGCTTGCCCCGCTGCGTGCGCGCGCTCACGCTGGCGCAGCCGGCGCGTGGCACGGCCGATAGTTTCATGCAAGGCACCGGCCAGGCCGGCCAGGCTGCGTGGCTGATACGCCACAATGCCCCAGCGTTCGCGCCGTTCGCTCATCCAAAGTTGCTTGTAAGGATCGTCGCCCTGCAGGTAATCGACTTCCTGCACCTGCTCGACTTCCATCACATGCTGCATCAGGTAGGCGCTCAGCAGGGTGCCCGGGGCATACGGCTTGGCTGACTCATCATAGGCCAGCTTGTAAATCATGGCCTTGCCATTGCGCACAATCCAGAACTGGGCGGCAACCGCTTTGCCATCCAGCCAGGCCAGGCCCAGGCGCAGGCTGCCCTGGGCGGCGCACAGGCGCATCAGGCCGGGCAGGAAGGCCGGGTAGGGTTCCGGCACCTTCCAGCTATGCGCATACACCGCCTCGTAGGCGGCGATCGCTTCCGGCAGGCGGGCGCCGCCGGTGACGATTTCCAGGCGGCCGCCGGCTTGCCCGAACTTGCGGCCCATGCGCTTGAGGGTGCTGCGCACGGCGCCGGGACGCGCCGCCAGGTAGGCCGGCCAGTTGCTGTCGGTGGTCAGGAACCAGTTACCGAACGAGAAATACTCGAACGGCAGCCAGCCCAGCTTGCGCAGCGCATCGAGCAACACCTGGTAGGCATGGCTGGACGGGTCCATCGGCTTCATGGTCAGGTGGCTGGCGCCGGGGAAATCGCGCTGCACGGCGGCCAGCAGCACCAGCAGGTCGGCCGCCTTCAGGCAAGGGTTGAAGGCCGGCTGGTAGAGCGAAGTGTAGAAGTTGCTGAGCGCGTGCAGCTGCCAGCCGCCGCTGTGCTGGAGCGCGTGCAGCGGCAGCACCGCCTGCACCAGGCCGTCGCGCCGCAGCACGTAAAAGCGCACCACGTCGTCGCAATCCATCACGGTTTCGATCAGGTTGCGGTACCAGTCGCAGCCGGCATCGCTGCTGCCCTGCCCGGCTTGCTCGATGCAGGCCCGCACGTCGTCCGGCAGCGCCTCGACGCTGCCGATCGCATCGACCGTGTAGCGGCCGTTGGCCAGGGCCTGGCGCTGGCGTTGCTGGCCGCCCAGCACCTGGCGCAGCTTGGCCAGCGCTTCCACCGCGCTGTAGCGGTACAGGGTGTCGTGCTGGATCCAGCGCTGGGCGGTGCCCCATTCCAGCAGGTTCTGGTCGGCATCGGTGTAGAACTCGATCACCTTGCCGGCAAACTGGCTGAAGGCGCGCCGCAGCAGTTCATGCAGCAGCAGGCGGCCCGGCGCATAGCGCGCGAACTCGGCATCGTAGGCGGTCTTCATCATGACCAGCATGGCGCCGCGCACCAGCACCAGGCGCGACGCCACCAGGCGCTCGCCGAACCACAGTTCGTACACCAGGCCGCGCCCCTCCTGTGCCGCCTCGACCAGCACGCTGTGGTAGAACGGCAATTGGCCGCCGTGGCTGATGGCGGTGCCTTCGCGCCCTTTCCAGCTGGCGCCTTCCAGCGCCGCGTAGCGCGCCACGGCATCGCCTACTTCGGCCGGCGTGCTCACTTCGGCGAAGCGCGGCGCCAGGCCATCGGTGACGGCGCGCTTCTGGTAGCGGCGCATATTCGATTGCAGGCCGCGCGAGCGCGCCGCCCAGTAATCATCGAAGCTGCCCTGCAGCGTGACCTGCATGGTCAGGGCATGGTTGCTGTGCAGCTGGAACGGCCGGCAGACTGCGTTCACGCCGCCCACCAGCGGATCGTTGCACAGCAGGTCGAGCTGCACGGCGCCGGCCGGCAAGCTGCGGCACAGGCCGTCAAGCAGGGCGCGCTCGGCCACCAGGGTGGGGCCGATCTGCAACTGCGGCGGCAGGAAGCTGGCCCAGCGCATCCGGCTGTGCGGGCGCAAGATGCACATGCCTTGCAGCTGGCCTTGCTGCTCGAGCCAGAACAGCTGCTCGTCGCCGCGGCCAAAATGCTGCAGCAGGGCAGCGACGAAACGGCTGTCGAGCAAGGGGTGGTTGCCGCCCACGCGCTGGTTCAGCGCATCCCAGCGCGCGGCGTGGCTGCCCAGTCCGCCGCGCAGCGGCGCCGATTGCCAACGGTTCATGCGAGCACCCTCCGCAACTGGCTGCCCATCCACTCAAGCTGGTCCGCTTCCAGGCCCTGGTGGCAAGGCAGGTGCAGCAGCTCCCGCCGATAACGCGCGGACACCGCGCAATCGCTGCTGGCCAGCTCATCCCAGCGCCAGATCGGCAAGCCGGCCCGCTTCAGCGCCGCGAAGCGGCTGTCGTCGGCCAGCAGCAGCGGGAACATATAGGGCGCGCAGCCGTCGGGCAGGCTGGGCCACAGCGGGCGCGCCCGCGCCAGGCCGGCCACCAGGGCCGACCAGGTGGCGTAATGCTGGCGGCGCTGCCCGGCCAGCCGCTCGAGCCGGCTATGCCGCATGATCCAGCGCGAGCCGGCCAGGCCGCTGCTGGCGGCCAGCGCCGGCTGGTACTGGTGGGAAGGCGCGCGTTCGCGGCTGCGCACGTCGGTGCCGCAGGCATGCTGGGCGGCGGCCTGCACCGGCGGCGCCGACGGGCGCCCGCGCCGCCAGGCGTCGCGCCAGCCGCGCACTTCCTGCAGCCAGCCGCGCGGCGCCAGCGCCTGCGGCGCGGCGCCCCACAGCATGCCGCCATCGGCGCAGCCAAAGTATTTCGAGGGGCTGGCCACCACATAGTGGCCGCTGCCCGGCTGGCACAGCGCGGCGCGCTGCAGCGCCACCGGCCAGGCATGGGCGCAATCTTCCACCAGCGCCACGCCGTGGCGGCGGCACAGGGCCTGCACCGCCTCCAGCGTGGCAGGGGCCTGCGGCACGCCGAAGTAATGGGTCAGCAGCAGCGCCGCCACGCCGCCTTCCTGCAGGCGCGCCGCCAGCGCGTCGAGGTCAGGGCCGAGGTCGCCGTCCAGCGGATAAAACCGGATCGCGCCGTCCAGCGCCAGCGCCGGGTCGAGCATGGTGCGGCAATGGTAGGCCGGCGCCAGCAAGGCGCCGCGCGCACCGACCCCGGCCGCCGCGTAGGCTGCCGCCAGGGCATAGCGCCCGCGCACGAAGTGCTGGCCGTGCGCCGGCCAGGCCGGCCCGGCCAGCAGGCGCAAGTCGCCCAGGCGCAGCCCGGGCAGCACCGGCACGGCGGGTGGCGGGAAGTGGCAGGCAGACGGATCGAAACGCACGAACTCCAGCATCGGGGTGCCCACCGGGCTAGTTGAATCAGCTAAGCTTATCACTCGGCCATGTTCCTCAGCAAAGAATAGTATTGGCACGGTATTTTATTCTAAAAGCAACAATAAACATGCGAAATCGGCAATAATTTATTTTTTGCCCGGAATCGCACAGCGGGGCTTCCGGGGGCAGGTATACTGCGCACTGACCGCAATCCTGGAGCATCACATGTATTTGGAAGAAGTAAAAACCATCCTGATCGACGTCCTGGCACTGGGCCCTGGCGGCCAAGCACTGGACCAACACTCGGCCCTGCTGGGCAGCCTGCCGGAGCTTGATTCTATGGCCGTCGTGCAGCTGATTGGCGCGCTGGAGGAACAATTCGGCTTCAGCATCGACGACGACGAGATCAGCGCCACCACCTTTGCCACCCTCGGCAGCCTGGCGGCCTTCGTGCAGCACAAGCTGACCGCGTAAGGCCATGGCCCCGGCGCCCCAAGCCTTGTTCCTGGCGCATGGCGCGGCAGCGCGCTTTGCGCTGTACCATGCGCCGGCGGCGCCCTGCCGCGGCGCCTGGCTCTACCTGCATCCGTGGGCCGAGGAAATGAACAAGGCGCGCCGCATGGCCGCGCTGCAGGCGCGCGCCCTGGCCGCCGCTGGCTGGGCCGTATTGCAGCTCGACCTGCACGGCTGCGGCGACAGTGCCGGCGACTTTGGCGATGCGGACTGGGACAGCTGGCGCGCCGACGTCGCGCTCGGCATGGACTGGCTGCAAGCCACCCCTCGGCGCACAACTGCCGCAGGCGCCCGGCTTGTGGGGGCTGCGCCTGGGCGCCCTGCTGGCGCTCGACTATGCCGCGCAGCCGGTGGGCGCGGCGCCGGCGCAGCTGCTGCTGTGGCAGCCGGTATTGCAGGGCAATGCACACCTGACCCAATTCCTGCGCCTGCGCGTGGCCGCGCAAATGCTGGGGGACGGCGTGGCCGACGGCGGCACCGAAGCGCTGCGCGCCACGCTGGCCGGCGGCAGCGCGCTGGAAGTGGCCGGCTACACCCTGGCGCCCGCCATGGCCGGCGCGCTCGACCGGCTCGACGCCAGCCGCCTGCCGCCGCCCTGCCCCGGTCCACTGGCTGGAACTGGCGCCGGCCGAAGGCCGGCCGCTGGCGCCGGTCTCGCAGCGCGTGCTGCAAGGCTGGCAGGCGGCCGGGGGTCGATGGGCCGCGCCCAGTGCGTCGCCGGGCCGGCATTCTGGGCCACCCAGGAAATTGCCGAAGCGCCGGCGCTGCTGGCGGCCACCTGCGCCATGCTGCAGGAGGCTTGCCATGCTTGACGAGCGCGCACTGGCTTTCGACTGCGAAGGCGAGACCCTGGTCGGCATCCTCAGCCCGGCCGCGGCAACGGCGCGGCGCGGCGTGCTGGTTATTGTCGGCGGCCCGCAATACCGCGCCGGCAGCCACCGCCAGTTCGCCCTGCTGGCGCGCCACCTGGCGGCGCAGGGCATCCCCGGCGCTGCGCTTCGATTACCGCGGCCTGGGCGACAGCAGCGGCGCCGCCCGCACCTTCGACGACGTGGCCGCCGACATCCCGCAGGCGCCATCGACGCCTTCCAGGCCGCCGTGCCCGGCTTGCAGGAAGTGGTGCTGTGGGGCCTGTGCGATGCCGCCGCCGCCGCCCTGTTCTACGGCCAGCGCGATCCCGCGCGTCAGCGGCCTGGTGCTGCTCAATCCCTGGGCGCGTAGCGCGCGCCGGCCTGGCGCGCAGCACGCTCAAGCACTATTACTGGGCGCGCCTGCGCGACCCCGGCCCTGTGGCGCAAGCTGGCACGCGGCCCAGTTCGCGCTGGGCGCGTCGCTACGCTCGCTGCTTGGGTTGGTCGGCGCGGCACGCCGCGAGGCCGCGCCGGACGCCGCGCCGGCCATATCCTCCGTCGCCACCCCCCGCCAGCCCTGCCGCGCGACGGCAGCGCACCACCGTTGACGCCCGACCTGCATGCGCGCCTGCTGCACGCCATGCAAGCCTTCCAAGGCCGGGTCCTGTTCATTTTCAGTAGCGCCGACCTGACGGCGCAGGAGTTCCTCGACATGTGCAAGGCTTCGCCGAGCTGGCAACGCCTGCTGGCCAAACCGTCGGTGCAGCAGCATACGCTGGACGGCGCCGACCATACCTTCTCGCGCCGCGCCTGGCGCGACCAGGTCGCCGACTGGACCGGTGGCATGGGTGGCGGCATGGTGAAGCGCGTCCTGATGGTGGCCTTCCACTTCCCGCCGCTGCGCGGCAGCAGCGGCATCCAGCGCGCGCTGAAGTTCGTGCAATACCTGCCGGCGCTGGGCTGGCAACCGCTGGTGCTGTCGGCCCATCCGCGCGCCTACGTCAACCAGGGCCCGGACCAGATGGCGGAGATCCCGCCCGAAGCCGTGGTCAAGCGCGCCTTTGCCATCGATGCCGGGCGCCACCTGGGCCTGGCGCGGCCGCTACTTCGGCTTCACCGCCTGGCCAGACCGCTTCGTCAGCTGGTGCCTGGGCGCCGTGCCGGCCGGCCTGTCGCTGGTGCGCAAGTACCCGCCCGCAAGTGGTCTGGAGCACCTACCCGATTGCCAGCGCGACCCTGATCGGTTACCTGCTGCACAAGCTGAGCGGCCTGCCGTGGGTGGTCGACTTCCGCGACCCGATGACCGACGAGTTTTACCCGCGCGACCCGAAGGTGCGCGCGATCCAGCGCTGGATCGAGCGCAAGGCCGTGCACCATGCGGCGCTGGTAGTCTGCACCACGCCCAGCGCGGTGGTGACCTACACCACACGCTACCCGCATGTGCCGCGCCAGCGCTTCACGGTGCTGGGAAAACGGCTATGACGAGGAAAACTTCCGCAGCGCCGCTGCGCTGGCGGCGCCGGCGCCGGCCGGGCGCCCGTTTACGCTGGTGCACAGCGGCATCATCTATCCGTCCGAACGCGACCCGGTGCCGCTGTTCCGCGCGCTGTCCGAGCTGAAAGCGGCCGGCGCCATCGATGCCAGCCAGCTGCACATCGTGCTGCGCGCCACCGCCCATGACAGCTATGTCGGCGCCCTTGCTGGAAGAACACGGCATTGCCGACCTGGTGAGCCCTGGCGCCGCCGGTGCCGTACCAGGCGGCGCTGGCGGAAATGCTGACGGTGGACGGCCTGCTGCTGCTGCAAGCGAGCAACTGCAACCACCAGATCCCGGCCAAGCTGTATGAATACCTGCGCGCGCGGCGGCCGATCATGGCCCTGACCGATGCCGCTGGCGATACGGCCACCACCTTGCGCGCAGCCGGTGTCGACACGATCGCGCCGCTGGACGACAGCGCCGGCATCAAGCAAGGCTTGCTGCATTTCCTGCAGCTGGCACGCGCTGGACGCGCGCCACTGCCCACGCCCGCCGCAGTGGCCGCCGCCTCGCGCCAGGCCCGCACTGCCGAACTGGCACGCTTGTTCGACAGCGTGTTGCCGCAGTCTCTCGCCTTGCCCGCCACGGCAAGCTCACCGGAGGAAGTATGAAGATTCGCATGTTGATGTTGGCCGCCCTGTGCGCCAGCGCCATTCCCGCCAGCGCCCGCAACTACTGCGGCGAGCCGACCGGCCAGGAGTGGGATTACCGGACTGCCACGCCGCAGATGATGTCCGTGCTGGAAGGGCGCCACTTCACCGAAGATATCGAGATGGGCATCGCCGGCTACTCCGGCAAGCAAGGCGATATCGGCGCCGAATACGACTATACGCTGACCAAGATGCCCAACCATCCGCGCGCCCTGAATTCCGTGGTGCGCCTGGCGCCGCGCTATTCGAGCGGCAAGATGCCGGGTGGGCGCATGCTGATCGAGTGCTATTTCGAACGCGCCGTGCGCATCTTCCCGGATGACCCCACCACCTGGTTCGCCTATGCGCGCTACCAGTTCTTGAAGGGCAAGGATGCCCAGGCATTAACCATGATGGAAAAGGCTTACGAGATGTCGCCGGACGATGCCTCCATCAATTACAACCTGGGCCTGGTCTACGCCAAGCAGAAAAAATACGACCAGGCCTTGCCTTATGCGCAGAAGGCGTATGCGCTCAAGTTCCCGCTGCCGGCACTGAAGCAGATGCTGGTCAAGGCCGGCAAATGGGTGGAACCGCCGCCGATGCCGGAAGAACCGGCCGAGCAGGCGGAGGCGAACGCCTCCGCGGCTGCTGCGGCTTCAGCGGCTGCTGCGGCTTCAACGGCTCCGGCAGCTTCGGCTACATCCACCGCGTCGGCGGTCAAAACCTGCTGACCCGGCCACAGCGACCAAGCCATGATGCAACTGCTGTGGCGTCGCGGTGCGGCTGTGGCCTTCTTTGGCCTGCTGCTGGCGGCGGCCAGCATCTACCCGGCACCAAAGCTGCTGCTGGCCGTGCTGCTGGGCGGCTACATGGCCTTGCTGCTGTGGCGCCCGCAAGCCTGGCTGGTGGCGGTGCCGGCCCTGCTGCCGGTACTCGACTTTGCCCCCGTGGACCGGCTGGTTCTTCCTGGAAGAACTCGACCTGCTGTTGCTGGCCACCTGCGCCGCCGGCTACTGGGCCCTGGGGAGTACGCGGGCCCCCACCAAACTTCCCGGCCTGACGCGTTTCGCGCTGGGCTTTTTCATGCTGTGCTACGCAATTGCCGCCTGGCGCGGCCTGACGCCGCTGGCACCGCTCGACGCCAATTCCTTCGCCAATTACACCAGTCCTTACAACGGCTTGCGCGTCCTGAAAGGCGTGCTATGGCCGCTGCTGCTGTTGCCCCTGCTGCGCGGCACCGCCGGCGAGCAGGGCAGCAACCTGCAGCGCCTGCTGGTGCCCGGCATGATCCTGGGCCTGGCCGCGTGCAGCCTGGCCGTGGTGTGGGAACGCCTGGCCTTTCCCGGCCTGTTCAATTTCTCCAGCGACTACCGTCCCACAGCGCCGTTTTCGGCGATGCACACGGGCGGCGCCGCGCTGGATGCCTACCTGGCCATGGCCTTCCCCTTCGTCACGCTGTGGCTGGTCAACCATCCGCCGCCGCGCCGCCTGACGCTGGGCCTGGCGGCCCTGGCGCTGGGACTGTTTGCCGGCCTGACCACCTTCTCGCGCGACATCTACCTGGCCTATGCCGCGGCGGGCGCGGTCATCGCCGTGCTGGGTTCGGCACACCACCTGCGCAGCGGCACCCTGACTGCCCGCAGCATGGTGGCGTCGACCTTGATGCTGGTCCTGACCTACTGGGTGCTGAGCCAGGTGTTCGCCTTCGGCGGCTATCGCGGACTCGGCGCGGCGCTGGGCATGCTGGCCACCGCGCTGCTGCTGGCAGGCGCCGCGCCGCGCATGCCGCAGCCGCTGGCCGGCGGCGGACTGGCACTGCTGCTGCTGCTGGTAGTCGGGGCTATCGGCTGGTTCGGTTCGGGCGGGCGCCCACCGCCAAGGGCGCGTACATCGCCTATGCCCTGCCGCTGCTGTGCGCCGTCGGCGGTACCGTCTTGCTGGCTGTCGGCCCCGCAGCCGCAGCGGCCATGGGGCGTGCTGCTGCTCGCGGCGGCGCTGCCGGCGCAGGCACTGGCGGCGGCCTTGGTGGCGCGCCATTACGGCGGCAATGATGCCTTGCCGGGCGTGGCGCTGGCCATCGCGCTGGCCCTGGCCATGGGCGCCAGCCGCCTGCTGCCGCAGCCGCCATGGAAGCTCGATCGCGGCACCCCTGACGGTGAGCTTTTTCAGCGCCATCGTATTTGCCGCCCTGATCCCGATTTCCAGTAGCTACTACACCGGCAGCCGCTTCGCCACCGTGGGCAACGACCTGAGCGTGCGCCTGGCGCACTGGGGGCGAGGCGCTCGGCATGATGGACGACAATGCCATGACCGCCACCTTCGGCCAGGGCCTGGGCCGCTACCCCGCAGGCCTTCACCTGGCGCAACACGCACGGTGAAGTACCAGGCACCTTCAGCTACGCCGAAGAGCCGCGCAACCGCTTCCTGCACCTGGGTGCGGCCCAGTATGCCCAGGGCTTTGGCGAGGTGCTGCGCATGCTGCAGCATGTCGACGTGCAGCCGGGCAAACGTTACCAGCTCAAGCTCGACATCCGCCGCAACAGCGCCGATGCCTCGCCGGTGGCCATGGTGTGCCTGCGCTGGCTGATCTATCCGCTCGATTGCAAAGTGGCCAGCTTCGGCAAGCTGCCGCTGGTGGAAGGCTGGCAAACCATTACCGGCGAACTGCCGTTGCGCACCGCGCGCGGCGAGTGGGGTGCGCCGCTGGTGCTGGAGTTGTACAACCGCTCGCACAAGGCGCCACTGGAAATCGACAATGTCAGCCTGGTGGAACTTGAGACGGGCCGCGAATTGATCCGCAACGGCAGCTTCACCGACGCCAATGATTTCTGGTTCTTCAGCAGCGACCGCAACCACATGCCCTGGCACGTGAAGAATTTTGCCGTCAACCAGGTGTTCGAGCTGGGCTGGGTAGGGCTGGTCGCGACAGCCTTCCTGCTGCTGGCGGTAGGCGGCCGCCTGGTGGCGCGCGGCCTGACGGGCGACAGCTATGCCGCGGTGTGCCTGGCCTCGCTGACCGGCTGCATGATGGTAGGCCTGTTCGACTCGATCACCGACGTGCCGCGGCTGTCGATCGTGTTCCTGTTGATTGCCCTGGCCGGCAGCCTGAAGGCGGCGCGCAAGCGCATCAAGGTGCGCCGCCAGCCGAGCGCGGCCGAGGACCCGGCTGCCGATACCTTGACGACCTGACTGCCATGCACCTGTTATACCCGTCTGACCCGTTCAACAAGACAGCGGTGGATGAAGCATATGCGGAAGAATTTTCCGCCGTAACCGAGCTTGGCTTGTCCTGTTCCCTATTCTCATTCGAAGACTTTGAGGAGGGTAAGTTTCGCGCCAGGCCGGTACTGCCAGCGGACGTGAGGATCATCTACCGGGGCTGGATGATGACGCCCGACAGCTATTCGCGGCTGTTCGATGCAAGTCGCCAGCAATGGCGCACGCTTGCTGAACGACGCGCAAGCGTTTCGCCACTGTCATTATTTGCCGGAGTGGTATCCGCTTTGTACTGAATGGACACCGGAGACTGTTGTCGCAGATAGAAATGCGGATTTCACGCAGCTAATGCTCGACAAGCACTGGCCGGCTTACTTCGTGAAAGACTTTGTCAAATCCCTGACCACCCACCGTGGCTCAGTCGCAAGCTCGCCGCAAGGCATCGCCGAAGTCGTGGCGCTCATCGAGCAGTATCGTGGCGCGGTGGAGGGCGGAGTATGTATCCGCAAGTTCGAAGAGCTGCTTCCCGAAACCGAGGAGCGCTATTTCGTGTTGAATGGCCGGCCATTTGCGCGCGATGGCATCGTTCCGTCCCTGGTCAACGAAATTGCCAAACGCATTCAAAGTCCGTTCTTTTCGGTCGACACGCTGTTCGCGGCCTGCGGCGAGCTGCGCTTGATCGAGCTCGGCGATGGCCAGGTCTCCGACAGGAAGAAGTGGACCGCAGGGCAGTTCGCCGCCATGCTGCGCAGCCAGCCGTGACGGCCGGCCGTGCTGGTCGCTCAGATCGAGGCCTTGATGGCGTGACGCTCCAGCAGGTCGTACAGGGTCGGGCGCGAGACGCCCAGTAGCTCGGAGGCTTTGACGATATTGCCTTCGACGCGGGCCAGCGCGCGCACGATGGCGCGGTATTCGGCTTCGTCGCGCACCTGGCGCAGGTTGAACGGTTCCTCCTCCACCGGCGCGCCGGACAGGCCGAGGTCATCGGCCGTGATGGCCGGGCCGTCGGCCATGATGATGGCGCGCTTGATGCAGTTTTCCATTTCCCGCACATTGCCCGGCCAGTCGTGGTGGCCGATCTGGGCCAGTGCGTCGGGGCTGAAATGCAGGTTGCCGCGGCCTTCCTGGGCACAGAAGCGGTTCTTGAAATGCTGCGCCAGCAGCACCGCATCGCCCTCGCGCTCGCGCAGCGGCGGGATGGTCAAGACGATTTCCGACAGGCGGTAATACAAGTCTTCACGGAAGCGGCCGGCCTTCACCAGCTCTTTCAAGTTCTGGTGGGTGGCGCAGACGATGCGCACGTCGACCGGGATTTCCTCGTGGCCGCCGACGCGCTCGATCACGCGCTCCTGCAGGAAGCGCAGCAGCTTGGCTTGCAGCGGCATCGGCAGGTCGCCCACCTCGTCCAGGAAGAAGGTGCCGCCGTTGGCCGCTTCCACCTTGCCCTTGGTCTGCTTGACGGCGCCGGTAAAGGCGCCCTTCTCATAGCCGAACAGCTCCGACTCGAGCAGGGTTTCCGGAATCGCCGCGCAGTTGATCGCCATGAAGCGTTCCTTGGCGCGCGGGCTGCCCTGGTGCAGGGCGCGGGCGAACACTTCCTTGCCGGTGCCCGATTCGCCCAGCACCATGGTGGTGGCCGAACTTGGCGCCACTTTCTCCACCTGGCGGCACACCTTCAGCATGCCGGGGTCGCGCGAGATGATGCCGGCCAACGGCGCGTCGGCGCTGCCTTGCTGCATGCGTCGGTTTTCCTGCTGCAGGCCATGCAGGAAAAAGGCGCGCTTGATCACCAGCGACAGCAACTCCGGCTCGCACGGCTTCTGGTGGAAATCATAGGCGCCCATGGCGATCGCCTGCACCGCGTGCGAGCGGTCCTGGTTGCCGGTCAGGACGATGACCTTGGTGTCCGGCGCCAGTGCCAGGATCTGCTGCAGCGTGGCCAGGCCTTCGGTGGCGCCGTCCGGGTCGGGCGGCAGGCCGAGGTCCATGGTGCAGACGGCCGGCTCGTGACGACGCAACTGTGCCAGGGCGGCTTCGCGGTCGCCCGCCACCACCACGTCGTAGTCGTCGAAACTCCACTTGAGCTGCTTTTGCAGGCCTGGGTCGTCTTCGATAATCAACAGCTTGGGTTTGCTCTGGCTCACAACAGGTCCTCGCGCCTTCAGGCGGCTTGTTCAATGGTTTGCTGGCGGTACAGCGGCAGGCTGACCGTGAATGTGGTGCCTTGCTCCGGCGCGCTGCGCACCTGCAGCGTTCCACCCAGTTGGTGGATGTATTCCCGGCTTTCGAACGCGCCGATGCCCATGCCGGCCGACTTGGTCGAGTCGAACGGCTTGTACAGGCGCTCGCGGATGAACTCTTCGCTCATGCCGGTGCCGGTGTCGGCCACTTCCACCAGTACGCGCTCGCCGTCGCGCGCCAGGCGCACGCACACCTTGCCGTCGCGCGAGGTGGCTTCGATCGCGTTCTGGATCAGGTGGCCCAGCACGCGTTCCAGCCGTTCGCCTTCGGCCAGCACTTTCAGGCCGGCATCGGCCAGCTGCAGCGAGGGCTTGGGCTCGAACGCTGCCTTCAAGGCCACCGCCTGGGCCAGCAACTGGCCCAGGTCTTGCGGTGTGGCGCGCTCGGGCGACGCGGTACGGCTGAGCTTTTGCAGCATCAGTTTCATTTTCTGCACCGACAGGGTGACGGTCTCCATCATATCGCGTTGGAACTCCGGATTGTCCGCATGTTTTTCCGCATTGGCGGTCATCAGCGACAACTGCGCCACCAGGTTCTTCAAATCGTGCACCACGAAGGTCGACAGGCGGTTGAAGGAATCGAACTGGCGCACCAGCATCAGGGCGTTGTCGGCTTCCTGCTGGGTCAGGTAGGAAGCGGCCTGGGTGCCGGCAATCTTCAGCAAGTCCAGCACTTCCCAGTTGAGCTTGACCTCGCTGCGCGAAGCCATCAGCACCACGAAACCGGCCAAGCGGCCCTGCAGCAGCAGCGGCACCACCAGCCAAGCCTTGGGGAAGGCCTGCAGCCAGGCCGGCAGCGGCACTTCCGGGTCGTGCAAGACGTGGGCGGCCACTTCCACCAGCCACTGCTTGCCCTCCATCAATTGGCAAAATGCCGAGTCGGCCGGCTCGCACGCCTGCTGCGCCTGCACATGCCAGGACGCCAGCGGTTCGAAGCGCTGTTCGCGGCGGATCCACAAGGCGCCGCCCTGGCTTTCCACCAGCTCGGCCAGGGCCGAAATGGTGCGCTCGCCCAGGTTGGGGCCGGTGGCCGACAGGGTGCGGGTAAACGCCAGCCATTCTTCGCGGTAGTCGTAGTTGTAGCGGTAGAAATGCTTGCTGATGAACACTTTCAGCCAGGCGCGGAAGGTGCCCGAGAACAGCACGCCGGCCAGCAGGAAGGTGGCGCCAAACAGGAAGGCCAGTTGCATCAGGCCGCCCCACGAGCCGCCGACAAAGCGCAGGTAGTAAGCCGCCATGCTCATGGCCAGCAGGTAGACTGCCGAGCCGAGCAGGGCTGCCGAATGGAAGGCAATGCGGCGCGACACCGCCAGCTGGGCCGGCCACGAGGCGCGGCGCAACAGCGAAATCGCCAGCAGCGGCACGATCAGCGCATTGACCAGGCCGCGCGCCGCCCACAGTTCGGGGTCGAGTTCGCGCAGCAGCAGCATATCGCTGTACAGGTAGAAGTCGTAGGCAAACAGGGCGCCCAGGCCGAGACAGATGAACTTCATGGCCCAGCGCACTTGCACGCTGCGGTCGCGGTACAGCTGCTCCACCAGCAGCATGCCCAGCACCGCCATGCCGAGGCGGCCGATGGCCAGCACGTGGAACGCCAGGCCGGACGGCAACTGCTGCGCCAGCAGGCTGGCCAGCAGCATGGCGCCATACACCGCGACACTGGCCTGGAAGGTGCGCGCGCTGCGCTGCCACAGGCCGAGCATGGCCAGCAGCACGGCGGTCCAGGCCGCGTTGCGCAGCCATTCGGCGCCGTGCAGCACCCACGGCGCCCACGGCACCACAGTGGCGCTGGCCATCACGGCGCCCCACAGCACCGTCAGCAAGGAAGCGCTGGCCAGCACGCGCTGGTGCGGCCGCTGGTCCGGGCGCTGGCGCCAGCCGGTCAGGACCAGCACGCTAAATAACAGAAACGCCAGCGCAGCGCTGGCGTAACTGAAGGCGGTGATACTGGTCGGCATCAGGCCTCCATGTCCTTAACGGCCTCCCCTGAACATGACCACCTTGATGGTATCGATCAGGACCAGCACATCGAGTAGGAGGCTGTTGTTCTTGACGTAGTACAGGTCGTACTGCAATTTCTGCAGCGCATCTTCAACCGTATCGCCATAGCCATAGCGCACCTGCGCCCAGCCGGTGATGCCGGGCTTGATGCTGTGGCGCATATTGTAATAAGGCACACGCTCGGTCAATTGCTCGACGAAGTAGGGGCGCTCGGGACGCGGGCCGACAAAGGACATTTCGCCCTTCAGCACGTTGAGGATTTGCGGCAGTTCGTCAATCCGCAGCTTGCGGATGATATTGCCCACGCGCGTGATGCGCGGGTCGTTCTTGGAGGCCCATTGCGGCGTGCCGTTCTTTTCCGCGTTCTTGAACATGCTGCGGAACTTCAGCACGCGGAACACGCGGCCATCCATGCCGACCCGCTCCTGCGAGTAGAAGATCGGCGCCCCATCCTCGATCACGATGGCAATCGCGGTGATCAGCATGACCGGCAGCGACACCACCAGCAGCGACAGGCTGGCGGCCACGTCGACCGCCCGCTTCATGAAGGTACGCATGAAGCTCTGGTCGAAACCGCCGCCGAACACCAGCCAGGACGGCTGCACCGATTCAACCCGGATCTGGTAAGTCTCGCGCTCGAAGAAGGTGGCGGCATCGGTGACCTGGATGCCGTACAGCTTGCACTCGAGCAGTTCCTTGATCGGGAAGGCGCCGCCGCGGCGGTTCTGCACCGAGACCACGATTTCCGACACGCGCTGGGTATTTGCCAGCGCCACCAGCGAACCGCCCTCCGGCAGGTGCAGCAGCTGGTTTTGCGGCACGCAGGTCTCTTCCGACGGCACCGCGATATAGCCGGCCACGTCGTAGCGGCGGTAATTGGTGTCGCGCGTGGCCAGCTCGCCGCATTCCTTGGCCAGGGCGCCGCCGCCCAGGAAGATGATGCGGGTCGACAGGAAATGGGTGCGCGAGGTCTTCATGAACATGGCGCGCGCAAACAGGATGCCGGCGCTGGAGATCATGAACACCAGCACCAGGATGCCGCGCCCGAAATACAGGTCCGGCGCCAGGTAAAACACCAGGGTCAGGATGCAGAAACCCATGGCGAACGAGGGCATCAACTGCAGGAAGAAGGGGTTGCGCAAGCCTTCCTGGAAATTGATCTGGTACATGCCCAGCGCAGACATGCTGAACACGATCGCGGCCGCGAAAATACAGGCCGACATGAAGAAGTGGTCGAGCTTCGGTATGGCGAACTGGTCACCGTCGAAAAACCGCAGACCAGCGCCAGCGTAGAACGAGCCAATCAGGATCAACACCTCCAAGAAAAGCAGGCTGAAGACAACCTTGGAAATGTAGTGATTGGAGATTCTTAGCATTTTTATTCCCTCCCGCTGTACTGCTCTCGCTGCTCATGGCAGCGCGCGGAGCCTTCCGGCCATGTCTCGTTAACTATTCTTGTGGGGCCAGGTGGCGGACGTACCAATCCATGGCTTCCTTCAACCCTTCGCCGATACGGTGCGAAGGATCGAAACCCAACAGCTCGCGCGCCTTGCTGATATCGGCCTGCGAATGGCGCACGTCGCCGGCCCGGAATCCCTGGTATTGCGCCTGGTGCTGGCGCAGGTGCGGAAAGCGCTCCTGCAGCAGCTCGCGCATCATCAGGTACAGTTGGTTGAGACTGGTACGCTCATTGAGCGCCACGTTGTACACCTGGTTGGCAGCGCCCGGCTTGTCGGCCATGGCAGCCAGCAGGTTGGCTTGCACCACGTTGTCGATGAAACAGAAATCGCGGCTGGTTTCGCCGTCGCCGTTGATGAACAGGGGACGGTTGCGGATCAGGGCGGACACCCACTGCGGTATCACTGCCGCATAAGCGCCATCCGGATCCTGGCGCGGGCCAAACACATTGAAGTAGCGCAGGCCGATGCTTTCCATGCCGTAGCTGCGCGCAAAAACGTCGGCGTACAGCTCGTTGGCATATTTGGTGACGGCATACGGCGACAGCGGCCGGCCGATGGTGTCTTCCACTTTCGGCAGTGCAGGATGGTCGCCGTAGGTGGAACTGGATGCCGCGTAGACAAAGCGCTTCACTTTCGCGTCGCGCGCCGCCACCAGCATGTTCAGGAAGCCGGTCACATTGGTGCCGTGGGTCAGCAGCGGATCGTCGAGCGAGCGGCTGACCGAACCGAGTGCGGCCTGGTGCAGGACAAAGTCTTTCCCGGCGCAGGCTTGCTGGCAGGTCGCCAGGTCGCGGATATCGCCCTGGATGAAGGTAAAGGATGCCCAGGCCTGGGAACCGACCGCTTCGCGCGCCTGGTCCAGGTTGTGCTGGTGGCCGGTGGCGAAGTTATCCAGGCCCGTGACCTGCTGGCCGAGCTTGAGCAGCGCCTCCACCAGGTTGGAGCCGATAAATCCGGCCGCACCCGTCACCAGCCAATGGTATCGCTGGCCACGCAAATGCAGCCGCACGTCGTCAAACTTGCCCACAACAGCCCTCCCAGGCTTCCTGATACTTTTTATTACAGGCGCCAGACGCTGTAACCAGCTTCTTCCAGGCCTGCCATATTGAATGCCGATTTCACATCGATGAAGACGCCGCCCGGATTCAGCTTGGCCGCCAGGTCGCCCAGCGACAATGCCAGCAGTTCCTTGTGCGACACAGCGGCCACCAGCGCATCGGCTTGCGGCAGGCTGTCCCAGCTTTCGAGGCGAATACCGTACTCGTGCACCGATTCCTCCGAATCGGCCACCGGATCGTGCACATGCACGTCCAGGCCGTACGACTTCAGTTCAAACACTACGTCCGCCACCTTCGAATTGCGCAAGTCCGGGCAGTTTTCCTTGAAGGTCAGGCCCAGCACGTTCACTTTCGCGCCCTTGATGTGGCAGCCCGCCGCGATCATCTGCTTGACGGTTTTCTCGGCCACGAACTTGGCCATGCCGTCATTGATGCGGCGCCCCGCCAGGATCACTTGCGGGTGGTAGCCGATCATGTCGGCCTTGTGGGTCAGGTAGTAGGGATCAACGCCGATACAGTGGCCGCCAACCAGGCCGGGACGGAAAGGCAGGAAATTCCACTTCGTGCCAGCCGCCTGCAGCACTTCCAGCGTATCGATGCCAATCTTGTCGAAGATGATTGCCAGCTCGTTCATCAGCGCAATATTCAGGTCGCGCTGCGTATTTTCGATCACCTTGGCGGCTTCGGCAACTTTCACGCTGGAAGCACGGTATACCCCGGCAGTCACTATCGACTCATATAGTTTAGCAACCTCTTCGAGAGTTGCAGGATTATCTCCCGATACCACCTTCAAGATCGTGGTCAGGCGGTGTTGCTTATCGCCAGGATTGATACGCTCCGGGGAATAGCCGACGTTGAAGTCTTGCGGCCATTTCATGCCGGAATGCTGTTCCAGCACAGGAATGCACACTTCTTCGGTGGCGCCGGGATAGACCGTCGATTCATAGACGACGATGGCGCCCTTCTTCATGTACTTGCCGACGGTGGTCGAGGCCCCGACCAGGGGGCTGAAATCCGGCGAATGGGCATTGTCGACCGGGGTCGGCACCGCCACCACGATGTAATCGGCTTCGGCCAGCGCGGCCGGGTCGTAAGTCACCTGCAATTGGCTTGCTTCGCGCAATTCCGCTTCCGACACTTCACCGGTCGGATCGCAGAAGTTGCGGTAGTTCTCAATCTTGGACTGCGACAAGTCGAAACCGATGGTCTTGCGCTTCTTGCCAAACTCTACCGCCAGGGGCAGGCCCACATAGCCCAAACCTACGACTGCTACAACCTTGTTGTGATCCATATCGGTTCCCGTGAGAATTACAACTTACTATTATGCTAACAATATATTCCAGAAGCCCTGTAACTACAATGCACACTTCACAATTTCCGCCCTGTGGGCCGCGAAAAAGTGGGCGTCACTCTATGAAGCGCGTAACAATTCAGTGGGCGATCCGTTGGCCAAATGCGACAGCAATGTATGGAATGTTTGCCAATTATCTTGTCCATTTGATACGGATTGTCAATTTTACACGGAAGCCGGACAGCTGTCACAGCCTTTCGGTTGCACTGCACCACAAAGCAACGCGGCGGCCCACAGGCCGCCCGCAATTGTCTAAATGATAAACGATTATTGCGACAGGGCGATGACCGGGCGCCTGGCGGGTGCCATCGGCGCCACAACCGGCGCCGGTGGCGCACTGCGCGCCGCGATCTCCTTCAGCTTGAATACGGCCATCGCTTGCGCCACCCATTCGGCCTGGCGCGCCAGGCTGCTGGCGGCGGCCGCGGCCTGCTCGACCAGGGCGGCATTCTGCTGCGTGATGTCGTCGATCTGCACCACCGCCTGGTTGACCTGGCCGATGCCGCGGCTTTGTTCCCGGGTCGCGTTGTGGATCTCATCCATGACACGGGTGACGCGGCCCACCGATTCGATCACTTCGCTCATGGTGGCGCCGGCATTATTGGTCAGCCTGGCGCCGGCATCGACCTTGGCGATCGAGCGGTCGATCAGCTGCTTGACTTCCTTGGCCGCCGTCGCCGAACGCTGGGCCAGGCTGCGCACCTCGGTGGCGACCACGGCAAAGCCCTTGCCGTGCTCGCCGGCACGCGCCGCTTCCACCGCCGCATTCAGGGCCAGGATATTGGTCTGGAACGCGATGCCGTCAATCATGCCGATGATGTCGAGGATCTGGCGCGAAGACTGGCTGATATCGTCCATGGTCTGCACCACTTGCGAAACGATGGAGCCGCCGGCCGCCGCCACGCTGGAGGCCTGGCCAGCCAGTTCGTTGGCGCTGTGCACGCTGGCTGCGCTTTGTTGCACATTGCTGGTGAGCTGCTCCATGCTGGCAGCCGTTTGCTGCAGGCTCGACGCCTGCGATTCGGTGCGGCCCGACAGGTCGAGGTTGCCGCTGGCGATTTCGCTGGTGGCGGTCTGGATTTCATCGAAGTTGCTGCGCACGTCGCCGATGATGCTGTGCAAGTTGACATTGGTCTGGCGCAGCGCCGCCAGCAACTGGCCCATTTCATTGTCGGCGCCGATGGCGATGGCGCCGGTCAGGTCGCCGCCCGCCATCTTGCGCGCAAAGCCGGTGGCCATGCGCAGCGGCCGCAGCACCGCGCGCTGCAGCGCATACCAGAAACACAGGGTCAGGGCGAGAAAGGCGGCATTGGCCAGCGTCATCCACAGCGGCGCCTCATGCAGGGCGCCGGAAATGGCCAGGAAGGCCAGGAAGCCGGTCAGCGCCCCCATGCCGCCGCCGATCAGCCTGGCCAGCGACAGGTCGCGCAGCTGGCTGGCCCAGTTGCGCCAGCCGCTCCGGCGCAGGCGGCCGCGCTCGATGCGCAAGCGGCGCGGATTGCCCTCGCGGATTTCGCGGTAAAGATGCTCGGCCTGCGCCACCTGCTCGCGGCTGGGCTTGGTGCGCACCGACATATAGCCGACCGGACGGCCGGCTTCGATCACCGGCGTCACGTTCGCGTACACCCAGTAGAAGTCGCCGTTCTTGCAACGGTTCTTCACCATCCCGCTCCACGGCATGCCGGCCTTGATCGTGCTCCACAGGTCGGCAAATGCCTCCACCGGCATGTCCGGATGGCGCAGGATATTCTGCGGTGCGCCGATCAGTTCGTCCTCCATGAAGCCGCTGACTTCGATGAAATAGGGATTGGCGTAGGTGATCTTGCCCTTGAGGTCGGTGGTCGAGACGATGGTCTTGCCTTCAGCCAGGATGAACTCCTGGCTGGTGACAGGGGTGTTGAGGCGCATGGCGGTGCTCCTTATCGGCGAACTTCAAGAAGAGTGTTGGCACGAACCGGGAGCTGGGGTCCGCATGGCTTTGGCGGGGCGCAAACGGGCGCCCCGTGCCATGTCATGCGTTCAAGTATAGGAAGATGGTGCGCTCTGGAAACTCACCGAAAATTGCAATAGGAAAATTAAATGAGCTTCTGTTGCGAAACCGCACTCAAGCCGGGGCCTGGCGCCTGAGCATGCCGCGCAGTTCCGCCACCATGGCGCGGTTGAACAGCAGGCTCACCGCCGCATACGCCAGCATCCCGGTGAGTACCTCCACCAGCAGGGCCCAGGCGCGCGGCTGTGCCGCCAGCGGCGCCCGCACCAGGGTCACGGCGCCAAACATCAGGGCCGCGCACAGCACGGCCGGGCCGGCGCGGCTTGCCACCGCCCTGGCGCTGATGCCGATCGCAGCCAGCATGCGGCGCATATTGAAGAACAACACCACCGGATAGGCCAGCAGCCAGGCATAGGCCACGCCCTGGATGCCCCAGCGCGTGCCAAGATAGAAGGCCGGCAGCATGACCAGGCAGGACAGCAGCACATTGCGGAAGTTGATGCCCGGCTGGCCGAGGGCATCGGTGACGGTCGGCAGCATCTGGGTCAGGGTGCGGAACGGCATCACCAGGCACAGCACCTGCAGCGGCAGGATGGCCCCTTCCCAGCCCTTGCCCAGCACCACTACGACCAGCTCCGGCGCCACGCTGGCCATGCCCCACAGCAGGGGAAAGGACAGCAAGCCGATGTAGCCCAGCATCATCAGCACCCCGGAGCGGATTGCCGGCAAATCGTGCTGGTTGCGCGACAGGATGGGGAACAGGACCTGGTTCAGGATGCCCGCCATGCGCTGCACCGGCAGCGAGGCCAGGTGCATCGACACCGAATACCAGCCCAGGGCATGGTCGCCCAGTACGCGGCCGACAATCGCCACATCGGCCTGCGTGAAGCTGTACCACAGCAGGCGGGTCGCGGTCAGGCTGCCGCCGAACCCCAGCAGCTTGCCCATGCCCTTGAGCGACCATTCCGGCCGCGGCTGGCCCGGTGCGCACCAGTTCAGCGCGCCGATCCGCCAGGCCAGGGTGGCCAGCATGCCCGCCACCAGCGACCAGACGCCGGCGCCGAACAGCGCCATGAACAAGGTCACTTGCGAGCCAACCAGCGCCGCACTCAGTTCAACCAGCGAGCGCTGCTTGTATTCCAGGCGGCGCTGCAGGCGCACATCTGGCACGGTGGCCAGTGGCAGCAGCACGAATTGCAGCGACAGCACGTGCAGCAAGGCCTGTAGGCGCGGCTCGCTGTAGAAGGCCGCCACCAGCGGCGCCAGCACATTGGCCAGCACACACAGGCCGAGGTTGACCAGCCACAGCACCCCCATCGCTTGCCGCAGGTCCTGTTCGCTGATTTCCTTGCGCTGGATCAGGGCCGGCCCCAGTCCCACCTCGGCAAACATGCCAAGCAAGCCGAGCACGACGGTACACATGGCCAGCAAGCCGTAATCGGACGGCGCCAGCAAACGCATCACATAAATGGTGACACCCCAGGTGACCACCTGGGACACCAGCTTGGCCCCCGCCACCCACTTCACACCGCGCGCCAGCTCGGATTGCATTTTCATTTCACGCTGCTCCGCGCCGGGAAATCGAATTTGGCCGGCTTTGCCGCCGGTATCAGCTGTGCCAGCCAGCGCCGCAGCCGATCTTTTTGCTGCTCGGTCACGCTGCCCAGCAGCAGCACCGTCACCAGGGTTGCGGCCAGCACGGCCGCCAGGTAGGCATAGCCTTTGCCCATGCCGGCCAGCAGGATTTCAAACAGCAGCACCAGCGGCAAATGGAACAGGTAGATGGAAAAGGTATAGCTGGCCGCCTTGCGAATCGCAGTGCCGCAAGCCGCAAATAGCGGGTCGAAGCGCCCGGCGATGCAGCGGAAGCCCACGAAATTCAGGGCGATCAGCAGCGCCAGCAGGTAATCGCCGAGGAAATGCTTGGAGAAATGCAGCAGCCGGTGCAGCTCCGCCCCCAGCAGCCTGGCGGTCCACTGCGATAACTGCTCACCGATATCGAGATACTGGAAGCCCACCAGGCCAGCCAGCGAAGCCAGCCAGCAAGCCCAGCCCATGGCGGCCGGCAGCTGGTAACCGCCTTGCCAGCGATAGACCAGCACCCCCAGCGCCCACACCGGCGCCAGCAACAGGATCTTGGGACCGATCACCAATGCGGCCAGGCCCAGCCACAGCCAGCGGCGGCGGCCGCTGCCGAAGCACCACAGCGAGAACAGCAGGTAATACGACATTTCGTAGCACAGCGACCAGTAGGCCGAATTCGAGAACGGCATGATGGATACCAGCCACAGCTCGTTGGCGAACACCAGGCTGGCCGCCATGCGCAGCACCGGATGGTCATGCGTCGTCAGGCCGCCGGCATAATGCTGCGGGCTGAGCGCGAGGCCGATCTGGTCGGCCAATGGCGCCAGCAGCATGGCGGGCAGCGCCACCGAATAGATGCGTGCCAGGCGGCTGATCCAGAATTCGCGCGCAGTCGCTTCCTTGCCGTCGGCGACAAAGGCGATCACATAGCCCGACAGCAGGAAGAACACCACCACCGCATTGTGGCCCACCGAAATGGGCAGCAGCGGCGTGCCCAGGGTATTGGAGCTGGCGGCGTGCGCCACCATCACGGTCAGTGCAGCCAGCAAGCGCAGCAAGTCGAGGTACAGCGAAAAGCTGCGTGCCATGCCCTGCTTTTCAGCCATTGCGGCGGGCCTCGAAATGTTCCGAGGCCAGCGCGGTGGCGTGCTGCATGGCCGCGTCGATATGGCGGCCCCAGGCTTTGAGCGACAGCGGGTTGCTGACCTTGCGCGCCGCCAGCTGGCGCGGCAACAGGCGCATCGCGTACAGCTTTTCCGGAATTTTGCGCTTGAGCAGGACCAGGCCGCGGAAATTGGTCATCCACCAGTCATCCTGCTGCAGGCGTTCTTCCAGGCGCGGCACCGTGAAGCTGGGGTGGTACAGGTTGAAGGCAATGGTGATGCGCTGCTGGCTGCCGCCGTAGGTTTCCACCGAGTGCATCAGGCTGGCAGGGAAAAGCAGCATGCGGCCATTGCGCGGGGTCATGAAATAGTCGCGCCGCAGCGGATCGGCTTGGCGGTCGATATCGATCGCCACAAAGCTGCAATCTTCGAACCGGGTGCGGCCGCCGGCGGCCTGGCCAGCTTCGATGTCGCCGACATTGACGTAGTACACGCCGGAAAAGAAGGAATGCACGCCCAGGTGGTCGTGGCGCCGGTTATAGTGGCCCTGCTCGTTGACGTTGGCCCAGGCCCGGATCTTCCAGCCGGTGGCGAAATCCGCGGCATCGCGGCCGGTCTGGCGCGCCACGTATTCGGCCGCCAGGCCGGTCATGCGCTCCAGCAGGCTGCGCGCCGGCGCTTCCTGCCAATCCTGCAGGTCGGCGTCGGACTGCCAGCCGCCGCGGTTAGTCTTGACGGTGCCACAACTGGTCGTACGTCGCGCCAGCACCACATCGCGCAAATCCCGGTTCAGTTGTTCACTGTCGGGCCAATCGAAGTACATGACCGGCGAAGGGAACAGCAAGTCCAGTTTGGCGCCATGCAGCGGCGCCTGCTGCGGGGACGAGGGATTCATGACGGTCCAGGGAGAGAGATTGCAATCAGGATAAGTGAGTTGGCTGGCAGTCGCAAGCGCCAACGTCCCGCCACGCGATTAACAAAACGTCCAGCATATTAGCTTAATGACATCCTTCCGGCAATCCTGAAATTGACACCAAGCGGTCCGGCTGGCATCATCTTGATGGTCAATTGACAACATTTAACGGGAATACAATGCTCCAGCTCCTGAGGTCGCTCAAGAACAAATTCACGCCGGAGGCCCCGCTGCCGATGGGCGCCGTGGCCGAACGTGAGGCCGACCAGCGCGGCTTGCCGGCGCAGGACCCGGGCATCGAGGCAGTAATTGCCGCCTGCACCGACTGGCTGCGCGCGGCGCAAGACCATTCGGCCTCGGCCGACGGCGGCGTGGCGCGCGACTTCAGCCTGGTCAAGGGCTGGGCCACCTCCTATCCCGAGACCACCGGCTATATCATCCCGACCGTGATCGAACTGGCGCGCCGCCAGGAAAGCGCAGAATTGCACCAGCGCGCGCGCCGCATGCTGGACTGGTTCGTCGCCATCCAGTTCCCGGAAGGCGGCTTCCAGGGCGGCCGCATCGATTCCACCCCGCGCGTGCCGGTCACCTTCAATACCGGCCAGGTCTTGCTGGGCCTGGCCGCCGGCGCCCAGCAATACGGCGACCAGAAATACCTCGATGCCATGCACCGCGCCGCCGCCTGGCTGCGCGACTCGCTCGATGAAGACGGCTGCTGGCGCAAGCACCCTACCCCATTTGCCCAGCCCGGTGAAAAAGCCTATGAGACCCATGTGTCCTGGGGCCTGTTTGCCGCCGAGCGCGTGGCGCCCGGCCACGGTTACGGCGAAGCCGGCCTGCGCCAGGTGGCGTGGGCGCTCAGCAAGCAGCAGCCGAACGGCTGGTTTGCGTCGAACTGCCTGAACGACCCGATCAATCCGCTCAGCCACACCATCGGCTACGTGCTGCGCGGCGTGCTGGAAGGTTACCTGCTGTCGCAGCGCCCCGAGCTGCTGGCGGCCGCCGTGCGCACCGGCGATGCCCTGGTTGGCGCGGTTGGCGCCGACGGCTTCCTGCCCGGCCGCCTGGACAGCCAATGGCGCCCCGCCGTGGATTTCGCCTGCCTGACCGGTTCGGTTCAGAACGCGCACTGCCTGTTCCTGCTGTTCCAGCTCACCGGCCAGCAGCGCTACTTCGATGCCGCCCAACGCCTGAACCAGTACGTGCGGCGCAGCGTGAAGGTCGAGGGCCCGAAGGAAACCCGTGGCGCCGTCAAGGGCTCCTTCCCGGTCGACGGCGCCTACGGCAAGTTCGAGTTCCTGAACTGGGCCGTGAAGTTCTGCATCGACGCCAACCTGCTGGAACAGGACCTGCTGAAGGCACGCCATGCTTAAACAGGCCAAGCGCCTGGCCAAGGCCGTGCTGGAAAAACTGCGCCGGCGCAGCAGCGCCAAGGAAATCAAGCAGACGCAACGCCATGTCAGCCGCGAGGAACTGGTGGCGGGACTGGCCCGGCTTGGCATCGCCAAGGGCGACGCCGTGTTCATCCACTCCTCGCTGAAAAGCCTGGGCTACGTGGACGGCGGCGCCGCCACCGTGGTGCAGGCGCTGCAGGACGCAGTCGGCCCGCAGGGCACGCTGGTGCTGCCGACCTATTACATGCCGGGCGGCTCGATCCGCGGCACCTGCGAGATGAAGGATTATGTGTTCGACGTGCGCAAGCACGGCACCAATATGGGCCGCCTGCCGGAAGCCTTCCTGGCCAGCGGCGGCATCTCGCGCAGCGTGCACCCGACACACTCGGTTTCCGCCTGGGGCCGCCACGCCGCCTACCTGACCGAAGCGCACCACCGCGCGCCATCAGTCTTCGGCGAAGGCTCGCCGTGGCAACGCTTTGTCGGCCTGGACAACGCCAAGGTACTGGGCCTGGGCATTTCGATGGGACCGGTCACCTTCTACCACGTGCTGGAAGATGCCATGGGCGAAGACTTCCCGGTTCCGGTATGGGGCGAGGAAACCTTCCGCCTGCCATGCATCGACCAGGCCGGCCAGCGCAGCGAAGTGCCGCTGCGCCCATTCGACCCGGTGCTGGCAAAGCGCCGCATCGACCATGGCTCGCGCGAAGACTTGCGTGCCTACTTCATGGCGGAGTTCAAGCGCGCCGGCCTGCTGCATGCCGGCCAGGTGGGCGAAGCACCATCGTGGTGGATTCCCGCGCGCGGCTTCTTCGACCACCTGCAAAGCCTGGCCGGCGAAAACCTGACCATCTACTCTACCCCGGAACAACTGGCGGCGCGGCCGCTGGCCCAGGATGCCGGCGTACACTCCAGTGTGCGCCAAGCCTGATCATCGGCAGTTCGACCAGGTGGTAGCCCAGGCCGGTCAATAGCGCCAGCAGCGACAGGAACAGGCTCCATTGCCAGAACGGATGGAGCGTCTCCAGCGTACGAAACGCCAGCCCCATCAACGGCGGATGAAACAGGTAGATGCCATAGCTGTACTTGGCAATGAATTTGCTGGCGCGGTTCAGCCGCGGCGCCTGCATTTCGCGCAAGCACGGAATCGCCAAGCCCACCGCCAGGCAAACCAGCCAGCGCCCATAGTTATTGGCGCGCGGCTCCGCATAGGCGACAAAGCCCGCACTAGCCAGCGCCAGCAAGACCGGCCATAGCCAACCCGGCAGGCGCTCCCTGCCCTGCAAGCGCCAGGCCAGCACCCCGGCCAGGAAGCAGGGGGCGAACTCGATCACGTTCAGGCGTGCGCTGACCAGCGGCTGCAGCAAGGCCAACGGCACCGACACCGCCCACAGCGCCAGCGGCCAGCGCAGCGACTTCCGCCGCAGCAGCAGGAACAACGCCGGCAGCAGCAGGTACATCTGCACCTCCAGGCACAACGTCCACAGCACGGAAGACATATAGCGCGCATACACCAGGTTCTGCACCAACAACAGATTGGCGACGAGCTCGAACGGCGTCCACTGCGCATCCATCAAGAAGTAGATTCCCAACAACGTCACGGCTGCCAGCGGGTAAATGCGGCAGGCGCGCTGCAGGTAGAAGGCGCGGAACAGCGCAGCCCCGGCCAGTTGCTGGCGCTCCATCGACTGCATGAGCACCAGGCTGGTGTGAACGAAGAACAGCATGACGCCCAACTGGCCCAGTGCGAACGACATGGCATTGGTGCGGATGGTGTAGCCCGCCACATGCGCCGCCAGCACCAGCAACACGGCAACCGCACGCAGGAAATCGAGATTCGGCTTGAGCATCTTGGCTCCGGTCGCATGGTGCAGAAGCTTCAGTCTGCACGACGATCGGAGCCTAAGCTTTGCGCTGCATCATGCGCCGGTGAGCTGGCTCGCGGCGACAGTCTTGCGTTCGCGCCATGCTGCGCCCAGCTTGATCATCGGGTGCTCAATCAAGTGATAGCCCAGGTAAGGCAGTGCCACCATCAAGACCCAGAACAGGCTCCACTGCAGCACCGGTTGCCAGCTGGCCAGCGTGTCGAAACAAAGGGCCAGCAAAGGATAGTTGAACAGGTAGATGCCGTAGCTGTACTTGGCGACGATCTTGCTGACATAGTTCAAGACCGGCGTGCTTAACTGGTGCACCCAGGGGATCACCAAGCCCAGCACGAGGCAAACCGACCACCGCGCAAAGTAATTGCTGCGCGTATCGGCGAACAGGAGGTAGACCAAGCTGGCAACAGCAAGGGCAAGTGGCCACAGCCATGCCGGCAGCCGTTCCCGGCCCTGCAGGCGCCAGGCGATCACACCGCCCAGGAAACAAGGCAGGTACGACAGCACGCCCATCCGCGGCGACAATAACTGCGGCAGCATCGCCACCGGCAGCGACAGCACCCAGAACGCCAGCAACCACTTGACCGGGCGGTTGCGGAAAAACACGAACAGGAAAGGCAGCATGAAATACATCTGCACTTCCAGCGGCAGCGACCACAGCGGGTCGCTCATCAGCCTGGTGTAAGCCAGGTTCTGCGTCAGGGTCAGGTTGGTGAACAGCTCGTAGTATGTCCAGTGCTGATCGCTGAGGAAGAATATCGCCAGCACCAGGGTGATGGACAAGGGGTAGATGCGGAAGATGCGTTGGATATAGAAACGCTTGAACAGCGCGGAGCCGCTCACTTGCTGGCGTTCGAGGGATTGCATCAGCACCAGGCTGGTATGCACGAAGAAAATCATGACGCCCAGCTGACCCATTGCGTACAGGATCGGCGACTGCTGAGGTTGCCCGATGCGGAGTACATGCGAGAACAGCACGAACAACACTGCCACCGCGCGCAGCAGATCAAGGTTCGGTTTGTTCATCATGGTTGCTACATCCGGAAAGTCGAGTACGTATTCTGCATCAGAATTGCAAGTTATACAATTTCGAAATTGCGATTGATGGGCGGATGCAACGCCCGACATTGATTATTGTGAGGGGGCTGCGGCTGTCGGGCGTAGCCGCAACGAATTCAGGATTCTGTCCCACAGCTCGAGCATTTGCTTGTCCGTCATACTGATCGGCTTGGGATCGAGGCCGCCATCAAAATTTCCCGATTGAAGATCGATGCGAATTTGCGGATGAAGTGCGTCGCGATGCAGTCCAGGTGCTTCCCAGGAAAATAGATGTGCCTTCTGACCATGCTCATTCGGAGCTTTCATCAACCATTCCTGCCCGGGATGATCGCTAATCGTGCGATCACCCACTCTGATATTGCGAATCCCTCCCAGAGTCGCTCCGAGCACTCCTAGCGCACTAAACGTGCCGGGCCTGCGAGACAACAGCGATTCAGGCGGATCTCCTGCGTTGAAATTGGTCGCAACGTCAATGATGATGTCCAGATGCTTGCTAAAGCGAAATCGAATGTTGAGACTTTCGTTGTCGGTCCTGCCTTCATCGGCGAATATTGCGTGCCCCACGCAAAAGCCAGGTGTTGTTGGTGAATTGGAGTCTCTCGGTTGAAGCATGGAGATCGTGGTTTCCATTCGCGACACGGCTCGTTCCACCTTGTCATAGTTGGCACGCTTATGGACTAAATAACGCACGCCATGAAGCCACCTGTAGCCGGAAATCTCAACCGCCGAACTGCGATTCTCATTACCCCAATAGCCAAAAATCTGCGCGTCTTCGCTAGGCGCTACTTTTGTTAGAAGGAGTGAAGTGCCTGACTTGTGCACGTCTTTTCTCAACCTCGCTTCGATGTCGTCCACTTCCTTAAGGAAGATATTGCGCTCCATCGGTTGCGGTTCGACTTTCGCGAATGCGTATTCATAGTTTCCGCTGATGTACTCGGCTTCCGCAGGAAGGTCAATCAAGAAACGGCCAACACAGTGCGTGGTCGTTCTTTCATTTGCGGACGCATCTCCTAAACCGAGCATTGCTGCTAATAGCGTCATGGGTCCCCAGGTATAAGCGCTACGGTATTTCATTTCCATCTTCGGTTGGTCTGAGCCGCAACGAATTCAGAATTCTGTCCCATAGTTCGAGCACTTGCTTATCGGTCATGCTGATCGGTCTAGGGTCAAGACCACCATCTGAATTTCCTGATTGAACTTCAATACGAATCTTGGGGTGAAGTTCGTCGGCATGTAAACCTGGCGCCTCCCACGTAAACAGATGCGCCTGCTGACCATGATCGTTAGGGGCTTTCATCAACCATTCCTGTCCGGGATGATCGCCGATCTTGCGATCCCCCTCTTTAATGTTGCGAATCCCACCTAGAGTCGCTCCGAGCCCCCCCAACGCGCTCAGCACCCCGGGCTTGCGAGACAACAGCGATTCAGGAGGGTCGCCTGCGTTGAGAGTGGTGGCAACGTCAACTACGATGTCCGAATACCCTTTCAGACGAAATCGGATGTTGAGGCTTTCGCTACTACTGCCGGCATCGGCGAACAAGGCTTGCTCAATGCAAAAGCCAGGGGTGGTCGGGGTATTTCCTTCTCTGCCCTGAAGCTTAGACATGGTCGCTCCCATTCGGGTTACAGCGGCCTCAACTTTGCTGGGTGAAGCACCTTTGTGAAGCAGATACCGCTGGCCGTTGATCCAACCATAACCGGAGATATCGACGCCGACGCGTTGGTCTTTACTTTCCCAGTATCCGAAGACCTTGATATTCTCATTCGGAGAACTAGTTTTCAGTAACAGTGATGTTCCCGAATCATGCTTGACGTCCTTAAGGCGCTTTTCGAGGGCTTCCACTTCTTGCTGGAACGCGTCTCTGCCCATGGGCTTCCGCTCCACAGTCGCAAACGCATAGTCGTAGCTGCCGCCGACATACTCTGCATCCGCCGGAAGGTCGATCAAAAAACGGCCAACGCAGTGTGTAACTGTTCTTTCAATGCCGGTCTCGTTCATCGCTTGCTTGCCTGCGGACGCGTCACCTACACCGAGCAATGCTGCGCAAAGCGCAAATATTCCCGATGCATGATTTCCGAGGTGCCTTCTCATTCTTCGAATTTCGTTTGAACTACCATGCCAAGTACTTTGATCAATAAAAGTGGCGACCCTACGTCGCGCTAAAGCTCGATAGCGTAGATTGCAACGCAGCGCCGCAGCTTGTCTTGTGTCCGTCGTAGGCCACCGGAATTCCGTCAATCACATGATCGACATTTCCTTCGACGATTACGCAGACACTGTGGCCCGGCAATGGGCAGATGCATTGGTCGCCAACGCGTGCAACGGGGATTCCGTCGACAGTGAACCATGTCGCACTTACGCTGACGACCTTGCCACCATGCGTGGTGGGATCATTGAGGCGAATAACGTTTGGCATTCTCAAGCATCGCTCGATGGCTGGACGGCATCGCCACCTACTATCGGCATTGGCAAACTGGTTGCGCTCGATTCGTCATAGCGAACCAAACGCCAGACGGTATTGGTGCTGATTTCGGCGTTCGTGCCTTTTATGCGCTCCATAAACGACAGGTCACGCTTGACGCTCGCAGGAGGCATGGCCTCGCCGGATTTGAACAATCGCGTGCTGCCGTGTACGTCGTTCTCAGGACATTGCCAGTAGCCAGTCTGCGGGCAGATTGCGCCGGTACGTACAAACTCGCCTAATGGGAGCACATCACCATTATTCGACTGCGGCGATGACTTACCTCCTGCGCCATTTTCATCATCGGTTGGTCTGAGCCGCAACGAATTCAGAATTCTGTCCCATAGTTCGAGCATTTGCTTATCAGTCATGCTGATCGGTCTAGGGTCAAGACCACCATCAAAGTTACCCGACTGGAGATCAAAGCGAATTTGTGGATGCAAAGCGTCCCGATACAGACCTGGCGCTTCCCACGTAAAGAGATGTGCCTTTTGACCGTGATCATTCGGAGCCTTTAGCAACCATTCCTGGCCGGGATAGTCGCCAATCTTACGATCACCTTCCTTGATATTGCTGATCCCGCCTATCGTCGCGCCCAGCACCCCTAGCCCGCTAAACACGCTTGGCTTGCGCGACAGCAGCGACTCAGGTGGCTTTCCAGTGTTCCGGTTAGTCGCAATATCAAGCACGATATCGGGGCTATTTTTCAAGCGAAAGCGCATGTTAAGGTTTTCGTTCTTACTCGTCCCTTCATCCGCAATCAAGGCCTGCTCAATGCAAAAGCCCTTCTTCGTTGGAGCGTCGTTCTTCATTGCCTGAAGATTTGCCAACATGGCCCTGAAGTCTGCCACCGCTCCTTCCACCTGATCCGAATCAGCTATTGCTCGAACAAGGTATCGCTGTCCGTTGAGCCAGCGATATCCAGCAATATCTACAACTACATCCTGGCTTTTACTCATCCAGTAGCCAAAAAGCCGAGTATTCTCATCGGGCGCAACCTGCTTCACTAGAAGTGGAGCTCCCGATTTGTGCTTTGTATTCCGTAACCGTTTTTCGAATGAATCGACTTCTTGACGGAATGCACCGTGGTCCATCGGTTGACGTTCAATTTTCGCGAAACCATATTCATAGTAGCCCCCGGCATACTCCGCATCTGCTGGCAGGTCGATCAGAAAGCGGCCAACGCAGTGTGTAGTCCAGGTTTTTTTCTCATCAGGGTTCATTGCTTGGTCCTTCAATGCTTTATCTGGTGCGGCATTAGCGGTGCTAAAAACTATGAAAGAGAGCAGCGCCGGTATGGCTAGGACAGTTCGAAAGTGGTACGGGATTCTAAGCATCGGCTGCCTCCTACAAGATTCCGGATTCAAGCGTCAATTTAACGATCGAGTAAAGCGTTAGGCCGGCAGTAAAATCATTGGAGTAACTGCCCTGATGATCATAGCTGGTGTGGCCTTTCTGTTTGCCTTCATGGCGAAATATCTGCTTGACGAAAGCCTTCGGTGCTTGGCCTGACAATTCCGGGACCGTACCGTCCCCAGGCAAGTCTTGCCCTGAGATCTCAAGCTTACATACGTCATCGCCGAACTTTACTTTGACCACGCCGTTTAAGTCGTCATCGACAAGCTCACCAGTAACAAAATTGTTGTACTTTGTGCCCGAAACCCAGCGAACCTCTCCCCAAGCTGCTTGCGCAGGGTCCGCTGCATAGTATGCGTGGCAGTTATTGTGATATTGGCCTTTTATCTCAGTATGAAAATCTCTCGCGACAGTTAACGTCTGAGTGTACGTGGCGAAGTCTGGATCCCCAACACGTGCATTCTCGCTTGCGGAGGAATTCTGCGAGTCCTTCTCGCTCCTCCCTACTGACGGATTTATTAATTCCTTTTTTACCAAGCGCCACCAATCAGCCTTGTTTAAATAGACGGTATCGTATGGATCGCCTTCGCCAAGGAACGATGTAACTTCATCGTCGCCGGCCTTGCCCTTGCTGTAATGCGCTCGTAACCAATGCTGAGCTCCGCTAGGCAGTTTCGCTTGGTACTCAGCGGTCGGCAGCAATTCCATCGGGCCAGGCGCCTGAGTCAAGACCGCTGTGGCTTCGGCAGCGTTTCGCCCAAGAAGAACTTGCTCAACTCCTTCGAAGCCAGCACGCATACGCTTGTATGTTGCCGGGGCGCCGATTGCGGGCATCACACCGTGGACTACGCCCAAAACCTTGTCGCTCTTTCCCTGCAATTGCGTACATGCGCGTGCCACCAATCCGCCCATTGAGTGGGTAACCAGGATGACTTTTTCACAGTCCTTGTTCAGGGTGTTCTTGTAGAAGTCAGTGATCGCGTCGATCTTGTCCACCAGGCGCTGAACCGAAACATTGTTCGACTGCAGCCAGTTATAGCCGACGGCGTGGACCGGATAGGCTGCATTGGCAAATCGTTTCAGATCGTCGGCAGTGATTTCCTCGAACGACTTTTCAGCGCCAAACTGATGAAGCTTTTGCTGTTCCAGCACCAGCTGCACCCAGGCGTCGTCAGGCGTGCCATCTGTCTTCAAGATGTCATGCAAACGCTCCTGCAAAGTGTTCAAGATTTGCCCATAGCTATCGCGGTGGAGCTCGCCCCATCCGAATAGCCGTGCCAACTTTTCAGGATCTAGTTCTGGCGCACCTCTCAACTGCTTCTCGACCTTGCGGGTCAGGCTGACGGAGCCCTCGCCGTCAACCTCGACACGATCCGGATGCAGCACTTTCTTCCTGGCCACCGCATCTTTGCCCAGGTACTGAATAATCTGGACCAGGCCCGCCAGCTTGCCATTCGGTGGGCGCCAGGCGTAGCCCTTGCCATCTTTCACGCGCAGGTTCGTCCCCATGATCCCCGGGATGAAAACGATCGGGATAATCTGCTTCGGATAAAGCTTGACCAGTGCGCGCACCGGGAAGCCTTCCGGCGATAGAACCGACTTTGCACGCACGACGTCGCCGTCTTGCTGGGCGCGAACCTCTCGGATAGGTGTGTTGTCTGTCATTTCTCGATCTTCTCGTCAGGCGTCTGCGTCATCGCGAATTTCAATATCGGCGATGAGCATCTCTTGTTCTTTACTGAGCTCGGTCTCGCCTTTGGCATTGGTCTTCCCGCTGATGACATTGCCGTTGTTCAGCTTGATGACATACGACGCGCCTTTTACCGGGGCATTGCTGCCGATGTAGCGTACGATGAATTTCTCATCCGACTGGACTTTGCTCTTCGGCAGATCCAATGCCTGCGGACTGGCATCACCGGCGCCGCTATGCGCGAACGTGGCCGACTTGACCGTGTAAGCGCCGCTTAGCTGGTGGGTGATCGCGCCACCGCCGTAATTCGTCTGGGCGCCTTGGCTCACGATGCGGACTTTCGGCGCCTGGATGACGATTTCATCGGAGGCGGACAGCACGATGCGTTTCGCGGATGTGAGCTCGATGTCGTCCTGGTGCGTCTGCATATCGATCTTGCCTTCTGCGGCAACCAGCTTCATGCCCAGCTTGTGCGCGAACAGGCTCACGCTTTGCGCCGCGCGCATCAGCAAGCTGCGCCCCGCCGACAACTGCGTATGGCCAACGCTGACGACATCCACATGCGTCTGTGCGCCGATGACGATATTGTCGGAGCTGCCCAGGATCGCTCCGGCCGGTGCATTCACCGCGACGATCGGCTGACCGCCAGCCGGGTTGCCTTTACCGCCGTCGGTATTGCTGCCTTTTTCCCATTGCTTCAGATGGCCGATCAACTGCGACAAGGGCTTGCCATCGCCATCTTCTGCATGATGGGTGCCGGCCAGTTCGGCGAGCTGTTTTTGGATGCTTTGCAGGGCATCCGCCAGGCCGGTCAATCCATCGCGTTCCAACTGGCGTCCGGCCGCACGCAGGTGCGCATCGGCGCTGATGTAGACGCCCTGGGCGCCTTTGATTGCCACGGCATGGTCGCTACGCAGCTCCGCACCTTCACCGCGCGGGCTGCCTTTCCCGTCGAAGCGAGGAGCGGTCAGGTAACCGAGATTCAGCTCACTATGCCCATGTTCGCTTGCCAGTTGGGCGCTGATCTCTCCGGGCGTGTCGTCCACGCGCAACTGGTTGTAGCGTGAGCCCTGGACTTCCTTGCTCTTGATGCCAGACAGGTAGCGATTGCCTGGCAAGCCGCCGGCGTGGCTGAAGGTTGGCGGCGGCGTCGTGCCGCCGTGCACGCGGCCCGTAATGATCGGCTTGTCCGGGTCACCGCCCAGGAAGGTGACGATGCATTCGTCGCCGGCTCGCGGCAATGAAATCGCGCCCCATTGGCGGCTGGCCCAGGTACCGGCGATGCGTACCCACGCCGAGTCGCGCTCACTGTCGGAAGCGCCGGCGCCATTGGGGTGGTCTTCCGGCCGGCAGGCCGGGAAGCGGATTTTTACCCGTCCAAGGTCATCGCAATGGACTTCCTCTCCCGGTGGCCCGACCACGATCACGCTTTGCGCTTCGGTACGCGGCAGGTCGATGCGGGGATCGTAGGCCGGCACGATGGCAATGCCACGCCGCACGCAGCTGAAATGATTGGTGTAGCGCACGCCGCGTTCTTCGCTGGCTTGCTCCAATGCGGAGCCCTGGCCGCCACCGCTCCAGCGATTCAAGGCGAACAGGCGGCGTGCCTTGTCGTTCAAGGCTTTGGGCAGGTTATTCTCGGCATCGACATGCAGTTCGGTGACCACGAACTCACGTTCTTCCGGCGGATGGGAATCGATCGCGGCATGTCCGCTCACCGCGATCCATTGGCCAATGCAAAGGTCGCGCACACCGCTCTCGCCGCGATAGCATTTCGATTCGTACTCGTGGCGAAGCATCCGTAGTGTGCCGAGGTCGCGATAGTCCGAGCTGCTGTCGCCGGCATGTGGCACATCAACCAGGTAGTCTTCCAGGGTTGCCGCAAGTTGGTTACCCCATTCACCCTGATCATTGCGGCCGGTTTCGTCGCTGCCCGTCATCTGGGCGTTGGCATAGTCCCAGCTTTGACGGCTAGTCTTGCCTGGATTCAGGGTGCGCACGGCGTGCCAGGCTGTGATGCTGTCGCGCGCTTCGGTGCCATCGTCGCGATGATAACGGACCGTTCCGGCGGCGTTCTGCTGCAGCGCCGTTACGTCGTCGAACAGCATCAACGTATGCGCCGGCACACTGTCGTCGTTACTCTCGCTTGATTTGCCGGGACGAACGAACCATGCGATGCCGCGGCGCTTCCACAAGCGGCGCAGGAACTGGGCATCCGACTCGTTGTACTGCATTGTGAATTCACGCGGGGGATAGCTGCGCAACTGGCCGACGTCGAACTCAAAGGCGCGCGCCATCATTGGCGTGCGCTGGCACCATTCACTCAAGATCGTTTGGGTGATGTCGACTTCGCTGGCGTTGCGGAAGACGCGCGTGTTGGTGCGCAGTTCCATGATTGCCAGGGCGTCGCGGATGACCAGCTGGTATGTCGCCAGGCCGCCATCGCTTTGCCCTTCGATGGCCTCGGCGACAATGCCGCACACGGAGCGTAAGTCTCCGGTGTCGGTCACGAACTGCACTTCTGCAGGCACTGCGATGAACTGCTTGGTCGGCAAGCCGGCGCTCTTCGATACGCACAACAGGCGGTAATCAATGCCGCCACAGATGGTTTCCGTTCCGCTGACGTGCTTCACCAGCAGGAGGTCGTCCTGCGCGTCGGACAGGCGCAGGCGGATCGGCCGGTTGGTGCCCGCCAGAGTTCCGATTGGCAGCAGTCCTGCCAGCGAGTCAGACATGCCATTCATTTTCATGGTGCATAGTCCTTGCAGTTGCCCGGCGCAAGCGATAGCGCGCAAGAATACAAAAATAGCAACAGATTATAAATGGACTAATGTTGTGCCAATGCGCAACGTTCAATCGTGCGCGCCAACTTTTAAAACGCTAGCAATCGCTTCCTGCGTGGAGCAAAAGGACGCAAAACCTTGCCAAAAGGCGAAGTTATGGGAAGGTAAACATGAAGGTGAAAGTGGTGCGGCTGGCGGGGATCGAACCCACGACCCTCGGCTTCGGAGGCCGATACTCTATCCACTGAGCTACAGCCGCAGGTGATACTGAAGAGACACGAAGGATAGCCGGAAATCCATTCCATAGCTAGGGGTTTCCGACTATAATCGCAGGTTTGACGAGGGCCCGGCATGAAAAATGCCAAATAGATAACCCTCCAACAGCTTCGAAAAACTGTCCTAAGGAAATCATGAGCCACGAATCCGCTATCAGAACGCCTAAGCAGCTGGTCGCTGCCGTTGTAGGTTTCTTCGCTGTTACCATCATTGGCATCGTTTTGCTGGTGCAGTTTGTGACCCAGGAAAAACTGACTGGCGCGGGTTCGGAAAGCCAAAGTGCGGAAGCTATTGCTGCTCGTCTGAAGCCTGTTTCGGATAACGGTTTTACCCTGAAGGACGTGAACGCTCCTAAAGTACTGCAGGCCGGCGAAGCGGTTTATACCGCTACCTGCGCGGCTTGCCATAGCTCCGGTGCTGCTGGTGCTCCTAAGGTCGGCGATAACGGCGCCTGGGGTGCTCGTATTGCCCAGGGTTACGACACTGTTGTGAAGCACGCTATCGACGGCCTGCGCGCGATGCCTGCCAAGGGCGGCAACCCGGACCTGGATGATGTGGAAGTGGCGCGCGCTGTTGTGTTCATGGCGAATAAGTCTGGTGGCAAGTTCAAGGAGCCTGAGGTGAAGCAGGCTGCTCCGGCTGCTGAGGCGCCGGCTGCGGAGCCTAAGGGCTGATCTTTCCCCCGTATATAAAAAAAAACCGCTCGATTTGGAGCGGTTTTTTTTTGCCTTTTTGAACCGGTAAACCGGGGTCTGACCCAAGGGTCAGACCCTGTCTGCACAGCAGTAAAAGATGTTGGTTCTAGGCCGTTGAACTTTTTCGAAGATCAACGGCCTAGAACCCAAGCGGCGGCTTTAAGACCGTTGGGGGGTCAGGCACTTGTGCCTGACCCCGCTTTACCGGTTTTACCAGATGATCACGCGCTCTTTCGGTGCGAGGTACATCTTGTCGCCCTTCTTCAACCCGAACGCGTCGTAGAATCCTGGCTGGTTGCGCAGGGTGCCGTTGGCGCGGAATTCTTCGGGCGAGTGCGGGTCGGTGGTGACCTGGCGGATCAGCGCTGCTTCACGCGACTTGGCGCGCCATGCCTGCGCCCAGCCTTGGTAGAAGCGCTGCTCGCCATTGAAGCCGTCAATCACCGGCGCCGGCTTGCCGCCCAGCGACAGCTTGTAAGCCTTGTACGCAATCGCCAGGCCGGAGTTGTCGGCGATGTTCTCACCCAGCGTCAGCTCGCCATTGACCTTGTAGCCTTTGACCGGGCTGAAGGCGCCATACTGCTTGACCAGCATCTGCGTCTTGGCCTTGAAGTTGGCGTGATCGCGCTTGGTCCACCAGTCGCGCAGGTTGCCGTCGCCGTCGTACTGCGCGCCCTGGTCGTCAAAGCCGTGCGAGATCTCGTGGCCGATCACGGCGCCGATTGCGCCGTAGTTGACCGCGTCGTCCGCGTTGGCGTCGAAGAATGGTGGCTGCAGGATGGCGGCCGGGAATACGATCTCGTTCAGCTCCGGGTTGTAGTAGGCGTTGACGGTCTGCGGCGTCATGCCCCATTCGTCTCGGTCGATCGGCTTGCCCAGCTTGTCCAGTTCCTTCTGTACCGCAAACTGAGTGGCGCGAGTCACGTTGCCAACCAGGTCGTTGCGATCGATGGTCAGCGCGCCGTAGTCGCGCCATTTGTTCGGGTAGCCGATTTTCGGCGTGAACTTGGCCAGCTTGGTTTGCGCTTCCTTCTTGGTTTTGGCGCTCATCCAAGGGAGCTTGTCGATGCTGTCCCTGTAGGCTGCCAGCAGGTTCTTCACCAGTTCTTCCATGCGCGCTTTATTCGCCGCCGGGAAGTGCTGCTCGACGTAGACCTTGCCGATGCTTTCGCCCAGCGCGTCCTCGGTAGCGGAGACGCCGCGTTTCCAGCGTGGGCGCATTTCAGTGGCGCCGCCCAGTTGCTTGCCGTAGAACTCAAAGTTGGTTTCGACGAAAGCCTGGTACAGGTATGGCGCGTTGTGGCGGATCACGTTCCAGGCGAAGTATGGCTTGAGGGTCTCGAGCGGGGTTTCGGCCAGCAGTTTGTCCAGCGCTTTCAGGTAGCTTGGCTGGCTGACGATCACGTAGTCGACTTTGCCGGCGATGCCCAGGCCATTCAGGTAGGCGTTCCAGTCATAGCCCGGCATCAGTTCGCCCAGCTTGGCGACCGGTACCTTGTTGTAGGCTTTGACCGGGTCGCGCAGGTCGACCTTGGACCAGTGCAGTTGTGCGATCCTGGTTTCGAAGGCGACGATGGCCTTGGCGTTCGCGGCGGCATTGGCGTCGCCGGCCAGCGCCAGCATTTTTTCGACGGTGGCCTGATACTTGGCCAGCGTCTCGGCCATCTTGGCGTCGTCTTTTTTCAGGTAGTAGTCGCGGTCTGGCATACCGAGGCCGGACTGCACGAAGTCGACCACGTATTTGGTGGAGTCCTTGTTGTCCTGGTGGATGCCGAGGTCCATCGGCGCCGCGAAGTTGCGGCGGTTGTGGTACGCGAACAGGGCTGGCAATTGCTTCTTGTCGCTCAGGGCGGCGATGCGGGCCAGCTCGGGCTGGATTGGCGCGACGCCCAGTTGTTCGAGGCGCGCTTCATCCATGAAGGCGGCGTAGAAGTCGCCGATGCGCTTCTTGTCGGCAGTGTCGGCGTTTTGCGCGGAGTCTTCGATGATCGTGCGCAGTTGCGGCTGGATGTCTTCGAACAGTTTTTCGAATACGCCCCAGCTCGACATTTCGGCTGGGATTTCGGTTGTGGCGAGCCACTTGCCGTTCAGGTGCTTGAAGAAGTCGTCTTGCGCGCGGACGGCGGGGTCGACGTATTGCAGTTCGATGCCGGATTTGTCTGCTGCGCTGGCGACGGTGGCCAGCAGCGCGGCGGCAGCGGCGGCGATCAGGTTTTTTTTCATTGTGGGGAACTTTCTCAGAACCGGTGAACCGGTGTCAGACCCGCAGGGTCTGACACCGATATGCGGCGGCCGCTGGCCGGTTTTTACCAGATGATCGCGCGATCTTTCGGCGCCAGGTACAGCTTGTCGCCGTCCTTCAGGCCGAACGCTTCGTAGAAGCCGGGCTGGTTACGCAGGGTGCCGTTAGTGCGGAACGGGCCTGGCGAGTGCGGGTCGGCCTTGATGCGCGAGATCAGCGCCGCATCGCGGTACTTGGTGCGCCATACCTGGGCCCAGCCCATGTAGAAGCGCTGGTCGCCGCTGAAGCCGTCGATCACCGGCGCCTTCTTGCCCTTCAGCGACAGCTTGTATGCCTTGTAGGCTACGGCCAGGCCGGAGTTGTCGCCGATGTTTTCGCCCAGGGTCAGCTCGCCATTGACCTTGTAGCCTGGCAGCGCTTCGAATTCGCCGTATTGCTTGACCAGGATGCCGGTGCGCTCCTTGAAGCGCTTGCCGTCTTCCTCGGTCCACCAGTTGCGCAGGTTGCCGTCGCCGTCGAACTGCGAACCCTGGTCGTCGAAACCGTGCGAGATTTCGTGGCCGATCACGGCGCCGATGCCGCCGTAGTTGACCGCGTCGTCAGCCTTCATGTCGAAGAATGGCGGCTGCAGGATGGCGGCCGGGAACACGATCTCGTTCATCTCCGGGTTGTAGTAAGCATTGATCTGCTGCGGTGGCATCAGCCATTCGTCGCGATCAATCGCCTTGCCCAGCTTGTTGATATTGCGTTCGTGTTCGAACTGGCTGGAGCGGATCACGTTGCCGACCAGGTCGTCGCGCTTGATTTCCAGCGCGCTGTAGTCGCGCCACTTGTTCGGGTAGCCGATCTTGGTGGTGAACTTGGCCAGCTTGGCGTGGGCTTCCTTGCGGGTCGCAGGGCCCATCCACTCCAGGGTGTCGATGCTCTGGTTGAACGCTTGCAGCAGGTTCTTCACCAGTTTTTCCATGCGGGCCTTGGCTTCCGGCGGGAAGTGCTTGGCCACGTACAGCTTGCCGACCGCTTCGCCCATCGAGCTTTCGGTCAGGGACACGGCGCGCTTCCAGCGTGGGCGCAGTTCGGTGGCGCCGCTCAGGGTGGTGCCGTAGAACGAGAAGTTCTCGTCAACGAAGGCCTTGGACAGCTCTGGCGAAAGGGTCGCCAGCAAGCGGTAGTCCATATAGGCCTTCCAGTCTTCCATCGACACTTCGGCGATCACCTTGTCCAGCGCCTGCAGGTAGGTCGGCTGGCTGACGATCACGTCTTTCAACTTGCCTTTGATGTGCACGCCTTCGAACCAGGTGTCGAAGTCGAAGCCTGGCATCAGCTCTTTCAGCTTGGCGATCTCGTATTTGTTGTAAGCCTTGACCGGGTCGCGCAGCTCGACCTTGGTCCACTGGATCTCGGCGATGCGGGTTTCAACGTTGACCACGGCTTTTGCGGTAACGGCGGCGTTCTTGTCGCCGGCCAGCGCCATCATCTTGGCCACGTGGGTTTCGAACTTGGCCAGGGTGTCGGCCAGCTTGGCGTCGTCTTTCTTCAGGTAGTAGTCGCGGTCAGGCATCGACAGGCCGGACTGGGACAGGTCGGCCACGTAGCGGGTCGAGTCCTTGTTGTCCTGGTGGATGCCGACGTCGAACGGGCTGCTCACGCCCATGCGCGAGAAGTGCGCGAACTGGGCGGCCAGCTGCTTCTTGTCGTTCAGGGCGGCGATGCGGGCGCGCTCGCCGGCCAGCGGGGTGATGCCCAGTTGTTCGGCGCGGGCTTCGTCCATCATGGCGGCGTACATGTCGCCTACGCGCTTGGCGTCGGCGTTGCCGCCTTTGGCAGCGGCTTCCTCGATCAGGGTGCGCAGTTGCGCCTGGACCGTATCGGACAGTTGCACAAAGGTGCCCCAGGTGGAACGCTCGGCCGGGATCTCGGTGTTCTTCAGCCAGGTGCCGTTCTGGTGCTGGTAGAAGTCGTCCTGGGCACGGACAGCTTTGTCCATGTTGGGAGCTTCGATGCCGGACTTTTGTGCAGGCTTGCCGGCCGCGATAGCGGCATTGGCAGCGAAGAGGCCGATGATGACGGCGCTCAGGATCTTGCGTTTCAAGGTTACCCTCCTAGGTAGATGTGACGGTATCGCGCGACTCTAGCACGCCAGGATGAAACGTTAAAAGAAAAGCCACGCTGTAGCGTGGCTTTTTAGCAAAACGATGCTTACCAGATGATGATCCGGTCTTCCGGCTTGACGTACATCTTGTCGCCTTCCTTGACGCCGAAGGCTTCGTAGAAGGCTGGCTGGTTGACCACCGTGCCGTTGGCGCGGAAGCGGCCGGCGGAGTGCGGGTCGGTCTTGATCTGCACAATCGCCTGCTGCTCGCGCATCTTGGTGCGCCATACCTGGCCGAAGCCCATGAACACGCGCTGTTCGCCGGTCAGGCCTTCGATCACGGGCGAGGTCTTGCCGCCCAGGGAGATTTTGTACGCCTTGTAGGCAATCGCCAGGCCCGAGTTGTCGGCGATGTTCTCGCCCAGGGTCAGCTTGCCATTGATGTTATAGCCAGGCACCGGCTCGTAAGAGCCGTACTGCTTGACCATGGCGTCCGCCTTCACCTTGAAGGCTGCGCGGTCTTCGGCGGTCCACCAGTCGCGCAGGTTGCCGTCGCCGTCGTACTGCGAGCCGGAGTCGTCGAAGCCGTGCGAGATTTCGTGACCGATCACCGCGCCGATGGCGCCGTAGTTCACCGCATCGTCAGCCTTCATGTCGAAGAACGGCGGCTGCAGGATGGCGGCCGGGAACACGATCTCGTTGGCGGTAGGACGATAGTAGGCATTGATCGCCTGCGGAGTCATGCCCCATTCTTCCTTGTCGATCGGCTTGCCCAGCTTTTCCAGGTTGCGGTTGTAGGCGAATTCGGATGCGCGGCCCATATTGCCGATCAGGTCACCTTCCTTGAACTGCAGCTTGCTGTAGTCGCGCCATTTGTTCGGGTAGCCGATTTTCGGGGTGAACTTGGCCAGCTTTTCCTGCGCCTGTTTCTTGGTCTCAGGGCTCATCCAGTCGATGCTGTCGATGCTCTGCTTGTAGGCCACCAGCAGGTTCTTCACCAGTTCTTCCATGCGCGCCTTGCGCTCAGCCGGGAAGTATTTGGCCACGTACAGCTTGCCCATGCCTTCGCCGATCGCGCCTTCCACCACGCCCACGCCGCGCTTCCAGCGTGGCTGCTGTTCGGTCACGCCGGTCAGCACGGTGCCGTAGAAGGCGAAGTTAGCCTGGTCGAAGTCCTTCGACAAGTAAGGCGACGCGTCGCGCAGCAGCTGCCATTCGAAGTAGGCCTTCCAGGTTTCCAGCGGGGTGCTTTCAACCAGCTTGGCAAACTCGGTCATGTAGCTTGGCTGGGCCACGATCACGCTGTCGGTCTTGGCGGCAATGCCGGTGGCGCCCAGGGCAGCATTCCAGTCGTAGCCTGGCGCGCTTTCAGCCAGCTTGCTGATTTCCATCTTGTTGTAGCGCTTGACCGGGTCGCGGTTCTCGACGCGGGACCACTGCACCTTGGCCAGTTCGGTTTCCAGTGCGACGATAGCCTTGGCTTTTTCGGCGCCGTCCTTGTTACCGGCCAGGCCGAGGACTTTGGCGACGTGCAGCTCGTACTTGGCCAGCGCATCCGCCATCTTGGCGTCGTCTTTCTTCAGGTAGTACTCGCGGTCAGGCAAGCCCAGGCCGGACTGGCCCATGTGTGCGGCGTACTGGGTCGAGTTGCGCGCATCCTGGCTGACGAACACGCCGTATGGCGCCGGCACGCCGGTCTTGTTGAAGTGGGCAATCAGGGATGGAATGCCCTTCTTGTCTTTCAGGCCGCGAACCTTGGACAGTTCGCCGGCCAACGGCTTGGCGCCCAGCTTTTCCAGCTTGGCTTCGTTCATGTACGAGGCGTACAGCGCGGCGATCTTGGCGTCGTCGCCTTTCAGGTTTTTCTGGCCCTGCAGGCCCTGGATCAGGTCACGCAGCTGGAACAGGGTGTCGTCGCGCAGCTTGGCGAACGAGCCCCAGCTCGATTTGTCGGCTGGGATCTCGGTGCTGCGCAGCCATTCGCCGTTCAGGTGCTGGAAGAAATCGTCCTGGGCACGCACGCTCTTGTCGATGTACCGCGTGTCGATGCCGGAAGTCGGGGCCGACGTGTGATCGTGGCCTTCATGGCCGCCTGCATGGGCGAATGCCGCCATCAGGCTCAGGGTGATGGTGCTCAGGATATGTCGTTTCACTCTCTTTGTCCCTTTAGAATTTGGATTCAAGTCGAACACTCCACTGGGTGTATGTGGGGTTCAGCGTGGCTGCCTGTGCGGCGAGCCCATTTGCGTTGACCAGGTTGTACCCGGTTGCATCATCCGCCAGCAGGTTGTTAGCGCTGATTCGGATTTGCGTGCGGCTGTCGAAACGCCACAGCGCATACATGTCCAGCACGCGTTTGCGGCTGGTTTCCACCACTTGCTTGTCGCTGGTCCGGGTGCGGATGGCCGGCGTCCAGTTGTAGCTTGTGCCAAGCGTGAGGGGAATATCTTTCAGGCGGTAGTCCAGGCCCAGGTTGGCCGTCTGCTTCGCTTGCTGGTCAAGGCGGTTGTCCGGACCAGGAATGCCGTCAACCTTGGACCAGAAGTGGCTGTAGTTGCTACGAAAATCGATCTGCGGCGCATTCTCCATCAGCTCGGACAGCGCAAACTTGGCTTCCAGTTCGATGCCGCTGGTGCGGGCGTGGCCGATATTGGCCGGCGAAGAAACCCAGCGCTGGCCAAGTTCGGTTTGCTGCAGCGTGAGTTCGCGGCGAATCAGGTTGTCGATATTGCGCACGAAACCGCTGACGCTGATGATGCCGCTGCGGCCCAGGTAGTGTTCATACGCCAGATCGAGGCCGGTGGCCAGTTCCGGCTTCAGGTTGGGGTTGCCGGTGCGGTCAGGGCTGGTGGCGCTGTTCAGGCGAGACAGGGATGGTACGGCGATCAGGTCCTGCACATTGGGCGATTTATAGCTCTTGGTCAGGCTGGCACGCACCTGGTCTTTTTCGTAGCCGGGAATTTTCCATACCGCGTGCAGCAACGGGCTGAACACCTTGCTGGTGTTGCTGACGGTGCCGCTGCTGCGGTCGGACGTGGTGCGGATGCCTTCCCAGCGCGCGCCGACATAAGCCGACCATTGCGGTGTGATGTCCCATTCATCCTGCGCGAACAAGGCGGCGCGGCGCGTGTCGGCGCTCAGGTTATCGCCGGAGTCGGCGAATTGCGCATTGCCGTTCTTGTCCAGCGAGACGCGAACCTGCTCGCGCTGGCTGGCTTCCAGATCCCAGCCGGCCGCCAGCAAATGGCCGGCGCCGATCGGCGAGGTGTACTTGCCGCCGGTATTCAGGCTCTTGTCGCGCGTGTTGTCAGTATCGGTGAAGCGATCGAGCAGCGTGCCCTGCGTATCGTACTGGTAGCGCAGCGAATCGCTGTCACGCTTGCCAAGGCCGAAGCCGAACTTCACATCAAGCTTGCTGGCACCCTGCAGGCGATGCACCCAGTTGCCGAAGCCGCGCAGGAAAGTGACGTCGCCGTCATTGGTTTGCTGCGCCAGGTTGTACTCGGGAGGCTGGCTGCCGACCGGCTGCGAGAGATTGGTCTCCGATGCACTGCGCGACTTCTGGTGCATCAGGAAGGTCTGGAAGTTTAGCGTGTCGCCGTTTTCGAACTTGTAGGAAAAGCGCGGCGTCAGGTGCAGGCCCTTGTTGCTGCCGCTGCTCTCGCTGTCGAGGAACTGCTCCTTGGCCAGGTCGCCGTCGGCTTCGATGTCCGTATTGTGGGTGCTGCTGCTGTCGTGCTGGCGGTTGTAATTGAGCGAGGCCGACAGGGTGTAGGCCAGCGCGCCGGACTTGCCCGGCACGGTCACCGACAGTTCGGGCGAATGGCGGCCTTGCTCGATGCGGTCGGAAGCCTTCACCTGGATGTCGCGCATCTGGTAGCCGTCGCGCAGCACGATGTTGATGGTGCCGGCGATGGCGCGGGTGCTGTGTTCCGCCACCGGGCCGCGCATCACTTCAATGCGTTCGACCTGGTCGGGCGACAGCGATTCCATCGAGAAGCCGGCCGGCGGGCGCTCGCCGTTCACCAGCACCTGGGTATAGCCGCTGCCCAGGCCGCGCATGCGCACTTCGCCGCCCCGGCCGGCGCGGCCGCCAAGCGTGATGCCCGGCAGGCGTTTCAGCACGTCGCCGATATTGCTGTCGCCATTGCGGTCCAGTTCTTCACGGCCGAAAACCTGCTTGCCCGCCGTGGAGTTGCGGCGCTCGGTCATATCGTCCTGGCGGCCGCCGCTGATGGTGACCTGCGGGATGACTTTGTCGGCGGGTTTGACTGGTTCCTGCTGGGCGGCGGCGCCGGAGGCCGCGCCCAGGGTGACCAGGGCGAAAGGGATCAGCTTCTTCATGAATGAACAATGTTGCACGCGGCAGGCCGGTTGGCGCCGCGCTGGCATTGTAATCCCCACCCCGGCGGCTGGCACAGGGCCTCCGCCAATGTTACTTAAAGATACTTACATGCCGCGGCTGCCGCCGCCCGCACCGGGGCCGCCCATGCCACCGCCCGCTCCGCCGCGCCCGCCATGGCCGCCGCGATGGCCGCCCTCCTCGCTGGCCGGGCGTTCACGGCCCCCGCCGGGCCCCTCTTCCATGCGGATCAGTTGATCGACCAGAAACTTTGCCGCGGCCTGGCGCTGGCCGTCATCCAGCGCATCGTTAATGCCCAGCCACCACTCGCGCAACTGGCGGTCTTCAGCTACCGTGGCAGCCTGCTCGGCTTCCAGCCCCGCCTGCAGCTCGCGCAATTCGACGCTCTGGGCCTGCAAACCCTGCTTGGTGGCTTCCTGCAGGCGCTCGCGGCGGGCCTTGCGCTCACGCAACAGTGCCTTGCTCTGGCTCTCGACCTTGGCCCACAGGGTCTGCTGGTTGGCGTTCAGGTTGAGGGACTTGCGGAATTCGGAGGCCATGGGCACCAGGTCTTCGGCGCGCATGTCCATAACCGGCACCGCAAAGGCCGGGGCGACAGCCATGGCCAATACCAGCCAGGCGGCACGGGCAGTGCGTATCAGTTTCATACTCTTGCTCCGGAAAAAAAGATGCCTGCGGGGGTCCCGCAGGCATAAACCACTTTAGGGTAGAGAGAAATAGCGAAACCAGTGTAGGGCTGGCCCGCCGGTGGCTCTGTTTTTCTTACAAATACTTACTCCGGTAAACACATTGGCAAACACCTACAAAGTTATGAATTTATCGTGGCTTTCCACGGTATTTATTCCATGCTGGCAGCTACGATTGCTGGAAATCAGGTTTATACTGAAATCCAATGGCGGACGAGTTAACCGCTGTATTTGGAACAGGTGATACATGGGCAAGAAACTCAAGAACGCTGGCCTGATCGGCCTTGGCGTAGTCGCGGGGGTAGCGGTATCCCTGCAGTTTTCCGCAATGGCTCAAAAGCAGGTCGACCCGGCCCTGCCGCTGGAAGAGCTCAAGCAGCTCGCCGATGTGTACGGCCTGATCAAATCCGACTACGTCGAATCTGTGGAAGACAAAAAGCTGCTGACCGAAGCCATCGCCGGCATGGTCGCTTCGCTTGACCCGCACTCCGCCTACCTGGACAAGAAGGCCTATGCTGAGCTGCGTGAAGGCTCGCAGGGCAAGTTCGTCGGCCTCGGCATCGAGATCGCCCAGGGCGACGAAGGCTATATCAAGATCGTGGCCCCGATCGAGGATTCCCCAGCCTACCGCGCCGGCATCAAGCCGGGCGACATGATCACCCGCCTGGATACCACCTCGCTGAAAGGCCTGAGCCTGGATGAGTCGGTCAAGAAGATGCGCGGCGAGCCGGGCAGCAAAGTGATGCTGACCATCATGCGCAAGGATGAGCCGCAACCGCTGGAATTCACCCTGAACCGCGAAGAAATCCACCAGAAAAGCGTGAAGGCCAAGATGGTCTCGCCCGGCTATGCCTGGGTGCGCATCTCGCAATTCCAGGAACCGACAGTGGATGACCTGGCGGCCAAGATCACCGAGCTGTACCGCCAGGACCCGCACCTGAAAGGCCTGGTGCTGGACTTGCGCAACGACCCGGGCGGCGTGCTGCAAGGCGCAATCGGCGTGGCGGCAGCCTTCCTGCCAAAGGACACCCCGATCGTCTCGACCAACGGCCAGTTGCCTGATTCCAAACAGATTTTCTACGGCCGCGCCGAGTACTATTCGCTGCGCGGCGATGGCGACCCGCTGGCCAAGCTGCCGGAAGCGGTCAAGCACATCCCGATGGCCGTGCTGGTGAATACCGGCTCCGCCTCGGCCTCCGAAATCGTGGCCGGCGCCCTGCAGGATTACAAGCGCGCCACCATCATCGGTTCGCAAACCTTCGGCAAGGGCTCGGTGCAAACCATTCGCCAGCTGACCGCCGATACCGCCGTCAAGCTGACTACCGCGCGCTATTACACGCCGCATGGCCGCTCGATCCAGGCCAAGGGCATTTCCCCTGACCTGGCGGTGGACGAGAACGAAGATGGCGACGGCCTGAACAGCCTGCGCATGCGCGAGGCCGACCTGGCCAAGCACCTCACCAACGACCGCGAGCAGGAAGCCGGCAAGGCCCAGCGCGATGAACTGGAAGAGCAGATGCGCATCCTGGCTGCCGAGAAGAAGCGCAAGCCGCTGGAATACGGCAGCGGGGAAGACTTCCAGCTCAAGCAGGCGCTGAACCACCTGCAAGGCGTTCCGGTGCAGTTGGCCAAGGCCGAATCCAAGCTGGTCAAGCTGGACCCGCCACCCAGGAAATAAAGCTAGCAAAGATTAAGGCGGCGCCCCCTGGGGCGCCGTTTTGCGTTGCAGATGCGGTAAAATCGGCCATCTTACCGGTCGCCTGACCCATTCTAAGAAAGAAATATTGATCATGAAACAAGCCGTCATCAGCGGAACCGGCCTCTTTACCCCAGCGAACTCGATCAGCAATGAAGAGCTGGTCACCGCCTTCAACGCCTACGTCGAACTGTTCAACGCGGAAAACGCCACCGCCATCGCGGCTGGCACCGTGACCGCGCTGGAGCCATCCAGCGCCGGCTTCATTGAAAAGGCATCCGGCATCAAATCGCGCTACGTGATGGAAAAGACCGGCATCCTGGACCCGAAACGCATGACCCCGCGCATTGCAGAGCGCAGCAACGACGAGCTGTCGCTGCAGGCTGAAATCTGCGTGGCCGCCGCGCGCCAGGCGCTGGACCGCGCCGGCCGCACCCCGGCCGACATCGACATGGTGCTGGTGGCTTGCTCCAATATGCAGCGCGCATATCCTGCGATGGCAGTGGAAGTGCAGCAGGCCTTCGGCATTGACGGCTTCGGCTTCGACATGAACGTGGCGTGTTCCTCGGCCACCTTCGGCATCCAGACCGCCGTCGGCGCGGTGCAGAGCGGCCAGGCCCGCGCGGTGCTGATCCTCAATCCTGAGATCACCTCCGGCCACCTCGACTACCGCGACCGCGACAGCCACTTCATCTTCGGCGACGCGTGCACCGCGATCATTGTGGAATCCAAAGAAGGCGCCGTGTCGAAGCACCAGTGGGACATTCTGGACACCAAGCTGAAGACCAGCTTCTCCAACAACATCCGCAACAACTTCGGCTTCATGAACCGCTTCGACGAAGCCGGCATCGGCGCGCCGGACAAGCTGTTCAAACAGCAAGGCCGCAAAGTGTTCAAGGACGTGTGCCCGATGGCAGCGCAAATGATCAAGGATTCGATCGACCGCGCCGGCCTGAAGGTCGAGCAGATGAGCCGCTTCTGGCTGCACCAGGCCAACCTGAGCATGAACCAGCTGATCTCCCGCACCATCCTCGGCCGCGATGCCGAGCCGATGGAAGCGCCGGTGATCCTGGACACTTATGCCAACACCTCGTCGGCCGGTTCCATCATCGCCTTCCACAAGCACCAGGACGACCTGCCGTCCGGCGCCTACGGCGTGATCTGCAGCTTCGGCGCCGGCTACTCCATCGGCTCCGTCGTCGTCCGTAAAGCCTAAATGTCCACCTTGGGGTCAGGAACGAAAGTGGACATTGTCCACTTTCGTTCCTGACCCCGAAGTGGACATTTCTCATATGCAGCTATACTCCTTGCGAAAGGAGGCCCTGCATGCCCCATGACGTCAGCCTGATTACCACTATCGCCGCGGCCCTTGGCTTCGGTCTTGTCTTCGGCTTTATCGCCGTCCGCCTTAAACTCCCCGCCCTCGTCGGCTATCTCGCAGCCGGCATCCTGATTGGCCCTGCTACCCCTGGATTCGTCGCTGACAGCGCAATTGCCGGCCAGTTGGCTGAAATCGGCGTGATGCTGATGATGTTCGGCGTCGGCCTGCATTTCTCGCTGGATGACCTGTGGGAAGTGCGCAAGGTGGCCTTGCCCGGTGCCATCCTGCAGATCGCGGCAGCGACCGGCATGGGCATGGCGCTGGCGCATTGGTGGGGCTGGAGCCTGGGCGGCGGCCTGGTGTTCGGCCTGGCGCTGTCGGTGGCCAGTACTGTGGTGCTGCTGCGGGCGCTGGAGGAGCGTGGCGCGCTGGACTCCTTCAATGGCCGCATTGCCGTCGGCTGGCTGGTGGTCGAGGACCTGGTGACCGTCCTGGTGCTGGTGCTGTTGCCTGCGCTGGCGGGCGCTTTCGGCGGTGATGCGGCCGCCGGCGCTCACGGCCATGGCGTGGCCGAAGGCAGTATCCTCAAGGCACTGGCCGTCACACTGGGCCAGGTGGCACTGTTCGTCGGCTTCATGCTGCTGGTGGGCCGCAAGCTGTTCCCCTGGATCCTGTGGCAAGTGGCACGCACCAATTCGCGCGAGCTGTTCACCCTGTGCGTGATCGCGGCCGCAGTCGGCATTGCATATGCCGCGACCGTACTGTTCGGCATTTCGTTTGCGCTGGGCGCCTTCTTCGCCGGCATGGTGCTGCGCGAGTCGGAACTGAGCCATCGCGCTGCGCATGAATCGCTGCCGCTGCGCGATGCATTCGCGGTGCTGTTCTTCGTTTCGGTCGGCATGCTGTTCGAGCCGATGATCCTGGTCGAACAGCCGCTGCGCGTGCTGGCGGTGGTGGCCATCATCCTGTTCGGCAAATCGATTGCTGCGTTCGCGCTGGTTGTATTGCTGCGCTACCCGGCCAACACGGCGCTGATGGTGTCGGCCAGCCTGGCGCAGATCGGCGAGTTTTCCTTCATCCTGGCCGCGCTTGGCATCTCGCTTGGCCTGTTGCCGCATGAGGGCCAGAGCCTGATCCTGGCAGGCGCGATCCTGTCGATTGCACTCAATCCGCTGATGTTCATGCTGGCTGCACCGCTGGAACGCATGATGGGCAAGAACAAGGCGCTGGCGGCGCAATATGCCCGCAGCGCCGACCCGTTGGCGGAGTTGCCGATGACGACGGCACAGTCCAAGCTGGAAGGCCAGGTGGTGCTGGTGGGTTATGGCCGCGTGGGGCGCAATATTGCGGAGGCGCTAACGGCGCAGGGAATCAATTACGTGGTGGCGGAGCAGAATCGCGAACTGGTCGACCAGTTGCGCCAGCAAGGCATCGCCGCTGTGGCGGGCAATGCCGGCGAGCCGGCGGTGCTGATCCAGGCCCATATCCACAAGGCGCGCATGCTGGTGGTGGCAACGCCGGATACTTTCCACGTGCGCGCCATGATTGAAACGGCGCGTGCGCTGAATCCGGGTATCAAGATCGCAGTGCGCTCGCACAGCGAGGAGGAAGCGGCCCTGCTGCGCAGCGAGCGCGCCGGCATCATCTTCATCGGCGAGCAGGAGCTGGCCAAATCGATGGCGGCGCACGTCGCCAAGGAGATCGCTTAACGCGGCGAAATGTCCACTTCGGGGTCAGGAACCGAAGTGGACATTTTTACAGGCGCGAGGCCAGCTCAGCGCCTTCCTTGATGGCGCGCTTGGCGTCGAGTTCGGCTGCCAGGGCGGCGCCGCCGATCTTGTGGAAGCGCGGGGTGCCCGCTGCGGCGGCCTCGCCTTCCGGCGGCATCAGTTCGGTCAGGCTTTCCTGGCCGGCGCAAATAATCACGTTGTCCACTGCCAGCAGGCGTTCTTCTTCGCCCACCTGGACGTGCAGGCCATGATCGTCAATCAGCTTGTACTGCACGCCGGGAATCATCACCACGCCATTGCGCGCCAGCACCGCGCGGTGCACCCAGCCCGAAGTCTTACCCAGGCCGGCACCCAGCTTGCTGGTTTTGCGCTGTAACAGGTAAAGCTGGCGCACTGGTTCCGCTGCCTTGGCCGGCACCAGGCCGCCGCCAGTATTGGCGTGCAGGTCGACGCCCCATTCAGCCGTCCAGTGTTCCTTCGCAACCGGCAAGGAATGCTCCGGATTGTGCAGCAGGTATTCGCCGACGTCGAAGCCGATGCCGCCCGCGCCAATGATCGCCACCCGTTTGCCGACTGGCTTCTTGTCGCGCAGCACATCGAGGTAGGACAGCACTTTCGGATGGTCGATGCCGTCGATCTTCGGCATGCGCACGCGGATGCCGGTGGCGACGATCACGTCGTCATAGCCGCCCGCGAGCAGTTCTTCGCGCGTGACGCGGTGGTTCAGCTGCAGCTTGACGCCGGTCAGCTCGATCTTGCGTCCAAAGTAGCGCAGGGTTTCGTTGAATTCTTCCTTGCCCGGGATCTGCTTGGCGATATTGAACTGTCCGCCAATGCGGTCGCTGGAGTCGAACAGGGTCACGTCGTGGCCGCATTCGGCCGCCACCGTGGCAGCCGACAGGCCGGCTGGACCCGCGCCCACCACCGCCACCTTGCGGCGGGCCACAGCGGGCTTGTACACCAGCTCCGTCTCGTGGCAGGCGCGCGGGTTCACCAGGCAGCTGGCGCGCTTGTTCTGGAAGGTGTGATCCAGGCAGGCCTGGTTGCATCCGATGCAAGTATTGATTTCGTCGGCGCGGCCGGCGGCCGCCTTGTTGACGAACTCGGCGTCAGCCAGGAAGGGGCGCGCCATCGACACCATGTCGGCATCGCCGCGCAGGATGATGTCTTCCGCCTCCGCCGGCATATTGATACGGTTCGAGGCCACCACCGGAATGGTCACTTCCTTGCGCAGGCGGCCCGCCACTTCGGCAAAGGCGGCGCGCGGCACCGAGGTGACGATGGTCGGCACACGCGCTTCGTGCCAGCCGATGCCGGTGTTCAGGATGGTGGCGCCAGCGTGCTGCAAGGCCTTGGCAACAGACACCACCTCTTCCCAGGTATTGCCGCCGTCCACCAGGTCCAGCAGGGAATGGCGGTACATGATGATGAATTCGCGGCCCACAGCCTCACGCATGCGGCGCACGATTTCCACCGGCAGGCGCATGCGGTTCTCGATGCTGCCGCCCCAGCGGTCGGTGCGCAGGTTGGTGCGGGCGCACAGGAACTGGTTCAGGAGGTAGCCTTCGCTGCCCATCACCTCGACGCCGTCGTAGCCGGCCTTTTGCGCCAGCTTGGCGGCGCGCACGTAGGCCTTGATGGTCGATTCGATGCCGCCTTCCGTCAGCGCCTTCGGCTTGAAGGGTGAGATCGGCGATTTCTTTGCGGAGGCCGACACGGCGAACGGCTGGTAACCATAGCGCCCCGCATGCAGGATCTGCATCAGGATCTTGCCGCCTTCTTCATGCACCGCATTGGTCAGCTTGCGGTGGTTGAACACGTCGCCGATGAAATTCATCGTGCCGCCGAACGGCAGCAGCCAGCCCTGGCGATTCGGCGAGATGCCACCGGTCACGATCATGCCCACGCCGCCCTTGGCGCGCTCACGGTAGAAGGCGGCCAGCTTGTCATAATTGAAGAAGCGGTCCTCCAGGCCGGTGTGCATGGAACCCATGATCACGCGGTTGCGCAAGGTGGTGAAACCCAGGTCGAGGGGCGAAAGAAGATGAGGGAAATTCGTGGTCATAGGCGGAAGGCGGGAGTTCTGTGCGGCGTCTAACGATGGAAGCGCGCGGCGCTTGTATTCTGCCACCAGTTACCTTACGCTGGTAGCATGAAGCGACTGTTATTAGTACTGTTCCTCGGTTTTACCGCGCCCGCCTTCGGTGCGGGACAGGCGGCCCGTTTGGAAGTTCCGAAGCTGGAAGTGTCCGTCAACCGGGTGAAGACAGACGCGCAACAACTCTATGAAGTGAGCGCCAGCGGCACCGTTCATGCATCCCTGCCAACTGTCTGGCGCACCCTTACCACCTATGACCGCATGGAGGAATTCGTGCCCGACATGGCGTCGTGCCGGGTGCTTTCACGGAATGGCAATGAAGTCATCATTGAGCAATTTGGTACGGCCCGCTTCCTGTTCATGTCGCGCTCCATCCACCTTGTCGTGCGTGCCACGGAGCAGCCGATGTCGTCGATCGACATCGCACTGGTTTCGGGGGACATGAAACATTACGAGGCACGCTGGGAATTGATTCCCATTCCGGAAACCGGCGGCACCCGCGTGGTCTACACCGGGCGCCTGATGCCGAACTTCTACGTGCCGGGCCTGTTGGGCACCAATATCATCCGCGGCGATATCGAACGCATGATGAATGCGGTGCTGGCCCACCTGGAGCGCCAGCCGGCGCTGCCGAAACAGTCCGAGCTGGCGCGTGGACTGGGCGGAGTGCCCAGCGTTCCTTAAGCGCTGCGGCTTAGGCCGTGTAGTGGTCGCGGTCGCGCACTTCCGCAAAATTCTCCAGGCTGCCGATACGGATCACCACCGCGTTCGTGGTGGATGCCGTCTGCATGGAGCGCCAGGCGAATTGCCATTCTTTCTCCATCGCATCTTCACGCGTCTTGGTGAAGGCGGCGCCCAAGGCGGCACGGCCGCCGTATTCGATGGCGCCGTCGATACCGGCCCAATTCGGCAACGTGCGCTGCACGGCGCGGTGGATGCGCTCACCGAATTCCTCGGTGTTGTGGATCACCAGGCAGCTATCGGCGCCGAAATGGTCGAACAGGTCGCGGTTCCAGGCTTGCGAGAAGCTCAGGGTCAGGAAGCTGCCCACAGGGCGCAGCACGAACTGGCCGTCCTTCAGGGCTAGTTCAAGTTCGCTGCGCGGGCCGTAGCGATGCAGCGTAGGTGGGCGTTTGTAATCGTGCATGATGATTCTTAGTTTGAATTTCTTTCGATGTGCCGCACGTGGCGGTGGGCACGCATAAAGGTCGAGGCGATAAAGATCTCTCGCAGCAGGTAGCCGAAATTGCCGATCAGGCAGATCATCGCCGCGATAAACAGGCCGGCGATGTATTTGTCCAGCGGGACATTGGTGGCATCGCCAACGAACAGCAATGCCACCACCAGGCAGACGAACAGGCCGCACGCGGTGCTCAGCGCAATGGCAACGTTGATCAGGTGCGAACGCCGGTATAGCACGTCCAGCTCGTTCATATAGGTATCGTTATAGGCCACGTCCAGGCGTTCTTCCAGCACGCGCGAGCGGTCGATGATGCGCGCCAGGCGGTTCAACAGCACCAACAGATTGGTGCAGACGGTGGACAGCATGAAAACCGGGGCAATCGCTAGCTGGATGATGTGGGCGATGTCGCCAAGCTGGAGATTCATTATGCGAAGCGTCCTTGTTGGCGGAATTGTTCGGTAGCGCTCACCAGGGCGCGGCTTATGCCCTGCTCCATGGCGCCGTGGCCTGCGTCAGGAATCATCTTCATCACCGCATTGGCGCCCCAGGCCTGCTGCAGGCGCCAGGCGGAGACCGGCGGGCAGATGACGTCATAGCGGCCCTGCACGATCACCGCAGGCAGGTGGGCGATGCGCGAGACGTTCGACAGCAGCTGGCCGTCGCTGAAGAAGCCCAGGTTGGCCATGTAGTGCGATTCCATGCGGCCGACGCCCAGGTCCAGGGTGTCCGATGGCGGTTCGTCCGGCTGCGGCAACAGGAACACGCGGCGGCCTTCGAACTTGCTCCAGGCGCGCACGGCGGGCCAGTGCACGTCCGGGTTCGGGTCCATGATGCGCTTGACGTAGGCTTGCAGCAGGTTGCCGCGTTCTTCCACCGGGATGGGGGCGACGAATTCGTCGTACACCTCCGGGTGGAACCACTCGGAGCCTTGCAGGAACCAGTCGATTTCCTTCTGGGTGCAGAGGAAGATGCCGCGCAGGACGAAGCCCAGGCAGCGCTCCGGGTGGGCCTGGCCGTACGCCAGCGCCAGGGTGGAACCCCAGGAGCCGCCGAATACCAGCCATTTGTCGATGCCGAACAGGGTGCGCAGGCGCTCGATGTCTTCGATCAGGATCTGAGTGGTGTTATTGCGCACTTCGCCCAGCGGAGTCGATTTGCCGGCGCCGCGCTGGTCGAACAGGATGACCCGATAGTGATCCGGGTTGAAGAAGCGACGGTGCTGCGGCGACATGCCGGCGCCCGGGCCGCCATGGAAGAAGACCACCGGGATGCCGTTCGGGTTGCCCACCTCTTCCCAATATATTGTATGGATGTCATCGACAGCCAGCATGCCGCTATTGCGGGGCTGGATTGGCGGGAACAGGTGTGGCAAGGCGTCGGGCATGGTTATCCTCTATGCGTGAAGCCAAGATTGTAACCGCTCAGAAGAAGGTATTGATGGCTTGCAGGACGTTGTACGTGTCATCCACAACCAGCATCAGGGGCCATTTGTCGAAGGTTGTGCAAGGGTGGGAGATGCCGCAGCCGACCAGGTCGCCCACCTGCAGGTCGGCCTCGACGCCATCCGGCCAGCGCAGGTAGGCGTGCTGGTCGTTCATCTTGTCGATCACCGCGCCTTCCGGCAGCACCAGCGCTGCCCCGCCCGGCCGGTGCGCGGCGATCGCGCGCGGCAGGCCCAGGTCATGCGATGCGTCCCGCTTGCCCATAGCCAGGATCGCCAGGTTCGGCTCAGGGCGCGACAGCACCGTGGTCCAGACTTCCAGCGCCGGGCGCAAGCCTTCCCCCGCTGCCTTGCCCTCGCGGCGGGCCAGCTCACTGGTCAGATCACCGTAGTAGCCGTGGTCGTTGGTCAGGTAGCAGCCGCTGCGCAGGATCGGCAGTACTTTCTTGCCCTGCACCGCCAAGCCAGCAAACTCGCGCGCCACGCGGTCGAAGTAGGCCGAGCCGCCGGCGGAGATGATCACTTGTTCGCCACCGAACAAGCCTTCACTCGCGGCGGACTTCAGCATTTCCGCCATGCGCTGCAGGAAGCCGTTGACGACTTCCACATCCGCCGCAAGGTTATCGGTAACCACCAGGCCCTCGTAGCCTTCAATGCCGGCCAGTTGCAGACCCGGTGCGGCGGCGATGGCTCGCGCCACAGTCATCACTTGTTCCGGATCGCGGCAACCGGCGCGCTTGCCCTTCATGCCCATCTCAACCAGCAGCGGCAAGGGCCGTTCGAGGCCGAAGTCCTGCACTGCCCGCGACAGGCGTTCGACGCCTTGCAGCGAATCGGCCAGCGCGAAGAATTCGAAGCTGTGATCTTCCTGCATCAGGTGCAGGAGAGCGCGGATATCGGCCGGCGCCACCAGCTCGTTCGCCAGGATCACGCGCCGCACGCCAAAGCGCGCCGCAATCTGCACTTGCGGGATAGTGGCAAGCGTGATGCCCCAGGCGCCGTTCTCGACCTGCGCCGCAAATAGTTGCGGGCTCATGGTGGTCTTGCCGTGCGGTGCCAGCAGCACGCCGTGGCGCTCGCAAAAAGCCCGCATCCACGCCAGGTTATGCTGCAGCGCCGAAGCCTTGAGCACCGCCACCGGCAAACTTGTATCCGCCGCCAGCACGTTCCAGTGCTGGGCGCCGATCATGTGCTGGCGCAGCGGCTCCACAATAGGCAGGCCTTTAATGCCTGGCTGCAGGATTTGTTCGTCGAGTTCGGGCAGCGCGTACATATGTGATCCAACCTCTCTTCAAAGAATAGCACTGTCAACCGGTGAGTGGCTCGGCAGTATTGAACGCCAACTGCGCCGCAAAGGCGCGCTTATAAGCTGGACGTGCTTCGCCACGGGCAACATACGCGGCAAGGCGCGGAAATTCGTTCAGGATACCCGATGGCCTTGCCCGGAGCAGCACGGACACCATGGTCAGGTCGGCCGCACTGAACTCGCTGTCCAGCCATTCCGCCTCGCCCAGGCGCGCAGAAAGTTGCCCCAACCGCTGCCGGATCCGGTCCGCAATCAGGGGCAAGCGCTCCTTGCTCCAAGGCTTGTCTCCCTCCTGAAACTTGGCGATGGCGATTTCCAGGATCGGTGGCTCGACAGTGTTAAGTGCGGCGAAGATCCATGTAATTGCACGGGCCCGTGCGTTGGCATCTTCCGGCAACAGGCCCGGATAGCATGAAGCGATGTGGAAAATGATCGCGCCGGACTCGAACAGCACCAGGTCGCCATTCTCATAGGTGGGAATCTGGCCGAACGGATGCAAGGCCAAATGCGCCGGCTCCTTCATTGCGGCAAACGAAACGGGCCGCACGTCATACGGCTGCCCCACTTCCTCGAACGCCCAGCGAACTCGCGTATCGCGCGCCAGGCCCATGCCGCCATCTGGCGAGCGTTCGAATGCGGTAATGGTGTGTGTCATCGAAATCTCCTGGTTATGGTTAATTCAACCAGGGCGCTTGTGCGGGCCCCGTCAAAATGACGACGAGCGACTAGCGGCCAAATCGACATGCCAGCTTTACCTCTTCTGCGTTTTCAACTTGCTGATCAAGCGACGAGACGGGGAAACTGCAAGCTGATGCACCCGCGCTTGCTGACGAAACAGCGAGTGCGAGCAAATAGTTCTTCATCAAGGGACGGCCAATAGCCTGTTCAGTTGCTTAACAACGGACTCTCTAGCTTTACCTACCTTGAATACAGTCGGTACATAAAGCAGGAAGAAACTCCAACGATATCGCGACCGACTACGCTCCTTTGACAAAACATAATGCATCAAGTCGACAGCGGATTCACGATGGTATGCCCAGAGGACGTGATTGCGATACGTAATCGAATAATACGCGTCCTCCGGCCATCGCAACACATGCTTGCTACACAAATGGCATTGGCTACACCGAATCGAGCCAACCGGCCAGCCGCTACGATTCTCGAGATATCTCGAGTGGTCCCAATCACTCGCAGCATAGCCATCTGGAAGTTCTTGAATTGCCTGCTGAGGCTGTCCATGAAGTCCCTGGAAATAGGCCGCCCCATGCCACAAGTGGCCACATGAATCGTGGAACTGCCGGTACTCAAACAAGCTGCTCTTCTGGAAAAACTCCACGTTCGATTTCAGCTTAATTCGAACGACTTCAGCAAACTCGAATTCTGCACGTTTCCGGCACGCTGGACATACGATATCCAGATGGTGCGGGATCGGGCGCCATTCATATGGAGCAGTCATCAGTGCCAGAGAGCGAGGATCAGGCCAAAGACCAGGAATTGCGCGGTGTGGTAGCCGCCATCGATCAGCAGCAGCTTGAAGCTACGCTGGGCGAACTGGTAGTTGATGCCGAAGCAGGCGGCCACCATGCCGCAGCCGGCCAGCAAGGCGTGCTTGATTGCATACTCCAGCGACGGTGCTGGGCCAACCCATCGGGCAAAGGCGAAGGCCGCCAGCAGGGAGAAGACAAAGGCGACGCCGAAGACCTTGGCGGGATGGCCGTCATGTTTGACGCCGCCGTTTTCGTCATTCCACATCTTGCCGAACAGGACCGGCGAATACCACAGGCCGCCCAGCATGAAACTCGAAACGGCCGCCAGCAGGACAGCCCAGTAGTTCATGGTCCAGAATTGCATCGTTGTCTCCCCAATGAATTATTGTTGAGAAAGAACGATATGTGAGCCGGGGCTCAAGAGTCAATCACTTGTTGTTGCAATGCGCCGAAAGCATTTCACCCATCTTGCCGCTGGCGGCCTGGCGGTCGTCGGCCCAGGTCAGGGCGGATTGGGTTCCGCCCGCTTCTTCGCGGCGCAGGAAGCTGACGTAGGTCGAGCCTTTCTTGCCGGTGACGTGCATCAGGCGCAATTCGCAACTGCGGCCATTGGCAGCGGCTTTGGCCGTGCTCAGCACGTCGACCTTGGTGACGTGGCCGATATGCGCCACCAGCGGGGCGCGCTGGTTCAGGATATCGAGCAGCTGATCCTGCGGGATGTTGCGGCTGCAGGCTGCCAGCAGCAGCAAGGGCAGCATTTTCTTCATGGCGCCTCCGAAAGAACAAACGCCGACCGGCGCGAGGGCCGGACGGCGTTTGGGTGTTGCGTTGCTCTTTATTGCGATCAGGACATGTGCTGGCCGCCGTTAATGGCGATGTTGGCACCGGTCAGGAACGCTGCTTCGTCGGAAGCCAGGTAGGCCACCAGGCCCGCCACTTCTTCCGGCTTGCCCAGGCGGGCCATCGGGATTTGCGGGATGATCTTCGAATCCAGCACGTCTTTCGGGATCTCCATCACCATCTTGGTGCCGATATAGCCCGGCGAAATGGTGTTCACGGTTACGCCCTTGCGCGCCACTTCCAGCGCCAGCGCCTTGGTGAAGCCGTGCACGCCGGCCTTGGCGGCGGAGTAGTTGGTCTGGCCGAAAGCGCCCTTCTGGCCGTTCACCGAGGAGATGTTGATGATGCGGCCCCAGCCACGGTCCACCATGCCATCGGCTACCGGCTTGGTCATGTTGAACACGGAGTCCAGATTGGTCTTCATCACGGCATCCCAATTGACCTTGTCCATTTTCTTGAAGGTCATGTCGCGGGTGATACCGGCGTTGTTCACCAGCACATCAACCGGGCCGATGTCGCGCTCGACTGCTGCGATGCAGGTTGCCGCCGAATCAAAGTCCGACACATCACAAGGATAGGCGGAGAAGTTATAGCCCTGGTCCTTCATCGTGGCCAGCCACGACTCATGCGTCTTGTTACTCGGGGAATACGTGGTTACCACTTTGTAGCCCAGCGCGACCATCTTGATGCAAATCGCTTCGCCCAGACCACCCATGCCGCCCGTTACCAATGCAACTCGTGCCATTTAATGTTCCCCTATTTATTTAAACGAAAGCTCATTCCCTCTCAACTGCCAGTGCTACGCCCATGCCGCCGCCGATGCACAGCGAGGCCAGGCCTTTCTTAGCGTCACGGCGGACCATTTCATGCAGCAGGGTCACCAGGATGCGGGCGCCGGATGCGCCGATCGGGTGGCCAATTGCAATCGCGCCACCGTTGACGTTGATCTTGCTGGTATCCCAGCCCATTTCCTTGTTCACGGCGCAGGCTTGCGCGGCGAACGCTTCATTGATTTCCATCAGGTCCAAGTCCTGTGGCGACCAGCCGGCTTTTTTCAGGCACAGCTGCGAAGCGGTGACCGGGCCCATGCCCATGTAAGCTGGGTCCAGGCCGGACGAGGCGTAGGCCTTGATGCGCGCCAGCGGGGTCAGGCCGAGTTCCTTGGCCTGCTTGGCGGACATCATCATCACCGCTGCAGCACCGTCGTTGATGCCGGACGCATTGCCGGCGGTGACGGAGCCTGCCTTGTCAAAGGCTGGGCGCAGGCTGGACAGCGCTTCCAGCGTCGAGCCTGGCTTCACGTATTCGTCCTGGTCGAAGAAGATGCTGCCTTTCTTCTGCACGATTTCCAGCGGCAGGATTTCGTCCTTGAACTTGCCGGCCCTTTGCGCGGCTTCCGCTTTCAGCTGGGACTGCAGCGCGAATTCATCTTGCTGGCTGCGCGAGATGTCGTATTTCTTCGCGACGTTCTCGGCGGTGATGCCCATGTGATACTGGTTATACACGTCCCACAGGCCATCGACGATCATGGTGTCGATCATCTTGGCGTCGCCCATGCGGAAGCCGTCGCGCGAACCGTTCAGCACGTGCGGCGAGGCGCTCATGTTTTCCTGGCCGCCGGCGATGATGATGTTGGCGTCGCCGCACTTGATGGCTTGCGCTGCCAGGTGGGTGGCCTTGAGGCCGCTGCCGCAGACCTTGTTGATGGTGTAGCCCGGGATAGCGCTTGGCAGGCCGGACTTGATCACGGCCTGACGCGCCGGGTTCTGGCCGACGCCAGCGGTCAGTACCTGGCCCAGGATCACTTCGCTGACCAGGTTAGGGTCGATGCCGGTCTGGGCCAACAGGCCCTTGATGACATGGGCACCCAGCTCTGCTGCCGGGGTCTTGGCCAAGGAACCGCCGAACTTGCCTACGGCGGTACGGCCTGCTGCAACAATTACTACGTCATCCATTCTGCTTCTCCGGGAGTGGTATGAAAATCTTTCAATGCATTCTAGCTAAGTGCCATGCCCGCGGCCAGCTATGGCCTACCGGAACAGTGGCTTATTCAAAGCCACATCTGTTGCCTCACGTCCATATGCCTGCGCGCAGTCGATGGCGTGCTTGCCCTGGTCGCTTGCCATTTGCAGCAGGTCTTGTGGATGCTGGATGGCCAGTAATTCGTTGGAGGCTGCGGTCATGACAGCGAGAGAAGCCCATGTGGTATCACGATGCCAGTCAAAGATGCTGGCGAAGCTGGCGAGTTGCGCATCGAAAGCCGCTTGTGCGGCACGAGAGAATTCGTCGTTGAACGCATACATGCCCATGCTCCTTCAGTTGTTCGGTGGCTGAGATACCGCAAGACTTCTCATGTTAGTGCGCGATTCCTGACAAACGTTTGATAAACATCAAGGCTGCTTTCATTTTGCATAAATCCCTTAACGATGTCACGACAATAACTTGATACCGTCCAGCGTGGCGGCGCACTGCTCACGTATCACGTTGACGAAGTCGGCGACATAAGCCTTGTGCTGCAAGGCTGGCGGCACGGAGACAAACAGGTCGCTCCATAAACCGGTCTCGCCGATCGGGCGGGCGATGACGTAGTCGTAGTCGATATAATTTTTGATAGCCCAGTTCGGCAATGCCGCCACACCGCGCCGGCTTGCAACCAGTTGCAGTATCGCGACCGTCAGTTCTGCCGTACGGCGCTGGAATTCGATACCGGCCGGGCGCAATACTTCACGGATCAGGTCGATACGTGTTTCGGGCACCGGATAGGTGATCAGGGTTTCGCCTTCAAAGTCCTGGGCCGACAGGCGGCGATGCGAGGCCAAGCGATGCTTCTGCGCCATCACGGTCAGGATTTCAAAACGGAACAGCGGGAAGGTGGAGTAGTCGGCGCTGTAATCGGACCCAATCACCAGGTCGGCATGTCCATTACGCAGCAATTCTGCTGGTTCGCTGTGGAAGCCGGAAACCAGGTCGATTTCCACGTCCGGCCAGCGGGTGCGGAATGCATCCATCACGGGCATCAGCCAATCGAAGCATGTATGGCATTCAAGCGCCACGCGCAACTGGCCGGTGTCGCCTTGCGACAGGCGCAGCACGTCGCGCTCGGCGCGTTCCACTTCCGGCAACAAGGTATCGGCCAGTCTCAGCAGCCGTTCGCCGGTCGCGGTGAAGCCGATTGGAATCGATTTTCGCTCAAACAACGGCGTACCGTAGCGATCTTCGAGCAACTTGATTTGATGCGACAAGGCCGATTGGGTCAGGTTCAGCAGTTGTGCTGCCTTGACCAGGCTACCGGAGGAGCGTAGCGCCGACAGCGTGCGCAGGTGACGAATCTCGAGCATGTATGAAAGTTTTTCAAGTGGATGCATAAAAAGTTTCGTTTTTATTATATGCCGTCATGCCGCAAACTGTACTTCACCAATATTTCTTAAGCATGACAAAAATGAAACTAGTTCAAACTCATATCCCTGGCTTTCCACGCATCGGCGCAGCGCGTGAACTGAAATTCGCTTTGGAGCGTTTCTGGCGCGGCGAACTGTCCGACGCAGCGTTGCAGGAAACATCCAGCAATCTCCGTGCCCGGCACTGGGAGACGCAGCGCCAGCATGGGCTGGATTTCGTGACGGTCGGCGATTTTGCCTTGTACGACCACGTGGCGAACCATATCCAGCTGCTTGGCTGCGAGCCGGCACGCTTTGGCTTCACGGGTAGCGAATCGCCGCTGGCGCGCTATTTCGCCATGGCACGCGGCGACGGTGCACATGAAGGATGCGGCTGTGGCCACAATGGTGCAGCGCTGGAAATGACCAAGTGGTTCGACACCAACTACCACTACCTGGTGCCGGAGTTCTGCGAATCCGCCGCGTTTGAGCTGCACAGCCAGCGCTTGCTGGACGAAGTCGCCGAAGCGCGCGCCGCCGGCCACCCGGTCAAAGCGGTGCTGCTCGGACCGCTCACCTTCCTTTGGCTCGGCAAAGAGCGCGGCGCGGCCGCAGGCTTCAATCGCCTGGACCTGCTGGACCGCCTGCTGCCGCAATACAGCCGGCTCCTGATGCAGTTGCGTGCCGCTGGCGCCGAGTGGGTGCAACTGGACGAGCCAATCCTTGGCCTCGACTTGCCCAACGCCTGGCGCAACGCCTTCGAGCCGGCTTACTGGCTCCTCAACCAGGCTGGCGCGCAACTGATGGTTGCCACTTACTTTTCGCCGCTGGAAGAAAACGTCAGCCTGGCCTGCCGCTTGCCGGTCGCCGGCTTGCATGTGGATGCCGTACGCGCCGCCAGCGAGCTGACCAGCGTAGCCGACTGGCTGCCCGCGCATAAGGTGCTGTCGATCGGCATCATCGATGGCCGCAACATCTGGCGCGCCGATCTGGATGCCACCCTCGCGACGCTGTTGCCGGTGATTGCCAAGCGCAGCGGCCCGGTCTGGCTCTCGACGTCCTGTTCGTTACTGCATGTGCCATACAGCCTGGCCGCCGAGCCTGCGCTGGACGATGAGCAGCGCTCCTGGCTCGCCTTCGCTGAAGAAAAGCTGGCAGAGCTTGAGCTTCTCAAATCCGCCCTCTCGGCGGACGAGCGGGTATCCGGGCAGGTGGCACGTGGCTTTGCCGCGGCGCGTGCAGCGCTGGAGAGCCGCCGCGCCAGCCCGCGCGTTCACAATGCCGGCATCAAGGCACGTGTCGCAGCGCAGGCTTCGGATCAGGACGCCGACCGCCGTGCGTCCCCCTTCACCGAGCGCCAGCGCCAGCAGCAGGCTCGCCTCGGGCTGCCGGCCTTCCCGACCACCACGATCGGCTCCTTCCCGCAAACATCGCAGATCCGCACCGCACGCGCTGCTTTCAAGCGTGGTGATTTGTCGACCCCGGACTACCAGCGAGCGATGCGTGAAGAAATCGAGCACGCCATCCGCAAGCAGGAGAAACTCGGGCTGGACGTGCTGGTGCACGGCGAAGCGGAGCGCAACGACATGGTCGAATACTTTGGCGAACAGCTCGATGGATTCGCGTTCACCGCCAATGGCTGGGTGCAATCCTACGGTTCGCGTTGCGTAAAGCCGCCAATCATTTACGGCGACGTGCAGCGCCTGCGAGCGATGACGGTGCATTGGGCCGAGTATGCGCAGAGCCTGACCGCAAAGCCGGTGAAAGGCATGCTGACTGGTCCGGTCACCATCCTGCAATGGTCGTTCGTGCGCGACGACCAGCCGCGTTCCGACACCACCCTGCAGATCGCGGCCGCCATTCGCGATGAGGTGCGCGACCTAGAGAACGCCGGCATCGCCATCATCCAGATCGACGAGCCGGCGCTGCGAGAAGGCCTGCCGCTACGGCGCAGCCGCTGGGATGGCTATCTCGCGTGGGCCACCAAGGCCTTCCGCATCAGCGCTGCTGTCGCCGCCGACGCCACGCAGATCCACACCCACATGTGCTACGCCGAGTTCAACGACATCTTGCCGGCGATCGCCGCACTCGATGCTGACGTGATTACGATCGAATCAAGCCGCTCCGCCATGGAGCTGCTGGGCGGCTTCGCCAGCTTCCGTTACCCGAACGAGATTGGTCCCGGCGTGTACGACATCCACTCGCCGCGCGTACCCGGCAGCGATGAAATGGCTGATTTGCTGCGCAAAGCAGCGCGCGTGGTACCGCCGGCACAACTCTGGGTCAATCCCGACTGCGGCCTGAAAACACGGGCCTGGCCAGAGACCGCCGCAGCCCTGCAAAACATGGTCGCCGCCGCGCAAAAGCTTCGCGCCGAGATGGAACCTTCCTAAAGCATCCCTGTCCAAGCTCAAAGTCTCCTCCCACGAATCGGCTCAAAGTTGAGCCATTCGAAGGAGGCAATATGGATAACCGCGAGCGAATTGCCAAAGTAGAGACAGAGGTGACTAGCATGCAAAAAGATATCGACAGGCTCTATGGCGCGATCGAATCCTTGCGTGAGCATATGGACATAGGTTTCGAGTCGCTGCGCAAGGAACACGCAATTACGACTCGCTGGCTGGTTGGACTAACAATCATGATGGCCGGCATGTTCGGACGGCTATTTGGACTGTACTAGGAAACAGAATAGATCCAACGCACCACTGTTTCGCCGTCCGTGTCGACGAGAGTCTCACGCTCCGTGAAACCCAGGCGCGATACAACTTTCGACGAGCCGATGTTTGACGGGAGGATCTCTGCGACAACCTGCCGCACCGAGCGATCCGCTGCCGCCAACTTCAAGAGCTGAGCTACGGCGGCACTTGCAATGCCGCGGCCGCGCATAGGCTTGGCAACTCCATATGCTATTTCAACGTCGCCATTCGACGGCATGCCTTTAAAGGTGCATCCACCAAGGATGGTGCGCTCGCTCCGGGCTACGATCAGGAACGGCGAACACCAGAAAGCAGGCACCCCGGCTTCCTGTTGCTTCAACGCGCGGTCGGCAACATGCGGCGGTGGAAGCGCGCCTTCCGGCGTGCCGGTGAAATGATCGGCAGGTTCCGATTTCGCCCAGCCAAGCAATTCCTCACGCGTGAGCTGAAGCAATTCGATTTCAAGCACTAATTGGTACCTCCTCACCGGCAAAGTTTTCTGCCAACGCTGCAAAGCGCGCGCGGTTATCCATGGCTAGCCTTCCATTGTTGAATTGGCAAATACTAACCGGTTGGCAGCGGTCAGGCATAACAGCTCCAGCGTCAACGCGATTTCAACCAAGCTAAAAGTTACTTCTGACACTAGAAATTGTCGACATCGGAGGTGTCGAGATTGCAATTCAGGCGGCCAGCAACTTTCGGCAGTTGCGGTCTCTAGGGGTCACAATCAGGAAAACCGTCGACACCCTGATCGCGACGCGCTGCATCGAATCGCACTATGCACTGCTCTATAGCGGCAGGGATTTCAAACCGTTCGTCGAACATTTAGGCCTGCAGGCCGCATAAACACTGGGCTCCCCTCCCCAAGCAAGCTTAAGCAAAGTACAATGCACCCAGCCTGGGCCCAGCCCGTTACTTTGCGATTGTTATGCCTAAGAGTACGTTCCAGAAGCCTATCGAGATCAAGATTTCCACCGTCGTCGCCGTGTCCGCCATCATGTACACGAGCGATCTGGTCGCCCTCGACGCCGCCATGCATGAGATGACCGGCGGCGTTTCCGATTTCTTCGAAGGCGACTTGGCCGTCATCGACGTCGGCGACCTGGCGCCAGGCTGCGAACGTATTGACTGGGCGGCAACTATCGCCCTCCTGAAAAAATACTGCCTGAATCCGGTGGCTGTGCGCAACGCCAAGCCGGAGATGGTGGAAGAAATCCAGCAACACGGCCTGCAACTGGACAGCGGCAAGCGCGAAGAAGCGCCGATCCCTGCCTCCAAACCAGCGCCAGCTCCGGCCCCTGCGCCGGCCCCGGTTCCTGCCAAAGCAGCGGCACCGGCGGCACCAGCTTTCGGCGGTACCATGATCATCGACACCCCGGTCCGTGCCGGCCAGCGCATCTATGCGCGCGGCGGCGACCTGATCGTGATGGCAGTCGTCAATAACGGCGCCGAGATCATCGCGGATGGCAGTATTCACGTTTACAACACTCTGAACGGCCGTGCCCTGGCAGGCGCCTCCGGCGACACCTCGGCCCGTATTTTCGCTATGGCGATGAGCCCTGAACTGGTCTCAATCGCTGGTGTTTATCGTACTTTTGAAGATGGTTTCCCGACCGAAAACGCGCGCAAGCCGGTACAAATCCGGCTGAACGGCGAGAGTCTGGATATACAATCTGTCAATTCCGCAAAATAACAGTTCAGTAAAGGATTCTTTGTGGCACGAATTATTGTAGTTACGTCCGGCAAGGGCGGTGTCGGCAAAACGACTTCCAGCGCCAGCTTCTCCACCGGCCTCGCCATGCGCGGCCACAAAACCGTCGTCATCGACTTTGACGTCGGCTTGCGCAACCTGGACCTGATCATGGGTTGCGAACGACGCGTTGTGTATGACCTGATCAACGTGGTGCATAAAGAAGCAACCCTGAACCAGGCCCTGATCAAGGACAAGCACTGCGAGAACCTGTACATCCTGCCGGCGTCCCAGACCCGCGACAAGGATGCCCTGACTGAAGACGGCGTGGAAGGCGTGCTGGCTGAGCTGATCAAGATGGAGTTCGAGTACATCATCTGCGACTCGCCGGCTGGTATCGAACACGGCGCCCTGATGGCGCTGACCTTCGCCGACGAAGCCCTGATCGTGACCAACCCGGAAGTGTCGTCAGTGCGTGACTCCGACCGCATCCTGGGCATCATCCAGGCCAAGTCGCGCCGCGCGCTGTCCGGCGGCGAGCCGGTCAAGGAACACCTGTTGATCACCCGTTACTCGCCGAAGCGCGTAGAAGCGGGCGAAATGCTGTCATTTGAAGACGTGCAAGAGATTCTGCGCATTCCTTTGATCGGCATCATCCCTGAGTCGGAGCAAGTACTGCATGCTTCCAACCAGGGTAACCCGGCAATCCACTTCAAGGGAACCGATGTGGCCGAAGCCTACACCGACGTGGTGTCGCGCTTCCTGGGCGAAGAAGTTGAGCTGAAGTTTACCGACTATGAAAAGCCTGGTTTCCTGAAGCGTATCTTTGGAGCTAAATAATGGCCCTGCTTTCTTTCCTGTTCCAGAACAAGCCGAAAACGGCCAGTGCGGCGAAGGAGCGCTTGCAGATCATCATTGCTCGCGAGCGTAACGGCCGCGCCGGTCCGGACTTCATGCCGGCGCTGCACAAAGAGCTGGTTGACGTGATCTCGAAGTACACCAAGGTGTCGGCTGACGATATCAAGATCTCGCTGGACCGCCAGGGTAACCTGGAAGTGCTTGATGTGAACGTGGTCCTGCCGGACGCCTGACATCGGGGTCAGACCCTTGGGTCTGACCCAGCCTTACCGGTTTTGACCCGCAACCATCACCTGCCGCGCCACCTTGGCGCAAGCTTCCACGTGCTGGTAGCCTATCTGCCGGAAGGCAAAGAAACCAATAGTAGCTGACGCAATTTGACCGGCAATGGGCACCAGTTTGCCCGCCTGTTTGGCTGCGATCTTGCCCGCGCTGCGCTTCAACACGACCGCAACCAGTTCGCGTGTGACGACTTTCCCCACCAGCATCCCGCCCAGGCTGATGACCGCCTCGTACGCGATCAGCTTCAATTTGGGCTGCATGCGGTCGATCTGGTCCGGCGACAGGCCGAATTCGTGGTTCACGTCGTCGATCAACTGGGTGAACAGGCGCAGGTCAGACACGACGTCGATACCGGGGATCGGCACCGCCGCAACCCCGGCCGAAACCGCCGCGCGGCGCCGTACCAGGCGCCGGCAACGTTCGCGTACGGCATCGATATCCACCTCGGTGGAGGGCAACACAGTCCAGTCATTTTTCATGTTTCGCTCCCCATTCGACTTGCAGAATAAGACCTGTTCCATTGTGCTAGCCTCCCAAGCAGTGTACCGTGTGATAGAGGGACAGCCTCGCACGGCACCCGACAGAGTAGTACCATACGGCAATCTTTGATCAAATTGGTAACTATTTCTTGTAAAACTCTGTTATATTCGTGTGACTGCTTCTTAACATTTTGCTGTAAAGAACCATGAGAATCGTTGTCCTTGATGCTGACCGAAGCCAGGCGGACCTGATCTGCCAGGTCCTGACTTCTGCTGGTCATGCCTGCCATGGCTACCAGACGGCCAAGGACCTGCTTGCCAATATGCGCAAGGACAGCGTCGATATGCTGATTCTTGACTGGCAGGTTACCGATATGGATCCTGCCGAGGTAATTCGCAAGGCCCGCGAAAAACTGCCTGAAAACGGCCCTGTGATGTTCCTGACCACCAGTTCCGGCGAAGACGATATCGTGGCCGGCCTGTCGGCCGGCGCCGAAGACTTCCTGGTCAAACCGCTGCGCCGCGCCGAATTGGTGGCGCGCGTCCAGGCCCAGTTGCGCCTTGCCTATCCGAGCCAGAATGGCGCCGAGCAATTGCAATTCGGCCAATACGTCTTCGAAACCCGCCCTGGCCGCTTGTTGATGGATGGGCAAGTGCTGGATGTCACGCACAAAGAGTTTTACCTGGCGCTGCTGTTTTTCCGCAACATTGGCCGTCCGCTATCGCGCGCCTACATCCATGAAGCGGTCTGGATCCGCGAAACCGAGGTGCCGTCGCGCACCATGGATACCCATGTTTCCCGCGTTCGCAATAAACTGCAATTGAAACCGGAAAACGGCTTCCGCCTGGTACCGGTATATAGCTACGGCTACCGGCTGGAAAAGCTCGGCTCCTAAGAGCGAAACCAGCTCAAGGTATAATGGCGTCTGGAATCTTCCGTCTGGACCAAGATGCAACTGCTCGCCGTCGGCCTCAACCACACCACTGCACCCGTCGCGCTGCGCGAACGGCTGGCGTTCGCGCCTGAGCAGCTGGGCACGGCGGTGGCGGCCGCACGCAACTGGTTTGCCTGCGCGGATTCGAAAGGCGGCGACGAAGCGGCCATCCTGTCCACCTGCAATCGCACCGAGCTGTACGCGGCCAGCAATGCCGCCCACCCGCTCGACGCCGGCGCGCAATTCCTGGCCGACTTCCACAAACTGAATTACGCCGAGCTGCGCCCGCACCTGTACATGCTGCCGCAACATGACGCCGTGCGCCATACCTTCCGCGTCGCTTCCGGCCTGGATTCAATGGTGCTGGGCGAGACCCAGATCCTGGGCCAGATCAAGGATGCGATCCGCACTGCCGACGAAGCGGGCGGCCTCGGCACCTACCTGCACCAGCTGTTCCAGCGCAGCTTCTCCGTTGCGAAGGAAGTGCGCAGCACCACCGAGATCGGCGCGCATAGCGTATCGATGGCCGCGGCGGCCGTGCGCCTGTCGCAACGCATCTTCGACAAGATCTCCGAGCAGCACGTGCTGTTCATCGGCGCCGGTGAAATGATCGAGCTGTGCGCCACGCACTTCGCGGCGCAGAATCCGAAATCGATCACGGTTGCCAACCGCACCATGGAACGCGGCGAAGCGCTGGCGCACCGCTTCAACGGCAAGGCCATGCGCCTGGCCGAACTGGGTAGCCAGCTGCAGCAATACGATATCGTCATTTCCTGCACCGCTTCTTCGCTGCCGCTGATCGGGCTGGGCATGGTGGAACGCGCCATCAAGGCGCGACGCCACAAACCGATGTTCATGGTCGACCTGGCCGTGCCGCGCGATATCGAGCCGGAAGTGGGCCGCCTGAACGACGTCTTCCTCTACACCGTGGATGACCTGGGCAAGGTGGTGCAGACCGGCATGGAAAACCGCCAGGCTGCGGTCGCGCAGGCCGAGGCGATTATCGAAACCCGCGTGCAGTCCTTCATGCACTGGATAGACGACCGCGCCGTGGTGCCGGTGATCCAGGGCCTGCAGGAAAACGGCGAAGCGATTCGCCTGATGGAACTTGAACGCGCGCGCAAGCTGCTGGCCAAGGGCGAATCGGCCGATGCTGTGCTGGAGGCATTGTCCAAAGGCCTGACCGCGAAATTCATGCACGGTCCGCAGCAAGCGCTGCATCGTGCGCAGGGCGACGAGCGCGCCCAACTGGCCGAACTGCTGCCACAATTGTTCCGCGGCCGCCGTTAGCGGCGCCACACTTCTTCCTGCCGCCCCTGCGCGGCTACCCGTGCTACCCCTCGAATTCAGGAACGTATGAAACCATCAATGCTGGCCAAGCTGGACCAATTGGCAAACCGCCTTGTCGAACTGGACGAACTGCTGATGTCCGAAGGCGCCACGTCGAATATGGACAGCTACCGCAAGATGACGCGCGAGCACAGCGAGCTGCAGCCGCTGGTGGCGCTATACAAGGATTACCTGCAGGTGCTGGGCGATATCGACGACGCGCAAGCCATGCTGTCCGATCCGGACATGAAGGAATTCGCGCAGGAAGAAATCGAGGCCGGCAAAGCGCGCCTGGGAGGGCTGGAGCTTGACCTGCAGAAGATGCTGCTGCCGAAGGATGAAAACGACGAGCGCAATATCTTCCTCGAAATCCGCGCCGGTACTGGCGGCGATGAATCGGCTCTGTTCGCGGGCGACCTGCTGCGCATGTACACTCGCTTTGCCGAGCGTTCACGCTGGCAGGTGGAGATTGTGTCGGCATCCGAAAGCGACCTTGGCGGCTATCGCGAAGTGATCGTGCGCATTATCGGCAATGGCGCCTACTCCAAGCTGAAGTTCGAATCGGGCGGCCATCGCGTGCAGCGCGTGCCGGCGACCGAAACCCAGGGCCGTATCCACACGTCCGCCTGCACCGTGGCGGTGATGCCGGAAGCGGATGAGGTGGAAGACGTCCATATCAACCCGGCCGACTTGCGCATCGACACCTACCGCGCATCCGGCGCCGGCGGGCAGCACATCAACAAGACCGATTCGGCGGTGCGCATCACCCACCTGCCATCGGGCATCGTGGTGGAATGCCAGGACGACCGCTCGCAGCACAAAAACAAGGCTTCGGCGATGAAGGTGCTGGCAGCGCGCATCAAGGACGTGCAGCTGCGCGAGCAGCAGTCGAAGGAAGCGGCCACCCGTAAGAGCCTGATCGGCTCCGGCGACCGTAGCGAACGCATCCGCACGTATAACTTCCCGCAGGGCCGCATGACCGACCACCGCATCAACCTCACGCTGTACAAGCTGGACATGATCATGGACGGCGACCTGGGCGAACTGACCACCACCCTGACCACCGAGCATCAGGCCGAACAACTGGCCGCCCTGGGCGACTAAATGTCCACCATGGGGTCAGGAACAGAAGTGGACATTTCAAGAAAATGTCCACTTTCGTTCCTGACCCCATGGTGGACATTTGCTCGGCCGTAATAATGGCAACTTAAGGATTGCGCTGGCGCTTTGTGCGAGAATTGGGCGGATTTTTAACCTTGATAACTTGATGACGATGAGCAACCGAAATGTATTGCTGGCGATCGCCTTTGTGAGCTTTGGCATGATCGGCGCGGCGATGTATCTGCAGCATGTGCTGTACCTGATGCCTTGCCCGCTGTGCGTGATCCAGCGCTACCTGTTCATCGCGATCGGCCTCGCGGCCCTGATCGGCGCCTTGACCTCCAAGCCGAAAATCGCGGCTGGCGTTGGCTTGCTGGCCGCATTGGGCGGCGCTGGCGTGGCGATCAAGCAGTTGTGGATACTGGCCCACCCTGGTTTGTCCTGCGGCATCGATCCGATGGAAACGATGTTGAACAAGATCCCGACGTCCGAGTACCTGCCATGGCTGTTCTACGCCGAAGGCCTGTGCCAGGACGCGAACGAAAAATTCCTGGGCCTGGTGATTCCGATGTGGTCCTGCATCTGGTTCGGCATCCTGGCCATCGTCACCGCGTGGCTGGTGCTGCGCAAGCGCGCATGAAAGACCAGGTAACGGCCGGCATCACGCTTGGCGCCCTGCAGCGCAAGCCCCTGCTCGATCCGGTCGACCAGCGCATCCTGGTCTGCCACGCCCTCGGCATCAGCCGCACGGCACTGATTACCCAATCCGACCGTGTGCTGAACGCGCAGGAAGCGGCGCGTATATCGGACCTGCTGCAGCGCCGCCATGGCGGCGAGCCGGTGGCGTATATCGTCGGCCAGCGCGAATTTTTTGGCCTCGATTTTGAAACCACTCCGGCGGTATTGATCCCGCGTCCCGACACGGAACTGCTGGTGGAACTGGCGCTGGTGCGCCTGCCGCCGCGCGGCAAGGTGCTGGACATGGGTACCGGCAGCGGCGCCATCGCCGTCGCCATCGCCCACAACCGGCCAGACGCCAGCGTTAGCGCGCTGGACGTGAGCCTGGACGCCCTCGCCGTCGCCACGCGCAATGCCGAGCGCAATGGCGCCAACGTACGCTTCCTGCACAGCGACTGGTACGCTGCGGTGGAAGGCGAACAGTTCGACCTGATCGTCTCCAACCCTCCCTATATCGCCGATGGCGACCGCCACCTGTCGGAAGGCGACCTGCGCTTCGAGCCTGGCGCTGCGCTGACCGACTTTGCGGATGGCCTGAGCGCCCTGCGCATCATCATTTCCGGCGCCCAGGCCAAACTGGCGCCGGGTAGCTGGCTGCTGATGGAACATGGCTACGACCAGTCAGCCGCGGTACGCGAGCTGCTGTTGTCATCCGGTTACACTGACGTGCAAAGCTGGCAAGATCTGGCTGGCATCGAACGGGTCAGCGGCGGCCGCCGGCCCGGGTAAAATACGGCAACATGCGGCTTCCGGGCCGTTTTTGGCGGTCATCGTACGCGCCTTTCGGTTTTCGGTTAATCTCGCACCAATTTGATTTGCTGCATCGGAAAGGAAGCAAATTGTCCAATCTATTGACTCGCCGCCTGGCCTTGTTGGCCGGCGATAAGCACCGTGCGGTGCTGGGCGGCGGCCTGCGCGGCATTGAACGAGAAACCTTGCGGGTGCAAGCGGATGGCCGCCTGGCGCATACGCCCCATCCCCTGCCCCTGGGCTCGGCCCTGACGCACCCGCACATCACCACCGATTACGCCGAGACCCTGCTGGAGTTCATCACCCCGGCGGAGCACGACATCAAGACTACGCTGGAAAAGCTGGATGCGATCCACCGCTTCAGCTACACCAAACTGGGCAATGAGCTGATCTGGAGCCAGTCCATGCCTTGCGAATTGCCGGGCGAAGAAGAGATCGAGATCGCGTGGTACGGCAAGTCCAACCTGGGCATGTTGAAGCACGTATACCGGCGCGGCCTGGCCCTGCGCTATGGCAAGGCGATGCAGTGCATCGCCGGCATCCACTACAACTATTCGCTGGACGAGCGCCTGTGGCGCATCCTGGCCGAGAACGAGGGCGCGACCCACGTCACGCCCAAGGCCTACCAGTCGGAAGCCTACCTGGCAACCATCCGCAACTTCCGCCGCTATAGCTGGCTGTTGATGTACCTGTTCGGCGCTTCACCGGCGCTGGCCGAAGGCTTCCTGCGCGGCCGCCCGCACAAACTGGAAAAACTGTCCGGCGACACGCTGTACCTGCCGCATGCCACCAGCCTGCGCATGAGCGACCTGGGTTACCAGAACGAGGCGCAATCCGGCCTGCATCCGCACGAAAACAGCCTGGATTCCTATGTGGCCACGCTGACCAAGGCGGTCAACCAGCCTTACGAGCCGTATGCGAAGGTCGGCACCAAGATCAATGGCGAGTGGGTCCAGCTGTCGACCAATGTGATCCAGATCGAAAACGAGTACTACTCGACCATCCGTCCCAAGCGCGTGATCAATACCGGCGAGCGTCCGATCCAGGCGCTGTGCAACCGCGGCGTGCAGTACATCGAAGTGCGCTGCATGGACGTGGACCCGTTCGAGCCGGTCGGCATCAACGTGCAGACCGGCCGCTTCCTCGATGTGTTCCTGCTGTTCACCGCGCTGGAAGAAAGCCCGCTCATCACGCCGGAACATGGCGCACTGCTGGCGCGTAATTTCGCGCGCACGGTGAAGGAAGGCCGCCGTCCTGGCCTGACCCTGACCCGCGATGGCGAGGAAGTCACTCTGAAGCAGTGGGGCCTGGATCTGCTGGAGCGCTTCAAGCCGGTGGCTGAATTGCTGGACCGCGAACACGGCGGCCGCGAACACATGGCGGCGCTGGAAGCACAGGCGGCCAAGCTGCACGATCCTGAAGTCACACCATCGGCACGCGTGCTGCAAGCGCTGCGCGAGAACGGCAAGTCGTTCACCGCTTTCGGCCTGCACCAGAGCGAAAAACATGCGGCTTACTTCCGCAGCCATCCGCCAAGCGCGGAAGATGTGGCGCGCTTCACCGAGATGGCGCGTGTCTCGATCGCGGAGCAGGAGGAGCTGGAACGCACCCAGACCGGCAGCTTCGACGATTACGTCAAGGCCTACCGCGCCAGCAACCTGTGCCCGAATCACTGCACCTGACCCTTGCTCACTTTCTTTAATGAACAGCACGCGCAGCACTTCGGCGGTACGGCCCATCTGGTAGGGTCCGTACAGGCCGAACTGGAGCGGCGCGGGCTGGGCCAGATCGTGACGCCGCAAAGCGTGCCGCTTACCGCGCTTGAACGCACGCACAGCCCACGCTACCTGGCTTTCCTGCGCAACGCATGGAGCGAATCGCAAGCGCAGGCGAAATTTGTGGGCTGGCCGGTCGTCACCGCCAATCAGTTGGCGATACGCACCATGCGCACCGATATCGAGCCGGAAGACTTGCTCGCCCGTTTCGGGCTGTATTCGATGGATACCTTCACCGGGATCGGTGCCGGCACCTGGAGTGCTGCCAAGGGCGGCGCCGACTGCGCGGTCAACGCTGCCCATGCCTTGCGGGTCGGCGAGCGCGGCACCTTTGTGCTGACGCAGCCGCAAGGCCACCACGCGGGGGCCGATTTTTGCGGCGGCTACAGCTACCTGAATAACGCGGCGCTGGCCGCGCAGCACTTGCTGGACGACGGACTGGCCAAGGTTGCCATCCTCGACCTCGACTACCAGCACGGCAACGGAGCGCAGGGCATATTTTACGAACGGGCCGACGTGCTTTGCCTGTCGATCCATGGCGACCCGCGCCAGACCTACCCTTACTTCTGCGGCCACGCCGACGAAACCGGCGCCGCTGCCGGCCTGGGCTATAACGTCAACATCCCGCTGGCGCCGGGCTCCAATGTGCAGGCCTGGTTTGCCGCGCTGGAAACGGCTTGCATACGCTTGTCGATGTACCGCCCGGAGGCGCTGGTCGTGGCCTTGGGCGGCAACATCTTCCTCGGTGAGCAGCATGGCGGCTTCGGCCTGGCGCCCGCCGACTTCCTGCGCCTTGGCGAACGCCTGGCCTGGCTTGGCATTCCCACCACGTTCCAGCTGGAAGGCGGAACGGTCCGGCGCGAACTGGGCACCAATATCGTCAACGTGCTGGAAGGCTTCGACTGCGCCATGGCCTAGGCTTAGCCGGGCAGCGCCAGCCGCGCTTCCAGGCCGCCGCCTTCGCGCTGGTGCAGCGCCAAGCTGCCGCCCATCGCGGTGGCCAGTTGGCGCGCAATCGCCAGGCCCAGCCCCGTGCCGCCGGTTTCGCGGTTGCGTGAGGATTCCAGCCGCACGAAGGGCTCAAAGACCGTTTGCAGCGACTCCTCCGGGATGCCCGGGCCGCGATCGAGCACCTTGATCACGATGCTGCTGCGATCCCCCCCCGCGCCGTCCGCGCGCGCCACGTGCACCTCGGCGCTGCCGCCGAATTTCAGCGCATTGTCGATCAGGTTGCCCAGCACCCGGCGCAGCGCTTGCGGGCGCAATTCCATCGCGTGGCCGACCGCGCCATGCAGCGTGACGTCCTGGCCTGCATCGGTGTAATCGTGCACCATGCTGTCGAACAGCGCATCGGGGTCGATGCGGGTGGGCGCCTCGGCAGTGCCGTGCAAGGTGCGTGCATATGCCACGCCTTCCTTCACCAGCTGCTCCATCGCCTGCAAGTCCTGGCGCAGCTTCGCCTGCTGCGTCTCGTCGTCCATCAGGTCGACCCGCAAGCGCATGCGGGTAATCGGCGTCTGCAAATCGTGCGAGATCGATGCCAGGATCTGGATGCGTTCCGCCATATAGCCGCCGATGCGCTGCTGCATGGCGTTGAAAGCTCGGGCCGCACGTGCCACTTCCGAAGGGCCGCTTTCCGCCAGGTGGGCGCCCTGCATGTCGGGTCCCAGCGCATCGGCGGCTAGCGCCAGCTGCTCCAGTGGACGGGTGGCGAGACGCACCGCCAGCCAGCAGCACAAGGCAAACACCGCAAGCTGCGCCACCATCAGCGCGCCAAACCAGGGCGACATCGGCACGCTGCGCATGGGGCGGAAATCGATCGTCAGCGGCATGCCGTCGCTCAATCGCAGGTGCACCTGGTAGCGTTCATGTTCGCCCAGAATCTGGTGCACGGTCAGCTTGTATTGCTTGCCGACGCCTTCCTCAAACGAGCGCACCGCATTGGCTTCCAGCACGTCCAGGTGCGGCAGCGATTCGTCGCATTCCTCCAGCCTGAATTCATAGCTGCGGCGCGCCAGGCGCGGCAGCCACTCCGCACGTTGCGCGGCAGGCAAGGCATCGAGCAGGGCTACGGAAGTGGTGACCTCGCGCTCGATATAGCCCATCATCATGTTGGTGGTCGCCTCGTTCCGCTCGCGCATGGTGAGCCAGAACGACAAGCCCTGAGCCACTGCCACGCCAAGGCACAGCAGCAAGGCCAGGCGCGCAAACAGGGTGCGAGGCCAGCGCAGGCGCATCATGCCTCTCCCGCCGTCAACGTCACGCTGGCGGAAAATACATAGCCTTCACTGCGCAAGGTCTTGATGTAGCGCGGTTCGCGAGCCGTATCGCGCAGTCGCTGGCGCACACGGCTTACCAGCAGGTCGATCGAACGGTCGAACTGGTCGGCATTGCGGCCCTGGGTCAGGTTCAAGAGCTGATCGCGCGTCAGCACCCGCTGCGGATGATCGAGGAAGACGCGCAGCAGGCGATATTCGGCGCCGCTCAGCGCCACTTGCGTGCCGTCGGCGTCAATCAGGTGGCGCGCCACCGTATCGAGGCGCCAGTCGCCGAATGCCAGCACAGGCACCGACTCGTTGACCTGCATATTCGGCGGCAGCATGCGCGTGCGGCGCAGCACCGCGTTGATGCGCGCCAGCAGTTCGCGTACGGCGAACGGCTTGGGCAGGTAATCGTCGGCCCCCATTTCGAGTCCGATGATGCGATCGGTTTCGTCATTGCGCGCGGTCAGCATCAGCACCGGAATGGCCTTGTGCTTGCCGGCCCGCAGGTCGCGGCACAGCGCCAGGCCGTCTTCGCCGGGCAGCATCAGGTCCAGCACGATCAGGTCCGGCGTGTCCTCTTCAATGACAGCGCGCATCTGGCGGCCGTTGGCTGCCAGCGAGGCGCGCAGGCCGTTTTTCTGCAAGTAGGCGCCGATCAACTCGCGGATATCGCGGTCGTCGTCAACAATCAGGATGTGGTCTTGGTTTTCCATGAAGCCATGATACCCAATGCCTGGGAGAGATTTGTATCCCAGTGTGTACAGCCGGACCAGGTACACAAAACATTGCACAGGCGGGTGTGCAGCGACATATGCCAGATACCTGCGGGCGGTCCAATGGAGTCATTCCAAAACACGGAGCTGACCATGACCAACCCGCTCGATACTCCGCTGGCCTTCCTGGCCGGCCTACTGACCATCGCTTCGCCTTGCGTGCTGCCGATGCTGCCCATCCTGCTGGGCTCCGGCGTCAACCAGCGCAACCGCCGCCGCCCGCTGTTCATCGTGGCCGGATTCATCCTGAGCTTTGCCAGTTTCGCCATGCTGCTGGGCGTGGTCTCGGCCACCATCGACGTGGCGCAGGAAGTGCTGCGCAATACCGCCATCGCCCTGCTGGCCTTGTCCGGCCTGTTCCGCCTGTGGCCGGCGCCGTATGAATGGCTGATCGCACGCCTGCCGGTGCGCGGTGCCGGCACCGCACCGCGCGAAGATGACGGCAGCAACGGCGGCGCCTTCCTGCTTGGCATATCGCTGGGTGCGGTGTGGACGCCGTGCGCCGGACCCGTGCTGGCGTCCATCCTGGTGCTGGTGGTGAAGGCGCAGGACCCGGCCTGGTCGGCCCTGCTGCTCACCTTGTACGCCATCGGCGCGGCCGTGCCGATGCTCGGGATTATTTACGGCGGCCAGTACGCCACCCAGCGCGTGCGTTCGGTCGCCCGCCATGCCCAGCGCCTGCAGCAAGTGTTCGGCGTGCTGGTGGTGGCCACCGCCATCGCGATCTACCTGCAATACGACACCCTGGCCTATTCCTGGGCCGCCCAACACCTCCCAACCCTGAAAGGACTGTGAACATGAAGAACACCCTGAAATTGCTGGCTGCCGCGGCCACCCTGCTCGGTGCCAGCGCCGGCGCCAGTGCGGCAACGGCCCCGTTCGAAGCCCCTGAGTTCAGCGGCATCAGCCAGTGGCTGAACAGCGAGCCGCTCACGATCAAGCAACTGCGTGGCAAGGTGATACTGGTTGATTTCTGGACCTATGACTGCATAAACTGTATCAACACCCTGTCCCATGTCGTGCAGTGGCACGACAAGTACAAGGACAAGGGCTTGGTCGTGGTCGGCGTCCATACGCCGGAGTACGCTTTCGAGCGCAAGACCGAGAATGTGCGCACCGCACTTAAGCGCTTTGACATACGCTATCCAGTCGCCCAGGACAACCGCTACGCAACCTGGAACGCGTACAACAACCGCTACTGGCCAGCTTTCTATTTAGTCAACAAGAAGGGCCAGGTGGTGTACACCCACTTCGGTGAAGGCCAGTACGAGCAAACCGAAGCGCGGATCCAGCAACTGCTGGCTCAAACCGAGTGAGTTCAAGATGAGCGATAAATTGTTTAAAAATAGCTTGCAATTGAATCGCACACTATCTATAGTGTGCACATGGGCAGCAAGCAAGGCCCCGGAAACTGGAAACAAATAGCACGCTAGTTAATCGCTCACTACTCACGAAAAGGAAACATCATCATGGCAAAGATCTCCAACATCCTGTACCGCGCAAACGCCACCTCCACCGGCGGCCGCGAAGGCAAATCCAGCTCCAGCGACAACGCACTGGACGTCAAGCTGACCACTCCAAAAGAACTGGGCGGCAATGGCGCGTTCGGCACCAACCCGGAGCAACTGTTCGCGGCCGGCTACTCGGCCTGCTTCATCGGCGCCTTGAAGTTTGTTGGCGGCCGCGACAAGATCGCGGTCCCGGCTGACGCTTCGATCAATGCCACCGTCGGCATCGGCCCGATCGAGACCGGCTTCGGCATCGAAGTGGAGCTGAAGATCTCCCTGCCAGGCGTAGACCGCGCCACCGCAGAAAAACTGGTGAACGCCGCCCACATCGTCTGCCCGTACTCGAACGCGACGCGCGGCAACATCGACGTCACCCTGACCATCGTATAAGCAAGCAAGGGCCCGGCAACACAAGCGGCCGGGCCCACTTAATAGGAGAAATATCATGAAAGCATTTGCAACCATCATCGCTTCCGCCGCCCTGGCCCTCTCCACTGCCGCCCAGGCAGCGCCGCCCGACAATTACAGCGGCGAAGGCTACCAGGCCGACACCAGTTTCGTATCGACCAAGACCCGCGCGGAAGTAAAGGCTGAGACCATCGCCGCCCTGCGCCGTGGTGAAATCCTGACCGGCGAACTGTATCCACTAGATTTTGCCTCCCCGATCCGCGGCAAGACCCGCGCCCAGGTGAAAGCCGAGTTGGCCTTGGCCCTGCGTGATGGCGAGATCCGCATCGAGCAGTAAGCTGGCATAAAATGGTCGCCTCCCATCAAGCGAGGCGACCAATGACTGAATGGCAGTGGCTGGACTTCAACAGCATTCCCAACGCAGACCTTTACGAAATGCTGCGCCAGCGGCAAGAGGTCTTCGTGATCGAACAGCAGTGTTTTTACTCGGATATGGACGGCTACGATCAGGCCGCCCATCACCTGCTCGGCTGGCAATCAGTCGACGGCAAGCGCACGCTGGCCGCCTACCTGCGCTGTATTGCGCCGGGCATCAAATATCCTGAAATGTCATTGGGCCGTGTGCTGACCACGCAAGCTGCGCGCGGCAGCGGCGCTGGCCGCCAGTTGATCGCGGAAGGCATCCGCCATGCGGAAGCGCTGCATCCTGGCCACCGCATCCGCATCGGCGCCCAGTCCCACTTGGAAAAGTTCTATGGCAGTGTCGGCTTCAAGGCTGTGGGCGAGCCTTATGACGAGGACGGCATTCCGCACCTGGAAATGCTGCGCTGAGCAAAAAAAAACGGCCCGCAGGCCGTTTTTCTTTTCCTGGCTCCCGCCTGCTCAAGGAGCGGTAACGGAAATCACCTCGATCTCGAAGATCAGCGGGGCATTGGCCGGAATGCTGCTGCCCTGCGCGTTGCCACCGTAGGCCTGGTCGGCCGGGATGATCAGGGTACGCTTGCCGCCTGCTTTCACGCCGAGCAAGCCCGTCTCCCAACCCTGGATGACTTTATTTTCGCCCAGCTTGACCGAGAACGGGGTCCCGGTGATACGCGAGGTATCGAAACGCAGGCCCTTTTTGTCGGTCACGTTATCGTTGTACAGGTAGCCGGTGTATTGCACCGACAGGGTGTGGCCTTTGGCCGCGGCCAGGGTGCCGGTGCCAATCACATCGTCGATAACCTTGTAGGCAGGCTGGGTGGTCTGTGCTGGTGGCGTGGCATTCACCGCGGTCAGTTCGATGTCGTACACCACACTGGTATTGGCCGGCACAAGGACGTTCCCTGCGTTATCTTTGCGACCATCCTTGCCCCATGCCAAGCTGGAATCAATCTCCAGGGTGCGCTTACCGCCCACTTTCATGCCGAGAATGCCCAGGTCCCAGCCCTGGATACGGCTATCGACGTTCAGCAGGAAGGAAAACGGCGCACTGGAGGTTTCAAACCGCGCGCCCTTCTTGTCGGCCTTGCTTTCGTCGCGCAGGTAGCCAACGTAATTGATGGTTACCAGGTTCTTGGTAGCAGCAGTGGCGCCGGTGCCGATAACGGTGTCGGTCTTTGGAACCAGCGACAGCGTCGTAAAGGAAACCACCTCCAGGTCGAAGACCACGGCAGTGTTGGCTGGTACTTGAACTTTTCCGCTTGCGTCGGTGAAGCCGGTCGGGCCGAATGCCATGTTTGCGGGGATCAGCCAGGTGCGCTTGCCGCCCACTTTCATGCCAACCAGGCCTTGGTCGATGCCGGGAATAACCGCGCCGACGCCGACGGTGACCGCGAGCGGTGCTCCGGCACGCGGAGTGATGAACGCCGGCGTGCCTTTCTTGTCTGTCTTGGTCTCGTCGTACAGGTAGCCGGTGGCATAGTAAGACACGAGGTCGCCGTTTGCCACGGCAGTGGGGCCGGTCCCGACGACTTCACCTGCCGCCATGGTGTAGGTGGGCTGTGGTGGCAGCGGGGTAGTGGTTTCGTTATTGGAACCACCACCGCAGGCCGTCAGGGCCACGGCGCAAGCCAGGGTGGCGATTGCCTTGAACATCGAGTTCTTCATTTCAATCTTGCCTATTCGTCAAATGAGTCGGGGGTAACGGAGCAGAAGTTTAGCAGACCGTTAATTCCCCCTCCACATGACGCTACTTCCGTTACAAATTAAATTTCCACTTGTGTGCCGAGTTCGATGACGCGGTTTGGCGGGATCTGATAGTAGTCCGCCGCGGCGCGCGCATTGCGCGACATGGCCACGAACAAGTGCTCGCGCCATGGCGCCATGCCGGCTCCGGGCGACGAGATCACGGTCTGGCGCGCGATGAAGAACGAGGTTTCCATCATTTCGAATTTCAAGCCTTGTGCTTCGCACAGGGCCATGATGGCCGGCACGTCCGGCTCGTCCTTGAAACCGTAGTTGATACTCAGCTGGAAGCACTCGTGCCCCAGCGGAGCGACGCGTACCTGTTCCGACGGCGGCACATAAGGCTCTTCCACGATGTGCACGGTGAAGAACACCACGCGCTCATGCAGCACTTTGTTGTGCGACAGGTTGTGCAGCAGGGCGTGCGGCACGCCATCGCTCTCGCCGCGCAGGAACACCGCAGTGCCCGGCACGCGGGTCGGCGGCGCCATGAACAGCGAGTTCAGGAAATCTTCCAGTGGAATCGCGTGCTTTTCCAGGTTCTTGAACACCAGCTCGCGGCCGGTGCGCCAGGTCAGCATGACGGTGAACAGCGCGGTACCGAGCAGCAGCGGGAACCAGCCGCCATGGAACAGCTTCAGCGCGGAGGACGAGAACAGCATCACGTCCATCACGATGAAGAAGCCGGTCGCGGCAAAGCACACCAGCAGCGGCAGGTGCCAGCGGTAGCGGATCACGAAGAAGGTCAGGATGGTGGTCGCGAACATGGTTGCGGTCACCGCGATACCGTAGGCGCTAGCCAGGTTGTCCGAACTCTGGAAGCCAATCACGGCAATCAGCACCACGATCAACTGCAGCCAGTTCACCACCGGGATGTAGATCTGGCCGATTTCGCTGGCCGAGGTGTGCTGCACGCGCATGCGCGGCAGCATGCCAAGCGCGATGGCCTGCTTGGTCATCGAGAACGAACCGGAAATCGTGGCCTGCGAAGCGATCACCGCAGCGGCGGTGGATAGCACCACCAGCGGGTACACGCTCCACGCGCCCAATTGGTTGAAGAATGGGTTGGCAATGGCGTCCGGATTGCGGATCAGCAGCGCGCCCTGGCCCAGGTAGTTCAATATCAGCGAAGGGAAGCAGACCCAGAACCAGGCCATGCGGATCGGCTTTTTGCCGAAGTGGCCCATGTCGGCGTACAGCGCCTCGGCGCCGGTAATTGCCAGCACCACGGCGCCCAGCGCAACGAAGGCGATGAAGCCGTTGTCGCGCATGAATACCAGTGCATGGGACGGCCACAGAGCATGCAGGATGGCCGGGGTTTCAACAATATTGATGGCGCCCATGACGGCCAGCGCAGCGAACCAGATCATCATGATCGGGCCGAAGAAGCGGCCAATGCCGGCGGTGCCATGGCGCTGCACGGAGTACAGGGTGACCAGTACGATGATGGTCAAGGGCACCACGTACTGTTTCAGCCCCGGGGCCGCGACTTCCAGGCCCTCGATCGCACCGAGCACGGAAATGGCAGGCGTGATCACCGAGTCGCCGTAGAACATGGTGGCGCCGAAAGTACCGATCAGCAGCAGCGGGAAATGCCACTTCGGCGCGGCCTTGTGCACCGAATTCAGCGCCAGCGCCATCAGGGCCATGATCCCGCCTTCGCCGCGGTTGTCGGCGCGCAGTACCAGGAGCACGTACTTGAGCGACACGATCAGTGTCAGGCTCCAGAAGATCAGGGAGATGATGCCCAGCAGGTTGGCTTGGTTGAGTGCCAGACCGTGGGTGGGGTCGAAGACTGTTTTGAGGGTATAGAGGGGGCTGGTACCGATATCGCCGTAGACAATGCCGATGGCGGCCAGCGTCAGCGCGGCAACGCTGCTTTTCTTATGTTCTGACAAGATTTCACCCAAAATTGGTTTTGGTGCATCGCACAATAGGCCAACTAAAAGCCTTTTGCAAGTTTTTCAGCCGCCGGTGAAAACCTGACGGATATGCTATTTTCCACCTTTACGCATAGAAAATCATCGCTCTCATGAATACCGGCATGCTGTACGCCGCAGGCGCCTTCCTGTCCTGGGGCCTGTTTCCACTGTATTTTCACGCAATTAAGAATGTGCCGGCGTCCGAAATCCTGGCGCACCGGATGGCGTGGTCGCTGCTGTTCCTGATGCTGGTGCTGGCGGTGCGCCGCCAGTGGAATTGGCTACCGCAAGTGCTGCGCCAACCCAAGGTGGTGGCCAGCTTCCTGGCCAGCGCTTTCTTGCTGAGTGCGAACTGGTTCATGTATATATGGGCGGTCAACAACGGCCATGTGGTGGATGCCAGCCTGGGTTACTTCATCAACCCATTGGTAAATGTCCTGCTGGGCATGCTGGTACTGAAGGAAACACTGCGCCGCGGCCAGTGGATTGCCATCGGTGTGGCGGCAACCGGCGTCGCCTGGCTGACGTGGCAGGCCGGCCAGGTGCCGTATATCGCGCTGGTGCTGGCCCTGAGCTTTGGCGCCTATGGGCTGCTGCGCAAGACTGCTGCGCTGGCGGCACTGGAAGGGCTGTCCTTCGAGACCCTGATCCTGTTCCCGCTGGCGGTGGCTTACCTCGGCTGGCTGGTGTACCACGGCCAGAGCGTGTTCCTGAATGCCGAGTCGGACAGTACGCGCTGGCTGCTGGCAGCAGCCGGCCCGACCACTGCCATCCCGCTGCTGTTGTTTGCGGCTGGCGCGCGCCGCATCCCGATGTCGGTGCTGGGCATGCTCCAATACATGTCGCCTTCACTGCAGATGCTGCTGGGGGTCTGGGTTTTCCACGAAGCGTTTTCGCCGACCAGGCTGGTTGGATTTGTTTTCATCTGGAGCGCTTTGGCAATCTATATGCTGGAGGGCTGGTTGACGAACAGAAAGGCGAGTTGAGTGTCGGAAAATTTTGCAGGGTTACCTCTATGACAAGCATCATTTCCATCATTCAATTGAGTTTTCCGCAATTGAATCAATGATCTAGGGAAAGTTGATTGCGTCCAGGCATGACAATTGCTTAATTCCCGGTATCACTTCGGGAGAGCATAATGGTAAGCAAAAAATTTCTGGTAGGCATCGCCGCCCTGTTCTGCGCGGCATCGGTGCACGCGGCCCCGGTCGCCCTTTCGTCCTCGCTTTCTCTGGACAATTACCTGACGACGGGCCTGAGCCAGAACTTGCAAGTCGACGTCAACAGCCTGCTGGCCGGCAGCGGCCTGTCGAGCGCCTCGATCATTTCCGGTTCCCTGACTGTGTTCGGCTATTCCGCCGCCGATTATGGCCTGACCTCCTCGGTCAAGCAGTTGAACTATTCGGTTGACCGCACCACCACGGATTGCAACAAGCAGGGCAAATGCAAGGTGGTGAAGGACAACTTCCACGTCAAGCAATTCAACGCGAAATACAGCGACAACGTAGTGGACCAGATGGAAGTGCGCACCGGCGCCACTTCCGCCTCCGACAGCGTCGACGAACACCTGGTCTCCAACACCGACAGCGGGCAGATCGAAGACAAGAAGAAACGTACCGGCTCCGAAAACGGCGGCTACAACTACTTCTACAACCAGGACATCAACCAGTACGACGCCTATCGCGGCGACTTGTCGGTGGAGTTGAACCTGGATGCGCTGGCCCTGAACGACCTGGTCGCCGACGGCATCCTGAACCTGACCATCAAGTCCTTGCTGGGCCAATTCAATATCTCCGACGTGCGCCTGGACTTCGTGGCACAAGATGCTGTTCCGCCGGCCGATGTACCTGTGCCGACCAGCCTGCTGCTGACCGGCCTGGGCCTGATCGCACTGGCCACGGTGCGCCGCCGCAAAGCATAAGCAGTCGCCTTCACGCCAGAAAGGACCCGGCACATGCCGGGTCTTTTTTTATGCGCCACCACAATGCGCTAAACTAGCGCCTTTACGAACCGACAAGAACACATACCGTGGCCAATTACGTCTATACCATGAACCGCGTGGGCAAAATCGTCCCACCGAAACGTCAGATTCTGAAGGACATTTCACTGTCCTTCTTCCCGGGCGCCAAGATCGGCGTGCTGGGCCTGAACGGCTCCGGCAAATCGTCCCTGCTGAAAATCATGGCAGGCATCGACACTGACATCCAGGGCGAAGCACGCCCGATGCCGGGCCTGAACATCGGCTACCTGCCGCAGGAACCGCAGCTGGACCCGGAAAAAACCGTGCGCCAGGAAGTGGAATCCGGCCTGGGCGAGGCCTTCAATGCGCAAGCGCTGCTGGAAGCCGTCTACGCCGCCTACGCGGAAGAAGACGCTGACTTCGACGCGCTGGCCAAAGAGCAGGAACGCCTGGAGTCGATCATCGCTGCTGCCGACGGCGGCAACCTGAACCTGCAACTGGAAATGGCGGCCGACGCGCTGCGCCTGCCGCCTTGGGACCAGAAGATCAGCGTGCTGTCCGGTGGTGAAAAGCGCCGCGTGGCGCTGTGCAAGCTGCTGCTGTCCAAGCCGGACATGCTGCTGCTCGACGAACCGACCAACCACCTGGATGCGGAATCCGTGGAATGGCTGGAGCAGTTCCTGGTGCGCTTCCCGGGCACCGTGGTCGGCATCACCCACGATCGCTACTTCCTGGACAACGCTGCCGAATGGATCCTGGAGCTGGACCGCGGCCACGGTATCCCATGGAAGGGTAACTACTCTTCGTGGCTGGACCAGAAGCAGGACCGCCTGAAGCAGGAAGAAGCCACCGAGTCCGCGCGCCAGAAAGCGCTGCAGAAGGAATTGGAATGGTCGCGCCAGAATCCAAAGGCACGCCAGGCCAAATCCAAGGCCCGTATGGCGCGCTTCAATGAACTGAGCGAGTACGAATACCAGAAGCGCAACGAGACCCAGGAGATCTTCATCCCTGTGGCGGAACGCCTGGGTAACGACGTGATCGAGTTCAAGAACGTCAGCAAATCGTTTGGCGACCGCCTGCTGATCGACAACCTGTCCTTCACCGTGCCGCCTGGCGCGATCGTCGGCATCATCGGCCCGAACGGTGCCGGTAAGTCGACCCTGTTCAAGATGATCGCCGGTATCGAGCAGCCGGACAGCGGCGAAGTGGCGATCGGCAAGACCGCCAAGATTTCGCTGGTGGACCAGAGCCGCGACAAGCTGGACAACGAGAAGACCGTGTTCGAGGCAGTCTCCGGCGGCGCCGACATCCTCAGCGTGGGCCGTTTCGAAATGCCGTCGCGCGCCTACGTCGGCCGCTTCAACTTCAAGGGCTCGGACCAGCAGAAAGTCGTTGGCAACCTGTCCGGCGGTGAGCGTGGCCGCCTGCACTTGGCCAAGACCCTGCTGATGGGCGGCAACGTCCTGCTGCTGGACGAACCGTCCAACGACCTCGACGTGGAAACCCTGCGCGCGCTGGAAGATGCACTGCTGGAGTTCGCCGGTTCCGTGATGGTGATCTCCCACGACCGCTGGTTCCTGGACCGTATCGCAACCCATATCCTGGCCTTCGAAGGCGATTCCCAAGCTACCTTCTTTGCGGGTAACTACCAGGAATACGAAGCCGACAAGAAGAAGCGCCTGGGTGAAGAGGGTGCCAAGCCGAAGCGTATTCGCTACAAGCCGCTGCACGGCTAAAACCGGTAAACCTGGGTCTGACCCAAGGGTCAGACCCTGTCTATGCCGAAGCCGCTGGTCCGGTTGTGCGCCTTTGACTTTCGACCAACGTCAAAGACCTGTAACCAACCCCGTTAGCGGCAAGATCATTAGGGGTCAGACCCTCGGGTCTGACCCCGCTTTACCGGTTTTCAGAAGGGAGCCCCGCATGCGCAAACAATTCCTATGTGGACTGGTCCTGGCCAGCGCAGGCGCCATTGCGCACGAGGCCCCGATCGACAAACTATCCTGGCTGGCCGGCTGCTGGTCGCATACCGGCGCCGAAAAAGGTTCAGTGGAAATGTGGACGCTGCCGGCCGGTGGCACCATGCTGGGCGTGGCCCGCACCGTGAAAAACGGCAAGACGGTCGAGTGGGAACACACCATGATCCGCGAAACCGAGCCGGGCATCTGGGCCTATGTGGCCAAGCCAAGCCGGCAACTGGAAGCAGCTTTTCCGATCAAGTCGGTCGGCGATGGTGAAGTGGTATTTGAAAACCCGCAGCATGACTTCCCGCAGCGGATCATTTACAAGCGCGATGGCGCCGACGGCATCAAGGCCCGTATCGAAGGTGTCTCGAAGGGCAAGGAAAAAGCCTTCGACTACCCGATGCAGCGGACGCAATGTCCGAATGGAGGGTGAGGCGGGCACAAGGACATTGGCAGCGCCAGGCTGCCGTTGTCGCACCCGGCCTCGATCGGGACTTTGCGGGGGGAAGCAGCTGAACTGCCCTCCCCCTCGACTCAGAAGCTTGCCTTGACGCCCAGGTTGACCGCACCTTTGCGGCGGCCCTGGTCGATGTCGTTCTTGCCGAAGTGTTCGTACTCCAGCACGCCCGACACTTTCTCCGTGAAGGCGTATTCAGCGCCAACCGAGGCGTACAGCGCATTTCGGCTGCTATCGCCGTTATACGCGGAAGCCAGGCCGGTGGCATTCACATCATTCTTGTTGTGAGCCAGGCCCAGTTTGCCGGTCAGTGCAACCTGCTGGTTGATCGGGAAGGTGCCTTTGCCGGCCAGGTAGAAGGACTTTGCCTTGCCTTCGATGCTGCCGGTGCCGGCGCCGGTGGTGTAGTTGTACGACTGTTTGCCGAAGTCTACATAACCAGCTTCCACGCCCCAGGTCTTGTCGATCTGCACGCCACCGAAAATCTTGCCGCCATACTCGGTGGTTTTCTTGTCACCGTCGCTGGTGTCATTCGGCAGGGTGTACTTGTTGGAGTTCGCCACCACGCCCGCGCCGATGTACGGTTTGAGCTCCTGCGCCTGGACGGAAGCCGCGCTCAGGGCAACGGCGGAAGTGATGAGTGCGAGTGCGATTTTTTTCATGTTCGTGATCTTTCAGCAAAAGTAAGTCGGACTTGCTTGGGATCGCGCTTCGTCTGTGGAAGTGCGATGGAAAGCACGATAACACTGCCAAAAGTTCAAGGGGGAGACGAAGCGGTAAGAATTGTGTGCATTTGTAAGCGGCCTTGAATTACCAATATTCAACCCAAAATGAGCGAACTTGGCATCAGATAAGCCTAAATGTCAGATTGATACGAGGACCGCAGGGTTTTCGCTCTTTATTGATGCCGTGCCGCCAGCAATGCTGGAGTTTTCCCGCCATTAACAACATGCTGCCGTCGATGAGGTCGATCTTGACGGTTTTGGGCTGCTTTTTGTGCTTGAGGATGAAAGTGCGGGTGGCGCCGAAGCTGACCGAGGCAATGGCAGGCTGCGGGCCCAGCTCCGGTTCATCGTCGCTGTGGAAACCCATGCTGTCCTGCTCATTGCGGTAGTAGTTCAGCAGCAGGCTGTTGAAGCGCTTGCCACTGGCGGCCTCGACAGCGCGCTTGATTTCAAGCTGCAGCGGCGTGAACGGCAACGGTTCGAAAGTGCGGCCCGAGTAGGTGTAGCGCTGCTCGCCATACCAGGCACTCAGGCGCGGCTGCGCCACCTCGCGGCCGAACAGGAAGATGGTTTCTGCCCTCCAAGCGGTTTCATCCAGCAGGCCTTGCATAACTTGCGCGTTATCCACAGCCAGCGGAAGCTGCTGCAGGAAATACAGCTCGCCATCGTCGATCGGGATGGGCAATAACTCGGCTTCAGCAGAAAACAGGTCCATAGGCGTTATCATATAGCAATGAACAAACGTCAATTCCTCGGCGCCGTGGCAGCGGCAGGCGCCCTCCCCTCGTTGGGCGCCGCTGCCCCCAAGGCAGAGCGTGGCCCGGCACTGCTGACCGTCACCGGCGCCATTGCCAAACCGAACCGTGGCGGCTTCGACCGCGTCGCGGACCAGATGATGCACCGCCAGCGCCTGACTTTCGACAAGGCTTTCACCTTCGATTTTGCCGCACTGGCTGCGCTGCCGGCGATCACCATCAAACCGACGCTGGAATACGATAGCCGGCCGCATACCCTGTCCGGCCCGCTGCTGGCGGACGTGCTGAAAGCCGCCGGCGCGCAAACTGGCGACAGCAGCAACCTGATCCTGCGTGCAGTGGATGGTTATGCAGTGGCGGTGGCCCTGGCGCGCGCCAAGGCGCAGCGCTACATCGTTGCCACCCACCTGGACGGCGCGCCGATGGCGCTGGGCGGGCTGGGTCCCTTATGGGCGATTTATGATGCGGATCGCGTGCCGGAAATGGCAAGCAGGCCCGTTGGCGAGCGCTTCGCTACCTGCCCCTGGGCCCTCTATCACATTGAGGTTCAGGCGTAAGCTTCAGCCAGCGACATGACGCGCGGGGTGATCGCGACGCCGATATCGCCAAAGATCTTGTTGATGATGGCCATATTGGCTTCGGCTTCGTCCGCCTTCCAGCCGTTGAACAGGTCAGTGCCATCTTTCTGGAAGTGCAGGTCCAGCACCTTGCCACGGTCCTTGTGGGTGTAGCCGGAGCTGTGCACTTGCTTGAAACCGCCGGCAGCCAGTGCGTCGAGCACGGAAGTCGGCGGATTATCCGGGTCGGTTGCCATGTACACGCCGAAAGTCTTGCCAGGCGGCTTGGCGGCAATATCAACTTCGTAGATGCCGGGCGCCTTGGTGACAGACGTGGATTTCAAAAATAACATAGCGTTCCCCTAGAACTGTGTATGTGGCTTAGGTGGACAAGCTTATTGCTAACGGCCAATTTTGTCACTCGCCAGGTCCATCTTTTTGCTCGTCCACAACAGAAGCCAGAGCAAAAATCATTACCGGCTCTTCAACTATACTTTTGCACTGCTGATTTACAAGACGGAGATTAGTTAGGAGTCCTTGACAAATAGTTTTTCGCCCCTATACTTGGCGCATGGACACCACTTCAACCCGCATTGTTTCCGCCATTTCCCGCATCGGCAGCGTGCTGCGCTCGGGCATGTGGGAATTTGCGACCAGCGAAAACCTGAACCCGGCGCAGGCTGAGATCCTGCAATTGCTGCACAGCCGGGCGCAAGGTGTGCGCTTGTCCTGGGTTGCAAAACAACTTTCAATTTCAGCAGCCAGCGCCAGCGATTCGGTAGCGGCACTGGTTGCGAAAGGCCTGGTCCGCAAAGCACGTGCACTGGACGATGGCCGCGCCACTGACCTGTATCTTACCGACGCAGGCCGGCAGGTGGCGCAGCGCATTGCGGGCGCAACCGGCTTTGCCGACCAGGCAGTCGCGAAGCTGTCGCCCCAGGCGCAGGAACAGTTGCTGGGCGGCTTGCTGCAGGTGATCGGGCAGTTGCAGAAGACGGAACGTTTCCCGGAGCTGCGCGCCTGCCTGTCCTGCAAACATTTCCAGCCAGACCGGCACCAGGACGCCGCCGCCCCGCACCATTGCGGGCTGGTCGACGCGCCGCTGTCGGTGGCGATGCTGCGCATCGATTGTCCGGAGCACCAGCCGGCCGATCCTGCGCAGCAAGTAAAGAATTGGCAGGCCCTGGTTTAAGGGCGGCCTTTTTTTGGTCCTAAATACTTAGGACTCCTACTTTAAATGAAAGGAACTTCATCATGTCGCGCATTCCACTCAACACCAATGACTCCACCGGCCTGCTGGCGCAGATCCACCAGGCATTTGGCGCTACGCCGAATATGTTCAAGGCGGTTTCCAATTCCCCGGCCGCTTTGCAGAGCATGTGGGGCAGCTTCGGCGCCCTCGGCGACGGCAAACTCGGTGCCAAGCTGGGCGAACAGATCGCTGTGGCGATCGCTGACCGCAACGATTGCGAGTACTGCCTGGCCGCGCACACTGCACTGGGCCGCAAGGCCGGCGCCTCGGCTGACGAGATGAGCGCGGCGCAGGCCGGCCAGTCGGGCGATCCGAAAACCGCTGCCGCACTACGCTTCGCCGTAGCAGTGGTCAGCAACCGCGCCAAAATTGACGATGAGCAGGTGGAAGAGCTGCGCACGGTCGGCTTCAGTGATGAAGAAATCGTGGAGATCATGGCCCATGTGGCGCTAAACCTGTTCACCAACTACGTGAACGTGGCGTTCAAGGTGCCGGTCGATTTCCCTGGCGTGAAGCTGCGCGCAAAATGATGCGGCTCGATGCTTCCGCGCGACACGCCCAGCCTGCTGCTGTTCGATCGCGACGGTCGACTGCGGCTGAACCACTTCGGAAGCATCGATGACATGGTGCAGGGAGGAGTGATCGGGCGCATGCTGGCCGAACAGCACGGCGGCGGCCCGCCCTGCGACGCGGATGGCTGCGTCGCGCCCAGCTAGCGAGCAGGCAGGCCCGTCAGGGCTTGCCTGTCCGTTTACGCTCAGCCAGCGCGATCGTTGGCGGGACCAGCGCGCGGTACAGCTGGCCCGTTTCCGCATCCCACGCCATCACGGCATCCTGCTGCCGCAGCACGGTGGCCATATCGCCGCGCGCCACCGGTCCGGTGAGCGCCGGCGCCGCGCCAAGGCGGAAAGCATTCTCCATCGACTCCAGCGCCAGCGGCCGCGCCAGTTCGCGCGCCACCGCTTCTGGGATGCCGGCAGCCTGGTAGGCACGCAAGGCAGCATCGATCACGGTCACCAGGTAATTGCTCGCGAAGACAGCGGCTGCGTGATAGACAGTCTTGGCCGCAGGGTCGATCTGCACTGCCCTTGCGCCAATCGCTGCCAACGCAGGCAGCAGCACGTCCAGCGCCGGCTGGTCGCCCTCAACCCCGCAGAAGGTACCTGCAAATCCCGCCGCCACCGCGTCCACGTCGGCAAAGCTGCGGATCGGATGCACACTGGCGACGTAAGCGCCGGCAGCGCGTGCCGCTTGCAGCCGGTCGGATGCCAGCGCACCACTGCAATGAAATACCACAGCGCCCCGCAAAGGCACGGCAGCCGCCAAAGCTTCGCAAGCCGGGACGATCTGGTCGTCCGTTACCGTCAACATGAAGATATCGGCCGGCCGCATGGCGCCTTTCCCAGTGACCGGCATGCCGGCGCCGATAAAGGCCACCGCTTGCGCGGCACTATCAGCCGAACGCGCCAGCACATCCTGTACAGCAAATACGCCTGCCGCCGAAAACAGCCGGCCCAGGACGCGGCCAACGTGGCCGCCGCCAACAACAGTCAATGCTCGCATCAGAAACTCGACCCCGGCTGTTTCAGGAACTCGATCTCCTCCGGCGTCGACTCGCGGCCGAGGATGGCATTGCGATGCGGGAAGCGACCAAAGCGGCGGACCACTTCGTAATGCTTTTTGGCGAAATCCAGCATGCCTGCATAGCCCGAAGAATCGGCTGCCAGCATTTCGAACAAGTCCACGCAGCGCATCTGCATCGACAGGTTTTCCGAATGCTCAAGCGGCATGTAGGAGAACGCACGCTGCGCAGGCGGCAAGGTCTGGTTGGCGCCGGAATCATCCATGGCTTTGGCGGCCTCCAGCGCCAGCTCATCGCCGGCAAAGGCTTTCGGCGTGCCGCGATAAACGTTGCGCGTGAACTGGTCCAGCACGATGATGCGCGCCAGCGTACCTTGCGTGCCCTCGTCGTCCCACTGTCGCAGGCCACCTAGCAGCGCATCTTCGATCACGTCGCCGAACTGCTGGAATATAGCGCGGTCGAATGCATCGTCCTTGCGCCACCACTCGGGGCGCTGAATATTGTGGCCCTTGGCGCCGATTGGCAGGAACCAGAAATCGAGAACGTCTTGTGAATGGATGACCAAACCTGCCTCCTAGTTGCGTGCGTGGGTGACCTGGAAGCTATCGATGCCTTCGTAATGGGTCATCTCTTCCGCGATGCGCGACAGCGGCGACCCACTGCGCTTGCTCAATGCCAGTGCGACAAAGCGCCATTCCAGTTTGCCCTGGTCCATGCCGATGGTCATCGAGCCGCCTGCGATCTGGTAGCCGCGCTCCAACGCCATGGCACGTAGCTGGTCTTCCTTCGGCTCAAAACCCGGCTTGAAACGCATGGTGATGGCGATTGCATGGCGCGACGGCAGCCACGCTTCAACCTTCGACAGGAAGATCATCGACATCGCGCACAGGAAGGCCAGCCCCATAGCGCCGAGGTAGAAGCCCAGGCCTACCGCAATGCCGATCACCGACGAGGCCCAGATCGACGCCGCCGTCGTCAGGCCTGAAATGTTGAAGCCCTCGCGCATGATCACACCCGCGCCAAGGAAACCGATGCCGGTCACTATGCCTTGCACCACACGGGTTGGATCGGTGCCAACCAGCTCGGACATATGGCCGCCGAACCATAGCGACGGGTAGCCGCATACCACGGTCAGTGCCGCCGATGCCATGCACACCAGTCCATAAGTGCGCATGCCCGCCGCTCGCCCGTGGTAAGAGCGCTCATAGCCCACCAGCAGGCCAAGCAGTAGCGCACCGCCGATATTCATCAGGATTACGAGGTTGGTCGCCAGTTCGCCGGACGACCAGTAGGCACGCAGGAACTCTATGCTGGGCATAGCTGCCTCACTTTATGGTTTTGGTGTTTTCTTGGCTGCGAGCTGCTTTTCGAATGCTACATCGAGTTTGCTGACGCGTTTAACTTTCTGCGGGCCTTGCGCATTGACGAAGGCCACAAAATTGTCCAGTTCCATGGGCGGACAAAGTGGCGGCTGGCCAGGTCCTTCCGTCAGGAAGAAATGGCCGCTGCCGGTCATGGTCAGCGAATAGGCCTGGTTGCCGGAGCGCTCTTTCAGGCGCGCCAGCGCGTTGGATGCTCTGGTGGAGCGACTCATATTGCCTCGGTTCTTTCGTTCAGCCAGCGCAGCGCATCGCCGCTGACATGCTTGGCCAGTCGTTGACGCACGGTGGCGTGGTATTCATTCAGCCAGTGCACTTCGTCTTCGCGCAACAGGGACTTTTCGATGCAGCGCGTGTCGATCGGACACAGGGTCAGGGTTTCAAAGCGCAGGAATTCGCCGAATTCCGAATCCGGCGCCGGCACGTTCAGCACCAGGTTTTCGATACGGATGCCCCATTTACCGGGACGGTAAATGCCAGGCTCGTTGGACGTGATCATGCCGGGCTCCATCGCCGTATGCGCATCCGGCGGCGTTGACGGCGAGATCGATTGCGGTCCCTCGTGTACATTGAGGAAGAAGCCGACGCCGTGGCCGGTGCCGTGGCCGAAGTCGATTCCCTCCGCCCACAACGGCGCACGTGCAATCGCATCCAGCATCGGCGATTTGACGCCGCGCGGGAAGCGGGCGACAGACAGCGCCATCATGCTTTTCAGGACCAGGGTGAAGTCGCGTTTGTGTTCCCGGCTGATGACACCGACCGGCACCACGCGGGTGATGTCGGTGGTGCCGCCGTTGTACTGGCCGCCGGAATCGAGCAACAGCAGGCCATCGCCTTCCACCACGGCGCTGCCTTGTGCCGGAGCGCGGTAATGCATGATCGCGCCGTTGGCGTTGAAGCCTGCGATAGTGCCAAAACTTGGGCTGACGAAGCCGGGACGGCGGCGGCGCGCGTCCAGCAGATGCTGGCCGACGGCGTATTCGGTCAGCGGTTCGCGCCTCGGATTCGCCAGGGTTTGCTCAAGCCAGCTAAAGAACTCGCATAGTGCGGCGCCATCCTGCTCCATCGTTGCGCGAACATGATCCGCCTCGTGTGCAGTCTTGCGGGACTTGGCGAATGTAGTTGGGTTGACGGCTTCGATTGCCTTCACGCTCTCGGGCACGGCCTGGCGCGTACCGAAAGTGATGCGGCGCGGGTCCAGCAGCAGCGTGCTGCCAGCCGGGATTGTGGCCAGTGCCTGCGCCGCTTCCTCATATGGCGCGACGAAGACATTGTCGGCTGCCAGCAGTCCCGACAAGCCCGGCTCGATCTTGCCTGCGCCGACGAACAGCATGGCACGCTCCTGGTCGACCAGTACGTGCGACAGGAAGATCGGGTTGTAGTTGACGTCCGAGCCGCGCAGGTTGAACAGATAGGCGATATCGTCCAGCGTCGAAATGATGTGGTGGGTCGCGCCCTGGCGCGCCATTTCCGCCCGCAGCGCCGCCAACTTGGCCGCGCGGGTCATGTCGGCAAATGGACGCAGGTGTTCGTAGACGGGAGCATCCGGCAGGCCGGGGCGGTCGGTCCAGACCTCGTCCAGAAGGTCGAGGTCAGTGCGCATGACGATACCGCGTGCCTGCAGCAGGCGGGCAATCGACAAGCCCAGAACCGCGCCATCCACCGCCAGCACCTGGTCCGGCTTCAGTGTCTCGGCCAGCCAATCCACATACTGCACACTGGCGCCCGATGAAATTTTCATCAGCTTCACGCCTGTGCCAGCCAGCTCCGCTTCCGCCTGCGTCCAATAACGGCCGTCGGTCCAGACACCTGCAAAATCCTGGGTGATGATAAATGTGCCGACCGAGCCGGTAAAACTCGACAGCCATTCCCGCCCCTGCCAACGCGCCGGCAAATACTCGGACAAATGGGGATCGGAGGAAGGGACCATGCAGGCATCAACCTGATGGCGGCGCATCGCCGCGCGCATGGATTCAAGTCTGGTGCGGATTGATTCTTTCATAGCGCAATCATACCCCGATTGCGTCATAATGCTCGGCTGCCGCCGCTTTCTGGCGGCAATGGAGAGAGAATTGATACCTGACGACGTACGGGCCGAAATCATGCACCGGCTCGCGGCTGCGGAAGCCGAACATAATGTGCGTGTACTGTTGGCAGTAGAGTCCGGAAGCCGTGCCTGGGGTTTTGCCTCGCCGAATAGCGATTACGATGTGCGCTTCATATATGCGCATCCACGCGACTGGTACGTGGCGGTCGACCTGGAAGAGAAACGCGACGTCATCGAATACGAGATCGTCGACGAAATCGACATAAATGGCTGGGACCTCCGCAAAGCGCTGCGCCTGTTCCGCCGCTCGAATCCGGCATTTGTCGAGTGGATCCAGTCGCCGATCCTGTACCGTTCGCACGGCGGTTTCGCGGATGGCGCCCGCGCGCTGCTGCCGCAAGTGTATTCCTGCGAAAACGGTACCTACCACTATCGGAGCATGGCAAAGACCAACTATCGCGGCTATCTGCGTGCCGATATGGTGCCATTGAAGAAGTATTTCTACGTACTGCGCCCCTTGTTGGCCGTACGTTGGCTCGAACGTTATGGCACGCCGGCGCCTATCGAGTTCGATAAGCTACTGCATTTGCTGGAAGGCGAAACGGAACTGCTGGACGCCATCGCCGCGCTGCTGGAGAAGAAAAAAGCGGCGCCAGAAATGGGACTGTCCGAGCCAGTCCCATGCCTGAACCGCTTCATCGAATCCGAACTCGAGCGGCTTGAACGGCCAGACGTGGTCAGCGTCCGAAGCAGTGACGTCAATGCTGAACTGAACCGGCTATTCCACACCGTCCTGGCCGAGCAGCGTTAATCCCGCTACATGCGCGGCTCGCCATCACGGTTGACCGTGATGGTGCGGCCGGGTTCCGACGAAAGCTGAGCCCGGTGTTCAGTGCCGCGGTACTCGTAGGTCACGTCCCAGTATTGCGGAGTACGGCTCGGAATCGTTTCGCAACGCTGGACGTTCTGGGCATACTGGTTGCCCGCGTTGCGGCCCACGTTGGAACCGACAGCCGCGCCGGCGATCGCGCCGCCAACCGTGGCAATATCACGGCCGGAACCGCCGCCGACCTGGTGGCCCAGCACGCCGCCAATCAAGGCGCCGGCAATCGTTCCAGCGGTGCCGCTGCCGCCCGAAGCCTCGACCTGCTGCCGTTCAACCCAACAGCGTTGCTCAGGCGGGCCGACCACCGCACGGGCCGAGGTAATCGGCGCCTCATAAGTGCGCTCGCTTGGACGCATGCGGTATTCATAGTTTGGCTGGGCGACTGGCTCAGGCGCGTAAGCCATTTCATCCACGCGGCGACGCGATGGCACGGCACGAATCGACGAGATATTGTCATTCAGCCCCATGCCTTCCAGTGATTCATAACTGCCGCGCCGCAAAATCCGGCATTCGCCCTGGAAGTTGGGCTGCGGGCAAACCTCCCAGCGGCCGCGCTCAACCACCACGGACGAGGCACGGTTGTCGAACCCTGCGGAACGCAAATCGCTGATGGAGCGGGTCACATTGACCGGGCGTCCACGCCAGCCTTCCCGTGGATAAAGCGTGATTTGTGCAAAGGCTTGCGCGCTGACGAGGGCGACAAGGGCCGCCAGCGTAGTTCTGATTGGAAAGTTCATGATGTCCTCCGATACAGATCAGGTTCGCCTAGCATGGCGCGGCAAACGGGGCTGGTCTGTTCGGGAACACGCGTTACTTAGTAAACTGAACCTCCGGGTCATTGGCGCTGCGCAGTTCATCAGTGGCAACTGTGCCGCACGGAATCTCAGGCTTCAAAGCGGCGCAAGCCGTCCAGGTCGAGTATGCGAATACCGCCGTAGTCCACGCGCAACAGGCCCTGTTTTTCGAGCACTTGCAGGGCCTGGTTGGCGCGCTGGCGTGAGGAGCCCGACAGCAGGCCAACCTCTTCCTGCGAAATCTGCACCAGCCGTTCGATGCCCGGATAAAGGTGGGAATTGAATAATGACGCCAGGCAACGTGCAACGCGTGTGTCCGGGTCCAGCAGACGCTCGTTTTCCACCATTCCGATGAACTGACCCAAACGTTCGTTGAGCTGCATCAAGAGGAACCGGGTGAAGGGTAGGCTATTCTCGAGCAGGTAGTGGAAGGTCACGGCCGGCATGCGTGCAATGCGGCTGTCACGCAGGGTCATGGCGTCATATCGGCGGCATTCATCTTTAAGTAATGAACCTTCACCGAACCAGCCGCCCGGCGGCACTCCAGTAAATGTGACGCTTTTCCCGTTTGGCGAAAAATTATTCATTTTCACCATGCCCGAAATAATGCCGATCCAATTATCGACAATTTCGCCTTTATGGCAAACGAAGCCTCCTTTGGGAATAAATTCCTCATAGCAGCTGGCCTCTACGCGCGCCAATTGTTCCTCTGTGAGCACGGGCGCCCAGGTGGAGCTGCGAATGGCTTCAATCAGGCTGGGTTCAGTTTTCATTGTTGTTGCGTCGCACCATCAAAAGTCGACGAATTGTCTTTGAAATGACAACTTTGCGACATAGCTCACGCTAATATCATCACACAAAAAGCGCGTCACAACTAAAAAAGCGCACCTACAATCCAAGGAGACACCGTGCAGGATAATCTGACGACCTTCCCTCGCAGGCTGCTTCAGCATGGCAAGGAGCGGCCGCACAAGCCTGCGTTCCGCGAAAAAGACCTGGGCATCTGGCAGACCTGGGACTGGCAGCAAGTGAATGCCGAAGTGCGCGCGCTGGCTTGCGGGCTGGCGGCAATCGGCTTCCAGCGCGGCATGAACCTGGCCATCATCGGCGACAATCGCCCGCGCCTGTACTGGTCGATGCTGGCGGCGCAGTGCCTTGGCGGCGTGCCGGTGCCGATGTACCAGGATGCTCCGGCGGCCGACTTGGCCTTCGTGCTGGAGAACGCGGAAATCCAGTACGCCATCGTGGAGGACCAGGAGCAGGTCGACAAGCTGCTCGACTTGTGCGAGCAATGCCCGGGGATCGCGCATATCGCGTACGAAGACGAGCGGGGCATGCGCAATTACACCCACCAGCAGTTGATGTCCTATGCCAGCCTGCAGGAACTGGGGCGGGAGTATGACAAGGCGCATCCAGGTTTCTACGAAGCGTCGATCGCCGAAGGCAAGGAAAGCGACAGCGCGATCATCCTATACACCTCCGGCACCACTGGCAAGCCAAAGGGCGTGTGCCAGACTCACAAGGCTTTGCTGTCGGCGGCCACTGGCGGCATCGGCTTCGACAAGCTGACCGATTCGGAAAACGTGTTGTCCTACCTGCCGATGGCGTGGGTGGGTGATTGCCTGTTCTCGTTCGCGCAGGCGCTGACTGCCGGCTTCACCGTCAACTGCCCGGAGTCCTCGGACACCGTCACCACCGACTTGCGCGAAATCGGCCCTTCTTACTACTTTGCGCCACCACGCATCTTCGAGAACATGCTGACGCAAGTGATGATCCGCATGGAAGACGCAGGCGCCATCAAGCGCAAGATGTTCCATCACTACATGGACGTTGCACGCCGCGTGGGCTCGGATATCCTGGACGGCAAGCCAGTGCCGCTGGGGGACCGCATCAGCTACGCCATCGGCAACGTTCTGGTGTATGGGCCGCTGCGCAACGTGCTGGGCATGTCGCGCATCCGCGTGGCCTACACGGCGGGCGCTGCGATCGGCCCCGACCTGTTCCGTTTCTACCGCTCGATTGGCGTCAACCTGAAGCAGTTCTACGGTTCGACCGAAACCTGTGCCTATATCTGCCTGCAGCCGGATGGCGAGATCAAGTTTGATTCGGTCGGCAAGCCTGCGCCGGGGGTGGAGGTGAAGCTGGCGCAGAACGGCGAGGTGCTGGTCAAGTCGCCGACGCTGATGCACTGCTATTACAAGCGTCCCGACGCAACGGCCGAAGCGATCGACGGCGAAGGCTACTTCCACACCGGCGATGCCGGCATCTTCGACAACGACGGCCACCTGCGCATCATCGACCGCGCCGACGACGTAGGCAAGATGAACAATGGCGCCATCTTCGCGCCGAACTACATCGAGAACAAACTGAAGTTCTTCCCCTTCATAAAAGAAGCCGTGGCGTTTGGTCATGAGCGCGACAAGGTGACCGCCTTCATCAACATCGACATGGAGGCCGTGGGCAACTGGGCCGAGCGGCGCGGCATCGCCTACTCCGGCTACACAGACCTGGCCGCGCACGAACAGACTTACGCGCTGGTCAAGGAATGCGTGGAGAAGGTCAACGCCGACCTGGCACAGGAGGCGTTGATGGCGGACACCCAGGTCCACCGGTTCCTGGTGCTGCACAAGGAGCTCGACCCTGACGATGATGAACTGACCCGCACCCGCAAAGTGCGCCGCAAGTTCATCGCCGAAAAATACGCGGTGCTGATCGAGGCACTGTACGGCGACAAGGCTTCGCAATACATCGAAACCCAGGTCAAGTTCGAGGATGGCCGCACCGGTATGGTGGCGGCTGACCTGCGGATCATGGACCTCAAGGCAGCATAAGCGGGAAAGCCACCATGCAAATGAATGAACCGGAAGCCATCACCGCTGGCCGCAAGATCGGCGACGTGATCCTGGACATGCGCAATATCTCGCTGTCGTTCGGCGGAGTGAAGGCGCTGACCAATATCTCCTTCGACGTGCGCGAGCACGAGATCCGCGCCATCATTGGTCCGAACGGCGCAGGCAAAAGCTCGATGCTTAACGTGATCAACGGCGTATATCGTCCGCAACAGGGCGAGATCATTTACCGCGGCCAGCAGCGCAAGAATATGGATTGCTACGCGGCCGCCAAGTCGGGCATCGCGCGCACCTTCCAGAATATCGCGCTGTTCAAGGGCATGACGGTGCTGGACAACATCATGACCGGCCGTAACCTGAAGATGAAGTCGAACTTCCTGCTGCAGGCGCTGTACTGGGGTCCGGCACGTCGCGAAGAGATCGAACATCGCCGCAAATGCGAGGAAGTGATCGACTTCCTCGAGATCCAGCATATCCGCAAGACGCCGGTGGGGCGCTTGCCTTACGGCTTGCAAAAGCGCGTTGAGCTGGGCCGCGCCCTGGCCGCGGAGCCGAACATCCTGCTGCTGGACGAACCGATGGCCGGCATGAACGTGGAAGAGAAGCAGGACATGTGCCGCTTCATTCTCGACGTGAACGAGCAATTCGGCACCACCATCGTGCTGATCGAGCACGATATGGGCGTGGTGATGGATATTTCGGACCGCGTGGTAGTGCTGGATTACGGCAAGAAGATCGGCGACGGTACGCCGGATGAAGTCCGCACCAACCAGGACGTGATCGACGCTTACCTCGGAGTGGCTCACTGATGGATATCAATTTCTTTGCCGAAGTGCTGATCGGCGGCCTGCTTTCCGGCGTGATGTATGCCTTGGTGGCCATCGGCTTTGTGCTGATCTACAAGGCGTCCGGGGTTTTCAATTTCGCCCAGGGGGCGATGGTGTTCTTTGCCGCCCTGACCTGCGTTGGCTTCATGGACAAGTTCGGGCTTTCGCTATGGCTGGCGATACCGGCGACGGTGCTGGCGATGATCGTCCTCGGACTGGCCATCGAGCGCGTAGTGTTGCGGCCCCTGGTCAACCAGCCCGAAATCACGCTGTTCATGGCCACCATCGGCCTGGCCTTCTTCATCGAGGGTTTGGCGCAGCTTATCTGGGGTTCGCAGGTGCACAAGCTGGACATCCCGATCGAGGACGTGCCCAGCGAATACCTGATGGAGAAATTCAACATCATCGTTTCCAAGTTCGACCTGACGGCGGCAGCGATTTGCGCAGTGATGGTGGCCCTGCTGGCGGTGATGTTCGCCAAGACCAAAGTCGGCCGCGCGCTGCGTGCGGTGGCGGATGACCACCAGGCAGCGCAAGCGGTCGGCATCCCGCTGCAGCGCATCTGGGGCATCCTGTGGGCGGTGGCGGGCATGGTGGCACTGGTGGCCGGCCTGCTGTGGGGCGCGCGCAATGGCGTGCAGTTCGCGCTGACCTTCATTGCGCTGAAAGCGCTGCCGGTGCTGATCCTGGGCGGCTTTACCTCCGTGCCAGGCGCGATTGTCGGCGGCCTGATTATCGGCGCTTCGGAAAAGCTGGCCGAAGTCTATATCGGGCCGCACGTCGGCGGCGGTATCGAAGGCTGGTTCCCTTATGTGCTGGCCCTGTTGTTCCTGCTGGTTCGCCCTGAAGGGCTGTTCGGCGAAAAAATCATCCGGAGGATTTGAGCGATGTTCTACCGCGAAGCAGGACAATTCAAAACCAGCTACGAGGCGGACGGCCAGATCCTGCCGATCCGCCAGGACCGTATCGCGCTGTTCACCACGCTGGCGATAGCGCTGCTGGTACTGCCGCTGGCGTCGTCGCCCTACATGCTGTCGGCGATCTTCATCCCCTTCCTGATCTTCGCGCTGGCTGCGCTGGGGCTGAACATCCTGACCGGCTACGCCGGCCAGCTTTCGCTCGGTACCGCAGCCTTCATGGCGGTCGGCGCGTTCTCGGCGTATAACTTCATGCTGCGCATCCCCGGCATTCCCGTATTGCTGGCCTTCGTGCTGGGCGGCCTGTGCGCCGCGATGGTCGGCATGGCTTTTGGCCTGCCATCGCTGCGCATTCGGGGCTTTTACCTGGCAGCATCCACGCTCGCAACCCAGTTCTTCGTGGTGTGGTGCCTGACAAAGATCGGCTGGCTGACGAATTACAGCTCCTCCGGCGTGATCACCGCGCAGAAAATGGAAATCTTCGGCTATGCCTTCGACACGCCGGAACGCAAATACCTGCTGGTACTGGCGGTTGTGGCGATCATGGCCCTGCTGGCCAAGAATCTGATCCGCTCCAACGTAGGCCGCTCCTGGATGGCCGTGCGCGACATGGATGTGGCGGCGGAAGTGATCGGCATCCGCCTGATGCGCACCAAGCTGCTGGCGTTTGCGGTCAGCTCCTTCTACTGCGGCGTGGCCGGCGCGCTGTACGCCTTCGCCTACCTCGGCACCGTGGAGCCGGAAGCCTACAACCTGGACCTGTCCTTCCGCATCCTGTTCATGATCATCATCGGCGGCGTCGGCTCGGTGCTGGGTTCATTCCTCGGCTCTGCCTTCATCGTGCTGTTGCCGGTGTTCCTGAACATCGTGGCCCACAGCCTGGCGCTGCCAACCACTGTGGCATCAAACCTAGAGCTGATGGTGTTCGGCGCCCTGATCATTTTCTTCCTGATCGTGGAACCCCACGGTCTGGCGCGTTTGTGGCAAATCGGTAAAGAGAAACTCCGCCTGTGGCCTTTCCCGCACTGAGCGGCAACTATAAAACCTGGAGACATCACATGAAATCGTTCGTATTTGGCATCGCCGTAGCAAGCAGCATCGTCGCCAGCAGCGCATGGGCGCAAGCAGCCGATCAATTCGTCGCTCTGCCCTCCTACCGCGTCGGTCCTTATGCGGCAGGTGGCTCCGGCTTTTATGGCGGCATCATCGACTACTTCAACCTGGTCAATGCCAACGGCGGCGTCAATGGCGTGAAAGTCAGCTGGGAAGAATGCGAGACCGAGTACAACCCGTCGCGCGGCATTGAATGCTATGAGCGCCTGAAAACCAAGAACGGCGGCGCCACTGTGGTCGAACCGCTGTCCACCGGCATCGCCTACGGCATCCTGGACCGCATCCCGCAGGACAAAATTCCGATGACGACCCTGGGCTACGGCCGCTCCGACGCAGCCAACGGCAAGGTCTTCCCGTACGTGTTCCCGCTGATCTCCAACTATTGGAGCCAGGCCGCAGCGATGGTGAAATACCTGGGCGAGAAGAGCGGCGGCATGGATAAGCTGAAAGGCAAGAAGATCGTCCACCTGTACCACGATTCGGCCTTCGGCAAGGAACCGCTGCCGGTGCTGGAAGCGATGTCCGCGCAATACGGCTTTGAACTGGTCAAGATCCCTGTCGCTCCGCCAGGCAGCGAACAGCAGTCGCAATGGCTGCAGATCCGCCAGGCCAAGCCGGACTACGTGATCCTGTGGGGCTGGGGCGTGATGAACTCCGTCGCGATCAAGACCGCGCAGCGCAACGGCTTCCCGCGCGAGAAAATGCTGGGCGTATGGTGGGCCGGCTCCGAGGAAGATACCGTGCCATCGGGCGATGCGGCGAAAGGCTACACCTCGATGACCTTCAACACCCCGGGCAACTACCCGCTGCTGGATGAACTGCGCAAGAAGGTCTATGCCGGCGGCAAGGGCAACCTGACCGACCAGGCGCGAATTGGCTCTGTCTACCACATGCGCGGCCTGACCGCAGGCGTGATGTATGTGGAAGCAATGCGCGCCGCGCAGGAAAAATTCGGCAAGGGCAAAGCGGTCACCGGCGAACAACTGCGCTGGGGCTTCGAAAACCTGAACATCGACGAAACACGCCAGAAGGCGCTCGGCGTCTACAACATGTTCCCGACTGTGAAGACTTCCTGCGAGGACCATGAGGGCTCCGGCGCCGTGAAAGTCCAGCAGTGGGATGGCAAGGCCTGGAAGGCTGTGACGCCGAACTGGGTGGTGGGCGACAAAGTCCTGCTGCGCAAGCTGGTGGACGAATCGTCCGGCAAATACGCCGCTGAGAAAAAGATCACGCCTGCCTGCATGAAGTGAGAAGCCTATGAGCTACCTGTCGGTAAATAACATCGAGGTCATTTACGACCACGTGATCCTGGTGCTGAAAGGCGTGTCGTTACAGGTCCCGCAGGGCAAGATCGTTGCCCTGCTGGGCGCCAACGGCGCCGGCAAATCCACCACGCTGAAGACCATCTCGACCCTGCTGCGCGGTGAGCGCGGCGACGTGACCAAGGGCGAGGTGCAATTCAAGGGGGAACGCATCGATCAGCTCACGCCCAATGAGCTGGTCAAGCGCGGGCTGTCGCAAGTGATGGAAGGTCGTCACTGCTTCGGCCACCTGACCATCGAGGAAAATTTGCTGACGGGTGCTTATACACGCAGTGTGTCGCGCGGCGAAATGAAGGAATCGCTGGAGAAGGTCTATCACTACTTCCCCCGCCTGCGGGAGCGCCGCAACAGCCAGGCTGGCTACACTTCCGGCGGCGAGCAGCAGATGTGCGCCATCGGCCGTGCTTTGATGGCCAAGCCTTCCATGATTTTGCTGGACGAACCTTCAATGGGCATTGCGCCGCAGATCGTGGAAGAGATCTTCGGCATCGTGAAGGATCTGAACGCCAAGGAGAACGTGTCGTTCCTGCTTGCGGAACAGAACACCAATGTGGCGCTGCGCTACGCGGACTTTGGCTACATCCTGGAAAACGGCCGGGTGGTGATGGAAGGCGAGGCCAGCGAACTGGCCAACAACGAAGACGTCAAAGAGTTCTATCTCGGCATGTCCGGTGCCGGCCGCAAGAGCTTCCGCGACATGAAATTTTATCGCCGACGCAAACGCTGGTTAGCTTAACTATATGAATCCGACTAAAGCAAAAGATTATTGCCGCAACCTGCCTGGCGCCACCGAAGACATCAAATGGGACTGCAACCTGGTGTTCTCGGTCGGTGAAAAGATGTTCGCTGTGATGGATGCCAAGGAAAAGGAGAAGTCGATCAGCTTCAAGGTGGACGACGACCGCTTCCTGGAGCTGACGGACCGTGAAGGCATCATCCCGGCACCTTACCTGGCGCGCGCCAAGTGGGTAATGGTGCAGGACCTGTCCAAACTACCGGATGCGGAAGCGAAGGCGCTGCTCAAGCGCTCGCACGAGCTGGTATTTGCGAAATTGACCAAGAAACTGCAACGCGAGATTGAAGGAGCGGCATGATGGCCGAAACCCTGGACAGCCTCGAGACGCGCCCGCACGCCGAACGCGAACGCGATTTGATGGAGCGCCTGCCGCTGCTGGTGGCACAGGCGCAATCCGCGCCTGGCTGGGCACGCATCCTGTCCGGCATCGATGCCACCCGCATCAACAGCCGCGCAGCCCTGGCGCAACTGCCGGTCACGCGCAAGTCCGACCTGAAGGCGCTGCAGGCGCAGGAACGTCCCTTCGGTGGCTTGAACAGCACCCCTGCCGGCAAACTGGGACGCATCTTCATGTCCCCCGGCCCCATCTTCGACCCCGAGGGCCGCTCGATCGACTGGTGGCGTTTTTCGCGCCCCATGTTTGCCACCGGCGTGCGGCCGGGCTGCCTGGTGCAGAACTGTTTCTCCTACCATTTCACCCCCGCCGCCTTCATGGTGGAAGGCGGTGCGGCACGCATCGGCTGCACGGTGATTCCCGCCGGCGCCGGCCAGACCGAATTGCAGGTGCAGGCGATGGCGGAACTGCGGCCCGACACCTATATCGGCACGCCATCCTTCTTGAAGATCATCATCGAGAAGGCCGCCGAAATGGGCACGGACATCAGCAGCGTCAAACGCGCCATGATGGGCGCGGAGGCACTGCCTGAATCGCTGCGGCAGTGGTTCGCCGAGCATGGCGTGCCGGAAGTGATTTCGACTTACGCCTCCGCCGACATTGGCAGCATCGCTTACGAAACGCGCAGCAATGGCAAGCTCAATCCTGGCATGGTGCTGGACGAAGAGGTGTTGCTGGAAATCGTGCGTCCCGGCTCCGGCGAGCCAGTGGCGCCGGGAGAAGTGGGCGAGGTGGTCGTCACCCTGTTCAATCCCGACTACCCGCTGATCCGGTTTGCCACCGGCGACCTGTCGGCCGTGCTGACGGATGCCGCGCCATCGGCTTGTGGCCGCACCAACACCCGCATCAAGGGCTGGCTGGGGCGCGCCGACCAGACCACCAAGGTGCGCGCCATGTTCGTCCACCCGTCCCAGGTGCACGAGATCGCGCGCCGCCACCCTGGCATGGGCAAGGCGCGCCTGGTCGTCTCCGGCAAGATCGCCGACGAAACCATGACGCTGCATTGCGAAACCGACGATCCCGCGCTGCAGGCGCAAGCCACCGAAATCGTCGCCACCATCCGCGACATCACCAAACTGCGCGGCGAAGTGCGCTTTGAGCCGCGCGGCAGTTTGCCAAATGACGGCAAGATCATCGACGATGTGCGCGATTACAGTTGAGATGTCGCCGCGTGTGGCGTAAATCCAACTGTTCCTAGGGCGTGCGGCGGAATGGCGGGATAATTGAACCATTCTTGACCTGCCTCAGAAACATCATGCAAGACTTTCACCACAACCGCGCACGCAGCCTGCTCCAGAACGCAGAAGAGCTCTTCGACAAGGAAGCGGTACAGGTAGCGGTCAGCCGCATGGCCGACACGCTGAATGACCGCTTCGGTGATCCGTCCAGACAGGAATTTCCCTTGGTGCTGGGGGTGATGGGCGGCGCTGTCGTCTTCACCGGTAACATCCTGCCGCAGCTCACATTCCCGCTCGAATTCGACTACATCCACGTCAGCCGTTACGGCGACGATGACCAGGGCGGCAAAGTGGTGTGGAAAGTTGTCCCGCGCCCGACCGTTTCCGGCCGCACCGTAATCGTACTGGATGACATCCTCGACGAAGGCGAGACCCTGGCGCACGTCAAGGAACGCTTGCTGGAAATGGGCGCCAAGGAAGTCATCATCGCCGTCTTCTGCGACAAGGATATCGGCAAGACCAAACCTGTGAAAGCGGATCTGGTTGGCCTGACCATTCCGAACCGCTTCGTGGTCGGCTTCGGCATGGACGCTTACGGCTACTGGCGTAACCTGCCAGGCCTGTGGGCGATCAATCCTGCAGACCTGAGCAAGGGCTGAACTCAACCCGGCAGCCGGATCACCGCATTCAGGCCGCCGTCCGGGTGATTGGCCAGCAGCAGCTGGCCGCCATGTCCGTCCACGATCCCCTTGGCGATGCCAAGGCCAAGTCCCATGCCTGTGTCGTTGCGTTCGCGGCCATGGGTGAGACGGACATAAGGCTCGAGCAAACTCGTTATGGCCTCCTCCGGCACGCCGGGACCATGGTCACGCACCGCTATTTCGGTCCATCCGCCCGCAGAGTGCACGCTGATCTGCGCACGCTCGCCGTAAAACAAGGCGTTGTCCAGCAGGTTGCCGATGGCGCGCTTCAGGGCTAACGGTTTGCCACGTACGGCGATGCCGCTTTCGTCATAAGCCACGTTGTGCCCTGCCAGTTCCGCGCTGCGAACCAGGCGACGGATCAGCGGGTCCAGCTTTACTTCGGTCGGATTCTCGTGGATATCGCTGTCTTTCACGCATTGCAGCGCGCCCTTGACCATCATGTCCAGCTCATCCAGGTCTTCCTCGAATTCACCGCGAAGAGCATCGTCGTCAAGAAGCTCGGCGCGCAGCTTGAGACGCGTAATCGGCGTGCGCAGGTCGTGCGAGATGGAGATGAACAGGCGTTCGCGGTCCTTGATGTATTTGGCAATGCGTTCGCGCATGGCGCCGAAGGCACGCGCTGTGTTGACGAACTCGCGGCTGCCGGATTCTGGCAAGGCTGGCGCATGTTCATCCTTGCCGAACGCCTCGGCAGCATCGGATAGCGCCGCCAGCGGGCGCGTGATCGATCGCACCACTAGGATGGAGAGCAGCAACAGCACCGCCAGCGATACACCTTGCACCACCAGCTTGTCCGGCGACAGCGGGTCGTTGCTATTCAAGAAATATGGATTGGGCATCAACGTGGCGAGGTAGAGCCAGTTGCCCGGTTCGAGCTCGGTCTGGATGACCAGGATCGGTGCCGGATCGGGCTTGAGCAGCAGGATGTGGCGCACCCACGCTTCCGGCAGCTCACCGACGCGCACTCCGTCAGGCGACACGCTCAGCTGGTCGGGCCAGGCGAAGTCCAGCCGCAGGCGATTGTCGCCGGCCAGGTCCTTGCGCAGCGTTGCCTCCAGGGCGCCAAGCGCAGTCCGGGCCAGTGCGTTCGGCTCGATCTGCTGCACTTCGACCTGATCACGGTTCAGCGCAACATAGAAACGCGTGCCGCCCATTTCGCGGAACTGCTGGATCAGCAGGCTGCGGTAGCTCGGGGGCAGGCTGCGGAAGAAGCGGATCGAACTGGCGGCGCCTTGCCCCAGGTATTGCGCCGCCGACTTCACGTCCGCCTGGGTCTTGTCGCGCAGTTGCAAGGTCCACAGCGTGCTTACCGCTACCTGCGTCAGGAGCAGCCCCGCCACCATCACCAGCGACAGCCGCGCCAGCAGCGATTGCGGCCAAAGCTTACGCATGCGTCACCGCCACCGTGGCGGAGAACACATAGCCAGCGCCGCGCACGGTCTTGATCAGCATGGGTTGCTTGCCATCGTCGTTAAGGCGCAGCCGCAGGCGGCTGATCTGCACGTCCAAGGACCGATCCAGCGGCCCCGAATCGCGGCCGCGCGTCTCCTCGCACAGCAGGCTGCGGTCCAGCACCGCGCCGGGATGTTCGACGAAATATTTGAGGAGCTGGAAATCGAGCCCGGTCAACGCCAGCGGCGCGCCCTTCACTATCGATCACCGTTGCGTTCCGCCAGGTCCAGTGTGAAGCCGTTGAAGTGGTAGGCGCGCACCGTGGGAGCGGGATCGGCCCCGGCGCGGCGCAGGATCGCCTTGATGCGCGCAAGCAGTTCGCGCGGGGCTGTATGGCTTGGCGATGTAATCGTCTGCACCGAGCTCCAGGCCTACCACGCGGTCGGTTTCGTCCGAACTGGCGGTCAGCATGATGATCGGCAGGTTGGAACGCTGGCGCACGATGCGGCACAGCGCGAAGCCGTCGGTATCCGGCAGCATCACGTCAAGGATCACCAGCGACAATTGGTCTTCGTGCGCGTGCAGTTCGGCCAGGAAGCTTTCGCCGTTGTGCGCAAGGATCACCTCATACTGGTTCTTTTCCAGATAGGTCTTGAGCAGCAGCCGGGTTTTTTGGTCGTCATCGACGATCAGTATCTTGCGTGGCATGTTGGCTTCCTTGCTGTTTGTGTGAGCGGAGGTTCAGGGTGCGCAGGAGGCCGGCCAGGCGGCGCTGCGTTTCCGCAGCCGTCACGCCGTCATCCACGTAGAATCGGTGCAGCTCGGCGATGATGGCATCGCGGCTTTCCTCATCGGCGGCCCATGCGGTGCACCAGGCTTGGCGCCTGCGCCGCGGCACCGCGAGCAAAAACGCGCCAGGAGGAACGCGCGCAGCTATCCATTGCTGCGGGGTTGGCATCGCGGCGCACCGGTACCGAGCCCTTGGCGGCGCTGTATTGCTGCTGCGCGAGCGGGCGACAATCACGGCTTTCGCCAGTTTTTCCTGCGCCGCCTGGTGGCTGTAATCGTTGACGAACATGGCCAGCGTGTCCACGCTGTAGAGATGGTAGTTGTCGGTCCCGGGCAGCGGAACGCAGGAGAAATCGGCGTCGATATTCTGTCCCAACTCATTGAGTTCAGCCTTGGCCCAGTCACCCATCACGAACATGGCCGCCTCGCCGCGTGCGAATCGCTTGACTGCTTCGGTCCAAGGCTGCTCCTCCGCCGGGTTAAAGCATCCAGGTCTTCATGGTGCGTAGCCGCTGCAAGGCCTGCGCCAGGCGCGGATCTGCCAGCGGCCTGCGGGCTTTTGGCGCACGAACAGCTCGCGATAATATTCAGGGCCCGCCGGTCGCCAGCAGCAGGTTCTCGAACAAGGTGGCGACCTGCCACGGCTCGGCTGCTTTGTACCAGAGGCGCTATGCCGGCCGGCACGCAGCTGGCGCGCCGCCTTCTCGAATTCGGGCCACGTAACGGGCGGCACGATGTTGAGGCGCTCGAACAGTTTGCGGTTATAGAACAGGGTGTTGATGCGATGGATGCCCAGCGGCGCCGCCACCACATGGCCGCGATGACGGACCAGGTCACGCACAGTGGGGAAACAGGGGCCTTGTTCCAGTTGCCGGAGTTAGCAACACTATCCAGCTCGAGCAGCAGGCCCAGTTCCGCCCACTCCCCGATGGAAACCGCCGATGATTTGCGTCGCATCCGGCGCATTACCCGCCAGGACCCCGGCTGCGCAGGACCTTGCCCGCCCCCAGGCCCGGCCCCGCCGGGAATTGCCGCGTCCTGCCAGGTGATCCCCTTCATCTTCCAGGCGCGCCGCCAGCACATTGGCGGCGTGACGCTCCCCGGCCGAAGTCCACCAGTGCAGCACCTGCAAGGAAGGCGCGGCCGCTTGGGCGGGGAAAGACATCAGCATCAGGGGAAATGAGAGCAGGCGCGCCAGGCGCACAATCTGCAAACGCCGGTGGAACTTGTGCACCTACTACTCCAGCAGATAACGATCCGGCAATTCTATCTCCATGAAGTCATTTTGTGTCCTTTTACGGCATAGAACAGGATCAGGGCATAGCACGGCAGCAGCAGCCAGTATGCCGCCTGCGAACCGGAGACGTCCGACAGGTGCCCATAAAGCATTGGCAGCAGCGCCCCGCCCGCGATCCCCATGATCAGCAGCGCCGAGCCACTGGCGGTGTAGCGCCCCAGGCCTTCCAGCGCCAGCGGCCAGATTGCCGGCCATACCAGCGCGTTGGCGAAGCCCAGCATGGCGAGGAACATCACCGTATCCGGAACTGCCGGCACGCCGAACGCGCCCAGCATCGCTTGCGACAGGCCCGCTGCCGGTCGCCGAGCCCTGGATCACGCCGAAGGAGAACACGATGCCGCACACGGCGGACAGCAATAACGCCTGTTTCTGCGACAGCCAGCGCGGAATCGCGACGATGCCGACGATATAGCCCGCCACCATGAATCCCATGGTGTATGAGGTGAGGATGCCGAATTTATCCACATGCAGGTTATGCCCATACAAGCCGATGGTATCGCCCCGCGATCACCTCCACACCCACGTAGACGAACAGCGCCAGCGCGCCCAGCACCAATTGCGGGAATTGCAGCACACCCCCAGCGCGAAGTGCCCTCGTCGCTGCTGGCTTGCTGGCCGGGGATCTCGCTCAACGGCGCAAAGCGCACGATGACTGCCATCGCCAGCAGGCCGGCAGCCATCAGGCCATACGGCAGCACCAGGCGTTGTGCGAGCTGGCTGCGCAGCAGCGCGCTGTCGGCTGCACCTCATGGCAGCGAGCGTCGCATCCGAGTAGCGCCCAAAGTCTAGACAGCATCATGCCGCTGAACACCAGCGGCACCAACACACCAGCTGTCTTGTTGAACAAGCCCCATGATGCTGATGCGCGTAGCTGCACTTTCACGGGCGCCGATGCAGACGATGTAGGGGTTGATGGCAGTCTGCATCAAGGTCATGCCACTGGCCAGCGTGAACAGCGCCAGCAGGAAAAGCGGGTAAGACGCCGCGCGTGCCGCAGGAATGAACAGCACCGCGCCGAAAGCCATTACGGCCAGGCCGATCGACATCCCCGCCCGGTAGCCCGTGCGGCGCAATACCGCGGCCGACGGCAATGCCATCAGGGTGTAGGCAATGTAGAAGGCAAAGGTGACCCACAGGGGACTGGAAGTTATTCAGGTCGCAAGCGATCTTCAGGAAGGGGATCAGCGATCCATTAAGCCAGGTGGCGCATCCAAGAATGAAAAACATCAGGCCGATGAAAAGTCATGGCCACCGCCACGCTGGCGCCGGGGACGGCTTGGGTGCCGCCCATCTCGAGGGTCTGTTCTTTGTGCATGTGAATCCGAAGGGCAAAGATAGGGAAGCCCCCTCCCGGGCGGGAGGGGGCGTTGCGGCAAATCAGAACTTGCCGCGCAGGGCCGACGCTGTAACGCGCTCCGTTCTCGTTACACACCAACCGGCAAACCGTCGGTAGTGTTTGGTGCGGATCAGCTCATTGCCGATGTTGACGGCGCTCGCGAAGATGCTCAACTGCGGCGTGATGTCCCAGTTGGCGGTGGCGTCCCATTGGCCATAAGCGCTGGTCACGTCCTGGCCGCCCTGGTCCAGGCCACCGTAGGACTTCGAGCGATAGTTGTACGACAGGCGCACGCTGTAGCTGTTCTTTTCATAGAACACACTGGCATTCATCTGGTTCTTCGAATTGCCGATCACGTTCAGCTTGCGCCCCGCCCGCCACCGCACCGGTCTTGGCATCGGTGTAAGTGAAGTTGACCACCGTGCCGAAGCCGCTGCTGCCAAACGCTTGCTGCCACTGGAGTTCCAGGCCGTTCACCTTGGCGCCGTTGTCGGCGTTATGCGGACGGGGTCACGGGACGCTGCACGCCGGCCACGTTCTCCATCGCAGTCGAGGTATAGATGAAGGTATCGAGCTGTTTAGAGAAGGCGGTGGGCCGACAGCAGCGATGCATCGGCGAAGTACCATTCCGCGCCGATCTCGAACTGGTTGGCGTGGTAAGGCTTGAGCAGCGGATTGCCCGCCGTCGCGGCATTGGTGGTGCCGCTGACCTCCGTGCTGGCACTCAGGTCGCTGAAGGTGTTGCGGGCCATGACGCGCGAAGCGGCGGCACGCAGCAGCAGGTCTTTGCGGAAGTCGTATACGACGTTGATGTTCGGCAGTGCATCGGTGTAGCTGCGGCCTACGCTGCCCAGCGCGTAGTTGCCGGTGCCGTCCAGGTCCTGGTAGGCGTCCGACGTCTGCCTGGTGCGCCCGCGCCAGGCGCACACCGAAGTCGCCTCGCCACTTGTCGAAGGCGTAATCGGCCCGCACATAGGCCGCCGAAATCTTCTCCTGGATGCGGTAGTACTCGCCCTTGGCCTCCTTGTAGACCATGCCTTTGTCGTACATGGCAAAGCCTTTGCTCGCGGCCAGGCCGTCATCCACCCAGGCGAACTGGGTCAGCGAGCCGGCAGTGGCGGCCTCCTGGCTGATCTTCGGCGAGGCGCCAGTGGAGAGGTCGGCCAGCGTGTAAGGAATCCAGCCAACGCTGCCCGGGCCGACGGTGCCGATAGTGCGGCGGTTCTGCACCTTGTTGTCGCGGTACTTCAGGCCTACTTTGACAGACTTGATGTAGGGATTTTCCAGGTCGAAGGTCAGGTCGGCCTGGCCATAGTTTTCCTTGCTCTCCATGCGGCGGATCCAGTCGCGCGCACTTTGCAGCGTCAGCTTGGTCGGATCGAGTGGGCTCATATCGAGGTACTTCACCTCGTAGGTGTCCGGCGCGATATTGATGGTGGCGCGGGTGTTCCCCGTGAACCAGAAGTTGCGGTCATGCTTGCTGCCGCCGGAACCGGAAGTCGTGCCGGCCTGTGCATGCAGCTTCCAGTTGTCGCCGTCATAGCTGCCTTCCCAGGTCCAGCACTTTCGATTTCACATAGGCTTCGCGATAAATCGGTTCGAACGACACGCCGTTTACGGGACCCACGGTACCGCCCACTACGGATTTTCCGCCATCCGAGTTGTTGATAAAGCGCGGGTTATCCACACGGATATTATTGTTCGCGTCAGCCAGGCCGCCGATCTGCCACAGGTAGTTCTGGTTGCTGTTATCCATCTTCATATCGGAATTGAGGTAGTTCAGCGATATGTCGGATTGCGGTGTCGGACGCAGCTGCAGGGTGATGTTGCCCGTGGTGCGTTCGCGGTCCTGGCGGAAGATCGGCGTGCCGCCGCCCCAGGAGGCATAGGGCATTCGGGGTGACCGCACCATTCTGGTCGACGATGTTGTATTTGGTCGCGTCGGTGAAATTCTCCAGGCCATCGCGGCGCATGGTGCGCTCCTGGCGGCTCAGGGCCACCAGCACGCCAAAAGTCTTGGCTTCGTTGACCCAGTTCACCAGGCCGGAGAACTGCGGGTCGGTTTTCTTCGGCAGGTCACTGTAGGTTGCTTCCGCCGAGGCTTGTGCGGTGAAGGGCTTCTTGAACTGCAGCGGCTTGCGGGTGCGCACGATCACCAGGCCGCCGATGCTGCCCTCATCGAGATCGGCCGAAGGGCTTTTGAACACATCCAGGCTGCCAACCAGCTCGGACGGCAGAATGTCGTAATTGAAGCCGCGGCTTTGCGCGTCGTTCTTCCACCAGTAGGCCGAAGCGACGGACTGGCCGTTCAACTGCGTCATGTTCAGGTTTTGTCGGTGCCGCGTACGAAGATATCGCGGCCTTCGCCCCAGGTGCGGTCAACAGAAATGCCCGGGATACGCTGCAGGGAATCGGCCACGTTCTTGTCCGGGAACTTGCCCAGGTCCTCCGCCGTGACGGAATCCACCACATTCAGCGCGTCGCGCTTCTCGGCCAGGTTGCGTTTCAGCGTTTCGCGAATGCCGCGAACCTCCACAGACTGCAAGGCATCGTTGCCGTCTGCAGTCTGTGCCTGCACATGATGCAGTGCCAGCGTGCCGAACATCAGCGCGATCAACTGCGGTAGTTTCTTCCTTCCTAGCGGTGCTCCGTTCATTTCTTTTTCCTTATCGTCTCTAAAGCGCTGCAAAAAATTCCCCGGCATACTCCCCATGCCGGGGCCAACACACTGCTTGGGGGAGTGTGATCATTCCTGCTGTGGCAGATACCACTTGGCAAAACCATTCTGTATGCGGGCCGCCGCCTCGCGTGCGCCCAGCTTCCCGTTCAAGACTTGCGCATTCACTGACCACAGCTCGCTTTCCATATTGGGCAAGCCGCGGTTCATGATCAGCGCGTTGAGCCGAAAGTTCGAATCGCAGCTCGTGCGCCAGGCGGCCATCTGCTTGGCCAGCGGATCGCGCACGGCGATCAGGTGGTTCGATAGCGTGAAGAAGCCGATCACGCGATTGGTGTACAAATCAGCGAATTCCTGCGAGCCGAGCCAGGCCAGGAACTTGTAGGCATCGGCCTTGTTGCGCGATTTGCGGTTGATGCCGATACCGATGTCCATGTGGTCGGAAATCTGGCAGCGGTCACCCACCAGTTGCACCGGTGGCGCGAAGACGCCTAGCTCAAGCTCAGGGAACTGGTTGAAATAGGAGATGTCCCAGGAGCCGGCTGGGTAGATTGCCGCGCCGCCCTGGGCGAAAAGGAGCTGCGCATCGCGGTAGGTCTGCACCGGGGCCGACTTCGGCAGGTACGCTGCCAGGCGTGCCTCAAATTCGAACGCGGCCACGAAAGGCGCATCGGTGAATTTCGCTTTGCCGGCAATCAGCGCGCGCCTGCCCCTGCTCCCCGCCCCAATAATTCGGCCCGATGTTGGTGAACACAGTCTGGCTGGACAGCCATTCGTCGGCGGTGCCCAGCGCCAGCGGCGCGTACTGGCTTTTACGGACTGCATCCAGCACACCGAAGAACTCCGCTTCCGTCGCGGGCGGCTGCAGGCCAAGCTTGCGGAAGATCTTCTTGTTGTACAGGAAGCCGTGGATCACCGAGGCGACCGGCATGCAGAAGATATCCTTGCCATCGTCGGTCTGCCAGGCGACCAGGGAACCAGGCGCGAAGTTCTCCATGCCGGCCTTGCCATTCAGCTTTTCGAGGTAGCCGCGGCGATACAGCAACAGCGAAGTATCGAAGGGACGGCAGGCCAGCATATCGCCTGCGGTGCCGTTGCCAAGGCGCGCGGCCAGGCTGGTGTCGTATTCAGTGGGGAGCGGTAGGCGAGAACTTTACCGAGATGCCGGGGGTACTTGCGTTCGAAACGCAGGCAGCAGCACGGTCCTCCCACAGGGGCCTTGTCGTCAACCCCGCCAGCTCTCCAGCACCAGGGTGCCGGCGCGTACGGCGCTGGAGCACGTCAGCGCCAGAACTAGTGCGGCTCGCAGGATACGGCTGGTTTGGCACGGAGGCTTCTCCACGGGGTGTTGTCGATCAGTAAATTCATGCTAACACCGTGAAAAAATGTGACACCAGCGACGCCATCGCGTGCGAAGTAGCGGGCGCAAAACCGTTGATTCTTATGAGGATTTTGCAGAAGAAGCGGGGGCCCGCGCTTACAAAAACTTTACAGAGCGGCGGCCACAGCCCGGTGATTGCGTTCACGCCTCGTAATGAGCGCTTACAAAAACATTACGAAAACGCGCGCATTTATTACGTGCGAAGCTGCAGGCGAGCGGCGCGCAGCGTTGTATTCCGTCTTCAGCCGTTCCACCAGTTCGGCGGTTGTCGGCACGTCGTGCATCAAGCCGACACCCTGGCCTGCGCCCCCAGATATCGCGCCAGGCTTTGGCAGTGCCACTGTTGAAGCTCATTTTCGTCTTGTCCGATTCCGGCAGGTTCTCCGGATCGAGGGCCGGCCCGCCACGATGGACTTCTTCAGGTAGTTGCCATGCACGCCCGTAAACAGGTTGGTGTAGACCACGTCCGCCGCCGACGATTCGATGATGGCTTCACGGTAGTCTTCGGTGACGTTTGATTCCTGCGTGGCCAGGAAGCGCGAGCCGATATAGGCAAAGTCGGCGCCCATCGCCTGCGCGGCCAACACCGCATCGCCGGTCGCAATCGATCCGGACAGCGCCAGAGGGCCGTCGAAGAAGCGCCGCACCTCGCCCACCAGCGCAAAAGGCGACATCGTGCCGGCATGGCCGCCCGCGCCGCTGGCAACCAGGATCAGGCCATCGACGCCCGCTTCCAGCGCCTTTTGCGCATGGCGGATATTGACCACGTCATGCAGCACGATGCCACCGTAGCTGTGGATAGCATCCAACATTTCCACAGGCGGTGCGCGCAAGGAGGAAATGATGATTGGCACCTTGTGGCGCACGCACACTTCCACATCGTGCTCCAACCGTTCATTCGAATGGTGGACGATCTGATTGACCGCAATCGGACCCACGCGCACGCCGGGATTCTCGGCCTGGTAGTCGGCAAGTTCCTTCTGCAGGTCGGTCAACCAGGTATCGAGCAGCTCTTTCGGCCGCGCGTTCAGCGCCGGGAAAGAACCGACAATGCCCGCCTTGCACTGCGCAGCCACCAGCGCGGGGGCCGCTGGCGATGAACATCGGCGAAGCAATGACTGGGAGCGTCAGATTCTGCAATACGGCGGGTAGTGTCATGGACCTGTCCTTAGAAATTATGCATGCCGCTTACTGTACCTTCTTTGGGATAGCTGATGGTGTAGCCGACGTTGATCTTCATGGTCTCGTTGGGCGCCATGGTTTTTTCCCAACCAACGACGCCCTGGCGTTGCTCCCACGCCGCGATGCCCGGCTGCGGCGAGAACGTCTGCTTTACCTTGATCTCTTCCGACGCGCTGACCGGCGTGGATTCCAGCACCAGCAGTTCGACCGGCGCCTTGTGGAAGCTGCTGATGGTGAACACATCGGCGACCTGCTGCTCGCCGCGCTGCGACAGGAAACCGCGGCTGCCTGACTGCTGGTCCGCGCGATCAACCGTGACGCGCACCAGCTCATCGCGGCCGAAGGACAGCGCCAGCTTGTCCGAAGTCTGGGTATTCCAGTAGGTAGCGCCGACATAGCCGCCATCGCGGAACAGCTGGATATTTCCGCTCAACCAGACGCCAGTGGGACGCTCTGCTTCCGCCGTGATCACGGCGAATTTTTCCTGGCGAGGAACCACGCGAACGCGCTGCTTGGCGGCGACCTTCAGGGTCGACAGGGGCAGGGTAATTTCGCGGCCGTCGGAGGCCAGGGTGACCCGGTTCGGCACGGAGAATTCTGTATCGAAGGTGCCTTGCGTCTCAAGTACAGGAGGGATGAAGTTGTCCGACGCAATGCGTGATCCGGCAACCGCCACCGGGGCCGCAGGGGGGCGCCGGTACGTACATCGGCTCCGCCAACGCGCGCGATTCCTGCGGCGGCCGTGGCGGGTAGTAGGTCAAACGCTGCGGCACAGGTTCAGGCGCCTGCGGCGACAGGCGCGGCTGGCCGGTAGACAGCCGCATCTCGACACCGGTCCAGTCCTCGCCGGACTTCTGCGCCACCACAGCCATGCGTTCAAGGTCAATGGTGGACGTGGTGGAGTTCAAGGAAGCGCGGTAAGCAGGCTTCCAGCCCGCGCGGTTCACCTGGTAGGACACTTGGACGCTGCCGGCCTGCTGCGCAGCGACAGCAATAGTGATACTGCGCTGGTCGCGTGCCCCGCTGCGCACTTTTTTCCAATTCGCGTTGCACGGTCTTGATCTTCTTGTCGATCTCGCGCAGTTGAACCTGGGTGCGCTGGATCTGCGCCAGCGCCTCGCGGCCACCGCGCTTGATCGTGTCGACCGCGGCAGCGAGCGACTTGCCGTCAACCTGGCTCGGAACGCCCTCGCCGCCATTCAGCTTGGACAGGTAATTCTTCACCAGGACGGACGACTCGATCTCCACATTCAGCAAATCGCGGCTGTCTTCCAATGCCTGCAATTTCGCCTCCAGCTCCGCCTCGCGCGGGCTGACCGCATCCGCCTGCCCCACATCACGCGTCACGACCTGTCCGACCTGCACTCCCGGCGAGGCCTGGATGCGCAGCGTCTGCGCATCGAAATTGGCCGGCAGGCCGGTGATTTCAAGCTCCCTCATGCCAGGGGAAACCTGGGCGCTGCGCTCCACGCTGGCGATCCCGGAATACAGGGTCACGCGCGAGATCGGCGCATTGTTGGCGCAGGCAATTCCCTGCAGGGAGAAACAAAGGGCAACTGCAGCGGCGATACGGCTTGGCTTCATGACGGCTTCACAGGCGATGGAAAACCTGATCTTGCAGTGCCCGTATAGTATTGTCAATTTAGGAACGCCACACCGAGGCCAGGGCCTTCACCTTGGTCCAGATGGAAAGGCGTTCGTCCGACAGCGCATCGAGAAAATCGGACAGGCGCTTGGATTTCGCCATGGTGTAGACCGTCAGTGCGGTGGTGATGACGAACACCGAAGCGAAGATCCACACCCGGCGCGACGTCGGCGCATCGGCTTCGGCCAGCAGGTTCATGCCGAGGAAGCCGGTGGTAATGGTGCCGATCATGCCGAAGATGGTGACCACCGTCAGGCGCACCACGGTATTGGCCTGGCGCCGCAGGCTGTCGGCCTCCAGGTAGCCGTTCATATCAGCCACACGGGTTTTCACTTCCGCGTAGGCACGTTCGATGTCGAGATGCTGGCCGCACATCCGGAACAGGGCACGGATCTGCTGCTGGTCCGAGACTTCCGTGAACCAGTAGCGGTGCGTGAAGCGCAAGAAGCTCTCAAAGGAGTAGCGGATACGGCGCTTGAACGAGCGCACGCTATCCGCATCAGCCACCTGCAGCTCCGTCAGCGCTTCCGCCAGGCGGTCGGAGAACATCAGCAGCGACGCCTTCTGCAGGTGGGCGATCATGAAAAGCAGGAAGTGCTGGTGGCGAAATTGCGACAGCACGCCACGCTCCTTGCAGCAGAAGAATTGCGAGGCTGCGTCGCCGACGACAAGCAGCGCGTAGCCGCTGCAGACGTAGCGCGTGTAAGGGGCGGCCCCGCCGTCACACCAGAAGCGGTCGTAAAAATAGCGGCGGTCCACCCCGTCCGACTGCGTACGCTGGGCATCGGCCGGCGCGGAAGAGGTTCCCGCCATCGTGCCCAAGGCCGCGAAATCAGCCGGCGACAGCTCGCTTGGCCGGTCAACGGCGAGGTAAGCCATCATCGGCATGCGGTAATACTCTACCTGGCGGTAGCGCAGCGCTGCCGTGGCTCCGGGTGCATCCGGCTCCATCGGCTCCAGCAGGTAGCGCCAGTGCGAGGCGATGCGCGGCGCCTGGTGGCGCACCACATGGTCAATGAAAGCTTGCCGCTCCTGCGCATCCGTTTGCACCAGCAGGCGGCCATCGGCATCGAGCCATTCAACGCCGTGCATGCAATGCAGCGCGTTGCCCGCGTCGTCCCAGCCGGCCGGGTAGGCGCGGCCGAAGCGGTATAGCAGCTCCTGCGCTTCATCGAACGGCAGGTCGCTGGCGCCGACTTCCATTACCAGCAGCACGATATCGACGTCGAAGAAGAAATGCAGGCAGAGATTGTGCACATCCAGCACGCGTGGTGCGGCGCCGGGATGGGTCGTCACGCGCACCCTGGCGATATCCTTGCGGCGGAAGATACGGCGCTGGCCGGCGCCAAACAGGAAACGCTGCACATAGGGCAGGAAGCTGACGAACTCGGTGTAATAGCGCTCCTGGAACGCAGCGCTCGCATCCTGCGCTGAAGTCACTTCGCGCCACGGCGAATCAGCGCCCAGAAGTTCCCAAGGCCGCGCATGCGCACGCTCCGCCCCATCAGGCGGCATCAACCGCAAGGGCCATAAAAGAACCTGCCTTACATGCCGGACATGCGGGGATTGGGCGCTCATGCAGCCCAGTATAGCCGAGCCCGTGTCACACCTTGGGGTCACACCCCGAGTGTGACACGGGCTCGGCTATGAAATAGATGGGTTCGTGTCACACTTCGGGTGTGACCCCACGGTGTGACACGAAGTCAGCCGTCGTTGAGGAGGATGTCGTTTTCGACGCGGGCGCTGCAGGCGCGTACCAGTTGCTTGATGGCCCAGGCGGCCAGTTGCTCGGTGCTCATGCCGAGGTGGCGGCTGGCGATGGCTTGCATCAGGGGGATCGAGGCGAACAGGGGGACTACGTCGGCTGCCGGCATGCTTTGGCGCTCCAGCAGCAGGAATTTGAGCAGGACTTTGACCGCGTACTCCGCATTGCGCTTGGGGTCGGCCGACAGGAAATCGAGGCGGCGGCGGGCGCGCGACAGTGCGGCTTCCACATCGTCGAACACGGCGCCATGGCCAGGGATTACGACTTTCACGTCCAGGCCGGCGATCACGTCCAGGGTGGCTGCAGCTTCGGCAAAGCCTTCATCGCCTTCCAGCTCGGGGAAAATCACGCCGAAGCCGTTTTGCCACAGCGCGTCGGCCGATACCAGCACCTTCTCCGATGGGCAGTAGAAGATCACGGAGTGGGCATGGTGGCCCGGCGCGCCCAGCACCTGCCATTCCAGGTCGCCCAGCGTCAGCGTTTCACCGGCGGCGATCACGCCGTCGATGGAAAATCGTTCGCATTGCTGGCCGGTGGCTTTGAAACTGAGCGCCTCCTCGTCCCAGTGCCGCACTTTGTCGGCTTCCGGCTCGGGGATGTAAGTGTTGCAGCCGAAGTGCGCCTGCAGCGCCGCATTGCCGCCGCAGTGGTCGGAATGCAGGTGCGTGGTGTACAGGCGGTCCAGGCGGCGGCCGTGCAGGGCGTGCCGCACCAGGTCGAGCGTCTGCTGCTTGTGCGCGACGTAGCCGCTGTCGATCATGGCCGCGTCATGTCGGCCCAACAGCAGGACATTATTGGAGGAGAGCCAGCCGCGTTCGAAAACGTGGATGGATGGGTGTAGCTTCATTGCGTCAGTCAAAGTCGATCAGTTGCTCACGGCGGCGCAGCTCGGCCCACACGGCGCGCTTGTAAGCGTCGTCGGCACGCGACCAGGCGACGATTTCATCGATGGTGCGCAGGCAACCTTCGCAATAACCGCTGTCCTGGTTCATCTTGCACAGGCTGATGCAGGGGGATGGCACGGGCGTGGCCAGTTCCGGCGCGCCTGGCGGCAGTTCAGTACTCATGGCCGACATTTTACCGCAGTGCGGTAAAAATGCCCGGAATGGCCATATACTGATGACGCACCAGAACAATAAAGAATGGCGAGGAGACAACCTGACCAACCAGCCTCCGAGGTGCTTATGAAGCTCGATCGCCATTGGTTTTCCCGCGCGCTGGGCCAACTCGCGCGCCGCCGCATGGATCGCCCCGGCCCTGCGCAACCGCAATTCATCGGCGGCGATTTCGATTGCCGTGCCGGTAGCCGCAGTTACAAGCTGTATGTGCCTTCCTGTTACGAAGGCCAACCGATGCCCCTGCTGGTGATGTTGCATGGCTGCCTGCAGGACCCCGACGATTTCGCCGCCGGCACGCAAATGAATGCGGTGGCCGAAGAGCGTGGCTGCCTGGTGCTGTATCCGGCGCAAACGCCGGACGCCAATCACACCCGATGTTGGAACTGGTTCAGTGCCCTCGACCAGGAGCGCGGCCAGGGCGAACCAGCGATCATCGCGGCCATGGCGCGCGACGTCATGGCGCACTATCCGGTACTGCAAAGCGAGGTTTACATCGCTGGGCTGTCGGCCGGCGGCGCCATGGCGGTCATCGTTGGCACCCTGTATCCGGACCTGTTTGCCGCCGTCGGCGTGCACTCCGGCCTGCCGTTCGCCGCCGCGCGCGACCTCCCCTCGGCGCTGCTGGCCATGCGGCGTGGCGCCGCGCGCGCGCAGGCGGCCCTGACGGCGGGCCAGCCGGTCATCGTTTTCCACGGGGACCAGGACCGCACCGTGCACCCTGCGAATGGCGAAGAAGTGCTGGCGCAGGGCTTGCGCAGCCATCCGCTAGGCGAACAGGCCAGTCCTGCCACGCTAGCGGGCCAGGTACCCGACGGCCACTCTTTCACGCTGAAGGCGCACTGGCTGGAAGATGGCTCGCCGCTGGGCGAACATTGGGTGATTCATGGCGCCGGCCACGCCTGGTCTGGCGGCAGTGCGGAAGGCAGCTACACCGATCCGCGCGGGCCGGACGCCAGCCGCGAGATGATGCGCTTTTTCAGCGCCGCGAAAAGTGCAGTTTCATCGCCAGCACGCACAGGGCCAGCACCAGGGTGATGCCATTGGCGATAATCACCGGCCAGGCCTTGGTTTGCAGGCCATATAGCAGCCACAGAAGCACGCCGACGCTGAAGATCAGGTACATGCCGGTGGAAATGCCGTCGGCGTGACGCTGGCGCCAAACCAGCAGGACTTGGGGTACAAAAGCGAAAGTGGTGCAAAAGGCGGCGATAAAGCCGAGCAGGTCAGGCTCAAGCAACATCAGTTCGAGTTTCCAGGGTGGCGATATGGGCACGCAAGCATGCAGGACACCAGCATCCCACCGCCTCGGTTCCTGGAACCGGTATGGCCGGCGGCAGGAAGGTGCACCAGCATGGCGTCTCGCCCGGCGCCCCGGTCGGCTTCTGCCCGGATGGCGCATCGGCCATGGCGCAGTGGAACTCGGCGCCGCAACGCTCACAGGTGCTCATATCATCAATGCAATTATGCGTAGGGGAGAAGGCCAGACTAGCGGATCAAACCGTAAATTACAACTCGATTGGCCCTATAATGCGCACCATTGACCTTTTTTCTGGAATTTCGCCATGAGCAACCTGCCAGTCCACGACCCGGATATGTCCACTGACCTGAGCGGCGTCACGCCCCAAGTCAAGGCTCAGATCCTGGCCGAGGCGCTGCCGTACATCCGTAATTACCACGGCAAAACCATCGTCATCAAATACGGCGGCAATGCCATGACCGAAGAGCGCCTGAAGCACGGCTTCGCGCGCGACCTGATCCTGCTGAAACTGGTGGGCATGAACCCGGTCGTGGTGCACGGTGGCGGCCCGCAGATCGACAATGCGCTGAAGAAGATCGGCAAGCAGGGGACCTTCGTGCAGGGCATGCGTATTACCGACGAAGAAACCATGGAAGTGGTGGAGTGGGTGCTGGGCGGCGAGGTGCAGCAGGACATCGTCATGCTGATCAACCATTACGGCGGCCAGGCGGTTGGCCTGACCGGCAAGGACGGTGGCCTGATCCGCGCCCGCAAAATGGCGATGCCGGACAAGGAAAAGCCAGGCCAGTTCCTGGACATCGGCTTCGTCGGCGAGATCGAAGCGATCAACCCGGCCGTGGTGAAAGCCCTGCAGGATGATGCCTTTATTCCAATTATTTCCCCGATCGGTTTCGGCAAGGACGGCCAGGCTTACAACATCAATGCCGACGTTGTCGCCGGCAAGATCGCCGAAATCCTGAAAGCTGAAAAGCTGATCATGATGACCAACATCGCCGGCGTGCAGGACAAGAACGGCAACCTGGTGACCGACCTGTCGGCGCGTGAAATCGACGAGATGTTCGCAGACGGTACGATTTCGGGCGGCATGCTGCCAAAAATCTCTTCCGCACTGGACGCCGCCAAGTCCGGCGTGAACACCGTGCACATCATCGACGGGCGAATTGAACACAGCCTGTTGCTGGAAGTCTTGACCGAACAGGCTTTTGGCACTATGATCCGGTCTCACTAAAATTTTTGGCGGCTTGCAACAGCCGCCGAAAACGTGAATGCCCTTGTAGCTCAGTGGTAGAGCACTCCCTTGGTAAGGGAGAGGCCACGTGTTCAATCCACGTCAAGGGCACCATTCTCCTTAGTAGATCCGCTCTACTTTCACGCCACGCTGGCGCAGCAGTTCCGCAACATTCCCCGTTCCGACAAGATGCAGAGTGCCGATTGCGGCAAAACCTGTGCTGTTCTTTTTTCATCATTTCCACGATGCCGTCGGCCAGCACAGGATTGCGCTCGGTCAGCAACACCTGTTTCATGAATTTGCCGGAGAAGGTCTTGTCCTCTTCCACTTCGCGCGCCAGCACCTCGAACTTCGCCGCATCGGCGGAAGCCCAGGCTTCGACCAGGTCGCGCGGCTGCACGCCCTGCTTGCTGTCTTCAAAGGTATCCAGGCTGTCTTCCAGGAAGCGGGCCTGCTCCTGCGGTGTCAGGCGCCCGAACAGCGCTGCCTGGCCGCCCACCGATTCCAGCTCCACCACGCGCTGTTTGCGGCCATGCGCGGTGCGCGCCAGTTGCAGGTCGACGCCCAGTTCCGGACGGTAGCCCAGGGCGCGGTATTCGCCGATGGTGATCATCATGACGATCAGCCATGGCTTCATCGACGCCACCATTTCGGGGGCGATGCCGTGCTTCTTCAACATGCTTTCCAGGCGCGGGCGGTATTCGGGCCGGATATCGGTCATGGCGCTGCCGGAGCCGGGCGCGTACAGGCCGTATTCGCGCATGACGGCCATCGACTTGGCAGGATCGGCGGCAGGGTCGACTTCCAGCGCCACCGCCGTGGCGCGCTCCATGGCCTGCGTGACGCGCGGTTCGAGCGGATAAAAGTCGGGGATGCCGACGTGGATGGTGCCGAACAGCCAGGATGTGTTGCCTGCGTATTCCAGCTTGTACAGGGCACCGCGCGCCGGCGGCGCGGCGGTGGCCGCAAAGCTCAGGCCAAGCAGAAGGCAAAACATCACTATAATCGTGCGTCGCATAGTCTCTCCAGGTAGATCGTGAATATTAAACCTTTGGCACCGGTCTGGCTGTTCGACCTGGACAACACGCTGCACAATGCCTCGCATGCCATCTTCCCCGCCATGGTGGAGAAGATGAACGCATACATGGCGCGCGTGCTGGGCGATGGCAAAACGCCGGCCAGTGCGGAGGAAATCAGCGCCACCCGCGCCCTTTACTGGCAACGCTATGGCGCCACCCTGCTCGGGCTGGTGCGCCACCACGGCGTCGATGCGGCCCATTTCCTGCGCGAGACGCACGACCTGCCCGACATCGAGGAAATGATCCGGTTTGAGCGCGGCCTGGGCCAACTGCTGCGCCGCCTGCCGGGGCGTAAAATCCTGCTGACCAATGCGCCGCGCGATTACGCGCGCCAGGTGGTGGGACACATGGGCATCGGCCGCCATTTCAGCGACCAGATCACCATCGAATCGATGCATGTCCATCGCCAGTTGCGCCCCAAGCCGTCGCGCATCATGCTGCGGCGGCTGATGCGCCGGAAGGGCCTGGACCCGCGCCGGTGTATCCTTGTCGAAGACACGCTGGATAACCTGCGATCGGCACATGCGCTGGGCATGCGCACGGTGTGGGTGACGCAATACCTGCTGAAGCCGGGGAAAAAACCGGCATGGCTCGATGTCAAAGTAAAATCAGTTAAAAAGCTGCTGAAATCTAAATAAACAGGTCCAAAACCCATGGCAAGTACACAGCCCGGACAGCGCAAGCTGCAAATCCTCCAGGCACTGGCTGAAATGCTGGAGCATCCAAAAGGAGAAAAGATCACCACGGCTGCGCTGGCGCGCAAGCTGGATGTATCCGAGGCGGCGCTGTACCGCCATTTCGCCAGCAAGGCCCAGATGTTCGAGGGCCTGATCGAGTTCATCGAGTCCACCGTATTCGGCCTGATCAACCAGATCGCCGATAAGCAGGCCGACGGCCTGGCCCAGGCGCGCGACATCCTGGGCATGCTGCTGCATTTCTCCAGCAGCAACCCGGGCATGACCCGGGTGCTGATCGGCGACGCGCTGGTCAACGAAGACGAGCGCCTGCAGCAGCGCATGAACCAGTTCTACGACCGCGTGGAACTGTCACTGAAACAGGCGCTGCGTGCTGCAGCGGCCGAAGGCCAGGCCCACGAGGCTGACGTGAGCGCCCGCGCAGGGCTGCTGGTCAGCTTCGTGCTCGGGCGCTGGCACCGATACGCCAAGAGCGGCTTCAAGTCGAATCCTTCGCAGGACTCAGCCGTCCAGATTGCATTGCTGCTGAATTGAACTGCTTGACCTTTGCTTTGCTGGACGACGCTAGCGTCGATCCAGCCACCGGTGCTGGCCGCTCTTCCCGTCTCTACACCGGTCATCACGCCACCCTCGCCTGCAGCGACTTCGCCGGCTGGCCTGGCGTGCTGGCCGGGATGGAGCAGGCGCTCGCACGCGGCTTGCACGCGGTGCCGGTCCTCAGCTACGAATTGGGTCACCATATCGTTGGCGTGAAGCCGCGCGCCGCGGCGCCCGGCGCACCGGCTTTGGCGCAGGTACTGTTGTTCGAGCGCTGCGACCAGATGTCGCAAGCCGAGGTTGCCGCCTGGCTGGCGGCACAGGCCGGCCCCGATGCCGGCCCGGCCGGAGTGGCAGGCATCCGCGCCAATGTGAGCGAGGCGCAGTTTGTCGACGCCATCCAACGCATCCGCGACTACATCGCGGCCGGCGACACCTACCAGGTCAACTACACCTACCGCCTGCACTTCGACGCGTTCGGATCGCCGTTCGCGCTCTACCAGCGCTTGCGCGCCCGCCAGCCCGTACCATACGGGGCCCTGATCGGCTTCGATGACGGCCGCGCCGTGCTGTCGCTGTCGCCGGAACTGTTCGTGCGCAAGGAAGGCGACACCCTGACCGCGCGCCCGATGAAAGGCACCGCCCCCGCCGCGGCCGACGAAACGGAAAACGCGCGCCGCGCCGCCGCCCTGGCAGCCGACCCGAAGAACCGCGCCGAAAACCTGATGATCGTCGACCTGCTGCGCAACGACATCGGCCGCGTGGCGGCCACCGGCAGCGTCGAAGTACCGAAGCTGTTCGAAGTCACCCGCTTCAGCAGCGTGCTGCAGATGACCTCCACCGTGCAGGCACGCCTGCGCCAAGGCGCGACGCTGCAGGACATCTTCTCTGCGCTCTACCCCTGCGGCTCCATCACCGGCGCGCCCAAGAAGCGCACCATGGAAATCATCGCCGAGCTGGAGCCCGATGCACGCGGCATCTACACCGGCGCCATCGGCTGGTTTGCCCCGGACGGTGATTTCTGCCTGAACGTGCCGATCCGCACACTCACGCTGCAAGCCGAGGAAAGCGGTATCCGCAAGGGTGTGATGGGCGTCGGCGCTGGCATCGTCTACGATAGCGAGCCGCACGACGAATTCGCCGAATGCCAGCTGAAAGCCCGCTTCCTGACCGGCCTGTCGAACGATTTCGAACTGTTCGAAACCATGCATGCCACCCGCGAGACCGGCGCCCGCCACGTCGAACGCCACCTCCAGCGACTGCAAACCTCCGCGCGCTATTTCGGCTTCGCCTGGGACGAAGCCGCCGCACGTGCCTACCTCACGCTCGCGTGCCAGGCCCTGCCTGCCGGCCAGCCGCACCGCCTGCGGCTCGCAATGAACTGCGCCGGTGCATTCGCCGTGCAGACAGGCGCGCTGGTGCCGTTGCAGGAGCCGGTGCGCGTGCTGCTGGCCGACGAGGCAACCGACAGCAGCGACCTTTTCCTGCGTCACAAATCCACCATCCGCGAACGCTATGACGCGGCGTGGAAAGCCGCCGACGCCCAGGGCGCGTTCGACAAACTGTTCTTCAATGAGCGCGGTGAGTTGACGGAAGGAGGACGCAGCAATGTCTTCATCCGCATGGATGGCATGTGGATAACGCCGCCCTTATCCACCGGCATGCTGCCCGGCGTGATGCGCGCCGTGATCATCGAGGCCTGGGGCGCGCAAGAGCGCATCGTCACGCGCGACATGCTGCTCGCCGCGCAGGAAATCGTGGTCTGCAATTCCCTGCGCGGTGCGATGCGGGTGGTGCTCGCGCCTGCCTCTCAGGCCGAATAGCAGCGCAAGGCGTTGCGCCCGGCCTTCTTCGCCTCGTACATCGCCATGTCTGCCTGTTTCAGCAGCATATCCGGCTCTGCCGGATGAGGCCCGAACAGGGTCAGCCCAAGACTGCCGGAGCAATTCCATTCCAGGTCGTCCAGCTGGAACGGCTTGGCCAGCGCAGCCAGCACCTTGGCACCAACGCCCTGCGCCTGCTGGTACGCGTTCACCGCTTCGGCATCGAGGGTTTCCAGCACCAGGACAAACTCGTCGCCGCCGAGGCGCGCTAACCGTGTCTCCGGCGCGCACGCAGTCCTGCAGCCGTTGCGCCACCTGCTGCAACAGGCGGTCGCCGTATTCGTGGCCATGCGTGTCATTAAGCGCCTTGAACTTGTCCAGGTCGATGAAGCAGAGAGCTCCGTGCCGCTTGCTCCGACCACTGGAATACAAAGCCTGCTGCAGCCGGTCCATCAGCATGCGCCGGTTCGGTAAGCCGGTCAGCGCATCGAAGTAGGCAAGGCGCCGCACCAGCTCTTCGCGCGCCTTGCGTTCCGAGTTGTCGACAAACATGTGCACATAATGCGTTACCTCGCCGGCCAATCCACGCACTGCCGTGATGGAGGTCAGGACCGGGCATTCGCTGCCCATCCTTGCGGCGCAATTCGATCTCGCCTTCCCAGGTATCGTGCTGTCCGATGGCGACTGCGATGGTTGCCTGCAGTGCGGGCTCGCCGGGCAAGGAGTACAGGCGCTGCGGAGTATCGCCGGCCAGTTCAGCCAGGGAATAACCACTAAGCGTGGCGAGCGCGCGGTTGACCCGCAGGATGCGCCCGGCCGCATCGGTGACCAGCATGCCCTCTTTGGTATCGAAGGCGATTGCAGCCACCCTGGATTCTTCCACAGCGCGTCGCCTGTCCGTCACGTCGGTGGTATAGCCGAACCATAGGACGCTGCCGTCCGGCTGCCGCTCCGGCACGGCGCTGTTCAACAGCCAGCGGTCTGTGCTTTCGTCCTGAGTGACACGGTATTCGATATGCCATGGCGCTAACGTTCGTACCGACTCCATCATGGAGTCGCGCACCACCGAGCGGTCATCCGGATGCAGCTTATCCAGCAGCAGCGCCGCGTCGTTGCGTACGCACTCGGGATCGGTGCCGTACAAGCCATGCATCGCATTGCTGGCGTAGGGAAAACTCAGGTTGCCATCCGCACGACGCTGGAACACATGCACCATTCCCGGCACCATGCGGGCGATCTTGTCCAGGCGCTCGAACGATTCCTGCAGCTGGCGCGCCGATTCCCGTTTTTGCTGGTCGGCGTCCTGCAGGTCATGCTGCATCTGTCCCAACCATCCGAGCACGCTGTCCTGCTTGCGCGCCGCGAGCACGCGGCCCAAACGGCCCTCCGCCAGGTCGAGCATGACTTCATGGATTTCACCCATCGTACCGCCCAGCGTGCGGCGCGTCGCGAAATAGAGCTCGACCAGCATGGCCATGCTGAGTACGCCGAGCACCACCACGACCGTGCGCAGCGTGATTGCCTCCGCCTGGGCTCCGGCAACCGCTTCGCGCGTCCGTTCATCAATCGCCACGAAGGCGACGTCGATTGATTGCATGATGTCCCGTTTGGCCCGGTCGTAGCGGTCGCCGAACAACGCAGAGTCCGACTGCTCCAGCTTGCCGTCCGCAGCCAGCTCCATGGCCTCGTATTCCATCTTGGTCAAGGAGTCGGAACGGCGCTTCGAGTCTTGCAGCAGGTATAGCTCAGATGCCGTGAAGCCTGCCTTCCGCATGCGCTCCAATAAAGGCGTGCGTTCGGCGCTGAAAGGGCGAGGCCGGCTGCCGTCGGCCAGCACAAGATCCCAATACACGCCGTCATAGCGCTCGGGCCGCGGCTGCAAGCCATCGCGGATAGCCAGCACTTCCTCGAAATAGCGGCGATAGTGCGACTTGCCGGTCGCGGCGTATGAACGCGCCAGCTTGGTCAGGTCCTGCGACGACTGACGCAATTCATCCATCAACGTCAAGGATTGCTCGCGCTGCACATTGATGGCGTCGACACGCAACTCTTTTCGCGCATACAAGGTGAATGCCGTGACCAGCGCGGCCAGGACCACGAGCAAGGCCGCGGAGCGAACGAAGAATGGGTTATCGGGTAACGCCGGCAATCGTTTCATGACGGGCTGGAGGAAAGGTGTCGCTTGATCATACGCCAAGCGCTTCCCCCAAAACCCACCATGAGTCCATTCTGCAACAATGTTTGAGTGACTATAAATCTATCACCATCTCAAAGCCGCCGTAGATCAGCCGTTTGCCATCGAACGGCATCTTGGCGGGATCCATCATTTCCTTCATGCGCGGGTCGGACATGACCTTCTCGTTGCAGGAATCGCGCACCTCGCGCGAAGGATAGATAATCCACGAGAACACCACCACCTCGCCATCCTCTAGCTTGACCGCTTGCGGGAAGGAGGTGTGAACACCCACTTTCACATCATCGGCAACTGTTTCGCGGTATTCCGTCGCGCCGTATTCGCGCCACACCTTTGCACACTGGCGCGACATCTCCAGGTAAGCATCCATGTTCTTGCTGGGAACCGGCACAATGAATCCATCGACATAAGCCATTTGAATCTCCTTGTGAAGTGAGTCCTCAGCTTATGCCGCACGATTGGCCGTGACAAGGAAAGCTCGCCGGTATGCGCCCGGGGTGGTTGAGGCAACGCGGCGGAAATGGTGGCGCAGCGACTCTTCCGAGCCAAAGCCGGCCCGCTCGGCTACCTGGGCCAGCGCGATGTCCGGCGACTCGAGCAAATCCTTCGCAATAGCTACCCGCTCACGCGCCAGCCATTCGACCGGTCCCATGCCGGTGGCATCCTGGAATTGGCGCTGCAAGGTCCGTGGGCTCATGGCCGCGCGCTCGGCCATGCTGGCCACTGTATGCGGCTCGGCCGGGTGGCTGCGCAGCCAGTCCATCAGGCGTGACAACCTGCCCTGCTCATCATGCGCCATGGGGCGCGGCAGGAATTGCGCCTGCCCGCCTTCCCGATGCGGCGCCACCACCAGCCGCTGCGCCACCATATTGCCGACCCGCGCGCCGTAATCGCGCCGCACCAGGTGCAGCAGCATGTCCAGTCCCGCAGCCGAACCGGCGGAAGTGATGATCTGCCCCTCGTCGACATACAGGTCGTCCGCCAGCACGCGGATGCGCGGATAACGGCGCGCGAGCCGTTCGGCATAGCGCCAGTGGGTGGTGGCGCGCCGCCCATCCAGCACGCCGGCAGCGGCCAGGATGAAAACGCCGGAACAGATGGTGCACAGCCGGGCACCGCGCGCGTGGGCGGCGCGGATCTGCTCGAGAAGCGCTTCCGGCGGCTCCTCGTCGGCATCGCGCCAGCCGGGGATCACGATGGTATCGGCCCGCTCCAGCAGCGAAGGATCGTAAGGCGCGTGCACCATGATCCCGCCAGCCGCACGGATCGGCCCCTGCTCGACTGCGCAGACGGCAAAGTCGTACCAGTCCACGCCCAGCTCCGGACGGTCCAGGGCAAACAGCTCGACCGTACAGCCGAATTCGAAGGTGCACAGGCCGTCATAGGCCAGCGCCACGACCAGGTGTTTTTTCGCGCTCATGGCGCAATCTTAACGCATTACGGCATTCGCGCCACTGCCGCACGAGGCGCCGGAGGCCGAGAATGGTGTCACTTTCAAACCGCTAAAGGAGAATTCAGATGCCATCCATCGTCACCGAAGCCGCCGCAGCCCCAAGCACTGAGGCCCTCGCCCACTTTGAAGATTCGCTGCGTTTTGAAACGGATTGCTGGGATGTCCACAGCGTGATGGGCACCGCGCAGCAGGATTTCGTGCTGCTCGACGTGCGGGGAACGGAAAAGTATGCGGCCGGCCACGTGCCAGGCGCAGTGGACCTGGCTCACCGCAAGATCATCGGCTCCAGGCTGGCTGAGTACCCGCCGGATACCGTGTTCGTGACCTACTGCGCCGGCGCGCACTGCAACGGCGCAGCGCGCGCCGCGATCCGCCTGGCGAAGCTGGGCCGCCCGGTGAAGATCATGACCGGCGGGATCACCGGCTGGCTGGACGAAGGCTTTGCCCTCGCCGCCTCACCGCTGGCCGCCGCCGCGTAATCAGCCCGCGAGGGCTTTCTCGAGCGCTTCGACCAGGGCCTTGTCGTCCGGTTTGACCTTGCTTGGGAAGCTCTCGACCACATTGCCCTTGCGGTCGATCAGGTATTTATGGAAGTTCCAGGCCGGCGTCTTGCCGGTCGCCTTGATCAGCTTTGCGTAAAACGGGTTCGGCGCGTCGCCCGACACCACGGACTTGGCGAACATCGGGAACTTCACGCCATAGGTGTTGTAGCACAGGTCAGCAATCTCCTTGCTGCTGCCCGGCTCCTGCTTGCCGAAATCATTCGACGGGAAGCCCAGCACGACCAGCCCTTTCACCGAGTATTTCGCATACACTTCTTCCAGTCCTTTGTACTGCGGGGTATAGCCGCAATAGCTGGCCGTGTTGACGACCAGGATCACCTTGCCGGCATACTGGCACAAGTCCTGCGGCGCATCATCCTGCAGGCGGTTGAATGACTGTTTAAGAATGGCGGGGCAGCTCGCAGCTGGCGCGTTGGCGACAGTTGCAGCTGCGGGTTGCGCGGCAGGTGCCTGTGCAAAGGCAGCAGCGGCGCTCAGGCTCAGCGCGGACAGCGCTGCAAACTTGGTGAGGATAGATGGCATGGGTAGTCTCTTCCGGTTCGTTCGAATTTCCGATTGTATGACAATTGCCGGCTGCACGTTGGCGCTGGCGGTCGTCGCGCAAGCCTCGGCCGCGCCGGCCCCACTACCAGCGATGAAAACGCAGCAGGTATCGATTTCCGGGCTTTCATCCGGCGCCTTCATGGCGGTGCAATACCAGGTCGCCTATTCCGGCAGCGTGGTTGGCGCCGGGATCATCGCGGGCGGCAGCTATTACTGCGCGCAAGGCAGCATGATGAACGCCATCGGCAGCTGCAAAGGCGCCGACGTTGCCGAACTGGCGGCAGTGACCCGAAAACGCGCCGAGGCGGGACAGGTCGATCCGGTCGCGAAGTTGGCCACGCACCGCGTGTGGATGTTCTCCGGCACCCTCGACAAGCTGGTCCCATCGGCCTCGATGGCCGACCTGGCGAAATACTACGCGGCCTTCATCCCAGCCGCGCAAGTCCAATTCAAGAGCGACCTGGCCGCCGGCCATGCCATGCCGACCGACAGCTTTGGCAATAAGTGCGACGCCCTGGCTGCGCCATTTATCAGCAATTGCGGTTTCGACGCGGCCGGCAACCTGCTGCAATGGATCTACGGCCCGCTGAAAGCACGCGGCGATAATGCCGCCCCGGCGGGCAAGCTGCAGGAATTCGACCAGTCCGAATTCCTGCCTGCGCCCACCACGCACGGCATGGCCAACACCGGCTACGTCTACATTCCACCGGGCTGTGAGGCCGGTGGAGCTGGCTGCAAGCTGCACATCGCCCTGCATGGCTGCATGCAGGATATCGGCACCCTCAAGGATACCTATGCGCGCAACGCGGGCTACAACGCCTGGGCCGACACCAACCGCATCGTGGTGCTTTACCCGCAAACGGCGGCGATCAGCCCGATGCCGAATTCAAAAGCCTGTTGGGACTGGTGGGGCTACGACGATCCCGACTACTCGGTGCAGGGCGGCCGCCAGCTGCGCGCCATCAAGCGGATGGCAGAGCGCCTGACGGGAGCGTAACCCGGAAGCAGGCGCCATGCTCGCCATGCGGCAGGCATTCGACCTCGCCGCCATGGCGGCGCGCGATCTGGCGCACCAATGACAGGCCCAGGCCGACGCTGCCCGCCTTCTCCGACGCCCCAGGCAGGCGATAGAACGGCTCAAAAATCCGCTCACGCTCGGCCTGCGGCACACCCGGGCCGCGGTCGCAAACCTCAAGCATGGTTCCAGCGGCAGCGCTGGCGAGCATCACGCTCACCTCCGCCTCCCCGCCATGGCGCCGTGCGTTCTCCAGCAGGTTGCGCACCATGCGCCGCAGCAGCGTTGCATCGCCATGCATGGCATGCGCCACACCATCCAGCACCGCGCCGACCCGCGCGCATTCTTCGGCCACGATGGCGGTGAAGTCCACATCGTCCTGCGCCGCACCGTCCTGCGGCAACCGCGTCGAGCCGGCTGGCCAGCAGGACTTCATCGATCAACTGGTCCAGCTCCGAGATATTGCGTGCCAATTCCCGGCGGATCGCCGGGCTGGCCGAGTCTTGCAGCAATTCCACCGCCATCCGGATACGCGCCAGCGGCGACCGCAATTCATGCGAGGCATTGGCCAGCAGGGACTTCTGCGCAACCACCAGCGCCTCGATGCGCGCCGCCGAATCGTTGAAACTGGCCGCCAGTTGCGCCACTTCATCCGAGCCCCTGGCGTCGACGCGTGCGGCCAGGTCGCCCCGCCCCCAAGCCTGCACACTGCCTTGCAGGTGCTCCAACCGGCGCGTAATGCGCCGCACGACAGGATAAGCGCCCGCCGCAATCACGATCGCGATCATCAGAAGCAGCATCGTCACCGCCATGGTCGCATTGCGCGGCATATGACGCGGCGGAGCGAACCAAAAGTGGATGTAGCCAAACATCAGGACGGCCAGCAGGATACAGGCCAGCAGCGTCGCGTATATGCGCACGTACATGCGCGAGCCAAAGTTACGCATCCTGGACCTTCGCGAAAACATAGCCTGCGCCGCGCACGGTAATGATGCGGCGCGGCGCCTTGGGATCATCCTCAATTGCGGCACGCACCCGGCCCACGTGGACGTCAATGGAGCGGTCAAATGGCTCCAGCGCGCCACCTTTGAGCGCATCGATCAATTGTTCGCGCGACAACACGCGCCCCGCACTCTGGGCGAAGGCCATCAAAAGGTCGAACTGGTATGCAGTCAGCGGACGCTCGGCGCCATCGACACGCACCATGCGTGCGCCGGGATCGATTTCGAGACGGCCGAAACGCAAGGGCGGTAAGGCGGCCGACGCCACACCCGCGTCGGCCAGCGTCGGTCGGCGCAACAAGGCACGCAAACGCGCCAGCAACTCACGCGGCTCAAAAGGCTTCGGCAGATAGTCGTCGGCGCCGAGCTCGAGGCCGATGACCCGGTCGAGAGGGTCGCCCTTGGCCGTCAGCATCAACACCGGAAGGCTGCGCAGCGGTTGCGGCATGCCGCGCAGGCGGCGGCAGACCTCCAATCCATCGACGTCGGGCAGCATCAGGTCCAGGATCAGGGCCGAGTAGCTGCCCTGAGCGGCCTGCGCCAGCCGGTCCAGCCCTGCCTGCGCGGTCCCGGCATGCTCCACGCGCAGGCCATTCTGGGCCAGATAGGTTTCAACCATGGCCGCCAGGCGCTGGTCGTCGTCGATGATGAGGACAAGGGGTTGGGACATGGTTGAAACTATAACTTAATGGCTTCCCATATGGCTCGTCGCCATCATATGCAAGGCGCCATTGAACTTGGTGCGCTGTTCCGGCGTCAGGACTTCGGCCGCATCCATTGCAGCGGCCAGTACGCGGCGCGACATCAGGTCCATCTTCTTCACATGATCGGCTCGCAGGGATTCCAGGGCGGCGCGGTCGATTGCCGGCTGGGCGAGCTGGCGCGACATCGCCTCGTGCCCCTCCTGCAGCTGCTGGTGGAGCGGCTTCACATCGTTGAAACGGGCCTTGGCGATCTCGGCCAGGCGCGATTTCTGGGCCTCCGTGGCGTCGGGCAGGATGTGCGCCACCATCGTTTGAATGTGCTTGTCCGCCTGCGCGGCGTCCATCGACCATGGGCTATGCCCGCGTTCGTGGCCATGACCTCCTGCGTGGCTGCCGCCGGCGTAGGCGGCGGTACCGCCCAGGGCGGCGACAACTGCGGCAATTGCGATCCAGTACTTCTTGTTCATGACATCTCCTGATAAAGGTTGGTGGGTAGGACCACTGTAGGGAGGCCGCATGTCGCTTCGATGAGTCCTGCGTAAAGTTTTGTAAATCTGCGACAAATGTAAGGGTTTGTAATGACGGTCAACACACTGATGAGTGAGCCCGTTTTCAGCTCAGTGACACAGGAAACAGTGCGCTACACAAGATCAACTAATAGTGAGGATTTAAAAATGAAAAAAGTCATCGCAACCATGATCGCCGGCCTGTTCGCAAGCGCCGCATTCGCACAACAAACTCCTGCTCCAGCTACCCCAGCGGTCCCGGAAGTAAAGGCTGAAGTGAAGGCTGAAGTCAAAGCCGAAGTCAAACAAGAAGTTAAGCAGGAAGTTCAAAAACCTGCAGCTGAAAAGAAGTAACAAAATAATTAGCTAAACGATTTATACAATTTCTTCCAAAGGACACGCACCATGAAAAAGACCATCGCTACCCTGATCGCCGGCCTGTTTGCTACCGCTGCTTTCGCTACCACCCCGGTTGCTCCAACCACTGCAGCGCCTGTAGTAGCACCTGCGGCAGCCGTTGCAGCCACCAGCGCCAAGGTAGAAGCAAAAGTCGAAGCCAAGACCGACGCGAAAGTCGAGAAGAAAACCGAACACAAAGGCACGCACAAGAAAGCTGAAAAGCCTGCTGAAACCAAATCCGAAGTGAAGGCGAGCACCACCACCGCAGCAGCCCCTGCGCCTGCCGCCGCTCCAGCAGCCAAGTAATCCTCGCCAAACCGACTTAAAGACTACTGATTAAAAGGACACCTACCATGAAAAAGACCATCGCTACCCTGATCGCCGGCCTGTTCGCTACCGCTGCTTTCGCTACCACCCCAGTTGCTCCAGTCGCTCCAGCAACGGCCGCTGTGCCTGCGGCTGAAGCCAAGGTGGAAGCAAAAGCAGAAGCCAAGACCGAAGCAAAAGTCGAGAAGAAATCCGTGCACAAAGCTGCACACAAGAAGGCCGAAAAGCCTGTCGAAACCAAGTCTGAAGTGAAGGCGAGCCCGGCTGCGACCACGGCCGTGGCGCCTGCACCGGCTGCAACCCCAGCCACCACCGCAGCTCCAGCAGCCAAGTAATTTTTGCCAAACACGCAGCCCCTCACTCGACTTAAAGGACACACACCATGAAAAAGACCATCGCTACCCTGATCGCCGGCCTGTTCGCTACCGCTGCTTTCGCTACCACCCCTGTTGCACCTGCCACTCCGGCAGCACCAGCAGCGGCACCTGCGGCTGAAGCCAAGGTAGAAGCGAAAGCAGAAGCCAAGACCGAAGCAAAAGTCGAAAAGAAAACCGCGCACAAGGGCACCCACAAGAAGGCAGAAAAGCCTGCTGAAACCAAGTCCGAAGTGAAGGCGAGCCCGGCCCCGACCACGGCCGCGGCGCCTGCACCGGCAGCAGCTCCAGCAGCCAAGTAATCCCCGCTTTCCCCCGGAAAGGCCTCTTCCCGCACGAAGAGGCCTTTCTTCATTCGCCCGTCATATTCCGAAAATACATTGATGAACCGTCCAACATCAATGAGGTTCAAATATGACGAATCCTGGCTATAACCGCAGGCGCTTCCTTACCCATACAGGAGCATTCACGGTAGGCACGGCAGCATTCGGCCTGACCGGCTGTGGCTCCGGCTCGTCCACCGCCGCTCCTGCCATCATTGCTTCCGAATCTGAACGACCCAAGCTGCCATATGGGATCCAGATCGGCGACATTGCCGACGGCCGCGCCATGGTGTGGGCACGCTCCGACCGCCCGGCCCGCATGCGGGTGGAGTTCGATACCACCGGCAGCTTCCTCAATCCACGCCAGGTCATTGGCCCGACTGCCACCGAGGCGAGCGATTTCACCAGCCGCATCGAGTTGACCGGCCTGCCTTCCGGCGAAAAGATATTCCTGCGCGTCTCCTATGACAGCGCGACCGACCTGAAAATTGGCAGCGAACTCGTGACAGGCAGTTTCCGCACGTTGCCGTCGCCGGACGGCAAGCGCCCGGTGCGTTTCGTGTGGAGCGGCGATACCGCAGGCCAGGGCTGGGGTATCAACCCCGAGTTCGGCGGCATGAAAATCTACGAAGCGATGCGCAAGCGCCAGCCGGACTTCTTTGTCCACAGTGGCGACAACATCTACGCCGACGGTCCGATCAGCGCCGAGGTCACGGCGGAGAACGGCCGCATCTGGAAGAACATCGTTGTCCCGGAAGTCTCGAAAGTGGCCGAAACTCTCAATGAATTCCGCGGCCGCTACCGTTACAACATGATGGACGAGAATATCCGCCGTTTCAACGCGGAAGTCCCGCAGATCTGGCAGTGGGACGACCACGAAGTCACCAACAACTGGTCGGCATCGAAAGATCTGAGCGGCGATACCCGCTACACCGAAAAGAACATCCAGACGCTGATCGCGCGCGGCAAGCAAGCCTTCCTTGAATATGCCCCGATGCGCTGGGGCGACCAGCCTGAATCGCAACGCGTTTACCGCCGGATTCCCTACGGCCCCTTGCTCGACGTATTTGTCCTCGACATGCGCTCGTATCGTGGCCCGAACAGCAACAACCTGCAAGCCATCGAAAGCGATGCAAGCGCCTTCCTCGGAGCGGCACAGGTTAAATGGCTCAAGGATTCACTGTCGCAATCGACGGCAACGTGGAAAGTAATTGCCGCCGACATGCCGATCGGCCTGCACGTACCGGATGGCAAAGATGCCAGCGGCACGGCACGCTGGGAAGCAATCGCCAATGGCAACGATGGCGTGCCCCTGGGCCGCGAAATTGAAATGGCAGGCCTGCTGCGCGATATCAAGTCGATCAAGAACGTGGTGTGGATAACTGCCGATGTTCACTACTGCGCCGCACATTACTACGACCCCGCCCATGCCCAGTTCACCGACTTCTCGCCATTCTGGGAATTCGTGGCAGGCCCGCTGAACGCCGGTACGTTCGGCCCTAACGCCCTGGATGCCACGTTCGGGCCACAGCTCAAATTCCAGAAAGCCCCACCTGCCGGGCAAGCCAATCTTTCGCCTTTCGCCGGCTTCCAGTTCTTCGGCGAGGTGAACATCGACCCGTTGACGAAAGCGTTCACCATCGACCTCAGGGACCTCGATGGCGCTTCAGTGTATTCCAACACCTTGCCGCCGGCCGTCTAAGCCGGCAGCTACCCGCGCAGTGCCCGTTGCGCTGCGCGGTATCCCCACCAGGAGGCTTCTTCGAACACCGAGAACCCGCTCAAATCCGAGTGCGCAAACAGCACTGGCCCCGCCATCTCCCGCAAGGCCTTCAACGCCGCGTCGCTACGGAATCCCGGCACCGGCACCGCCATCGCATGGCCGCGCAGGGTGATATCCACACGCTCCACGCAGCGTTCGAATTGTGCACCGTAGGCCGCTTTCAAGTCGACGCTCGCCAGCGCCAGCAGCTCCTCGCCACTCGCCGTCATCATCCATTTGCGCGCTTCGCGCGGATCGCGGTCGGCCAGCGCCATATAGCTGGTGAACACCGTTTTCTCCGGCGGCGCCACGCGGATGTCCTGGTGGGTCGAGACCACGTAGCCCAGGCCCTTGGTGCCGTGCACCACGTTATCCCAGGACAGCGGCACCGCCGGCAGCTCCTGCGGAAAACGCTTCATCAGGAAGTTCGCCACCATCCATGGCGCGTGAATTTGCCTGTGGACATCCGGCATGTTTTCCACAACCCTTGCCGCGACATGCAGCGGCATGGCGGAAATGACGCGCCGCGCGCGGATCGTGAAGGTACGCGCCACTCCGCGCTCGAGCGCAAAGCAAAGCACCTCTACGCCACGCCCGCCAGCGGCGTTGTCCGTGCGCACACGCATCGCGCTGCCGGCCAGCCGCTTGGGCCGGGCGAGCCGCTCCATGCCACTCGCCAGCGTCTGCAGCCCGTCCGGCCAGGTCAGCCAGGAACCCTGCTCCGCGTTCTCCGCCTCGCCGCCGCGTCCGCAGAAATAGTGCAGCCCCGCCCAGGCGGACACCGCATCAACCCCGGCGCCATAATCGTCGCGGCAGCAGTAATCCATGTACCACAGCAGGGAGGGCGCCCGGTAGCCATGCTGGGCAAGCCAGGCGCCAAAGCTCATGCTATCGAGCTGCCCGGCCTCCGCATCCGCCGACGAGTGCTCGCTGGGGAAGGTAAACCTGCGCCGGCCATCCGCACCGACCGCGCCGCGCAAAGCCTCCACCTGCGCAAAGAAACGCTTATGCTCGGCCAATTCCGCTTCCGGTACGTCCTCATGCGGCAAAACACCTTCCTGCCAGACGCCGTTGAGCAGCAGCCGGTCTTCCGGCGCATGCAACACGAACCGCTCATCGTAATAAGGCTTGCGCGACGTCGCACCGCGCTGGATCACCCCCAAATCCGCCAGCAACTCGCGTACATGGGCGCATTCCTCGGTCGGCAACGGCAAATAATGCGCGCCCGTTGGATAGCCAAGCGATCCAAAATGCCCGCCGGCCGCATTCCCATACGGTTCAGGCCCATCGAGCATCAGGAAATCATCGTGCCCCTGCTTGCGTAACTGCCAGGCCGCCGTCAGCGCCGCGACGCCGGAGCCGAGGATCAGGACGTCGGTCGTCAACGATTGCGAAGGAGCAGGCAACGGCTTGCGGTCGCGCAGGAAATGCCCCTCCTCGCGCCCCGGCGCATTCACAGTCGGCGTGATCTCCTGCCAGCGCAGGTAGCCCGCCACGCTGGCCGCAGCGGTGGCGCCGCTGGCAGCGGCCCAGGCCAGGAAAGAACGACGCAGCATCAGCGAATCACCCTGCGCCAGTCCTGTTCGAATTCATGCACCAGCGATTGCGTATTGAGCCGGTTCGGCGCCATCGGCAGCGGCTTCATGTCCGGCGGGAAGACAAACATGGCCCGGGTGGTATCCGCGTTCAGGAATCGCATCGGCAGGCTGTACGACTCAGGCGGCCGGTAATCAAGCTGCGGCGAAGCCATGATGAAGCCCCATTCTCCGAATGAAGGCACGTACAGGTGATACGGCCAGGTGCGCATGCCCACTTCGCGCAGCGTCGCATCCACGGTCCAGTAAGCGTGCGGCGCAAAGAAAGGCGAAGTCGCCTGCACCACCACCAGGCCGTTGGCCGCGATATGCTTTTTCAGTACACCGTAAAAGGGCACCGAATACAGCTTGCCCAGAGCGAAACTGGAAGGATCCGGGAAATCGACAATCGCCGCATCGAACATCTCCCGGCTTTGCTGCAGCCAGATCGCCGCATCGGCATTGACGACTGTTACGCGTTTGTCGCGGAACGAACCCTTATTCAGCTCCACCAGTTCGCCGCGCGTGGTAAAGGCCGCCGTCATGGCGGGGTCCAGGTCCACCAGCGTCACGTGTTCCACCTGTGGATAACGCAAGACTTCGCGCAACGCCAGCCCGTCGCCGCCGCCCAGGATCAGGACACGCTTGGCCCACGGCAGTGCGCCCATGACCGGATGCACCAGCGCTTCGTGGTAACGGTACTCATCGCGCGAGGAAAACTGCAGGTTGCCGTTGATGTACAGCCGCAGGTCGTCCTTCCACTTGGTGATGACCAGGCGCTGGTACGGCGTGCTGGTCGAATACACGATCTCGTCGCCAAACAAGCCATGCTCGCCCCAGCCGGTCAGCCGGTCCGCGCCGCTGAAGCCGATCACCAGCGCCAGCATCACGGCGCTGGCGCGCAACAAACGCCCCGTCACGTTCGCAAGCTCTGTGCGAAAAACGTAAATTGTCCACAGGGCGACCGCGATATTCAGCATCCCGAACAGGAAACCGGTGCGCACCAGCCCAAGCTGCGGCGCCAGCACCAGCGGGAACAAGAGCGACACCGCCAGCGCGCCCAGGTAGTCGAAAGTCAGCACCCGGCTCACCAGTTCACTGAATTCAGTCTGGCGCGAATTCAGCGCGCGCATCACCAGCGGAATCTCCATGCCCACCATGGCCCCCACCAGGAACACCATGGTGTACAGCATGGTGCGGAATGGGGCGGAAGCCCATGCGAAAGTCATGAACAGCACGGCGGCCGACACGCCGCCAATCAGGCCCACTGCCAGTTCGATGTCGACGAAGCGCGCCAGAACGTCCTCGTCCTTCACATACTTGGAAAAATGCGCCCCCACGCCCATCGCGAACAGATAGCAGCCGATAATGGTGGAGAACTGCAGCACCGAGTCGCCCAGCAGGTAGCTGGAAAGTGCACCGGCGATTAATTCGTAGGCAAGACCGCAGGACGCGACGACGAAGACGGAAACAATAAGAATCTTTTTGGTCATTTGAGTGCTTTTGTTCTAATATGTTTCTTTTGCTACAAGCTTGTCACTTTAACCGGGGATCGACGTGAACGCCATCCTAAATTATCTGGTCCACTTGGCACTGGCCGCACTGTTGTTGGTAGTCTTCTTCAAAGCCTATACGTGGCTGACGCCCTATGACGAAGTAAAATTGATCCGGCAGGGCAACCACGCCGCAGCCCTGTCGCTGGGCGGCGCCATGCTGGGCTTTTCAATGACCATCGCATCGAGCATCTTGCATACCAATAACTGGCAGCAGTTCCTGGCCTGGGCTTTCGGCGCGATGATCGTGCAGGCGCTCGGCTATGCCGTCACGACACACTGCCTGAAAATGGCGCAAGACCAGATTGAAGCCGACAACAGCGCCTTCGGCGGCCTGCTCGGCACTATTTCGCTTTCCATCGGTGGCATCAACGCCGCCTGCATTTCCTAAGAGGTCACATCATGGGTATCGGCAGCTTTATCAAGAAGCAGTTTATCGACGTACTGCAGTGGAATGAAGAAACGGAAGGCGTACTGTCCTGGCGCTACCCGATGCAGGACTTCGAGATCCAGAACGGCGGTGTGCTGATCGTGCGCGAGTCGCAGATCGCGGTATTCGTCAACGAAGGCCAGATCGCCGACGTGTTCGGCCCAGGTACCCACAAGCTGACCACGCAAACCCTGCCGCTGCTGACCAACCTGAAAAACTGGGACAAGCTGTTCGACTCCCCGTTCAAGTCGGATGTCTACTTCTTCAGCACCCGCGTGCAGACCGGCCGCAAGTGGGGCACCCCGCAGCCGATCACGATCCGCGACAAGGATTTCGACATGATCCGCGTGCGCGCCTTCGGCATGTATTCCTACCGCGTGACCGATCCGCGCAAGTTCTTCACCGAATTGAGCGGCACCCGCAGCACCTATACCCGCGACGACGTGGAAGACCAGCTGCGCGGCATCCTGCTGGCCTCCATGGCCAACTCGCTGGGCGCTTCGCAGATCGCCTTCCTCGACATGGCGGCCAACCAGGCCCTGATGGCGCAGGAAGTCAAAGGCGGCCTGGCCGATGCGTTCGCGCGCTACGGCATTGGCCTGGATGAGTTCAACGTGGCCAGCGTCAGCCTGCCGGAAGAACTGCAGGCCGCGCTGGACGAGCGCATCTCCGCCGGCATGAAAGGCGGCATGAGCGCCGACAAGATGGCCGGTTACACCAAGTACCAGGTGGCGCAATCGATTCCGCTGGCAGCCGGCAACGAAGGCGGCTTGGCAGGCATCGGCGCCGGCCTCGGTGCCGGCCTGACCGTCGGCCAGGTGATGGGCCAGGCTATGGGCCAGGCACTGAACCCGGGCGCGGCACCAGCAGCAGCGCCAGAAGCAGCTCCGGCTGCCGCCGCCGCACCAGCGCAGGAATCGATCGAGGACCGCCTCGGCAAGCTGAAAGGCCTGCTGGACAAGGGCTTGATCTCGCCAGCCGATTACGACGCCACCAAGGCTGAACTGCTCAAGAAACTGATCGGATAAGCCAGGGCCGCATGCAAACTGTTTCCTGCCCTAGCTGCGGCGCAGAGGTTAACTTCCGCTCGCACGCCTCCGTCATGGCGGTGTGCGAGTACTGCAACACGCGCGTACTGAAGGAAGCCGGCGCGGTCAAAGACCTGGGCAAGATTTCCTCGGTGCTGGAGGACTATTCCCCGATCCAGGTCGGTACCAGCGGCGTGCTGGGCGGCCGTAATTTCAATGTGGTGGGCCGCATCCAGCTGAAGTACGACGCCGGCATGTGGAATGAGTGGTTCATCGTCTTCGACGACGCCACCAGCGGCTGGCTGGGCGATGCGTCCGGCCAGTACACGGTGACCACCCTGCGCAAGCCCGACTCGCAGCTGCCGGCCTTTGAGGACATCGTCCCCGGCAAGCCCTACCAGCTGGTCGGCGCGCGCTATATGTCGGCCGACGTCAGGACCGCGCAATGCATCGGCGGCCAGGGCGAACTGCCGTTCAAGGTAGGCGACGGCTGGCAAGCGAAAGTCGCCGACTTCCGGCGTGCCGACCATTTCATCACCCTCGACTATTCCGACCAGGGCCCGCCGCTGATGTACACCGGCGTCTCGGTCACGCTGCAAGGCATGCAAGCCCAGTTGCTGCGCGATGTGGATGAAATCCAGCGCACCACCGGCCGTTACCGCGGCAAACTCGATGCCCTGGACTGCCCGAATTGCGGCTCCCAGATCAAATACCTGCCTGGCCTGACCGCAAACCTGGTCTGCCAGTCCTGCCAGACCGAGATCGACGCCGCCAGCCCGAAGGCTGAAGTCATTGCTATCGGCCAGCGGCAGGAAAAGGAAACTTTCACGCTGCCCCTGGGCGCCAGCGGCAAGCTTGGCAACCAGGACTTCACCGTCATCGGCGTGATGCGCCGGGCCGACGACGAAGGCAGCGGCTGGACCGAATACCTGCTGTACGGCAGCCGCAACGGCTTCACCTGGCTGGTCGAGACCGCGGATGGCTGGTCGCGCGCCAACGTCATGGACCAATGGCCGGAAGCAGCGGTGCTGGATTCCCAATCGGTCCTCTTCGACAAGGGCGATTACAGCAAGCTGTATGACTACAATTCGGTCGTCACCTACGCGGCGGGCGCTTTCAACTGGCGCGTGTCGGTAGGCGACCATACCCACGTCTACGAGTACAAACGGCAGCAGGTAACGCTGGCGGCCGAACTCACGACCACCGAACTTGGCTGGTCGCGCTCCACGCCGGTTGCCTGGGACCAGCTCAAGGCCTGGTTCGGTGACGCAATCAAAGGCGAAGCGAAGGGTGGCAGCGCACCTGCACAAGATTTCAGCAAGGGCCGCTACAAGCGCTCCGCCAAGAACTGGATGATCGGCATCCTGGTGCTGAATGCGATTCCGCTGCTGTTCAACTTCGGCGGCAGCATCGGAGTTACCCTGATGGCTGTCCTCGCACTCTACTTGCCAGCGGTGGTGCTGGACTCTCTCGACGATCAACAGAAAAAATGAATAAATTCTTCGGCTACGCTCTGATGGTGAGCATGTTCAGCGTCGGCACCAGCTGGGTCAAGTTCGTCAGCGAACCTTCATCGAGCAGCGGCGGCGGCTATCGCGGCAGCAGTTGGTCTTCCAATTCCGGCAGCTGGGGCAGCGGTGGCGGCGGAGGCCATAAGTGAGTATTCACCAACCAAGCGGCACGCACCTGCTGGCCGACATGTCCGGCATCGACGCGGGCCTGCTGGTGGACTGCACCGGGATCGAGCAATTGCTGCGCGGCGCCGCGGCGGCAGCCGGCGCCCAGGTGCTGCACAGCCACTTCCACAGCTTCGGCAGCGGGCTGGGTGTGACCGGCGTGGTGCTGCTGGCGGAGTCCCACATCTCGATCCACACCTGGCCGGAAAACGGCTTCGCTGCCGCCGACATCTTCATGTGCGGCGACGCCCAGCCCCACCTCGCGCTGGAAGTGATCGAAGAAGCGCTGCAGCCCGAGTGCTCCGAAGTCCGCTCTGTCGACCGCGAACCGCCACATTGACTTGCCCCGCCGCCGGTGCGACACTGGCGGCTTCCTCACCAACCCACAGGAGATTTGCCATGCGTTCGTTTGATCTTGCCCTCCTGTCGGCTGCCTGACCTTCAGCGTTTGAGCTAGAGCGCCCAGCCGGGCGCCGACTTTTCCAGACTATTCCTGCTTGCCACGCCGCGCGTGGCTGGCCGTGTTCACCCATGGAAAACGCTCATCATGATCGACTTCGACTACGAAGCTTTACGCAGTATCGGACTTAACAACACCATCATTTCGCGCCTGGCCGAAGCACCTGCCGGCCGGCTGTACCGCATCACAGAATATCAACGCGACCGCATCACACTGCACGACGGTACGGTGGAACTGCACGCACGCGCCCTGCCCCGCCTGCTCGCCGAAATACCGCTTTGCGTCGGCGACTGGGTCATCGCCGAGGCCAATTCCCTCAACGAGGTGTGGATAAATCATCGTTTATCCCCAATGAACCAGTTTGCCCGCGCCGATTCGCCACCGATCGCAAGCAATATCGACACCGCCTTGCTGGTCATGGGCCTGGACGGCGACTTCAATCTGCGCCGGATCGAACGCTATCTGGCGCTGGCAGCGGCCGCCGAAGTCACGCCCCTGATCGTGCTCAGCAAGCCAGATCTTTGCTCGGACCTCGATAGCCGGGTGGCCGCCCTGACGGAACGCCTGCCCTCGGGCACGCAATTCCTGCTGGTGAACGGTACCGATCCGGGATCGATTGCGCAACTGGAGCCCTGGCTGGGTAGCGGCCAGACGATCTGCCTGCTGGGTTCTTCCGGCGCCGGCAAGTCGACCTTGACCAACGCCCTGGCCGGATCCGCCCAGGAAACCGGCGGCGTGCGGCGCACCGATCATCGCGGCCGCCACACGACGACCGCGCGGTCGATGCATCTGTGCCCTGCCGGCGCATGCATCATCGATACGCCGGGCTTACGCAGCCTGAGCCCGGAATCCTTATCGTCCGCTTTCGAGGATATCGAGTCGCTGGCGGCGGGCTGCCAGTTCCGCGATTGCCGGCACGAGGGCGAACCTGGCTGCGCCGTGGTTGGCCACGTGGACCCCGACCGCCTGCATAATTTCCACAAGCTGCAGCGCGAAGTACGCCGCAACCAGCAAACCGCGCTGGAACGGATTGCTGAACGGCAAAAATGGAAATCCCTGATGAAATCGGCCGCAGTACGCAGCCGGTTGAAGCGGGGCTAAGTTTCCTGCACGGTGGCCTCGATGTTATTGCCGTCGAGGTCAATAATGAACGCGCTGTAGAAATTTGCATCGCTGACGCGTGGACCCGGGGCCCCGTTGTCTTCGGCTCCCAGCTCGATCGCCGCATAGTAAAAAGCATTCACCGCCGCCCGGTCCGGCGCGGTGAATGCCAAATGGATGGGACTGCGCGAGGGTTCGTGCCCGCTTTTCCAAAAGCTGGGAATCTCCGCGCCCACCCACAGGAAGGGATGGCCGGCTGCCGCGGCATAAATGGCCCAGTCCAGATCGGTCTCCGCACGGCGAATCCCGAGAGGAGCCAGGCAGGCATCATAGAGCGCCGCGCTGCGCACGAAATCTGCAACAACGATACCCAGATGGTGGATCATCAATGCCTCCCATCACGTTTGGTTCAAGATAGCACTGCGTCAGGGCAGGTGGCGCACCACTCGGCTAGCCGGTCGGGTAAACTGTCGGGACCAAAAACAAGAGGTTTACAACATGCGCAAAGCCGCGCCACTCGCCCTGCTGCTTGCCCTCGCCAGCTGTGGCGATACCTATACGCCTGCGTCGCTGTACCAGGCCACGTCGGCCGACTGCAGCACCCCAGTGGATGCAGACACGTTTGCGTTTCCGCGTGGGATTACCGTGGCTGCCACGACGGTCCTGCCGCAACCAGCCGAAGGCGGCATGGAAATCGGGGTCAACTACATGCTGCCCCGCACCACCCAAGTGCACTTTGCCACCGCCCACTTCCAGGTCAGCCAGCCGAAGGGCCCGCTGATTGAAAACGCGACCGTGCTGAGCGTCTACCAGCGCCCGACCAATGGCAAGCCCGAAATTGTGGAAATCGTCAACGGCGTGCCCCTCGCCCTGTATGCCGTCGGCACCAGCGATGACACCCAGTTCCGCTACCGCCTGATCATCAAGGGCAAGATGCCGAAACGCTTCGACCTGACCCCGCCCGACGTCATCATCGGCGAGAAGCGCTACGTCTCCCGCACCTTCACCTACCGCTGGTTTGAGGACAAGCAGGCCTACGGCATGTGCCACTGATCAAGTACAGGGGATCGCAGCGCCATGGATGGCACGGGCGGCCGGGCTGCAAAGGAAGAGAATCACATCGGCCAGCGCTTCCGGCGTGACCCATTTGCTGCGGTCGGCGTTCGGCATTGAGGCGCGGTTGTCGGGCGTGTCGATAGTCCCCGGCAGCACGCAGTTGACGTTGATGCCCTGCCCGCGCAGTTCCGCCGACATGGATTCCGTCAGGCGAATCACCACATCCTTGCTGGCGCAGTAAGCGCCCATATTCGCCAAACCCTGGCGCGCGGAACCGGAAGCGATGTTGACGATCTTTCCGCCCTGCCCGTCCAGCATGCCAGGCACCACGGCGGCGACGGTATTGCGCAGGCTGCGCACGTTCAAATCGAACAATTCATCCCACTGCGCGTCGCTGGTGGCATGCACCGGCGTGCCCATCGCAAAGCCGCCAGCGATATTGCACAAGGCATCGATCCGGCCGAAGCGCTCGGCGCCGGCGCGTGCTGCGGCGGCGACCGAGGCAGCGTCGCGCAGGTCGGCAACGGCCAACATGCGGCGTTCGCTGGCCGGCCCGCAGGCCGCTTGCAGCCGCGCGGTATCGCGGCCAATCAGGATGGTGCTGGCACCTGCGGCGTCGAAGGCGCGGGCAACAGCACTGCCAAGTGCGCCAGCGGCGCCGGTGATGATAATTGTCGTCATGCGCCAATCATAAAAGAAAAAGGCAGCCGAAGCTGCCTTTCCGATGCTGCGGGAAAAAGGAATTAGCCCTTGATCTTGCGCAGTTTTGCGATTGCTGCCAGCTGGCCAATAGCCGCTGCCAGTTCTGCTTGTGCTTTCGCGTAGTCGATGCCGGTCTGTTTGTTGGCCAGGCTTTCTTCCGCCAGTTTCTTGGCAGCTTCAGCTTTGGCTTCATCCAGGTCATGACCACGGATCGCGGTGTCAGCCAGGACCGTCACAGCGTTTGGCTGCACTTCCAGCAGGCCGCCGGCGACGAAGACGAACTCTTCTTCAGCCTGGCCTGGAATCTGGATGCGCACCGCGCCTGGACGGATACGGGTGATCAGCGGGGTGTGCTTAGGGTAGATACCCAGCTCGCCCTGCTCGCCCGGCAACGCCACGAAAGTCGCTTCGCCCGAGAAGATCTGCTCTTCGGCCGAAACCACATCAACGTGAATAGTGTTTGCCATGTTTATCCTCTGTAGATAGCAGCCCCGCAAGCGAGGCCGCTACTTCAATCGATTAGCCCAGTTTCTTGGCTTTTTCGATGGCTTCGTCGATGGTACCAACCATGTAGAAGGCCTGTTCTGGCAGGTGGTCCAGTTCGCCGGAAGCGATCATCTTGAAGCCCTTGATCGTGTCTTTCAGCGAAACGTACTTACCTGGGGAACCGGTAAACACTTCAGCAACGTGGAACGGCTGGGACAGGAAACGCTGCATCTTACGTGCACGTGCCACCACCAGCTTGTCTTCCGGAGCCAGTTCGTCCATACCCAGAATCGCGATAATGTCGCGCAGTTCTTTGTAACGCTGCAGGGTGCCCTGTACGGCGCGTGCGGTAGCGTAGTGCTCTTCGCCCACGACCAGCGGGTCCAGCTGGCGGGAGGTCGAATCCAGTGGGTCAACTGCAGGGTAGATACCCAGCGCAGCGATGTCACGGGACAGAACGACGGTCGAATCCAGGTGACCGAAGGTGGTCGCTGGCGACGGGTCGGTCAAGTCATCCGCTGGAACGTACACGGCCTGGATCGAGGTGATCGAACCGGTCTTGGTGGAGGTAATACGCTCCTGCAGACGGCCCATCTCTTCAGCCAGGGTAGGCTGGTAACCCACTGCGGAAGGCATACGGCCCAGCAGTGCGGAAACTTCGGTACCGGCCAGGGTGAAGCGGTAGATGTTGTCCACGAAGAACAGAACGTCACGGCCTTCGTCACGGAACGATTCAGCGATGGTCAGGCCGGTCAGCGCGACGCGCAGACGGTTGCCTGGTGGTTCGTTCATCTGACCGTAAACCATGGCTACTTTGGAGTTGGCCGGGTTTTCCAGGTCAACCACTTTAGCGTCAGCCATTTCGTGGTAGAAGTCGTTACCTTCACGGGTACGCTCACCAACACCAGCGAACACGGACAGACCCGAGTGCGCTTTAGCGATGTTGTTGATCAGTTCCATCATGTTCACGGTCTTGCCCACACCTGCACCGCCGAACAGACCAACCTTACCACCCTTAGCGAATGGGCAGACCAGGTCAATCACCTTGATGCCGGTTTCCAGCAGGTCTTGGGATGGGGACAGTTCGTCGTAAGCAGGAGCTACGCGGTGGATCGAAGCAGTCTGCTCGTGGGAGACAGGGCCGCATTCGTCGATCGGGTTGCCCAGCACGTCCATAATACGGCCCAGGGTGGCTTTACCCACTGGAACCATGATTGGTTTGCCGGTGTTCTGGATGGTCATGCCGCGACGCAGACCGTCGGAGGAGCCCAGAGCAATGGTACGGACAATGCCGTCACCCAACTGCTGTTGCACTTCCAGGGTCAGCTCGGAGCCTTCCATTTTCAGCGCGTCAAAAACCTTAGGCATCGCGTTGCGTGGGAACTCAACGTCCACCACTGCGCCGATACACTGAACGATTTTGCCATCAGCCATGTTCGTTCCTTCAAATATAGTTAAATTCGTTTAAACCGCTGCCGCACCGGCGACGATTTCAGACAGTTCTTTGGTAATTGCAGCCTGGCGGGTCTTGTTGTAGACCAGCTTCAGCTCACCGATCACGTTGCCGGCGTTGTCCGATGCGGACTTCATCGCCACCATACGCGCCGATTGCTCGGACGCCAGGTTTTCTGCAACGGCCTGGTACACCAGCGCTTCAATGTAGCGCTCAAGCAGTTCGTCGATCACGGAAGCAGCATCCGGCTCGTAGATGTAGTCCCAGTTGTGGGACTTGTCATCGGCCTTCATCTTGTCCGCGGTCAGCGGCAACAGCTGCTCGACCAACGGTTCTTGCTTCATCGTGTTGATGAACTTGGTGTAGCACAGGTAAACGGCGTCCAGTTTGCCTTCCTGGAATTTCTCCAGCATCACTTGCACTGGGCCGATCAGCTTTTCCAGGTGCGGCGTATCGCCGATCTGGGTAGCTTGTGCGACCACTGGTACACCGATGCGGTTCAGGAAGCCCAAACCTTTATTACCAATTGCGACTGCTTCAATCTTGTTGCCTGCAGCTTCCAGCTCGCGGGTCTTGTTGGTCACCATACGCAGAACGTTGGTGTTCATACCACCGCACAGACCTTTGTCGGTCGTCACGATGATAAAGCCCACAGCCTTGGCTTCCGTACCGGCTTCAGCCAGGAACGGGTGCGTGTACTCGGGGTTGGCATTCGCCAAGTTTGCAGCGATATTACGAATCTTGTCACTGTAGGGACGGGCGGCGCGCATACGGTCCTGCGCCTTGCGCATTTTCGATGCGGCGACCATTTCCATCGCCTTGGTGATCTTCTTCGTATTCTCTACGCTCTTGATCTTGCCACGTATCTCTTTGCCTGCTGCCATGATCCTTCTCCTTTGCGGGGTGGCCCGTTACCGGGCCACCAGGTATTAGTTTGCGAAGGATTTCTTGAAATCAGCAATGGCGGCCGACAGCGCAGCTTCGCTGTCTTTGTCCAGTTGCTTGGTTTCTTCGATCTTGGCCAGCAGTGCGGAGTGCTTGGTCTTCAGGAACGAGTGCATTTCAGCTTCGAAAGCCAGCACGCGCTTGACTGGAACGCTGTCCAGGAAGCCTTTGTTCACTGCGAACAGGGAAGCGCCCATCAGGGAAATCGACAGCGGCGAGTACTGAGCCTGCTTCAGCAGTTCGGTCACGCGGGCACCGCGGTCCAGCTGCTTACGGGTCGATTCGTCCAGGTCGGAAGCGAACTGCGCGAACGCAGCCAGTTCACGGTACTGTGCCAAGTCGGTACGGATACCGCCGGACAGGTTCTTGATGACCTTGGTCTGCGCAGCGCCACCAACGCGGGACACCGAGATACCTGCGTTAATCGCAGGACGGATACCGGAGTTGAACAGCGAAGTTTCCAGGAAGATCTGGCCGTCGGTAATCGAAATCACGTTGGTTGGAACGAACGCCGAAACGTCGCCAGCCTGGGTTTCGATGATTGGCAGGGCGGTCAGGGAACCGGTCTTGCCTTTGACAGCGCCCTTGGTGAAGGCTTCGACGTAGTCGGCGTTCACGCGAGCTGCGCGTTCCAGCAGACGGCTGTGCAGGTAGAACACGTCGCCTGGGTACGCTTCGCGGCCTGGTGGGCGGCGCAGCAGCAGGGAGATCTGACGGTAAGCAACTGCTTGCTTGGACAGGTCATCGTACACGATCAGCGCGTCTTCACCGCGGTCGCGGAAGTATTCGCCCATGGTGCAACCGGAGTAAGCCGAGATGTACTGCATTGCTGCGGATTCCGAAGCGGAAGCGGCGACAACAATGGTGTACTCCATCGCGCCGTGCTGTTCCAGGGAACGCACAATGTTCTTGATGGTCGATGCTTTCTGGCCGATAGCAACGTAGATACAGGTAACGCCCTGGCCTTTTTGGTTGATGATGGCATCAACTGCAACGGCGGACTTACCGGTCTGACGGTCGCCAATGATCAGCTCACGCTGGCCACGGCCGATTGGTACCATCGCGTCGATCGACTTCAGGCCGGTCTGCATAGGCTGGCCGACGGACTCACGGGCGATAACGCCTGGAGCGATCTTTTCGATTGGGGAGGTCAGGCTGGTGTTGACAGGACCCTTGCCGTCGATCGGCTGGCCCAGCGCGTTAACTACGCGGCCGCACAGTTCAGGACCGATTGGCACTTCCAGGATACGGCCGGTGCACTTAACGGTGTCGCCTTCGGAGATGTGCTCGTAGGCGCCCAGAATAACGGCACCAACGGAGTCGCGCTCCAGGTTCATTGCCAGGCCAAAGGTGTTGCCTGGGAATTCCAGCATCTCACCTTGCATCACGTCCGACAGGCCGTGGATGCGGCAGATACCGTCTGCTACGGAAATTACGGTGCCTTGATTGCGCACTTCAGCGCCGCCGTCAATGCCTTGGATCCGGCTCTTGATCAGCTCGCTGATTTCGGATGGGTTGAGTTGCATACTAACTCCTAAATGTTTTCTCTCTAGCTGTCGCGAAAGGCGGCCTGATTAGGCGACCAGCGCGGAACGCAGCTGCTGCAGCTTGGCATTGACCGAAGTGTCCAGCACTTCGTCGCCAACCACGACGCGAACGCCACCGATCAGCGATGGATCAACGGACACGACTGGTTTAAGCTTGCGGCTGAATTTCTTTTCCAGCGTCTTGATCAGCTCGGCCACTTGGGCTTCGCTCATGTCGAATGCGCTCGTGATCTCGGCGTCTGCCGCACCTTCGGCCGCATTCTTCAGCAGCGCGAATTGGGCACCGATTTCCGGCAGCAGTGCGATACGACCGTTTTCGATCAGCATCGAGAGGAAGTTGTTCGCTTCCGCGTTGAGCGGCGATTTCAGCAAGGCCTTGATGGCTGCGATGACATCGCTATCCAGAACTTTTGGATTGCGGGCATATGCCAGCACCTCTTCATGCGAACCGATCTGGGCCAGTTCGGACACCAGATCGGACCACTGCGCGAGGTTGCCAGCCTGGGCTACGCGGAAGACGGCTTCCGCGTAAGGACGGGCGACGGTTGCGAGCTCTGCCATAATCAGAGCTCGGTAGCCAGGCGAGACAGCAGGTCAGCGTGAGCCGACGCGTTGACTTCGCGCTTCAGGATTTGCTCCGCGCCCTTCACAGCCAGATCAGCCACTTGGCCGCGCAGTGCTTCGCGGGCCTGGGTTACTTGCTGCTCAGCTTCAGCTTTAGCTTGTGCCACGATGCGGGCAGCTTCAGCTTGTGCGTTTGCTTTGACTTCTTCAGCGACCAGCTGAGCACGCTTTTCAGCGTCCGAAACGAGCGACGAAGCGTCGTTACGGGCAGTGGTCAGGAGTTCTGCAGCGGCTTTTTCAGCGCGCTTCATGGCATCCTGACCTTGGTCGGCGGCAGCCAGACCATCTGCAATTCGCTTGGCACGCTCATCCAGCGCACCATTCAGCGCTGGGAATACGAACTTCATCGAGAACCAGACGAGCACCGCGAAGGTGATCATCTGACCGATGAGAGACATATTGATGTTCATACCTTGCTCCTAAAAGTTTTCTCCAGATTCAGGAGAAAGATTACTGAGCAGCAGCGGCGGTCAGGGCGGTCAGGAATGGGTTGTTGAAGGTGAACAGCAGAGCAACACCAACGCCGATCATGGAGATCGCGTCCAGCAGACCAGCGATAACGAACAGTTTGGTTTGCAGTTGTGGCATCAGTTCTGGTTGACGTGCCGAAGCTTCCAGGAACTTGCCACCCAGGATAGCGAAGCCGAGTGCGGTGCCGATGGCGCCCAGGCCAACGATGATTGCTACGGCCAGAACGGTCATGCTTTGTACTTGTGCGATCAGAGCTTGCATTAGATTTCTCCTAATTTAAAAAAAACGAAAATACCAAAAAACTAAAACCAAATACTACGAATAAGTTGCTGATTAGTGCTTTTCAACCGCGAGGGCCAGGTACACAACCGTCAACGCCATAAACACAAACGCTTGCAGGGTAACAATCAGAATGTGGAAAATTGCCCATGGACCGCCCAGCAGCCACTGTGCCCACCATGGCAGCAGCGCGATCAGGATGAAGATCAGTTCGCCGGCGTACATATTGCCGAACAGTCGCAGCGACAGGGAGATTGGCTTGGCGAACAGTTCCAGCATCTGGAAGATGAAGTTCACAGGAGCCAGCAGGATGGTGGCCACGGTGCCGTGAGCGTGGAACGGTGCGGTGAACAGTTCTTTACCCCAGCCGCCAACGCCTTTGGCTTTGATCGAGAAGCCGATGATGCAGATCAGGACGCCGATCGACATGCCGAAGGTGTGGTTGACGTCGGCGGTCGGGACGACGCGCAGGTAGTTGACGCCAACATAGCTCAGCAGCTTAGGCAGCAGGTCGACTGGCAGGAAGTCCATTGCGTTCATCAGCCAGACCCATACGAAAATGGTGATGGCCAGAGGAGCGATAACTGCGGATTTGGCGTGGAACGCGGAATTGACGGTCTCGTTGACCATCTCCATGACCCATTCCACGAAGTTCTGCAGCTTGCCTGGTACGCCAGGGGTGGCGCGACGGGCTGCCATAGCGAAGAACACCAGGAAAACCAGGCCCAGGGCGAAGGAGATCCAGAAGGTGTCCAGGTTGAAATCACTTGGAGTTGCACCAGTGCTGTTGTGGGTCAGGTGGTGCTGGATATACTCGGTGGCGTTAGCCGGGCCGGCGTGACCGCCCGTTGCGTGTTCAGTAGTCATAGGTCCGAATTTTTAATGATTAAATCTTGAGCAGCGACAGCCAATAAGCCAGGGTTGCCACTACGAATCCCAGGATCAGCCATAACCAGGCGGCTGACTTAAACAGCACCAGTGCGCAAATAAACAGCACTGCCGTTACAAATACCTTCAGCATCTCGGCGCGGAAGTGCGCTCGAAATGCTTTCTTTGCATCGTCGGAGCCGCGCGCAACCATCAACGCGTAAACCAGGCTACCGATTACTGCCATACCGCCGCCCATGGCAGCGGACCAGCCTTTTTCCACCCCGGCGAAAAGCGCCACGGTGGCGGAAAAGAGGACGGCGATTGTGAATTGCAGGGCAACTACTCGGAACACTGGCCAGGCGATACTTCTCGAAGAATCACTCACTTGCCACCATTCCCTAAGACCCAAAGACACGGGATTATAGTTTGTTTACATCACCAAGGTCAAACGTGGTGCATCGCAAAAAGTCGCTCTAACAACAACTTATTCTGCTCAAAAGGGAGGCATTTGGCGATTACTTCGGGGGTAATCCAAAACCGGTAGATCTGGGTCCGACCCAAGGGTCGGACCCGCTTATGCGGCTGCTGAAGGTGCGGGTCTGACCCTTGGGTCAGACCCTGTTTTGCCGGTGTTAGCCGCGCAGACGGGCAATAACCCCATCCAGAATATCGAGGTCGGCGAAATCGATGATCATCTGGCCACGTCCTTTGGCCCCCATCTTGAACACCACCGAAGTAGCCAAGCTATCCGACAGCTCCTCTTCCAGCCGCTTGATATCGCCCGACTTTTCCTTGGCCCGGGCGGTCGGCTTAACCTTCGCCTCTTCCATATGGTTGTGGACAAGTTTTTCCGTCTCACGCACCGATAGTCGTTTCGCTACAACAACATTCGCCAAAGCAATTTGCGATGCCGCATCGACAGCCAGCAGCGCACGCGCATGGCCCATGTCGATATCGCCTGCCATCAGCATGGTCTGCACCGGCTCCGCCAGGTTCAGCAGACGCAGCAAATTGGACACCGCCGAACGCGAACGGCCGACAGCCTGCGCCGCCTGCTCGTGGGTGAACGAAAAGTCGGTAATCAGGCGATGGATACCCTGCGCCTCTTCGAGCGGATTCAGGTCTTCACGCTGGATGTTCTCGATCAGGGCCATGGCGGCCGCGGTCGTGTCATCCACATCCTTCACCAGGACCGGCACAGTTTCCAAACCGGCAAGCTGCGCAGCACGGAAGCGACGCTCGCCGGCGATGATTTCATATTTGACATGGCCAGTTGCCGTGTCGATGCCAACCGGGCGCACCAGCAGCGGCTGGATGATGCCCTGGGTCTTGATCGACGATGCCAGCTCCGCCAGGCCACCCTCATCCATCTGGGTACGCGGCTGATACTTGCCGGCTTGCAAGAATTGCACAGCCATCTCCGACGGGGTCGGGTGCGAAGTTGGGTTGGACGGATCTTCGTCGCCGCCGAGCAGCGCGTCGAGTCCGCGGCCGAGGCCTTTCATTTTTTTAGTAGCCATTGTGGATAAGTCGCTTACATTTTCTTGATACGTTTAACCATCTCGGCGCCGAAGGCGATGTAGGCCTGAGCGCCCTTCGACGTCGGATCGAACGTCACGCCCGGCATCCCATACGAAGGCGCCTCAGCCAGTCGCACATTCCGCGGGATGATGGTCTTGAATACTTTGTCGCCGAAGTGCTGCTCGAGCTGGGCCGAGACTTGCTGCGACAGGGTCATGCGCGGATCGAACATCACGCGCAGCAGCCCGATGATCTTGAGGTCCGGGTTCAGGTTGGCGTGCACCTTCTTGATGGTGTTGACCAGGTCGGACAAACCTTCCAGCGCGTAGTACTCGCACTGCATGGGGATGATCACGCCATGCGCCGCGCACAGGCCGTTCAGCGTCAGCATTGACAATGCAGGAGGACAATCGATCAGCATGAAGTCATAGTCTTTAGCTGCCGCGGCCAGCGCATCGCGCAGGCGCCGTTCGCGGTTCTCAAGCTGCACCATCTCGACTTCCGCACCGGCCAGCTCGCGGTTGGCCGGCAGCACGTCAAAGCCGCCCGCTTCCGAGCGCACGCGCGCGGTGGCCACGTCGGAGGCGCCGAGCAAGACTTCATAAGTGGAAGCTTGAAGCGTCGCCTTGTTGATCCCGGCGCCCATTGTTGCGTTACCCTGTGGATCGAGGTCAACAAGCAACACTCGTTGATTAAGTTTGGCCAGGCCGGCGGCCAGGTTAACAGTCGTGGTAGTCTTACCTACGCCGCCTTTTTGATTTGCTACACAGAAAATTTTGGCCATCGAGTTTTCTTATATGGTCTAAATCGTTTATTCGGTATCAACCGTTTATACTATTTATTTCGTATAAACGATTAAAATTATTTATACTGTTTAGCCTGTTACACCCTGCCGATGAAAACCAGGTGACGCTGTGCGTCCAGTCCTGGTATTTGCAAAGGCTGTAGCTCGTTCACTTTCCATGGGTCTGGCAGTCGCTCGCGCTCCTCTGCCGGCGCCGTGCCTTTCAGGGCGATGAATCGCCCGCCCTCTGCCAGCAGGTGCCCGGACCAGTTCACAAAATCGCTGAGGTCAGCAAAAGCACGCGAGGTGATGACGTCGTAAGCGGTCTTGACCTGCAGGTCCTGCACCTTCTTCGTGTACACCGTTACGTTGCCCAGTTCCAGCTCTGCCTTCACCTGGTTCAGGAAGGCCGTCTTCTTGTGGACAATGTCGATCATCGACACTTTCATGTCCGGCCGGGCGATCGCCAGTACTACGCCCGGCAACCCGCCCCCTGCCCCTACATCCAGCACATTCTGCGCATCCTTGAAGGCGGGCACTGCCGCCAGCGAATCGAGGACGTGCAGGGTCATCATTTCCATCGGGTCGCGCACGGCCGTCAGGTTGTACACCTTGTTCCACTTGTTCAACAAGGCCAGGTAGTCCAGCAGTTTTTCCTGCTGTGCTTCGCTCAGGCCCAGTTCCAGCTGTTCGACACCGTTCTTCAGTACATGCGCCAGCGCGGCGCGATCAAACACCGCCATTAAGCCGCCTCATCTTTCAGCGTAACGAATCCGCCGTAGCCGGCTTTCTTCAGGTGCACCAGCAACAGCGAGATCGCGGCCGGGGTTACGCCCGAAATACGCGAAGCCTGGCCCAGGGTTTCCGGACGATGCTTCTGCAGTTTCTGGCGCACTTCCATCGACAGCGCCGTGATCTCGGCGTAGTTGAAACCTTCCGGCAGCTTCAGGTTCTCGTAATGCTCATGGCGCTCGACTTCGCGCAGCTGGCGATCGATATAGCCCGAGTACTTCAAGGTGATCTCGATTTGTTCCTTCACCGCCTCATCACTGACGCCCGGCCCGGCCAGCGACTGGCCTTCGTTGCCGGTCATGGTCATCAGCTTTGCGTAGCCGACACCTGGACGGCGCAGCAGGTCGGCCAGCGAATATTCGCGCTCAATGGCTTGGCCAATGACACGTTCGGACTCGGCGGCTGCCAGGATGCGCGGGTTGACCCAGGTCGATTTCAGACGCTCAAGTTCTTGCGCCACGGCTTCGCGTTTGCGCTCGAAGGCTTCCCATTGCGCATCACCAACCACACCGAGCTTACGCCCGATTTCTGTCAGGCGCATGTCAGCGTTGTCTTCGCGCAGGCTCAGGCGGTATTCCGCGCGGCTGGTGAACATGCGGTACGGCTCTTGCACGCCTTGCGTTACCAGGTCGTCTACCAGCACGCCGAGATAGGCTTCGGAACGGGCTGGGGTCCAGGATTCCTTACCCTGGGTTTGCAGTGCGGCGTTGATACCGGCCAGCATGCCCTGCGCCGCCGCTTCTTCGTAACCGGTGGTGCCGTTGATCTGGCCGGCAAAGAACAGGCCGTTGATCGCCTTGGTTTCCAGCGAAGCCTTCAGGCCGCGCGGGTCAAAATAATCGTACTCGATGGCATAACCCGGGCGCAGGATGTGCGCGTTCTCCAGCCCTTTCATCGAACGCACCAGCTCGATCTGGACATCGAATGGCAGGCTGGTCGAGATCCCGTTCGGGTAGAACTCGTGGGTCGTCAGGCCTTCCGGCTCGAGGAAAATCTGGTGCGATTCCTTGGCCGAGAAGCGGTGGATCTTGTCTTCAATTGATGGGCAGTAGCGCGGACCAACACCTTCGATCACGCCGGTGTACATTGGGCTACGGTCCAGACCGCCACGAATAATGTCGTGGGTCTTCTTATTGGTGTGGGTGATCCAGCACGGCAATTGCTGCGGGTGCATCGAGGTATTGCCCATCACCGAGAACACTGGCACCGGGTCCAGGTCGCCCGGCTGCTCGGTCATTTGCGAGAAGTCGATGCTGCGGCCATCGATGCGCGGCGGGGTGCCGGTCTTCAATCGGCCTTGCGGCAGCTTCAGTTCTTTCAGGCGAGCGGACAGCGAAATCGCTGGTGGATCGCCGGCGCGTCCAGCGGAAAAGTTCTGCAGGCCAACGTGGATCTTACCGTCCAGGAAGGTACCGGCGGTCAGCACGACGGCACGGCCCAGAAATTTCAACCCGATCTGGGTGACGGCGCCGACCACGCGGTCGCCCTCCACCATCAGGTCGTCCACCGCCTGCTGGAACAGCCACAGGTTCGGCTGGTTTTCCAGGCGATGACGGATGGCGGCCTTGTACAGGATACGGTCGGCCTGGGCACGCGTCGCGCGCACGGCAGGGCCTTTGGACGAATTCAGGATACGGAACTGGATGCCCGACTCATCGGTAGCGATAGCCATGGCGCCGCCCATTGCGTCGACCTCTTTGACGAGGTGGCCCTTGCCGATGCCGCCAATGGATGGGTTGCACGACATCTGGCCCAACGTCTCAATGTTGTGGGTCAACAGCAGAGTCTTCTGGCCCATGCGGGCAGAAGCCAGGGCCGCTTCGGTACCGGCGTGACCACCGCCGACAACGATGACGTCGAATTCAGTAGGAAATAACATGGTAAAAATGGGGAAAGCTGGGGATCGAACTGAATTATAAAGTTTTTTCGCCCCTGCGAATTTTTTGGGCAGGATATTTTTGCTCGCAATGTTTCACGTGAAACAAAAAAGGGCGCCGTTGGGCGCCCTCCTGGAGATTGTTTCACGTGAAACACTATCACTTAAGCCATGCGTCATAACCGGTTTTGATGATCAACAGCACCACCACGACCAGGAACAAACGCCGAACAAACTCACTGCCATGCTTCAGCGCCAGCCTGGTCCCGAGCACAGAACCGACGACCTGGCAGACGGCCATCATCAAACCCAGTTGCCAGATGATGTGGCCGGTGAAACCGAACAGCAGGATCGCCGCAACATTACACGCCACATTCACCACCTTGGCCGCCGCCGAGGCGCCGAGGAAATCAAAGCCGAAGCTGCGTACAAACAGGAAGACCAGGAAGCTGCCGGTCCCCGGACCAAAAAAGCCGTCATAGAATCCAATCCCCGCCCCAACCAGAACCGCCAACACCTTTTCCTTGGTACCGGTGTGCAGAGGAGCGTGAACGGTGCCGAGATCTTTGCGGAAGAAGGTATATGCCGCCACCGCGACCAGCACGAATGGCAGCAGGCCGCGCAGGAAATCGGGTGGGATCCTGGTAACGGTATAAGCGCCCAGGAAGGCAAACAGGAAAGCTGCGATCGCCGCGGGAGCGACGGTGGTCCAGGCGATCTGGGTGCGGCGGGCATAATTCACAGCTGCCGCGCCAGTCCCGAACACACTGGCCACCTTGTTCGTTCCCAGCAGTGTCGCCGGTGGAGTACCGCCCATGGCCGAGAACAAGGCTGGAATCTGGATCAGTCCGCCACCTCCCACCACCGCATCGACAAATCCGGCCGCGAATGCAGCTCCCGCCAACAAACCATACTCGACCATCGCGCTGCCCCAGCTATATTCGCTAATGTAATATTGTAAGTCGGAAATCAGCACGGTGCAGGAGGCTGGTGTAAGCTTGCCCGATGGACCTGTTGACCTCTTTCAGCTTCGCTACCGTTCCCGTGATCCTGTCCGCGCCCGGCGCAACAAAGGAACTGGGCCGGGAGCTTCGTGCTCGATTCCCCACCATCCGGCGCGTGCTGCTGGTGACCGACCAGGGATTCTTGCGCACGGGCCTAGCCGACGCGCCCATCGCAAGTCTGCGCGCAGCAATGTTTCACGTGGAACAATTTGCTGACGTGGTAGCTGATCCGCCTGAACAGGTGATTGAAGAGGCCCTTGTTCTCGCCCGCAATCATGAGATCGAATTGGTGATCGGCCTGGGTGGCGGAAGTTCGATGGATGTGGCCAAACTGGTCGCCGTGCTCGCCACCAGCACGCAATCGCTGGCCGAAATTTACGGCATCGGCAACGTGAGCGGCACACGCCTGCCCCTGGTCCAGATTCCAACCACCGCCGGCACCGGCTCTGAAGTCACCAACATTTCCATCGTCACCACCGGCGCGACCAGCAAGATGGGGATTGTCGCACCCCAGCTTTACGCCGACATGGCGATCCTCGATGCCGAGCTCACCATCGGCTTGCCACCCGCAGTGACTGCCGCAACCGGCATCGACGCCATGGTTCACGCCATCGAGGCATACACCAGCAAACACAAAAAGAACCCTCTATCGGATGGGCTCGCTTGCCAAGCTTTGCATCTGCTCTCGCGCCACCTGATCCGCGCATTCGAAAACGGCCACGACCTGGCCGCCCGCCAGGCCATGCTGCTTGGCGCCATGCTGGCTGGGCAAGCTTTCGGGAATGCTCCGGTTGCCGCGGTCCATGCGCTGGCCTACCCCATCGGCGGCATCTTTCATGTCCCGCACGGCCTGTCGAACTCGCTGGTACTGCCCCATGTCCTGCGCTTCAACGCAGAGGCATGCGCCGAGCAGTATGCCGAACTGGCGACCATCGTCGATCCGCTCGCCGAGGGAAGCTCGGCAGCCCGAGCCGAAGCACTCGCTGTTGCAATGCAACAATTCGCAACCATCACCGGCTTGCCCCGCACCCTGAGCCAGGTCGGCATTTGCGACAGCGACCTCGACCTGCTTGCCGACGACGCCATGAAGCAGACCCGCCTGCTCGGCAACAACCCGCGCCCCGTCACGCGCGAAGACGCTTACTCACTGTACAAACTCGCGTTCTGAATCGTCGCGCTGGCTGCTGCTCAAGCCTGCTTGCGCCACTTTCCTTGCAGGACGAGGAACTCGCCAACGAGCCCTTTGCGGAACAACAGAACACAGGCAACAAAGATAAATCCGATCACCAGGCTGACCGCTTCGCCAAGCGTGGAGAACCACTCGATGCCCGTGGCGCCAGCCATCATGGTGCCGAAGTCGCCAAGTTTGTTTTCCAGGGAGATGATCAGGATCGCGCCGATGATCGGGCCAACCAGCGTCCCCATCCCACCAACCAGCGTCATCAGGATGACCAGGCCGGACATTGCCCAATGCACATCGGTCAGTGTTTCAAAGCCCAGCACAATCGACTTGGTCGCCCCCGCAAGCGCAGCCAATGAACCCGAAAGCACGAACGCGGCAAGCTTGTACTTGTCCACGTCATAGCCCAGCGAAACCGCTCTCGGCTCATTGGCCTTGATCGCCTTCAGTACCTGGCCAAACGGCGAATGCACCGTGCGCATGATCAGCGCAAAGCCCGCGATGAAAATTCCCAGCACCACGTAGTACATGGTCAGGTCGCTACCCAGGTCCAGCACGCCGAGCAGCTTGCCGCGCGGAACACCCTGCAAGCCATCTTCGCCACCGGTGAAATCGGTAAAGCGCAGCGCTGCGAAATACACCATCTGCGCCAACGCCAGTGTAATCATCGAGAAGTAAATCCCTTGGCGACGAATCGCCAACCCGCCCATCACCAACCCAATCGCCGCACCGGCCAGGACGCCGACCAGCAAACTCAATTCAAATGGCAGGCCCCAATTCTTCAAGGCGTTGCCGGCAAAGTAGCCTGCCGCGCCAAAGAAGGCGGCATGGCCAAACGACAACAAACCCGTAAAGCCAATCAGCAGGTTGAACGCACAAGCAAACAGTGCGAAGCACAGCAGCTTCATCAGCAACACGGGATAGCCGACAAACGGCGCGCCCAGCGCCAGCACGAATGCGATGGAATAACCCAGCTTCTTGTTCATCTATTTTTCCTTGCCAAACAGGCCGGCGGGGCGCAGCAATAGGATGATGACCATCACCAAAAACACGACGGTGTTGGCAAACTCGGGATAAAAGACTTTCGTCAGGCCTTCGATCACGCCAAGCGCCAGGCCAGTCACGATCGAGCCCAGGATCGACCCCATGCCCCCGATCACCACAACGGCGAACACGACGATAATCAGGTTCGACCCCATCAGGGGTGTCACTTGCTGGATTGGAGCCGCCAGGACCCCTGCAAAGCCCGCCAAAGCGACGCCGAAGCCATAGGTCAGGGTCACCATCAGCGGAACATTGATGCCGAAGGCTTCCACCAGCTTCGGATTCTCGGTGCCGGCGCGCAGGTAAGCACCGAGTTTGGTCTTCTCGATCACGAACCAGGTCGCCAGGCAAACCACCAGGGAAGCCAACACCACCCAGGCACGGTAATTGGGCATCATCATGAAGCCAAGGTCGGTTGCCCCCTGCAGGGCCTCAGGCGTTTCAAACGGCTGCCCGGAGACCCCGTAGAACGAGCGGAAACTGCCCTCGATCAGCAGGGTCAGCCCGAACGTCAGCAGCAAGCCGTAAAGATGATCAAGCTGGTACAGGCGGCGCAGCATGGTCCTCTCGATCACCACGCCCAATACGCCAACGATCAACGGCGCCAGCAACAGCATGCTCCAATAGCTCATGCCGAAATAAGTCATGCCGATCCACGCAAGGAAGGCGCCCATCATGTACATGGCGCCGTGCGCGAAGTTGATCACGTTCAGCAGCCCGAAAATCACGGCGAGGCCGAGGGACAGCATGGCATAAAAAGAGCCGTTGACGAGCCCCAGCAAAAGCTGGGACATCATCATCGGAAGCGGGCGGCCGAAGATCTCCATCTAGCTTACTTCCACAAGGCGCACTTGGATTCAGCCTTGGACATATAGGCCTGGTCACCCGGAATCGTTGCCGCGACTTTGTAGTAGTCCCATGGATACTTGGATTCCGACTGCTTCTTCACTTCCATCAAGTACATATCGTGCACCATGCGGCCGTCCGGCCGAATCACGCCGTTATTGGTGAAGACGTCCTTGATCGTGGTCGATTTCAGCTTCGCCATCACCTTGTCGGCATCGTCCGTGCCGATTGCCTTCACCGCGGCCAGGTATTGCGTAGCGGCGGAATAATCGCCCGCCTGCAGCATCGACGGTTCCTTCTTCATCTTGGCGAAGTAGCGCTTGGACCAGGCACGCGTGGTGTCGTTCATGTCCCAGTACCAGCCGTCCGTCAGGTACATGCCTGCGGTAGCATTCAGGCCCAGGGAGTGGATGTCGTTGATGAACACCAGCAGGCCGGCCATCTTCATCTTCTTCGACACCCCGAATTCATTGGATGCCTTGACCGAGTTGATAAAGTCGCCGCCGGCATTCGCCAGGCCGAGCACCTGTGCGCCGGAGGAAGAAGCCTGCATCAGGAAGGACGAAAAGTCCGTCCCAGGGAAGGGGTGGCGCACATTGCCAATCACCTTGCCGCCGGATTTGTTGACCACCTCGGTCGTGTCTTTCTCCAGAGAGTGGCCGAAGGCGTAATCGGCGGTCAGGAAGTACCAGTTCTTGCCGCCCTGCTTGACCATGGTGGCGCCGGTACCGCGCGCCAATGCCACGGTGTCGTAGGCGTAGTGCACGGTGTACGGCGTGCATTCCTCATTGGTCAGGCGCGACGAGCCCGCGCCGATCACCATGAAGACCTTTTTCTTGTCTGCGGCTACTTTCGCCATGGCCAGGTTGGCGCCGGAATTGGTGCCGCCAACCAGCATGTCCACGCCCTGCTGATCGAACCATTCGCGCGCCTTGGAAGCGGCGATATCGGCCTTGTTCTGGTGGTCGGCAAAAACGAACTCGACCTTCTTGCCGTTGATCGCGCCGCCCGCATCGGCAATCGCCATCTTGATCGCTTCGGCGCCGCCCTGCCCGTCAATGTCTGAGTAGACGCCCGACATATCAGTGATAAAGCCGATCTTGATGGTGTCGTTGGAAATCTGGGCATGCGCGCTGCTGAAGGCGCAAAGGGCTGCTGCAAAGGCTATGGCGTTGCGTTTCATAGTGTCTCCGTTTTCAGTTTTGATATTCAAACGCCCAACAGCTCGGTCAATACCGGCATGCGGGCATCCAATTCCGATGACGCAAAACTCTCAACAATCCGACCGTGTTCCATGACATAAAACCGATCCGCCAGCGGCGCCGCGAACCGGAAATTCTGTTCGACCATCACAATCGTGTATCCCTTGGCTCTCAGCGTGCGGATCATGCGCGCCAGGCCCTGCACGATCACCGGCGCCAGCCCTTCCGAGATTTCATCCAGCAGCAGCAAGCGTGCGCCGGTGCGCAGAATGCGCGCGACAGCCAGCATCTGCTGCTCGCCACCGGACAGCCGCGTGCCCTGGCTGGCGCGGCGCTCCTTCAGGTTCGGGAACATCTCGTAGATTTCCTCGACCGACATGCCCTGCCCGGTTTTCAGCGCCGGCGGCAGCATCAGGTTTTCTTCGGTCGTGAGTGAAGAAAAAATGCCGCGCTCTTCGGGACAATAGCCGACTCCCAAGTGTGCGATCTTGTGCGTCGACAAGCCGATTGCTTCCTGACCGTCGATGCGAATCGAACCCTTGCGCATTCCGGTCAGGCCCATGATGGCGCGCAGCGTGGTCGTGCGACCCGCGCCATTGCGGCCGAGGAGCGTCACCACTTCGCCGTGGTTCACATTCAAGTTGACGTCGTGCAGGATGTGCGACTCGCCGTACCAAGCCTGCAGCTGGCTGATTTCCAGCGCGGCCTTCATGCGCCCACCCCGGCTTCGGTCCCCATATAGGCTTCCATCACTTGCGGATTTTTTGCGACTTCCTGATACGGCCCTTCCGCCAGCACGGCGCCGCGCTGCAGCACGGAGATGCGGTCGCAAATGCCGGAGACCACGCTCATATTGTGTTCCACCATCAGGATGGTGCGGCCCGCGGAGACCTTCTTGATCAATTCCGTCACGCGGTGCACGTCCTCGTGCCCCATGCCCTGGGTCGGCTCATCGAGCAGCATCAGTTCAGGTTCCATAGCCAGCGTGGTGGCGATCTCCAAAGCGCGCTTGCGGCCATAAGGCATATCGACCGTCAGCGTATCGGCGAACGAAGCCAGGTCAACCTCGGCCAGCAACTCCATCGCGCGGCCATTCAACTGCTCCAGCGTGCGTTCACTGCGCCAGAAATGGAAAGTCGTACCGAGCTTGCGCTGCAGGCCGATGCGCACGTTTTCGAGCACAGTCAGGTGAGGGAAAACTGCGGAAATCTGGAATGAGCGAATCACCCCCATGCGCGCAATCTGCGCCGGCTTGTGCGAGGTGATGTCCTTGCCGTTAAAGAGGATCTGGCCCGAAGTCGGTACCAGGAACTTGGTCAGCAGGTTAAAGCAGGTCGTCTTGCCGGCGCCGTTTGGGCCGATCAAGGCGTGAATATGCCCACGCTGGACTTGCAAGTCCACGTTGGCGACAGCGGTAAATCCCTTGAACTCCTTGGTCAAACTTTTTGTTTCCAAGATGAAGTCGGACATTGCGTCTCCCCGGTTTTGCTAGATCATACACAAAAGCGCTGCCTTTTCCGCAATCATGATTACCGGGGAATTCGTGTTACCGGAGGTTATGGTGGGCATCACCGAAGCGTCGGCGATGCGCAGGCCGCGCACCCCGCGCACCCGCAATTCGCTGTCAACCACGGCCGAAACGTCGTCGGCGCGCCCCATTTTACAAGTGCCAACCGGATGGAAAATCGTGGTGCCTATCGCCCCCGCAGCCTCGGCCAACTCCTCGTCGGTGCGAAAATGCACACCGGGTCTGCATTCTTCCGGCCGGTATTTTGCCAACGCCGGCGCCGCAACGATCTTGCGCGTAAGGTTCAACGCAGCCGCGGCGACACGCCGGTCTTCGTCGGTGCTCAGGTACATCGGCGTGATCTTCGGCGGCGCATAAGAGTCGGCGCCAGCGATCCGCACATGGCCGCGCGAGGTAGGGCGCAGGTTGCAGACACTGGCCGTGAAAGCAGGGAAGTCGTGCAGCGGCTCGCCGAAGCGCTCCAGCGACAGCGGCTGCACATGGTATTGCAGGTTGGGCGTGGCCTGCTCCGGGCCCGAACGCGCAAAGGCCCCCATTTGCGATGGGGCCATCGACATAGGTCCGCTCCGGAACAACGCATATTCAAGGCCGATGCGGGCCTTGCCCAGCCAACTGGCCGCCAAGGTATTCAACGTGCGGGCGCCTTCCACTTTAAACACCATGCGCAGCTGCAAATGGTCTTGCAGATTGGCGCCGACGCCCGGCAACTCGTGCACCGGCGTCACCCCTGCCTTCGCCAGCACGTCCGCCGGCCCGATGCCGGACAGCTGGAGGATTTGCGGCGTACCGATAGCGCCAGCTGCCAGCACTGTCTCGCGCCGTGCCTCTGCGCTCCAGCGGGTTCCGCCACCGGTGAAGATCACACCTTTGCAAACACCCTCCTCCAGCACCAGTTTCTCGACATGGCAGCCGGTCATCACGGTCAGGTTAGGACGCCGCGCAGCGCTGCGCAAAAAGGCCTTGGCTGTGTTCCAACGGATGCCGCGTTTCTGGTTCACCTCGAAATACGAACAACCGAAATTGTCACCGCAGTTGAAATCATCGACTTTCGGGATCCCGGATTCGGCGGCCGCGTCCCGGAAAGCATCCAGGATGTCCCAGCGCAAGCGTTGCTTTTCAACGCGCCATTCACCGCCGGCGCCGTGGAAATCAGTAGCGCCGCCATGATGGTCTTCGCTCTTGCGGAACAGCGGCAATACTTCCGACCAGCGCCAGCTCGAATCGCCGCACATCGCCGCCCATTGGTCGTAGTCGTTGGCCTGGCCGCGCATGTAAATCATGCCGTTGATGGAGGAACTGCCGCCAAGGACTTTACCGCGTGGATAAATCAGGCTGCGCCCGCCCAGTCCTGCGTCTTCTTCCGTGCGGAAAAGCCAGTCGGTACGCGGATTGTTGATGCAGTGGAGATAGCCGACAGGGATGTGGATCCAGACATAATCGTCCTTCCCTCCGGCCTCGATCAACAGTACCTCTACCTTCTGGTTTTCACTCAGCCGGTTCGCGAGCACGCAGCCCGCTGTCCCACCGCCCACAACAATGAAGTCAAACTGGCCTGCAGATTCCAAGTGTTCTCCGGGTCAGGAATTATCGATTTCCGAGATAAGAGTTTCCATCAATTTCGCAGTCGGCATGGCGCGGGACTTAGCGACACCCGTCCCTGCCCATAACGACATCAATTCGGGATCGCCACGCTTCGCCGCTTCAGCACGAATGCTGCCGGTAAGGGCGTTCTGGATTGGATAAAGCGGCACTTCGGCCTCGAACTCGGCCATCTGGCGCATGAAACGGTTCTCGATACCACGCGCATAGCGCCCCGAAATGGCGCGCGTGAGACGAGTAGGGTTGCCTTGCGCAGCCAGCAAGCGCTCCTTGTACGCCACCGGAATGCCTGACTCTTCCGTGACCAGGAAGGCAGTCCCCATTTGCACAGCAGTCGCGCCCAGCACCAGCCGCTCACGGATTTCTTCGCCCGTCATGATATTGCCGGCTGAGATGACGGGAATCTTCACCGCCTGCAGCACCGCCGACAACAGCGGAATCGCCGCCAGCGTCGCAGCGGTTTGCTCGCCAATAAAGGTCCCGCGATGGCCGCCCGACTCCACTCCGGAAGCGACAATCGCATCGGCCCCGGCAGCCTGCCAGGCCAGCGCTTCTTCCACATTGGTCACGGTACCGATAACAAACATGCCCGCATCATGAAGCCGTTTTACCTGTGGGGCGCTAAGGATATCGAAGGTAAAACTGGCGACGGCAGGCTTCAGCTCCAGCAAAAGCTCGAACTGCGCGGCGAAATCTTCACACCATTTAGCCGGCTTCGGCAGGTCCGGCCAGCCAAGCGAGCTCCAAATTGGCCGCAACAATCCAACCCCGCGCTCCACTTCCTGCTGCGAAGGCTCTGGAATCCCCTGCACGAAACAATTCAGCATGAACGGTTTGGATGTCAGGCGCCGGGTTTCGGCAACTTGAGCGCGGATCGTCTCCAGCGAAATCATCGAAATACCAAACGATCCAAGACCGCCGGCATTCGACACCGCCGCCACCATCGCCGGCGTATTCGCACCACCGGCCATCGGACCCTGGATGATCGGGAGGGGACAAATCGCATTCAAGCTCATTTTTTACCCTTTCAGGCTGTGGATAACGCTATGAATATCCACAGGCATCGTTTGTGAGTAAACAAGACTTCCCGAAAATCGCCAAAAATTGTCCAAAAACAGTTCTCAGGTCACGCACGGTTTACGCGCCTGCTTATACAGCTGGTAAACCCCTGATTTTTCTCCGCAAGGTGCACTTATCCACAGAAAGTCGGGGTTGTTAACAACTACTACTATTTTGTATACACACTAATCTAACGTAAACAAAACTCTCCACCTATACTGAACAAGCAAATTGTTTCATGCAATTCGCTTGGAGGGGCTCTTGTCGACTACCGACGCCTATCGACGCTTTCGCAGGCGATTGCTCGTCACGATGACTATGCTCGCCCTGCTCGCCACGGCAGTCGTCGCCTGGCAGTTAGCTTCCTCCGCACGCGACCGTGAACAGGCTATCCGTCAACAAACCCAGCACTACGCACGAGCAATCGAAGCTCAAGTCTTTAGCTCGATCCAACTCTCCGGACATTGCCTTGCTCGGTTTTGCCAATGCAATCAAGGTCGCGCCATACACACCGCAGACCATAGACGGCCTGCTTTCCTCCCGTGGAGCATCTTTCGGTAACAGTTTCTGGATAACCTTCCTGGATCCAAAAGGCTTTGCCACCGCCAGTTTCGCGCGATATCGCTGTCAAAGGCATCAACTATGCAGACCGCGATTACTTCCAAGGCCCAGCTAAAACCTGGAAAACGAACTATTTGTTGGAGAACCCACCCGAGGCCGAAATCTCAAATTCGCAGCTCTTCTTCCTGAGTCGCCGAGTCGAAAACGCCCAAGGCAAATTCCTAGGTGTAATCGTGGCGCCAGTTGATGCGGGCCGCCTTGCCGAAACCTTTGAGAACTCTCGCCTAAGTGACGACGTCACCATCACCCTGTTCCATACCAATGGCCATATCGTCGCTCGCGCGCCCCTCTTCGATAAAACCTTCAACCGGGACATCCGCGACTCGAACATCTACAAGGCTTTTCGCTGACAACCCCTATCGGCACGATCGAGACCATCAGCCCTATCGACAAAAAGTCCCGCATCGCCAGCTACCGAAAAATGCCAAACCTGCCCCTGGTGGTCACTGTCGGTAGTTCGAACGTCGGGCTGGCGCTGATCTCACAACGCCAATTCCTCATCGCCGGCATGGCACTATTTCTGATCTTCACGCTGATCGTCGCCGCCATCATTTACGCCTTGCGTTCGTTTGCCTCAGCCGAAGACCGCGAAAGCCGCTACCGGATCCTCTACGCTACATCCACCGAAACAGAAAAAAAACTCGCCAGCAGCGAACAGCGGCTGCGCCTGATCGCCGACAACCTGCCAATCGTGATCGCCTACATGGACCGCGATGAGCATTACTCTTTCAAGAATCGCCGCTTTGCTGAAATTTACGGCAGCGGCGAAAACCTCCAGGAAGCATTGCCGCCAGACCTTTATGAGGAAACCAAGCCTTACCTGGAGCGTGCCTTTGCCGGCGAAACAGTCCATTTCGAACGCGGCATGCAACGCATGGACCAGGAATGCTACGACGCCATCACCTACGTGCCCGATCTCGACGAACATGGAAAAGTTGTCGGCCTGTTCGTTATGGCGGAAGACATCAGCGAGCGAAAGCGCCACGAAGAATCCAGCAAACTGGCGACACTGATGTATGAAAATGCCTCCGAAGGCATGATGGTGACTGACTCCGAAGGCCGCATCCTCTCCGTGAATCCTGCTTTCTCCCAGATCAGCGGCTACGCCTCCCAAGAAGTCATCGGCCACCTGGCCTACGAGCTGACTTCCAGCCACCAGGACATCAAGTTCTACAGCCGGATGCGCCAGACCATCACCCATACCGGCTACTGGGAAGGTGAAATCTGGCACCAGCACAAGAATGGCGATCATTACCTGGTTTCACTACGTTTCAACACAGTCTTCGACAACAAAGGCAATCCACTGCGCCACGTTGCCCTGTTCACCGATATCACGAGGAAGAAGGCAACCGAGGAAGCAATCTGGAAACAGGCCAACTTCGACACCCTCACCGGCCTGCCCAACCGCCGCATGTTCAATGACCGCTTACGGCAGGACATCAAGAAAGCAGCACGCGACCAGCTGCCTATGGCGCTGATCTTCATCGACCTCGATGGCTTCAAGACCGTCAACGACACGCTGGGCCACGACTTTGGCGACATCCTGCTTAAACAAGTGGCAGAACGCCTGCTGCAATGCGTACGCAATACCGACACGGTGGCCCGCCTGGGAGGCGATGAATTCACCGTTATCCTCAGTGAGCTCAAGGAACCAGGCGACGTGGTCCGCATCGTGCAGGAAACCTTGCATAGCCTGGCCAGGCCATTCCAGCTCAAACACGAAATCGCCGACATCTCTGGCAGTGCCGGCATTTCGCTATTCCCGGACGACGGCCAGGACGCCGAAGTGCTCATCAAAAATGCCGACCAGGCCATGTACCTTGCCAAGCAGCAGGGCCGTAACCGCTTCAGCTATTTCGCGCCCTTCATGCAGGAAGCCAGCCAGATGCGCATCGAGCTCGCCAACGAACTGCGTAGTGCCTTGAAAAACAATGAGTTACGCCTGCTGTTCCAGCCAATCCGCAACCTGGTCACAGGCAAGGTCGAAATGGCCGAGGCCTTGATTCGCTGGGAGCATCCTCAACGAGGTTTGCTCCAGCCGGCCGAATTCATCGGCGTTGCAGAAAATACCGGCGTCATCGCAGCGATCGGCGAATGGGTCTTCGGGGAGGCCGCAGCGCTGGCAGCCAGCTTCGGCAACGATTTCAAGGTTTGCGTGAACAAATCAGCCTGGCAATTCCGCCACGAAGCAGTCGGCGTCGAACATTGGCTGGAACTACTGCGTGGACAGGCGCTTTCACCGTGCTCAATGGTGATTGAAGTCACAGAAGGCTTGCTGCTCGAGGCGAACAGGGAAGTAGTGCACCGTATGCAATCACTCAGGGACGCCAAACTCCAGATTTCCCTGGACGATTTTGGCTACGGCTATTCGTCCCTGAACTTTCTGAAGCGTTTCAAGATCGATTTCCTCAAGCTGGATACCAGTTTCAGCGACAACCAGCTCCTTTGCGAAGCAATTGTCACCATGGCGCATAAGCTTGACATCAAAGTCGTGGCGGAAAAGATCGAAAACGAAGCCCAACTGGAAATTTTGATGGCTGCAGGTTGCGATTTTGGCCAAGGATACCTGTTCGGAATGCCAATTTCAGCTGAAAAACTGCATCGTCTGTTGATAAGTCAATGAATATCCACAGGATCGAATGTGCGTAAACACCATTTTTGAGTTCACGCACAAAATTTGTTCAGAACTCATCCGGTTTACACACAGTTCTTGTCCAGCCAGTTCTACAATTCGTAAACTTCTGATTCTGTGGATGTTAACAGCTTTATCCACAGACAAGGCCGCGTTTACTATCTACTACTATCCTTACGTATACAACTTTAAATAAATAGAGGACAACTCACGCATGCGTCTCGGGATCATCTCAGCCTTGGCAGAAGAACAGCAAGGTCTACTGGAAGCCATGGAGAGCCCCTACAAGCTCATCCACGCTAAGCGTGAGTACACGGCCGGAAAACTCTGGAAAATCGATTCAGTGGCCGTTTTATCGCGAATTGGGAAGGTTGCTGCCGCAGTGACAGCTGCAACCCTTGTGGAGAAGTTCAACGTTACCCACATCATTTTTACCGGCGTTGCCGGTTCTGCAGACCTTGGGGTTCGAATTGGAGACGTTGTCGTCGCCGATTCCCTGGCTCAACACGATTTTGATGCCAGCCCGTTGTTCCCACGCTTCGAAATCCCGCTAACCGGGCTTTCGCGCATGCCTACTGACCGTGAATTGAGCCTAAAACTGAGCCTGGCTACACGCCAATTCCTGCAAAACGACGCACAAGTACACCGCGGCCTCATTGGCAGCGGAGATCAATTCATCAAGGATCGGGCCCATCTGGAAGCCCTGAAAGACGCACTGCCTGATTTATTGGCAGTGGAAATGGAAGGTGCAGCGGTCGCCCAGGTCTGTCACGAGCTGGGAATACCGTTTGCCATCATGAGGACGATTTCGGACAACGCAAACGAAGAAGCGGCGACGGATTTCATGCACTTCGTGCAAACCGTCGCCGCTCGCTACGCCTATGGCGTCATCCAGAATTTCTGCAAATCGCTTACTTGATCGGCAGTTTGGTAGTGTTCTTGACTTCTTCCATCACCGCATAAGTATGGGTTTCACGCACACCTTTCTGCAGCAAGGTCTTGCCCAGGAATTCACGATAAGCCGCCATATCCTTCACGCGAGCCTTGACCAGGTAGTCAAAGCCGCCGGCGACCATATGGCATTCCAGGACTTCCGGAATCAGCTGAACGCTATGCTTGAAGGCATCAAACACCTCTGGCGTAGTGCGATCCAACACAACTTCGATGAACACCAGCAGCGAAACATCCAGTAGCTGCGGATTCAGCTGTGCCGTATAGCCCATGATATAGCCTGCTTCGTGCAGTTTTCGCACGCGCTCAAGGCAAGCGGCAGGCGAAAGGTTCACTCGCGCAGCCAGTTCTACGTTACTGATCCGGCCATCGTTCTGCAACTCGGCCAGAATCTTCTTACTGATCTTGTCCAGCATTACATCCCCACTATTAATTTTATTCGGTCAAATTCTCTCACCAAAAACTATCTATTGCTAGTGATAAGTATTACCAGAATTAATCCGAGCGATTCCCCCGTACAATCGAATCATTAGTTGCACTGCACAACACGCCCGCGCAAACAGGGTTTGCCGGGCGTGTTTTCGTGTCAGGGCATAGATTCCTTACATCCTAGCCAATAGAGACATTCATGCACCTGAACACCACTCCGTTCGCCGCTCTGCAAGCAGAAATCCTGCGAGATCCGACTCCGCTGCGCAGCGCCATTACTGCCGCGTATCGCGGTGACGAACAAACTGCTGTGCAATGGCTTCTGTCGCAAATTAACGTCGGTTCGCCGGAAACTACACAAGATGCACAGTCCCTGGCCAAGCGCCTGGTGACCGCAGTTCGTGAAAAACGTACCCGTTCCTCCGGTGTGGATGCGCTGATGCACCAATTCTCGTTGTCCTCGGAAGAAGGTGTTGCCCTGATGTGCCTGGCCGAAGCACTGTTGCGTATTCCCGACTCGGCCACTGCCGATCGCCTGATCGCAGACAAGATTTCCAAAGGCGACTGGCGCAAACACCTGGGCGAATCGCCGTCCCTGTTCGTAAATGCTGCAACCTGGGGCCTGCTGATTACCGGCAAACTGGTCAGCTCCTCCAGCGAAGATGGCCTGGGTTCCGCGATTACCAGCCTGATCGCCAAAGGCGGCGAACCGCTGATCCGCAAAGGCGTCGACCTGGCAATGCGCATGCTGGGCAACCAGTTCGTCACCGGCCAGACTATCGACGAAGCGATCAAGAACGGCAAGGACAACGAAGCGCGCGGCTACCGCTACTCCTACGACATGCTGGGTGAAGCAGCGCTGACCGAAGCCGACGCGGCCAACTACTACGCCGCTTACGAAAACGCGATCCATGCGATCGGCAAAGCATCGAACGGCCGTGGCATTCGCATTGGCCCAGGCATTTCCGTTAAGCTGTCCGCCCTGCATCCACGCTACAGCCGCGCCCAACGCGAACGCGTAATGGCCGAACTGCTGCCACGCCTGACCGAACTGGTAAAACTGGCCAAAGGCTACAACATCGGCCTGAACATCGACGCTGAAGAAGCAGATCGCCTGGAGCTGTCGCTGGACCTGATGGAGGCAATGGCCTTCAACCCTGAACTGGAAGGTTTCGACGGCATCGGCTTCGTCGTACAGGCTTACCAGAAGCGCTGCCCATTCGTGATCGACTACCTGGTCGACCTGGCCAAGCGCAGCGGCCGCAAATTCATGGTGCGCCTGGTCAAAGGCGCCTATTGGGATGCCGAAATCAAGCGCGCCCAAGTCGAAGGCCTGCCTGGTTATCCGGTCTACACCCGCAAGGTCTACACCGACGTCTCCTACCTGGCTTGCGCCCAACGCCTGCTGGCAGCGACCGATGTGATCTACCCGCAGTTCGCGACACACAACGCGCAATCGCTGTCCACCATCTACACCTGGGCCAAGCGCGACGGCATCACCGGCTACGAATTCCAGTGCCTGCATGGCATGGGCGAAACCCTGTACGACCAAGTCGTTGGAGCAGAGAACCTCGATAAGCCTTGCCGCATTTACGCACCGGTCGGTTCGCACGAAACGCTGCTGGCCTACCTGGTGCGCCGCCTGCTGGAAAACGGCGCCAACTCCTCCTTCGTGAACCAGATCGTCGACGAAAGCATCCCAGTCGACTCGCTGATCTCCAACCCGATCGAAGTCGCACGCGGCCTGGAAGGCAAACCGCACACCCGCATCGCCCTGCCACTGGACATGTTCGGCGCTGAACGCAAGAACTCCGTCGGTATCGACCTGGCGAACGAAGACGTCTTGCGCGAAGTATCGCTGGCGCTGGCACAACCGCGTAGCTGGAGTGCCGGCCCGCTGTTGGCCGTCGAAGCCAGCGCCGGCCAGCCAGCGCAAACGGTAGTCAATCCGGCCCGCAAGGACGACGTCGTGGGCTCCGTCACCGAAGCCACCGCCGAAGACGTCAACAACGCCCTGAACGCCGCCAGCCAGTTCGCCATGGATTGGCAAACCACCGAACCGTCGCAACGCGCCGCCTGCCTGGATCGCACCGCCGACCTGTTCGAAACCCACAAACTGGAGCTGATGGCGCTCGCCGTACGCGAAGCCGGCAAATCGCTGCCGAACGCGATCGCCGAAGTGCGCGAAGCGGTCGACTTCCTGCGCTATTACGCCGTACAGGTGCGCGGTTCCACCAACACCCTGGCGCTGGGCCCCGTGACCTGCATCAGCCCATGGAACTTCCCACTGGCGATTTTCACCGGCCAGGCCGCAGCTGCACTGGCAGCCGGCAACGTCGTGCTGGCCAAACCGGCAGAACAAACGCCGCTGATCGCCCAACGCGCCGTGGAACTGCTGCACGAAGCCGGCGTACCGCGCGCAGCGCTGCAATTCCTGCCAGGCCGCGGCGAAGTGGTTGGCGCAGGCCTGTGCAACGACGCGCGCGTCAAAGGCGTAATCTTCACCGGCTCCACCGAGGTTGCGCAATTGATCAACCGCACCCTGGCCAAGCGCGCCGCAGCGGAAAATGTGGACATCCCGCTGATCGCCGAAACCGGCGGCCAGAATGCGATGATCGTCGACTCCTCCTCGCTGCCGGAACAAGTGGTGAGCGACTCGATTTCGTCCGCCTTCGACAGCGCCGGCCAGCGCTGCTCCGCGCTGCGCGTGCTGTTCCTGCAGGAAGACATCGCCGACAAGACCATCAAGATGCTCAAAGGCGCGATGAAAGAACTGCGTATCGGCTCGCCGGACCGTTTAGCGACCGACATCGGCCCGGTGATCGACAAGGAAGCGCAGCAAAACCTGCTGTCGCACATTGAAAAAGTACGCGCCCACGCCAAGGACAGCTTCTCGCTAGAAGTTCCCGGCGCCGAAGCCGGCACATTCGTGCCGCCCACCGTACTGGAAATCCGCTCCCTGTCCGAACTGACCAAGGAAGTGTTCGGCCCAGTGATGCACGTGATCCGCTACAAGCGTTCGGAACTGCCGAAAGTGATCGAACAAATCAACGCCAGCGGCTTTGGCCTGACCTTGGGCGTGCATTCGCGAATTGATGAAACCATCGACTACATCACCTCCAGCGCACACGTCGGCAACATCTACGTGAACCGCAATATCGTCGGTGCAGTCGTAGGCGTGCAGCCGTTCGGCGGCGAAGGCAAGTCCGGCACCGGCCCGAAAGCCGGCGGCCCGCTGTACCTGAAACGCTTGCAGCGTGCAGCCGTCACCCTGGACCGCCACGAGCGCCAGGGCGTGCCCGCAATCGACTCGCTGGCCGCATGGGCCAAGGCACAAGGCAATAGCCGCCTGGCCGCGCATATCGAAAGCTATGCACGCACCACGCCGGTAGGCAGCCTGATCGCCCTGCCGGGTCCAACTGGCGAGCGCAATACGCTGGCCTACGTCCCACGCGGCAATATCGCCTGCTTCGCAACGCACGCCGACGTGCTGCTGAATCAAGTGGCAGCCGCCCTGTCGACCGGCAACCGCGCCCTGGTAATTGAAGGCGCACTGCCAGCCGACTTGCCAGCCGACGTAAAAGCCGCGATCCAGACGGTAGCTGCCGCCGACCTGGCCAAAGCCGATTTCCAGATCGCGCTGGTGGAATCCAGCCTCGGCGCCAAGTTGCGCCCCGAACTGGCCGCCCGCGACGGTGCGATTGTCTCGGTCATCGACACCACGGAAGAAAGCGAGATCCCACTGTGGCGCCTGGTGGCCGAACGCGCCCTGTGCGTCAACACCACCGCCGCCGGCGGCAACGCCAGCCTGATGACCCTCGACGCCTAAGCAGTACTGCCCAGTCCGTGTCACACCTTGGGGTCACACCCCAAGTGTGACACGGAGTCAGCTGTTTGATTTTCGTCAGCATGCCTGGTTCGCGCTGATGCTAGCGTTGCTAGTATGAGCCGAGCACGCCGCGTCGTTTTCCCAGGAGCGATCTACCACGTAACTTCACGTGGAAATCGTCGCGCCGCCATCTATCATGACCGGCGCGATCACCTGATTTGGCTCGACACATTGGCCGAAACGGTAGACAACCATGAGTTAAAAGTCCATGCGTTTTGCCTGATGCCGAACCACTACCATCTTTTGATGGAAACGGTTCATGCCAACTTATCTGAGGCTATGCATCAGCTAAATGCCTTGTACTGCCAGCATTTCAACCATCGGCACGGATTAACCGGTCACGTAATTCAAGGCCGATTTCACGCAGTCTCGGTAGCAAGGAGCGAGCAGTTGCTCGCGGTAGCCCGGTATATAAGTCTGAATCCAGTTCGGGCAAAGCTTGTAAATGACGCCGCCGATTGGGACTGGAGCAGTCACCGGTACTATCTGTCACCCGACGCTGCGCCTGATTGGCTTGAGACGAAATGGATTCTTTCGCAGTTTGGCCCAGGCGACCAAAGCCAAAGAATAGCCGCGTACAAGGAATTCGTTGCGAACGGGATCGACCTGCCGAACCCCCTCAAATTTCACACTGAACGCCCCAATCCGCGGGCCGAAGCGGCGCAATCCCTGGCCAGTTACGCCGAAAATTACTCAAACCGCGACGAAGCTATGGCACGCGCATACCAATCGACTGCCTATACGCGGCAGGAAATCGCTGACCATTTCGGAGTGTCAGTTCGAACGGTAGCCCGCGCCATTCAGAGCTGCGCGCAGCACAACGGATGAGGCCGTGTCACACTTGGGGTGTGACCCCACGGTGTGACACGAACCCGGCCGTAGTCTTAGTAGGTATCGTTCTTGGGATTGGTGCCCGGCGCAGTCTTCTGGGCGATGGAGTTCATGCTCTCGAGGTGGCTGCGCAGCCATTTGTGGGCTGGGCTGCGGGCGTCGCGTTCGTGCCAGAGCATGTCGAGGTGTACGGCTGGGAGCTGGAATGGCAGCTCTTTGTAGATCAGCGCGTCAGTCATGCCGGTGGAGGCGATCAGGTGCTTCGGTAACACTGTGATCAAATCGCTATTCGCTACCACGCGGCCAGCAGTGAAGAATTGGTTCACCGTCAGCAGGATGCGGCGTTCGCGCTGGATCTGCGCCAGCGCTTCGTCCACCAGGCCATGCGCGCGGCCGGAGAAGCTGACCAGCAGGTGGTTGGCCCCGCAGTAGTTATCCAACGTCAGGTCTTGCTTGGCCAGCGGGTGTCCGCGCCGCATCACGGCCACGTATATCCCGGAATACAAGCGCTCATGGCGAATCGGCGAGCTCGGTTCGCTCATCAGCTGGGCCGCTACTCCAGGGAAGAAGCCCACCGCCAGGTCGATATCGCCGCGCAGCAGCATCGGCCGCGGTTCGCGTGTTGTCAAAGGAACCATGCGGATGTTCACGCCCGGCGCTTCGCGTTCGATCGAACGCATCAGGGCAGGCAGCCAGAACGCTGCTGTGGCGTCGGCCATCGCCATGCGGAAGGTGGCATGGGTCTTGGAAACGTCAAACGTACCGGGCGTTACTGCAGCTTCCAGCGAAGCCAGGGCGCTGCGCACCTGCGGCCACAGCGCTTCCGCCCGTGGGGTCGGCTTTACGCCATAAGCGGTGCGGATCAGCAAATCGTCGCCCAGGCTTTCGCGCAAGCGCTTGATGGCATTCGACACCGCCGGCTGCGTCATGGCCAGGTGGCCGGCCGCGCGCGTCAGGTTCTGTTCAGTCATTACCGCGTCGAAAACGCGCAGCAGATTCAGGTCCAGGGTCAGAAAGCTCATCGGTCATTCACACCAATAATAATTGTTATGGGGAAACGGAATTGGCGTTATATGTTGCGGCGCACTATAGTACCGTTAGATTCTAAGGGTATAGAAACCGCCATGTCTACTTACATTCACATCATCGAATTCGCGCAGTACCTGCCGCTGGTGATCCTGGCGCTGGCGCTCGCTGTCCTGTTCAAGCCGCTGCTGCGGGGTATTGCCCGCGCAGCCGTGCTTGTCGTTAAGCCAAAGTTGAGCAAAGAGGAACGCTTGCAGCGCCGCCTGATGCGCGACACCATGATGTTCAAGCGTATGCTGAATTCGATGGAAGGCTCGCCTAGCCACGTCGCAGAACTGCGAGCAATGGCCTGCCGCGCATAAGCCTTCCGCAGCGCAGCAATCAGTTCGTTTCTGGCGCTGGGGCTGGTCTTTCCACGCCCGACAGCAGTTTCGGTTTGAGCGAAGTGTCCACCGGCTTGTTGCCGATCCAGATGCGCATGATGGCATTGAAGAATGCCTGGTCCGGCAACGATTCGCCGACCTTCTTACCGTTCAGGTAAGCCTGCGAACCAGCGGTCGGGGTCCAGTCAACGAGCAACTCGTCGCCCTTCTTCAACCCAGGGAACTGGGCAAAAATCTCCCCGAAAGCCTTGGTCTGCGGCAGCAGCTTGGTACGCTCTTCCGGGCTGACGTTGTCGTTCAGTCCCTTCATGAAGGCCATCCCGAAGTCGTCCGAGCTCAGGTCACGCATCGCGACGATGCGGATCCGGCGCGGGCCGCCTACGGCCAGCACGTCCTGCACGGTGGTCTTCTTTTCTTGCAGGTAGAAACCCACTGCGTAGACCTTGAACACCAGCTTGGTGCGCACGCCGGCGCCGTTCAGCTTGAGGTCATGGCCGGCCACAGAAACCGTTTCCGAGAATTTAACGCCAGCCACGTCAGCGGCAAAGGCAGGCAGGCTACTAGCGGCCAGGAAGGCGAAAACTGTAGCACTTTGTAAAAGTTTACGGCGAGTAATACTCATTTTGTCTCCGTTAGTATCAGGTAGCAATATAGCGCAAAGCAACCCTTTTTGGGAGGCATCAGGTCTTATCTGCCTGCAATTTCCCGAATTTTGCCAACAGTTGCTCCTTGCTTTCCCGCCAATCTGGATTAAAAGGAATGCAAGACACTGGGCAGACCTGCTGACACTGTGGTTCGTCAAAGTGGCCGACGCATTCGGTACACTTGTTGGGATCAATTTCGTAGATCTCCGGACCCATGTAGATCGCGTCATTCGGGCACTCCGGCTCGCACACATCGCAATTGATGCAGTCGTCGGTAATCATTAAAGCCATGGCATTACTCTCTTATTCGCCCTTGCGCGCTGCGATCTTTTTACGCAGCCAGCGGTCGACGGACGGGAAAACAAACTTGGATACGTCACCGCCAAGCTCGGCAATCTCGCGCACGATGGTGCCCGAGATGAACTGGTACTGGTCGGAAGGGGTCAGGAACAGCGTTTCCACATCCGGCAGCATGTAGCGGTTCATGCCCGCCATCTGGAATTCGAACTCGAAGTCCGACACGGCGCGCAGGCCGCGTACGATCACGCGTGCATCGTGTTCGCGCACGAAGTCCTTCAGCAAGCCGGAAAAGCTCTCAACTTTGACGTTTGGATAATGGCCCAGCACTTCGTTGGCAATTTCCAGCCGTTCTTCAACGGTGAAGAACGGATGCTTGTTCTGGCTATCGGCCACGCCGACAATCAGTGTGTCGAACAGGCCCGATGCGCGGCGCACCAGGTCTTCGTGACCCCGGGTCAGCGGGTCGAAGGTACCCGGATAAACTGCTACAACCATTGCAACTCCATGCGTTTGGCTTAGAACAAAGAAGGATTATGCCTCATTTTCAGGCAATGCCTGAAGCAGGTGGAAATACACCATGCCTGCCTTATCGGCGCGAACTACTTCCCAGCCATCAAAGGCCAGCGGCGCTTCCGCCTCGGCGTACACCAGGCCGCCGTCCTTGAGCAGTGCGCGGCACAGCGGCAGCGCATGCTCCAACAAACTTTGCTGGTAAGGCGGGTCGAGGAAGATCAGGTCAAACTTCGCGCCGCGGCCGGCCAGCGATTGTGCGGTCGCCAGTGCGTCGCCACGCTGGATGGCGATATTGGTGGCTTTCAGCTTTTCGCGGTTGGCTTCAAGCTGGCGTACTACGGCGCTGTTGGCATCGACCATGGTGACTTTGGCCGCACCGCGGCTGGCAGCCTCGAAACCGAGGGCGCCGCTGCCGGCGAACAGGTCCAGCACCTGGGCGTCGCTCCAGGCGCCATCGTGCAGGTGGTTGATCCAGTTGAAGACGGTTTCGCGTACGCGGTCAGGCGTCGGGCGCAAGCCCAGTGCTTCCAATACCGGCAATGGCGTGCGCTTCCAGTCGCCGCCGATGATGCGGACCTGGTTGGGAACTTTCTTTTTTTGCATGGCCGGCATTATCTCATGCCGTCCCAGCGCCAAGGCTTAATGCACTTGCGCCGCAAGGGTATTCAGATCCTTGATCCAGCCTTCCATGCGCTTTTGCGCGTGGGCCTTCTGTTCCGGCGTGGCGATGCGCACCACGGTGTGGACAAGATCCACCGTTCCCTGCGTGTAGTTGTCGAAGAAGGCCTTGCGCTCCGAGAAGCCGAAGCGGTCAAAGCCCGAGCGGATCAACTCTTCTACCCATTGCGTGGCGACCTGCTTGCTCGGTTGCTCCTTCATGATCTTGCGCGCCAGGGTCATGATCTTGAACTGGCGGCGCATGCGTTCATCGAGCCACAGTGCGTTATCCAGCGGCCGCGCGTCGGAGGCTTTGCGGATGATGGCTTCCTGCTCGTCGCTGAAGCCGCCGAACCACAGTTCGAACTGCTCCATCGATTTCTTGTAGCGGAACTTGTTCTGATCCTGCGCGTCGCCCTTCATATTCTCTTTGCGGAACTTGGCGTTGTTCTTGGCGAACTTCTTCTCCATGCCCTCCAGCTGGTCGGGCTTGAGCGAGAGCGCCAGTTCTGCGATATCCGGTGCTGAGCGCAGCAGCAGCGCCTCGGTACGGTCGCGGATATCCACATAATCGGCCATCACGTCGGCCTGCGTCGGGCTGCCGCGCAACTGGCGCTGGGCCTTTTGCAGGAATTGCACATAGTCCTGCAGTTGGGTCTTGCGGTGCCAGCGGAAGAACTCCCCGATATCCTGCTTGACCTCCGACTTCTGCTCGCTGTCGAAATCGACGTAGGCGTCGAGCCACCAGTACAGCAGGGTGTCGCCATTGTTATAAGCCAGGCGCAGGGAGCTGCACGCTGCAAGCAGAATGGCAAAAGCCAGCACGATGCACGTGTTAAACTTTTTCATCTTTTAACTCACACAAGAAAACTACGGTCTATGAACGTCGTCATTCTCGCCGCCGGCATGGGTAAGCGCATGCAGTCGGCGCTGCCAAAAGTTTTGCATCCCGTAGCTGGCAAGTCCCTGTTGTCTCACGTTATTGACACCGCGCGCAGCCTGTCTCCGGCTAAATTGTGCGTCATTTACGGTCACGGCGGCGCAGCGGTGCTGGCTTCGCTCGACAAGCACAAGGCCGTTCCCGGTACCGAGATCTCGGCCGCATTGCAGGAGCCGCAACTGGGCACCGGCCACGCCGTCCAGCAAGGCCTGGAGCACCTCGATGACGACCAGCCAACCCTGGTGCTGTACGGCGACGTGCCGCTGACTTCCGCCGCGTCGCTGAAACGCCTGGCCGATGCCGCTGGCAAGGACAAGCTGGGCATCCTGACCGTGGTGCAGGACAACCCGTTTGGCCTGGGCCGCATCGTCCGGGTGGGCGGCGCCATTCAGCGCATCGTTGAAGAGAAGGATGCCACAGAAGCCGAGCGCATGATCAAGGAGATCAATTCCGGCATCATGGTGATCCCGACCGCCAAGCTGAAACAGTGGCTGGGCAAGCTAAAAAACGAAAACGCCCAGGGCGAGTACTACCTGACCGATATCGTCGCCATGGCGGTGGAAGAAGGCGTGCAAGTCGTATCGGCCCACCCTGCCGCACCGTGGGAAGTGCTGGGCGTGAACAGCAAAGCCCAACTGGCCGAACTGGAACGCATCTACCAGCGCAACGTCGCCAACTGCCTGTTGGACAAAGGCGTCACCCTGGCCGACCCGGCGCGCATCGACGTGCGCGGCGAACTGACTTGCGGCCGCGACGTGACCATCGACGTGGGCTGCGTCTTTGAAGGCAAGGTTGAAATCGGTGAAGGCGCGACTATCGGTCCGAACTGCGTGCTGATTAATGCGCGTATCGGCGCCGGCGCCAACATCAAGGCATTCACCCATATTGAAGAAGCGGTGGTGGGCGACAAGAACCAGATCGGCCCATACGCCCGCCTGCGTCCGGGCACCGAACTCGGTGAAGACGTCCATGTGGGTAACTTCGTCGAGATCAAGAATAGCCAGGTTGCCGCGCACTCGAAGGCTAACCACCTGGCCTATGTGGGCGATGCTACCGTCGGTTCCCGCGTCAACATCGGCGCCGGTACCATTACCTGCAACTACGATGGCGCGAACAAGTTCCGCACTGTGATCGAAGACGACGCCTTTATCGGCAGCGACAGCCAGCTGGTGGCCCCGGTGACCGTGGGCGCGGGGAGCGACAATCGGCGCCGGCACGACGCTGACCAAGGATGCGCCAGCCGGCAAGCTGACCATCTCGCGTCCTAAGCAGTTGACCGTCGAGGGCTGGAAGCGCCCAGTGAAGGTAAAGAAAACCTAAGCAATCGAAAACTGGCGGCGGCGCTGGTAAGTAAATTTCACCAGTTCGGGGAAGAAGCGATCGAATCCATCCGCGATCGCTTCGTAGTGCTGCTGCACTTCCCCAATGCCCTCGCGCAGCAGGTGGCCATTGCGGCTTAACCTGTCCGACATGCGGGTCAGCGCCAGCTCGACCCCGCTGAACTCTCCATAAGCACCCAGCCAGTCCTGCTTGATCAGCTTGGGCAGGATCTCGCGCAGCCGCTCCGGCAATTGCCCCTCGTGCGCCGCCAGGGCGCCGTAAAAGCGTTCAATCAGCTCTTGGCGCGGCTCTTCGCAGTACTCGTCCCCAGCGCTGGCTCAGGATATGGTCGTAAAACACGTCCAGCACGATACCGGCATAACGCCGCCGGCCTTCGGTGAACAAGCTCTTGGCCTCGGTCACCACCGGGTGGCTATCTGTGAACGAGTCGATGAATCGGTGCAGCGCGATCTCGTTCGCAATCTCCGGCGCATAGTGATCCCCGCCGTTCATCTTGACGAAATCGCCCAGCATGGCACCGACCATTGCTGCGTCGCTGTGGCGCGCCAGGTAGATATGTGCGAGGTAGTTCATGCCCCATTCTAGCGCTGT
>NZ_JBNZFX010000003.1:0-239862 GCF_050709955.1 Massilia eburnea
CAGCAGCTTGCCGCCCGCCTGGAGCACCGGTACCGGCAAGCCCGGCAGGTCGACCTGCACCAGGCGGTACGGCCGGCATAGCCATTCGAGAGCGACGATCACGCCGAATGCACAGCCCTGCGGTGCGCGGTGGTACAGGATGGTTTCCATGTGCTTGCCTCATTGTTCTTGTTTGGGATGAAGCATTGTCCAACCAATATAGGACAATATCCGCCCTGTTTTCATGCAATGATGGCAGCATCATGTCAAAACCCGCGATCAAAGCCCTATCCATCCTCGAACTGCTGCAGAGCCAGCGGCAGATTTCGGGCGCCGAGATGTCGGAGCGCCTCGGCATCGACCGTCGCACGCTGCGCCGCTATATCGCCATGCTGGAAGAATTGGGCATCCCGATCACGGCGGAACGGGGCCGCTATGGCGGCTATATGCTGGTGCCGGGTTTCAAACTGCCGCCGCTGATGTTCACCAATGACGAAGCATCGGCCGTGGCACTGGGCCTGATGGCGGTGCGCTCGCTGCGCCTGGCCGATACCGCGCCCTCCGTGGCCAGTGCCCAAGCCAAACTGGAACGCGTGATGCCGCCCGCCTTGCAAGGCAGCGTGCAGGCGCTGCGCGAAACTGCTGTGCTCGACACGCCGGAGCAGCGCTGGAGCTATTCCGGCACGGCCCGCCCTGCCCTGACCGGTGAACTGACGGCGCTGGCGCTGGCCGCGCAGACCCAGCATCGGGTGCGCTTCCGCTACACGCCGCAAGATGGCGAGGCCATGCAGCGCGAGTTCGATCCTTACGGGCTGGTATTCAGCCATACACGCTGGTATGTGGTGGGACTATGCCGTTTGCGGCTGGCGATCCGCTCGTTCCGGCTAGACCGCATTGCCGAGGTGGCAGAAACGGGCGCCGTGTTCGACAAGCCCGACAGCTTTGATGCCGCCGCGCAGTTGCAGCACGCGATGGCGACCTTGCCGCGCCCCTTGCCGGTGCAGGTGCTGCTCCACACCGACCTGGCCGGCGCCGCGCGCGAAGTGGGCCGCTATATCGGTCCGCTGGCCGCAGTCGAAGGCGGGGTGCGGCTGAAGACCACCACCACCAGCTATAGCTGGTTCGCGCGCGTGCTGGCCTCCTGGAATTTCGACTTCACCATCGAAGGTCCGGAAGAATTACGCGACGCCATAAAAGAAGAGGCGCGCCGGTTGGCGCGCCTCGCTAGCTAGCTAAACAGCTCCAGCTCTTACCAGAACTTGTACTCAGCCGACAGGCGCAGTACGCGGCCGCGCAGCGGCAGGCCGGTGGTACGCACGTTGACGACAGACTGGCGGTTGAACACGTTGTCCACGTTGACGTAGATGCCCAGGTCCTTGATGCCGGTGTAGCCGAAGTTCGCGTCAAATACCACGTCCTTCTTGATGCGGCAGTAGTCAGCCGGGATATCACGTGCTTCGCAACCTTCCGCCGTGTTGTTCTCGTCGTACTTGTTGCTGATCAACTGGGTACCCGGACGGTAGGTCATGGCGCCACCGGCTTTCCATGGACCGCTGTTCCAGTTCGAGGTAGCGCGCACGGTGTAACGCGGGTTGCCGTACAGGCCAGCCAGGTTTTCCGTAAAGTCGTTCTCGACAGTGTCCCAGCTGCGGTAGTCGAGCTGGTAGTTCGCGCGCACAGTGTTGCGGAACTTGCCGTAGGAACCCAGGTTGATCTGATGGTTCAGCTCGAAGTCCAGGCCGGAAACCTTGGTGCGGTTCAGGTTCTGGTAAGACATCGAGATGGCCGACATTGGACCGGTGGTATGTTCGATGCGCTTGCCCGACAATTCGAACACGCGCTGCGACAGGTTGCGGTCGTCGTCGGTGACCGCCAGGCGGTTGACCAGGCCAGGTTTGCTGTCTTCCATGGCCAGGATCTGGTCGACGTCGAGGGTGCCGATTTCATTGCGGCGCTCGATGCGATAGTAGTCCAGGCTCATGGACAGGTCCTGGGTCGGCTGCCATACCACGCCGCCGTTCACGCTCTTCGACTTTTCTGGATCCAGGTCCGGGTTGCCGGCGATATCGACTGCGGCGCTGGCGGAGCAGCCCGCGTCACGGGCACGAATCGCGTCGGCCTTGTCGACCGCAGTACCCTTCAACAGTTCGTTGTACAGCTGGGTCGCGGTGGCGCAACGCTTCGGATCCTGGATGCGGTTCTGGAAGGCGGACAGCGCGACTTTGCCGGTTTCCGCAGCATTCGGGGCACGGAAGCCTTGCGACACGGTACCACGTACCATCAGGCTTGGATGCAACTGATAGCGGGCGCTGAACTTCGGCACCACGTTGGCATCGGTCTTGCCGACCTTGTCCATGCGCAGCGCGCCACTCAGTTCCAGGTCCTTGATCACCGGTGCCGACAACTCGGTGTAAGCAGCGTACATATTGCGGCCGCCGGTCACGTTGATCGAGCCGTAGCCGACCAGTTCCGCGTTGGCGATGTTTTCGCTGACCCAGGAATCGAAGCTGTCACGGCGGTATTCCGCGCCAACGGCCACCTGCATCGGGCCGCCTGGCAGCTGCATCAGTTCGCGCGATGCACGCAGGTCAATGAAGGTTTGCTTCGACTTGCCGTTGAAGCTGTTGGTCGGGAACATGCGCTTCAACAGTTCATCGCTGTTCACCTGCCCGAACTTGTACTCGCCGCTCAGGACGGCAGCCAGGTAATTCTTGGCATGCTTGGCGCCACGGCCTTCGGCATCCGAGGTGTTGGCCATGGTACCGATCGCGCTGTTCCAGTCCCAACCGAAATGGGTGCCTTCCAGGCCGGCCATGACGCGGTACTGGCGAGCGTGGGCTTCGTTCTTGTACATTTCCAGCGAATCAGCATAGCGGTAGCGCAACTGGATCGGGAAGCTGTACGGGTTGTACGGGTGGCCCACCGGCAGCATTGGCTCGGTGGAAGGACTCGAGCTGGCGGGTCTGGGCGTTGAACCAGCGCGATGGCGTGCCGGTGTACGACATGGTCGCCGGCGCGTTGTAGAAGGTGGTCTTGGTATCCGACAGCGTGATTTCAGCGAAAGCGTTCAGGTTGTCGTTAATCTTCAGGCGGCCCGAGGACATGAAGTTGGCACGGTCTGCCTCGGCATGCGCGCCGACGCGGGCCCACTGGTCGAATTTGCACAGGCCGTCTTCCAGCAGCTCAGGTGCGCAGCCAGGTGCCGCGGTAGCGATCGACTTGCCGGCCAGCGAAGGGTTGGCTGGGTATGGGTTCGGGTATTTGCCGAAGTAGTTGCCTGGGGTGGAGTAAGTCGACTTCACGCCGAAGGTTGGGCTGACGTGGGTGACGTACCAGTCCGGCAGGCGGTTCTTGATGGCGCGGTCGTCATACGGACTGCGGTGGAACAGTTCCAGGTGGTTGAACACGTTCCAGCCCTGCGAATTGAAATCGCCCAGGCCCCAGGTAACGGATGCGGTCTGGTCGCGGTCCAGGTCGCTCTTGACCAGCGACTGGCGCGCACCGGCGCGCAGGGTCAGGCCGCTGAATTCTTTCCTGGTGATGATGTTGACCACGCCGGCGATGGCGTCCGAGCCGTAAATTGCCGAGGCGCCGTCCAGCAGCACTTCGACGCGTTCAATCACTTCGGATGGAATCGAGTCGATGTTGACGAAGGTTTGCTGGCCGCCATCGGCGGTACCGAAGTTCGACACGCGGCGGCCGTTCAGCAGGGTCAAGGTCGAGCCCTTGCCCAGGTTGCGCAGCGACAGGCCGGTTGCGCCCGACGAGAACGAATTGCTGCTGCCGAGGTCGGTCAGGTCGGAGGTCTTCGCGGTCAGGGTATCGACGATGTCCTTGACGGTGGAAGCACCCATCGCCTTGATTTCATCACGGCCCAGCACCTGGACAGGCGATGCGGTCTGCTCATTGATTGCCGCGCTTGATGTTCGAGCCGGTGACGACCACTTTCTGGACAACTGGCTGGACGGTTGCGTCGGTTTGCGCGAACGCAAACTGCGAACCTGCCAGGGTAAGCGCTACTGCGACTACGCTGCGCTTCACAACAAATTGCTTGTTCAACACATTCTCCCTAGATGTTTATTTATGCGTCCACCCTTTTGAGGCGGCACCGTGGGAGTCTGCCCATCGCGTAAACGTTTTTTGAAGGAATTGTTTAGCACAAAAGCAATATTGTGTGAAATTGTTGGCAATTGACAACGTAAGTTTCGAATAGTGAAAGCTTGCCGATACACAAACTTACGTTTTTAATACAAAAAAAAACGCCCGCATGGGCACTTAAAAAACAAAAAGGGCGCCCGCAGGCGCCCTTCTTCACAGCAAATGGCTGATTACTTGGCGTTCATCAGGGCCACGGTGGTGTCCAGCATGCGGTTGCTGAAGCCCCACTCGTTGTCGTACCAGGAGGAAACCTTGACCAGCTTGCCCGACACCTTGGTCAGGGTGGCGTCCGAAGTTCGACGATGCCGGGTTGTGGTTGAAGTCCACCGAAACCAGCGGCTCGGTCTGGTAGGTCAGCACGCCTTTCAGTGCGCTCCTTCCGATGCTTCCTTCATGATCTTGTTGATTTCTTCAACGGTGGTGTCGCGCTTGGCGATGAAGGACAGGTCGACGATCGACACGTTGATGGTTGGAACGCGGATGGCGTAGCCGTCCAGCTTGCCGTTCAGTTCCGGCAGCACCAGGCCAACAGCGGCAGGCGGCGCCGGTCTTGGTCGGGATCATGGACTGGGTTGCGGAACGGGCGCGGCGCAGGTCTTCGTGCATCACGTCGGTCAGCACCTGGTCGTTGGTGTAAGCGTGCACGGTGGTCATCAGGCCGGTTTCCAGGCCGATGGCGTCGTTCAGCGGCTTGACCAGCGGGGCCAGGCAGTTGGTGTGTGCAGGGGAAGCGTTCGAGATCACGGTGTCCGAAGCTTTCAGCACGCCGTGGTTCACGCCGTACACGACGGTCGCGTCAACGTCCTTGCCGCCTGGTGCGGAGATTGATCACGGTTCTTGGCGCCGCCTTTCAGGTGGGCCGAAGCTTTTTCCTTGGTGGTGAAGAAGCCGGTGCACTCCAGCACCACGTCCACGCCCAGCTCGCCCCATGGGATTTCAGCAGGGTTGCGCTGCGCGAACACGCGGATCGAGTCGCCGTTCACGATCATGTTGTCGCCTTCCACCGTGACGGTGCCAGGGAACTTGCCGTGCGCGGTGTCGTAGCGGGTCAGGATGGGCGTTCGACTCAGCGTTGCCCAGGTCGTTGATTGCCACGATCTGGGATGTCCCTGCTTTTTGCCGCCTTCGTAGAAAGCACGCAGGACATTGCGGCCGATACGGCCATAACCGTTAATTGCTACTTTGATCGTCATACTCCGTTACTCCTGATGGATAGAAATTAGATGACTGCTTTGACTTTTGCCACGACATTGTCGACGGTGACAACCGAAGTGCTTGAACAGCACGCCAGCCGGCGCCGATTCGCCGAAGGTGTCGATACCAACCACTGCGCCTTCCAGGCCAACATACTTGTACCAGAATGCGGTGACGCCTGCTTCAATCGCCACGCGTGGCAGGCCCTTGGTCAGCACGGATGCCTTGTAGGCTGCGTCCTGGCGGTCGAACACGTCGGTCGACGGGGCATGGAAACCACACGCACCGGGGTGCCGGCTGCCTTCAGTTCGGCGGCGGCTTTCATGGCCAGTTCCACTTCGGAACCGGTGGCGATCAAGATGGCCTTGGCGCCGGCTTCGTCGGACAGCACGTAGCCGCCTTTGGCGACGTTGGCCAGGACTTCAGCCGAACGCTCGATAAACGGCAGGTTCTGGCGCGAGAAGATCAGGGTCGAAGGGCCGTCGGCACGTTTCACGGACTCGCCCCAGGCGACCATCGATTCGACGGTGTCGGCCGGACGCCAGTTGTCCAGGTTAGGGATCAGGCGCAGCGAGGAAACGTGCTCCACCGACTGGTGTGGTCGGGCCGTCTTCGCCCAGGCCCGATCGAGTCGTGGGTGAACACGAACAGGGCACGCTGCCTTCATCAGCGCGGCCATGCGCAGTGCGTTGCGGCTGTAGTCGGCGAAGGTCAGGAAGGTCGCGCCCGAACGGGATGTAGCCGCCGTGCAGGGCGACGCCGTTCATGATGGCGGACATGCCGAACTCGCGCACGCCGTAGTTGATGTGGTTGCCCGGCACGCCGGAACGAACCGCGATGCATTCCTTCCAGTTGGTCAGGTTGGAACCGGTCAGGTCGGCCGAACCGCCCAGGAATTCCGGCAGGATCGGTGCCAGTGCCTGGATCGCGTTCTGCGATGCCTTGCGGGTGGCGATGGTTTCTTTCTTCTCGATACAGGCAGCGATGGCGGCATCCAGGGTTGCCTGGAAGTTGCCCGGCAGTTCGCCCTTCATGCGGCGGGTCAGTTCAGCGGCTTCGGTAGGGTACTGGGCCGAGTACTTGGCGAACATGTCGTTCCAGCTGGCTTCGAATTTCGCGCCCTCTGCCTTGAAGTCCCACGCTTCCTTCACATCGTGCGGAATGTCGAACGGCTCGGCGCCCCAGGAGATGTACTCGCGCACTGCGGCGATTTCCTTGTCGCCCAGCGGTGCGCCGTGGACCTTGTCGCCGCCTTGCAGGTTCGGCGAGCCCTTGCCGATGATGGTCTTGCAGCAAACCAGGGTTGGCTTGTCGGATTTCTTGGCTTGTTCGATGGCGGCGGACAGCGCGGCGACGTCGTGGCCGTCCACGTTCTTGATCACGTTCCAGCCGTAGGATTCGAAGCGCTTAGGGGTGTCGTCGGTGAACCAGCCCTCGACCTTGCCGTCGATCGAGATGCCGTTGTCGTCGTACAGGGCGATCAGTTTTTTCAGGCCCAGGGTGCCGGCCAGCGAGCACACCTCGTGCGAAATGCCTTCCATCAGGCAGCCGTCGCCCAGGAAGGCGTAGGTGTAGTGGTCGACTACGTCGAAGCCAGGCTTGTTGAATTCGGAAGCCAGCAGCCATTCAGCCAGCGCCATGCCGACTGCGTTGGCGATGCCCTGGCCGAGCGGGCCGGTGGTGGTTTCCACGCCTGGGGTATAGCCGACTTCAGGGTGGCCTGGCGTCTTGGAGTGCAGTTGGCGGAAGGCCTTCAGGTCGTCCATCGAAACTTCGTAACCCGACAGGTGCAGCAGCGCGTAGTGCAGCATCGAGCCGTGGCCGTTGGACAGCAGGAAGCGGTCGCGGTTGACCCAGGCAGGGTTGGTCGGGTTGTGGCGGTGATGACCGCTCCACAGTGCTACTGCAATCTCGGCCATGCCCATTGGCATGCCTGGGTGGCCGGAGTTGGCCTTTTGCACAGCGTCCATTGCCAGCGCACGGATTGCGTTGGCCATTTTGGTGAAGGGGAGCGAAGTTTTCATCGTATATCGAGGAAGGTTGAGTATTTGGTGCACTGCGGCAGGCGCCGCTTTCGGAACCCAATATTTTACCAGAGCGTGACACCAACGCTTAAAATTGGTGCATTTCAATCTTTCCGAAGTGACTATATGCCCCGTTTCCACGTGCCACAGCCCCTTGCCGCAGGCCAGCAATTGGAGCTGCCAGCCGACGTTGCCCACCATATCAATGTGGTGCGCATGGAACCGGGCGACACGCTCACCCTGTTCAATGGAGATGGCGGCGAGTATACGGCAGTGTTGACAGAAGTGCAAAAGAAAAAGGCTTGGGCGGAGCTCAAGGTCTTCGATCCGCGCGAAGTGGAGCTGCCGTTTGCCGTGACCCTGGCCCAGGCCTTGCCGGAAGGGACGAAGATGGACTGGATCATCGAGAAGGCGGTGGAGCTGGGCGTGGCCGGCATCCAGCCGCTGGCCACGCGCCGCTGCGTGGTGCGCTTGTCGGCCGAACGGGCCGAGAAAAAGCTGGAGCACTGGAATGGCATCGTGGTGTCGGCTTCGGAGCAGTGCGGCCGTAACCGGCTGGCGCCGGTGACGGCGCCGCTGGAATTCCGTGAATGGATTTCGCGCCAGGACCTGCACAAACGCGTCATCCTGACTCCGCGCGCAGGCGAGTCGCTGGCGGATTGGGCAAGGCACCAGCCGGCGCAGGCGCTCAGCATCATGGTCGGGCCGGAAGGCGGCTTTTCCGATGAGGAGGAGGCTGAGGCTTTGCGGCATGGCGCCCTGCCCTTGTCGATCGGGCCGAGGGTGCTGCGGACGGAGACTGCGGCGCTGGCGGCGGTGTCCATCCTTTCTGCGGCCTGGGGCGGGATTTGAAACCGGTAAACCTGGGTCTGACCCAAGGGTCAGACCCTGTCTGCTCACCTGCCACGGGGTTGGTTCTGGGCCGAACCTGCCCCGGACCGCGAGACCGTTAGGGGTCAGACCCTGCGGGTCTGACCCCGGTTTACCGGTTTTAGAATTTGTAGCTCCCCACCAGATACACCTGCCTGCCCAGCGGATCGGTATACCGCGCATCAAACCCCATCTGATTCCCCCCGCCCGCAATCCGCTGCGAGAACGGCGGTTCCCGGTCAAACAGGTTCTTGACACCGCCAGTCAGCACCAGGTTCGGATTGAAGCGATAGCGCGTCTGCCAATCCCACACCAGGTAATCGCCCACCTTGCGGTTCAGCGCCACGAAATTGCCCGCTTCGTCCCGCACCGCCTGGTTGCCCTCGCCGATCGGCATATCCTGGTAACCCGACTTGTACACCCCGGTCAGCGAATGGGTCAGCACATCCGACTGCTTCCAGCTCGCCACCACCTTGCTGATCCAGCGGAAAGTCACCGAGTTATACGAATCGAAGCGGCCCACGCTGTTCTCGACCGGATCGGTCGCCAGCGTCTGGAAATCGGCCTTCTTCATATAGGTACCGGTCCAGTTGAACGACAGCTTGCCCTGTTTGTACGTGTGGGTCCCAATCGATGCCCTGGTAGTGCGACTTGGCCAGGTTGAACGGCGTCAGCGACGCAGCCAGGGTGTTCTGCTTCTGGATCGGATCGTAGTAGGACACAAACAGGCCCATATACTTGGCCGGGTTGTTGAACACTTCGTTTTCCGGCAGCTTGGAGATCTGGTCGCTGATCTTCACGTCCCAGAAATCGAAGCCGATCGACAGCTGGCGGGTAGGCTCCACGCGCAGGCCAATGGAAGCCTGCTTGGAAGTCTCAGGCTTCAAGCCGGACGCGCCGGAATATGGGTTGCCGCCATTCAGCAGGTTGTACTCCGAGTTGCCGTTACACAGCGGCAGCAGCGGGCCCGAGGTGATTGGGCATGGATGCGCATTCGACGAACCGCCGCCTTGCAGCGGGTTGGTAATGTCGGTCATCACCGGCGCCTTGAAGCCGGTGCCGTAGGAACCGCGTACCAGCACGCTGTCGGCCGGACGCCAGGCGGCTGCCAGCTTGTAGGTGGTCTTGCTTGCCTCGTTGCCCTTGGTCGCCGGAGCAATCAGCTTGCCGGTGCTGTCGAAGTTCATCTTGTCCTTGACCGCATCGTAGCTGTCGTAGCGCACGTCGCCGGTCAGTTCAAGTCCTTTCACCACCGGCACCACCAGTTCTGCAAAGGCGCCCCAGTTCTTGCGCGAAGCGTCGGTCGGCAGCGCGCCCGAGATGCCGCCGATCGGGCTGTCGGTAAAGCCAGGCTGCAGGCTGTTGGCGCCCATCGTGATCGCGCTCGGGTCGTAGACATAGTTCTGGCGCAGGAAGTCGCCACCCAGCGCCAGCATGGCGGAGCCGCCCGGCGCCTCGAATATGGAACGGGAGCCGCGCAGGTTCACCACGTCGATCTTCGACTTGGTCTCGTCCAGCTTCTGGTGCAGCACGGCCGAAGCCAATGCCGCGCGCGTCTCCGCAGTCGGCACGATGAAGGGGTTGTAGGCGCCTGAAGCCATCAGAGCGTCCAGCTTGTCGCTGCTCGTATAGCCGGAGACCGCATGGTCTTGCGCCGTGGTTTCGGAATGGGTGTAGGAGGCATTCAGGTCCCAGCCACCCAGGCGTCCCTCGACACCGAGGGCCAGGTGTTTCGCTTCAGTCTTCCAGTCGTCGGTACGTCCGCCGGCATCGACCAGGCGCAGGCTCATGGTGGCCGAATTCACGGTGGCAGGATCGACGCCCAGCTTGACCAGGGCCGGTACCACATTGGCCTGGTACAGCGCGGAGTTGATGTCCAGCGACAGCGGCTGGGCCGGCGGCGCATAGCGTGCGGTGCTGGTGAACTTCGAATACAGGCCTTCGGCGAAGAAGGTCCAGTCGGCGTTAAGCTTGATATTGGTGGACGCGAACAAGCCGTCACGCTTCAGTTCCGGCAGCAGCTCGACCACCGAACCGTAGTTGAACATGCAGCGGTCGCCCACCTTGAAGGTATTCGGCGCGCCGCATGCGCCGGTGTTGATCAGGCTTGGATTGAACAGCACATTGCCGTTGCTGGTGCGCGCATTGACGTTGCCCGGAATCGAATTGGCCGATACCTGGTACAGCGAATAGCGCTTGCCGCCTTCGCCGAATTCATGCACGCCGCCTGGAGCCGAAAAGCGGCGGTCGCTGGCGCTCAGCTCCTTCTGCGTATCGTGGCTGTAGGCCAGCAGCACATTGAAGCCGTCGGTCTCCAACTCGCCGAAGCCCTTGGAGATGGCCACGTTGGAAGTCGAGCCTTGGCTGCCCTTGGTGGGGCGGTTGTAAGTCAGCTCGATGTGGGCGTCGGTCTGGTTTTTCTTCAGGATGAAGTTGACCACGCCGGCAATCGCATCGGAGCCGTACAGTGCGGACGCACCGTCGGTCAGGATTTCCACCCGCTCCACCGCCGCCAGCGGGATCGACGCCAGGTTGACTGCCGAACCCGAGCTGTAAGGTGCGATGCGGCGGCCGTTCAGCAGCACCAGCGTGTAACCGGTGCCGATCGCGTGCACCGAGGCGGTCTGCACACCGCCGCCGCCGCCGTTGATCGACGCAGCCGAGGTGACAAAGCCCTGCATTGAGGGCAGCGTGGCGACCAGGTCGGCCACGGTAGTGGCGCCGGTCTGCTCGATCTGCGCCTTGGACAAGGTCTGTACCGGCAGCGCGCCTTCAACCGCAACGCGCTTGATTGCAGAGCCGGTAATCTCGACCCGTTGGATGTTTTCCTCAGCCATCACCGGCAGGGCTGCAACGCCCAGGCCGGCCATGAACATCAGTCGCACCGAGCGCGACAGGATGGTTTCTTTCATCATCGTTTCCTCTTTGACTCTCTGTTTTTGTACTAGCCGCGACTTGCGGCGTATTCATCAGAGCATGTCAATTCAGCAATGAATAATGAAAAAAGCGGATTGTGCAGGAGTCGATAGGATTCAGCTTCGAATCTACAAGCTGCCTGTCGCTTTTACGACAAATGAAAGAAAAAGCAAAAAAAAAAAACGGATACCCGAAGGTATCCGTTTTGCGGGGCTTACTAGCTAGCTCGGATTAGAACTGATAGGTCAGGCCGAGCGAGAAGAAGCGGCCAACTGCGCCAGCCTGGTGCAACGAAGCGTTGTACGAGGTTTGTGCAGTCGCATTGCCGTAAGTACCAACGTCGATCGGAGGTGCCTTGTCGAACACGTTCAGGATCGCGCCACGGATCGACAGATCCTTGGTGATCTTGTACACCACGTTCAGGTTGGTGGTGGTGAACGAAGACACGCGGCAGTACTCCGCAGGCTGGTCAACGCCCTGGAAGTAGGTACGGCCACCGACGTCCAGACCGGTCGATGCGCAGTCAGTGCCGTGCACCGATGGATCCAGAGTCGAGAACGAGCTGGTGTAGTTCATGGTTGCGCTCAGATCCAGAGGACCGCGGACATAGCCCAGGGTGAACTGTGCACGGTCTTTCGGGTTACCGGTTGCGCCGCCAACCACGGACGGGCCTTGGGTGCCTGCCAGCGAGTAGACAGTACCGTCAGCAGCGATCTGCTTGTACGAAATGGTGTGCGCTGCGCTCAGGTTCGCGCGCAGGGTACCCATGTCGCCCAGGCGCCAGCGGTAGCTGATGTCAGCTTCCACGCCGCTGGTCTTGGTCTTGCCGCTGTTGATGTACGGCGACATGGCGTAAGCCGCGGTACCGACACTTGGCGTAGCGAGGACGGTACCGCCGTTGCCGTCCGAGATCTCCATCGGAACCGGAGCTACACGCACGAAGGTCGGCACGAAGCCCGGCAGGTTGCCGGCTGCGGTCACGATCTGGTTCTTCACTTCGATGTTGTAGTAGTCGAAGGTCGCGTTCAGGTCCTTGACCGGCTCCAGGATGATGCCCAGGTTGTACGAGGTCGACTTCTCAGGTTCCAGATTCTTGTTGGTGATCTGGACATACGGTGGGCTGATCGCGCACTGGGTGATCGCATTGCCTGCGGTCGTGGTTTTGCCGTCCGGGCACAGGATCGGGTCAGGAATCGCGTTGAAGGTGAAGAACGAACCTGCGTTACCCACTTCAGCCGGGTTAGGAGCACGGAAACCTTTGGCGATGCCACCGCGGAAGCCCAGTTGCTTCATCGGGGCCCACTTGAAGTTGGCTGCCGGAGTGAACGAGTGACCGTAGCTATCGTATTTGTCGTAACGAGCCGACAAGTGAGCTTCCAGAGTCTTGATCGGGTTGGCTTGCAGCTCAGCGAAGATTGCGGAGTTGGTTTCGTCGCCAATCACGAAAGCAGTGGTGCTGGCCACTTGACCGGTCAAGGTTGGGGCGGCCGGTGGCGAATTCTGCTTGCGCTTATGCCAGTGGGCACCAACTGCCAGTGCCAGCGGACCTTGACCCAGTTGCATCAGTTCGCGGGAACCGATCAGGTCAATGTAGTTCAGCTTGGAGCTCAGCTCGTTGGTGAAGTGCGGCGAAACGGACGCCATGATTGCCGGATCGTTGCCGCCCATCACGTTGAAAATACCGGCGTTCAGAGCCGAGTACAATGCAGGACGGTCGATGTAACCGCTGTACTTGATGTCGGTCTTGACTTCGGTGACACCGGCGCCGCCGTTGATATCCCAGCCTGCGGCCGTACCTTTGATGTCGGCAGCGAAGCGGGTGGTCTTGGCGGTATTGTCCAGCGTGTTGGTTGGGTCAACATTAGGGATATAACCATACAGGCGCGCCGCAGCGCCCAGGTTGTTGGTGACACCGCCGCCGCCTACCTTCGCACCGGCAGCGAAGGTGGTGTTGGCGATACGGTTCACACCAGCAGTCAGCACGCCATTGTTCAGGGTGGTGTTACCCGCGAACGTACTTGGCGAGAAGGTCGCACCCATGCCGCGGTTGTTGAGGCTATCGCGACGGAACAGGGAAGCCTTCAGGCCCAGTTCCCAATCGGCGCCGAGCTTCTTGGTGAAGCCAGCCATCACGTTGATGTTTTGGGTCCGTGGCTGGATGTTGCCGGCGGTGTCGCGCACGGTGCAGCTGTCGGACATGTACTTATTGAAGTTGCAGTTTGCATCCAGGAACTGGTAGTTCGCTGCGTTCAAAGCTGCAGAGCCGTTGACTTTCACGCCATTCGGGTTGTACAGGAACGGGGTGCTGGCTGCAGTCAGGAAGCCGTTGATGCTGACTGGCAGGCCGGTCGCAGGATCGATACGGGCGACAGGCGCACCCAGGTTGATGTTGTTACCGCCGCGCAGGCGCCAGTCGCGGTTATCCCAGTCGTTGCCTTCGCGGTCAGCAACTTTGATTGCTTCCTGACGGCGATATTCAGCCGTGATGAAGGCGTTGTAGCCGTCGCTGTCCAGATCGCCGAAGCCGGTGCCGAACGATGCACGCGTGGTCTTGCCGCCGCCATGCTGGGTGTTGCCGCCTTCTACGTTGACACGGGTGCCGGTGATGCTCTTCTTCAGAACGATGTTCACCACGCCGGCGATAGCGTCGGAACCGTAGGTCGCCGATGCGCCGCTCTTCAGGACGTCGATGTGATCGATGGCGTCAAATGGGATCGACGAAACGTCGACGAAGGAGCGTTGCGAGTCATCCGACAGTGGATATGGAGCAACACGGTGGCCGTCAACCAGCACCAGGGTCGCGCCAACGCTCAGGCCGCGCAGCGAAATGCCGCTGGCGCCGTTTGCAAACGCGCCGGAGAAGCCGGTGCCCAGGGTACCTGCGCCGTTGGCGGCCAGGTCGACCAGCAGTTCGGCGACCGAAGTCTTGCCACTACGCTGGATGTCTTGGGCGGTCAGCACTTGAACCGGGGCAGCGGTTTCAGTATCGGTACGGCTGATCAGGGAGCCGGTCACCACCACACGCTGGACACTTTCGCCAGACTGCTGCTGCGCCATGGCAGGCATGGCGGCCAGAACGGCCGCGCCGCCGAAAGCAACGGCCAGCGAACGAACAAGAATCGTCTTTTTCAACATTTTGGTTCCTAAAATATTTGTTTGTCCCGACTAAACCAAAAAAACATGACCGCCTTTTGGGCGATACCGAAGTCAATTGCATTAATTGATTTCAGCGTAGGATGAGACCATGACCAACTTGCCTATGTCAATAAAAGCGCCGCCGGTATGATAAAAAACAACAGTGCTAAAGCATCATTGAGTACGATCACGTAGTTCGATACGTTTCGCTACAAAAGCTGCCGTCTTGGGCGGAATTGAATGAAGTTTGCAATTCAAATAACCACGTTTAACGCTTTAGTGGAAATTTGCGCATATTAATATTTGATATTAATCGCCTGAGAATCGGCGACCATAAGACAGTCCGCAAAGTTAATCGGCGAACTAATTGAGTTATTGCTTGAGTTAATTCACTTTCCTATTAGAAAGCTGCGCAATTTATCAACTATTGCACCCTTCCCCTGCAAAGTACAGTAAATGTTTGTATCCTGGCATGTCATCGTTGCGTGATTACAACCATTGAAAGCAGGTAGAATGTCGCCTTTGGGCCCGCTGCGCGCCCCATCCTGCAGAGAAAGACCATCATGTTGCGACTGAACGAAATCAAGCTCCCTCTGAACCACGAAGAACCGGAGCTGGCCAAAGCCATCCTGGCCCGCCTGAAGATTTCACCGGACCAGATGCTGGGCTTTACTGTGTACAAGCGCAGCTATGATGCGCGAAAAAAGTCGAACATCTCGCTAATTTACTCGGTGGACGTGGAAACCAAGGACGACGCGGGCATCCTGGCCAAGCGCGCCGATGACAAGCACCTGATGGTTTCGCCCGACATGGCCTACAAATACGTGGCGCAGGGCGTCAATGCCGATGGCAAGCAGCCGCGCCCGGTGGTGATCGGCATGGGGCCATGCGGCCTGTTCGCCGCCCTGATCCTGGCGCAAATGGGCTTGAAACCGATCATCCTCGAGCGCGGCAAGGCCGTGCGCGAGCGCACCAAGGATACTTTCGGTTTCTGGCGCAAGCGGATACTGAACCCTGAATCGAATGTGCAGTTCGGCGAGGGCGGGGCCGGGACCTTCTCGGATGGCAAGCTGTACAGCCAGATCAGCGACCCCAAACACTACGGCCGCAAGGTGCTGACCGAGTTTGTCAAATCCGGCGCGCCGGAAGAAATCATTTACGTCAGCAAGCCGCACATCGGCACTTTCCGCCTGGTAAAGATGGTGGAAAACATGCGCGAGGAAATCATCGCCCTGGGTGGCGAAATCCGCTTCGAGCAGCGCGTCACCGACTTCGACATCCGCGAGGAAAATGGCGTGCGCCAGGTGCGTGGCTTGCACCTGGCCAGCGGTGAATACATCGAGACCAGCCATGTGGTGCTGGCCATCGGCCACAGCTCGCGCGACACCTTTGAAAGCCTGTACCAGCGCGGCGTGTACGTGGAAGCCAAGCCGTTCTCGATCGGCTTCCGCGTCGAACACCCGCAATCGCTGATCGACCAGTGCCGCTTCGGCCCGAATGCCGGCCACCCCATCCTGGGCGCAGCCGACTACAAGCTGGTACACCATGCCAGCAACGGCCGCGCCGTGTACAGCTTCTGCATGTGCCCGGGCGGCACCGTGGTGGCGGCAGCATCGGAGCCGGGCCGGGTGGTCACCAACGGCATGTCGCAATATTCGCGCGCCGAACGCAATGCCAACAGCGCCATCGTGGTGTCGATCAGCCCGGAGGAGGACTACCCGGGCCACCCCCTGGCCGGCATCGAGCTGCAGCGACGCCTGGAAGAGAAGGCCTATGTGCTGGGCGGCTCCAACTACAATGCGCCGGGCCAATTGATGGGCGATTTCGTGGCGGGCCGCGCATCAAGCGACGTCGGCGCCGTAGCACCCTCCTTCAAGCCGGGTATCACCTGGACCGACCTGGCCACCATCCTGCCCGAATACGCAGTGGTGGCGCTGCGCGAAGCCTTCCCCGCCTTCGACAAACAGGTTAAAGGCTACTTCAAGCACGACGCCGTGCTGACCGGCCTGGAAACGCGCACCTCGTCGCCGATCCGCATCAAGCGCAATAACGACGACCTGCAAAGCCTGAACACGCGCGGCCTGTTCCCGGCCGGCGAAGGCGCCGGCTATGCCGGCGGCATCCTGTCGGCCGGCGTGGACGGCATCAAGGTGGCGGAAGCCGTTGCGCTGTCTATGCAGGCGGCAGACAAGTCTTGACCTCGAACGGCATATGCAGGTGGAAGCGGCAGCCCTGCCCGGGCTTGCTGTGCACTTCCACCGCGCCGCCCATCTGCTGCATGATGGTGTAGACGATGTGCATGCCCAGCCCTGAGCCGCCCTGCCCGCGCTTGGTGGTGAAAAAGGGCTCGTAAATCCTTTCCCGTACGCCGGGCGCCAGGCCCACGCCCTGGTCGATGAAATCCATGTCCAGCCAACCGTCGGCGACACTGGCGCGCACCGTCACGGTGCCGCCCTGCCCGTCGGGATAAGCGTGGCGCGCGGCATTCATCAGGAGATTGGACAGCACCTGCGAGAACTTCCCGGGCGGCAGCCGTGGCCGCAGCAAGTGGTCGATCTCCACTTCGACCTTGATGCGGGCCTTGCGCAGTTCAGGACTATGCGCCGACACCACGCCCTGCACATAGTCCTTCAGCGCCAGCGTGCTCACATGCTCGCTCCCCTGGTCCACCGCCAGCTGCTTGAAGTTGCCGATCAGTGCCGCCGCGCGGTGCAGGTTCTGCTCGATCAGTGCCGCCGCATCGTTCAGGCGCGCGGCAAGGTTGACCAGGTCGGAGCGGCTCACTTTCGGCGCTTCCAGCGCCTGCACCAGCTGCGCCGTATAACTGCTCATGGCCGATGCCGCCGTCAGCGCCACGCCGACCGGCGTGTTCACTTCATGCGCCACGCCGGCCACCAGCGAACCCAGTGCCGCCAGCTTCTCCTGCTCCACCAGGCTGGCCTGCGCCGCGCGCAAGGCATCGGTGCGGCGCGCCACCTTTTCTTCCAGCAGATGTTCGCGGTCCTGGTGCTGCAGCTCGGCCGCCGCGCGCGCGGTGAAGATCGACAGCAGCGACAGCGCCAGCAAGCGCTTGTTCTCGTCGATCGGCTTGGTGTCGATCGCCGACAGGATGCCCAGCGCCTTGCCCTCGGTGTCGACCATCGGCATGCCGACGTAGCTTTCCGCCTTCATGTCCACCAGCAGCGCGTCCAGCGGGTAATCCTGCTGGATGCCGCAGCCGTGGAAGCACATGGTCTGGTCGGTGACGTTGTGGCAGGGCGTGTGCTCCAGGCTGTACTCCATATTGGGCAGGAATTCCTCGCCGCCCCATACCGCCAGCGTGCGGATGCCCTCCTGCCCGTCGGGCAGGCGGATCACGCGGCCGGCGATCACATAGGTCACGTCCAGGGCCGCCGCCAGGTCGCGCACCAGCACCCGGAAGAATTCGTCGCCACGGGCGCGCGCGGTGGAATCGGTAATCGAGCGCAACGCCGCTTCGGCCAGGGTGCGCGCGTCGTTGGCATCGAATAATTGCATGGCGTGCTCCTAATGGGGTGGGTGGCGCCGATACAGGTCTTGCAAATCGTCCTGATGCTGCAACAGCAGGTTGGCCAGCGCAGGATCGAAGCGGCTGCCGCTGCCCTCGCGCACCGCATCCAGCGCGTGCTGCAGGGTATGCGGCGGGCGATAGCTGCGCGGGCTCACCATGGCATCGACAAAATCGGCCAGCGCGGTAATCCGCGCCACCAGGCTGATATCGGCACCCTGCAAGCCTTGCGGATAACCGGCGCCATCCCAGCGTTCGTGATGTTCGTGGGCGATGCGCGCGGCCAGCTGCAGCACCGGCTGCGTCGACGTGGACAGCATGTGCCAGCCGATATCGCTATGGCCCTGCATGCGCGTGCGCTGCGCCGCATCGAGCGGGCCCGGCAGGTTGAGGATTTCGTCCGGAATGCCGGCGTGCCCGATATCGTGCAGCGGCGCGGCGTGGCGCAACTGGCGCACGGCGTTGTCCGGCATGTCGATCGCTGCGCCCAGCATGGCGGCAATCTCGCCGACGCGCTCGACGTGGCCGCCGGCGGCAGCCGAGCGGCTCTCCAGCGCTTCGCCGAGGATATGGATGATGGCCTCCTGGGTCGCCTCCAGTTCCTCGCGCGCCAGCAACCTTTCGTAGGTAATGGCGACGTTGGCCGAGAACAGGCCAAGCAGCTCACGTTCCTCGTCTTCCAGCGGCTCGCTGAAGGACATGTAAAGCAGGCTCTCATTGCCGTCGCGCGTGCGGTAGTAGCAGGCGTAGTACAGCGGGCCGTAATGGTCAGCCTGTTCCGCCATGCAGCGCAGGAAGGCGTCGCGCACCCGTGCCGGCAAGTGATCCAGGGTTTCCTCCAGCGCCAGCTCGGCATAGGCGTTGGTCACTGCCAGCACTTGCAGGCGGCCCGGCTGGCGCGCCGCCGCGTAGGCGTTCAAGCGGCTGGCGCACACGCCTTCCGCTTCGCGCCCCAATAATGCGGAGGCCTGTTCCAGCACGGCCGAACAGAAGTGGCGCAGGTTGTCCGAATCGCAGACATGGGTAATGGCATCGATCGAGCGCCGCAAGCCCAGTCGGGCGCGCTCCAGCCGCATCAGGTCGCGGTAGGCGCGCAGGCCGGCATAGAACACCGTACTGAGCTTGGCGTGCGTCAGCTCGGTCTTTTCGCGGTAATCGTTGATGTCGTAGGATTTCAGCACCAGCGCCTGCGGCGCCTGGCCCGGCTGGCCGGTGCGCAGCACGATACGTACATTGCGGTCGCCCAGCTCTTCGCGGATGTAGCGCACCAGCTCCAGGCCGGCATGTTCCGACTCCATCACCACGTCGAGCAGGATCAGGGCAAACTGGCCAGGCTGCGACAGCCGCGCGCGCGCTTCGCTGCCGGAATAGCAATGGGAGAAGTGCACGCGGCGGCCGTCGAACTCAAAGTCCGACATCACCAGTTCAGTGACCTGGTGTACCGCTTGCTCGTCATCAACGATCAGGATTTCCCAGGGCGGCAGGGCCGCAGCCGGGGCGGGCAACTCATCATCGTCGAACAACATTGCGTCATCCACCATGCCCAGCCCCACGCGAGGTTGTTTATTGTAAATTATATACCGTTACAGCCAGCCAACCTTCTTAAAGCGTCGATACAATGCGCCGCAAACAACAGCCATTAAAGTCAGGGCGGCCGGATAGCCAAAACGCCAGTCCAGCTCGGGCATGTGCTTGAAATTCATGCCCCACAGGCCGGCAAAAGCGGTCAGCACGGCGAAAATAGCGGCCCACGCCGCCAGCCGCTTATTCACTTCCCCCTCTTCCAGCGCCACCATCGACAGGTTGACCTGGATCGCCGTGCCGATGGTCTCACGCATGGTATCGAGCGCGGAGTTGATGCGAAGCAAGTGGTCGTGCACGTCGCGGAAGTATTCCTGCGTGTTGCTGCAGACCGCAGGCACGCGGCCGCCGTGCAGCTTGCCAATTGCATCGAGCAAGGGAGCGACGGTATGACGCACGGTCATCACTTTGCGCTTGAGTTCGTACAGCCGCTCGATATTGTCCTGCTGCGAGCCGCGGATGAAGATGCGCTCCTCGATTTTTTCCAGCTCAAGTTCCAGCGAGTCGATGATCGGGAAGTAACGATCGACCACGGCATCCATCAAGGCGTACAGCACGAAGCCGGAGCCTTGCTGCAGCAGGTGCGGCTCGCGCTCGGCGCGGGCCCGCACGCCGAGGAAGTCCTTGGTGGAGTTGGAACGGTTGGACAGCACGTAGTTCGGGCCGACGAAGATATCGACTTCGCCGACGTGCAGCTCGTCTTCGCGCAGTTCGAGCATTTTGACGACCACGAACAGCGAGTCGCCGTATTCCTCGATCTTCGGACGTTGCTGGCCGCGGCTGGCGTCTTCCACTGCCAGTTCGTGCAGGCCGAACTCCGCCTGCATCACTTCGAGTTCGGCGGGTGACGCATCGCGCAGCGCCACCCAGACAAAGGCGTCTTCACGCGCCACGTAATCGCTGATGTCCTCGACCGGGATATCAGCCAGCTTGCGCCCATCCTGGTAGGCGACGCAGTTAATCAGCATGCAGGCTCCTCAAATTTCCAAGCCCGCAGCATAACAAAAATGTCCGCTTCGGGGTCAGGAACAAAAGTGGACATTTTCGAAGGAAATGTCCACTTTTGTTCCTGACCCCGAAGTGGACATTAGTCGTCCTTGGCGCCGTCGATACCCAGTTCGGCTATCTTGCGTGTGATGGTATTGCGCCCGATCCCGAGCCGGATCGCGGCATCGTTCTTGCGCCCGTGCGTGTACTTCAGCGCCGTGCGGATCAAGGCCGATTCAAACTGGCGGCCCAGGACATCCATCACATCCTGCTGCCCGCTGCTCAACATCCCCGCAGCCTGCAACTCGAGCAGGCTGAGCCAGCCTTCCGGCGAGGAGGCCAGTGCCGGCGGCGCCAGCGGCTGCACGCTGCCATGGTGCTGCGGCATCGCCGTTTCAGGAACGGCCGGCGGCGCGACGTGCGCAGCGGCCGCATGGCTGTCCTGCCCCTGCGTCAGTTCCAGCGGCAAGTCCTTCACTTCCACCGTCTGGCCAGGCGCCATCACCGTGATCCAGTTGCACAGGTTTTCCAGCTGGCGCACATTGCCCGGCAGCTCAAGCTGCTGCAGGAAGGCCAGCGTCGGATCGCTCATGCGCTTGGCTTCCACGCCAAGCTGGCGTGCGCTTTGCACCAGGAAGTGGCGCACCAGAATAGGGATATCCTCACGCCGCTCCCTCAAACTGGGCAGGCGCAGGCGGATCACGTTCAGGCGGTGATACAAGTCCTCGCGGAACAAGCCATCGCGTACGCGCTGTTCGAGGTTCTGGTGCGTCGCCGTAATCACGCGCACATTCGCCTTCAACGGCGAGTGGCCGCCGACGCGGTAGAAATGCCCATCCGACAGCACGCGCAGCAAGCGCGTTTGCAGGTCGAACGGCATGTCGCCGATTTCGTCCATGAACAAGGTGCCGCCTTCGGCCTGCTCGAAGCGGCCGCGGCGCGTGGTCTGGGCGCCGGTAAAGGCGCCCCGCTCATGGCCGAACAGTTCGGATTCCAGCAGGTCTTTCGGAATCGCCGCCGTATTGATGGCGATGAAGGGCTGCTCCGCGCGCGGGCTGTGCTTGTGCAGCGCGCGTGCCACCAGCTCCTTGCCGGTACCGGATTCGCCGGTGATCAGCACCGTCACATTCGATTGCGACAAGCGGCCGATGGCGCGGAACACTTCCTGCATCGCCGGTGCCTGGCCCAGGATCTCCGGTGTATCGGCCGGACCCGATTCGATGCTCGATTCGCGCAGGCTTTCGTCCAGCGCGCGCCGGATCAGTTCCACCGCCTTGTCGATATCGAAAGGCTTGGCCAGGTATTCAAACGCGCCGCCCTGGAAGGCCGCGACGGCGGAATCGAGGTCGGAGAAGGCGGTGATGATGATCACCGGCAGGCCGGGATGGCGCTGCTTCACCAATTGCAGCAAGTCGAAGCCGGAGTCGCCCGGCATGCGGATGTCCGACACCAGCACCTGCGGCGTCTCATGCTCCAGCGCGGCGACCGCGTCGCGCGCATTGGCAAAGCTGCGCGTAGCGAGGTTCTCCCGCGCCAGGGCTTTCTCAAGCACCCAGCGGATCGATTCGTCGTCGTCAACTATCCAGATTGGTTTCATGTATTCCGATCAAGGCAAAGGCAATAAGATTCTGAAGTCCGTTTGACCAGGCCTGCTTTCGCATTCGATAACCCCCATGTGCTGCTGCACGAAGGTTTGCGCCAGCGTCAGTCCCAGGCCGCTGCCGCCATCCCTGCCCGACACCAGCGGGTAGAAGATACGGTCGCGGATCTGGGGCGGGATGCCCGGTCCGTTATCGATGATATGCAAATCTAATGCCAGGGCATAACGCACCTTCGCCAACGTCATCTGACGCGCCACGCGGGTGCGGAAAACAATCTCGGCATCGCCCTGCTCGATGCGTGAAGCCAGCGCTTGCGCGGCATTGTGGGCGATATTGAGCACCGTCTGGATCAACTGCTCCTTGTCGCCGCGGAATTCGGGCAAGGAGGCGTCATAGTCGCGGCGGATGGTGAGCCCGACCGGGAATTCGGCCAGGATCAGGCTGCGCACCCGCTCCAGCACCTCGTGGATGTTGACGTCGCCCACGATATGCGGCCGGCGGTGCGGCGCCAGCAGGCGGTCCACCAACGTTTGCAGGCGGTCCGCTTCCTTGATGATGACCTGGGTATATTCGCGCAGCTGCGTCAGGTGCAGCGGCGGCAGTTCCATTTCCAGCAATTGCGCGGCGCCGCGGATGCCGCCCAGAGGGTTCTTGATCTCGTGCGCCAGGTTGCGGATCAACTCCTTGTTGGCCTGGCTCTGGTCCATCAACCGCTCTTCGCGGTCCTGCTTCACCTGCTGCACGATTTCGCGCAGCTCGATAATCACCGCGCCGTCCGGCTCGTCCAGCGCGCTGGCGATGATGTGCACGTGCAGCGCTTCGCGCCCGGCGCGCTCCAGCACCAGCTCTTGCCGCACGTCGGAGAACTTGTGCTCGCGCGCTTGCGCGATGATGTTTTCCAGCTCCAGCGGCACTGCGAACAGTCCGCCCAGCGGCTGGCGCGCCAGCGCTTTCAGCGACGATTCCAGCAGGTTTTCGCCGGCGGCGTTGACGTACAGGATATGGCCGCCGCCATCGACGATGACAATAGCCGATGCCAGCAGGTCCAGCCCTGCCAGTTCAGCGGGCCGGATCCTGGCAAGGCTGTCTGGGGTCATTTGATATTGGAAAGCTCGCGCTTCAGCGCTTCCACGTTCTGTTCCGTACGCGCGATGCTGTCCTTCAGGCCAGCGACGCGCTCCTGGTACTTGGCGGCATTGCGCTCGTCGGCACGGCGTTCGGGCTCGCCGTTGTTGAATTCCTTGCGCAAATCCGCCAGCTTGCGGTTTTCGGTGTTGAGCTCATCGGTCAGGATGGCGCGGCGGTCCGCATCGCGGGCTTTCTGCTCCGAGCTTTCGACGCGAGGGAAATTAGCTGGCGCCACGGCAGGTGCGGATGGCGCAGCGCCGCGCCGCGCGCCACCCGGCGCCGGTATCGAGGCGCCTGGCAGGTCCAGCATCTTGCAGCTCTTCCCCTTGCGGTTGCTATCGGTCAGTTCCTTGCGGCCATCGGCATCGACGCAAAGAAAAATTTGCTGCGCCTGCGCTGCGCCACTCACGGCCAGCAACGCCAGACCATGTAATACGAGAGTGCGAGTGTTCATGCCCCGACTATACAACATCCGAAAAAAAACGCGAGGAAAGCAGCTTGCTGACCCCGCGTTTTTGTTGACTGCCGGTTAATCCCGGCAATCGAACCCTGATTACAGGGAGTAGTACATGTCGAACTCGACCGGGTGAGTGGTCATGCGCATGCGGGTGACTTCGGTCATCTTCAGTTCGATGTAGGCATCGATCATCGAATCGGTAAACACGCCGCCGCGGGTCAGGAACTCACGGTCTTTGTTCAGGTGATCCAGGGCTTCTTCCAGCGATGCGCAGACGGTCGGGATCAGTGCATCTTCTTCCGGCGGCAGGTGGTACAGGTCTTTGGACGCTGCTTCGCCTGGGTGGATCTTGTTCTGCACGCCATCCAGGCCGGCCATCATCAGTGCGGCGAAGCACAGGTATGGGTTGGCCAGTGGGTCCGGGAAGCGGGTTTCGATACGGCGGCCTTTTGGATTGGCCACGTGTGGAATACGGATCGAAGCGGAACGGTTACGTGCGGAGTAAGCCAGCTTCACTGGCGCTTCGTAGCCTGGCACCAGGCGCTTGTACGAGTTGGTGCCTGGATTGGTGATCGCGTTCAGTGCCTTGGCGTGCTTGATGATGCCGCCGATGTAGTACAGGGCGAAATCGGACAGGCCGGCATAGCCGTCGCCAGCGAACAGGTTCTTGCCGTCTTTCCAGATCGACTGGTGCACGTGCATGCCGGAGCCGTTGTCGCCAACGATAGGCTTAGGCATGAAGGTTGCGGTCTTGCCGTAGGAGTGAGCCACGTTCCAGACGATGTATTTCAGGTTCTGGGTCCAGTCGGCACGCTCAACCAGGGTCGAGAACTTGGTGCCGATTTCGTTCTGGCCGGCGCCAGCCACTTCGTGGTGGTGCACTTCAACCGGGATGCCCATCGATTCCAGGATCAGGCACATTTCGGAACGCATGTCCTGGAACGAGTCGACCGGAGGCACTGGGAAGTAGCCGCCCTTCACGGTTGGACGGTGGCCGGAGTTGCCGCCGTCGATGTCCTTGTCGGTCGACCAGGAAGCTTCGTCGGAGTCGATCTTGACCATGGCGCCCGACATGTCGATCTTCCACTTCACGGAGTCGAAGATGAAGAATTCCGGCTCCGGGCCGAAGTAGGCGGTGTCGCCCAGGCCGGACGATTTCAGGTAGGCTTCAGCGCGCTTGGCGATGGAGCGTGGGTCGCGGTCGTAGCCCTTGCCGTCCGACGGTTCGATCACGTCGCACTGCATGAACAGGGTGGTTTCTTCGAAGAATGGGTCGATATTGGCGGTCGCTGGGTCCGGCAGCAGAATCATGTCGGAAGCTTCGATACCTTTCCAGCCGGCGATGGAAGAACCGTCGAAAGCGTGGCCCGATTCAAATTTGTCGATGTCGAAATGGGACACAGGCACGGTTACGTGCTGTTCCTTACCACGGGTATCGGCGAAACGGAAGTCCACGAACTTGACTTCGTGCTCTTGTACCATCTTCAGAACGTCTGCGGCGGTCAGTGCCATTACATAATCTCCTAAGTGAAAAAACTGCCGCGACCACTTGGGTGCGGCGAACGCTGGTGGTACATTAAGCAGATATCATGCCAGCTAATTCCATGCTACCGACACGTAAACAACGCACCATGCGGGTGCGCTTGCCAATTCTCGCACCACTATGGTGCATATTTGCACCAATTGATGCAAACGCATCGTTGTGGTGCGGTCATCATAAAGGAAAAACCATGAGTTCCAATTCCGAAATCCTCGAGCGTGCACGCAAACGCGACACTTCGCTGCCCTATGCCGGTGCGGTGACCCCGCATGAGGCATACGAGCTGCTGACATGCGACCCGCATGTGCGCCTGGTGGATGTACGGACCAATGCCGAGCGCGATTGGGTGGGACGGGTGTCGATTCCGGCCGAGCAGCACCATGCGGCGCAGTGGAATGTGTATCCGGGCGGGACGCCGAATCCGGACTTCCTGGCGCAGTTGGCGGCGGCGGTACCGGGCAAGGACACGGTCGTGGTGTTCCTGTGCCGCTCCGGCGTGCGTTCGCGCCACGCGGCCAAGGCGGCCACGGAAGCCGGCTATACCCAGTGCTACGACATCCTGGAAGGCTTCGAAGGCGACAAGGACGGCGCGGGCCACCGCAAGAACGTCGGCGGCTGGTGCAAGGCCGGCCTGCCCTGGGCCGGCGCCTGATTCATTGCGCCCCGCCCCCTTCCCACAGGGCCAGGTATTCGCTCGAACGATTCAGCAGGTCACGCTCCATTGCCGTCAGGCGCTGCGGCGGCGGCAATGTGCCATGCACGTTAAAACCGCTGTAGCCCAGGCCCAGGCGGCCGCCCGGCACCTGGTAGCCGATGAACTCCATGATGGTCGGCAGCAGGTCGAAGTGCAGTAACTGGGACCGGTTCGCCAGCGGTGCATCGTGCGCCAGGAAAGTGTTGAAGATGGTCCGGCGCGGCGCCTGCGCCAATTGCGCCGACAAAGGATTCTTGCGCGACAGGTGGTCGCCGAGAATCACGACATTGGTGTTCTCCAGGTAGCCGTTGCGCTGCGCGAAGCGCACGAAGTCCGCCACCGCCGCCGCGGTGCAGGAGACGATGCCATCGAATTTTTCCGTATAGCCTTGCTGCGCGCACTGCGCCGACAACATGCCGGCCGGCTCGTGGGTATCGACGGTCAGCAGCGACAGGTTGAACTTCTGCTTGGAGGCGGCCAGCTCGCGCAGCCTGGCCTTGGCCTCGCGGAATAGATCGGCATCGAACAAACCCCAGCCATTCATGCTGCTCTCGCTGGCGCCGCGCTGCAGCCATTCATCCTTGCCGTAGATCTCGTGATAGTGGTGCTGGCGCAGGAATTTATCCTTGCCTGCAAAACTCGATGCGGCGCCGCCCATGAACACGTTGCGGTAGCCGCGCTGCGCCAGCAGGTCGCTCAGGCACACCGCCTTGCCGAGAAAGGACTGCATCATCTGCCCTTGCGTATTGCCGTCGAAAATCGAGACCCGCTCCAGCGGCACGGCGCATTGGGTGGCGACCATCGCGGCGATGGTCCAGCCAGTGCCGGGCGCCTGCTCATAGGCTGGGAAGCTGGTGCCGTGCAGCGCGGTCAATGGCTGCAGCAAATCGCGCCCGAAAGCGCTGCGGTCGGCGTAGCCATTCTCCAGGCTTTCCACGTAAATCAGGACCAGGTTTTTTGCCTGCCGCTCGTGCAAGGCAACTGAAGCCGGCGGCACATAGTTCGCGCCGAAATAGTCCGGGCCGAAGTTCGCTTCAAGGTACTTGAAGGCCGACACGTCCCACAGCCAGAAGCCGATAGCGACGGCCAGCAGCACTGGCGGCAGCCGGCGCTGCAGCGCGGGCGCCAGGCGGCGCTGCGCCCAGCCGAGCAGCACAAAGCACAACAGCGGCGCCAGCACGCACCAGCGCACGAAACGCTTGGTAAATACCGGATCGGAAGACCTTGCGATATCGAGGCCGAAGTTGAGGTGATAGGCAAGCTGGTGAATGTCGACCTGCCCGAAGTACCGGTGAATCCAGTAGCTCAGGCAAAACAGGAAGATGGCGGCCAGCGACAGTGCGCCGCGCACCAGACGCTCGCACTGGAAAGTAGAAAAAGAAATGGGCATCGGGATAATTCAATATCGTCGATGCCCATGGTGTCAGGCTGATGTAACAGCCGCATATCCAAAACCCGGCCTTTTGTATCGCAGTATTACGCTCTTGTAAAAATCCTGCTCAACTGTAAATCCGGGTTAAGCGAGGTTAAAGCGTGTAGTTCAAACGGGCGTACACGAAGCGGCCGGAACGTCCGAACGGCGAGTAATTGGAGTACGGCGCATTGCCGGTACCATTCAACAGCGCCGGATACGGATCCGGATACTGGTCGAACAGGTTCTCCGCTCCCACCGCGGCAGTCAGGCGCTGCGTGATCTTGTAGCGCCCTTCCACATCCACCAGCGTTTTCGGCGACATCCAGTGATCGCGCGCCGGATTCGCATCCGGTTGCAGCACCTTGCCGTAGCGCGTGGCGCGGAAGGTGCCGCTCCAGTTGCCCAGCGTATGGTTCAAGCTGGCCGTGAATTTGGTCTGCGGCGTGCCATGCTCGAAGGTCAGCACATTGACGCGATCAAACAGCGGCGGCGCAGGATTCAGCGCAGCCAATTGGGCGGTAACCGGCACCTTGGTCACTTCGGTCTTGGTGTAATTGCCCGCCAGCGTGAAGTCGAACTTGCCCACATTGCCGGCGTTCCAGGGATAGTTCGCTACTACGTCGACGCCGCGCGTGGTGGTGTTCACGCCGTTGATGAAGAAGCGCCCGCCGCCGATGCCGATGAAACCCAGCGACGTCAGGTAGTTCCGCACATTGTCCTGCAGCAGGTTTTCCGACAACACGATGCGGTCGCGGATCTTGATCTGGAACGCATCCACTGTCAGGCTGGCCTTGCCCATCTTGCCGACCGCGCCGAGCGAGAAGTTGGTCGACTTCTCGGCATCCAGCGGCTTGGCGCCCAGCGCCACCGCAGCAGGATCGTTAGGCTTGAAGGTGGTGATGTCGAACGGTATGCCGCCAACGAAGTTGGTCGCCGTGGAGGTGAAGAACTGCTGCTGCGGCGATGGTGCGCGGAAACCGTTCTGCACCGAACCGCGCAGCGCGAACGCAGGCGAGAAGTTGTAGCGGGCCGCCAGCTTGCCCGACCAGTTGTTGCCGAAGTCGGAGTAATGCTCGCCGCGTATCGCTGCCGATGCCAGCAGGTTCTGCGTCACATTCGCTTCCACGTCGGCATACACCGAATAGGCCTTGCGGTTGGCATCCGATTCATCGCTAGGACGGAAGCCGGGGAACACCTGCGAACCGGACGCCGTTGGCCGGTTGCCCGGCTGCAGCAGCGCCCCGCCGTTGCGCCAGGAATCGGGCTCGCCCGCATGCAGCGCGTAGCCTTCACGGCGCGCTTCCGCACCGATCGCAACGTTCAGTGGCGACGACAGGCCCACTTCGAACTGGCGCACCGCCGACAAGTTGAAGGTGAGCTGGTCGTACTTGAAGCCACCCGCGTCGAACACGGTCTTCGAGCTCGGGCCGAGGGAACGGTTCAGCGTGTTCTCGATGGTGAAGTCCATCCGGTTTTCGCCGTAGGTGACGGAAGTATCCATCTCCCACTCGCCGGCAGTCCAGGTGGCGCCGAAGGCCGCACTGAAGTCTTGCACCGCCGGCGCGATGATCGGCAGGAAGCCGTCCGGATAAATCTGGATCGTGTTGTTGTCCTGCTGGGCGCGGCGGAAAAAACCGCCCGAGCGCGCATCGCGGTCCTGGTAGCTGGTCCAGCCATACAGCTTGACGCCGCCGGCCAGGTTGTAGCCGGCATTGGCGAAGAAGGTATTCTGCTTCAGTTCAGGCTCGCCGTACCAGGCGTTGAAGCGGTTGAAGTTCGCTTCACGCGGGTCGAAGGCGCCGTTCACCAGCACGTATTGCTGGCGCACGTCCCAGCCCGAACGCTCGGTGTGGTCCTGGCGCTTGCGTTCCAGCGCGATGGTCAGGAAGCCGTTTTCGCCCAGCTCCATGCCCTTCCACAGGCTGATGTTGAGCGTGTTGCCGTCCTTGCGCTCACGCGAATCCTGTACGCCCCAGGTGGCGCCGGCCGGCGGCGTGCCTGGATTGAAGTTGTACTCGGTATCGCGGCGGCCGTAGCTCACGCTGGCCTCGCCGCCGCTGCGGTCGGTACGCAGGCGCACGTTGATCACGCCGGCAATCGCGTCGGAACCATATTGCGCGGAAGCGCCGTCGCGCAGCACTTCAATGGTTTTGACGATGCCGGCCGGGATGGTGTTCATATCCACTGCGGCCGAACCGCGGCCGATCGTGCCGTTCAGGTTCACCAGCGAAGACGTATGGCGGCGTTTGGAGTTGACCAGGACCAGGGTCTGGTCAGGCGCCAGGCCGCGCAGCGTGGCGGGACGGATGGTGTCGGTGCCGTCGGCCAGGCCCGGGCGCGGGAAATTCAATGAAGGCAGCGCCACGGACAGCGCTTGCGTGATTTCCGGGACACCGGCGTTCTTGATGCTGTCGGCGCTGATGACGTCCACCGGTGCGGTGGTGTCGAGCACCGTGCGGTTGGAGACCCGGGTACCGGTCACCACCACGGTAGCGGTTTCGCCGGCAGGCGCTTCCTGCGCCCATGTGGCATTGGTGAAAAGAGATGCGACTGCGATTGCGAGAACCTGTTTTTTTGGTGCCATAGCTACCCCTTGTAGTTAAACCAGTTTCACTCCCCGGCTTATATTTGAGGTAACTGTAAGCGACTGTCAATTCAGGTTCTCGCGGATACAACACTTTCAAGTTGTTTTACGTGTTTGTACGTAGTTTCTGGCGCACGAATTCGATGTGGTTGCGCAGGCCGTAGAACTCATCGGCAAAGGACAGCGGCACGGTCAGGCGGTTGACCCTTTCTTCGATCTGGTCCAGGCGGTGCAGCAGTTCTTCGCGCGGCTTGCCCTCGTCGACGCCCTGCTCCACCGCGCGCAGCTGGCCGTACCAGCGGTAGACGCGCGAGCGGATGCGCCACACGTACAGCGGCGGCACCACTTTCGACAGTGGCAGGATCAGGGCGCCGGTGGCCAGCAGCACCACCCACAGGCGGTCGAACAGGTTGGCCAGCCAGAACGTCATGTAGCGCTGCAGGAAGGGCGGGCCATCCTTGTAGAACTTGGCCGCTTCATGCGCCACCGGGATTTCCGTGTAGCGCGGCGACGGGAACTGGCCCTGCTGCTGGAACCAGCCCGCCCCGCTATGGATGCTGCTGGCAGCTTGCACGAACAGGTCGATCAGGGCGGGATGCAGGTCTTCGCGTGCCACCAGGGTCGCTGTCGGCGCGATCAGGTGGTAGTCGCGCGCCGGCAGGTCGCGGCCCAGGTCGACAATTCCGCGCGGCAGCGTGACGTGGGTCAGGAACGGCAGGCGGCGCGCGTAGGCTTCGGCCTGGGTGAAGTTGAACAGCTTGATCCCGGGTGTCATCAGCAGCATCTGGATCAGCGGGTCGTCCGGTGCGGCGGCGAATACCAGGGCGTCGATGCGGCCTTCCAGCAGTTCCACCGTGGCGGGCGTGTTTTCCAGGTCGCTGGCCTTGATGTCGCCGGCCTGCACGCCGTTGATCTGCAATACCTGGCGGAACAGGCGCGGCACGCCGCTGCCCTCGGGGCCGAGGTTGATCTTCATGCCTTTCAGGTGGGTCACGCTGGCGACCGCCTTCTTCTCACGCATGAAGAGCCACAGCGGTTCGGTGAACAGGCTGCCCAGCGAGACCAGGCCGGTGCGCTCGGCCTCGGCTTCGTTGGTGGAACCGCTTTGCACGAAGGCGATGTCGGTTTCGGCTTTGTTCAGGCGTTGCAGGTTTTCCTGCGAACCCTGGCTTTGCTGCAGGACGACCTTGATGCCGTGCTTGGCCATCGCCTGCGCATAGCGCTTGCCGATGTTTTCATAGGCGCTGTTTTCCTGGCCGGTGGAGAGCTTGACCACCCGTGGCGGGGTCGGGTCGATGATCCAGTAGGCCAGCGCGCAGGCGCCGGCAATCAGCAGGATGGTGGGGGCGAACGAGACCAGCAGGTCGCGCAGGTTGACGTTGGTGAACTTGGTGATGAGTTTCATTCGCGCATTTTAAACCGGTACGGCGGGGTCTGACCCGAGGGTCAGACCCCAGTCGTGCGGCGGCCGCGGGCAAGGTTTCTAGTTGGCCTGGAGGCCGTTGGGGGGCAGACCCTTGGGTCTGACCCCGGTTTACCGGTTCTAGCGCGCCCCGCAAGCGCGCAGCGGTGCCGCGGGAACTGCGGCAGAAGTCGCCGCCACCAAAGCCGCGGTGGCAACCGGCTGCACGCCCCCCGGCGCATTGGCCGCCATCGCCGTCACCACCGGCGCCGCCTTCTGCGCATTCGGCTCGATCAGCGGCATCAGCGAAGGCGCCAGCACCGTCAGCAACTGCACCGGCAGCGCCGAGGTGAAGTCATAGTTCTTCGACTCCGGCCCATGCACATAAGCCGTCATCGAGCCGAAGAAACGCTCCCCGATATTGAACACAAAGGTCGCCGAACGGTTCACATAGCGCGACTCGATCAGGCGTCCACCCGCCGCATACACGTCAAAGCGCTGGTCGCCGGTACCGGTCTTGCCGCCCACCGGAATGATCTGCCCGTCCGCGCCGACAAACGCAGCCTTCACGCGCCGCGCCGTGCCGTCCGACACCACTTCGCGGATCGCATCGGCCACCGCGCGCGCCACTTCCGGCGTCAGCACCTGCTCATTGGTAGAGGACTTGTTGCGCGCCACCGTGGTTTCGTAAGGCGTGCCTTGCGCAAAGTGCAGCGACTCGATGCGCTGCGTGGTCTTGCGCACGCCGCCGTTGATGATAATGCCCATCATCTCCGCCAGCGCCGCGGGACGGTCGGCGGAAGCGCCGAGCGTGGTCGCATACGACGGCACCAGCGAATCGAAGGGATAGCCCATCTTCTTCCATTGGCGATGAATGCCCATGAAGGACTCCATCTCCAGCAAGCCGGCGATGCGCTTGTCCTGCGCATACTTGTGATGGGTCTTGAACAGCCACTGGTAGACCTCCTGGCGCTCCTTCTCGCTGGCTGCAACGACGTCGGACAGCGAAGCGCCTTCGTTCTGGTGCAGGTAAGCCACCAGCCAAAGTTCCAGCGGGTGCACGGTAGCCAGGTAGCCGCGGTCGGCCAGGCTCCACTTGTCGATTGCGTACTGCTCGTACATCTTCGCCAGGCGGTCGTCCGGCACGTCGTTCTGTACCTTCAGGTTGTCGTTCACGAACTTGTCGAACTCCGCCAGCGTCGCGTTCGGATATACGGTGCGGTGGATGTTCGCCAGGCGCACCGGCGTCGGGCGGATCGTGTCGAGCAGGATGGCGTCCAGCTCCGAGGTTTTCTTGCCCTTGTACTTGGCGTAGAAGCGGTACAGGAATTCCTTGCCTTCCTTGTCGGCGAAGCGCGCCAGGTAAGCCGCACGGCGCGGATCGTCGGAGTCGGTCAGCAGGGTCTGCGAGGAGCCCGGCATCTGGAAAGAGTAGTACTTGACCACGTCGCGCATCAGGCGTACGAACACCAGGTTGGTGGAACGGCGCAGCGCTTCGCGCACGGACATGATCTTGAAGTCGTCGTCCTTGCTGAAGTTGCCGAAGTAATGCAGGCCGCCGCCAGTGAAGAAGCCCTCGCCCGGATTGGCCGAATACTTGCGCTCCAGCGCCGCCTGCAGCATGGCCGGCAGGTCGCGCTTGTCCATCGGCGTCATGGCCAGGTATTCAATGCCCCAGATGGTCAGGCGGTCGCGCTGGTCGACGCTGACCTTCTTCAGTTGAGCCACATCCATCTGGCCATACTTCTTGTGCAGCTGGTCGACGATGTCCATATACGTCACCAGGGTGCGCAGCTTGGCGGTGGAACCCAGGTCCAGCTTGGCCCCTTCGTTGATGTCCAGCGGCTGGTCGTAGTTATCGGTCTGTACCCGCAAGTAGTTGGCGTGTTCACCACGCTCCAGCAGCGTGAAGCTGTACACCACATTGGCGGGATCGCCATTGCCCAGCATGCCCTTGCCGGTCAGGCCGGCCTGCACGGCGGTTTCCGCTTCGCGCAGTTGGCGCAGCATGGCGGTAACCGTCTTCTGCGTCTCGGCGTCGAGCGTGGTGTTGACCGACAGGTCGAGGCGGTCCAGGTTGTACATGCGGTTGTCGCCCAGCAGGTTGGCCAGGTGCACACGCACCGCATTCGACGCTTTCTTGGTCACATAGGTCATCGGCGGTGCCGCCTGCACGCCGCTCCCCTTGGCCGGGTGCAGCTTTTCCTTCAGCGCCGCGTCGCGCAGTTGCGGCGTGATGATGCCGGCGCCAGCCAGCAGGCGCAGGTGGCTGTTGGCCAGCACTTCCAGGTCTTCATCGCCTTCGCCCAGGTAATAGCTCGGGCGGCGCTGCGCGATCAGCAGCGACAGTGCCTCCTTGAACGCCAGCGGGCTGCCCGGCTGGTCCATCTTGCCGCCCAACAGGCGCGACACTTCATCGAAATCGCGGCCGTACCAGACCCACATGCCGTCGCCCACGCCGTTCACTTCACCATAACCAGGCTTGGCCGACAGCGGCACGGTGTTGAGGTAGTCGACCACGATCTGGCGCCGCACCTTGGTGGTGTCTTCGCCCTGCTGGTAGGCGCGCAGCGAAGCGGACACCATTTGCTGCAGCTTGTCCCTCATCGAACCGGTGCGGCCTTCCGGCGAGTGGCGGTACTTTTCGATCTGGGTCGCCAGCGTGGAGCCGCCCGCCGCGCGATGGCCGCCCGCGCCCACGGCGCTCATCGACTTTTCCAGGATGGCCTTGGACAGGCGGTCCCATTCAACGGCAGGATTGCGTTTCGGGTACTTGTTGTCCAGCAGTTCGCGGTTCTCGATGAACAGCAGGCTTTGCACCAGCGCATTCGGCGCCTGTTCGAAGCTGCCGTATATACGTTCCGGGTAGCTGGCCGTAAACAGCGGCTGCTCGCGGCAATCGAAAATCGACAGGCCGGTACGGGTCTTTTCATGATAGGTCGGGAACACGCCCATATCGGTCAGCTCCACCATCTTCGGCGAGAAGCGGGCTTGCGATGTGACTTCGTAATCGCGCGCTTTCAGCTTGTCCAGATAGTCAGGCAGGTTGGCGTAGCCAAGACGCTCGTCGTAGGGGCTGTCGTGCGGGAAGCGGATCGATTTGCTCGGCCCAGGCTCTACCTTATAGGTCAGCTTGCCGACCAGGTCGGTGAACACCTTTGCCTGCATCGTCGAGGTGCGGGTCTCGTAATAGCCCCAGGCACCGGCCACCGTCAGCAGCACCAGGATCAGCACAATGAGCGCATTGCGCAAACGTGAACCTTTTTTCGGTTCGGATGGAGGTGGTGGTGCCGGCTCGGTCGGTTGGTTTGGTTCGAAGGAGCTTGATTCGTGATCTTGTTGGGAAGGCATAGGTACCGAGCGCAAACGCCGCCTGCTGCCGCCATATCCAATCGCTGCCGCGCCAGCACGCATCTTGCGCACCGCACGTACGACAACCCGGGGCCGGCGAAAACGACGATTGCTTAACATAGTGTTCAAACCGGACAGTACACGCAGAGTATTTCTGCTTGATTACCATTGCACCACATCGGCGTGGACTGCACGGGGCAACTCGCAAAATATTTAAACTTCGCGGTTCAGTTTCGCAAAAAAACAACGGCGCTTCACACGTTCCGTGAGCGCCGCTGCAAGAGCAGTTAATACCCTTTTCACACTGTGGATTCAGGGCTTCACGTACTCCACTTTCAGGGCATCGAGCTCACGGCACATTTGGATAAATGCGGCCTCGCACTGGGGCGGATCGCCTTTCACACCAAGCTCGATATGGCGCCTGGTCTTCGCGTCGCCCACACTTGGCAGGCTGAAAACCTTGATGCGCGGCCAGGCTGCTTCGAGGGCCAGCATCAGCGGAGTAAGCGCTGCTTCCGCTGCCTCGTACACTAACACCGATTGCTCAGCACGGGCCTCACGATTGAACAGGTCCGCGTAGTGCGTATCGAGCACCCATTCGATCATCGGCCACGCCATCACGGGGAAGCCGGGTACGAAGTAATGCGTGCCGTGCGCGAATCCAGCCACGTTGTTATATGGATTTGGAATAAGCGCCGCGCCTTGCGGGAATTCGGCCATCTGCAGGCGCTGCAGGTTTTCCGCCGAAGCTAGGTCGGCATCCTCGCCTTTTTCCTCCGCCAGTTGGCGCACGCGCTGCTGGATGCTGTCCTTCCCGCCTTGATGCAGCACCAGCGGCAAACCCAGCGCCGCAGCGGCAGCTTGCCGCGTATGGTCGTCCGGCGTGGCGCCAATGCCGCCGCAGGAGAATACGATATCGCCGCTGGCGAAGGTGCGCTTCAGCGTGGCGCTAATACGTTCGCGGTCGTCGCCGACGAATTCCGCCCATGACAGCTGCAGGCCGCGTGCCGCCAGCAGTTGCACCACTTTGGGGAAATGCTGGTCGACCCGCTTGCCCGACAGGATTTCGTCGCCAATGATGATCAGTCCAATTCGCATAGGCTTTCCTCGAAAGGAGCATGGCGCAACTGCGCCAGCGCTTGCAGACAATAATACTGAAACCACAGGCCGGTGAAGATGAAAATCACCACATACACCCAGATCGACGCAGCCAGCAGGATCGGGAAGAAGGCAATCGCGGCAGCGGCACCGCCCACCCACACCAGGGCCGGCAGCGAGCCCGCCAGGCCGGACACCACGCCGATCGACATCAGTTGCCAGCGGTGTTCGCGCTGCAGCTTGGCCAGTTCTTCAGCGCTGGCATAGTCGGCCAGCGCGTCATAGCTCATCACGCGGCTGGTGAGCCAGCCCCACAGCAGCACGGTGGCCAGGCCGGCCAGCGGCGGGAAGATATACATCGGCAGGATGCACAGCCAGGCCAGCACGAAAATGCCGAAGGCACCCAGCGCCTTGATCACGCCGCCCAGGATGGAGCCGCCCTGCTTTTTCTCCAGTTGCGGGAAATGGCGGCCGCCCACATGGCGCACGATGAAGGGCATGGCCGCCACGCCGATAAAGATCAGGGCTGTCACGATCATCAGCGGCAGCAACAGCAGCAAGGCAAACAGCGGCACGACGATCGAGCGCAAGCCGCCCAGGCCGATCGATTGCAGCCAGTCGCTGGTCACGCGGTAGATCTCGAAGTCGACGAAATGGCCATGCAGCCAGTCCAGCAGCGGCTGCAGGCCAAGCCACAGCAGCAGCGCCCACAGCGCGACTGACAAAATGAAAGGAACAATACTCAGCAATAAAATCTTGCCATGGAGCTGGGACAGCAGGGCCCTGCCGTAAGCGTGAATAACAGCGCGCATTAATTAACTCGATTTCTTTCTTGTATATTCAAACATCCGTTTCAGGCCAAGCCATTGCTGGGCCCAGAAGCCGCGGCCGTAGTCGCGGCCCGCCAACTGGTCACGCACGCCGGTCGCTTCGAAGCGCGGCGTGAAGTTGGCGGTGCGGAAAATAATGTCCCAAATCGGGAACAGCACAGCGAAATTGCAGCCACCCAGCGTGCCCTGCCCTTGCGATTCATGGCCGATGCCAATCGCGTGGTGCATGCGGTGGTAGCGCGGCGACACCAGCAGCCGTTCGCCAATCGGGCCGAAGTGTATACGAACATTGGCGTGTTGCAGGCTTTGCACGATACGGGACAGCGATACGAGGAGCACGTACTGGCTTGGCGGCACGCCGATGGCCAGCGCCAGCACCGCCATCACGACGTCGCGCAGCAGGTCGTCCAGCAGGTGGTTGCGGTCGTCGCTCCACAGGTTCATGTTCTGCTGGCTGTGGTGCAGGCTGTGCAGGCCCCACCACCAGTTGAACTTGTGCTGGGCGCGGTGGAACCAGTAATCGGCGAAGTCCAGCACCAGCAGGTAGATGGCAAAGCTGGCCAGCGGGTGCATATTGGTGACCAGGTTTTCCAGGTTGAACGGCTGCACGCCTTCCATGTGCAGGGCGCCGGAAATGGCGTCCATCACCGGGTCGAGCGTGAAGAACAGCAGCAGCGGGATCAAGCCGATGCGCTGCAGCACGGTATAGGTGAAGTCGTTCCAGCGCGCGCGCTTGTCGCTGAACTGGTGCACCGGGATGGCCGCCTCCAGCGGGCGCAGCACCAGGTAGATCAGCAGCAATTCGGCCATGCCGATCAGCAGCCATTCGGTGCCTTCGAAGGCTTCTTCGGTGATGTCGCCCATGCCGGTGAGGTAGATGGCCGGCTGGATGGCGTTTTCAAACAGCCAGCCCTGGGCTTGGCCCAGCAGGTCCAGGAAGAATTGAATCATTTGCGGTAGTCCGGGTGTTCTCTCAGGGTGGCGAAGCAGAAGCCTTTCTGCTTGAGGCCTTCAATCAGCGGTTCCAGGTTGGCCGGCGCCCAGGGGTCCTTGCGCGACCAGATGCCCATGTGGGCCATGAAGATGTCGCCGTCGCGCAGGCCGTCCAGCGCGCGCTGCAGCAATTGCGCGTTGGAGGCGCGTTCGACCGGCAGCTCGTCGCCCGAGAAGCCGGCTGGCGTGGCCCAGCCAGCGTGCTGGTAGCCGCAAGCCTTGCCGGCCGCGATCGTGCGCGCACTGGTCTTGCCGCCGGGGGCGCGCCAGAACGGGTCCAGCGCTTTGCCGGTCAGTTCCAGGAAGCGCCGGTCGACGCGGCGCAGTTCATCGCAATACTGCTGCGGCGTCCAGTCCTGCACCTTGCCGGCGTGGGCGCCGAATTGCGGCTTGACCGTGATCCTGCCGTTCGCACCATCGCGCACGTAGTAAGCATGGTCGAAGGTGTGGCTGCCGAACGCGTGCCCCTCGGCTACCCGGGCGCGCCAGTAGGCTTGCCAGGACGGGTCCAGGCTGTAATCGCCTTTGACGGTCTTTTCGTTCGCCAGGAAGAAGGTGGCCTTGACGTTTTGCCGCGCCAGGATGGAGGCGATCAGTTCGGCCTGCGACTGGCTGCCGGTATCAAAGGTCAGGTAGGCGGTCGCGCGGCACTGCGGGGCCGCCGACGCGCCGGTAGCCGCCAACGCGGCCAGCCCCAGCACGCAAGCATGCCAGCGCATTACATCCTCGCGGACGAGTTGGCGAAGAACACGCCGTGCGGCGAACGGCCGACCGGTATCATCTTGACGACCTTTTTCTGCTGCAGGTCGATCACGGCGACTTTCTTGATCCAGCGCAGCGTGGTCCACATGTATTTGCGGTCGGCGGTGATTTCCATGCAGTCAGGGCCGCCCGGCACGTCGATGGTGCCGACGTTTTCCAGGGTCTTCTGGTCGATGATGTTGATGGTGTTGGAGACCCGGTTCGACACATAGGTGTAACGCCCATCGCCGAGGGCACGGAAGTTGTGGGTGCCGGCGCCGGCCTTGATACGCTTGACGGTCTGGCGGGTGCGCCAGTCGATCACTTCGACATAGTCGCTGCCCATGATCCCGACCAGCAGGTATTTATCGTCCGGCGTCATGGCGATACCGGCCGGCAGCTTGCCGACCGGGATGGTCCACAGCACGTTCTGGGTCTTCAAGTCGATCGCGCTGACCTGGTCGCTACCCTGCTGGGTGACGAAAACCGTGCTGCTTTTGGCATCGAAAGCCACGTGGCTCGGCAATTTCGGCAGCGGAATGCGCTTGGCCAGGGTCATTTCCTTGCCATTGTACGAATAGATGTCGATCCGGTGCAGGCGCAGCGAAGTCGCGACGAACCATTTCTGGTCCGGCGAAAAGCCGATCTGGTAAGGATCGAGGATGTCCTTGACGTGGCGCTGCACCTGGCCGGTCACCGGATCCAGGAACACCAGCTCGTTGCCCACGGCGCTGGCGACAATCAGCGACTTGTTATCGGGAGTGGCCATCAGGTGGTGGGGCTCTTTACCCACCGGGAAGGTCTGCAGGCTTTTGTAGCTTACCTGGTCCAGTAACTGGACCGTGGCATCGCGCGAATTGAGCACGACGACGACGTTCGCCTGGACAGGCTGCACGCCTGCCAGCAAACCACATAAAACTGCTGCGCTACGGATACTGCGGAACATGAAAACTCGCTTATTGGTTAAGCCAACCAGTATTTTACGGTCAAACGTCTTGTATTAAGTTATTGCCGACAACATTTAGTGGGTATGGCGCGCGAATGCACTACAATCGCGCCCTAAGCCCTACATTTCTAAGGAATTCACATGACTATCATCACTAACGCATCCGGCCTGCAATACGACGACATCAAGGTCGGCGATGGCGCGGAAGCCAAGGCTGGCCAGAACGTCACCGTCCACTACACCGGCTGGCTGCGCAACGACGACGGCAGCAAAGGCCCGAAATTCGATTCCTCCAAGGACCGTAACGACCCGTTCGAATTCGCCCTGGGCGCCGGCATGGTGATCCGTGGCTGGGATGAAGGCGTGCAAGGCATGAAAGTGGGCGGCACCCGCCAGCTGATCATTCCGGCTGACCTGGGCTATGGTTCGCGCGGCGCCGGCGGCGTGATTCCGCCAAACGCCACCCTGATCTTCGACGTGGAACTGCTGGGCGTCTAAGCTGCCCCAGCGACGGAGGCCTAGCGCTGCCACTTGCGCTGCACGGCCTCCTGTTCCGCTTTCGCATCAAGCGGTTGGCCGGCGATACGCTGGTCGATCGCGTCCAACACCTGCGTCGGCATCTCGGCCGCCGCCTGCCGGTATTCCCCCTGCTGTGACTTGCCCTGGCTTTGCAGCGCCAGCTGCACCTTCCATGCGCCGCCCTGCTTGCAGGCCAGGCCCGACATCTCCTGCGCGGTAGTGAAGCTGCGGCAGTAGCTATTGTCCTGCGCCAGGAAGCTGGTGCCGATGCGTACCGGGCCGCCGCTGCCGGCCAGTTGCTGGTCCAGTGCCGTCGCCAGGCGGCCCTGCGCCACCAGCACGCCATCGCGGCTGGCCACCGTCTCGCCACGGTCGATCGGCAGCATGCCGACGCCGTAGTGGCCGGCCATCACGCCCACCATCAGCATGGCCGCCAGCGCGCCCCATTCCGGCCATGACCAGCGCCGGCCGCGGCTCGCCTTGCGGGCGGCCTGCTGCTCCGCTTCGCGCCGGGCGCGCACGGAATCGAGGCTGACCACGGTGGCCTGGCGCAGCGGCTGCGCCAGCCTGGGCGGCACCGCCTCCTCCGCCACCGGGGCAAAGGCGGCAAAGACGTCGTTGCGCATCGCCTTGTGCTGGGCCACGCGGCGCGCCAGCGCGGCATCCTTGTGCATCGCTTCTTCGACGGCGCGGCGGGTCACTTCATCCAGTTCGCCGTCGGCGTACGCCATCAGGGTTTCGTCGGAAAAACTCTTCATACAGTCCTCGCTTGTTCCGATAACATTTCTTGCAACGCGGTGCGGGCGCGCGCCAGGCGGCTGGTCAGGGTACCGACCGGAATTTCCAGCACCTCCGCCGCCTCTTTATATGGCAGCCCTTCCACCAGCACCAGGCCGACCACCAACCGGTGCTCCTCGCTCAGCAGGCTGACCGCCTTCTGCACCGCCATGCGCTGCTGGTGAGCCTCGGCAAAATCGTCGCCGACATGCTCACCCTCCTCTTCCGGCGCAAACAGCTCGCTGCGGCGGACGCGGGAACGCACCTCGTCGATCCAGGCATTTTTAATAATGCGGAACAACCAGCTATCCAGGCGGGTTCCCGGCTGGTAAGAGCTGCTGTGCAGGATGGCGCGCTCCACGGAAAGCTGGACCAGGTCGTCGGCATCCTCGCGGTGCCAGGCCAGGGTACGGGCGAAGCGCCGCAGTCGCGGCAACAGTGTGGCGATTTCCTGGTGCAGGGCGCTATCGTTGTCCATCATATGAAGATAACGAATGGGGGAGGGATTTTATTCCCGCTCTCCATCGTTAGTACAGAATAGATACCGGTAGCCTATATTATCATCCGACCATGCCAACCTTGCGCCCGACTTATTCCCTGTTGCGTACATGCCGCTGCCTGCTGCTGGCCCTTGGCTTGCTGGCCGGCACAGGGCCGGCGGCGGCTCAAATCGGCCTGCCGGGCATGCCGCAGTTGCCGGGCGGCCTGTCGTCCAGGCTGGGCGACAACACCCTGCGCGATCGGCTGCGCGAGAAACTGCTGGATACCACCGAGTTGCCGCGCAAGGCGGCGCTGGACCAGCTTCGATCGCTGAATGTTCATGAACTGCTGCAGCGGCATCCGGCACAATTGGAGCCGGATCCTTCCGGCTTCCCGATCGTACGCAGCGAGATTCTGGCGTGGTCGCCATCGGAGGCCGGACTTGCCGCGGCTGCGGCGGCCGGGCTGGCGGTGGCCAGCAGGCAGGACATGCCGGAGATCGGGCAGTCGCTGGTGACCTTGCGGGTGCCGGACGGCGTTGCCACGACGGACGCGCTGGCCAGGCTGCGCGCCGCCGATCCAGATGGCAGCTATGACTTCAACCATGTGTATACAGGTGCCGCTGCGCCCCAGGCTGGCGCGGCGCACTTGCAGTCCAGCGGCGCCGGCGCCACCGGCGCAGTTGGCGGCGACGTGCGGGTCGGCCTGGTCGACAGCGGGGTTGATGGCGGCCACGAAGTTTTCGAGAGCGCGCGTATCGTGCGCTGGGGCTGCGGCGGCGCGGCGCACCCCGCGTCCCACGGCACGGCGGTTGCCGCCCTGATGATCGGCAAATCCGAACGTTTCACCGGTGCGGCGCCGGGCGCCAGGCTGTATGCGGCGGACATATATTGCGACCAGCCGACCGGTGGCTCGGCCAGCCAGATCGTGCAGGCGCTGGCCTGGCTGGCGAGGGAGCAGGTCGGCGTCATTAATATCAGCCTGGTCGGCCCGCCCAACCAGATGCTGGGGCGCGTGGTGCAGGCCATGGTGGCGCGCGGCCATCTGCTGGTAGCGGCAGTGGGCAACGATGGCCCGGCTGCCCCGCCCTTATATCCGGCCAGTTACCCAGGCGTAGTGGGCGTGACCGGCATCGACCCGAAACGCCGTCCGCTGCCCGAAGCGGCGCGCGGCCCGCAAGTGATGTTCGCCGCACCTGGCAGCCAGATGGCGGCAGCCGCGATAGGCGCCCCACCGTATAAGCTGGTGCGCGGAACGAGTTTCGCAGCACCGCTGGTGGCGGCGCTGCTGGCGCCGCGCTTGCCCTCGCCCTCCCCGGCGCAGGCCGCCCAGGCACTCTCCGCCCTGGCTGCCAGTGCCAGCACCGCAGGCGACGGCACAGGCCGCGGCGTGGTGGCCGAAAACCTGCGCACGCCCCCTTCCGCCTTCCGCTGAAAAGATTTTTGAAAATTTTTTCGGATGGATGGAAGGAATCCCGTTTCCGGATCGTTCTCTGTATGTACGCGGCGGATTTCCCGCAGCCAGACTAAGGAGAACTGATATGAAAACCAACATCGCAACCATCATCCGCGCTGCCCTGATCGCTGCCGCCAGCGCCGCATCCATCGCCCAGGCCGGCCCGCTCGGCGGCGCCCTTGGCGGGAATATCGGCGGCGGCATTGGCGGTGCCTTCGGCGGCGGCATGGGCGCCATGCGCGGCGGAATGACCGGCGACATCGCCGGCAGCACCATGCGCGGCAGCCGTGCTGCCGCTGCCGATTCGGCGGCAAACAATGCTACCCAGCGCAGCCTGGATGCGGGCGGCGCGGTAAATGGCGCCGCCAACGCCACCGGTGCCCTGTCGCGCAATACCAGTGCGGCTGGCGCGAATACCGACAGTGCTGCAAGCAGCGCCGCGAATGGTTCGGAAAACGGCATCGCCGGCAAGCTGGCGGGCGGCGCTGCCGGCGCGGCGAATGGCGCGGCTAATAGCGCGGCTAACGGTGCCGCCAACAATGCCGCAAACAGCAATGCCAGCGGCAACGCAAATGGCGCGGCCGAAGGCGCTGCAAACGGTCTTGGTGGTCTTGCCGGCGGAGCAGCAAACAACGCTTCCAGCGGCACTTCGAACAGCGGCAAATCCGCTTCGGCCTCTGGCAATGGCAGCGGCGTCTCCGGCCTGGGCGCCAACCTGGGACGCGGCGCAGACGCGGTAAGCGGCAGCGCCGATGGCGCATCCAACGGCGGCGCAAATGCAAAAGCAAGCCGTTCCGGTGCCAGCGGTTCCGCGCAAGGTAGCGGTTCGGCGAACGGTTCCGCCAGCGCCAGCAAAGCGGCCCGCAGCAGCGGCGGCAACGGCAGCAGCGGCAGCCAATCCACACCGCAGCAGTCGACGAAAAACGCTTCCGCCAACGGCAACGTGAACGCCGGTTTCAACGTCCAAGCCGGCAAAAACTCCGCCGTTGAAGGCTCCGCACAGTGACGCACCACCCTGGGGCGGCGCGGCGAAAAAGCTTAAACTACCTGAGGTTTTCGCCAAAATCCGCCCCGCATTTCGTGGCGAGCCAGTCACTATATGGGCTTCTTCAAAAAACGGTACACACTTTTTTCAATTAATGTGCTAATCTGCGCGCTCCATTAACCAAGGAGGTAGTAATGAAAAAAGGCGAACTGATTGCAGAATTTGCGAAGCGTACCGAAATGTCCGGCGCAGCCGCTAATGAAGCAATTAACACCCTGATCGCGATCGTTACCGAGCGTCTGAAAAAGGGCGACACCGTTGGCATCACCGGTTTCGGCACCTTCTCCGTCGCCAAGCGCGCTGCTCGCAAAGGCCGCAACCCAGCGACCGGCGAAGCGATCAAGATCGCTGCATCCAAGACCCCTAAGTTCTCGGCTGGCGCGACCCTGAAAGCCGCTGTGAACCCAACCAAGAAGAAGTAATTCTTCAGGCTTACCGCCAGAACGGCGGTTCAAGGCTGGCCCAAAATGGCTTGTCTTGAACCGCCGTTTTTTATTGTGCGCCGCACCGATCACTCTCCGCGTAGGACGAACGACGACATGCGAATTTCACTTATGCTGGCTGGCTTCCTGTTGCCCTTGGCCGCGCAAGCTTTTAATCCGACGGGACTGGCGTTCAGCCACAACGACTGGCAACTGGCCTGCGACAACACAGGCACCTGCCGCGCAGCCGGCTACCACTCCGATGGAGGGGAAAACCTGGCGGTCTCGGTGCTGCTGACACGCAAGGCGGGCCCGCATACCGCAGTCAGCGGGCAAGTGATGCTCGGTGAATATGGCGAAAACCCGGCGCTGGCTGCGCTTCCCGCCCAATTCAAGCTGAGCTTCAAGGTCAACAGCAAGACGATCGGCCAGGTCGCGATCGATAAGGGGTCGCTGGTCGCGGACTTATCTCCGGAGCAGGTCAATGCCCTGCTGCTCGCCTTGCCGCGCCATGCCGCCATCGAATTCGCCGGCAAGCGCGATAGCTGGGTGGTATCGGACAAAGGCGCCACCGCAGTCCTGCTGAAAATGGACGAATACCAGGGACGTATCGGTACTGCCGGAGCGCTTGCCAGGAAAGGCAGCCTGCCGGAATCGCAGGTGCCCGCCGCGGCCCCTGTGCCGACCATCACCAGGGTCGCCTATGCCAAGGCGCAAGCAGGCGATGAACGCTTCATCCCGTCAAACAGGAAGGCGCTGGTAGAAGCGCTGCGCGCGACCATCAAGGACGAGTACTGCGACGAACTGACAGCCGACGGCGCGCCCGATCCGGAGCTGACGGCGCAACGCCTGAGCGGTACTCAGATGCTGGTCTCCACCCGCTGCTGGCTGGGCGCATACAACGTCGGCGAAGGGTATTGGATCGTCAGCCATCGGCCGCCATTCAATCCGGTGCTGGTCTCGGCCAGCATTTCCGAAAGCGGCGCAGAGGGCCTTGGCGAGAGCCACAAAGGGCGCGGCCTGGGCGACTGCTGGGCCACGCGCAGCTTTACCTGGGACGGCAAGCAGTTCAGGCTGACCGCGGCATCGACCACTGGCATGTGCAGGCTGATAGCGCCTGGCGGGGCATGGGCCTTGCCGACCGTGGTAACGAACGTGCGCTGAATTGGAGCCTATACTCTAAGGCCCAGGCAGTTTTATTTTGTATGATGGCGCTTCATAACCCCACTAAACCAAAGGTAGACACCATGAGCCTGCAAGAACAGTTCGACCAAGCGATGGCCGATTCCAAGAACCTGCCGGAACGCCCAGACAATATGACCCTGCTGAAGATCTACGCCCTGTTCAAGCAAGGCTCGGCAGGCGATGCCACCGGCGAGCGCCCTGGCATGACCGACTTCGTCAACCGCGCCAAGTTCGACGCATGGGCGGCACTGGCCGGCACCAGCCAGGACGACGCCAAACAGCAGTACATCGACCTGATCGAAGGCCTGAAGTAATCGTCCCGCCTTACGGCGCCGCGCTTGTCAAAAACAGCGCGGCGCTGCACACTGCAGCATTTGCAAAATAATCAACTGTCAAATGCTGGATAACCACTCCAAGATCGCCGCGATCGTCCACATCGCACTCGGCTTCCTTTCCTTGCTGTTGTTGGCCTGCCTGGCCATTTTCTTCCGCGCTTTGGCGGAAGTCGTACGTGGCGCCCCGGGCGTGGTCGAGTTCATCATGGGCGCCGGCACCATCATTCTTGGCGTGCTGGTTGCGCTTTGCCTTCTGCAAATCGGTTCCGCCATCGCATACCTGAAGGGATCGCGCGGCGCGCGCACACCGCTGATTGTCTTCAGTGTCTTCGCCCTGTTCAACGTTCCGGTCGGTACCGTCGCTGGCGGCTATTCCCTGTGGGCGCTGCTGCGTAAATAACGCACGGCGCGCGGCGCGGGCTCACCATCACTTCTCCCCAAGCATGCTAGAGTTGCGCTTCTTACAAGCAAACGCCAACGCATGAACCTTCGATTCCGCCGCGCGACGAATTCCGATATCCCCGCCATGAGCGCGATCAGGCTGGCGGTACGCGAGAATGCGCTGTCCAATCCAGCGCGCATTACGCGGCAGATGTACGAGGATCATCTTGAGCGCCTGGGCCAAGGCTGGGTATGCGAGCGCGATGGCACCGTAATCGGCTTTTCTTGCGCTGAGCTTGAGGGCAGCTCGATCTGGGCACTTTTCGTCGATCCGGCACATGAAGGGCTGGGCGCAGGCAAGCGCCTGTTGCGCCTCGCGGTCGACTGGCTCTTCGCCAGCGGCACGCAAACGGTAGTCCTTTCCACCGCAGCCGGCACCCGCGCCGACCGCCTCTACCTGGCCCAGGGCTGGCAGCGCGGCGAAGTAGATGGTGACGGCAACGTCCACTACCTGCTGGTACGCGGAACGACGATCCGCCGTGCCGAAGCAAACGACCTTGATGCCATGTGGGCGATCTTCCAGCCGCTGCTGGCAGGAGGCGACGCGTTCCCGTTCGGAGAGGGATTCGGGAAAGCCACCTTCCAGCTGCACTGGTTCAGCAGCCACCCGGCTTACGTGGCCTGCGCTGGCGAGCAAATCCTTGGCATGTACAAGCTGGGCGCCAACTATCCCGACCACGGTGCTCACGTCGCCAGCGCAACCTACGCCGTCGCCCTGCAGGCACAGGGCAAAGGGATCGGCCGCGCGCTGGTCGAACACAGCCTGGCGCAGGCGCGGCGCGAAGGCTTCCTGGCGATGCAGTTCAACTACGTCGTCAGCACCAATGCGCCGGCCATGGCGCTGTACCGAAAGCTGGGCTTCAAAATTGCCGGCACCTTGCCGCAAGCTTTCCGTCACCGCGAACTTGGGCTGGTTGATGCATACGTGCTGCACCGATTCCTGGAGGCGTAATGGTCATGAAAAAAGTGATGCCGGCAGCGAATCCGGATGCCTATGTCGCCGCACTCACCGGCTGGCAGAAGGAGTTCGTGAGCGCACTGCGCGAGGCAGTGCTGGAAGCTGCGCCGGCGCTGGACGAACGTATCAAATGGACGCACCTCGTCTACTTCTCGAACGGGCCGGTACTGTTGATCCGCGCCGAAGATGAGCGGGTGCTGTTCGGATTCTGGCGCGGCCAGCGCTTGCTGCATATTGAACCGCGCATGACTGGCGGTGGCAAGTATGAGTTGCGCACACTGGAACTGCGGAAGGGAACGCCACTCGACCGCGCCACCGTCCTGGAACTGGTGCGCGCGGCGGTGGCGCTGAACGACACGGTGGGCGACCCCACAAAGACCGCTTAGGCGGAAGCGAATACCGAACGCATCTTCTCGGCTACCTTGCCTTCGATGGCGCTCTTGAAGGCGCCCATCAGGAAGCCGAGCTTGATATTCATGTGGGCGGCGCTCTCGGCCAGGGTCAGCGTGCCTTCCACGCCGCTGCGGCCGAATTTCAAGGTGTCGCCATGCCATTGGCAGGCCAGGTCGAACTCCTTGGCAATTCGTTGAGCGACTTGTTCTGCTGCTGCGCGCGCTTGCGCAGGTTCCAGGTTGTGGACCTGGGTGATGTTGATATCGGCCATACTCTGCTAATCAAAAAGCACAAAAGGCGCTATTTTAACGCACGCACCTTTGTGCTGGATCAAAGGGCAGTGCCGCCGACAGGGTAACCATGGTCATTCAACCGCCCTTGGGAGAGTGATCATGGATGAGAATATGTGCATGACTTTGCCTGTCAGCTTTGTGCCGACACCATCCGCCCTGTACCGCGCGCACCGCAAGTCGGCGCAATTGCTGCAGCAGCCCAGCCTGCCACGCCTGAAAGATACCGCGCTGCCAACGCGTCCCGCCGCAGCACCGCCCGCCGGGGCGCGCGTGCTGATCTGGAAGCAGGACCCGTCGGTGAGCGAACTCGGCACCCGCAAGATATTCCTGCCGGGCGTGATCCTGCAGGGTCCGCGCGATGCCCGCATCACCTACGGTCAGCCGGGCATTGCGCCGGTCAGCCCGAATGCCTTCGGCGACTTCATCATGGCGCCCGATACCGACCAGTTCGACGCCGTGCACGCCTTTGCCGTGGTGCGCTCGACCCTGACCATGTACCAGCGCGTGCTGTCGCGCGCCGAGCAGGGCGCGCCCCTGCCCTGGGCCTGGAACAGCGGCCACAACACCGATCCGCTGCAAGTTTTCCCGCACGGCTTGCCGAATGTGATGAACGCCTATTACAGCCGCAACGACCGCGCGCTGAAGTTCGGCGACTTCGTGCCGACCGGTTCGGCCAGCCGCGTGTTCACCTGCCGTTCTTTCGACATCGTATCGCACGAGACCGGCCATGCCGTGCTGGACGGACTGAAACCGAAATGGATCCTGAACAGCGCGCCGCCGCAGACTGGCGGCCTGCATGAATCGTTCGGCGACCTGACGGCCATCTTCCTCGCGCTGTCCCAGCTCGACCAGGTGGAAGCGGTGATCGCGCAAACCAAGGCCGACCTGCACGACAAGACCTTCCTGGCCGATATGGCGGAACAGTTCGGCCTGGCGCTCGGCCGCCCGAACGGCCTGCGCAATGCCGACAACGACCTCAAGCTATCCGAAACGGGCAACGAAGTGCACGCGATCTCGCAGGTATTCACCGGCGCCATCTATGACATCCTGGCCGATATTTTCTCCTTCGAACGGGCGCCCGGACTTCGCGACGATGCCGCCTGCCTGCACAGCGTGGCCGGCTATTTGTGCAGCCTGGTGCTGCGCGCCCTGCTGGCCGCGCCTGACAGCAACGCCAACTATGCCGACGTGGTGAACCAGATGCTGCGTATCGCAGCGGACGACGGCAAACCGGTCGACTACGCCAACTTCATCCGCAACCGCTTCGCCCTGCGCGAGGTGGTGGTATCGCCGGTGCCGCTGACCGAGGACCAGCCGCAAAACCTGGAACTGCCGGCGATGGTGGAAGACGCCCCCGATGCGCGCCAGGACCGCCGCGCCTGCTGCGGTACCATGAACCATGCCGAATACTTCGACCTGGAAGGCGTGCTCGATGCCGAGCGCCAGGCTTTAGCGGCCTGGTGCAAGAATTACAGTACCCGTCATGGAGAGCTCACCGTCGAAAAATGAAGATCACCGCGACCGGCGCGGGCGGCTTTGCCGGCCTCAGCCAGCACTTGGAAGTTGACACGGATACAAGCCCGGCCGGTCCGGCGCTGGAGGCGGCCCTCGCCTCCAGTGGTTTTTTCACATCCAGCGAAAATTTTTCGCCGCCGATCGGCGCCGATTTGGGGCACTGGACTATCACAGCCGATGACGGCCGTCGACGACATAGCTTAAGCTTTATCGAGACTGGCGGCCCGCCTTGGCAAAATCTGCTCGATTTGATCCGTTCTGCTGCCTGAAAGCAAGACTGTTAGAGGCGCGCCACGAATTTGCTTATTTAGATTGTATCTAAGCCCGAATTGTGAGAAATAGCGGATTGCCTTAAAATACAGTGCTTTGCTGAGCTTTTCTCCAGCGCTCCAATATAGATAGGACTGTTATGACCCACGTTGTCACCGAATCCTGCATCGCCTGCCGCTATACCGACTGCGTCGATGTTTGCCCGGTAGATTGCTTCCGCGAAGGCCCGAACTTCCTGACCATTGACCCGGACGAGTGCATCGACTGCGCCGTGTGTGTGGCTGAATGCCCGGTCAACGCCATCTTCGCCGAGGAAGACGTGCCGTCCGACCAGCAGCAATACATCAAGATCAATGCCGACTTGTCGCGCAACTGGCCTTCGATCACCAAGACCAAGCCTGCCCTGCCGGAAGCCGAGCAGTTCAAGGACGTCAAGGAAAAGGCCCACTTGCTGAAGCGCTAAGCGTCTTCAGGCAGCCTGTTATTCACCGTGCAACACCGCGCCTGACGCGGTGTTCGCTTATTCAGATGGAATGAGAATCATTATGAATGTCGTCAGCACCCCTCCAGGCGGTTTCCACGAAACCGATGCAGTCATCATCGGCGCCGGCCCAGTCGGCCTGTTCCAGGTCTTCGAACTCGGCCTGCTGGAGATCAAAGCCCACGTGATCGACTCGCTCGGCGCCGTTGGCGGCCAGTGCGTGGAACTGTACCCGGACAAGCCGATCTACGACATTCCAGCCATTCCATCCTGCACCGGCCAGGAACTGACCGACGGCCTGCTGAAGCAGATCGAACCGTTTGGCGCGACCTACCATCTGGGCCAGGAAGTGACCGTCGTGCAGAAGCGTGAAGACGGCCGCTTCGACGTCGAGACCTCGCTGGGCACCAAGTTCATCACCAAAACCATCTTCATCGCTGCCGGCGTGGGCTCGTTCCAGCCGCGCACCATGAAGGTCGACGGCATCGAAGCCTTCGAAGGCTCGCAGTTGTTCTACCGCGTCAAGAACCCGGCTCAGTTCGAAGGCAAGAACCTGGTCATCTGCGGCGGCGGCGACTCCGCGCTGGACTGGGCGCTGAACTTCGTCGGCAAGGCCGAATCCGTGGTGCTGCTGCACCGCCGTGACGACTTCCGCGCTGCGCCAGCCTCCGTGGCCAAGATGAAGCAGCTGTGCGACGAGTACGAAATGCAGCTGATCGTGGGCCAGGTGTCGGGCATCGAAACCAAGGACGACAAGTTGTCCGAACTGCGCGTGACCGGCGCCGACGGCGTGACCCGCCGCGTGCCGCTGGACATGCTGCTGGTGTTCTACGGCCTGTCGCCAAAGCTGGGCCCGATCGCCGAGTGGGGCCTGGATATCGAACGCAAGCAGCTGAAAGTGGTGTCGACCGAGAAGTTCGAGACCAATGTGCCGGGCATCTTTGCCGTGGGCGACATTAACACCTACCCAGGCAAGAAAAAGCTGATCCTGTCGGGCTTCCACGAAGCTGCGCTGGCCGCTTTCGGCGCTGCACCATATATCTTCCCGGACAAGAAGATTCATATGCAATACACCACTACGTCGCCAAAACTCCACAAGGTTTTGGGCGTCGAAACCCCGGTGTTCGACTGATCCGACCGATTCTTCAGACGCATCCTACAAAAAAGCAGCGGAAACGCTGCTTTTTTTGTTTTCATGCTCGTATTATGTTGGAATCATGGCGTGTTAGCCCTTGATTATGTACTTTCTTGGAGGTACTGCGGAATGCTGTAGGTCATGTATAAATGGCCTATAATTGAATCATCTTTGCGCATTGCCACAATTTTCAGCGGGACATACTATGCTTTACCAATTGCACGAAATGCAACGCTCTCTCCTGCATCCACTGATGCAGTGGGCTGAAGCCTCGTCCAAGCTGTTCACCAATCCTGTTTCGCCTTTTGCGCACACCCCGTTTTCGCAGCGTATCGCCGCAGGCTACGAACTGATGTATCGCCTGGGCAAGGAATACGAGAAGCCAGAGTTCGGCATCAATCAGGCTGTGGTCAATGGCAAGCAAGTCCACATCGATGAACGCGTGGTGGAAAACAAGCCCTTCTGCAAACTGCTCCACTTCCGCAAGGATTTGAGCGAGAAGGAGTTCAAGGCGCTCAAGCAGCCGACCGTGCTGCTGGTGGCGCCGCTGTCCGGCCACCATGCGACGCTGCTGCGCGATACCGTGCAGGCGCTGCTGTCCGAACACGACGTCTACATCACCGACTGGATCGACGCGCGCCTGGTGCCGCTGTCGGAGGGTCCATTCCACCTGAACGACTATGTGAAGTATGTGCAGGAGTTCATCCGCCAGCTCGGCCCTGACCTGCATGTGATTTCCGTCTGCCAGCCGACCGTGCCGGTGATGGCGGCAATCTCGCTGATGGCGACCGCCAATGATCCAATGCTGCCGAAGACCATGACGATGATGGGCGGCCCGATCGATCCGCGCAAATCGCCGACCCAGGTCAACAACCTGGCAGTGGAAAAGAAGTTCTCCTGGTTCGAAAACACCGTGATCTATGCGGTGCCACCTAATTATCCGGGCTTCGGCCGCAAGGTGTATCCAGGCTTCCTGCAGCACGCGGGCTTTATCGCCATGAACCCTGGCCGCCATGCGCAGTCGCACCGCGAGTTCTACATGCACCTGGTGCGCGGCGACGACGAGCCGGCGGAATCTCACCGCAAGTTCTACGATGAATACAACGCGGTGCTGGACATGCCGGCCGAGTACTACCTCGACACGATCAAGACCGTGTTCCAGGATTTCAGCCTGCCGCAAGGCACCTGGGAAGTCGATGGCGTGTTCGTGCGTCCGCAGGACATCAAGAACGTAGCGCTGCTGACAGTTGAAGGCGAGCTGGATGATATTTCCGGCGCCGGCCAGACCCAGGCCGCGCATGACCTGTGTTCCGGCATTCCGGCCAATATGCAGGAAGACTTCGTGGTGCCGGGCGCCGGCCACTACGGCATCTTCTCCGGCCGCCGCTGGCGCGAAATGGTTTGTCCACGCATCTCGTCGTTCATTAAAAAACACGGCTAAGGCCCCACCCTTCAGCCGGCCGGGCCCGCGTGCCCGGCTTTTATTGCGGCATATACTATACTTTTTTATATAATATGAAGATTGATCCCGTTGCCTTGCAGGCCGCTGCCGGCCGTGCATCCGGGCTGTTGAAGTCCCTGTCCAACCAGGACCGCCTGCTGCTGCTTTGCCAGTTGGTTGATGGCGAACATTCCGTGGGAGAACTGGAAGCCGCGACCGGCGTCACCCAGCCCACCCTCTCGCAGCAATTGACTGTGCTGCGCAACGCCGAGCTGGTCGCCACGCGGCGCGAAGGCAAACAGATTTTTTATAGCATCGCCAGTGCAGAGGCGATGGCGGTACTGCAAGTGCTGTACAAACTTTACTGTCCAAAGGAGTAGGGAAATGAGTGCTTACTACGCGCCGCTGATAGGCGGCATCATGATTGGACTGGGAGCGGCCATGCTTCTGCTGCTTAACGGACGGATTGCCGGCATCAGCGGCATCGTCGGTGGCCTGCTAGGGCAAGCCTTTACACGCCAACCGGGTTCCGGCAGCGACGCCATGTGGCGCATCGCTTTCCTTGCGGGCCTGGTGGCGGCTCCCCTGCTTTATGGCGCCTTCAAGGTACTGCCGGCGGCACAGGTCGACGCCAGCGTCGGCACCCTGGTGATCGCTGGCCTGATGGTCGGCGTCGGCACGCGCTATGCCTCCGGCTGCACCAGTGGCCACGGCATCTGCGGTTTGTCGCGCTTCTCGCCACGCTCGTTAGCTGCCACTGTCACCTTCATGGCAGCCGGTTTCGCGACGGTCGCCGTGGTGCGGGGTCTGCTATGAGCACGCTCACCTCTTTGCTGGCCGGCCTGATATTCGGCTTGGGCCTGGTCGTCTCAGGCATGACGAACCCCGCCAAGGTGCTGGGTTTCCTTGACCTGTTCGGCAAATGGGATCCAGCGATGGCATTCGTCATGGCGGGCGCGCTGCTGGTGGGCACCATCTCCTTCCACATCGCAGGCAAGCGCACCCGCGCCATCCTTGGTGCGCCAATCAGCTTGCCGACCGCGCGCGACATCGATCGCCGCCTGGTACTGGGGAGCCTGGCCTTCGGCGTCGGATGGGGGCTGGCCGGCTATTGTCCTGGCCCGGTGATCACATCGCTGGCGACCGGCGGCGGCAAGCCATGGATCTTTTTCATCTCCATGATGGCCGGGATGGCGGTGTTCGAACTCGCCGAACGGCGCAAGGCCTAAGCGGCCTTCTCGATCGCTACGCTGGGCCGCGTGTTTGGAAATATCCGCTCGACGCGCGGCTCGCCCGCTCCCGGCTTCCTGATGCCATAGCCATTCACAGGCTGTGAACGATTGACCCACAGCGCGTAGTACAGATGATCTGCACGCGGATCTTCGGTATTCGGGTGGATCAGGATCGTCAGCCCCAGGCTGTTCAGCTGCAGCCATGGCACGATGACGTGCAGCAGGTCGTTGGTGAAACCGAAATAGAAGGACGGTGTGACGTGCGGGCCGCGCGGCTCCAGGTTCCAGTCGCCCAGCTCCACCTTGAATCGTTCCGCCACCCATTTGCGGATCAGCGCCGCCTTCTGGTAATTGTCCTCGTCGAAATAGATGTGGGCGTGATAGCTCTCGATATCTGTGTACGAACGCGGCTTGGCAGGCAGGATTTGCTCGCCAGGCCGCAGGCTGTCTGGCCGCGGCGTCGCTTGCTTGTAGGTTTCATAGCCCCACGGGCTTTGTGCCATCACCGGCGTGGCAAGGACGCCTGCAGCCGCAGCCAGCAAATTGCGCCGGCGCGGCGACAACAATTCCGCCCAGTGGCGGTCAACTGCATCGGTCATAAATTCCTCCATCGAAGGCGCCAGCGTAAGTGCGGCGCGCGATGGGGCCAACGAATACTTTCGTATGACCTTATTGCTTAATTGACCGTGGGACGGTCGGTGTCGAGGCGGCGCAGGTAGTCGCGTTCGAATTTGGGAAGGTCGATGTCGCGGGCCGCTTCGTTGAAGGCGCGTTGCTGCGCCTGGCCGGCGGCGGTGCGCTGGAAGCAGATGTGCACTGTGCGCTCGTGGAACAGGTTATCGGAGAAAGTAATGCGTTCGCGCTCGGCGCGAGTGAAGTGTGGGCCGGCGAGCAAATGGCGCAGCACGCGCTTTTCGACCACCATCGCATCAAAACGTTTGCTGAGAAGCTTGCGCAAGTTGGTCTCGTCGTTGACGCTCTCCTGCACATGCAGTACGCCGCGCCGCACCAGGCCATCAAACTCTTCGCCATTTGAATACCCGGCTACCGTGCCGATGCTGGCCCCACGCAGCTCGCGCATGGTGGAGGCGACAACGGGCGCTTCCTTCAAATACGCCAGCACATTGACGGTGCTGCCGATCGGTGTGGAGAAGTGGCATTGCGTTTCGCGCTGCGGCGTGCGCCAGACGGCCAGCAGGCCGGCATAGCGCGGGTCGTTCATCCCCACTTCAAGGGTACGCTTCCAGGGATAAAAATCGATGCTGGCAGTACTTCCGATGCGCGCGAACACGGCCAACGAAAAGGCGCCGGCAACGCCATTTTCAGGCAAGGAGGCCGATACGAACGGCGGCCATTCGTCCGATGCGAGCCGCACTGCGGAACCGGCGACAGCGCTGCCTTGCCATCCAAGCAGCAAGCCAAGCCCCCAACCGATCACCTGCACAACACGCATGGTTCCCCGCCTTATGTAAAGAGGAGTAATGATCCCATGGAAGTTGATATGAAGCAACTTCCGCAAAGGCAGCGCAGATATTGGATAATAGCGCTTTACCGTATCGCCTCTGACCGTGACTGAACCAAAGACCCTGGCCGACCGCATCGAGGACGTGCTGCCGCAAACCCAATGCACGAAGTGCAGCTACAAGGGTTGCCGACCGTATGCGGAAGCGATTGCGTCCGGTGAAGCGAACATCAACCAGTGCCCGCCCGGCGGCGCGGAAGGTATCCGCCGTTTATCCAGCGTTACCGGGCGTCCCGTCATTCCCCTGAATCCCGTCAATGGCTTCGAGCGCCCGCGCGCGGTGGCCTTCATCGACGAGTCGCTTTGCATCGGCTGCACGCTGTGCATCCAGGCCTGCCCGGTCGATGCGATCATGGGCGCGGCCAAGCAGATGCACACGATCATTCCGGAAGACTGCACCGGCTGCGACCTGTGCGTGCCGGCCTGCCCGGTCGACTGCATCGTCATGTACCCGGTAACCGAGACCACCGGCTGGGATGCCTGGACGCAGCCGCAGGCCGACGAGGCGCGCGACCGCCACGACTTCCGCCTGGCGCGCCTGATCCGCGAACGCGAAGAGAACGACGCACGCCTGGCCGCCAAGGCCCATGCGAAAGCCGCCGCGGTGGAGCGTCTCGCCCCGGAGAATGACGCCGAAGCAGCCGAGAAAGAACGCAAGCGCCAGATCATTGCCGCCGCCATGGCGCGCGCCCGCCAACGGGGTGAAGGCAGCCAAGACAAATGAATCCAGCAAAACGACTAGAGATCTTCACCCGCCTGCGCGAAGCCAATCCGAACCCTGAAACCGAGCTGGAATACACGACGCCCTTTGAATTGCTGATCGCCGTGCTGCTATCGGCGCAAGCGACCGACGTGGGGGTGAACAAGGCCACGCGCAAGCTGTATCCGGTGGCGAACACGCCGCAGGCAATCCTGGACCTCGGGCTCGACGAGCTGACCGAATACATCCGCACCATCGGCCTGTACAAGACCAAGGCCAAGAACGTGATCGCCACCTGCCAGATCCTGGTGGACCAGTACGGCGGCGAAGTGCCGCAGACGCGCGAAGAACTGGAGCAGTTGCCGGGCGTGGGCCGCAAGACCGCCAATGTGGTGCTGAATACAGCCTTCCGGCAGATCGCGATGGCAGTCGACACCCATATCTTCCGCGTCTCCAACCGCACCGGCATCGCACCGGGCAAGAACGTGGATATCGTCGAACAGAAGCTGATGAAGTTCGTGCCGAAGGAATTCCTGATGGATGCGCACCACTGGCTGATCCTGCACGGCCGCTACACCTGCGTGGCACGCAAGCCGAAGTGCTGGAACTGCATCATCGCCGAGCTGTGCGAATTCAAGGGCAAGACGCCCGCCCCCGCCGACGCCTGAAAACCGGTAACCCCGGCCGAAGCCGCAGGCCATGGAACAGGCGGGTCTGCCCCTTGGGCCTGACCCTGGTTTACCGGTTTAGAGCAAAACCATATTGTCGCGGTGAATCAGCTCATGCCCTTCGACGTAGCCGAGGATCGCCTCGATCTCGGCGGAAGGCTTGCGCTTGATACGGCGGGTTTCGGCGCTGGTGTAGTTGCTGATGCCGCGTGCGATGGCGTGACCGTCTTCACCGATGCAGGTGATCACCGCGCCGCGGCCGAATTCGCCGTGCACTTCAATCACGCCGATCGGCAGTAACGACTTGCCCTCTTTCGCCAGTTTCTGCACCGCGCCCGCATCCAGCACGACCTGGCCTGCGGTGTGCAGGTGGTCCGCCATCCATTGCTTGCGCGCCGTAAGGTGGCCGGTTTGTGCGGACAGTTCGGTGCCGATGCTCTCGCCGCCCGCCAGGCGGGTCAGCACGTCGGCTTCGCGGCCGAAGGCGATCACGGTATGCGCGCCGGATTTGGCGGCGCGCTTGGCGGCCAGGATCTTGGTCAGCATGCCGCCGCGCCCCAGCGAGGAACCGGCGCCGCCAGCCATGGCTTCCAGTGCCGGATCGCCGGCGCGGCCGTGGGTGATCAGGTATGCCGCCGGGTCCTTGCGGGGGTCGGCGCTGAACAGGCCGCGCTGGTCGGTCAGGATGATCAGCGCATCGGCTTCAATCAGGTTGGCCACCAGGGCGCCCAAGGTGTCGTTGTCGCCGAACTTGATTTCGTCGGTGACGACGGTGTCGTTCTCGTTGATGATCGGGACCACGCCCAGGCGCAGCAAGGTGGTCAGCGTGGAGCGCGCGTTCAGGTAGCGTTCGCGGTCGGCCAGGTCGGCGTGGGTCAGCAGGACTTGCGCGGTGCCGATGCTGTGCTCGCGGAAGCTGGTTTCGTAAATCTGCGCAAGCCCCATCTGGCCCACGGCGGCGCATGCCTGAAGTTCGTGTATGTCCGTCGGTCGCTTGTCGAAGCCCAGGCGCAGCATGCCTTCGGCTACGGCGCCGGAGCTGACCAGCACAACTTCCTTGCCCATTGCACGCAGGGCGGAAATCTGTGAGGCCCAGCGGGCAATAGCGGCATGATCGAGCCCACGGCCGTCATTGGTGACGAGCGAAGAGCCCACTTTGATGATAATGCGGGTGGAGTTCTGGATAAGCGAATTCATAGGACGGCAAAGTCTTCTCAAACAAAAGGTGGCGAAACTTCTGGTGATGCGCCGGGCACGATGATGCCGGCTTGCCGCAGACAGTGCGCGCCCCCGCGGTTAGCAGGGGCGGCAAAGATAAGAGGTATCCTCGATTTTAATCGAGAACTTTGAAGCGTGGGTCATCCGGGTCGATGGAGGAGATGCCGCGGGCTTCTTCGGTCATCTGCACTTCTTCCGCGCGCTGCTCGGAGTAGCGCTGCTGCTCAAGGTGCAGGTAGATGGCGTTGACCAGTTCCTGCGTGCCTTCGTGGGACAGCGCGGAGATCTCGAACACAGGCCCCTTGAAGCCGAACTTCTTGACGAAGTCCTTGACCTTCTTGGCGCGTTCTTCTTCCGGGACTACGTCCAGCTTGTTCAGCACCAGCCAGCGCGGCTTGTCGCCCAGCGCTGGATCGTACTTCTGCAGTTCCTTGACCAGGGCCTTGGCTTCCTTCACAGGATCGACAGTCGCCTCGAACGGCGCCAGGTCGACGATGTGCAGCAGCAGGCCGGTGCGCGACAGGTGGCGCAGGAACTGGTGGCCCAGGCCCGCACCTTCAGAAGCGCCTTCGATCAGGCCAGGAATGTCCGCGATCACGAACGACTTTTCGTGCGACACACGCACCACGCCCAGGTTCGGGTGCAGGGTGGTGAACGGGTAATCGGCGATCTTCGGACGGGCATTCGACACGGCGGTGATGAAGGTCGATTTGCCGGCATTCGGCATGCCCAGCAGGCCAACGTCGGCCAGCACCTTCAGTTCCAGGCGCAGCTCGCGGCGTTCGCCGTCTTTGCCGTCGGTCTTCTGGCGCGGTGCGCGGTTGGTCGAGGTCTTGAAGTGGATATTGCCCCAACCGCCCTCGCCGCCTTTGGCCAGCAGTTCCATCTGGCCGTGCTCGGTCATGTCGGCGATGATTTCACCCGACACTTCGTCAATCACCAGGGTACCGACCGGCATACGCAGGAAGATGTCGTCCGCACCCTTGCCGTAGCAATCGGAGCCGCGGCCGGATTCGCCGTTGCCGGCACGGTGCATCTTGGAATAGCGATAGTCCACCAGCGTATTGACGTTACGGTCGGCTACCGCCCAGATGCTGCCGCCCTTGCCGCCGTCGCCGCCATCAGGGCCGCCGAACGGACGGAATTTTTCACGGCAAAAAGAGGCGCAACCGTTACCGCCGCTGCCGGCGATGACTTCGATTCGTGCTTCGTCAATAAACTTCATCTGGTAGTACTCCGAATAACCTCGCCCTACAGGGCAAGGTGTGAGATAAGCCGGGTGCGCATCGATTGGCCAGTGTCCCGTTTTGGGCTAGCGTGCGCCAGTCGGCAAAAATACTGTATCTATTTACAGCAAAATTCTGGTTGGCCTACTGCCTTATGCTAGCGCAGAAAGCTGTAACGTTTCCCCATTTCTGCTCGCATTGGACACATTCACAACGCGAGGCCGAAAGGTATCGCAGGACTGGGAATTAGAGAATGAACTAGATCATTCTCCGTCGCGGACGTGCGACGCTGGCTGCAGGAATCTCCGGCCTTCATGGCGGAGGGGACGTCAATGTGAACCACCTTAAAAAACCAAAAAGGCCCTACCACTGGCAGAGCCTTTTGATAGAAGGCTTTCGCCTTACTGTACCTGTATTTGCTGTATTAAGCAGCAGCTACGACGGTAACGTACTTCTTGCTTTCCGGACCCTTGGTCACGAACTTCACAACGCCGTCCACCAGTGCGAACAGGGTGTGGTCCTTACCGGTACCGACGCCTTCGCCAGCGGACACTGGGGTGCCGCGTTGACGGATGATGATGCCACCAGCATTGATGGTCTGGCCGCCGTACACTTTAACGCCAAGGCGTTTTGATTCAGAGTCGCGACCGTTGCGGGTAGTACCGCCGCCTTTTTTGTGTGCCATTTAGTTACTCCTTGATAGCTCGGTGAGTCTTGATGAACAGCGATTAGCCGTTGATCGAAACGATTTGGATTTCGGTGAAGTTTTGGCGATGGCCTTGACGCTTCTGGTAGTGCTTACGACGACGCATCTTGAAGATACGTACCTTGTCGTGACGACCTTGTGCGACTACTTTCACCAGAACCGATGCACCTGCAACCAGTGGAGCACCAAACTTGATGCTGTCGCCCGCGCCAACGGCGAGGACCTGGTCGATAGTGATTTCGGAACCAATGTCAGCCGGCAACTGTTCTACTTTAATTTTTTCGCCAGCAGCAACTTTGTATTGTTTGCCACCGGTTTTTATGACCGCGTACATGATTGGAAACCTCTTGGATTGTTAATAAGTCTCCCTTGCTCGACGCCCAAAAACAACAAGGCGAAAGCCGGGGAACCGCCGATTATACATAGTTTCGGGAAACGGGTCAAAAGGTATTGTCGGCGGGCGGCCCACGTGGTATGTGGGCAACGAGTAACGTATAATCGCGGCACTCTTACCAACCTTACCAGTAGGTTTGCCTTGTCGAACAACGCCCAGAACAACATCATGAGCACCATTGCCGCCGATATGGACGCGGTCAATTCGGTGATCCGCCAGCGCCTCCACTCGGAAGTGGCGCTGGTCAACCAGATTGCTGAATATATCATCAGCGCGGGCGGCAAGCGAATCCGACCAGTCCTGGTCCTGCTGGTAGCGAATGCCTATAGCTATAAAGGCGTCGGCCACCATGAACTGGCCGCCGTGGTGGAATTTATCCACACCGCGACCCTGCTGCACGATGACGTTGTTGATGAATCGTCAATGCGCCGCGGCCGCCAGACTGCCAATGCGCTGTTCGGCAATGCGGCTTCGGTCCTGGTGGGCGACTTCCTCTACTCCCGCGCCTTCCAGATGATGGTGTCGCTGGATTCCATGCGCGTGATGCAGATCCTGTCCGATGCGACCAACGTGATCGCCGAGGGCGAAGTGCTGCAGTTGCTGAATATGCACGACCCGGACGTGAGCGAAGAAAGCTACCTGCAGGTGATCCGTTCCAAGACCGCCAAGTTGTTTGAGGCGGCAGCGGAACTGGGGGCGCTGGTGGCAGGTGCGTCGGACGCCGACATCGACGCGGCCGGCGAATACGGCCGCTCGCTGGGCACTGCCTTCCAACTGATCGACGACGTGCTGGATTACGCCGGCGATGCGGAAGAAATCGGCAAGAACGTGGGTGACGACCTGCGCGAAGGCAAACCTACCCTGCCGCTGATCTGGCTGATGGAAAACGGCACCGAGGAGCAGCGTGCTCTGGTCCGCTCCTGCATCGAGAACGGCGACGAGCAGCACTTCGACACCATCCTGGCCGCCATCACCAATAGTGGAGCCCTGGATTACACCCGCCGCGCCGCCCAAGTGGCCGCGCAGCGCGCCATCGATGCGATTGCCGGCATGCCGGACGGCGTCTACAAACAATCCCTGCTGCAGTTGGCCCGCTTCTCAGTGGACCGCAGCCACTAAAGAACAAGGCGCCGAAATCGGCGCCTATTTTCTTACTGCGTTTTGATTGCGGCAATGCGCCTTTTGGCGAAGTAGGCCTTCCAGGCATGCGGCGCGGCCGAAGGGTAACGCAGCTTGCCCAGCGCCAGCCATGCATCGCGGTAGGCCAGCCAGCTACGCTGCCGGTCAGGCGGGATTTTCATCTGGCTCATTTCACGCTCGGCAGCGGCGGCATCTTCCATTGTGAAGGACGGCAGCTTTCCGGCTTCGAACTCCAACAGCGAGCTGAGGATCTCCTCAACCTGCGCCGTGTCAACCGCATGGCGCCGCACCGACAGCAGCGCGGCCTTGTCGGCATCGCTCCAACGCGCCGAGATGGTGTCAATGCGTGCGTTACGTTCCTGGTCGCTCAATTCCAGCTTGATCGCAGCGCAGCGCGACAGCAGGTGGCTGTTTGCCGCGTCATCGCACATATCGATCTTCGGCGACGGCCCTTCCTTACCGGTTTGCATACGTGCCAGCCTGGCCAGGCGTGCTTCGATCTCGGTGGGTTCGGAACGGCAGGCAGCCATCTTCGCCACCGCATAGTTGCGTGGCCCGCCCAGGCCATTCGCGTACAGCATCATCAGGATATCCTGCCTGTCGGTCGCAAAGGCGCAGTGCCGCGCTCTCACATAATCGAAGTGCACGCCAATGCCGTAATACAGCTTGTCTGCGTCGCAGTCCTTCAGTGCCGCGGCCTGCTCCGCCGTCGGTCGATGCGGGAACGGGAACGTGGCCAGCTTGTGGATCTCACATTCCGAAGTGTCGGCATGCGCACTGGCGGCCAGCGCAAGCAAAGTGGTAGCGAAGGCTTTGTGCACTTAGAGGATCTCTTTGACCGTTTCCGGCGGGCGGCACAGGCGCACACCCTTGTCCGTCACCACGAAGGGACGGTTGATCAATTCCGGATGGGCCATCATGGCGTCGACCAGCTTATCTTCCGACAGCGACTCATCGCCCAGGCCAAGCTGGTCGTACAGCTCTCCCTTGTTGCGCATGGCGCCGCGCGCCGTCAACCCGGCTCGCGCAATCAGGTCGACCAGCACTTCGCGCGATGGCGGCGCCTTCAGGTATTCGACGATTTCCGGCTCAATGCCCGCCTCGCGGATCAGCGCCAGCGCGCCACGCGAATTGCTGCATGAGTTGTTGTGATAAATGGTGATTCCCATGGTGCAAATGAAGTTAATCCAAAGCCGCACTATAGCACCTGCAAAGGTGTTGATAAATCCACAAAATTATGGGTAAAATTAATTCACACCGTCGGGGTGTAGCTTAGCCCGGTAGAGCGCTACGTTCGGGACGTAGAGGCCGGAGGTTCGAATCCTCTCACCCCGACCAGATTCTTAACTAGTCCGCACCTGGATTGATCTCAATTGTCCCGCTGGCGATGTCCGGCGCCAGAATTACGGCTGCGCTTTGCTCCCGCTCCACCGACGCGGAAAGCGTGGTGCCGGCGATACGTGCTTGTGGTGGCGTCGCCGACGACCAACCATGAATGTGGAGCGTCAGGCCGTTCCACCATGGCTTCCAGCTTCCCTCGCGCTGCTCGAACAGTATTTTCAGGCTGGATGGCGATTCCTCACAGCGAATGCGTTGGCGCAGGAAGCTGCCGCGCTGGAAGGCCAGGCTGACGCCATCGTCGCCATAGAGGCCGCCATGGCAGTCCGCGCCCGGATAGACGTGGAGTTCCAACCGCCCCTCAGGCACGAAGGCAGTACTTTGAACCAGCGGCTGCTTCGGAATAATCGCGCCGGGGCGCACGTAGACCGGCAACTGGGCGATATCCGGCTTGACAGTCTGGCTTTTGCCGTCCAGGCGCCGCCCGGTCCAGTAGTCATACCATCCCTTGTCGGGCAGTTCCACGTTGTAGTCGCCAGGAGACTCCAGCGTCGGCGATGGCGCCACCAACAGGTCGCCGCCCACCATGAACTGGTCCTCCGATCCGCCAAGCCGGTCGCCATTCGCCAGCACTGCGGGGAAATTGAGGAAGACGGGCCGCAGCATGGGAATGCCGGTGCGGCTGTTCACTTCTGCAGCGGCATACAGGTAAGGCATCAGCCGGTAGCGTTCCGATATGAAGCGGCGGCGAATCTCGACCTGAGCAGCGTCGCCCACCCATGGCTCCTGATCGGACCGGCCGGTTTCCGCATGGGCGCGGAATAGCGGCATGAAGGCGCCAAGCTGGAACCAGCGCGTCAGCAATTCTGGTGACGGACGTTCGCCGGCGTAGCCTCCAACGTCATTGCCGGAATAAGAGAAGCCGCTCAAGCCAAGATTGACCAGCTGCTGCACGCCCATCTTGAGATGCTGCCAGCTCGATACGTTGTCGCCGGTCCATGTCGCGGCGTAGCGCTGGCCACCGGCATAGGTAGCACGGGTCAGCACGAATGGCCTCACGTCGGGCTGTAGCCGCGTCAAGCCTTCATACGTGGCGCGCGAATTGAGCTGGCCGTAGACGTTGTGCATCTCAGCATGGTTCGTGCTGCGCGGTGCGAAGTCGTCGCTCTCGATCCGGTGCACAACGTCAAGCGGCATAGTCTTGCTTGGCACGTTGAAGATGGACGGCTCATTCATATCGTTCCAGAAGCCCGCCACACCGTCGTCCAGGAATCCCGCATACAGATCGCCCCACCAGCGTCGGGCCCGGGCGCGGCTGAAGTCGGGGAACACCGCTGCGCCGGGCCACACATCGCCCGAGTAGTACCGGCCGCCCGGAAGCTTCAGGAAAACGTCTTGTGCGGCACCGCTGTCGTAAGCCGCGTAGCCCTGCCCCGGCGCGTTGGCGATATGCGGGTCCGTTATCAGAACCAGGCGGACGCCCTGCCCGCGCAGCTCTGTTGCAAGCTGACGCAAGTCCGGAAAGGCAGTACGGTTGACGGTGAAGGGACGCGAGCGGTCCTGGTAATCGATGTCCATGTAGATCACATCGGACGGAATGCGTTCGCTGCGCAGGCGCTGCGCGATCGCGCGCACTTCGGCATCGCTCTTATAGCTCCACTTGGATTGCTGGAAGCCCAGCGCCCATTGCGGCATCAACGGCGCAGCACCGGTCAAGTGCGCGTATTGCTGCAGCACGTCCTTCGGCGCCGGCCCGGCCATCACGTAATAGTCGACCGGGCCGCCCTCGCCTCTGATCGACAGCACGCCGCGTTCAGATTTGCCGAAATCGAAGGTGGTGCGCCAGGTATTGTCGAGGAACATTCCGTAGGCCTGGCCACGGTCGCTCACCGTCATGAAGAACGGAATCGTTTTGTATAGCGGATCGGTCGCCTGCGTGAACTTGTAGGTGTCCGAATTCCACATGGTGTAGGCACCTCCCTTGCGGTCGAAGGTGCCGGTCTTGTCGCCCAAACCGAAGATATGGTCGTCGCCGCTCATGCGGCCGCGCATACGGAAGCCGCCTAGCGGCGATATCGCGTTGCGGCCGGCAAGGTCAGCCAACAGCAGCTTGCCGCCGCCATCCAAAACGTCTGTTCGCAAGGTGCGCAGGTCGATGCGAGCGCCGATATCCGCAGCGGCCACTTGCACCGTATCGCCGTTGCGCGTGACTTTCATCGGCAACCGGGCGTTGCGTGTTGCGGCCGGTACCGCCCATGAAGCATCTTCCGGTAATTTTTCGCGTCCCATGCGGATGCGCACGATGCCGCTGGCCGGCGCCGATACTTCAAGCACCACGCCGCCGCGCGACAGCACCATGCGGTCGACGGTTTCCGCGTGCAGCGCGCCGGCTGCACACAGCGCGAAAACCGCTACGACACTACTGGGCCGCATACATGGACGAGTACTTCGCGCCGAAATAGAGTATGAAGGCGTAGCAGGCGGCAGGCAGCATGAACGATGCCTGCACGCCGATGGCATCTGCCAGCGCGCCTTGTGCGAACGGCACCAGCGCACCGCCGACAATAGCCATGCACAGGATGCCAGAGCCCTGCCCGGTGTACTTGCCAAGACCGTGCAGCGCCATGCTGAAAATGGTCGGGAACATGATCGAGTTGCACAGGCCCACCGCGAGGATCGCCCACATGGCCACGCTGCCCTTGGCAAAGGTCGCCGCCAGCACCAGGGCGATCGCCACCAACGAGTTGACGGCCAGCGTCTTGCCCGGGCTCGCCACGCGCATCACGACGAAACCGATGAAACGGCCAACCATGGCGCCGCCCCAATAGATGCTCACATAGCTTGCCGCGTCGGCATGCGCCAGGCCCGCAATATGCGATTCGCCGAGGAAGTTGATCAGGAAGCTGCCGATGCTGACTTCCGCGCCGACGTACAGGAAGATGCCGATTGCGCCCAGCACCAGGTGGCGGTGGGCCCAGGCCGAACCATGCCCCTCGCCCGCCAGCGAAACGTCTTCGCTATCGGCGATCTGCGGCAGTCTGGCGAAGAAGAACAGCACGGCCAGGAGTGCCAGCGCACCGGCCAGTGCGAGGTAAGGGCCACGCACGGTGGCCGCATCGGCAACGGCCCCCACCGCGGCGCCGGCCGTCGACAGGATCAGCAAGCCGCCAATGGCCGGGCCGATGGTGGTGCCGAGGGAGTTGAAGGCCTGCGTCAGGTTCAGGCGGCTGGATGCCGTGCGCGGCGGACCGAGCACGGTGACATACGGATTGGCGGCAACCTGCAGCACGGTGATGCCCGATGCCAGCACGAAGAAGGCAAACAGGAACAAGCCGTAGCCGCCGAACGAGGCCGGGTAGAACAGTACGCAGCCACCGGCTGCAATCAGCAGGCCGGTTACCGCGCCCTTCTGGTATCCAATGCGGCGAATCAGGGCGCCCGCCGGCAGCGACACGATGAAGTAGGCGCCGAAGAAGCAAAGCTGCACCAGCATCGCCTGGAAGTAGGACAGCGTGTAGATCGCCTTCAGGTGCGGAATCAGCACGTCGTTCAGCGAGGTAATCAAACCCCACATGAAAAACAGCAATGTGACGATGACCAACGCGCTGGTGTTGGTTCCGTTCTGTGCGCCGCCTGACGCTTGTGGCGGCGCAGCCGGCGTGGTGTTGGGTGCCATGGATGCCATGATTATCTCCTCAATTCTTTATATTTAGATGCCGGCAGGTGGGTGCGGCAGGTCGCCGCCATGCGTGCCCCAGCCGGCCGTATCAGGCTGCGGTGCAAGCTTGAACGACAGGGTACCAGCACCCTGCAGCTGTTCCCAATCCAGCCACACGCGCGACAGCGGGCGTCCGCCCCACTGCACCGACTGCACGAAGCGGCGCTCGCCCGGCTTGGCCTGCGGCGCTTCAATGCGCAGCGTGCGGCCCTGCGGCAGGTCGATCTCGACGCGTGCAAAGCGCGGCGCATGCAGCAGGAAACGCCCGCTGCCCGGGGCATCCGGATACAGCCCAAGTGCGCTGAACAGGTACCAGGCCGACATGGTGCCCAGGTCGTCGTTGCCGGTGACGCCGCTTGGTCCGTTGCCGAACAGGGTTTCAGCCGCGCGCAGCACGGTCGTGGTTTTCCACGGTTGTCCCATCAGGGTATACATCCACGGCGCGTGCAGGTCCGGTTCGTTGTTCGGGTTATAGCGGAACTGGCTGTAGTAGCTGTAGGCACCCACCACCCACGACTTGCGCACGGCCGACGGGTCAGCCAGTACTGCGTCGTAATCAAAGAACTGGTCAAGGCGCTGCACGGCTTTGGCCTGCCCGCCCATGGCTGCGGCCAGGCCGGGAATATCCTGCGGCACCAGCCATTGGTACTGCCAGGCCGTGCCCTCATGGAAGCCGCGCTCGGCGCGTGGGTCGTAGCTGCCGTCCAAGTCGATAAACCAGCTGCCGTCCAACACGCGTGGGCGCGGGAACCCGCGTTGCCCGGTCGGGGCGTCGATCACCGACGGATCCCACACCTTGCGCCAGTTCAAGGCACGCTGCTCAAGCAAGCGGGCATCATTGGTCTGGCCAAGCGCCTTGGCCATGATCGCCAGCGAGCTGTCGGCCAGCGCATATTCCAGCGTCGCAGAAGCGCCGTGATGGGGGTCGATGTCCATGCCCTTGGAGATGAAACCGCGGTCATACTGCACGAAGCCCTGGCCCAGGTAGTTTGGGTTACCGGCGCGGCCTTGAGCGCGGATGCGCGATGGCGGAACGCCGAATGCATTTTCGCGCAGCGCGGCGTAGGCCTCCCGCTCTCGGCCCTTCAGGGCGCCGAAGCGCCACAGGTCAACCAGGAACGGGGTGACGGGATCGCCGGTCATCACATTGCTGTCGAAGTTGGCGTAGCCCCAGCGCGGCAGCCAGCCGCCCTGCTCGCGGATCTTCAGTACCGAATTGGCGATGTCGCGCGAGCGCTGCGGACGCAGCAAGGCAAGCAACTGGTTTTGCGCGCGGTAGGTGTCCCACAACGAGAAGAACTCGTAGTAGGTCCAGTCCCTGGCGGAGTGCAGCGCTCCGTCATAGCCGCGATAGCGGCCATCAGCGTCACTACCGGTCAGCGGCTGCAACAATGCGTGGTACAGGGCGGTATAGAACACGGTGCGGTCGTCGTTGCTACCGCCTTCGATGCGTACGCTGCCCAATTCTTTCTGCCATGCCGCCTGAGCTTTTTCGCGCATTGCATCAAAGGTGAGCGGCTTGGCGCCGGCCATGCTTTCGGCTTTCAGGTTGGTGCGCGCGCCTTCCGCATCGACGTGGGAAATCGCGCTGACCGCCGTCACCGCCTGGCCATTCTTGAGGTCAAAGGTCAGCCACAGGCCATGCGGGCGGCTGTCGCCCTGCTGGCTCGGTCCCTTCACGCCCGCCCAGCCGCCGCGGTCATCCCAGATACCGTTGGCGATGAAAGGCTGGTCGAACACCATGCGGAACCAGGTGGTGTACTGGGCGCCGCCGCAAAAGCTCTTGGTGACAATCTTGCCTTCGACGCTGCGCTCATCGAGCACGCGCACCTCGCTGCCGACCACGGAATGGCGTTCGTTGGCCTGGCCCAGGTTGAGCAGCACATGGCCGTTGGCGGTGCCAGGCGCAAAGGTGTAGCGCTCGGCTGCGGCGCGGGTCAGCGCCGTGGCCTCGGCGGTAATGCCGCCGTAGCTGGTGAGCTGCACTTTGTAGTAGCCCGCCTGGCCGACCTCGCCCTCGTGGCTGTAGTCGGCGGCGTAGCGCTTGTAGTTGAAACTCTCCGCTTTCCTGGTATCGAAATCGCCGCCGGGGCCGATGCTGCCGGTGACCGGCAATACCGAAAGCTGCCCGCCCTGCTCCCAGCATCCGGCACCGGACAGGAAGGAATGGCCGAAGCCGCGGATGCGCGCATCGCTGTAGTGCCAGCCTGCGTAATGCTCGCCGGCCGGGCTGACCTGGATCATGCCGAAAGGAGCCGAGGCGCCGGGGAAGGTATTGCCTTCGTCCTGGGTACCGATGAAGGTGTTGACCGGCATGTCGGCCGGTGCTGCGGCAAGCGGTAGCGCAAATGCAGCCAGCAGGATCGAGCAAAGGGTAAAGCGGATTGCTTTCATTACGAGGCGTCTCCTTCGAGCAATGCGAATAACTGGTGCATGGCGGCGGGCGGCGGCGGTGTTGCGCCGGACTGCAGGCAGGCGGCGGAACCGGCAGCCAAAGCGGCGTGCAGGTGGGACTGCAGCGAACGCTCCGGATGGCGCGCGAGGCTGTGCAACAGGCCGGCCACACTGGCGTCGCCCGCGCCGACCGTATCAACCACGGAGACTGCCGGCGCACGGGCATCGGCGCGCTGATCGCCATGGAACAGGCTTGCGCCCTGGCCGCCGCGTGTCAGCAGGCAGTGCGCCGACGGCGCGGTTGCGCGCAATTGTCGCAGCGCCTCGTCAATCGGCAAGCCGGGGAACAGGCCACGCAAATCGTCGTCGGAGACCTTGATCACGTCGGCCAGCTCCGCCATGCTGCGCAGGGTTGGCGCATAACGCTGGTCCATCAGGTTGCGGTAGTTCGGATCGTAGCTGATCGCCACACCCTGCTCCTTCAGCTTTTCAGCCAGCGCCACCAGGTTCGATGCCAGGGGCTCGCGCGCCAGGCTGATGCCGCCGAAATGCGCCCAGCGCAGGTCGCGCGACCAATATTCCGGCAGCGCCGCCGGATCGAAATGCAGGTCGGCGCTGTCGTCGCCGATAAAGAAGTAGCGCGGCGGTTCGCCCTGCTCCACGATGGCCAGCAGCGGCGAGCGCTCAACGCGCTGCAACAGGCGCAAGTCCAGACCCACGGCCTCGCTGGCGGCCCACAACGCATCGCCGAATCGATCGCGGCTGATGGCGCCGGCGAAGGCGGTGCGTTCGCCCAGCACGGCCAGCGCACGCGCCACGTTCCATACCGAACCGCCGACGCGGCTGGCCCAGCGCTCATCGCCCTGGTAAATCATGTCGGTCAGCGCCTCCCCGGCGCACAGCATCAGTGGTGCATCATGCATGATCGCCCGTCCTCAGCGCCGCCACGATGTCGTAGCAGGCGCCCATGGTGTGGTAGTCCACTTTGCCGGCAGGGCTCTTTTCATCGCCCAGTTTCCGGTTATCGCCGGACAGGATGCGGTACCAGGCACCATGCTCATGGTCGACGAAGTGGGTCCAGCTATAGGCCCAAAGGCGCTGGTACCAGTCCCAGTATTCTGCGTTTCCGGTGCGCTTGGCCAGCATGGCTGCAGCCGCAGTGCTCTCGGCCTGTACCCAGAAATACTTGTGCGGGTCGCACACAGTCAGGTCCGGCGCCAGCGAGTAAGCCAGGCCGCCATGGACGGCATCCCAACCTTTGTTCACGGCAACCTGGAACAGGCGCTCCGCGGTCGGCAACAGCCAGCCCAGGTCCTTGTTCAGCACCCCGCCGCGCGCTTCCAGTTGCAGCAGCAGCTTGGCCCATTCGGTGAAATGGCCTGGCTGGTAGCCCCATGGGCGGAACAGGTTTTCCGGGTCGTCGATATTGAAGCGCCAGTCCGGCTGCCAGTTTGCGTCGTAATGTTCCCAGATCAAACCGCCGCAACGTTCTGCCTGGCGCTGGGTGATGTTGTAAGCGACGGTGTAGGCGCGCTCCAGGTAGCGCTGCTGGCCGGTGGCCTGGTGCGCTGCCAGCAGCGCTTCGCAGGCGTGCATATTGGCGTTCTGGCCCCGGTAGCTGGAAAGCACGCTCCAGTCGCGGCAGGCTTCGTCGGCGTAAAGGCCGTCCTGCTCATTCCAGAAGCTCTTTTCCATCAGTTCAAAAGTTTCGCCAATCCAGGCGCGCGCTTCCTCCAGCCCCGCCATCGTGGCGTGCGAGTAAGCGAGCAGCACGAACGCCTGGCCGTAAGCGTGCTGGGTGTCGTCCTCCACGTCACGGCCGTTCAACATCCAGGCGTAGCCGCTACCTGAGGGGTCGCGGTGTACCTCGCGCAGGAAGCGCAGCGCATGACGCGCGCCTTCCAGGTAGGCCGGTTCATGGAAGTGGCGGTAGGCCATGGAATAGGTGAACACGAAGCGCGTGCTGCTGACCAGGTGCCGGTGCTGGGCGTCGTAGACAGTGCCGTCGTCCTTGAAATAGTGGTAAAGGCCGCCGGCCGGATCGATCGCGCGCGGGTGGTAAAAGCGCATGGTGTGGCGCGCGTGCTCGAGCAGGACGTCCGGGTTGCGGAAATTAGGGAGAGTGGTCATGTTTGGCCTGGTGGGTACGCTAGTCGTCGCAACTGCTTTCACGCACGATCAGTTCGACTGGCATGGTTATCTGGGAGGGGTCTTCTTCGGGTTTCTGGAGTAGCAATTCAATCCCCGCCCGTCCAAGGTCTTCCTTGTCCACGTGGATGGTGCTGAGCGGGGGAATGGCGGCGGCGGCGCTGCTGATATCGTCAAAGCCGACAATCGCTATGTCATGCGGGACCTTCATGCCCTCGTTCAGGCAATACTTCATGGCGATCAGGGCCGTGCTGTCGTTGTAGCAGAACAGGGCGTCGGGCCGTTTCGGAAGACTGAGCAGGCTGCGCATGGCTTCCACTACGGCCTCATCGCCTTCACCCATGGTGGGGACGATGACTTCCAGGTCCGGGTCGGCAAATACCTTGGCATCGAACAGAGCCTGGCGGAAGCCGCGGTTGCGCTGCTGGATGCTGTAATGGGCCAGGGAGCCGGACAGCATGGCGATGCGCTTGCGGCCGCAGCGCAGCAGATGCTGGGTGGCCAGGTAGCCGCCCCGCACATTGTCAGGGTTGATCGAAGTGAAGCCGCGGCGGTGCATGTCGACCAGCACGATAGGCTTGCCGGACTGCTGCAAGGCCGCCAGCACTTCCGGCTCGAAGAAGCCCGCGCACAGGATGGCATCGGGCTGGTGCACGCGGATCAGGCCCTGCACCGGTTCGGCCGGTCCGAGCGCGATAAAGGACAGGGCAATGCCCTCGCGCCGGCAAGCCGCTTCAGCGCCATGCAGGACCGGGGAGTAGAACTGGCTCGATGCGAGCGTATTGTGCTGGCTATGCAACAGGAAGGCGATGCGGCGGATGCGCCCTTTCTTGAGCTGACCAAAGTCGTAGCCCATTTTCTCGGCGGCCTGGCGTACCTGGTTGCGGGTAACCTCGGTCATGCCGGCCTGGTTCTTCAACGCGCGCGAGACCGTGCCGATCGACAGCCCGGTAGCTTCGGCGATGTCGCGCAAAGTCACCAGGCTCACGGCTGCACCCTTTGGCGGGAGTTCAAATGCATGAAGCGTCTCCAATGTTCAGTTTAATAAACGCTTCTTCCGAGCGTTTCCAGACGCTTGGCTTGTGCCTTTTTTTGCGTCTGTACATGGGTAGGTTTTATATCAGCCGCCTTTTGCGCGCGTCAACAAAAGCAGTAAAAACCGGGATCTTTTAGCTAGTTTTAGTAAACATGAACTTCGCCGGCCAGTGATCGCAGGCGCAGCGATTTGCGCAGCGTCGCCAGATTGGCTTTGGATGCAATATGCAAGGTCATGCTTTCCCCAGGCAGCAGGGTCATTGCGTTATCGGCAATCTCGGCGTCCACGTCGCCAAAGTCAATCCAGACCGCGCGGGCAAGCTTCGCCGCACGCAATTCAATCACGAAGCCTGTGCCATCCTGGCGCAGTTCCGCGTTCACACCGGGATCGGGCCAGCGCATGTCCTTCGCGGCCTTGAAGTACACCACGCGGCGCGAGACCGGTTCGCCAGCTACCTGCAAGTCGAATACTGCGACCGTTGAGGCAGGATCGGCGCCGCCCAGCAAATCCCTGTCCGTATAGTCGGCCTGCTTCGCCGCCGACAGCCGCGCAAGTTCGACCGGCCTGCGCTCGTCGCGCAGCAGTTTTCCGTCGAGGGTCATCAGCCGCAGCCGCAACTCTCCCCGCAGCGCACGCGCACGGTCGTTGAGCAGGCTGAGGGCGGTGTTGCCTTCCGCGTTGCGCAACGCGGCCACGGCAACCGGGGCGTAGAAGCGGCGCGCATGGAACTGCAGCGCCTTCCAGCGCCCAAACCAGTCCACGCTCGACCATGAGGCGCCTGGCCAGACATCATTGAGCTGCCAGTACAGGGAACCCATGGTGTAAGGGCGGCTGGCACGGTGATACAGCGCGGCCAGTTCGATGCCCTCCGCTTGCGCCGCCTGGCTAAGGTAGATGAAGTCGGCGAAGTCCTTCGGCTCGCCGAACTCATAATTCACGTATTTCATCAGGCGTTCATTGCCTTTCCCGGCCATGAATTTCTGGTGTGCCTCAATGACGGGGGATTCGGTGGCTTGCTCGCCGCGCTTGGCGAAGGCATCGACCGTGCGCTGCACCGGCCACGCCTGGAGTCCATATTCCGACATGAAGCGCGGCGTGATCTCCAGGTACTTTGTCGGCGGATGCGCCGGATTACCCCAGACCTCCCAGTAATGCATGTCGCCGCTGGCCGGCGAGTTGGCCACTTCGGCCAGGTCGTCGCTGGGCGAGCTGGCCCAATAGGCGATGCCGCCGCCCTCCTCCGCCACGACCTTGCGCAAGTCGGTGCCGAAAAGCTGCACGTAGCCATTCCAGACCTTGGCGGCAAAGGCTGGATCGGCCTGCATCATTTCCTTGCCGGGGCCCCAGTGCTTCCAGGCGATTTCTTCCTCGTTATTGCCGCACCACAGGGCAATACTTGGATGGTTGCGCAAGCGCCGCACATTGTCGCGCGCTTCAGCAACCACGTTGGCACGAAAGGCGTCGTCATAGGCTGGCGGCATGCCGCCGCCGAACATGAAGTCCTGCCATACCAGCAGGCCCAGCTCGTCGGCAAGATCGAAGAAATCATCGCTTTCGTAATAGCCTCCGCCCCAGCTGCGCAGGAAATTCATATTGGCGTCGCGCGCCGATTGCAGCACGCGGCGCAATTGCGCCTTGCTCACGCGTGGCTGGAACATATCGAAAGGGATGCTGTTCGCGCCTTTGGCAAATACCGGAATGCCGTTCACTTCAAAGTAAAAGCTCTTGCCCTTGTCGTCCGGCTCGCGCCGCAAGGCGATACTGCGCAAGCCGGTGCGCGCGCTGGCGGTGGCAGTGGCCGCCATGCCATCGCTGACCTCGACCTCGAAGCGGTACAGCGGCTGCGCACCATATCCGTTCGGGAACCAGCGTTGCGGACGCTCGATACTTAGCGGAAGCTCGATGCGGTTGTCGCCCGCGCGCAATTCGACACGGCGCAGTGCCGCCAGCGCGCGCTTGCCGCCGGGAGTAGTTTGCCACAGGCGCAACGCGAACACGCCACCGCGCACGGATTGGGCCGACACCACGGCTGCGATGTCGGCGCGCGCTTCGTCGACCCGATCCTGCCTCAGTTGCAGGTTGTCGATGCGCACTGTATCCCAAGTCTCCAGCACGACCGGTTTCCAGATGCCGGCAGTAACGTAGCGCGGCCCCCAATCCCAGCCATAGTGGTAACCGGGCTTGCGCGCGAAGTTGCCAGTCATCGCATCCGGCGGCTCATCGCCGTAGGGGGACGGATAGTTGCCTGCCAGCTTGCGCGGCATGACCCGCACGGCCGGCAGCAACCGTACTATCGGCGAACGCAATACGATGCGCAGTTCGTTACCCTTCGCCCGCAGCCTGCCTTGCACCGCAATGCGCCACGTGCGGAAGGCGTTATCGGCATCAAGCAGCTTTTCGCCGTTCAGCCAGACCTCGGCGAAGGTATCGAGGCCTTCAAACACCAGGTCACTGCGCACCGCCTTGCGCGGCGCATCGAAGTGCGTCCGGTATTCCCAGTCCGCGAGGCCAATCCATTGCAAGCCTGCTTCCGGTGCGCCTACGTAGGGGTCGGGAATCAACTTGTTCGAAAACAGGTCGGTATGCACCGTTCCGGGTACCCTCGCAGCATGCCAGGGCAACGCTTCGGGATGCGCGGCGAGTTGCGTATTGCCCGGCAGGAGGCGAAACGTCCAGCCGTTATCGATGACGGTACGGCCTGGCGTGGCCGCCGTAGCGACGGCTGCAACCACGGTTAGACACAAGCCAAGCAGCAAGGCAATCATGGAACGCCAGTACCAGTGAGTGCTCATGGCGCCTTCGCCTTCCAATGACGGTCAATCCACTCCTGGTGATTCGGCATCGCGGCAACGGCATTCGCCAGCATCGCCCGCAAGCTCTCGACCACATCGACCAGCTTTTCTTCCGGCATGTCGTCCACGATCGGATGATAGCTTTGCGGCACGATGCGCTGTCCCAGCATCACCTGCACCCAGCTTGGCAGGGCGAAGAAGTCTTCGCCATTGCGGAAGTAGCGGCCATCGCAACGGAACAATTCGACCGTCTCGCGCAGGCTGTCCGGGATCGGCATGGTGCGGCAATAGTCCCAGAACGGCGAGTCGTTTCGTTCGGTGGCGTTGTAGTGCAGGATCAGGAAGTCCCGCACCCTCTCGTATTCAAACACGGATTCACGATTGAAGCGTTCGGCAAGCAGCGGATTGAAATCGCGTTTTGGGAAAAGTCCCAGCAAGCGCGTGATGCCCGATTGCGCCAGGTAGATGCTGGTCGATTCGAGCGGTTCCAGAAAGCCGCTGGCCAGCCCCAACGCCACCACGTTCTTGTTCCAGAACTTCTTGCGCATACCGGTGGTAAAGCGCAGCGCACGCGGCTCAGCCAGCGCCTTGCCGTCCAGGTTCGCCAGCAGGGTCGACGCGGCCTCGTCATCGCTGATATGCCGGCTCGAATAGACATAGCCGTTGCCGGTGCGGTGCTGCAGCGGGATGCGCCACTGCCATCCCGCTGAGCGTGCAGTGGAACGCGTGTATGGCATGATCGGCTTCACGCCTTCGCAGGGCACGGCCATGGCGCGATCGCATGGCAGCCAATGGGTCCAATCGAGGTAGCCGGTTTTCAGCGTTTGCTCGATCAGAAGTCCACGGAAACCCGAACAATCGATAAACAATTCGCCATCAACCACCTGGCCGCTTTCAAGCGTCACCGATTGGACGAAGCCGTCATCGGCGCGCTGGTTCACGCCAACGATCTTGCCTTCAATGCGCTGCACGCCGCGCTGCTCGCCCAACTCGCGCAGGAAGCGTGCATACAGGCTGGCGTCAAAGTGGTAGGCGTAGGCGATGTCTGCCAACGGCGAGCCCGGCGAAGCATTCCGGTCAGCCGGCGAAAATTTGCCCTGCGGCGCCATCACAGTTTGCGGCGAGTATTCGCCAATCGGAGCGGCGCGCCCGGATTGGAACAACTTTAGCCAGAACTGGTGGAAAGGCAGCGGCCCGACCGAGCGGCCAATGGTGCCGAAGCCGTGGATATAGCTGTCGCCGATACGGCTCCAGTCCTTGAATTCGATTCCGAGCTTGATCGTGCCCTGGGTACGCTTGATGAACTCAGCCTCGTCGATGCCGAGCATTTGTCCGTTGAACAGCCGGATATGCGGAACGCTTGCTTCGCCCACGCCGACGATGCCGATTTCCTCGGATTCGATCAGGCGCACCAAAGCGCCCTTGCCAAGATAGGTGGCCAGGGCCGCCGCAGCCATCCAGCCTGCGCTCCCGCCACCAATGATTGTGATCTTGCTGATTCGGTTGTGCAGGTTCATTGCGGCACCCAAAACAGGAAAAAACCTCCCCAGCCGCTAGGCATGGGGAGGAAGGAGGGAAGCTTCAGAACTTGTAGTTCAGTCCGAAGTAGGCAACGCGGCCGGCGTAACCATTGGAGTAGAAACGGTCCTTGCTGTCGTTGCCGAGGTGGGAGCGCGTCTCTTCCTTGGTCAGGTTCAGCACCGAGGCGGTCAGGCTCAGTTCCTTGGTGATGTTGTAGGCCACGTTCAGGTCGACCTGGTAATACGGTTCCTCGTACACGTTCAAGCCGTTGACCAGGCCATCCACCACTTCGCCGCGGCGGTTGTACGAAGCGCGCGCCAGGAACTTGTCGGTTTCGTAGAACACGGTCAGGTTCATCTGGTTCTTTGCGCTGCCGACCAGTGGCGACTCGCCGATCTTGGTGCCATCCGCCATCGTGATGTCGGCCTGGTTGGTCTTGTTGTAGGTGTAGTTGAACTGGACGCCGAGGCCCATGTCCAGCGTATGCTGCGCATACAATTCAACGCCCTTCGACACGCCGTCGCGGCCGCCGGCGCTGGTCGAGTAGCGTTGGACGACCACGTTCTGGCCGCCCACGTTCATGGTCACGTCGCGCACCACCGGCACAGCGAAGTTGCTGACGTTCTTGCGGAACAGTCCGAGGCCGAGCACCGAGCCGCGGTGGAAGTACCACTCCAGGCCCAAGTCGACCTGCTTGGCCTTGTACGGTTCGAGCTGCTTGTTGCTGCCCGCACCGAACCAGCCTTGCTGGTCGCCGCCGCCGATCAGGCGTCGGTCGTTGACGTACTCCTGGCTGTAGTACTGCAGGCCGCCGGGGAAGGCGATGTCGTTGTAGCTCGGACGCGAGATCACTTTGGATGCGGCCGCCCGCAGCAGCAGGTCCTTGGTCAGGTCATACGCGACGTTCAAGCTAGGCAGCACATCGTTGTAGGTGCGATCGAGCGAGCTGACCACAAACGAGGAATCGCGGGCAATACTGTCCGGCAGGCGGGTAAAGCCGCTGGTGCATCCTGAGCCGGCAGGTGCGCCCACAGCCGGCAAGCCGCCCGCCTGGCAAGGTGCCGGGCTGCCATTGGCGCCGTTAAAGAAATAGTCGTTGTAGCTTTCCACCTGGTCGGTCGAATCGGCATGCTGCCTGGTGCGCACGTAGCGCAAGCCGACGTTGCCGCGCAGGCGCTCGGTCTTCACGTTGGCCTGCAGGTAGGCCGAGGAGATCTTCTCGTCGACGTGGTAGACGAAGTTGTCTTCGTTGCGCGTCTGCATCTGGCCGTAGCTCTGGTTCAGGGAGGAGATATAGGCAGGGTAGTCAATCGCCGGGAACGCGCTGGTCTTGATGCCGCCTGCCAGGTTGCCCAGGGATTGGCTGTACAGGAACTGTGGATTGAACTTGTTCGCAGTCGAATCGCAGCCAGCCTGGTAGCGATTGTCGTAGTCCGTCGGATCGGCGCCCTGGCAAACCCAGTAGTTGTTGCCGGTGGCTCGGTGGGTGCCGCCCTTGCGGTACTTGGCACCGAACTGCAACGAATCCAGCCAGCTGCTGTCGGTGTGCCAGGTCATGTCGGCCTGGGCATATTTCTGCTGGGTGCTGTTCCTGGTCCACGATGAGGAGGTGGAACCAAGATCGATCTCGCCGATGCCCTTGGCCAGGTTCGCCATCAGCTCCGGCGAGAACGCCATGGTCGGGGTGCCGACCGTACTCCATGAGCTGGCGTAGTTACCAAGGGTCCAGCTACCGTCCGCATTTTGCACGCGCGGCTTGATCGGCATCGTCATCTGCATTTGCGGTCCGCCACTGGCCCAGGTACGGCCGAATTTGAAGATACCGTCCAGCGATTTGCCGCGCCATTCCGCTTCAAAGTCGGCGGTCTGCGACAGCGACTTTTCCTGGTTGTAGCTGCCGGTGATCTGCGGCGTCGGGATGGTGCAGTCGTCAGGCCCCCAGCCGCCGGGCGGCTTGCCAGCCGCCGCAGCCTGCGCTTCGCTGCAGTAGTAGGCCTTGCCTGCGTGGGCGCTGTACTGCGCGCCGGTAACCAGGGTGCCGCTGCGGTCAAAGGTCAACCCGTCAAGCATGCGCCCACCCGGCCAGTTGCCGTCGCCGCTATAGCGCGCCAGATTCCACTCGGGGACCTTCAGGATATTGGTCTGCGAGTTCTGCGACAGGTTGAAGCGGAAGTAGTTGGCGGTCAGGGTGAGGTTGCGGACCGGCTTGAACTGCAGGGTCATCTGGCCGCCCTTGCGCTCGCGCTCTTCGCTCTTCACACTCAGGTTGACCGAGGTCGGCATCATGAAGTTGGTGTAGTACTTGCCGCCTTGGTCGTAGAAGCCGGACTGCCCCCACCAGTAGGAGCTGAGATCCGAAGGCTTGCCATTGACGTCGGTGGCCGGATGGGCATCGTAATCGTCGCCATACCACTGCCAGTTTTCGGTACTGGCGCCCATGGTACGGGTGGTGCGCTTTTGCTTGGTCAGGCCGACCAGGATGCCAAAGCGGTTGTCCTCATCGTGCCAGGCGTACTGGCCGGAGAACTGGCCGTCGGTCTTCTTGGTGGTGTCGGCCCAGGTGCCTTCGGCGGAAACGAAGCCGGAGCCGGACTTCACCTCCAGTGGGCGACGCGTGTGCAGGATCACGGTTCCGCCAACGCCACCCTCGTCGATGCGCGCTTCCGGAGTCTTGAACAGCTCTGCGCTGGAAAGCATGTTCGACGGCAGCAGCGTGTAATTGAACGAACGGGACGGATCGCCGTTGGATTCGGCAGTGGCGATGTAGTTACCGTTCAACTGGGTCAGGGTCAGCTCCGATGACAGGCCGCGCACGCTGACGTTCTTGCCCTCGCCGCCGCTGCGGGTCACCACCACGCCCGGCACGCGTTGCAGCGCATCGGCAACGTTCTTGTCCGGGAATTTGCCGATGTCTTCGGCGGTGATCACTTCAACGATCGAGTTTGCATCGCGCTTCTGGTCGAGGCTCTTCTCGATCGCATAACGGTAACCGGTGACGACCACGGTATTCGGGTCGGCTTTCTGATCGGAGGCGGTCTGCGCCTGGGCGCTTGCAAGGGAAAGCAGTGCCACGCTCACCGCCATGGCGATGGGTGTAGCACGGCAGCCGCGCTGCCGTGATGCGAGTTGGGTTCTGAACGTCATGCGTGTCTCCTGGTTATGCCCTATTGCGGGCTTTATATCGCGGTAGCAAGCCTCGAATCACCGATTTACTAAACGATGCTGATGTTGTCTGCATATCGACGGGATCGCGTCCACTCAGGAGAATTCTTACAAAAGAGGCCATGGCACTTCAACAAACTTTCAAAGTTTTCATGAAGTTTAGTTTTGATTAGTAAACAAGAGTGCGGCGGATTTGCGACAGTGGCTTTCCGCCCAGGATTGACGCGTGCTGCTATTTGTTTAGTGTGGAAGTATTTGCGGAAAAACGCAGGTAGCCCCAGCGGCCCGGCACGTGCATGTCGATCACGCCTTGCGGCGACCATACCCAGTTGTCTTCCTTGGCTTGGCCGGCAGTCCATTCCACCCGGCTGAAGTTGATGCGCCAGATGGTTCCGTGAGCGGGATGCGGCACCGCCTGGCGCGATGCGAAGGCGCTCAGGGGATACGCCATTTCCACCGTCCAGCCATGGTCCTTGTCATCCGGCTTGTTCAAGCTTCCCTGCACCGCGATGGCGGTCTTCAAGCCTTCGATGTCCCAGCTGTTGTCGGGCTGGCCGTCTTCGTTATAGGGTTTGGGCAGGAACAGGTCCCAGCCGGTGTTGAAGGCGTTGATCTCGAATTCGTAATAGCTCCTGGAGTCCGGCAGCGGCTTGAGGAAGACCTCGAAATCGTTGTCCTTGAAGATCACGGAATCGCGCTGTGTCAGCGTGGCTTTCACCTCGGGTTCTTCGAGTTCGGCGGCAATGTAGAGGTATTGGTCGTCCCACAGCATTTTCACGCGCGTGCGGAACTTCGGGCGGGGCTTGCTGTCGCCTTCGATGTCGACGAAGTCGGAACTCCATGGTGCGTTTTGCCAGGCCGGGTCGTCCAGCTTTCCGTCGACATGGATCGGGGCCGCGGCCCGACGGCATTCATAGGTGAGCGGTGCAGAGTCCTCTGCCGCAGCGGGCAGCGCGGCCGCCAGTGCGGTCCCGAGTACGATTGCGAACGCCTTCTTCATCAAAGTCCCCTCCACATATGTGCGAAAAACTTATATCAAGGAGATAAGGCCGGTTCAACAGGCCTTTGAATTTAAGCCGAACTTTAGCGAACTTTAGTAAACTTGTGGCGTCTATCCAGCATTCAGGTGTCGCCATGCCTATCATTCATCCGACTTTTGCCGATATCGACATTCGCAGCTACGGCGAACGATGGACGGCGGACCAGCACACGTTCGCCCAACTGGTTCTGCCGCTATCGGGCGAAGTGGAACTCGATATCGAAGGCCGTGGCCACAGGCTGAATCCATTGAAGGGGGCAGTTGTCGTGGCCGGAGCATGGCATTCCCAGCACAGCGCTGTTGAAAATCACTCCCTGATTGTCGACGTCGACCAGGCGGCCGTATGCCACCCGAGCTGGGAACACCTGGCGCACCGGCCCTTCCCGGACATCAGTCCAGCTGCGCGCAAGCTGGTTGAGTTCATGCAGCTTTCGATCTCTGGGCGCGCTGCACCGCCTTCCCTGCTCCAGGGCTGGGTGCCGCTGCTGCTTGATACGCTTACTCTGGAGCCGGCACGCCTGCAATCGAGGCTGAAGGCACTGCTGGCGCATGCCGAAGCCCAACTTGCGCTGCCCTGGACGACAGAGTCGATGGCGCAGTTTGCGCACATGAGCGTAAGTCGCCTGCACGCCTTGTTCCAGGACGAGCTGAAAACCAGCCCACGCGCCTGGCTTCTGTCGCGGCGTCTCAATCGTGCCTGCGAGTTGCTGCGCCATACCAGCCAGCCGATCGCGGATATCGCGCTGGGTACCGGCTTCGGTGACCAGAGCGCCCTCACCCGCGCCATGCGCATCCAGCTCGACACCACCCCGGCGGCCTACCGCAGGCAGGGACAGGAGCCGGCGACAAAAATCCAGTAGACCGCGCCAAGACCATCCGGCGCGCGGCAGTCACCATGTCCCTATTTGGGAGATGGTCGTTGAATATTTCGCTTGGCATTGTCGCCGGCATCGTCGCCGGCGCATTCTGGGGATTGGTATTCCTGGCACCTGAGCTGACGCGCGGCTTCACGCCGATCCAGCTCTCGGCGGGCCGTTACCTGGCCTACGGCCTGATTGCCGCCATCCTGGTTTTGCGCTCGTGGCGGCGCCTGTTCGCCACGCTGACCTGGCGCGAATGGAAGGCACTGGCCTGGCTCAGTTTTGCGGGCAATATCATCTACTACTTCTTCCTGGCAAAGGCGGTGCAGACCGGCGGCATAGCCATGGCCTCGATCGTCATCGGTTTGCTGCCAGTGATGATCACCCTGGTCGGCAGCCGCGATGCCGGTGCCGTTCCCCTGCGCAGCCTGGTGCCGTCAATTTTCCTCAGCACCGCTGGCCTGTGCTGCATAAGCTGGCAGCACCTGCAATCCGGTTCGCTGGCGGGATTGCTGTACGCAAGTGGCGCCCTCGCATCCTGGACAGCCTACGCGGTCGGCAACAGCCGGTGGCTGGCCCGCCTCCAGTCCGTCACGCCGCATGAATGGAGCATGCTCACCGGCCTGGTCACCGGTGCGGAAGCGCTCCTGCTCGCGGTGCCGGCACTGCCTTCCGGCGCGCCGCAACACAGCGCTGCCGAATGGCTGTACTTCGCGGCGGTGGTCACCAGCGTCGCCATTCTCTGCTCGATCATCGGCAACGGCTTCTGGAACTACGCCAGCCGCGCCCTGCCTCTGACGCTGACGGGCCAGTTGATCGTGTTCGAAACCCTGTTCGCCGCTCTCTATGGCTTCCTGTGGGAGGCGCGCTGGCCAACCGTCGTCGAGACATTGGCAATGGCCTTGCTGGTGGCGGGCGTCGCGTCCTGCGCCCTCGCCCACGGCCCGAGGCGCTCGTCCGTGGCAGTGACCTGATAGTGTTAAGATCTGGAGATTCGTCCACGACAAACGACTAGCATGACAAGCATTCGCCAGAACCTCTGCATGATCCTTGCGACGATGGTCATGTTCGGCGCTGCGCTGCTGATCAACGAACTCCTGTTCAAGCAACTGGAATTCGCGGAAGGGATCAACTGGATCTACCTCCCGGCCGGCGTGCGCCTGCTGGCCACCCTGCTTTTTGCCGAAGCCGGGGCGATCGGGTTGCTGGCGATCTCCTGGCTTTACTGCTTTCTGGTCCTGTTCCCGAATGAGCCGGTGCGCGCCTTTGCCGGCGGCATCCTGGCCAGCGCCGCTCCGTACCTGGTTTACCTGGGCGCCAGGCGCTGGCTTGACCTGCAAGGCTCGCTGGCCAACCTGGCCGCCTGGCAGGTACTGGTCTGTGCTATCGCCTATTCGATAGCCAGTCCCTTGCTGCACCATATCTGGTTCGCGCTGTACGAAGGGCGCGACGATCTGCTGGGCAGCTTTGCCGTGATGGCGCTGGGCGACCTGGCCGGCACTGTGCTCCTGCTGTTTTTCACCAAATGGGTGATGCGCCTCTCCACAACGCGTAGTTAACCGCTACACTCGCGGCTCCGCAGCAGCGTCCCCCGATGTCGCATGAATCAGTTAAAAAACCAATACCGTTTGGCCGGCATCGCCGTCGCCTTTCTCGGCACGCCAGGCCTGAATGCGCAAGCTCGTGCCGGTGAGGCGCCACCAGTCACTGAAGTCATCATCAGCGGCAGCAGCCGCCCCCAGCAAGATGCGCTTGGAGCCAAACTTGCTTACAGCGGCATCGCCGACGTGGCAAGCGCCAGCGAAGTCCAGTCCTTGCCCGACGTGACCCCGCTTGAGGTTTTGCGGCGCCTGCCCGGTGTAGCCGTGCTGCCGGTCCTTGATAACGAGCGCCCGCGCGATGAAGCTGCCGCGCCAGTGATTCGCGGCCTTGGCGCCGCTTACAACCCGGTCACGATTGACGGTATCCCGGTTGCATCGCCAGGCATCGCCAACGGCAACGGCTCCGCCAGCCGGGGCGCGCGCCTCAACCTGCTGCCTTCTTCGATGATCAGCGAAATGCTGGTCTCGAAGACTTTCCTGCCCGATCAGGATGCGCACGGCATCGGCGGCGCCATTGACTTGCGAACTCGCAGCGCCTTTGCACACGGCGGCAAGGATTTCTTCACGCTTGATGCCGCAATCGGCAAAGCGGACGATGCCGCCGGGCCGCGCCGCCGTGACCGTATTGGCCAACGGCTGGCCGTCACCGGCAGCACAGCGTTCGGACCACGACGCCAATATGGTCTCGTGATTTCCGCCAGCTACCTGGCGACGGACAGCACCGCCAACGCCCACATGACGACCGACAGTACGCATGAGAGCTTCTACAATGCCGCCGGCCTCCTGCAGGGTGGAGCAAACCAGGGCAATGGCTTTGCCGTGCCGCAGCAGGACAAGTACTGGTATGCGCAGAACAAGCGCACGCGCTACGGCCTGACTGCCAAGCTGGAAGCACGCTTCTCCAGCACGCAGCGGGGCTTCGCCACCGTTGGCCGCTACGTAGCCCATGACGATATGGAGCGCAACGAGCTCATCATCGATCCGCGCAACCGCGCCAAGCTGCAGGAGCAGGCAGCCACCTCGGGCCGCTATGCGTCCGGCGACGTTGAAGTAGGCTACTCGCGGCAGCAAGCCACCAGCGCCACCAACCTGTTGCAGGCAGGACTGGACTGGGAAGTCGCGCCCAGTCAGGTGGCAAGCCTGCGGGCAGGCGCTTCGCGCGCCGCCTACCGCGAGCCTATCCTGATGATCAAGTACTCGACGGGCAGCCGCAACAGCGCACCGGGGACCGGCGAAACAACGCCCACCCCGACACCGGATTTCGCGATCAGGTACGATACGCAATCGCTCGATCACTCCTTCAATATTGCGCCGTCCGCTTACTACAAGCTGGATAACTACAGGCTCAATTACTACCGCCCCGATTCCGGCTTCCATCGCAATGCCAGCGACGACATCCAATACCTGCGGCTGGACTTCCGCAGTAACAGCGATGGCCAGGGCTGGAGCTATGCCGTCGGCACCAGCTTGACGCGCGATGCATCCTCCTACAGCCTTGCGCGCACCCAGTATTCGCCGAATACCAGCGCCAGGCAGGATACGCTGGCCGACGCGCTCGGACCGGCCGGGCCGCGCCTGATGTACAACCAGTCCAATCTGGATATGCTGACGATCGACCCGCAGCGAGCCGCCGCCTACGTCGAAACCTTGCGCGCCGCTGGCGGCCTGAATACGGTGGACCAAACCGCCTTGAGCAACCAGGACAACTACCAGCACGTTGAACGCATTGCCGGCGCATACGGCATGCTGGGCTACGCAGCCGCAGCCTGGAAGACGCAATTCGGCGTGCACTTCGACTCCACCCGCCAGTCTACGATTGGCCGCGCGCGCGTAGCGGGCGCTTGGACCGATCTTCCAACTGATTCACGCTACCATTTCGCCCTGCCTTCCGCCCTGGCCAGCTACCAGTGGACGCCATCGCTCGACTTGCGGCTGGGCGCCAGCCAATCCATTGGGCGCCCGGCTTATGATTCATACGCGGCGCGCAGTTCGATCGACTTCCAGAACCCCGCTGAGCGTGGCAACCCCGACGCGACCGGCGTAACGGTCATGGCAGGCAACCCCGATATCAAGCCGCGCCTGTCGACCAATGCCGACCTGGCCATCAACTGGAAACTGCCGCAACGGGCCAAAGGCCTGCTGTCCGCCGCCGTGTTCAAGAAGAACATCAAGGATGAGATTTTCAACGCCACTTCGCTGGGTTACACCTACGATGGAGTCAACTATGCGAATGCCGTCGTGACCAAACCGGTCAACGCCGCATCGGCCTCCATCAGGGGTCTGGAAATCAGCGCGGTGGTCAACTCGCTGGCCTGGCTGCATCCTGCCGCGAGTGACTTCGGCTTCAGCGCCAACTTGACCTTTCTGAAAGGCCGTATGGAAGTACTGAAGACGGACACGCGTACCCGCTCGATCGGCCACCTGACGGGCCAGCCCGGCCAGATGCGCAACCTGTCGGTCTTCTACAGCCATGGAGCGCTGGAATTGCGAGCCGCCTTCAACCAACAGGGCCAAGCCTTGCGTGCGGTGGTGCCTGACATTGAATGGCAGGATTTGTACTGGGCGCCCCGCCACCAGGTCGACCTGCAGGCCAGCTACCGGTTGCAGCCGGGCCTTGCGCTGCTAGCCCAGGTGCAGAACCTGACCGGCGAGCGCCTAAGCAGCACAGTGGGCGCAGCCGGCAAGCTGCTGAAAGACACCCATTCCATTCCGACGGTCTACTGGCTCGGCCTGCGCTACACACCGACGCCTTAGAACAAGGCCTTCTGCGCCGTGGTCAACGCTTCAAAGCTGTCGTGCAGCGGCAGCAGGATGGCGTCGGCAATCGGCTGCAGCTGCTTGTCGAGGTAGTGCTGGTAATCGATCGGTGAGCGCTGCACTTCCAGCGGTTCCGGACCGCTGGTGGTGATCACATAGCTGATGCGGCCACCGTTCTGGTAGCGCAGCGGCCGGCCTTGCGCCTTGTTGAATTCATCAGCCAGGCGTGCGGCGCGCACCTGCGGCGGCACGTTGACCTGGTATTCGTCCAGCCGGTGGCGCAGGCGCTTGCGGTACACCAGTAATTCGTCATTCGCGCCGGACAGCGTATTGCGGGCATATTCACGCACGAAGTCCTGGTAAGGTTCGTTACGGAAGATGCGGGCAAACAGGCCTTGCTGGAATTGCTGCGCCAGTGGAGTCCAGTCGCTGCGCGCAACTTCCAGGCCGCGGTAAATGATGTCGCCGTCGCTGGTCAGTCCCGCATAGCGCTTCTTGCTGCCCATGTCAGTGCCGCGGATGGTCGGCATGAAGAACTTCCGGTAGTAGGTATCGAACTCGATCTCGAGATAGCTTTCCAACTTGTACTTTTTGTGCAAGCGGTTCTTCCACCATTTGTTGATCTTGGCGACCAGCGCGCGCGCAATGACCAGCGCTTCTTCCGTTTCATGCGGGCGCTTGAGCCAGATGAAGATCGAATCGGTATCGCCGTAGATCGCTTCATAGCCTTCTTTTTCCACCAGCTCGCGCGTGAGCTTGAGCAGCTCGTGGCCGCGCAGCGTGACCGAAGAGATCAGTTGCGGATGGTAGAAGCGGCAGTCGGTGGAGCCAAGCACGCCGACGAATGAGTTCATCAGCAGCTTCAGCGCGGTCGACAACGCATCGTTCTTTTCGCGCTTGGCGGCGTCGCGCCCTTGCCAGAGCTGGGTCGTGATGGCAGGCAGGCAGTGGTGGTTGCGGGAAAACTGGGCGCCGCGCATGCCGGGCACTGCGTCGTCATCGACTTCACCTTCGACCATGCCGACAGGATCAACCAGAAAGGAGCGGATAATCGACGGGTACAGGCTCTTGAAGTCCAGCACCACCACCGAGTCGTACAAGCCTGGACGAGAATCCATCACGAATCCGCCCGGCGAAGCTACGGCGGGAATCTCGCCCACATTCGGCGCTACATAGCCTTCGCGATGCATGCGCGGCAGGTACTGGTGGCTGAAAGCGGCAATCGAACCGCCCATATGGTCGGGCACCAGCCCCGTTACATGGGAACGCTCCAGGATAAAATCCATCACGCGCGTCTTCTCGAAGATTCGCGTGACCAGTTCGCAGTCCTTCAGGTTGTAGGTGGCCAGGGCGGGCTTGTCGTCACGGAAGCGGCGCTCGATCTCGGCCATCTTGTCGTAATCGCTGCCGATGTCCTTGCCCTCGCCCAGCAAGGCTTGCGACACGTTCTCCAGGCTGAAGGATGGGAAGGTCCAGGACGCGGCGCGCAGGGCCTCGATGCCGTCGATGGCAATGCGGCCGGGAATGCTGGCGAATACATAGCCGTCGCGCGCCTGGTGGGTACGCCATTCAACCGGGCGGCCTTCGCGCCCAAGCAATAACGGCACCTTGTATTTTTCCGCGTTCTTTTGCAGCGTTTGCAGGTCGAACTGCACCACGCTCCAGCCGATGATGGCGTCCGGATCGTGCACCCTGAACCACTCGTTGAGTTTTTCGATCACGCGGCGCGGCGTCGGGCAAAATTCGAGGTCGAAATCCACTTCGGGCGCCACCGGGGGCAGCTCGCCCAGCATGTAGACCTGGCGCTGGCCGCATCCTTCCAGCGCGATCGAATACAGGTCGCCGAAAGCGCTGGTCTCAATATCCAGCGACACCATGCGCAGGCGCGGACGATACTCCGGCGCCGGCCGCAGCTTGCCGCCCTCAAATTCGACGCCAGCGGTAATGAAGCGCTCCATCAGGTAACGTTCCGGCGGCTTGATGTCCGCCTCGTACAGGCGGATGCCGCGCTCGCCCAGCTTGCGCTCCAGCGCCAGCAACTGCTTGTAATGACTGGCGTAGATGCCGACCACCGGTTCGCGCTGGAAAGTCTTGAGGCCCACTTCGCGCACGTCGATGCCCGGCATGTCAGCCACCAGGGTGGCAATGGTGTCGCGCAGCGAAGCCCCGGCGAAAGCCACCGAAGCTTGTGCTGTCAGCAATATTTTGCGGGGGCCGTCGTCGGTCGCGAGCCAGAACTCGATTTCCGTGCCATCGCGGGCATCGCGCCAGGCGCGGGTGAGGATAAAACCAGGCATGCCGAAATTATACTGTACGCACACACAGTAAACTTGCACCGTTTGAATATCATTGCTAGAATAGTATGTTGCCTTGAATCAAGAGCAGGCAACCTAACTAGAAATAGGAATACTTAAATGATCAAGCAAATCACCGCTGCCGCCCTGCTGGCAGTTACCTCCTTCGCAGCTTCCGCTGCTGAACCATCGTTCTACGTCGGTGGCGACGTAGGCTCCAGCAAGCACGAAGACCTGGATGGCCGTAAAGCCTCCTACGGCATCTTCGCCGGCTACCAGTTCGACGAGAACTTCTCCGTTGAAGCGGGCTACCGCAACCTGGGCAAGTGGGACATCCTGGGCGTCGACCTGAAAACCAACCAACTGGCACTGTCCGTAATCGGCTCCGTACCAGTGGCTGACCAAGTTGCCGTGTACGGCCGCCTGGGCTACAACCGCGTTGAAGCCAAGGCCCTGGGCGAAAAAGAACACGAAAACAAAGCACTGTTCGGCGTTGGCGTGAGCTACCAGTTCACCAAAGAAATCAGCGGCCGTGTTGAATGGCAGCGTCCAATCAGCGGCTCGAACAACATCAGCGCTGGCGTGGCTTACCACTTCTAAGCTTTTGCTTCGCATAGAAAGCCGCCGGACCTGGTCCGGCGGCTTTTTTTATTTGGGCTGAAGTGAAGCGAGCGCCGCTTCCAGCACTTCGTCGCGTCCGGCACGCACGCCTTCGACCGTTTGCTTGACCAGATGCTGCGGCTGCACACCGACGCCCACGAAGGCGCGGCCATCCGGATAGGTATCCTGCTTGGTGCAGATGCGCGCGCTGCCGCCGCCCGGCAGTTTGATGTGCAGTGGCTGGCCGGTGCTGCCGCCGGTTGCCTCACCCACCAGGGTGCCGCGCTGCATGACGTCGAAAGCGACAGCAAAATCTTCTGCGGACGAGAAAGTCGCGGCGCTGGTGAGCACCAGTACCGGCTTCTTATATTGGCGCTGCGGGTCAGGCTGCACAGCATCCGGCGCCTCGGCATACATCGGCTGCGCCTTGTCCCAGGCACGCCAGGTCGGCTTGTAGTCGCGCGTCGCCCAGCGGCTGGTCAGGAAGGCCTTGTCGTCCAGCGTGGACAGGATCTTGTAGCCTACTTCCGAATTGCCTCCGCCATTGCGGCGCACATCGATCACCAGCGCCGAAGACTTGGCGATTTCGTCGAAAGCCGCCATCCATGCGTCGGCCGCACTGTTGTCATCAAAGCTATTCAGCGAGACGTAGGCCACGTCCCCCTGCAGCATGCTGAATTCGAAGGAAGGCGAGTTGACCATGGCAGCCTTGCGGGCATCCCGGCCGACGCGCACAACCGCCTGCTCGAACTGCTTGCCTGCGGCGTCGCGGAAAGTCACGCGTGCTGCCGAACCGACAGCGCCGCGCAGGAGCTGGGTGCCAAACGTGCGCAGTGCTTCATCCTGAGGTGTGGAGGCGCTCACATACGGGGCGATTTCGCGTGCGGCGTAAGTCTTTACTTCGGCGCCATCCACTGACACCACTTCCAGTCCAGGCATGATGCCTTTGGCGCGCAAGCCGGGATCCAGTACCTCGGTCACGATGACGCGGCCTTCGATCGGTCGCGTCACCAGCAGTGGCAGGCCGCCCATACGCTCAGCCAGCTCGCTTGGCGGCATCACGTTGGTGTGGCCGTCTTTCAGCTTTGCCACCAGCTCTGTCAGCACGCGGTAATACTCCTCGGTGCTGCGGGTCGCGCGCACGCGCGGCAAGGTTTCCAGGTACAGCTTGTCCCAGTCCAGCTTTTCCAGGGTGGCGGTATCGACGAAGTTGTATTTCACTTCCGACCATAGCTTGGACAGTCCGGCGACCTTCTCGTCCTCACTGATGTTTTCTTTGTAAGATCCTGCCAGCGCTGCGGTCTCCCACTGCATGCCAGGCTGCTGCTGCGCCATTGCGCCGGTGGCCGCCAGGGCCAGGACCAGCGCCGCTACATGGCTTTTTGCCATTTTGTCTCCTGATTAAGCTGAATGCCCGATATTCTAGAGGCCCGGCGGCGTAGGCGCTACCCTGTTACAAGCCTGATACTTTTCGCATAGGGGGCGGCTGTTAGAATCAATCCTCGAAGTTCTTCATTTTCCTTTTCGAGACCATGCGACGACTTGCACTTCCCATGCTGGCAGCCCTGCTGGCAGCCCCCGCATTTGCGACAACCCCAACCCCTATCACCCTCGACCAGGCCATGTCCCACCCGGACTGGATCGGCACGCCCGTGGAAGCCGCGTGGTGGAGCTGGGACGGCAAGCAGATCTTCTATAAACAAAAGCGCATCGGCTCCTCGCTGCGCGACACCTTCCAGGCCGGCGACAAGCCACGCCTGGTGGCGGACTCCGAGCTGTCCAGGCAGGACAGCCCGAGCATGGTGTTCAACCGCGAGCGCACGCGCGCTATCGTGCTGCGCAACGGCGACCTGTTCGAACGCGACCTGAAATCCGGCGCCCTGCTGCAGATCAGCCGCGGCACCGCCAACGCTTCCACGCCGCAGTACTCGGCCGACGGTCACAGCGTGCAGTTCAAGGTCGGCAACGACTGGTTCAGCTGGAATCGCGCCGACCGCCTGGTCTCCCCTGTCGCCTTGCCGCGCGCGGCAAAAGATCCTTCCGCAGCACCGGACGAAGACTACCTGCGCGACATGCAGCTGCGCCTGATCGCCACCCTCAAGCGCCAGAAAGATGAACGCGACGAAACGCGCGCCCGCGCCAAGGCGGAACGCTCTGCCGACGCCACCCGCGCTCCCGCGCCGATCTACTTCGGCGAAAAGGTCTCGATCGATGCTTCTTCGCTGTCGCCGGATGGCCGCTGGCTGGTGGTGGCCACTTCGCCGAAAAGCAGCGACAACGGCCGCGTCGGCAAGCTGCCGCGCTACGTGACCGAATCGGGCTACGAAGAATTCGACGATCAGCGCCCACGGGTCGGCCGCAACCTGCCCCTGGCCCAATCGCTGAAACTGGTCGACCTGCACACCGGCGCCATCAAGGACCTGCCGCTCGATTCCCTGCCGGGCATCGCCAACGACCCGCTGGCAAGCCTGCGCGAAGCAGCCAAGCAGCCGGCCTTGAAAGGCAACCGCGCCATCCGTCTGGAAGCCGACGAAGGCGACGGCATCGCCTGGAGCGACAACGGCGCCAAGCTTGCCGTCATGCTGCGCACTGTCGACAACAAGGATCGCTGGCTGGCCGGCATCGACCTCGAAGGCGCCAAGCTGAAGTCCCTGCACCACCTGACCGACAACGCCTGGATCAACTACAGCTACAACGACTTCGGCTGGCTGCCTGACAACAGCACGCTGTGGTTCATGTCCGAGGAAACCGGCTACGCCCACCTGTACACCCTGGGCGAGGACGGCAAGCAGCGCGCCCTGACCAGCGGCAAATGGGAGGCGTCGAACGTGAAGTGGAATGCCGACGGCACCCTGGCTTATATGCTGTGCAACCGCCGCACCCCAGGCGAATATGAGGTGTGCTCCACCTCGGCCAAGGATGCCACCGTGCGCGAAGTGACCCAGCTCAATGGCGGGGTCGAACAGTTCGACCTGTCGCCCGACCAGCGCAAGCTGCTGGTCCACTATTCGTCCGCTTACGTGCCTTCGCAACTGGCCACCGTGCCGGCTACCGGCGGCGCCGCGACCAGGTTGACCGATACCCGCAGCGCCGAATATAAGGCACGCGAATGGATCCAGCCGCAGATGGTGGCCGTGCCGTCGACCCATGGCGCAGGCCAGCCGATCTGGTCCAAGCTGTATCGCCCGGCTACGCTGGAACCGGGCAAGAAGTACCCGATCGTGATGTTCGTGCACGGTGCCGGCTACCTGCAGAACACCCACAACCGCTTCCCGAACTACTTCCGCGAGCAGATGTTCCACAACCTGCTGGTTGAAAAAGGCTACATTGTGCTGGACATGGACTACCGCGCATCCAAAGGCTACGGCCGCGATTGGCGCACGGCGATCTACCGCCAGATGGGACATCCTGAACTGGACGACTATGTGGACGGTGCAAAGTGGCTGGCGGCGAACCACCAGGGCGATATCGACAAGGTCGGCATCTACGGCGGCAGCTACGGCGGCTTCATGACCTTCATGGCGCTGCTGCGCGAGCCCGATCTGTTCAAGGCCGGTGCCGCACTGCGCCCGGTGACCGACTGGACCACTTACAACCACGGCTACACCGCCAACATCCTGAACACACCGGACATCGATCCGGAGGCTTACCGCAAATCCTCGCCGATCGAGTATGCGGATAAGCTGAAAGGCCACCTGCTGATCGCCCACGGCATGGTGGACGACAATGTGTTCTTCCAGGATTCGGTGCGCATGGCACAGCGCTTCATCGAGCTGAAAAAGGACAATTGGGAACTGGCGGCGTACCCGCTGGAACGCCACGCCTACGTTCAGCCTGAGAGCTGGTACGACCAGTACCGCCGCATCTACAAGCTGTTCGAGAGCACCCTCAAGTAGGTTTGACAACGCTGCTTGGCAGCGCCTGGAAATCGTCTGTCTGATACAGCGAATGCCAGGCTGCCAGCAGCGCCGGTGGCGGCGTGACCAGCTTGCGCGCCGTCAGGTCGAGCCAGCCGCCCGAGCTGTTGATCCGGGCGGACAACTTCCCATCACTGCGATACACGTCGCTGCGCAGCATCCAGCGGCTGCCATCTTGCGACATCCCGGCCAGCGCCAGCGTCACGGTGATGGTATCCATCAGCAGCACTTCCTTGAAATACGCGATATCGTCCTTCATCACGACAGGGCCAATGTTCAGGCGCTTGAACTCCGCCATCGGGAATCCATTCTCGCCCAGGAACATCATGCGGATATCGCCGGCCTTGTTCAGGTAAGCCGTATTGGCCATATGGCTGTTGAAATCCATATCGCCCCAGCCGGCCAGCATCTTGCGCTCAAACATTGCTACTCCCCTTTTATTCGGCTGCGAGGAAGTCCAGCAAAGTCAGGGCCACGATCTTGGTTGCCTTGCGCAAGTCTTCCAGCAGCAGTTTTTCATCCGCCTTCTTGGCATTCGATTCGGGCACGCTACGCGGCCCAGCGCCATATAGTACTGCGGGAATGCCTTGTTCGCCGTACAGTCGCGCATCAGCGTACAACGGCGTGCCAACCGCCGGGATATCCTCGCCCAGCACTTCGCGCGCGTTTTTCTGTAAATTGGATACCAGCTTTTCACCGGCCGGCAATGGACGCAAGGCATGCGACAGGAGCAGGCGCTTGATCTCCAGGCGGATTCCAGGCTCGCCCTGCACGGCTTCTTCGATCAGCTTGCGCACCTGCGCTTCCACCGCAAGCGGGTCTTCTTCCGGGATCATGCGGCGGTCCATCTTCATCACGACCTTGCCCGGCACTACATTGGTATTGGTACCGCCGTCGATGCGGCCCACCAGCATGGTCGGCGAATCGATGCCCGGCACCCTGGATTTGATCTTTTTCAGTTCAGGCAACTGACCGTAGATTGCATTGAGGACCTTCGTTGCAGCCTGCAGCGCATCGTGACCGGTTTCCGGCATGGCGCCGTGACCGGACTTGCCATGCACCGTGATTTCAAACTGAAGGCAGGCGTTGTGCGCCGTGACGATGTTGTAGCTGAAGCCCGCTGCGATCACGAAATCCGGCCTGGTCAGTTTTTCACGCAGCAGGAAGCCAGGGCCAAGCAGGCCGCCGAATTCCTCGTCATACGTGAAGTGCAGCTCGACTCCGCCTTTCAGCTTGACGCCGAGCGCTTCCAGCGCGCGCACGGCGAAGATGTAGGTGGCGAAGTCGCACTTCGACACGGCTGCGGCACGGCCGTAGATATAACCGTTGTCGATCACGCCGCCGTAGGGCGGATAGGTCCAGCCCTCGCCCGGCGGCACCACGTCTCCATGCGCGTTCAGCGCAACCGTCGGGCCGCCCGCCGCATATGCGCGGCGGATGATCAGGTTGGTGATCGATTCCATGCCGTAATCGCGTACTTCCTGTTCCGGCACGACGTGCTTTTCCGCGCTCCAGCCATAAGCCTTTACCAGCTCCGCCACAGTTTCCGCATGCGGCGTGTTGTTGCCGGGCGGGGTATCGGTTGGCACGCGCAGCACCTGCTGCAGGAAGGCCACTTCTTCATCAAAGTGGTCATCGATCCATTGGGTCAATTTGGTATTCATCATTTTGCTCCTGCAGCGAACCAGGCGCCAAGCTCGGCACGTTCTGCGTCAGTCATATTGGTCAGGTTACCGATCGGCATATCCTTCTGCTCCACCGCGCGCTTGTGGATCTGGGCCGCACGCTGGTGGATCTGGTCGGCCGTGTCGAACATTACGCCAGCTGGCGCGGTAGCGAAGCCCGGCTGAGTTGGCGTCGCCGAATGGCAGGCCAGGCAGCGCTGGTCGAGAATGGTTTTCACTTTCGCGAATTGCGCGGCAGGATCCGCGGCAGGCTTCACGGCAACTGGCTTGGACGGAGCAATCACCACCGCAACCGCCAGCAGCAGTGCCACGCCGATCGCTGGATAGCGCCACTCGACGCGCCCTTTGTGGCGCAGGTTGAAGAAGTGGCGGATGAAGACGCCTGCCGCCATGATGAAGCCCAGCACCAGCCAGGCATTCTTGTTCTGGTAAGTCATCGCATAGTGGTTGCTGATCATGATGAACAGCACCGGCAGCGTGAAGTAGTTGTTATGCACGCTGCGCTGCTTGGCCTTGATGCCGTGGATCGGATCCGGCAGGCTGCCAGCCTGCATGGCCTGCACCATCTTGCGCTGGCCCGGAATGATCAGCATCGCCACGTTGGCCACCATGATAGTGCCGACCATGGCGCCGATATGAATGAAGGCTGCGCGCCCGCTAAGCAGGTGCGTCAGCACATAAGCCGCCGCAACCAGCAGCAGGAACACGACCAGGCCAAGCCAGTTCTCGCTCTTGCCCAGCGGGGAGCGGCACAGCGCGTCGTACACCACCCAGCCTGCAACCAGGAAGCCGATGCCGATGCCGACCGCCTGCAGGCTGGAGAGGTCGGCCACCTGCTTGTCCACCATCATGGCCTGCGCATTGAAATAATAGGCGATGGTCAGCAGCGCAATGCCCGATAACCAGGTGGTATACGCCTCCCACTTGAACCAGTGCAGTTCCTTCGGCAGTTCGGCCGGCGCCACCAGGTATTTTTGCGGGTTATAGAAACCGCCGCCATGCACCGCCCACAACTCGCCGGAAACGCCCTTCTTCGCCAGGTCCGAACCTGGAGCCGGCGGACGGATCGAATTGTCCAGCCATACGAAATAGAACGACGCGCCGATCCACGCTATACCCGTGATGATGTGCAGCCAGCGTACCAGCAGGTTCGCCCATTCCAGGCCGTAGGGCAGCAGGTATTCCATGTAAATCCTTGAGTTGAAGAAGTGGCAATCTATCGAAGATACGCGTTTTCGAGCCCCTGCAACATGAAATATGTCGTATATTCAAGATATTCGAATTCATATACGTACGCAAGATGTCCGGCCTGCCGCAACACCTCGATATTCACCTCATCCGAATTCTCTACCTGCTGCTGGTCGAGAAGAACGTGTCGCGCGTGGCGCTCAAACTGAATCAGCCGCAGCCCTCCATTTCGGCCTCGCTGCGCAAACTGCGCGAACTGACTGGCGACCCCCTGCTGGTGCGCGGCGCGCGCGGCATGGTGCCGACCCAGCACGGCGAAAGCCTGCTCAAGCCGGCCAAGCGCATCCTGGACGAAACGGAATCGCTGTTCGTGAAAAAGACGCCATTCGTGGCGCAGGAAGAAGCACGGACCTTCAATATCGCGGCACCGGATTACCTGGACAGCCAGTTCCTGCCGAACGTGGTGGCGATGCTGCGCCGCGGCTCGCCCAAAAGCCGCGTGGTGATCCACTCGATCGGCCCCGGCACCGACTACCTGCGCCTGCTGTCGGACGGCGACATGGACTTGGTCATCGCCAACTGGGACGAGCCGCCGCAGCACCTGCACATTTCCAAGCTGTTCGAAGACCCGATCGTTTGCGCCATGCACGCCGGCAGCCCATACGCCAAGCGCACCGCCAGCGATGCGATGTCGCTGGACGACTACCTCACCCTGCCCCACGTCGCGCCATCGCAGATGGTGCCAGGCTACGGCGGCGTGATCGACTCCTTCCTGGAACGCCAGGGCATGCGGCGCAATGTGGCGGTGGAATCGGCCTATTTCAGCCTGATCCCCTACATGCTGGCGCAGACCGACTTGGTACTGACTACCGGCCGCCAGTTCCTGCGCTTCTATGAAAACTCGCTGCCGCTCAAGGTATTCACCCCGCCGGTCAAGTTCCCGCCGATGCGCTTCTACCAGCTCTGGCACGAGCGAGTGCACCAGGCCCCCGAACACAAATGGCTGCGCGACCAGGTAACCGCCGCCGCCAAGGCGTTGACTTAACGGGGCTACTTTTTCCGCTCGCGTTCGCGGCGGAGGCGCTCATATTCCTTCCTCTTATCTTCGACGCCGGGGCCGGTCTTCATATCCCGGCTGCGTCCCGGCCAGCAGTCGCCGACGCTTACACAGCAATCGGCAACATCGAGCGCATCGCCACACCGGGCGTCGCAGCCATGGCAGTTCACGTCCGGCAGGTCGCAGCTACCGGCCTGTGGATGCATGCGGGGATTGTGCAGCCGGAGTTGGGTGCCGCACGCCTGTAACCGGCGATGCAGCAATGCGAGGCCCTTGCGGGTGCCATGGCGCGCGATCGCTCTATACCCATAACCGGAGCATCCCTGGCCACCTTTGTATACCCGATGGGCGCAGGAATAGCCTTTGTAAGACGAGATAAAGCGCTGGTATAAGCTGATTGCCCACAGCAGCAATCCCTTCATTGGCACTCCGTTATATTGAGGAGGCTATATCATATCGTATAGGGGCTACATTCCCACCTGCTTATAGGCCGGGCTGCCTCGGCGGGATATGATCGATTGTTCAAGATAGGACAACTGCGATGACCACCACTCTCCCTGAACTGAACTCCTGCGACCTGGCTGCTTTTGTTAACCGCCTGCGCGGCATTTATGAGCACTCGCCATGGATTCCCGAACGGGCGGCGGCGCAGCGGCCCTTTACGTCGTTGGCCGCGCTGAAGCAGGCCTTGCAAAGCGTGGTCACCGGCGCATCCGAAGCCGAGCAGCTCGGCCTGATCCGCGCCCACCCGGAATTGGCCGGCAAGGCCGCCATCGCCGGCCAACTGACCGCCGAATCGACCGGCGAACAGGCCAAGTCTGGCCTGAACCTGTGCAGCGCGGAGGAATTTGCTACCCTGCACAAGCTGAACGCCGACTACAACGCCAAGTTCGGCTTCCCCTTCATCCTCGCCGTCAAAGGTCCGACGGGACAGGGCCTGACGCGTGAAGCCGTCATCTCCACCTTTGCGCGCCGCCTGAAGAACCAGAAGGCTGACGAAATGGCGGAGTGCCTGCGCCAGATTCACCGTATCGCCGAAATCCGACTGAACGACCTGCTCGGAGTGAATCTGGAGTTCGGCCCGCAAATCATGCAATGGTCTGAAGAGCTGGCGCAGTGGAGCGACGACGAAGGCGCCCTCACCTGCGCTTACATGACCGACGCCCACCGCGCCATCGCAACACAACTGGCCACCTGGATGCGCGAGGCCGGCATGCAGGTCGAGATCGATGCTGTCGGCAACGTGGTCGGCCGCTACCTGTCCGACGTGCCGGGCGCGAAGACCATCCTCACCGGTTCGCATTACGACACCGTGCGCAACGGCGGCAAATACGATGGCCGCCTCGGCATCCTGCTGCCGATCGCCGTTGTACGCCACCTGCATGCCAAGGGCGAAAAGCTGCCGTTCAATTTCGAAGTGATCGGCTTTGCGGAAGAAGAAGGCGTGCGTTTCCGCAGCACCTTCCTGGGCAGTAATGCCGTCACCGGAAAATTCGATATGTCCCTGCTGGATGCAGTGGACGCCGATGGCATCAAGATGCGCGACGCGCTGGCCGCCGCCGGCCATGATGCCGCCGCTATTCCATCCATCGCTCGGCGACGCGAAGATATCGCCGCTTACGTCGAGGTCCACATCGAGCAAGGTCCAGTATTGCTGCAGCGTGGCCTGCCGGTCGGCGTGGTCACTGCCATAGCGGGCAGTTCGCGCTTCCTGGTTGAGCTGCAAGGCGTCGCCAGCCACGCTGGCACCACGCCGATGCATATGCGAAAAGATGCCGCCGCAGCGGCGGCCGAAGTCGTTCTACTGGTCGAGCAGCGTTGTGCGCATGGCGAAGCATTGGTCGGCACCGTCGGTCAGCTTCAGGTACCAGGCGGCTCCGTCAACGTCATTCCGGGCGCATGCAAACTGTCGCTCGACATTCGCGCTGCCGACGACGCGGTGCGCGAGGCAGCCGTGCGCGACGTACTGGATGGACTGGCGGCAATTTGCGCCCGCCGCAACATCGAGTTCAAGGTGGAGAAGATCGTTGAAGCCAACGCGGCACCATGCGCACCATGGCTGATGCAGCAGTTGGGCGATGCAGTCCAGCGCAGCGGCCTGCCGCGCTTCGACCTGCTATCCGGCGCCGGCCACGATGCAATGGCGATTGCCGCCCTGACCGACGTCTGCATGCTGTTCACACGCTGCGGGAATGGTGGCATCAGCCACAACCCACTGGAGACCATGACCGCCGACGACGCAGAAGTCGCAACCACGGTGCTGCTGGACTTCCTGCGCAATTTCGTTAGCGGCGCTTCGATAACTCGCTGATATCGGCCGGGCTGATATCGACTTCGCCGCCACTGTTCGCGGCGGAGATGATTTTTGCCGCGATCATATCGTTGGCGGGAGCGAGGATGCTGAAGTGGGACTTGTTCGCCACTTCCATGAAGCGGATAGCCTTGTTCTTGTTCTTAAGGCGCATGTCCTGCAGGTCTTGCACATTGCCGCCGATGGCGCCTTCCAGCACGAACAACGGGCTGCGGACCGAGTCCATCCACAGGATCGGTGCGCGGCGCGTCACTTCCTGCATGTCCTTGATGTCGTAGTAGTTGTAGTCCTCGCCGTAGTAATGCGCCGAAGCTACCGGTCCGAACGCAAAGCTGCCCCGGAATCGCCGGGTGCTTTCCGCGACCAGCATTACAAGAGTACCGCCGGTGCTATGCCCGCCCAGGTAGATGCGTTGAGGATCAACATACGGCAGGCTGGCCAGGTAATCCGCGGCAGCGATCACGTCATCCACTTCGCCGTAGAAGCCTTCGCGCCGGCCTGGATTGTCGTTCCCGCCGCGCAGGCTCGGCAACATCAGCACCAGTCCCGGCTTGCGGTATGCGGCTGCGCTCTGGTCGTTCTCGCGCGGCTTTGGTGCCCACATCTGTTCCAGGGAGCTGCTGTCACCCCCGGTGATCCATATGATGGCCGGGTATTTGCCGTTCCCCTGCGGTTTCGGGGTGACATAAGCTGCTAAAGCGCCAGCCGGCGACTTGTAATGCACACGCTCAAAGACGCCTGCCGGTGGCGCGGGGATGGCCGGGTACTTCTCGCCTTTACGAATGATCTTGGTAGTGAAACCGGCGCGCGCCTGGACCAAAGCCGATTCGGGCGAAGACTGCGCCATCGCATTGGACGCCAGGTGCATCAGGCACACAGCCGGCAAAGCCAGGATGAGTTGTTTGAATTTCATGAAATAGCGGATTCTATCGCCTTCAACGAAGTTGTGACAGGATCTCTTCGTTATGCTGGCCGACGGCGGGAATCGCATTCGGGGCCGCCGGTGCAGGCGTACCGGAGAAACGCGGCGCGGCGTTCGCTTGCAATATTCCTGCAGTCGCATAGGTACCACGGGCTTGCAAATGCGGATGCCGGGCAGCCTCGGACGGCGCCAGCACTGGCGCAAAACAGGCATCCGTTCCTTCCAGCAGCGCACACCAATCATCGCGCGTACGCATTGCAAACAACTCCGCAAATGCAGCCCGTTGCAGCGGCCACTGGCCCGCAGCATGCTGGGCCGCGAAACGCCGGTCTTCGGCCAGTCCGAGTTTTTCCAACAGCAGCTTGTAGAATTTGCCTTCCAATGCTCCTACCGTAATGTCGCGTCCATCCTTGCAGCGATAGGTGTTGAACCAGTGCGGGCCATCGAGTACCGATGTACCGCGCGGCTCGCGCATCAAGCCAGCCGCCGACAAGTCGAGCAGCAGGTTCATCATGTGGGCAGAACCGTCAACGATGGCGGCGTCGATCACCTGTCCCTTGCCGCCGCCGCGTGCGTGCAAGATGGCGGAAACGAGTCCCAACGCAAGATACAACGCACCGCCGCCAAGGTCGCCCACCAGCGTTGGTGGCGTTACCGGCGGCACGTCGCCCGCCCCGGCGTAATGCAGCGCGCCGGAGAGCGCGATGTAGTTGTTGTCATGCCCTGCCGCTTGCGCCAGCGGGCCTTCCTGGCCCCAGCCGGTCATGCGACCGTAAGCCAGGCGCGGATTGCGCGCCAGGCATACTTCCGGCCCAAGACCAAGGCGCTCCATTGCGCCGGGCCGCATGCCTTCGATCAAGCCATCGGCATCCTCGATCAGCTGCAGCACCGTGTCGATGGCGCCGGGTTCCTTCAGGTCCAGCGCCAGCGAGCGCTTGCCCCGGCGCAGGATGCCGGCGCTCGGAATCTCCGCCGGCCCGGGGCGCTCGACCACGATCACTTCCGCGCCCAGGTCCGCCAGCAGCATGCCGCAAAACGGTCCCGGGCCGATGCCCGCAATCTCGATGATCCTGACTCCGGACAGCACACCCATCTCAACGCTCCGTGTAGTAAGTAGCTCCGGTAGCAGCCATTGCTTTCAACTGCGCAGGCGGCATGAAACGGTCGCCGTGCACGGCTGCCAGTCGTTCGCACTGCGCCACAAAGACCGCCGGGCCGGCATTGTCGACCATGCTCAATGGACCGCCGCGGAATGGTGGGAAGCCCCAAGCGAGGATAGCACCGACGTCCGCGTCACGCACGCAACGCAGCACGCCCTCGTCCATGCAGCGCGCGGTTTCCACGGCCTGCACCACAGTCAGGCGTTCCACCACAGCGCTGACGTCGGGCTGCACTGCGGCCCGCGGGAACAACTCCGCCAGGCCGCTCCACAGCGACTTCTTGCCACCCTCCGGATAGTCGTAAAAGCCCTTGCCGGCCTTCTTGCCGATGCGGCCCAGTTCCACCATGCGCGCCGCAACTTCGTGGCCTGGGCGCCCCTTGTATGCGTCGCCCAGGTCAACGCGGGTCTGGCGATCGATCTTCCAGATCAATTCGGATGACACTTCATCGGTCAGCGCGAGCGGGCCGACCGGCATGCCGGCCTGCAGGCCGGCGTTTTCGATCAGCGCGGGCGCTACACCTTCGGCCAGCAGCGCCAGGCCCTCCAACACATAGGTCGAGAACACCCGGCTCGTATAGAACCCGCGCGAATCGTTAACCACAATCGGCGTCATGCCCAATGCGCGCACCAGGTCCATCGAACGCGCCAGCGTGGCATCGGAGGTCTCTTTGCCGACGATGATTTCGACGATAGCCATGCGGTCCACAGGCGAGAAGAAATGCAGGCCGATGAAGTTGGCCGGGCGCGCGCTCGCTTCCGCCAGGCCGCTGATCGGCAAGGTGGAAGTATTCGACGCGAAAATCGCATCGGCGCCCAGAACAGCCTCCGCACGGCGCGTCACGTCAGCCTTGATGCCGCGATCTTCAAACACCGCTTCCACCACAAGGTCAGCCCCGGCCAGCAGCGCGAAGTCGGTCGTCGCGGTAATACGCGCCAGCAACGCTTCCGCTTTTTCGGCGGAGACCTGGCCACGTTGCTGCTGCTTGGCGAGCAGCGCTGCCGAATACGCTTTGCCTTTCTCAGCTGCTTCCTGCGCAGTATCGACCAGCACCACTTCGATGCCCGCCTTGGCTGCGACATAAGCAATGCCGGCCCCCATCATGCCTGCCCCCAGCACGCCAATCTTGCTGTACTTTTGCTGCGGCACGTCTTTCGGACGCGAGGCCAGCTTGTTTGCCTCATTCATGCTGAAGAACAGCGTGCGGATCATATTCTTCGCTTCCGGCGACAACACCGTTTGCACGAAGTAGCGAGCTTCCGTCATCAAGCCGGTGTCGAGGTCCGTGATCAGGCCTTCGTACACGCAGGACAGGATATTGCGCGGCGCAGGATAGTTGCCATAGGTCTTGGCCCGCAGCATGGCGTTGGCGGCCATGAAGACCTGCTGAACTGCCGGTGAGGACACAGCTCCGCCAGGAATCTTGAATCCCTTCGCGTCCCATGGTTGCTGCACACCACCCGCAGCAATCGCGCTCTCCAGCCATGCACGTGCCGCCGCCACTTCTCCGCCGGCCGCAACCACTTCATTCAGGATGCCCAACTCGCGCGCCGCGCCGGCAGTCAGGCGCTTGCCCTCCAACAGCAGCGGCAACGACTTCTGGATGCCGACCAGGCGCGGCAAGCGCTGCGTGCCGCCACCGCCCGGCAGCAGGCCAAGCGTCACTTCCGGCAACCCGAAACGCGCTTTCGGGTTATCCGCCGCCACGCGGTAATGTCCGCACAGCGCCACTTCCAGGCCACCACCCAGCGTCGTGCCAGGCAGCGCCATGGCGACCGGCTTGCCGCAGGTTTCCAGCCTGCGCAGCGCGCGATCCAGGCGCACCACGCGCTCGAACAACATCTCGGCGGTCTTGGCGGACAGCAGCCATTCCAGGTCGCCGCCAGCGATGAAGTCTGGCTTGGCGGACGTCATCAATATGCCCTTTACCGCGGCATCGACAACTACGCGCTCCACCAATTCGCACAACGCAACGCAGCTTTCCTCATTCAGCACATTCTGGCTGCGGCCCGGCATATTCCAGCTCAGGGTGGCAATGCCATGCGAATCCAGGCTGTAATCAATCATTGTCTGTCTCCCTTAAATGCGCTCGATGATGGTGGCTGTGCCCATGCCCGCGCCGACGCACAGCGTGGCAAGGCCGGTCTGCAGGTTGCGGCGTTCCAGCTCGTCCAGCAGGGTGCCGAGGATCATGGCGCCGGTCGCGCCCAGCGGGTGGCCCATGGCGATGGCGCCACCATTCACGTTCATTTTCTCGTGCGGCACATTCATCATTTCCATGAAACGCAGCACCACGGAAGCAAAGGCTTCGTTCAGTTCATACAGGTCGATGTCAGACGCATTCATGCCAGCGCGCTTCAATGCTTTTTCCGCGGCGTAGCTTGGGCCCGTCAGCATGATGGATGGTTCGCTGCCGATGGATGCAAAGGAGCGGATACGGGCACGCGGTTTCAGGCCAGCGCGCTCGCCTGCTTCCCGGGTACCGATCAGCACCGCCGCCGCGCCGTCCACGATGCCGGAGCTGTTGCCGGCATGATGCACGTGCTGCATTTGCTCGATCTGCGGATAGCGCTGTGTGATGACGGAGTCGAAGCCGAAGTTGGCGCCCATCTCGGCGAACGAGGCCTTCAGCGCGCCAAGCGATTCAACGGTAGCTTCCGGGCGCACCAGTTCATCGCGCGCCAGCATGGTCAAGCCATTGCGGTCCATCACGGGCACGACCGAACGAGCGAAGCGGCCCTCTTGCCATGCGCGGTGGGCACGTTGCTGCGACTCGACGGCATACGCATCGACATCGCGGCGGCTGTAGCCCCAGATAGTGGCAATCGCATCCGCAGAAATCCCTTGCGGAACAAAGTAGGAGTCGAAGGCGCTTTGCGGATCGACCGGCCATGCGCCGCCCGAAGAACCCATTGGTACACGCGACATCGCTTCGACGCCGCCGCCGACCACCATGTCGGACTGGCCGGACATCACCTGGGCCGCAGCCATATTGCAGGCCTCCAGGCCCGAAGCGCAGAAGCGGTTGATCTGCACGCCTGCTACTGATTCGGCGTAGCCGGACGCCAGCGCCGCCACACGGCCGATACAGGCGCCCTGCTCACCAACCGGCTCCACGCAGCCCAACACCACGTCGTCGATGATCGCGCTGTCGAAATTGTTGCGGCTGACCAGCGCACGTAGCGCAGTCTCCGCCAAACGCAGCGGGGTTACGCCGTGCAGCGAACCGTCCTTCTTGCCCTTGCCGCGCGGCGTGCGCACGGCATCAAAGATATAAGCTTCCAAGCTGGTCTCCTTTACAGCGTGCGGCTGATCAGTTCTTTCATGATCTCATTGGTGCCGCCATACACGCGCTGCACGCGTGCGTCGGCCCAGGCGCGGGTGATCGGGTATTCCCACATATAACCATAGCCGCCGTGAAGCTGCACGCACTTGTCCAGCACGCGGAACTGCATCTCGGTGGTCCAGTATTTCGCCATCGACGCCGTCGCGGCATCCAGCTTGTCTTCAATCAGCAGTTCCATGCAGCGGTCCACGAACACGCGGCACATCTGCACCTCGGTCTTGATCTCGGCCAGCGTGTGGGCGATGGTCTGGAACTCCGCAATCGGGCGCTTGAAGGCCTTGCGGTCACGCGTGTATTGCACGGTCCATTCAAGGCCCGATTCGGCAGCTTGCACGGCCATGATCGCGATCTGCATGCGCTCCCACGGCAGTTCCTGCATCAGGTACTTGAACCCCATGCCCTCTTCGCCCAGCAAGTTTTTCGCCGGTACGCGCACGTTCTCGAAGAACAGCTCGGAAGTATCCTGCGCCTTCATGCCGGCCTTCTTCAGGCGCTTGCCTTTGCTGAAGCCTTGCATCGTGGTGTCGACCACGAACAGGCTGATGCCCTTGGCACCGGCCGTTGGATCGGTCTTGGCGACCACGATCACGCAGTCGGCATTCCAGCCGTTGGTGATGAAAGTCTTGGAGCCATTCATGATGTAGTGGTCGCCGTCACGGATAGCAGTGGTCGCAACGCCTTGCAGGTCGGAGCCGGTGCCTGGTTCGGTCATCGCAATCGCGCCAATCATTTCGCCGGTGGCCAGCTTGGGAATGTAGTGCGATTTCAGGTACTCGCTGCCATAGTGCAGGATGTACGGGGCCACGATTTCCGAGTGCAGCATGAATCCCGGGCCGGAAGCGCCGACGCGCGCCTGCTCCTCGATCAACACCATGCTGTAGCGGCGGTCCACGCCTACGCCGCCGTACTGCTCCGGCATGGTAGGGCACAGGAAGCCTGCGGCGCCGGCCTTCAGCCAGGCATCGCGGTCCACGTAGCCCTGCTCTTCCCATCGCTCGTGGTGCGGTGCGATCTCAGTTTCCATGAAGCGGCGCGCGGATTCGCGCAGCATCTCGTGTTCTTCGTTGAATAGGGTGCGAGGAATCATCAGGCAAGGTCTCCGTTGATGTTATAGGTCAGTTGACCGAAATAGTATCGGTCAGTTGACCTATTTGTCAATCGACGGGATAATTCGTGCTCTATGAAGAAAAAGTCAGACACGCCCCTGCAGGCAAAGGAATCGAACACCACCACCAAAGGGTTTGAGCGCGCCAGTGCGATCCTGGAGGCAGCACGGTTGTTGTTGGCGCACGACGGTTATGCGGCACTTGCCATGCGCGGCGTGGCGCAACAAGTGGGCGTGAGCCTGTCGACAGTGCAGCACTATTACCCGAGCCGCGATGCCCTGATCGAAGCGCTGCTGGAACAGACGTTCGCCCGCTACCAGGCGGGCATCGACGAACGCGTCGCCGCCGCCGGCTCTGGCCCGCGAGTGGAGTTATTCGAGTCGATCATCGATTACTTCCTGGCCGACCTGCGTGACCAGGTGTCGAGTGGCCTGTTCTTCGAGATTGCCGCCTTGGCCAACCGCCATCCGGTCGCCACCAAGCTGTTCGACACCATGATGACCCGCGCCCGCAGGACGCTGCGCAACCTGATCCACGAGATCGACCCGGCCTTGTCGATGCAGCAGTGCGAGATTCGCGGCACGCTGATCGTGGCGCAGATGCTGGGCACCATGCTGTTCATCTCCGAAACCCGCCCCCAGCATAAAGAGCTGGAAGACCTGGCCCACGAAGCCACTGTCGCCATCACGCGCATCGCCTTTGGACGCTAGTTAGCTCCCACAGGAAGCAAATGGCTTTGACTTCTGAATTTTCAGGTCCAGCCACTCTTCGGCCTCGGCGCGGATACTTCGACGTTAAGCCTTAAGAGAAAGCACCAGAGCGCCTCCAGCGATCATGCCGATGCCGCACCACGATTGCAGCGACGGGCGTTCGCCGAGGAAAACGACTGCGAAGATGGCCACCAGCACGACACTGAGTTTATCCACCGGTGCGACGCTCGATGCATCACCCAGTTGCAACGCGCGGAAATAACATACCCAGGAGGCGCCGGTCGCCAGCGCGGAGAGCGTGAGGAACAGCAGGGTGCGACCGGGCAGCTCGCGTGGGTCGCTCCACTTGCCGGTCAGGCCGACAAAGGCCGCCAGCACGAAAACAATGATGACGGTTCGTACCAGCGTCGCCAGATCGGAATCCACATCGCGGATGCCGATCTTGGCGAAGACGGCCGTCAGTGCGGCAAAAGCGGCCGACAACAACGCCCAGTAAAGCCAGCCGTGCGGCGCGCTCACACTAAGCTCACACGGCGCCAGCTCGTTCCAGCATGGCGTGCAGCAGCACATTGCACCCGGCTTCCAGGTGTTCCTTCTTGGCGTCTTCGATTTCGTTGTGGCTGATGCCGTCCTTGCAGGGGACGAAGATCATGCCTGCGGGGGCGACGCGGGCGGCGTAGATGGCGTCGTGGCCGGCGCCTGAGACCACGTCCATCGTGGAGTAGCCCAGCTTCCCCGTCGCCTTGCGAACTGCGCCAACGCAGTCGGGATGGAACGGGCATGGCGGGTAATAAGAGACGCGCTCGATCTTCACCGGCAGGCCGGTTTCGGCGGAAGTCTTGTCGATGAAGGCCAGCATGTCTTCATGCATCTTGTTCAGCAGCTCGTCGTTCACATTGCGCAGGTCGATGCTGAACTTGACCTCGCCGGGAATCACGTTGCGGCTGTTGGGGAAGACCTGCATCATGCCAACCGTGCCGCGTCCATACGGCGGGTAGCGGTTGGCGATGGCGACGACTTCGGGAATGATCTGGGCCGCGACCTGCATCGCGTCTTTGCGCAAGTGCATCGGGGTCGGGCCGGCGTGGGCTTCCATCCCGGTCACGGTGCAGTCGTACCAGGAAAGGCCCATCACGGCAGGCACTACTCCGATCACCTTGTCGGCATCCTCCAGCACGGGGCCCTGCTCGATGTGCGTTTCGAAGTAGGCACCGATCGGGTGCTGGCCGGGCACTTCATCACCTTTATAGCCGATGCGTTCCAGCTCCTCGCCCACCGTCTTGCCCTCGGTGTCCTTGGCGGCGTAGGCATGCTCCAGCGTGAAGGCGCCGCAGAAAACACCGGAGCCCATCATCACCGGCACAAAACGCGAGCCTTCTTCGTTGGTCCAGAACGCGACTTCGATTGGCGCGCGCGTCTTGACGCCCTTGTCATTCAGGGTGCGAACGACTTCCAGCCCTGCCAGCACACCATAGTTGCCATCGAACTTGCCGCCTGTTGGCTGCGTGTCGATATGGCTGCCGGTCATGATGGGCGGCAGCGTGTTGTCTTCGCCGTCGCGGCGCATGAAGACATTGCCGATCTGGTCGACCGTGATCGACAATCCAGCATCGCGCGCCCAACCTGTCACCAGGTCGCGGCCCTGTTTGTCGAGGTCCGTCAGGGTCAGGCGTTTGACCCCACCTTTCGGGGTCGCGCCAATTTTGGCCAGCTCCATCAGCGAGTCCCACAGGCGGTCGCTGTTAATGCGTAGATCGCTCATACTGCACTCCTTAGCGCGCCGTCACTGGCGCAAAAGCTGGACGGTCGATGTGGCGCCCTGCGCCTTCGACTGCCCGCAAATCTCCACGATGGAAAACGACCTTGCCTGCCGCCACCGTGGTGCTCGGAATCCCTTTGACTGTACGTCCCTCGAAGACATTGAAGCCGCCCTTTGCAAACTGGGTCTTGGCCGAAATCGTGCGGGTGCCTTCCGGGTCCCACACCACGATATCCGCATCCGAACCGGCGGCTATCACACCCTTGCGCGGATAGATATTGAAGATCTGCGCAGCATTGGCCGACGTTACGCGCACGAATTCGGACGGAGTCAACTTTCCGCTGTTGACGCCTTCATCCCAGATTACGGCCATGCGGTCTTCCACGCCGCCGCAGCCGTTCGGGATCTTGGTGAAGTCGTTGCGGCCTGCCGCTTTCTGCTCGGCGCAGAAGGTGCAGTGGTCGGTGGCAGTGGTGTGCAGGTTACCGCCTTGCAGGCCTTGCCACAACGCTTTCTGGTGCTCGCGGCTGCGGAATGGCGGGCTCATGACGTGTCCCGCTGCAAATTCGAAGTCGGGATGGTCGTACACGCTGTCGTCCACGATCAGGTGGCCGGCCAGCGCCTCGCCGTACACACGCTGGCCGGCGGCGCGGGCGCGGGTGATGGCGTCCAGCGATTCCTTGCATGACACGTGCACGATATACAGCGGCGTATTCAGGACGTTGGCAATCGCGATGGCGCGGTTGGCCGCCTCAGCCTCCACCGCCGGTGGACGCGACAGCGGATGCGCCTTCGGCCCGGTGATCCCTTGGCGCAGAAGGTCTTGCTGCAGCTGATACACCAGCTCGCCGTTCTCGGCATGCACGGTCGGCATCGCGCCCAGTTCCAGCGCTCGGCGGAAGCTTTTCACCAGCGTTTCATCGTCCGCCATGATGGCGTTCTTGTACGCCATGAAATGCTTGAAGCTGTTCACGCCATGGTTACGCACCAGAGTGCCCATTTCCTCATGCACCTTGTCCGACCACCAGGTAATCGCCACGTGGAAGGTGTAGTCGCCCGCCGCCTTCTCCGCCCAGCCCCGCCATTGGTGATAAGCCTCGAGCAGCGGTTGCTGAGGGCTGGGGATGACGAAGTCGATGATGGTGGTGTTGCCGCCAGATAGGCCAGCCGCCGTGCCTGTGAAGAAATCATCCTGGGTGACAGTGCCCATGAAGGGCAGGTTCATGTGGGTGTGCGGGTCGATCCCGCCCGGCATCACGTACTGGCCGCCGGCATCGATCACTTCCGCCCCCGCCGGCGCTGCAAGCGCGGGGCCAACGGCAACGATCTTGTCGCCCTCACACAGCACGTCGGCGCGGAAAGCACGGTCCGCGTTGACTACAGTACCGCCACGAATCAAAGTTGCCATTTACGCGTTCTCCGGAATCGGTGGTTGCACGGCCTTGGCCGCCCTGCCCTTCATCAAGATGCCGTACACCAGCGCCGCGATCGCGATGCCGACGAACCATGCATAGGTATAAATCAGCTTGAAGCCTTCGCCCACGTCACCGAACGATGCCGGGAAGGCTGCATTCAGGAAGCCCGGCACATTGGGCGCCACGCCAAACGCAAAGGCCAGCAACGCAGCGGAGTTCCAGCCGTTGGTGTAGCTGTATTCACCGTTGTCGACATACAGCGCGCCGACGTTCAGCTCGGTCTTGCGAATCAGGTAGTAGTCGACGATCAGTACGCCCGCAATCGGGCCGAGCAAGGCCGAGTAACCAATCAGCCATGTGAAGATATAGCCCTGCGTGGTCTCCAGCAGCTTCCACGGCATCATCGCCAGTGCGATGCCTGCAGTGATGTAGCCGCCGGTACGGTAGGAAATATGCTTTGGCGCCAACGCGGAAAAGTCATAGGCCGGGCCAACCAGGTTGGCCGCCAGGTTGACCGAGATCGTGTCGATCAGCAGGACCACCAGCGCCACCAGCACTGCCACTCCGGTCATGCGGCTGGCCAGGTCGACCGGATCCCAGATCGCCTTGCCGTACAAAACAACGGTGGCGGAAGTGACGATCACCGCCAGCGCAGCCAGCAGGCCCATAGGCACCGGCAGCCCAACCGACTGGCCCAGCACCTGGTCGCGCTGCGTTTTCGCGAAGCGGGTGAAGTCGGGGATGTTCAACGCCAGCGTGGCCCAGAAGCCGATCATCGCCGTCAGCGAAGGCCAGAACGTCGGCCAGAACTGACCGGCTTTCTTACCGCCTTCCACGAACTGCGATGGCTGTTCCAGCAAGGTACCGAAGCCGCCCGCCTTCTGGTACACCCAGCCAAGCAGCACGAAGCAGATGATGATCTTCAGTGGCGCGGTATAAGTTTCCAGTTTGCGGATCGCATCCATGCCGTGCACGATGTACCAGAACTGGATCGCCCAGAATGCGATGAAACAAAGCAGCTGCGCGCCATTGATGCCAAGGCCGCCGATCTTGGCGCCTCCGATCTCGCCGCCCATCATCACGCCAAGCAGCGTATAGATCATCTGCCCGCCAAACCAGGTCTGGATGCCGTACCACCCGCAGGCCACAATGGCGCGCATCAGCGCCGGCAGCCGCGCGCCGGAAGTTCCGAACGAAGCGCGCGCCAACACCGCGTATGGAATGCCGTACTTGGTGCCTGCATGCCCGATCAGCAGCATCGGCAACAGCACAATGGTATTGGCGAGGAAAACAGTGAGGACAGCCTGTCCCGCCGACATGCCGCCTTCAATCAGGCTGGCAGCCAGCGTGTAGGCGGGAATGCACATGACCATCCCAACCCAGAGTGCAGCGAAGTGATACCAGCGCCAGGTGCGCTGCGATTCATTGGTCGGGGCCAGGTCTTCGTTCCACAACTGGGAATTGTCGCTCATGCAGTCTCCTTGATTTCGGCGCGAGGATTACGTGGATCCTGCGTCCAGTTCATGTAAGGTTTGCCCGTTGGGACCGCGACCATCGTAATACAACCTTGCACCGGACAGGTAATCTCGCACAGGTTGCAGCCGACGCATTCGTCGTCATTGACCTTGTAAGTGCGCGTGCCGGTGGCTTCGTCCACCAGCTGGAAGATGGACTGGTGCGACGTATCCTCGCAGGCCACATAACAGCGGCCGCACTTGATACAGTCGTCCTGGTTAATGTGCGCGATGGACTTGTAATTCATGTCCAGGAATTTCCAGTCCGTGGTGTTCGATACCGCCTTGCCCATGAAATCGTCCAGCGACTTGTAGCCCTTGGAATCCATCCAGCGCTCCAGGCCATCCTTCATCTCCTGCACGATGCGGAAGCCGTGCAGCATCGCCGCGGTGCAGACCTGCACGCAACCTGCGCCAAGCGCGATGAATTCAGCCGCATCCTTCCAGTTGCCGATGCCGCCGATGCCGGAAATCGGCAAACCGCGCGTTTCGGGATCGCGCGCAATCTCGGCCACCATGTTCAGTGCAATCGGCTTGACCGCAGGCCCGCAATATCCGCCGTGAGTGCTGGCGCCGCCCACGTTGGGGAAGGCGACCATCTTGTCCAGGTCCAGCGAGGTGATGGAGTTGATGGTGTTGATCAGCGAAACCGCATCGGCGCCGCCGGACTTGGCTGCACGTGCCGGGCGGCGGATGTCGGTAATATTCGGTGTCAGCTTGACGATCACCGGCAGCCTGGTGTGCTTCTTGCACCATGCCGTCACCTGCTCCACGTACTCCGGCACTTGGCCGACAGCGGAGCCCATGCCGCGCTCCGGCATGCCATGCGGGCAACCGAAATTCAGCTCGATGCCGTCGGCACCGGTCGCCTCCACCTTCGGCAAGATCGCCGCCCAGTAATGCTCCTCGCAAGGCAGCATCAGAGACACCACAATCGCGCGGTCCGGCCAGGCCTTCTTCACCTCGGTGATTTCCTGCAGGTTCAAGTCCAGCGAACGGTCGGTAATCAGCTCGATGTTATTGAAACCCAGGACTTCACGGTTTTTGCCATAAATGGCGGAGTAGCGTGAGGACACGTTGACCGCCGGCGGATCTTCGCCCAGCGTCTTCCAGACCACGCCGCCCCACCCTGCTTCAAAGGCGCGGATCACGTTGTATGCCTTATCGGTCGGCGGTGCGGAAGCCAGCCAGAATGGATTCGGCGCCTTGATGCCGCAGAAGTTGACGCTCAGGTCGGCCATTATGCTGCCCCCTTCTTCGATTGGATGTCGGAATGGATCGCCATTGCGGCGCGCTTGCCGTGCTCCACGGCCTGCACCGTCAGGTCCTGGCCCAGCGAGACGCAGTCGCCGCCGGCGTAAATGCCCGGCAGGATGGTACGTAAGCTGTCATCCACATGGATCTTGTCGCCGTCGCGCTTCAGCATCGCAGCCAACGGATCGGCCAAAGCGGCCGGCTCCATCGCCTGGCCGATCGCCTTGAAAATCGCATCGGCCTGCAGTTCAAAAGTAATGCCGGTGCCGATCATGCGGGATCCTTCCATCGCCGTGCGTTCGAAGCGCATGCCACGCACGCGGCCAGCTTCGTCCAGCAGGACCTGCTGCGGCTGCGCCCAGGTCTGCATACGCACCTGGTTGGCCTTGGCAATATCCTGCTCGTGGTGGGTTGCGCTCATGGCGTCGAAGCCGCGGCGATAAACCATCGTCACTTCTTCCGCGCCGAGGCGCTGGATCTGCACGGCCATGTCGATGGCGGTATTACCGGCGCCGATCACGATAGCGCGGCGCGGCACCGGCAGCTTGGCAAGATCGTCGGCTTGGCGCAGTTCGGCGATGTAATCCACCGCCGCCATCAGCCCGGGAGCGTCTTCGCCGGTCAGGCCCAGTGCCCGGCTGGCGCCCAGGCCCAGCCCGAGGAAGACTGCATCGTATTGCGCGTGCAGTTCTTTCAGGTGCAGGTTGGCGCCCAGCTTCTGGCCATGACGCACCTCGATGCCGCCGATCCCCAACAGGAAGTCGACTTCCTTCTGTGCGAAGTTGTCGGTCAGTTTGTATTTCGCAATGCCGTATTCATTCAGCCCACCGGATTTCTCGTGCGCTTCGAAAATGACGACATCGTTGCCCAGCATGGCCAGGCGGTGCGCACAAGACAAGCCTGCAGGGCCGGCGCCGACAACGGCCACCTTCTTCCCGGTCGACGGCGCGCGCTGGAACGGATGACCGTCCAGCGTTGCGTTATCGAGCGCAAAGCGTTGCAGCAGGCCGATCTTGACAGGCTGCCCTTCCGCGTCATGATTGCGCACGCAGGCGTCCTCGCACAGGATCTCGGTCGGGCACACCCGCGAGCAGCTGCCACCGAGGATGTTCTGCTGCAGGATCGTGACAGCAGCGCCGTTCACGTTCCTGTCGTGGATGTTGCGGATGAAGCTGGCCACGTCGATGCTGGTTGGGCAGATGCGCGTACACGGCGCGTCGTAACAATACAGGCAGCGCGCGCTTTCAATAGCAGCCTGGCGCACGGTAAGGGGCGGCGCCAGGTCCGTGAAATGACCGGCCAGCTCTTCGTTCGTGGCTTTCGGCTGCGGTATGTATTTGAGTGACTCGATCATTGGTTCCATCCTCACTTCATCTGTGGGAAAGCAAACTGTGCGCCAGCACTTGCGGTATTTGGCCAGCGCTCCATCACGGCCTTGTGGCGGGTGTAGAAACGCACACCTTCCGGACCATAGGCGTGGTGGTCGCCAAACATGCTGCGCTTCCACCCGCCGAAACTATTGAATGCCATCGGCACCGGCAGCGGCACGTTGACACCCACCATGCCGACCTGGATCTGGCGTACGAATTCGCGCGCCACGCCGCCATCTCGCGTGAACACTGCGACGCCGTTTCCGTATTCATTCTTGTTGATCAGCTCAACTGCGGTCGCCACATCCGGCAGGCGCACCACGCACAGCACGGGGCCGAAGATCTCTTCTTTGTAGATGGTCATGTCCGGCGTGACGTGGTCGAACAGCGTGCCGCCGATGAAGAAGCCGTTCGGGCGGTCGGCAACCTGGTAGTTGCGGCCATCGACCACCAGGGTCGCGCCCTGCTCCACGCCTTCGCCAATCAGGCGCTCGATACGTTGCTTGGCGACCGACGTCACCACCGGCCCCATTTCGGCATCGGACGCCATGCCGTCGCGCACTTTCAGTGCAGCCGTGCGCTCTTTCAGTGCGCCCAGCAGTTTATCGGCCGCATCGCCGACCGCCGCGACAACGGAGATCGCCATGCAGCGCTCTCCCGCAGAGCCGAAGGCAGCGCCCATCAACGCATCAACGGCCATATCCATATCGGCGTCCGGCATCACCACCATATGATTCTTGGCGCCGCCCAGCGCCTGTACCCGCTTGCCATGCTGCGAGCCGCGCGAATAGATGTACTCCGCGATCGGTGTCGATCCGACGAAGCTGACCGCCTGCACGACCGGGTGATCCAGCAGAGCGTCAACCGCCACCTTATCGCCTTGCACAACGTTGAACACGCCATCCGGCAGGCCGGCTTCCTTCAGCAAGCGCGCGTGCAGCAGCGATGGCGACGGATCGCGCTCGGACGGTTTGAGGATAAAGGTATTGCCGCAAGCGATGGCGATCGGGAACATCCACATCGGCACCATCACCGGGAAGTTGAATGGCGTGATGCCGGCCACCACACCCAGTGGCATGCGCATCGACCAGGCATCGATGCCGCGCGCGATCTGGTCGGTGTACTCGCCCTTCATCAGCTGCGGGATACCGACCGCGAATTCCACCATCTCGATACCACGCGCCACTTCACCCTTGGCGTCCGCGAACGTCTTGCCATGCTCACGGGTCAGCATGGCGGCGAATTCCTCGGTGTGCTGGTGGCACAACTCGAGATACTTGAACAGCACGCGCGCCCGGGTCAGCGGCGGCGTGTTGGACCAGGCCGGAAAAGCCGCTTCCGCAGCACGCACGGCGGCATCGACTTCCTCTGCTGTGCCGAGCGCCACGCGGGCCACCGGTTCGCCCAGCGCGGGATTGAATACGTCGCCATAACGCCCGCCGGCCGTATCGACCTTGGCGCCATTGATAAAGTGGGTAATGGTATCGAGATTGCTCATTTCAAGCCCTGAGGATTAAGCCAGCAGCGATTCCGCCGGCACATAGGTATAGCCAAGATCGTGCGCCACCGCTTCATAGGTGACGTGACCCTGGCAGACATTGAGTCCATTGCGCAGGTGCGGGTTGGCCTTCATGGCCTTGGCCCAGCCCTTGTCGGCCAGCGCGACGGCATGGCCGATGGTGGCGTTGTTCAACGCAAAGGTGGAAGTACGGGCAACCGCGCCCGGCATATTGGCAACGCAGTAGTGCACTACGCCATCGACGATGAAGGTCGGGCTTTCGTGCGTAGTGGCGTGCGAGGTTTCAAAGCAGCCGCCCTGGTCGATGGCCACATCGACCACCACCGAGCCTTGCTTCATGCGCGACACCATGCTGCGCGTGACCAGCTTTGGCGCCGCGGCGCCAGGCACCAGTACGCCGCCGATCACCAGGTCGGCATCGGTCACCGCATCGTCGATGGTGTGGGCGTTGGAGAACATGGTCTGGATGCGGTTGCCGAACACCAGGTCAAGCTGGCGCAGGCGGTCGACGTTCTTGTCCAGCACCGTCACGCGTGCCCCCATGCCGACTGCGATCTGCAGCGCATTGGTGCCGACCACGCCGGCGCCGATAATCACCACATGGCCCGGGGCTACGCCAGGCACGCCGCCCAACAGGAGGCCCATGCCGCCTTTGGATTTTTCAAGATGGGCGGCGCCGGCCTGGATCGACATGCGCCCCGCCACTTCGCTCATCGGCGCCAGCAGCGGCAAGCCGCCGTTCGGTCCGGTGATGGTTTCATACGCAAGGCAGACCGCGCCGGATTTCACCAGCGCCTTGGTCTGCTCGGGATCGGGCGCCAAGTGCAGGTAGGTATAGAGAATCTGGTTCTGACGCAGCATTGCGCATTCTTGCGGCTGCGGCTCCTTCACTTTGACGATCATTTCGGCCTTGGCGAAGATTTCCTCCGCGGTCGGGATGATCGTAGCGCCGGAGCCCACGTACATTTCGTCGGTCAGACCGATTGCAGCGCCCGCGTTGTGTTGCACCATGACCTGGTGCCCGCGGAGTGTCAGTTCCTTTACGCTGGCCGGGGTAAGGCCAACGCGCGATTCCTGATTCTTGATTTCCTTCGGTACGCCTACCAACATGGTTCGTCTCCTCTCGTTTTTAGGAACCGGTAAACCGGGGTCTGACGGGACGGCCATCCGGCAAGTGTCAGACCCTGTCTGCTCAGCCGCTATTGGTTTTGGTTCGAGGCTTTTGACTTTCGACGAAAATCAAAGACCTGGAACCAACCCCGCGCCAGCTGATCAGACAGGGTCTGACACTTGTGTCAGACCCCGGTTTACCGGTTTTCAATCAAGCGTCTTCAAAACCTTTCCAAGCTTGTCGAACAATTCGTCGATGTGCTTCTTCTCAAAGGTGAGTGGTGGCGACAGCGCGATGATGTCGCCGGTGGTGCGGATCAACAGCCCATCCGCGAAAGCTTTCTTGAACGCGGCGTAAGCGCGCGCGCCAGGCGCACCGGCCCGCGGCGCCAGCTCGATGCCGGCTACCAGGCCAATGGTGCGAATGTCGATCACATGCGGCAGGCCTTTCAGCGAATGCACCGCATCTTCCCAGTACGGCTGGATCTCCTTGGCGTGGTCCAGCAGCTTCTGTTCCTTGAATACCTCCAGCGTGGCCAGCGACGCGGCGCAGGCCACCGGGTGGCCGGTGTAGGTGTATCCGTGGAACAGCTCAATGCCAGCCGGCGCATCCATGAAGGCGTCGTGGATGAACTTCTTGCTGAACACCGCGCCCATCGGGATAGTGCCGTTGGTCAGGCCTTTGGCGGCGGTCATCATGTCCGGTTCGACGTCGAAGTAGTCGGTCGCGAACGGCGTGGTCAGGCGGCCAAAACCGGTGATCACTTCATCGAAGATCAGCAGAATGCCGTGCTTGGTGCACAGTTCACGCAGGCGCTTCAGGTAGCCCTTTGGCGGCACCAGCACGCCGGTGGAGCCGGCCACCGGTTCCACGATCACGGCGGCGATGGTCGATGCGTCGTGCAGCGCCACGATACGCTCCAGTTCATCGGCCAGGTGCGTGCCGTACTCCGGCTCGCCGCGCGTGAAGGCGTTCTTTTCAAGGTTGTGCGTGTGCGGCAGGTGGTCGACGCCTGGCAGCAGCGTGCCATACGGCTTGCGGTTGCCGGCAATGCCGCCGACCGAGATGCCGCCGAAGCCGACACCGTGATAAGCGCGCTCGCGGCCGATCAGGCGCGTGCGGGAAGCTTCACCGCGCGCCTTGTGATAGGCCAGCGCAATCTTCAGCGCGGTATCCACCGCTTCGGAACCGGAGTTGGTATAGAACACGTGGCCGAAGCGATGGTTGGTATATTCCATCAGTTTTTCGGCGAGGTCGAAGGCGGCCGGGTGGCCCATCTGGAAGGTTGGCGCGAAGTCAAGCTGGCCGACCATTTCACTGACTGCCGCCACGATTTTCGGCTGACGGTGGCCGCACGGTACGCACCACAGGCCTGCGGTGCCGTCCAGGATCTGGTTGCCATCGACGTCCTTGTAATACACGCCTTCCGCAGAAACCAGCAGGCGCGGACTGGCCTTGAAATCTCGGTTGTTCGTGAACGGCATCCAGAAAGATGCCAGGGACTGCGGCCGGGCTTCGTTCATTGCTATCTCCCTCGGTGGGTTTTTTACGATGCTCAAAAAACTTTACCAGTTGGCAAAATCATGATGCAATAATAGACAGCAAGTTAACTATGGCACATATACACATACGCGGAAACGTTCCAACCGTACAGGTAGCAAAAACAGTACAGTTCTAGAGGCCCCAATGGACGACAGCGCAACTCCCAACTCCGCATGGCCCGTGCTTTCCATTGAGCGCGCGAAGAAGGGCAGCCTGGTTGAAAAGATCGTGGACGCCATCAGCGCCATGGTGGCAAGCCGCGAGCTGCGCGTTGGCACAAAGATGCCGTCGGTCAGGCAATTTGCGAAGTGTAATGGCATCAGCACCTTTACAGTTGTCGAAGCTTACGACCGCCTGGTCACCCTCGGACTGTTGTCATCACGCCGCGGTTCCGGCTATTTTGTTGCTCGCCACGACGTCCCGGCCCTGCTGCCGCAGACGGCCATGTTCGCCACGCCGGCCGCCGTCGATGCCCTGACGCCCGAACTGTATTCCGGCGCCTCCGAGGCGCTGCCAGTCGGTGCCGGATGGCTGCCGCCCGAGTGGTATGGCGAAGACACCATCCTCGACGCGGTGCGCCACGCCATGCGCATCCCGGCCAACCGCCTGCGCGGCTACGGTCACCCGCTCGGTTTCCCCGGCCTGCGGCAATACATGGCGTCCACCTTAAGCGACGAACTGTTCGCTATTGAAGCGGAGCAGATCCTGCTCACGCATGGCGCCACTCACGCCTTCGACCTGATCCTGCGCACATTGACCAAGCCGGGCGACACGGTCTTCGTGGAAGACCCGGTGTACAGCAACCTGCTGTCGCTGATCCGCCACCACGGCTGCCATGCCGTCGGCATTCCGCGCGACGAGCATGGCCTGGATATGGATTTCCTCGCGGCGCAGGCACGCGAGACCCAGCCCAAGCTCATGTTCGTCAACACCGTGCTGCAAAATCCACTCGGCACCAGCCTGACGCAGGCCCAGGCGCACCGCCTGCTGGGATTTGCCGAACAGTTCGACTTCTGGCTGGTGGAAGACGATATCTACCGCGAGCTCACCGCACGCGGCGAAGCTTCGCTGGCCGCGATGGATGGCTTGCGGCGCGTGATCCGGGTCGGCAGCTTTTCCAAGACGCTGTCGCCGGTGCTGCGCGTCGGTTCTATCTGCGCTTCCGCTTCGCTGCTGCCAGAGTTGGTACGCGTGAAGATGCTGGCCGGCCTCACCACCTCGGAAGTGAACGAACGCGCCGCCTACCACGCGATCACCGCACGGCCCTACAAACGCATGGTGGAAAAGCTGGTGTCGCAACTGGCCGAAGGCCGCGAGCGCACCACCGACCTGCTTGCGCTGGCCGGCATGGCACCGATCGCCAGGCCACGCGGCGGCATGTTCGTCAGCGCCGGATGGCAACAGGCGCCGTCGCAGGACTGCAACGGCAAGCTGCTGGCGGACCAGGCGCTGAAGTCCGGCATCCTGCTCGCACCCGGCGAGTTTTTCCAATTACGGCAGCCGGCATCGATCTGGTTCCGCTTCAACGTCGCTTATTCGGACAGCCCACAACTGCGGAACTTCCTGCAGTCCATCAGGAGGGAATATGGCATCAGCTAAATTGCGCCGCGTGATCAACCGCGACCGGCTGGAAGCGGATATCGCCGCCGAAGCCGTGCGCGTGTTTGCGGAGTCGGGCTACGAAGGCGCCTCCGTCTCCACCATTGCGGACAACGTCGGCCTGTCGAAACAGAACCTGATGTACTACTTCCCGACCAAGCAGGCGCTCTACCAGCGCGTACTGGACGATGTGCTGGACGAATGGCTGGCGCGCATGGCCAATATTGCGGAACCGGACGGCGAGCCGGCCGAAGTGCTGCGAGCCTATATAAAAGCCAAACTGGATTTCTCGCGCGAGCATCCCTGGGGTTCGCGCGTCTACGCCATGGAAGTGATCAGCGGCGCACCGCTATATGGCGAGCAGATTCGAGCACGCGTGGTGCCGCTGGTGCGCAAGGATATCGAAGTATTCGAACGCTGGATCGCCGAAGGCCGCATCGTCCCCGTCAACGCCACCCACCTTTTGTTTGCGATCTGGGCCATGACCCAGTCCTACGCCGACTTCTCCAGGCAGATGCAGCTGGTGCTTGGCACCGGCCAATTGACCGGCGCCGATTTCGTCAATGCTGAAGAGACCATCACCAGGCTGGTGATCGCCTCCCTGCTCCCCGCCAAACCATAGCTCAAGCCAGGCAATGCGACGCTCACCCGGCCTCCCGCGCTACCGCCAGCAATTCCGAGATGGCCCTGCCATCATCCGGATATAGCGCGCCACCGAAGCGCAACGTCAGGTCGACTTTCGCGCCGTCCGGCAACAACAGCGGCTCCCTTGTCGCGGCCTGTTTGAAGCGCAGCACCTGGCTCTGGACGATGGAGCGCCGTGCAGCCACGCTCAGGATCACGCCGAATTCATCGACACCCAAGCGTGCCAGCACATCGCCCTCGCGGCATTCCCTGCCAAGCCGCCGCGCTAGTTCCACCATCACGTCGCGGTGCTGCGGACGCACGCGCACCACCATCACGCCCACATGGCCGCTGCGCGCTATCGCATCATCAACCCGGACCCGCAATTGCTCGTAAAACGAAGAACGGTTTGGCAGCGCCGTCGCGGGGTCTTGCGTCACCTTGCGCTGCAGGACTTGCGCGCCCTCTTGCGAAGCATGGAACATCAGCGCGGCAGTCATGTCGGCAATCGCCTGTCCCAGCAGCACTTCATCTTCATCGAAAGGCCGCGGTGCACGCCACGCCAGTTTCAGCACGCCGCCCGCCTGCTCGCCAAACAGCAGCGGCAGGATCGCCATCGAACGCAGACCCACTCGGCGGCAGGCTTCGCGATTCACGCGTTCATCGATTTCGGAATCGGTACAGGTGGCAGGCTGGCGCGAGGTCAGCACGAGTCCCGATAAACTGCCTTTGATCTGCATGCGCAGGCCAAGCTGCGCTTCCGCCAGGCCATGTGCCGCGCGGTAGACCACCTCGCTGCCTTCCACCAGCTCGATGACGGCGCCATCCGCGCCAGTCAACTGCATGGCTTTTGCCGCAGCCAGGTCCATCAGGGCGCCGAAGGCCGGTCCAAGCCGCGCCAGTTCAAGCTGGGCATCGACGATGGCAACCAGCTTCGATTGGGGAAGATCCAGCCGGTCGTTCATGGCCTACTCCTGTACTGGTGTGATCTGCACGCTTGCTACGCGCCACTTCCCTTCCTTGCGCACATAGACGTCAATATAGCGGTAATGGCTGCCGAACGGTTTTCCGTCATAACTCCCGGTCATGCGCGTGCGGCCGCTCACCAGCGCCACGTCGTCGCCGTAGAAGCGTATATCCATGTCGTCCACGCCATAGGGATTGATGACCAGCTTGGGCGACATGATCGCGTCGAGAAAGGCAGCCTTGCCGGCCACGTCGCCGCGCGCGCTGATCTGGCGGAACTCTTCCGCCATGTTGTCCGCGATGGCGGCGCGGTCCTTGCGGATGATGGCTTTGTCCCATGCATCGGCCTGTCGCGCAAGTTCTTCCGATGGCGACACGGCAAAGGCGCTTACCGCGCCAAACGCCAGTGCTGCCGCGATCATCGATAGGCGAATCTTCATTGGCTTTCCAGTTTCAAGTTGTCGTTCCCCTTAAATCGGGAACCGGACCCGGAACACTCTCGGATATTCAGCCGGGTAAGGGGCGGCTATGCGGATTGCATCGGCCACGCCGCTGACGGCAGCACCGTCCTGGCTCTCTACAAGATCAAGCCCGCTGATGTCGCCACTCTCGCTCAGGCTTACTTCATATTCAACCGGCCGTTCGACCCGGATCGGTTCGACATTCTTTGTAATCCACTGCATTTCCATCACGGTGAGTTGCCGCAGCGGTTCCTTCTTGCGCAAGATCCGGAAGTCGGTTGCACCCAAGTAGATCCAGGCAACGACCCAGGCAAGGCCGAACCAGCGCAGCAACTCGAGTGAGCGCGATTCAGTTTCCTCCAGCCGGCCAGTTTCCTGCGCTTTTACCTGCGCCACCAGCTGCGACATATGCTTGCGCCACTGTTCAACCTTGCGCGGCGCACAGGTCAGGTACGTCAAGTCCGGGTACCTGGTGGATACGAATTCCGCAATCAGGATATCTCGCGCCAGGTCTGCAAGGCCCGGCATCCCAGTATCGCGCAGACAGTCGATCACACGCGTATGATTGGTGCGCGCCTCTTCCGGCTGCATCCGCAAAAACTTCAGGTCCTCGATGGCACCGGCCAGTGCGTCAAAATCATCCAGGTAGGCAGGCAGCCGGCGGCCATCCCAGTAGAATATTTCACATGCAGCCGGGAATAGATACTCATGTCCCGGACGCCAACCCTCATCCAGCAATGCCGCTACCGCTGCTTCAAAAGTCTCGGAATCCGCCAGGTTCACCGGACGCAGCTGGTGCAACGCTTGCCGCGCGTGCTCCAGCGACTGAAGCCCATGCAATTGCGCCAGCGCACCCTCCTTCGGCCCATGCTCCTGAATGGGCTCAGGAAGCTCCTGCGCGCCCTCCTCGATCCAGCGCAATGCGGCCTCGTAGGCCTCACGTAAAGACTGGAACGCCGCAGGCTCCGCTTCCTGGTTGATGAGTTTCAGTTCGCGAGCATAAGCGCGGCGAATGACCCGCGCATCCGTGGATGAGTCAAGGCTAAGGCGATCAAGGAATTTCAAAGTGGTGCTGCGCTTAAATATGCTGGTCGATCAGGATAGGATTGCCGTCCGGGTCAATGGCGATGATGTAGGCCGGCCCGCTGCCCGATTCGTCGGCGCGGGCGGCCAGCGCCACGCCGTTTTCTTCAAGCTGGTGTTGTAGCTGGCGCACATCGGTGTAGCCCGGCACGAGCTGTGCATTGCTGTCCCAGCCGGGATTGAAGGTCAGCGTGTTCTTTTCGATCATGCCCTGGAACAGGCCAATCACCTGCTCGCCATTCTTCATGATCAGCCAGTTCTGCTCGATATTGCCGCCAAAGTCCTTGAATCCGAACTTCACGTAAAACTCACGCGAAGCACGGATGTCTTTGACGTTCAGGCTAAGGGAAAATACACCGAGTTGCATGCCGAACTCCTCCGATCGCTTGGACCATGCCAATCTATCATTGGCTCAGATTGCCAGCAAGGCCTCGGGGACTTTGACGCCAGCTTGCTGGCACGCCTGCGCCACAGCGCGAATCTCCTGCTTCAGGCTGGCGGTGCTGCCCGGCAGGCTACGCAGCATGAAGAAGGTGGGCGTATCGACCTTGCTGATCTTGCGCATGGTATTCATTGCCGCCTTTGCTTCCGGCAAGTCTTTCATCAGCTGCTCGTATTGCGCAACCGCCTGGGCCAGCGTGGCCAGGCCAGGTTCCAGCCGTGCGGCCGGCACCGGGCCGCCTGCGGCAAGCGCCTTGGTGGCCGAGGTCACGCCGCGCAACTGGGTTTCCAGGGTCTCCTCAACCGCACGGCGCGACATCGCTTCGGACAACTGGCCGGCGCGCTCGCCCATTGCCGCCGCTTCCTGCGGCTGGCCCAGGGCGGCCAGCAATTGCTGGCTGCCAGTCAGCGTCATGCGGCTGGCATCGATAAAGCGCGTCATCATTGCCTTGGTCGGATCATCGGCGCGATCCATGCCGTTGAATGTCGCTCCGCCATTCCCGCTCGACATCTGGGCTTGCGCCACCGGGGCGAACAGGGATAAAACCAGGGTACTTGCCAGCAAAATACGCATGAAACCACTCCGTAAATGGGTGAGAAAATAGTATCAAAAAGCTAAAACTGATTTTACTGGCCTTCCTTGTTAAAATGCAAAAAATTCCTAGAGTCAGCACTCCATGCCAGCTTTCGCACCCTTCACCCTGAGCTCCCAGCGCCTGCAACTGCGCTCACTGTCCGCAGCCGACGTGCCTGCGCTGTACCGCATGTATTCCGACCCGGACGCCATGCGCTACTGGAGCAGCGCGCCGTGGGACAGCATGGGGCAGGCCGAAGCCTATCTCGCCGCCGCGCAGGAGGGCTACCAAAGCGGTGACCTGCTGCGCATGGGGGTGGAGGTCGGGGGCGAGCTGGCCGGCATTATCAACCTGTACAGTTTCAACCGCCAGAACCGCCGCTGCGATATCGGCTATATGCTGGACCGCGCGTTCTGGGGCAAGGGTTATATGCAGGAAGCCATGGCCGCCCTGATCGACCATGCGTTCCGCGTCCTGCGCCTGCACCGCATCGAAGCCGACATCGATCCGCGCAATACCGCCTCCGCCAAGTTGCTGAAGGGCTTGCACTTTGTGCACGAGGGCCATATGCGTGAGCGCTGGATCATCAATGGCGAGATCTGCGACACCGACTTTTTCGGCTTGCTGCGATCCGATTGGCTGGCTGCACGCTAGCCGTTCATCGCGCCCCATGGCAGGTCATCCGCCCCGCAGTGCAATTCGTCGGATGTCACTCCACTGTTGCCGCCCGCAGCGGTACAGTTGCATCATCGAAACGCAAGGAGGAAATGATGAAAACGATTAACAAAAGCGCCAAGGAAACCGTGAAAGAAGTCTGGCAAGCCATTATCGGCATCGGCCGCCACTTCGTGCGCACGCTGGACCATATGTCCTGGCCCGCCATCGTTGGCATGTGCATTGTGATCGCCCTGTTCCTGACCATCCTGCCCCTGGTCATCACCCTGTTTATCGGCGTGCTGATTGCCAAGCTGGCCATCAACGTCTTCGGAGACAAAAAGCAACATGGGTAAACGGACGCGCAGCGTGCTCTCTTTCGTTGGGGAGATTGGCGACACGGCCAGCAGCCTGTGGTGGGACTTCTTCGACTGGCTGGCACAGGTGCCTTTGCGCCAGCTGGTCGTGACGTGGATGCTCGCCTTCCTGCTCGGCCTGACGCCTGTGCTGCATCCGAAACAAGTAGCTTTCTTCATCATCGGCTCAGCCGGCCTGAAGATCCTCGCCGGCGGCAAGCGCAAGGCGGAAATCGAAGCACGCAAGTCCGCGGCCCAGGCCGGCAACGAAAGCCTGGAGCGGCGCCTGGTGGAAGCCCAGATGTCGGCCCTGCAGGCGCAGGTCGAACCGCATTTCCTGTTCAACACCCTGGCCCTGATCGGCCAGCTGATCGAGACCGACCCGCCGGAAGCGGCCAAGATCCACACCCATTTGATCGAATACCTGCGCGCCACCCTGCCCCAGATGCGCTCGCGCGGCAACGGCACGCTGGGCCGCCAGATCCAGATGGCGCATTCCTATCTCGCCATCATGCAGGCCCGCATGAAGTCGCGTCTGTCGGTATCGATCGACGTGCCGCAGGAACTGGAAAGCGCGACCTTCCCGCCGATGATGCTGCAGATCCTGATCGAGAATTCGATCAAGCACGGCCTGGAGCCGAAAGTGGCGGGCGGCCGCATCGATATCCGCGCCAGCGTCAACGGCAGCGTGCTGCAAGTGGACGTGCAGGATGACGGCGTCGGCTTCAATGCCTATGCCGGCGATGGCGTCGGCCTGACCAATGTGCGCGAACGCCTGAAGCTGATGTACGGCACCCGCGCACAATTGCTGATTGAGCAGCCGGTCGACGGCGGCTGCCGCGCCGCGATCTGCATTCCGTTTGCACCAGATATCTTTGCCAAGCCCTGAGCCATGAGCAACCAGCCCAAAGCCACCGCCATCATCGCCGACGATGAAGAACCGATGCGCGACATGTTGCGCAAGCGCCTGCACGAAGCCTGGCCCGAGCTGGAAATCGTGGCCGAAGCGGCCAACGGCATCGAAGCGATCGCGCTGGCCGGCCAGCACCAGCCCGACATCGTGTTCCTCGATATCCGCATGCCCGGCCTGACCGGCATCGAAGCGGCACGCATGCTGTTCAATCGTTGCCACATCGTCTTCATCACTGCCTACGACCAATATGCGATTGAGGCATTCGAACAAGGCGCCTTGGATTACCTGCTCAAGCCAGTCAACCTGGAACGCCTGAAAACCGCCTGCGAGCGCCTGCAAACGCGCCTCGGCAAGACACCCAATAATATCGAACGCCAACTCAGCCAGCTGTTGCAGCAGAGCGGCCGCAGCCCGGCGGCCGGCGCAGGCGCGCCGCAGCCAGAATACCTGCACTGGATCCAGGCCCAGGTCGGTAACAGCCTGCGCATGATCTCCACCAAGGAAGTGTTGTTCTTTCGCGCCGATGAAAAATATACGCGCGTGCAAACGGCCCAGGGCGAATTCTTGATCCGCAAAACCTTGAAGGAACTGGAAGACGAGCTGGACCCGAATGAATTCTGGCGCATCCATCGCTCCACCCTCGTGCGCGTCGATGCGATTGCCGAGGTGACGCGCGACCTGCGCGGCCGCCAGATGGTCCGCGTGCGCAACTCCACCGAAGAACTCGAAGTCAGCCGCGGCAACACCCATTTATTCCAGCAAATGTAGGTCGCCCGCGCTCGCTTGCCCCCGCTACGGTGCTGGTCTATATTGACCTGACTATGCCGTGATTACCGGGAGAGAACGATGACGATTCCAAAGGCCACGCGCGCGACCATCCTGCCCTGCCTGCGTTACCGCGACGCGCCGGCCGCCATCGACTGGCTGTGTAACACCTTGGGCTTCAAGGCCACGCTGGTGGTCCCCAACGAAGACGGCACCATCGCCCATGCCCAGCTTTCTTACGGTAACGGCATGGTCATGCTAAGCTCCATCTTTGACACCGACTATGGCCGTTTGCTGAGGCAGCCAGCCCAGCTCGGGATGGTTGTCACCCAAACCGCCTACCTGGTCGTCAACGACGCCGACGAAGTGCACGCGCGCTGCGTGCAAGCCGGGGCGCCAATCGAGATGCCCTTGCAGGACGAAGATTACGGCGGCCGTGGATTTACCTGTCGAGATCCCGAAGGGCATGTGTGGAGCATAGGCACTTATGACCCTTGGGAGCACTGATGGGACGCGCAGTTCACTTTGAAATCCAGGCCAGCGAGCCACAAGCCCTGATCGATTTTTACGGAAAGATGTTCGACTGGAGCTTTTCCAAATGGGAAGGCGGCGAATACTGGCTGGTCGGCACCGGAGAAGTCGGTGCGCCCGGCATCAATGGCGGCCTGCTGCCGCGCCGCGGGCCGCGCCCGGAAGAAGGCGCCTCCGTCAACGCCTTCGTCTGCACCGTCGATGTGGAAGACCTCGACAAATCCCTTGCCCTGCTGACGGAACTGAAAGGCACAGTCGCGGTGCCGAGAATGCCGGTGCCCGGCGTCGGCTGGCTGGCCTATGCCAAGGACCCGGACGGCAATATCTTCGGCATGATGCAGAACGATGCCAGCGCATCCTTCGAGGGAGCTTGAATGAGCGATGAGCAGGCAATCCGCGAGCTGGTCGCGGAGTGGACCCGCGCCACCCTGGCTGCCGACGTCGACCGCATTTTGCCGCTGATGACCGAAGACGTCGAGTTCTACGTCGCCGGCCAGCCCATCATGCGCGGCCGAGCCGCCTTCGAGAAAGGCGTGCGCGCGGTGCTGGCATCGCATCGCGTGGAATCGCACGCCGAGGTGCAGCAAGTCGAGGTCGGCGGCAACCTGGCCTACTGCACAACACAGTTGCGGGTGGCAATTACGCCGCTGGCGGGCGGCGAGACCATGCACAAGCAAGGCAATGTGCTGTCGGTGTACCGCAAGAACGTTGCCGGCAAATGGCAGCTGGCGCGCGACGCCAACCTGCTTGGCTGAGTGCTAGTTGATGGCCGCGACCAGGGCGGCATCTGCCACCTGGGCCGGGCGAATCTTGATCAGGCTGCGGTACAGCGGAGGCAGGTGGCTGCACAGTTCGTGCAGCGCCTGCTCCGGCATCGCCGGGCGCACGTACTGGAACTGGGCCGGATTGTTGTGCGGCAGAGCGCCTTCCATGGTCGATCCATACGCGCCGAGCGCCATGAAGCTCAGTGCGCCTTCATCCGGGCCCACTGCAAACACAAACGTGCCGTCTTTCGGGTGCCCCAGGTAATGGCGCACCTCGGCCTGCGTTGCCGCATCGGCGCCTTCCATCAGCTTGTAGCGCAGTTGTGCATAGGCTCGCGTGCACTCCATGAATGCGGTGCGGATGGTGGATGTCTGCAGGCGGCCGTGGCAGCACAGCAGCAGGTTGCCGAACGAGTCCAGCAGCGCCACCGCATCGCCCTTGCCGCCTTGCGCCTTGTCGCGCGCCATTGCTTGCCGCAGGTACGGCGCCAGCCCCACGTCCGGCGTGCGCGGCGCGCAGCGGTAGGTCAAGGCATCGGGGAAGGCGCGCTTCAGCGCACGCACGATGAAATGGTCTTCCGGCAGCGTAGCCGGGTCTTTCAACTCCGCTTGCGGCGGATCGATATTAAACAAGTCCATCACGTTGGCCGAGGTGGCCTCGAACACCAGCGAGCATAAGGCTTGCGTAGGCTCGGCGATGGTTTTGCCGATGAAAAATGGCTTCGGCGAGGCCCCTGCCCCGCGCCGTGCATACGAGGAAGTACCCAGCACGGCCGGATAGGCGAAAGTGCGCTCGGCCTGCGGGCGCAGCGCCACCGGCAGCGATGGATAAAAGGCGGAACCGTTGTAGTTGATACCGGCCTTGCTGTCCGGCGCCGCTACGACGACATTGAAACCTGCCGCCAGGATGGCGCCCGTGCACATGCAGCACGGGTCGAGCGAGGTCACAATCGTGACTTCCTCTGGAGGCGGCAGTTCATTGCCTTTCGCGCGTTCGGCGAAGTACCAGTCGATCAACTGGCGTTCGCTGTGCGCGGTAGGGTCATAGATCAGGCCATGCTTGATGACGTTGTTATGCAGCGCCTTGAGCACGCTGCCGCTGGCGTCCAGCATCACGCCGCCGACGCCGAAGGTGCCCTGGGTCTTTGCTGCAATGGCTTCCGCCGCCGCGATGGCGACGGCCGTTTGAACGTCGATGGCCTTCTTCACGCGTGTTACTTCTTCAAGTCCCAGCCGCCGAAGGCTTCCGGGAGCAGTTCGGCTGCGGTGGTTTCGCGGACGTCGCCTTTCAGGTTGGCCAGCACGACCGGCAGCTGGTTGCCGCCCAATTCCAGCGTGACCTGGCGGCAGGCGCCGCAAGGAGCGATCGGGTTGTCCGTTTCGCCGACGACTGCCAGCTTGTCAAAATCGCCCGGCTGGTAGCCTTCTGCGATGGCGCTGAAGAAGGCGGTACGCTCGGCGCAGTTGCACAGGCCGTAGCTGGCGTTTTCCACGTTACAGCCGTGGAAAACTTTGCCGTCCTTCGCCAGTAGCGCGGCACCGACCTTGAAGTTGGAATATGGCGTATAGGCTTTCAGGCGCGCCGCCTTGGCCTGTTCGATCAGTTTTTCGTTGTTCATTCTTTCTCCAAAACCGGTAAATCTGGGTCAGACCCAAGGGTCCGACCCGCCATCTCCGGAGTCAGTGGCCTGGCCAAAGACGGGTCTGACCCTTGGGTCAGACCCTGCTTCACCGGTTTTATGGGCGAATCGTACGGTACACGATCGGATTCGCCGCAGGCGCAGTATCAGCAATCGTATAAGCCGCCTGCACCTCGCGCACCGCCTGCTCGGCAGCGGCTTGAGTACGCGCATGCACCATGGCCATCGGCTGGCCAGCCTGCAGCGGCTGCCCCAGTTCCACCAGGTCGGTCAAACCGACAGCGAAGTCGATCGCATCGGTCGGACGGCGACGGCCACCGCCCAGCGACACCACCGCCAGGCCGATATCGCGGCAAACGGTGGAAGCAGCGTAGCCAGCGCGCGGCGCAGGCACCGGCACCACGATCGGCGCCTTCTCCAGGTGCTTGTCCATGTTCTCCACCAGGTCGGCAGGGCCGCCCAGCGCAGTAACCATGCGCGAGAAGCGCTCAGCCGCTTCGCCGGAGTCCAGCGCATGCTGCAGCTTGGCGCGTGCATCGGCCTCGTTGGCAGCCAGCTTGCCCAGCACCAGCATCTCGGCGCACAGCGACATGGTGACTTCGTGCAAGCGAGCAGGACGGAACTTGCCGGTCAGGTAGTCGATCGCGCCGCGTACTTCCAGCGCATTGCCGGCCCATGGCGACAGCGATTCATTCATATCGGTCAGCAAGGCCGAAGTCAGCGTGCCCGCGCCATTGCCAACCTTGACGATGGATTCGGCCAGTTCGACCGATTTCTCGTAGGTCGGCATGAAGGCGCCGGAGCCGGCTTTCACGTCCATCGCCAATACGTCCAGGCCCGCGGCCAGCTTCTTCGACAGGATGGAGCCGGTGATCATCGCCACCGATTCCACGGTCGCAGTGACGTCGCGGATCGAGTAGAAGCGCTTGTCCGACGGCGCCAGCGACGCGGTCTGGCCAATGATGGCCACGCCGACATCCTTCACCACTTCACGGAACTTGTCGTTGGTCGGGACGGTGGAGTAGCCTGGGATGGAATCGAACTTGTCCAGCGTGCCGCCGGTGTGGCCCAGGCCGCGGCCGGAGATCATCGGCACGAAGCCGCCGCAGGCAGCGATCATCGGGCCGAGCATCAGGGAGACTACGTCACCGACGCCGCCGGTGGAGTGCTTGTCCATCACCGGACCTGGCAGGTTCAGGGATTTCCAGTCCAGCACTTCGCCGGAATCGCGCATGGCCAGGGTGAACGCCACGCGCTCGTCCATGGTCATATCGTTGAAGAATACCGCCATCGCCAGCGCGGCGATCTGGCCTTCGCTGACGCTGTTGTCGGTGATGCCTTTGACGAAGAATTGGATCTCTTCTTTGCTCAGCACACCGCCGTCGCGTTTTTTACGGATGATTTCCTGTGGGAGGAACATTTTTTTCTCTTTTCTTTTTTACTTCCAACCGGTAAACCTGGGTACGACCCAAGGGTCGGACCCACTGGTGCCGAAGCCGCGGACTGCGGATCAGGCGGGTCAGACCCTTGGGTCTGACCCTGGTTTACCGGGTTTGGCGGGTTTAGACGCCGTAAGGAATCCAGATGTTTTTCACTTGCGAAGCATGCGCCAGTACGACGCGGCCACCAGCCTGCGCGGTCGAGAACCAGTCGCGGCCTTTCGCGCCGCCGGTCCAGGTGCGCTTCAACGAACCGGCGGACAGCTTCTCCACTTCCGCGCAACCGGCTGCGGAACCGTCGTGGCGCCACACTGCGTCAACGTCGGCGTGCGAAGCCAGGGTGCGCGCCAGTTCGTCAGCCGAACCCGTGACGATGTTCACCACGCCGCCCGGCAGGTCGGAGGTATCGAACACCTGGTACAAATCGGTTGCCGACAGCGGATACGCTTCCGATGGCACAGCTACCACGCGGTTGCCCACGGCGATAGCTGGAGCCACCAGCGAGATGAAGCCCAGCAGCGGGTTCTCGTTCGGGCAGACAACGCCGATCACGCCGATCGCTTCGTTCAGAGCAACGGTGATACCGTGCATCGGCGGCTGGTGTGCCAGGCCGTCGTACTTGTCAGCCCATGCTGCCCAGTAGAACAGGCGCTCGATGGAAGCTTGCACTTCCTTCTCGGCGTTCTTGGTGCCGGTCTGCGCCGCGATACGTTCTGCGAATTCGGCGCCGCGGGCAGCCAGGTTCTCGGCGATGTAGTACAGCACTTGCGCGCGGTTGTGCGCAGTGGCCTTGGTCCAGCCGGTCGCCTTGTGCGCAGCTTCAACGGCGTTGCGGATGTCCTTGCGGTTACCCTCGCCCACTTCGCCCAGGAATTTGCCGTCGGCGCCGTGGACGGCGCGCGAGTAGGCGCCATCAGGGCGGGACTGCTTGCCGCCGATGTACAGCTTGGCGGTGCGGTCGACCGCGAACGGATCGGTCGAAGGAACGTGTTCGGTATCCGGCTTGGCAGGCTTCTTGAACGATGGCGCGGCCGGACGTGCATCTTCCGACACCGGCACCAGGTACTCGAACATGCCTTCACGGCCGCCCTCACGGCCATAGCCCGATTCCTTGTAGCCACCGAAGCCGCAAGCAGCGTCGAACTGGTTGGCGGTGTTGATCCACACCACGCCGGCCTTGATTTGCGGCGCCATGTCCAGCGCCAGCGAAATGTTCTCGGTCCACACGCAGGAAGCCAGGCCGTACACAGTGTTGTTAGCCAGTTGCACTGCTTCAGCCGGGGTACGGAAGCTCATCGCCACCAGCACAGGGCCGAAGATTTCAGCTTGCGCCACGGCAGCGGAAGTCGACGCGCCGGTAATCAGGGTTGGCGGGAACCACGAGCCGGTGGCCGGCAGTTCGCAGCCAGCTGGCTGGTACACCTCGCAGCCTTCGGCACGGGCGGAGTCCACCAGGCCTGCGATGCGTTGGCGCTGGATCGGATCGACTAGGGCGCCGATGTCCATCGACTTGTCCAGCGGAGAACCGAGGCGCAGGTTGTCCATGCGCGCTTTCAGCTTCTTCAGGAAGCGCTCCTGTACGGATTCCTGCACCAGCAGGCGGGAACCGGCGCAGCAAACCTGGCCCTGGTTGAACCAGATCGAATCGACCAGGCCTTCGACCGCGGCGTCCAGGTCAGCATCTTCGAAGACGATGAACGGCGACTTGCCGCCCAGTTCCAGCGACAGCTTCTTGCCGGTGCCGGCGGTGGCTTCGCGGATGATGCGGCCAACTTCGGTGGAGCCGGTGAAAGCCAGCTTGTCGATGCCCTGGTGGCCGACGATGGCTTCACCAGTGCGGCCGTCGCCGGTCACGATGTTCACGACACCGGCTGGCACGCCGGCTTGCTGGCAAATCTCGGCGAACAGCATTGCGGTCAGCGGCGTGAATTCAGCCGGCTTGAAGACGATGGTGTTACCGGCGGCCAGCGCAGGAGCAATCTTCCATGCCAGCATCAGCAGCGGGAAGTTCCAAGGCACGATCTGGCCGACGACGCCGACGGCGCGGTGGCCTGGGAATTCTTCGTCCAGCAGTTGCGCCCAACCAGCGTGGTAGTAGAAGTGGCGAGCCACCAGCGGCAGGTCGGCGTCGCGGGTTTCGCGGATGGTCTTGCCGTTGTCCAGGGTCTCCAGTACGGCGAACAGGCGCGCATGCTTTTGCATCAGGCGTGCGATGGCGTACATGATCTTGGCGCGGCCGTGGCCGCCCAGTGCCTGCCAGCCCGGCAGCGCCTTGCGCGCCGCGGTCACAGCGCGCGCCACGTCGACAGCGGTAGCCTGGGTCAGCTCGGCCAGTTGCGAGCCGTCAGCCGGGTTGTAGCTGGCGAAGGTTTCGCCTGGCGAAGTCCATTCGTTGTCGATAAACAGGCCGAACTTGCGGGAGCGCTGCTCCAGCCACGCTTGCGCTTCTTTCTGGCTTTCTGGTGCAGGGCCGTAGTCCATGGTATTGAGGATCTCGTTAATTGTTGGCATGGCGATGTCTTCTTATGGTTGCGCGTGGCGATGGGCGGCGGAGTAGGCGCCGGTCACATGGTGCTCCAGCTGGCGCTCGATGTCGGTCAGCAGGCTCGATGCACCGATACGGAACAGGTGCGGTTCGAGCCACTCGTTGCCCAGTTCTTCCTTCATCACGGTCATGTATTGCAGCGCAGTCTTGGCGCTACCCACGCCGCCTGCCGGCTTGTAGCCCACCTTGAAGCCGGTACGCTCGTAGTATTCGCGGATTGCACGCACCATCACCAGCGATACCGGAATGGTGGCGTTGACGCCTTCCTTGCCGGTCGATGTCTTGATGAAATCGGCGCCTGCCATCATGCAGACCCACGATGCCTTCGCCACGTTTTCCAGCGTCACCAGGTCGCCGGTAGCCAGGATGGCCTTCACGTGCGCTTCGCCGCAAGCCTTGCGGTAAGCCAGCATCTCATCGTACAGCGCCTGCCAGTTGCCGGTCAGGACGTGTTGGCGGGTGATCACGATGTCGATCTCTTTCGCGCCTGCCGCGACCGACAGTTCAACTTCGCGCACCTTGGTTTCCATGCTGGTCAGGCCGGCCGGGAAACCGGTCGACACCGCAGCGATAGGCAGGCGGCCTTTCAGCACTGCATCGGCGTGCTGGATCATCTCGTGGTACACGCAGACGGCGCCGGTCATCAGCTTGCGCTCCTGCAGGCCCAGAGCTTCCACCAGGTCCTGGCGCAGCGGACGCATGGCTTTCATGCACAGGCGCTCAACGCGGCCCGGGGTGTCGTCGCCAGCCAGCGTGGTCAGGTCGATCAGCTCGATCGCCTTCACCAGCCAGGCGGCCTGGTACTCTTTCTTCACGGTGCGGCGGTTCGCCAGCGATGCGGCGCGGCGGTCCGCGGCGGACTTGTTCACATGGATGTGATTCAGCCAGCCCAGGTCGAGGCCAATCGCCTCGTTGCGCTTGAAGTCAGGGGTCATAGTCATAGCAGGTTGGTTCCGTTGGAAAGAGGTTTCACGCCCAGGTGATGCGCGATGGTCTGGCCGATGTCGGAGAAAGTTTCCGAGATGCCTAGCGACTGCGGCTTGACGCCAGGGCCGAAGAACAGCACAGGAATATGTTCGCGGGTGTGGTCGGAACCTGGTGCGGTCGGGTCGCAGCCGTGGTCGGCAGTGATCACGCACAAGTCGCCGTCCTTCAGCTTGGCGATGAATTCCGGCAGGCGCTCATCCATTTCATGCAGCGCGTTCGAATAGCCTGCAACGTCGCGGCGGTGGCCGAAGTGCATGTCGAAGTCGACGAAATTGACAAAGGTCAGCGACTTGTCGCCCGCTTCGCGCTGCGCTTCCAGCAGCTTGTCGAACAGCGCCATATTGTCAGGGCCCTTCAGCACGCGGCTCACGCCTTGCGCGGCGTAGATATCGCTGATCTTGCCCAGCGCGATCACTTCGCCGCCTTCGTTCTTCACGTGGTCCAGCAAGGTTGGCGCGCTTGGCGGCACGGCGTAATCGTGGCGGTTGGCGGTGCGCTTGTAGTCGCCGTTCGCGCCCAGGAATGGGCGGGCGATAACGCGGCCGATGTTGTACGGCTTGACCAGCTCATAGGCTTTCTCGCACATATCGTACAGGCGCTCCAGGCCGAAGTGCTCTTCATGGCATGCGATCTGCAGCACGGAGTCGGCGGAGGTGTACAGGATAGGCTTGCCGGTGGCGACATGCTCGTCGCCCAGGTCGGTGATGATGGTTGTACCGGAGGCGTGGCAATTGCCCAGGAAGCCCGGCACGCCGGTCAGTTCCTGCAGCTTGTCGGTCAGCTCTTTAGGAAAGGACGGTACTTCTTTCGGGAAGTAGCCCCAGTCGAACAGCACCGGCACGCCGGCGATTTCCCAGTGGCCCGACTGGGTGTCCTTGCCGGTGGATTGCTCGCGCGCCGCACCGTAAGCGCCGGTGAAACCGTCGCGCTTTTCAAAGCCGGCGGCCCATTCGCCCGACGCGGTATGCGCGGCTGCGGCCAGGCCCAGGCTTTCCATGGTTGGCAGGGACATCGGCTTGCCTTCGCTGGCCGCCCATTTCGCGATGTGGCCGAAGGTGTTGTAGGCCTGGTCGCCGTATTTGTGGGCATCCGGCGTTGCGCCGAGGCCGAAGGAGTCTAACAACAGGATAAATGCGCGGGACATGGGATGCCTCTCAATTCAAACCCGAAATTCTGGGTCTGACCCAAGGGTCAGACCCGCTAATGCGGCGGCCGCGGGTCGGGTCAGGCACTTGTGCCTGACCCAGATTTACCGGTTTAAGCCTTTGGCGCCTTGGCCACATTATCCAGGAACGCCAGAATCAGCTTGATCAGCGATTCCGCGCCAACGGCCGCGTACTTCAGCGTCTGCTCGTGCGACAGCGGGAACGGCGACAGGCCTTCAGCCAGGTTGGTAACCACGGAAACGCCAACCACCTTCAGGCCGCAGTGACGGGCCGACACAACTTCCGGCACCACAGACATGCCGACAACGTCAGCACCCAGCGTCTTGAAGGCGCGGATTTCGGCAGGGGTTTCAAAGTTCGGTCCTGGGTAAGCGATGTACACGCCTTCATGCAGGGTGATCGACTTGTCGGCCGCGGTCGACTGCAGCAGCTTGCGCAGGTCCGCATCGTAAGCATTCGCCATCGAGAAGAAGCGCGGACCGAAACGTTCGTCGTTCGGGCCAACCATCGGGGTGCCAGGCAGGAAGTTGATATGGTCATTCAGCGCCACCAGCGAACCGGCGTCCACTTCAGGACGCAGCGAGCCCGCCGCATTGGTCACGAACAGCATTTCGCAGCCCAGCAGCTTGATGGTGCGCACGGCGGAAGTCATCACCGCAGGGCCGTAACCTTCGTAGAAGTGGCCGCGGCCCTTCAGGCAGACAACCTGCACGCCAGCCAGCGTACCCAGTACCAGTTGGCCGGCGTGGCCATGCACGGTGGAGATCGGGAAACCTGGCAGTTCGTCGAAGGAGATCGACACCGCATCGGTCATCTGTTCGGCCAGCACGCCCAGGCCGGAGCCCAGGATCATTGCAACGCGTGGCTGGAAATTGGCCGGCATGCGAGCACGGATGATGGCGGCTGCCTGGAATGGGGTATTGGAAGACATGGAGTTCCTCGTTTTTATATCTTTAGGTGAGCTGGCCAGAACAGGCCCTTTGAACGTACCACGACACTATGCATCATCGTCTATATGTATGGCAAATACCATTTTTCTTTGCTATTTATACGCAAGCGCTATAAATATGAGTTTATTATAGGAGCGCCTTCCGTTTGACATGCAACGGACAAATGTTTAGCATCGCAAACAAATGTTTATAGCGAGCTTTTCGTGACCGATCTCTCCCGCAAGGAACAGCTTTACGAGCTGATTCGGGCTAACCCCTTTATTTCCCAGCAAGAGCTGGCGGAGCAGCTCGCCCTGTCGCGCTCTGCCGTGGCCGGCCACATCGCCAGCCTGATCCGCGAACGCAAGCTGTTGGGCCGAGCCTATGTCTTGCGCAACGAGCGCACCGTGCTGTGCATCGGTGCCGCCTGCCTCGACCGCAAGCTGCGCCCGCACGCCCCGCTGCAAATGGCCACCTCGAATCCAGCTTGCGCTGAGGAAAGTTTCGGTGGCGTGGCACGAAATATCGCGGCCAACCTGGCGCAGCTCGGCCTGCCCTGCTCCCTGCTGACCGCCCTGGGCGACGACTCCTCCGGCCGCGCCCTGCGTGCCCAGGCCGAAGCATTCGGCATCGGCATGGAGGGCAGCCTGCAGGTCAACGGCATCGGCAGCGGCACCTACACCGCCGTGCTGGATGCTTCCGGCGAAATGGTGGTCGCGCTGGCCGACATGGCCATCTTCGACCAGCTTACCCCGGGTTGGGTCGCCAGCCGCCAGCCACAGCGCAATGCCGCCGGCATGGTGGTGGCGGACCTCAACCTGCCGATCGAATCGGTTGCCATGCTGCTGGCCGACGCCCGCGTTTCCGGTGTGCCGCTGGTGGTGGTCGCGGTGTCGCAGCCGAAAATGGCACGCCTGCCGAAAGACCTGAACGGCCTGTCGCTGCTGATCCTGAACCGCGGCGAACTGGAAACCCGCGCCGGCCGCCCGCTGCCGACCGAAGCCGATGTGCAGGCAGCGTGCCACCAGCTGCAAGCCGATGGTGCGCGCGACATCATCGTCACCTGCGGCGCCAGCGGCGTTTATCACACCCTGGGCCAGGCCCTGCACTGGCTGCCGGCGCACGACGCCGAGGTGGTCGACGTGACCGGCGCCGGCGATGCCTTCTCGGCCGCCGTCTGCTGGTCGCTGCTGCAAGAACCCGAACAATTGACCCTGGCCTGCGAGCGCGGACTGAATGCCGCCTCCATCACGCTGGCCAGCCCGCACACCGTGTCGCCCGAACTGAGCGCTGACTTGCTCGCTACTGCGCATACCGAGGAGTAAAACCATGCACCAATTCCTGTCCTTCTCTCCAGAAGTCGGCCAACGCCCGTGCCACCGGCAAACCGATCGTCGCGCTGGAATCGACCATCATTTCTCACGGCATGCCCTACCCGCAGAATGTGCAGACCGCGCGTGAAGTGGAACAGATCATCCGCGATGCGGGCGCAGTACCGGCCACCATCGCCATCATCGGCGGCAAGATCTGCATCGGCCTGCCCGAAGAACAGCTGGAAGAACTGGGCAATTCGCCGGACGCAATCAAGGTATCGCGCCGCGACCTGGCTTATGTGCTCTCGCAGGGCAAACTGGGCGCCACTACCGTGGCCGCCACCATGATCTGCGCGCAACTGGCCGGCATCAAGGTGTTCGTCACGGGCGGCATCGGCGGCGTGCACCGCGGCGCTGAAACCAGCATGGACATTTCGGCCGACCTGCAGGAACTGGCCCAGACCAACGTGGCCGTGGGTGTGTGCGGGCGTGAAGTCGATCCTCGACATCGGCCTGACGCTGGAATACCTGGAGACTCATGGCGTGCCGGTGATATCCGTCGGCCAGCCTGGCTTCCCCGGCATTCTTCACGCGCGAAAGCGGCTTCAATGCCGACTTCCAGCTCGACACGGCCACCGATCAGGCATCCTTCATCGCGACCAAGTGGGCCCTCGGCCTGAACGGCGGCGTGGTGGTTTCCGCGCCGGTACCGGTGGAAGAAGCCATGCCGAAAGACGAGATCGACGCCATCACCCTGCGCGCCTTGCAGGAAGCGGAACAAAACGGCGTCACCGGCAAGAAGGTTACGCCCTTCCTGCTGGCCCGCATCAAGACCCTTACCGAGGGTCGCAGCCTGAAGACAAATATCGCACTGGTGAAAAACAACGCACGCGTCGGCGCTGCCCTGGCGCGTGAGCTGCAGGAGCATCCATGGTCCATCGACCTGAAACAGTTAAAGTACTTCCTCGCCGTCGCCGAAGAGAAGAGCTTCAGCCGCGCCGCCGAACGCCTGCATATCTCGCAGCCACCGCTTTCCCAACAGATCATGAAGCTGGAAGCGGAGCTGGGCGTGAAGCTGTTCGCCCGCACCACCCGCACCTTTGAGCTGACTGTGGCCGGCAAGGCGCTGATGCAAGAAGCCTCGGACCTGCTGGCCAAGATGCGCATGACCATCGATACCGTGCGCCAGATCGACCGCGGCGAAGTGGGCCGCCTGCGCGTCGGCATCGTCGGCTCGGCGATGTGGGGGCCGATTCCCTCCATGCTGGAGGAATTCCAAAGCAAGTATCCGCGCGTCACCTGGACCATCCACGAGTCCGGCCCGACGGTGCAATACGACGCCCTGCGCGCCAAGCAGATCGGACGTCGGCTTCTGGCGCGAGCCGAAGCTGGGACGACGATGAAACTGCGGCGCGACAACCTGAAGCAGGAGCTGTGCTTCCGCGAGAATGTCTGCGTTGCGGTGAATGAACATCACCCGCTGGCGAAAATGGATGCGATCGAGTTGGCGGACATTGCCGACGACCCGATGCTGACACTGGCATTGGATAAGTCGGCGTTTCCGCGCTATCTGATCCAGTGTTGCGTGAATGCCGGCTTCCACCCTGAGATTTTCCAGGAAGCGCACGAGCCGCAAACCTTGCTGGCCATGGTGGGTGCGGGACTGGGCGTGACGCTGATGCCTGAGACCACCGCGCGTATCGGCTGGCCGGGCGTGGTATTCCTGCCGATCCGAACCCAATCCGCCGTCGGCGAACCTGTACATCACTTACACCACGCTGGACGACGCGCCCGTCGTGCGCGCCTTCCTCAACATACTGCGCCCGCCCAGCACTTAATGCGTGGCACCGGCGGCCAGCGCCGCGTCGCGGTCAACCGCCAGCGCCGTACGGATCGCGACGCGCAATCCTTCCTTCATCTGCTGCAGCGACATGCTGGCCGCACCAGGATGGCGCGCCGCCTGCTCCGGTAGATAAGGAATGTGGATAAAGCCGGCCTTTACGTCATGGCGTCCGGCCACGGCGTGCATCAAGCCATAGAACACGTGGTTGCAAACAAAGGTGCCCGCAGTCTGCGATACCGAGGCCGGCAAGCCTGCCGCGCGCAGCGCAGCGACGATCGCCTTGATCGGCAGCGTCGCAAAATACGCCGCCGGACCGTCACGCACAATCGGTTCATCCACCAACTGCTGCTCCGCGTTGTCCTTGATCGGCGCATCGTCGACATTGATCGCCACCCGCTCCACCGACAGATCCACACGCCCGCCAGCCTGGCCGACCGCGATCACCAGCGCCGGCCGCAGTTCATCGATCAGGGCCGCCATGGACGCATTCGCATCCCCGAACACGCAAGGCAATTGGCGCGCCACAACCCGGAAATCGCCCTCGCCCCAGCCATCCAGCGCACGCACAGTTTCCCAGGCAGGGTTGATAGGCTCTTTGTTAAATGGCTCGAAGCCGGTCAGCAGAACAGTTTTCATAACAAGAAATACAACAAGATGATATTCGCGCCCAGCAGCGGCAAAGCCGTCGGAACCTGTGCCTTGATCACGGCATTGCGGTCGGTCAAATCCAACAACGCTGTCGGGATGATATTGAAATTGGCCGCCATCGGCGTCATCAGCGTGCCGCAATAAGCGCTGAACATGCCGATCGCCGCCATCACCGCAGGATTGCCGCCAAACTTCGCCACCAGCACCGGAACGCCGACACCGCCCGCCATCACCGGGAAAGCGGCAAAGCCATTACCCATCACGATGGTGAACAGCGCCATGCCGACACAATACACCGCCACGGCAACCAGTTTCGAATCGAGGCCGATATAAGTCGTCGTCACCTGTGCCACGGCCTTGCCCACGCCTGCCTCGCTGAACAACAGGCCCAGCACCGCCAGCATATGCGGCAGCACGATCATCCAGCTCATGGCGTCGATCAGGCGGCGCGATTCGCGGCCGGCCTGCAGCGGAGTGGAACGCGTCATCCAGCAGGCCACGCCAACGGCAATCACCGTCGCGCAACCAAGGCTGACCAGGGTAAGGTGTTTCGGGTCCAGCACAAACAACTGGCCGATGCGCACATCCTTGAGCAGCGTGGAGCCGGCCATCGTAACGGCTGGAATAACCAGCGCCGGTAAGAACAGTCTATGCCCAAGCCGAGCAGCACTGGCGCGGCGCGCGTCATCAGGCAGCACGTCAGGCTTACCGCTCTTGACGCCGCCGAAGCCTGCCAGCAGCGCCATCACGATCATCGCCAGCCCCACCATGGCCGGCGGCAGGCGCTCGCCAACCAGATACACCATGGCATACAACGTCCAGAATAGCCCCGTGGTCCAGCGGCGCGGATTGCTGCGGTCGGCAAAGGACATCAGCGCGACCAAGGCAAGCATGATCCCCAGCAGATAATAGAAATACTCAACGCGGATGATCATGCGCGCCCTCCGCCGCCCGGCCCCAGGTAACGATCCAGCCGTCGCAGCCTCCACGCGTGGATGATGAAGGCGCTGATCGCTGTCGGAATGCCCCACAACGCCATATGCAGCGGATCGACTTCAATGCCCTCCGCGCGCAGCACGGTCTGCATCAGGACGATGGCGCCAAACGCTACGAAAATATCCTCGCCGAAGAACAGGCCTACGTTATCGGTGGCGGCGGCCATGGCACGGACGTGCTGGCGTTGTTCATCACTGAGTGAAGGGTTACGAAGCTGCGCCGCCTCCTCCGCCATCGGCGCCACCACCGGGCGCACCATATTCGGATGGCCGCCCAGCGAAGTCAGGCCCATTGCGGCGGACAGTTCGCGGACTGCGAGATAAACAATCAGCAGCCGCCCGGCAGTCGCCGAGCGCATGCGCGCCACTACTGCCTGCGCATGCTCGCGCAAGCCGAAGCGCTCCAGCAAACCGATCGCCGCCAGCGGCAGCAGGTAAATCATCGGCAGGTTGCGCGTCTTGACGAAAGCTGTACCGAGCGAAGCAAGCAGCGCCTCGACCGGCATGAAGGCGGCAAAGCCGGTAGTGAAGCAGGCCGCGACAACCACCAGCACCGGGTGCAGCCGCAGCAGGAATCCAAGCACAATCACGGCCACGCCAAGCAGCGGCCACATATTGACAGCAGTTTGCATCTCCCCTCCCCCAAGGAAGGCCACATCTTACCCCAGCACAGGCGAAAAAAAACGCGCACCGGAGTGCGCGTTGGTGGACGCTACGAGCCGATCAGAAGTTCGCCTTGAATTGCACGCCGTAGGTGCGTGGTTCGTTGACGATACCGGTCAGGTTGTTGAAGTCGATCGCGCCCAGGGCCTGGATACGGTTGGTGATGTTGCGGCCGTATGCTGCCAGTTCATACTTGCCATCGTTCCAACGGTAACCGACGCGCAGGCCGCCTTCCAACAGCTCCTTGGCCTTGTACTCGGACGCTTCGTACAGGAAGAAGTTGTACGAGGTACGGTATGCCCAGTCGGTGTAGGCATAGATTTCACCGTTGCCCAGTGGCTGGCTGTAGCGCAGGGTGAAGTTATGCTGCCACTTCGGAGCGCGCGGCAGTGGGTTGCCGTTGATCAGGGCCGCACTGCCAATGACGTTGCCGTTGGCGTCCTTGAATTCGATCCGTGGATCGAGCGGGGTGCAACCACCGCCGCAGGACTGGACGAACAGATCCGCATCCTTGATCTTGGTGTCGTTGTAGCTGGAGCCGAAGGTCACGGCCCAGGCATCGCTCAAGTTGGCCTGCAGGTCCAGTTCCACACCACGGCCGGTAACCTTGTCGGCGTTGATCAACTGGTTCATGTTCACGGTGCCGGAACCTGCGGTCAGCTGCTTGTCCTTCATGCGGTAGTTGAACACGGTTGCCGACATGCGCGCACGGCGGTCGAACAGGTCTTGCTTCACACCGAATTCGACGGACAGCGCTTTTTCAGCGTCAGCCTGCGATGGCTTGGAAGTCAGGTCGAACAGGCGGCCTTGCATGGATGGAGCGCGGTAGCCGGTGGCGACGCGGCCGAACAGATTGGTGTCCTTGTTCAGGGTGTAGGTACCGCTCAGGTCCCAGCTCACGTTGTTCGAGGTGTCGTTCAGCTTGTTGGAAACCGATTGCGGCGGTTCAACGCGGGTGGCGATGAAGTCCTTCTTATCCTTGGTGTAGCGCAGGCCGGCACGCAGCTTAAAGGCTTCGTTCACGGTGTAGTTGATGGTACCGAAGGCTGCGTACGACTTCGCGTCCTGCTGCTGGGTCGAGTAGGCGGCATTTTGCGGGTTACCAGCGGTGAAGGAATCGAAGGAGATCGAATCGATCTGGATGTGCTCGTCGAAGTAGAACACGCCAGCGATCCACTGCAGTGGCCCCTTGTTATTGGACTCGACACGGAATTCCTGCGACAACTGCTTATGGTCAGGAATCAGGTCGGCAGTTTCGACCGGGAACGGGATCGTGCCTGGGCCGCTAGGCTGGTGGAACGAAGCACCATAACCGCCGTCCACGTCACCGCGACTGAAGAAATCCAGCTTTTCATAGCCGGTGATCGAGTGGAAGGTCAGGCCCGGAGTATCCCAGCGCAGGCGCAGGCTGGCGCCCTTGTTCTTCAGGTGCTGTTCGTTGCCACCGTCGGTCGGGTAGGACTTGTAGTCGAAGTTGTCGACCAGCTCATTGGTGCCCTTCTTCAGGATATTGGCGCGGAACAGGGTAGCGTTGCCGTCCATGTCGCGGCCGTGCAGGTTCAGCAGCGCGCTGAAGTCTTTATTAGGCTTCAGCAGGAACTGGATACGGCCGGCGTTGTCCTTGTAGCCCTCGAAATCGGTGGTTGGCGCGCCCGGACGGTCATTGTGCACACGGTTGCCGCGGTGCTGCGATTGCAGCGAGATGCGGGTGGCCAGCACTTCGTTGACCGGGAAGTTGTACGCGCCTTCATAATTGCGCACGCGGTCCTTGCCGAAACCGACGTTAACATAGCCTTCCTGGCGGAACACCGGCTTGGCGGAGTCGAACTTGATCACGCCGGCCGGGGAGTTACGGCCGAACAGGGTACCTTGCGGGCCGCGCAGCACTTCAACCTGGTCCACGTCGAATACCGGGAAGCCCTTCAGCATCGGGTTTTCCTGCACGATGTCGTCCATCACCAGGCCAACCGGCTGGGAAGCATTCAGGTCGAAGTCGGTGTTACCCAGGCCGCGGATATAGAAACGCGGGAAGGTACGGCCGTAATCGGATTCCACCGATACGGATGGCGAACGGCCGTTCAGGAAACGGATGTCCTGGCCGCCGGAGGTCAGCACATCCAGCTTCTCGCCCTTCAGGGTGGCGATCGCCATCGGCACGTCCTTGATGTTCTCCGCGCGGCGCTGCGCAGTAACGATCACGGTTTCCAGCTGGCCCGGCTTCTTCACTTCTTCGGTTGGCTGTGCTTCCTGGGCAGAAGCGCTATATAGAGGGAAGGCGCTGGCCACCGCCAGGGCAATCAGGGAGTGTTTGAGTCGTTTATCCATACCCGATGTTCCAATCTTTAAAAGAAAAGTAACGTAATGTTGCAATGGCGCAAATGCTAACACGAAAGCAAATCCACTCTCTTACTTGCGAGAAACCCCTCATTTAGTTGACTTACATATAAATAAGTAAGTAAAAACGTATTTGCCATACATATAGCGGCTACTGCATAGTAGTGAGCCACGAATCCATGCCGTGAGAAGCGGATTCGGCTGCAGGATCAAGTGATTGCAGTTTGATTACGTGCCCAAGAATTAATCAAGGGTACATGTACAAAATTTGCATTTGTGCGTTGTTGGCAAGCTACAAGGCGCCGTGGCAGGGATGGGCGCGAAAAAGCGGAACGAGGCACTCCATAAAAATATACAATAACGAACTTCGACGGAGCCCTTACATGAAAATCAAACAACTTAGCATGATGATCGCCGCAGTTGCGGTGGCAGCCAGCGCAAACGCGGCTGATCCGAAGCTGGGCATCGTGTACGACGCTGGCGGCAAGTTCGACAAGTCGTTCAACCAGTCCGCTTTCGAAGGCGCCGAGCGCTTCAAGAAAGAGACCGGCATCAAATTCATCGAAGTGCAAGCCAGCAGCGATACCCAGGCTGAGCAGGTGCTGCGCGGCCTGGCCCGCAAGAACCTGGACCTGATCGCCTCGATCGGCTTTGCCCAGACCCAGGCGGTGCAGAAAGTCGCCAAAGAATTCCCGAAAGTGCGTTTCGTCCTGATCGACGGCGTTGCGCAAGGTAATAACGTCAATTCCGTGACGTTCAAGGAAGAAGAAGGCTCTTACCTGGTGGGCGTGGCTGCGGCCATGGCTTCCAAGACCAAGAAGCTGGGATTCATTGGCGGCATCGACATCCCGCTGATCCGCACCTTCGCCTGCGGCTATGCCCAGGGCGCCAAAGCGACCGACAAGAAAACCGAAGTGATCTCGAACATGGTCGGCACTACTTCGGCCGCCTGGAACGACCCGGCCAAGGGCGGCGAGCTGGCACGTGCCCAGTTTGACCGCGGCGTGGACGTGGTGTTCGCGGTGGCCGGCGGTTCCGGCATGGGCACCCTGCAGACTGCCAAGGAAAAAGGCAAGCTGTCGATCGGTGTCGACTCCAACCAGAACCACCTGTACCCGGGTTCGGTGCTGACCTCGATGGTCAAGCGCGTGGACAACGCCGTGTACGACTCCTTCATGCAAATGAAGAACGGCACCTGGAAGGCCGGCGTCAGCGCCAAGGGCCTGAAAGAAGGCGGCGTGGATTGGGCACTGGACGAGAACAACCGCAAGGTGATCACGCCTGAGATCGAAAAGAAAGTCATGGGCGCGCGTAAGGACATCATCGATGGCAAGGTTAAAGTCATCGACATCCGCACCACCAACGCAGCCTGCCCGGCCTAACAAGCAATACCATTAAAGAGAACGCGCCGACGGGGACTCCCGTCCGGCGCGTTTTTCAGTAAATAAGACCCGAAAAATCCTTATGACGCCAGCAGTAGAATTCCGCAACATTTCCAAGCACTTTGGAGCGGTAAAGGCGAATACGGACGTCAGTTTCTCCATCGCCAAAGGAGCCATTCATGGCCTGGTGGGAGAGAATGGCGCCGGCAAGTCGACCTTGATGAGCATCCTTTACGGCTATTACCGCGCAGATGGCGGTGAGATCCTGCTGGACGGTAAGGTGCAGCACATCCACAACTCGCACGAGGCGATCCGCCTTGGCATCGGCATGGTGCACCAGCACTTCATGCTGGTCGAGAACATGACCGTGCTGGACAACGTAATGCTTGGTAGCGAGGGCGGCTTCCGCCTGCGCGAACACCGCGCTACCGTCGAGAAGAAGCTGCGCGAGATTTGCGGCCGCTATCGCCTGGATGTCGATCCACTGGCGACCATTCACGACTTGTCCGTGGGTGCGCAGCAGCGCGTCGAGATCCTGAAGCAGATCTACCGCTCAGCCAACATCCTGATCCTGGACGAGCCGACCGCCGTCCTGACCGCACAGGAAACCGAATCGCTGTTCGATATCCTGAAGCTGTTCAAGGAGCAGGGCAAGACCATCATCCTGATCACCCACAAGCTGCAGGAGATCAAGGACATTACCGACACCGTCACCGTGATGCGCGGAGGCCGTGTGGTGGGCGCAGTGCAGACTGCCGACACCACCAAGGAAGAACTGGCGCAGATGATGGTCGGCCGCCCGATCGAGAACAACCTGCCGCGCGGCGAGTACAAGCCGGGCGCGCCGGTGCTGGAGGTGAAGAACCTGCAGCTGTCCGACGACAATGGCGTCAAGCTGCTGCAGGACATCGGCTTCACCCTGCGCGCCGGCGAGATCGTGGCGATTGCAGGCGTATCCGGCAATGGCCAGTCCGAGCTGATGGAAATCCTGTCCGGCATGAAGCTGCCTACCTCCGGCGAAGTACATTTCGAAGGCAAGGCCCTGCCCTTCCCGAAAAGCGGCGATGCCGACGGCCTGCCGACCAAGTTCCGCAACCTGGGCATCGGCCACGTGCCGGAAGACCGCCTGCGCGACGGCGTGATCAAGGCCTTCTCGGTGATGCAGAACACCTTCTTCGGTTACCAGGACAAGGTAAAGAACAAGTGGGGCCTGATCGATTTCAAAGGCATCGCCCAGCGCTGCGCCGGCCTGATGAAGGAGTTCGACGTGCGCCCGGCCAATCCGGAACTGCGCATCGGCCTGCTGTCCGGCGGTAACCAGCAAAAGGTGGTGATCGCACGCGAAGTGCTGGCCAAGCCGAAGCTGATGCTGGTCGGCCAGCCGACCCGCGGCGTCGACATCGGCACCATCGAATCCATCCATACCCAGCTGCTGGCCTTGCGCGACCAGGGCGTGGCGATCCTCCTGGTATCGGTGGAACTGGAAGAAGTGCGCGCCCTGGCCGACCGCATCCTCGTGATGTGCGGCGGCAAAATCACCGGCGAACTGAAAATCGACGAATTCGACACCACCCGCATCGGCCTGCTGATGGGTGGCATGCATAAACACTGATCATGACCACGAACGATATGCCACGCTGGGCAACCGGCTTTGTCCTGCCCATCCTGAACCTGCTGTCAGCGCTCCTCGTGTCCGCGCTGGTGATCCACCTGCTCGGCGAAGACCCGCTGGAGTCGCTGCAGATCCTGATCAATAGCGCCGTCGTCAATCCGGAAGGCTTGTCGTACACGCTGTTCTACGCCTCCACCTTCGTCTTCACCGGCCTTGCCGTGTCGATCGCAATGCAGGCGGGCCTGTTCAACATCGGCGCGGAAGGCCAGATGTACTTTGGCGGCCTAGGCCTGACGCTGGCCATGCTGGCGTTTGACGCCTCCCTGCCGTGGTACCTGCTGATTGTCGCCGGCATTCTCGGCGCCGCCCTGTTCGGCGCGCTGTGGGCCTTCATTCCCGGCTACCTGCAAGCCAAGCGCGGCTCGCACATCGTGGTCACCACCATCATGTTCAACTTCATCTGCGCCTCGCTGATGAATTTCGTGATCGTGAAGTACCTGATCCCGCCGGGCGAGCAAAATACTGCTTCGCGCGTATTCTCGGCCGCAGCGGAAATGCCGCGCCTGAACGCATGGTTCCCAATCCTGGGTGAAACCCCGCTCAATATCGGCTTCTTCTTCGCCATCATCGCGCTGGCCGTGTACGGCATCGTGATGTGGCGCTCGGCCTGGGGCTACAAGGTACGCGCACTGGGCCTGAACCAGCACGCCGCCCACTACGCCGGCGTCAAGATCAGCGCCATGATCATTATCGTGATGGCCATCTCCGGCGCACTGGCCGGCCTTGGCGCGGTCAATTCCATCATGGGCTCGACCCACTACCTGTCGCTGAACTTCGTCGGCGGCGCGGGCTTCGTCGGCATCGCGATTGCGCTGATGGGCCGCCAGCATCCGGTCGGTATCTTCCTGTCCTCCGTCCTGTTCGGCGCGCTGATCCAGGGCGGCTTCGACCTGTCGCTGGAAAAACCGAACATCCCGACCGAAACCTTCATCTTCATCCAGGGCTTGATCATCCTGTTCTGCGGCGCAATGGAAAACCTGTACGCCCCGGTCATCATCAAGCTGCTCAAATCGCGCAAGGGCTAACATCATGACTTTCGAAGATCTCCACCTGGGCTCCATCCTCGTCTCCACCGTGCGCAATGCGCCGGTGCTGATTTTCGCCGCCATGGCAGGCCTCTTCGCGGAACGCTCCGGCGTGATCGACATCGGCCTGGAAGGCAAGATCCTGGCCTCCGCCTTCGTCTCGGCAGCCGTAGCCTTCGCCACGAAGAATCCCTGGTTCGGCATCCTGGCAGGCATGGGCGTATCGGTCGCCCTGGCAATGCTGCAAGGTTTCGTCGCCGTCACCCAGAAGGGCAACCAGCTGGTAGGCGGCATCGCCATCAATATCGCCATGAGCGGCCTGACCTTCGTGCTCGCGCAGTACTTCTTCCAGCAAGGCGGCCGCACCCCGGACCTGGGCGAAGCACGCCTGTTCGACGTCGTACTGCCAGGCAGCGCCGCCGTGGCGGACGTACCTTTCCTCGGTTGGTTCTACACCAGGCTGATTGGCGGCCACTCCGTGCTGGTCTACCTGGCCTTCCTGCTGGTACCGCTGGTGCACTGGTTCCTGTACCACTCCCGTTTCGGCCTGCGCCTGCGTGCCTGCGGCGAAAACCCGCATGCAGCCGATGCAGCAGGCGTCTCCGTTGAACGCACCCGCTACGCCGCCATGCTGATTGCCGGCGTGCTGTGCTCCTTCTCCGGCGCCTACCTGGCCATCGTGCAATCGGGCTTCTTCCTGCGCGACATGTCGGCAGGTGCCGGCTACCTGGCGCTGACCGCCATGGTATTCGGCAACTGGCGTCCGCTGTACACCTTCCTCGGCTGCTTGATGTTCGGCTTCTTTGGCGCGGTACAGATCCAGCTTGAAGGCGTGGACCTGCCGGTGATCGGCCGCATCCCTGGCGCCTTGATCCAGATGGTGCCTTACGTCGTCACCGTGATCGTGCTGGCTGGCCTGATGGCCAAGTCGGTGGCGCCGAAAGCGATCGGCGTACCGTTCGTCAAATCGCGCTAAGCGCGCCCTTCTTCGCCCTGCGCCGGCTCAAGCCGGCCAGGGTAGCCAATCCCGCCAGCAGCATGCCCCCGGTCGCCGGCTCCGGCACAACCGGCGCTGGCGTAATGGCGAATACGGTCTGGCCGGTCCAATACAAAGTACGGCTCCAGTCCTGCCATCCGTAGCTCCACTGCGAGTACTGGTCCCCCGTGCGAAAGCCCGCGCCCCAGCCCGAGAACGCCTCATCGTTCCCCCACCAGTTGGCATCAACCCACAACTGGCCTGTCAACTTGTAGCTGAATCCAGCAATCTCGCAGCGAAAATATGGGTCGCTCAAGCTCAGGCATCCATCCAGGTATTCACGCCCCGCGATGACCAGTGAAGAAAGCTCCACCAGTGAAATGACGCCATCGAGGTTAAGGTCCATTCCGCGGAAGCTGCCGTCAACGCGGGCATCTCGAACGAACGCACCATTTTCTTCAAAGCCCGTGTAACTGAATTGCCAATCTTCCGCACAGGCGCCGCCCGCGGCGCACGCGAATGTCAGCGCCAAAACATGTTTGCAAGCCATGATGCCCTCCCACGTGAGAACCGGACTTTGATGCTAGCAGTAAGCCGCCAACGACCGAACCCAGCCGGTATGCCGTGCGCAACACGCATCGCTGTTGTGCCCGGCGAGTAGCAGGTTTATATTGCAAGGAGCAAGGAGGAGTCGTCCAATGAATCGGCGCGCCTGGATTTTGCAGAGATTATTGCCAGCAGCAATATGCTGTCTGTACTTGCCTGCCCACGCGCACGACGGCCCCGCGACAACAGTGGTCTATCCCCGCTATTTCTCGATACTCGACACCAGCAAGGGGTTCGACTGGATCGTGTTGCGTGCCGCGCTGGAAAAGACAGTGCCTAAATACGGTCCTTTTACACTGGCCCAATCGCAAGATCCATTCTCCGTGCCGCGCATGCTGCAGGAATTGAGCCGCCCCGACGGCGCCGTCAATGTCATCGCCCGCGCCACCCACCGCGACCTGGAAGCGCAATTCCAGCCGATCCGGATTCCGATCGACCGCGGCCTGATGGGCATGCGTTTGCTGCTGGTGCGCAAAAGCGACATGGCACGCTTTGCCAGCGTGCGCACACTGGAAGACTTGCGGCACCTGAGTGCGGGCCAGGGCAAGGGATGGGTCGACACGGCGGTTCTGTCGGCCGCCGGCATCAGCGTGGTGGAATCACCACGGCCTGGCAGCCTGTTCGGCATGCTGGAAGCGGGCCGCTTCGATTTCTTCCCGCGCGCACTGGATGAAGCACCCCGAGAATATGACGTGATCAGCAAGTCCTATCCGGAAATCGTGATCGAACCAACGCTGATGTTGCGCTATCCCCTACCCCGCTATTTTTTTGTACGGCGCGATACGGAAGGCGCCAGGCTCGCGGAGCGCATCAAGGCGGGCCTGGAGATAATGCTGAAAGACGGCTCGCTCGTCGCGCTGTTCCACAAACACAAAGACCCGCTCATCGAGCGGGCCAAGATCGGCAAGCGGCGCATCATCGAACTGCATAACCCGGCGCTGCCGCCGGAGACTCCGCTCCAGCGCAGCGAGTTGTGGTTCAGGCCTTAGGGCCAGATCTTCTGCAGCAGGCCGGCCAGGTTGTAGCCACCCTTGATCAACTGTTCGCGCGCCAGCGCGGAGGAAGGCACGGGGTAGTTGTCCGGCACGGTCATCGCCCACACGGTGTAAGTCTCGCCGCCGCGGCTGGTCTGCTTGCTCGCCACGCCCACTTTCACGTCGGCGTACGCCTGTTTGGCGGCCACCAGCGAATCGTTGGCCCACTGCGCAGGCCAGGTGATGGCGTCGCCTTTCGGCAGGGTGACAACTGGCTTGCCGTCAATCGCCCACTGGCTAAACTTGTCCACCGTGCGCATGCTGCTGCGGCGCATGGCGTAGTCGACGGCCGTGGTGTCCCAGTAGGAGTGGAATGGCTTGGTCGGGTACTTTGCCGGCGCATCTTCGCCAGCGGGGATGCCGCTCTTAACGCTGGCTGCCGCCAGTGCTGCTTCGTCCATCTGCAGGTTGTTGCCGCCGCGCGAATCGAAGATGTTCAGGGAGTCGATTTCCTTGTCGGTCTTCGGCACGACGAACTTGCCTTCCTTGTCGACAAAGGCCGCGCCTACGTGCAGCGGCTGATGGATGTCGCCGGCCAGATGGGTCAGGATCAACAATGCCTGGCGCTTGGTGAATTTGCCGTCGCCCTTGCCCTGCAAGGTCGCGATGCACTGCTGCAGCGTCTGCACTACGTCATGTTCGGAAGTCCCGGCGCCGTGCAGGTGATACTCGGTCAACTGGAACGGCACGTCAGTGTAGTGGTATTCGCTGTGCTTCGGATGCGCGGCCACGTAATCGTTCATTTCCTGCGTCTGCGGGCCGCAGAACGTACCCTTCACGCAATCGGCCCAGTTGGCGATCTTTTCCAGGTCTTCGCCCTGCTGCAACAAGGCTTTCACCTGTTTCTCGGCATTGGAGCCTTTGATCAGGTTATCGGCAATCGCGCCCACGACGCGGTGGCCGGCATTACCCCAGGCCAAGGCATTGGTGGACAGGAAGGCGCCGGACAGCGCGGCAATCAGTGCTAGCTTCTTCATTCTTCTTTCCCTTTGTTCGGTTTCGGGTAATCTTTGCTGACGTCCAGCGGCTCCGCATACTGTGAGCTCCATGCCTGCTCCTGCAGCGCATACAGGCGCTTGGCCATGGCTTCGTTGCGCATCACCACTTCCATATTGCGCGACAAGTCGAAATAGCCGCCGGCCCAGTTGCTGGTGCCGACCCACGCCAGCTTGCCGTCGATGACCAGGGTCTTGCTATGCCATACGCGGGCAAACGGAATGAAGCCGGTGGAGGCTTTCGGGATCGTCACGATGCGCACTTCCACGTTCGGCAACATGGCAAGCGATTTCAGGTGCTGGATGGCCGGTTTCTCGAGGTTCCAGTTCGACACCATGAGCTTGACCTTGACCCCGCGTGTGGCGGCTGCGCGCAATGCGTTGTCGACCACTGCGTAAAACGGACGGGTGCCGTTCGGGCCATAGCTCAGGGGCGCGTAGTCCAGCATCGAGACGCGGATCTCCTGTTTGGCATCGGCCAGCAGCGCCGGCAAGACAACTTCGGAATCGGCCACGCCTGCGGGGTTGTAGCCGCCAGGACTCGCAATCAAAAAGTTCGCATCGGACGGCAACGTCGACGCCAGCGCGGCTGCCGGCGGTGCGCCAGCCAGGATGGCGGCCTTGGCCTGCAGCGGTGCAACCGTCTTGCCTGCGGCCAGCAACGCCTGCGCGCTCCAGTCCTGCTCGAAAATCGCCTGCACCTGGCCGACTACCTTGGCATCGCTGATGCGCAGGCCGGTTTCGTGGATATGCGTGAATGCACGCCAGTCGAAATTCTGGCTGCCGATGAAAACGGCCTTATGGTCCACGGTCATGTATTTGGCGTGGATGATGCCGTTGCCGGTGAGCTGGCTCACGTCCAGCACGCGCATCTCCAGGTTCGGGATGGCACGCAGCCGATCCACCGTAGCCTTGTCGGACAGGCCACCCACGCCCTTCTTGTCGATCAGGAAGCGGATCTTCACCCCACGTTTGCCGGCCGCCTCCAGGCGCTCGATCACCTTCTCGAACGGCGCGCCGGGCACACTGGCAACGTAAAACTGGCCGATGCAGATTTCGGATTTCGCGTTGTCGAACAACTCGCTCCAGACCTCGATCGGGCCGCGCAGGTCGTCGCTTTTCAGCGTGGTTTCCACAGGCGCAGTCTGCACCAGTTCAAAGCCCGGAATCTGGAAAGCCGCGTGGGCACTGGTGAAACATGCAGCCAGTGCGGCTGCGAGAAGATAGCGGCGCATAGCCTTCCTTTCTTTACTTGATGCGGATAATACGCGGAACGGCGCCGTAAGTGCCGGCCGGCTTGTTGTCCTGCTCCAGGCGCACCAGGTAGCTGCGCAGCGAATCGACATCGCGCACGCCGGTCGCCGCCTGGTTGCTGCCCTGGCGGAACGTCACAAAGCCGTCATTGCCTTCGGCCAGGAAGTTATACACCGCCACGCGATAGCTGGCGCCTTCGTCGAACGGAGCGCCGCCGAGCTTGACGCTGTCGCGCACGATGCGCTGGCCCTTCGGCTTGCGCGCATCCCATGAATAGCTGAAGCCTTCCGACACTTGCAGCAGGCCGCGCTTGTCGGCCTCACTGCCGCTCCACTGCCCTTCCAGCAAGGCCAGGATTTGCGCACCCGTCAGGTTCATCACCACGATCTCGTTCCCGAACGGCAGCACGGCCTGGGTTTGACCTGCGTTCACCACATTGTCCACGCCGGCGTCCAGCGCGGTGCGGATTCCTCCAGTGTTAGTGAACGCAATTTGCGCTCCCCAATTGCGGGCGGAAGCCAGGATCGCGTCTGCCACCACCTGGCCAAGCGGGGATTCGTCGGCATTCGACATCAGGGTCTTGCTGATCGAAGGAACGGCGATCTTCGCCACCGGTTTGCCCAGCTCTACGCTGCTGCGCGCCCGCACTGTGGCGAGCAGCGCATCCACTTCCGGCATGCCGGCATATTTGCCCGGCTCCACCACGATGTTGCGCGCGCTGGTTTCAAGCACGGCGCCGGTCTGGCGATCCACTACCAGCGAAATGCGCGACAGCATATGGCCGAATTTGTCGGCCTGCGTCACCAGCTTGCCATCCACGCGGCACAGGTAGCCGGTATGCGAATGGCCGCTGACCACCAGGCGCACGGCAGGGTCGAGGCGCTTGACCACGTCGGCGATGTCGCCATCGAGGTCGCTGCAGTATTGCTGGTCGTAGCGCGCCTTGGAATAGCCGCCCTGGTGGATCAGCACGACGAACACAGTCGCGCCTTGCGCGCGCAATTCCGGCAGCAGGCGGTTGACGGCTTGCGCCTCGTCGATGAATTGCAGGCCGCTGATGCCGCTCGCTGCCACCAGTTCAGGCGCATCCTTCAGCACGGTGCCGATGAAGGCGACTTTCACACCCTTGACTTCGTCGATGCGGTAAGCCGGCAACAGGGTCTGGTTGCTGCGCGTGTCGATCACGTTGGCGGCCAGGTAGCTGAACTTGGCGCCATCCCAGGACGGGTTGAATTTGCAGGCTTTTTCCGGGCGCGGCGAATTGGCGCAGCCGCCTTTGGCCTGGCGCAGCAGTTCCACGCGGCCGGCGTCGAATTCATGGTTGCCGACCGAGGTGGCGCGCATGCCGAGCATATTCAGCGCCTGGATGGTCGGCTCATCGGCGAACATGGCCGACATGGCCGGGCTGGCGCCGATCATGTCACCGGCACCCACCACCACCAGCTCCGGATCGTCCTTGCGCCAGGCTTGCAGAGTCGCGGCCAGGGCATCGATGCCGCCCGCCTTGCCGTCTTCAAAGCGCGACGCTTCCAGATGGCCGTGCAGGTCGTTCAGGCCGACCAGCGTCAATTCAACGTGATTGCCGGGACGCTGCGTTGCGCAGCCAGCCAACAGGGCCGCCAGGGCCAGGGGGCGCAGGAAAGACTTCATGGGGAATCGCTCTGGATAAAAGGAGATTGTACAGGTGCTGCCAGTCACGGCACATACTGGGAAACGATATGTTACGCACAAAAAAAACGGGCCTCGCGGCCCGTTTTTGCTTCATGCATTCAAGCTTAGAACTCGTAACGCAGGGTAGCCTGGATGGCCCACTGCGACTCGCCCTTGACCTGGCGAACTTCGTAGTCTTCCACCGAGTCACGCACGCGGTACACGTACTTGCCGGTCGCAGTATCGACACCAGCGAAGTCCACGAAGGAACGAGCGTGGCCGCCGGCGGAGTTGAAGCCGACTTCGTTGATATGACCCCACTTCTTGTTCAGCAGGTTGCCGACGTTGAAGATGTCGAAGGTGAAGGAAGCCTTGTGGCCGCTGAACATGCCAGGGATTTCCTGCTTCACGCGCAAGTCGAAGGAGTGGGTCCATGGAGCGAACGAATCGTTACGCTTCACGGCGTGGCCCTTGGCATTACGCAGGGAACGGTACTGGTCAACAGTGGCCCAGAACTTGTCTTCGTTGGCGTGGCTGGTAGCCGTATCGCCCGCGAAGATGACTTCACCCGAACCAGGTGCCGATGGAATGTACATCAGGTCGTTCGAGTTGGTGCCGTCGCCGTTCATGTCGTTGTTGAAGGTCCAGCTGTATGGCTTGCCGGACTTACCTTCGTAGAACAGGCCGAAGGTGGTGTTGTAGTTGCCGAAGAACGCCTTACGGAAGTTGACCATCGCGTTGAAGCGGTCCTTCACCAGGTACGAGGAGTTGGACTCAACTTCTTCGTTCGGGTTGAAGGCTGGACGGGAACCGTAGTTCGAACCCGAGGTGGACGAAGTCAGCGGCGACACTTCCTTCGCATCGGTGTAGGTGTAAGCCATGGACCAGCCGTAGCCACCCAGCAGCGGACGGCTCAGGGACAGGGTCGCCAGGGTGCTTTCGCCGCCCTTGGTGTTGTTCGCTACCAGTACGTTGCCGTAGTTGGCGTTGCTGTTTGCCTTGCTGCGCGCGCCTGCGCACTGGGCGCTGCCTGGTGCGGTGCCGTTGGTGGTGGTCAGGCTGCCGGTCGCGGTCCAGCAGCCTGGCTGCAGGGCCTTGTCGGTGTAGTACAGCGGACGGCCGTCGCTACCGATCTTCTGTGGCGCACCCAGGTTCAGGTTCTGGTAGTAGATCGAGTCTTTGGTCTTCAGCTTCAGCAGTTCTGCGCCGAACACGACGTTATTCCATGGCAGTTCGGTGTCGAAGGCGATGTTAGCTTTCCATACGGAAGGCTGACGCAGGCCCTTCGCCAGCACATCGACGTTGGCCACTGGTGGCGAGCCGCCGGCCAGGCCTGGCTGCTTGGTCACGTCCGGGGTAAAGATGCCGGTCGGGCAAGGAGTCGAAGTGCTGCCGCACTGGATGGTCATGGTTGCCACGCCGTTGTTCTGGTATGGGTTACCCAGCCACACGGACATTGCCGCGCCCTGGAACAGGCCTGCACCGCCGCGGATCTGGGTCGGGCGCTCAGCATCCAGCTTGTAGTTGAAGCCAACGCGCGGCTGGAACAGTTTCTGGCCGTCGATGGTGTTGGTGTTATCCAGACCGAAACCACCGGTCTGGCGGCCCTGGGTTGCAGCGGTGCCAGCAACTGCTGCGGCAGCCACAGCGGTATTCTGGGTCGGGGTTTCAGGCAGGTCGGCGTAATCCACGCGCACGCCAGCCATCACGCTCAGGCGGTCGTTCACAGTCCAGGTGTCCTGCAGGAACAGGCCGTAGGACTTCAGGGTGAACTTGGCAATCGCGTCGTTGAAGGTACGGCCAGCCTGTGGCACCTGCACCGAGTAGCTCGAAGGACGGCCGTTGGAGTAGTTCTCCAGCACGGCATTGATGACCTGCTGGTTGTTTGCGGTACCGCAGTTCAGCGGGGCGTTGTTGTTGAACGCGTAGTTGACGTTGTTCAAGCAAGCGAAGGTGTAGGAACCATATACGCCCTGCAGGAAGGCATTGGTCACTTCGTTCTTGTTCAGGTCGCCGCCGAATTTCAGCTGGTGGTCGCCCAGGGCCAGGTTGCCGCCCAGGTAAGCGTCCAGGGTCTTGGTGCCCAGCACGTTACGCTGGCGCGAGAACTCGGTACCGATGTTCAGGAAACGGTTGCCGGTCGGCACGGTCGATGGGGTACCAGCTGGGTTAGGACCGGAGAACTGCAGGCCGATCGATGGCAGGGTGGAATTCACCTCTGGCACGGAATCGTAGTCGCGGGTGGACAGCTTGAATTCGGTCGAGAAGCTTGGGGTCCAGTCAGAGTACAGCTGGGCTACCTTGGTCTCGATCGACTTCTTCTGGGCGTACCAGTAAGAATTCAGCGACAGGCCGGTGTTGCTCAGGCCAGGGAATTGCGGCTCGGACTGCGCGGTCTTGGACCAGCGCACCATGAAGCGGTGGTCGTCGGTGATGTTCCAGTCCAGTTTCAACAGCTTGTCGGTGACGTCCATCGCCAGGCCGCTAGGCACTTGCGAGGTGCCGGCATCGAAACCGTACTTGTTCTTGGAAATGTCCTGCGCCTGGGCAATCGCGGCAGGGGTGATGCCGACGTTGGTCATGCTCGAACCCAGCGGACCGAACTGCGGTGCGGCGCGCGACGATTCCAGCTTCTCGTAGTTGGCGAACAGGAACAGTTTGTCCTTGATCAGCGGCAAGCCTACGGTTGCGCCCTTGGTGGTTTCCTTGAACGGGGCAGGAGCGGTATAGGTGTCGTTCGACAGGTTGTAGCGGTCGCCTGCCAGGGTATCGTTACGGAATACGTAGTAAACCGAGCCTTTGACCTTGTTGGTGCCGGACTTGGTCACGGCGTTGATGTTGCCGCCGGTGTAGCCCTTCTGGGTCACGTCATAGTTGGCGACGTTCACCTGCACCGACTGGATCGCTTCGATCGAGATCGGCTGCTTGGCGGTTGGGGAGCCGTTGGCTTCCAGGCCGAAGGTATCGTTCACGGCGACGCCGTCGATGGTCATCGAGTTGAAGCGCGAGTTCTGGCCGGCGATGGACAGTTCGCCGCGTTCCTTGTCGGTCTGGGAAACGCGTGGGTCGCTGCGGGCGTAGTCTTGCAGGTTGCGGTTGATCGAACCCTGGATTGCCAGTTCGGAAGCGCTGATCGAAGTCTGGGTACCCATGTTGGTGCGCGAGAACTTCTCGGCACGTGCGGCGCTGGCGCCAGCGATGGTCACGGTCTGGATAGCCTGGCCGATGGTAGCGTCGACAGCGGCGGTTTCAGCAACCTCAACGTAGACGTTCTCACGCTTCTCGGAAACGCCGTTCTTGGTGATGGTAATCGTGTACGGACCACCGGCGCGCAGGCCGCGGGCAATATAGCGGCCTTCGCTGTCGGTCAGGACATTGCTGGCCGAGCCGGACTCTACGTGCATTACCGTAACGGTTGCGCCAGCAGCAGGCTTGCCATCCGAGCCCGAAATACGACCGCCGATGGCGGAGGTCGTGTTCTGCGCGAATGCCGGAGCGGCAAACACGAGGGACAGGCTAAACGCGATTTGCGTCAGCCGGAGCCGTTTCTGATTCATCATTGATATACCCCAAAAGAGAACAAATTATTGGTAAATGTCGGCATCTTGCTGCTTGCCGCATTTGCGCTTTTTACTAATGTTGCAAAAATTGTTGCCGCCCAGCGAGTTTACGCACCAACTATGACGTGAGTGCGACAGCTTTGTGACCTTTGTGTGACGCTGGGAATTCCCAGTTGCATAGACGTATCTTTCCGTCAACTATGCCTGAAAGGCGCAGTTGAAGACAAATTCATTTTCCTTTGCGTATTTATACGTAGGGAAAATAAATTGCTCTTCGTTATACGTTTTTCAGCAATTACCGGAGGGCGTTAAGGCGGGATTATAAAGAATCCCAAGCCTTTAGAGGCTTTTGAAACATTGGAGATTTGTAAAACGATGCGCGCACTTGTGGTGAAAGGGCCACAAGTGCGGCGAAGGGAGGCTTACTTCAGCGAAGTTGCAACGTCGGATTCGAATTTGCCAAACCGGGCGTCAAGCTGTTTCAGCAGGCGCTGTTTGTCGGCGTCGGCCAGGAAGCCGAAGCGGATGCTGTCATATGACAGCTTTTTCACTTCGGCGTAACTGGTCTTGTAACGGCTGGCAAACAGCAGGTACTCGTTCGACAGGGTATTGCGGCTGACGCCGGTATCGTCGCTCGACAGGACGAACGGGACGCCGTACTTGCGGTAAATATTGACCGGGTGCGCCTCCCCTTTCACGCCGAGGATGAATTCGTTCGAAGTCAGGTTCACTTCGACCGGAATATTTTTCTCGCGCATCTTCTTCAGGATGGCCAGCGGCTGGCGTTCGTGAGCGATGTCCATGCCATGGCCGATGCGCTTGGCGCCGGCCACCTCCAGCGCTTCGGCGATGTGGAACTTCAAGCCTTCCGGCGGCACCTGGCCCAGGGCCAGCTCGCCGGCGTGCAGCGACAGCTTCACGTTCGGGTACTTGGCGCTCAGGAATTGGTACATGCGCATGTGCAGGCGGTAGTCGCGCATCGACACCGGATAGTGCTCGGCGCCGACGATATTGACCGACACCACCTTCGGGTTCTGGCTAGCGATCTTGAAGCCCGCTGCCATCTGCGAGAACACGATCGACGGCGACAGGAAGCGCAGCACGAACGGCTGGTAGCGCATGGTGAAGTTTTCGTCGTCGATGCCGGCGCTGCTGCTGTCGACATAGGCGCTGTAGTCGGCGATGCTCTTGTTGAAGGCCGGGCTGGCTTCCAGCTTGGCCAGGTAGGCGGCAAAGCTGGCGTCGTCGCTCAGCTTGCCGTCGAATTCAGCGTCGAAGGTGATCGGGGCGATTTCGAACACGGTTTCGATATAGCCGACATTTTCCGCGATCGCGCGCTCTTTCAGGCGCTTCTGGCCGTCATTGCCATTGGTCGACGCCACCCCGTCGAAGCGCAGGAAAGTGGTGAAGAAGGCCAGGTCCGGCGCCAGCTGGTCTTCGCTGTGATTGTAGAAGTCCATGGTGGACCACTTGTGCATCAGCGAACGGTAGGCCAGCGGGTCTTTCTCCAGTTCGGCGACGGTTGCGCAATGCTTGCGGTCGGCGGCTTTGTCGGTCTGGACCACCCAGCTGGTCTTGTCGACACAGTAGCCCAGCTTGTCGACCCACTCCAGGTATTGCTCGGCATAGATGGAGCCGGAGTAATGGTGGTGCAGGTCGGCGCCCTTCGGCATATTGTTGAAGAACATGGCCAGTTCGGCAGTCTTCGGCGCCGGGCCCGAGACCAGCGAGGCGAAGTGGCGCGCAGTGATCTCGGCGTTCGATGCTGCGCCGGCAGGCGCGGCGAAAGCGGCAGCAATTGCCGCGGCGACCACCATTCCGGTCAGGTTCTTTTGCATGGGCGTTCCCTTATCAGTGTGCTTGGTGGACCAGCCGCCCTGCCGAGTACGTCGCCGCGATGGCGCGGTCGTCCCCCAGCAACGCCAGTGCGAACAGCTGTTCTTCCAGGCTGTCGGTATTGGCGCTGCGGCGTGCCAGCAGCGGCGTGGCCTGCGGGTCGATCACGATGAAATCCGCTTCGCGGCCGGCGGCAAAGCTGCCGATCGTGTCGTCCAGGTGCAGGCTGCGCGCGGCGCCCAGCGTCGCCAGGTAGAACATGCGCATGGCAGGCAGGTAGCTGCCCTTCAAGCGCGCTACTTTATAGGCTTCATTCATCGTTTGCAACATGCTGAATGAAGTGCCGGCGCCGACGTCGGTGGCCAGCGACAGCAGCATGCCGGCCTTGTCGGCCTGCTCGAAGTCGAACAGGCCGGAGCCGAGGAACAGGTTGGACGTCGGGCACACGGCGGCGGCGGCTCTGGTTTCAGCCATGCGGGCGCGGTCGGTCTCGTCCAGCCAGATGCAGTGGCCGTAGACGGCGCGCGGACGCATCATGCCGTAGCGGTCGTACACGTCCAGGTAGCTGCGCGCCTTCGGGAACAGGGTCTTGACCCAGGCACATTCTTCCTTGTTTTCCGAAACGTGGGTCTGCAGGAAGGTGTCCGGGTATTTCTGCGCCAGCTCGCCGGCCAGCTGCAACTGGGCTTCGCTCGAAGTCGGGGCAAAGCGCGGGGTGATCGCATACAGCGAACGGCCCTTCTTATGCCAGCGCTGGATCAGGGCTTCGGTTTCCTCGGCACCGCTTTCGGCGGTATCGCACAGGAAGTCGGGGCAATGGCGGTCCATCATGACTTTACCGGCGATCATGCGCAGGTCGCGCTTTTCGCTGGCGGCGAAAAAGGCGTCCACCGATTGCGGGTGCACGGTGCCATAGACCATGGCGGTGGTGGTGCCGTTGCGCAGCAATTCATCGAGGAAGAACTCGGCCACCTGGACGCCATGCGCCGGGTCCGCGAACTGGCGTTCGGTCGGGAAAGTGTATTGCTCCAGCCATGGCAACAGGCCGGGCGCCGGCGAGGCGATCATGTCGGTCTGCGGGTAATGCACGTGGGAGTCGATAAAGCCGGGCATGACAATCTTGCCGCGGTAGTCCTTCACTTCCGTGCCCGGCGGCAGGGTTGGCGCCAGCGTGGCGTAGTCGCCGGCTGCCTGCACCTTGCCGTCCGCCACGATCAACAGGCCGTCTTCGTGCCATGCATGGGCACGTTCGAAGAAGGCCGGATCGGCGTGAAAATGCAGCAAGCCTGCTCGGTAGGCTTGCACGCTGGTGGTTTTGCTCATTGCTTAGTCTTTCGCCTGGGATTCCCAGACCATCAGTAATTGGGCGGCAACCGAGGCGGCAATCACCGCTGGGGCCTTGTTGATGATACCCGGTAGGCCGATCGGGCATACCATGTTTTGCGTGCCCAGCCCCTTGACCTCAAGCCGGGAGCTGAACTGGGCGCGCTTGGTTTTGGAGCCGATCAGGCCGAACCAGCCGACCTTGGGGCGGCGCAGGATCGCTTCGGTCAGCTGCAGGTCCAGCGCGTGGCTGTGGGTCAGGACCAGGTAGCTGGCGTTGTCGGGCGCCTGATCGACGCAGGCTTCCGGTGTATCGGTGGCCTCGATGGTGACATTGCCAGGCACCTCGGCCGGGAACATGGCGTCGCGCTCATCGACCCAGGTTACGGTGCACGGCAGCTCGGCCAAGGCGCGCACGATGGCGGCGCCGACGTGGCCCGCGCCAAAAAGGACGAGGTGGGCGCGCGGCGCATTGACCGGATCGACCAGCCAGCGGCGGCCGCCGGCATCGGTGTGGATGTGGGTTTGCTTATGCTGCTCCGCGACCAGCCGGCAATCCAGCTCGCCATCGATAGCGGTGATACGACAGCTATTCTCCCGGCGGCGCTGGCGCAACTGCGCCATGACGTCTTCCAGCCCGCCGCTGACAGGCTCGAACAGCAGCCAGACGACGCCGCCGCAACATTGGCCCAGGCTCGGGCCCAGCGGGAAGCGTTCAAGCCGCGGCGCGGCCGGGCCGCCGGCGCGGTGGGCGGCGATCATTTCGCGGGCGATGACGAAGGCTTTGTGCTCCAGGTGTCCGCCGCCAATGGTGTCGAACTGGCTGTGGGCGGTGACCAGCATGTGCGTACCCGCCTCGCGCGGCACAGAACCTTCGGCGCGCGCGACCGTCACGAGTACCGCCGGTTCCCCGGCTGGCGTCAACCAGTCAGCCATGTCAGCCAGCCGCTGCGGCTGCCGCTTCAACGGCCGAAATCGCGCGCAGGATTTCTTCGCTGGTCGCCGGGGCGTTCAGCGGCGGATTGACGCGATGCCCGCCGACTGCGGAAATCGCATCGCGGATGGCGAAAAACACCGAGAACGGCAGCAGCAGCGGCGGTTCGCCCACCGCTTTCGAGCGATGGATCGAATCCTCCACATTGCGGTTCTGGAACAGCTTGACGCGGAAGTCTTCCGGGCAATCGGAAATGCCTGGGATCTTGTAAGTGGAAGGTGCGTGCGTCATCAGCTTGCCGGCCCCGTTCCACCACAACTGCTCGGTGGTCAGCCAGCCCATGCCCTGGATGAAGGCGCCTTCCACCTGGCCGATATCGATGGCTGGATTCAGCGACTGGCCCGCATCGTACAGGGCATCGGCGCGCAGCAGCTTCCATTCGCCGGTCAGGGTATCAACCACCACTTCCGACACGGCGGCGCCGTAAGCATAGTAAGAGAACGGATGACCGTTCATGGTCTTTGGATCCCAGTGCAGGTTCGGTGTCGCGTAGAACCCGTCGGACCACAGCTGCACGCGGGCCAGGTAAGCCTTCTGCACCAGCGCTTCGAACGGCACGCTCTGGCCGTTCACATGGATTTGGTTGGCGAAGAAGCGCACATCGGCAGCCTCGCCGCCCAGCGTCTTGGCGGCAAATGCCGCCAAGCGCTCGCGGATCTGGCGTGCGGCATCCTGCGCCGCCTTGCCGTTCAGGTCCGCGCCGGTAGAAGCCGCAGTGGCCGAAGTATTCGCGACCTTGCTGGTATCGGTTGCCGTGATGCGCACGCGTTCCAGGTCCAGGCCCAGTTCGTGGGCAACCACCTGCAACACCTTGGTGTTGATGCCCTGCCCCATCTCCGTGCCGCCGTGATTGACCAGCACCGAGCCGTCGACGTAGACATGCACCAGCGCGCCCGCCTGGTTCAGGTGGGTCACGTTGAAGGCAATGCCGAATTTTACCGGGGTCAGCGCCAGGCCGCGCTTCAGCACCGGGCTGGCCGCATTGTAGGCTGCCACCGCGGCACGGCGCGCGCGGTATTCGCTGCTTTGTTCCAGCTCCGCCACCAGCTCGTGGATCACATTATCGACGATCACCTGGCCGTAGGGCGTTTCATTACGCTCTGTCCTGCCGTAGAAATTCAGGCGGCGGATGTCCAGTGGGTCCTGCCCCAGGTTGCGCGCAATCTCGTCGATCACGTACTCGATTGCAATCGCGCCCTGCGGGCCGCCAAAGCCGCGGAAAGCGGTATTCGACTGGGTGTTGGTCTTGCCGCAAGCGGCGTGGATTTCCACGTCCGACAGGTAGTAGGTATTATCGAAGTGGCAGACCGCGCGCGTTGCAACAGGGCCCGACAGGTCGGCCGAATAGCCTGCGCGCGACGTCATGTCGACCTTGGCGGCCAGAATGCGGCCACTGTCGTCATAGCCGACTTGGTACTCGTAATAGAAACAGTGGCGCTTGCCGGTCACCAGCATGTCATCGTCGCGGTCGGCGCGCAGCTTGACCGGCTTGCCGGTACGCTTGGCAGCAATGGCCGCAGCAGCCGCCCACAGCGCCGATTGCGATTCCTTGCCGCCGAAGCCACCGCCCATGCGGCGGCACTCCACCGTCACGTGGTGGGAATGCAGGCCCAGCGCATGCGCCACAACGTGCTGCATCTCGCTTGGGTGCTGGGTCGAGCATTGCACCAGCATGGCCTTGCCCTCTTTCGGGATCGCGTAGGCAATCTGCCCTTCGAGGTAAAACTGTTCCTGGCCGCCGACGTAGAGCTGGCCCTTGACCGTGTGCGGCGCTGTTTCAAACGCAGCCTGCGCGTCGCCGCGCAGCAGTTTCATTGGCGGCAGTACGTAAGAGGCGGCAGCCTTGGCTTGCTGCGGGGTCAGGATGGCCGGCAACTCTTCATAGCCGACCACGCCGCGCTTGGCGGCACGGCGCGCATTGATGTGCGAGTCGGCGACCACGATGAAGATCGGCTGGCCGACGTACTGCACCAGGCCATCGGCCAGGATCGGGTCGTCGTGGATGATCGGGCCGCAGTCATTGGTGCCCGGAATGTCGGAGACCGTGTACACCGCCACCACGCCGGGCGCGGCGCGCACCGCATCCAGGTCCAGCGAAGTAATGCGGGCATGGGCCTTTGACGACAAGCCAAGCGCCGCATGCAAGGTGCCCTGCACCTCCAGGATATCGTCGGTATACGTCGCCTGGCCCAGCACATGCAGTTCGGCCGATTCATGCGGGCGCGGAATGCCGACGCCGGTCCAGGTGGCGGCCTTCAGTTCAGGCGTGACGGGATGGTTCATGTAGCCTCCTTACGCGCTGACGGCAAAGGCATTGACGGCATCGGCCGCCAGCGGCGCATCGCTGCGCGTTTCAAGCCAGAAGCGGCGCAGCAGGTTCTGCGCGGTCTTCATCCGGTATTCGCTGCTGGCGCGCATATCGCTCAAAGGCGCGTAGTCGCGCGCCAGTGCCGCCATGGCGTCGGCCAGTGCGGCTTCACTCCAGGCGCGGCCGTTGAGCGCTGCTTCCGCTTGCGCGGCGCGCTTCGGCGTGGCCGCCATGCCGCCGAAAGCGATGCGCGCTTCGGCAATCGCATCGCCGTCCATACGGAAGGCGAAGGCGGCGCAGACAGCGGAAATATCCTGGTCGAAGCGCTTGGCCAGCTTGTAGGTGCGGAAACGCACGTCTGCGCGCGGCAGGGGCAAGCGCACGGCCTGCACGAATTCGCCCGGCTGCAGATCCTTCTTCATGTAATCGAGGTAGAAGTCTTCCAGCGCCAGCACGCGTTCGCCGGCGGCACCGCACAGCACCACTTGCGCGCCAAGGGCAATCAGCCATGGCATGGAATCGCCGATCGGCGAGCCGTTGGCGACGTTGCCGCCCAATGTGCCGGCATTGCGGATCGGCAGCGAGGCGAACCGCTGGCGCATCTCGCCCAGTTGGTTCGGGTAGTGCTGGCACAGCACCTGGTAGGCATCTTCCAGCGATACGCCGGCGCCAATTTCGATTTCATCACCGTCCACGCGCAGCACTTTCAGCGCATCGACGTGGCCGAGGTAAATGATGTCGCCCAGCTCGCGCATCTGCTTGGTGACCCATAAGCCGACATCGGTGGAACCGGCCAGCAGCACGGCGGACGGATTGGCTGCGCGCAGCTGGATCAGTTCATCGAGGGTGCGCGGGGCCAGGAAGGTCTGGCCATGTGCGCTGTAGACGGCCAGCGAGTCGCGTTTCAGCGCTTCGAGCTGTTCGGCCACATGGGCTGCGTCGAATTCGATTTGCGGCAGTTCGACCATGCGCTGGGCGGCGTCGATGATCGGGCGGTAGCCGGTGCAGCGGCACAGGTTGCCGGACAGGCAGTCGTCGATTTCCTTGCGCGAAGCGCATTGGCCTTCTTTTTTCAGGTACAGGCCCCACAACGACATGGCAAAGCCCGGCGTGCAGAAGCCGCATTGCGAGCCATGGCATTCCACCAGCGCCTGCTGCACCGGGTGCAGCGCGCCATCGGCCTGTTGCAGGTCCTCCACGGTAAACAAGGCCTTGCCGTCCAGGGTCGGGGTGAGCTGGATGCAGGAATTGACCGCTTTCAGCTCCAGCTTGCCATCGACCACGCTGCCCAGCACCACGGTGCAGGCGCCGCAGTCGCCTTCGGCGCAGCCTTCCTTGGTGCCGGTGCAGTGCAAGTCTTCGCGCAGGTGCTGCAGCACGGTCTGCGTCGGGGCGGCGTCCCGTACTTCATGTACGGCGCCACGATAGTAAAAGCGGATCGGTTCTGACATCTTGTCCTCGCAGGTCTCCTAGCTTGCAAGATAACATTACCGCACCCCAGCCGTATAAGAAAACTCTGATTTTGAATATCAGGCATTTCGCATATAAGGATGATGCTTGTGCCAGTGCTCGGCAATATCGATGCGGCGCGTGATCCACACCTTGTCATGGCTTTGCACATAGTCGAGGAAGCGCGCCAGGGCGGCAGCGCGCGCCGGACGGCCAACCAGGCGGCAATGCAGGCCGATCGACAGCATTTTCGGCTGGTTCAGGCCGTTCGGGTCGCCTTCCTTATAGAGTACGTCGAATGCGTCCTTCAGGTAATCGAAGAATTGGGTGCCGCTGTTAAAGCCTTGCATGGCGGCAAAGCGCATATCGTTGGTATCGAGCGTGTACGGCACGATCAGTTGCGGCGTGACGGCCGGTTTGCCATCGGCGCCGGTGTGCGCCACTTCCTGCCAGAACGGCAAGTCGTCGCCATAATAGTCGGCGTCATAGCGGAAGCCGCCGTGTTCCACCACCAGGCGGCGCGTGTTGGGCGAGTCGCGGCCGGTGTACCAGCCCAGCGGCGCGCTGCCGGTCAGGTCCTTGATGATCTGCACCGCTTGCTGCATGTGGGCGCGCTCGGTTTCCTCATCCATGTTCTGGTAGCTGATCCAGCGCAGGCCGTGGCAGGCGATTTCGTGGCCCAGCTCCTGGAAAGCGGCCACCGCTTCCGGATGGCGCTGCAGGGCCATCGAGACGCCAAAAACGGTCAGCGGCAGCTTGCGCTCTTCGAACATGCGCAAGATGCGCCACAGGCCGGCGCGCGAACCGTATTCGTAAATCGATTCCATGCTCATGTGGCGGCTCGGGAACGCGGCAGCGCCGATGATCTCGGACAGGAAAGTCTCCGAAGCCGGATCGCCGTGCAGCACGCAGTTCTCGCCGCCTTCCTCATAATTCAGCACGAACTGCAGGGCCACGCGGGCCTGGCCCGGCCATTGCGGATGGGATGGATTGGGGCCGTAGCCGGCGAGGTCGCGAGGGTAATTGCTCATGATGGTCCGTGATCAAAGGTATACGCGCAATAATATATTGGCGTTATGGCACCGGTATATGATCTGCCGGATAAGCAAAATAAGGAATGCAAAATGGGAAAACTCAGCACTCACGTCCTTGATACCGCCAATGGCCGGCCCGGCGCCGGGGTGCGCGTGGCGCTGTACGCGCTGACAGGCGGCAGCCGCACGCTGCTAAAGGAAGATGTAACGAATGCCGATGGCCGCTGCGGCACGCCGCTGCTGGAGGGCGACACCATGCGTCCCGGCCAGTACGAGCTGGTATTCGGGGCCGGCGACTATTTCGCGGCGCAGGGCGTCGCGCTGCCGACGCCGCGCTTCATCGACCAGGTGACGATTGCCTTCGGCATTGCGCACGCCGACCAGAACTACCACGTGCCGCTGGTGGTGTCGCCCTGGTCGTACTCGACTTACCGGGGCAGTTGAGCCCGCTCGCCGCGCCGGGCTTTCCGCTGCAGCTGCATCAGCCCATACAGCAAGGCTTCCGGCGTCGGCGGGCAGCCGGGCACGTAGACGTCGACCGGCACGATACGGTCGCAGCCGCGCACCACGGAATATGAGTAGTGGTAATACCCTCCGCCATTGGCGCAGGAACCCATCGACACCACATAGCGCGGCTCGGCCATCTGGTCATACACCTTGCGCATGGCGCGCGCCATCTTGTTGGTCAGGGTGCCGGCCACGATCATCAGGTCGGCCTGGCGCGGCGATGGCCGTGGGCACATGCCGAAACGGTCCATGTCATAGCGCGCCGCAGCAGCTTGCATCATCTCCACCGCACAGCAGGCCAGGCCGAAGCTCAAATACCACAGGCTGTCGGTACGCACCGTTTCCATCAGCGCGTCCAGCGAAGTGAGCACGTAACCGTCGCGCTCCAGAGTAGCTTCCAATTCCATTTGGTTCCCCTTTCAGTAGCGTCGCCACGATAGCGGGGAGTGCAGGAAAAACATTGTATGGAGGCGACATGCGCGGCGTCCTAGTCATCCTCGCGGGTGACGATGGCGCGCGAGGCCGCGTCGTAGCGCAACAGGCGCAGCGCGCCGTTGGCGTCGCCGGCCGCTGCCATCAGGGCCTTGGGCGCAAGCCCGGTGAAAAGCACGAAGTCGCGCACCATGTGCGCCTGGTCGTGGTAGCCGCAATCGACCGCCAGCCGGGTCAAGCCGCCGTGGCGCAGCGGCGCGGCCACCATGCGCGACAAAGCGCGGGTGTAGCGCATCATGCGGCGGCCATCGCGGATGCTCTGGCCGTAGCTGGCCATCACGCGCCGTTCGAGCTGGCGCACGCTGATGCCGAAGCGGCCAGCTATTTCATCGGTAGGCAGTGCCAGCAAAGCCGGCGGCAGCATGAACGGCGCCGGTCCGCGCGCCAGCCGGTCCGCGCGCGCGGCCAGGCGCTGCAACAGCCAATCGCACATCAGCGCGACCCAGGCTGCAGTATCAGCGCTGGCGCGCAACTGGTGCTCCAGCGCCGCCGTGCCGCGCCACTCGGGAGCCGCGTCCGCCAGCGGCACCACGGCATCGCACAATTCGCCCAGCGGAATATCGAACAGGCGGCCGAACTGGCCCGGTTCAATCACGGCGCTGATGAAGGTGGTGCCGGCTTCCCACACGGCGGGGAAATGCTGCGTCAGCGGGCCGGTAACAAACGGCTCGCCATACAGGCGCTCGCGGCCATCGGCTTCCACGAAGCGCGAGCCGCCGCGGACGAAGAAAGTAACCATCGGACAGGGGGAAGCGGGCACCAGCACGGCACCGGGGCTATCCAGTTCGACATGAAAATAGCGCACCACGCCCGCCAGCCTGGGCGGTGGGGTTATGGCCAGGCGCATCGGCGCCGGAATCGCATCCACATCACGCATGGCCAGCATTATAGGGGGCTTCGACCGTGCCTGCCGGCGACGGGCGGCGGCGCGGCCGGCTGGGGCGCCATGTTAGAATCGCCCCCTTACTGACTCGTCATTACGACCTTGGATACCGTTCCCTTGTGGGCGCAATTTGCCGCCCTCGCCTTCCTGATTCTCGCCTCGGCCTTCTTCGCCATGGCCGAAACCGCCCTGATGGCGGCCAATCGCTTCCGCCTGCGCCATCAGGCCAAACGCGGCAGCCGCCGCGCCATCGCCACCCTGTGGCTGCTTGAGCGCACCGAGCAGCTGCTGTCGCTGGTGCTGGTCGCCAACACCCTGCTCAACGCCATGGCGATCGCCCTGGCGACCGCTATCGCCATTACCCAGTTCGGGCTGGAACAGCATGTGATCCTGCTGTCGACCGTGATCGTGGTGTTCATCCTGATCGTGCTGGCCGAAATCTCGCCCAAGATCGTCGGCGCGCGCTATGCCGACCAGATCGTGCTGCCTGCGTCCTTCGTGCTGCGCCCGCTGCTCTCGGTCTCCAAGCCTTTGCTGTGGTTCGTGCACCTGTTCGTCAACACCTTGCTGCGCCTGTTCCGCATCAAGCCCACCGGCCAGATTCAAGAAGGCATGCTGTCGCCGGACGAATTGCGTTCGGTGCTGCTGGAGAACGGCAGCTTCATCCCGAAAAAGCACAAAAGCATCCTGCTCAACCTGTTCGACCTGGACACCATCTCGGTGGAAGACATCATGACGCCGCGCGCCCACATCGAGGCGCTGGACCTGGCCATGCCGGTGGCGGACATCATGTCCCAGCTCACCACCTGCTTCCACAACAAGCTGCCGGTATATGACGGCGAGATCAACCGGATTGTCGGCATCCTGCACGTGCGCAAGGCCATCGCCCTGCTGAACGAGCAGGACGAACTGACGGTGGAACACTTCCGCAAGCTGTTGTCCGAGCCCTTCTTCATCCCGCAGGACACGCCAGCCTTTGCCGCCCTGCAGAACTTCCAGGAGAACAAGGAACGCCTGGCCATCGTGGTCGACGAATACGGCGAGGTGCAGGGCCTGGTCACGCTGGACGACATCATCGAGGAAATGATTGGCGAATTCACCACTTCCACCCCAAGCGCGGCGCGGGCCGACAGCTTTGGCTGGGACGAGCACGGCGCATGCCTGCTGGAGGGCAGCACGGCATTACGTGACATTAACAAGCGTCTGGGTTTAAACTTTCCTCTTGATGGGCCCAAAACCCTGAACGGCATGCTGCTGGAAGTTTTACAAGATATTCCCGATGCGCCCATTTCCGTCAAAGTGGGGAATTGCATCGTGGAAGTGGTCCAAGCACAAGACCAGGCCATTAAAGTAGTGAAATTGCGACGTCCGGAGTTCCGCCAGGCCGAGTGAACCGTGCGGACCTTTACAAAAATGATGCCTGCAGGCATCATCCGGAGACTCACTCTTTATTAACATTCTGATAGTGCGCTCCTATGGCAGCAGTCCAACCCACCTCGGCGTCCGGTTCCCCTATGTCGGGACTGGCCCGGGCCCTGATGCAAGCGGGGCGTCTTACCCCGCAGCAAGCGGACGCGCTGAATAAAAAGGCTATTGCCGAAAAATCAACGTTTATTGATGTGCTGCTGGCTGGCGGCACCATCAATGCGCGCGATTTGGCAGTCTTTTGTGCTGAAACCTTTGCCTACCCGCTGCTCGACCTGAACGCGATCAATCTGGAAATCCTGCCGCCCAAGGCCATCGATACCCGTCTGATGGCCACCCAGCGCGTGATTCCGCTGGCCAAGCGCGGCAACAAGATGTCGGTGGCGCTGTCCGACCCCACCAACACCCAGGCCCTGGACCAGATCAAGTTCCAGGCCGAATCGACGGTGGAGCCGGTCATCGTGCAGCACGACGTGCTGCTCAAGCTGCTCGAAACCCTGACCAAGAGCTCGGCCCAGACCGTCCTTGAGATGACCGGCGACGAAGGCGATATCGAGTTCGCCGAGGAGGAAAGCCTGTCGCAGGCCCAGGGCGCCGCGGCAGAAGCCGAAGTGGAAGACGCGCCAATCGTGCGTTTCCTGAACAAGATGCTGCTGGATGCGGTCAATATGGGCGCCTCCGACTTGCATTTCGAACCCTACGAAAAGTTTTACCGCATCCGCTTCCGGGTCGACGGCAACCTGATGGAGCACGCCCAGCCGCCGACCTCGATCAAGGACAAGCTGGTATCGCGTATCAAGGTGCTGTCCAAGCTCGACATCTCGGAAAAACGCGTGCCGCAGGACGGCCGCATGCGCCTGATCGTATCGTCCACCAAGACCATCGACCTGCGCGTATCGACGCTGCCGACCCTGTTCGGCGAAAAGACCGTGATGCGTATCCTGGATGCGACCCAGGCCCAGATGGGCATCGATTCGCTCGGTTACGACCCGGACCAGAAGGAAATCCTGCTGGACGCCGTGCACCGCCCTTACGGCATGGTGCTGGTGACCGGCCCGACCGGCTCAGGCAAGACGGTGTCGCTGTATACCTGCCTGAACATCCTGAACAAGCCAGGCATCAATATCTCGACCGCGGAAGACCCGGCCGAGATCAACCTGCCCGGCGTAAACCAGGTCAACGTCAACGACCGCGCCGGCCTGAGTTTCCCGGTGGCGCTGAAAGCCTTCCTGCGCCAGGATCCCGACATCATCATGGTCGGTGAGATCCGTGACCTGGAAACGGCGGACATCGCAATCAAGGCTGCGCAAACCGGCCACATGGTGTTCTCCACCCTGCACACCAATGACGCGCCATCGACCCTGACGCGCCTGATGAATATGGGCGTGGCGCCCTTTAATATCGCCTCCTCGGTCATCCTGATCACGGCGCAGCGCCTGGCGCGCCGGCTGTGTACCTGCAAGAAGCCGATCGACATTGCGCCCGATCTGCTGCTGAAAGCCGGTTTCAAGGATGAAGACCTGGACGGCACATGGAAACCTTACGGCCCGGTGGGCTGTGAGCGCTGCAACGGCTCGGGCTATAAAGGCCGGGTCGGTATCTACCAGATCATGCCGATCACGCCCGCGATCGAAGCATTGATCCTGGCACACGGTAACGCGATGCAGATCGCGGCACAATCGGAGGCAGAGGGCGTCAAGTCCCTGCGCCAATCGGGCCTGGTCAAAGTCAAAAACGGACTGACCAGCCTGGAAGAAGTGCTGGGCTGCACCAACGAATAGGAAATTAGGATATGGCTACTGCGGGCACCGCAAAAGAACAGGTTTTCACGTGGGAAGGCAAGGATAAAACTGGCAAGACCGTGCGCGGAGAAATGCGCGCCGGCGGCGAGGCCGTGGTCAATGTGACCCTGCGCCGCCAGGGCATCATGGTCACCAAGATCAAGAAGAAGGTCTACCGCTCGGGCAAGAAGGTTACCGAAAAAGACCTGACCCTGTTTACCCGCCAGCTGGCGACCATGATGAAGGCCGGCGTGCCGCTGCTGCAGGCTTTCGACATCGTGGGCAAAGGCCACGCCAATCCTTCGGTATCGAAGCTGGTGCTGGACCTGCGCGCCGATATCGAGACTGGTACCAGCCTGAACATGGCGTTCCGCAAATACCCGCTGTATTTCGACCCGCTGTTCTGCAACCTGGTGGCAGCCGGCGAGCAAGCCGGTATTCTGGAAGACCTGCTGACCCGCCTCGCGATCTACAAGGAAAAGACGCTGGCCATCAAGGCCAAGATCAAGTCGGCCCTGACGTACCCGATCGCCGTTCTGGCGGTGGCGTTCATCGTGACCTCGGTCATCATGATCTGGGTGGTGCCGGCCTTTAAAGAGGTGTTCTCCAGCTTCGGCGCCGACTTGCCGGCGCCGACCCTGTTCGTGATGGCGATCTCGGAATACTTCGTCAAATACTGGTACCTCATCTTCGGTACCCTGGGCGCCGGGCTGTACTTCTTCTTCCAGAGCTGGCGCCGCTCGGAAAAGATGAAGGCCTCGATGGACCGCCTGCTGCTGAAGGTGCCGGTGTTCGGTGAAGTGATTCGCAAAGCCACCGTGGCACGCTGGACCCGTACCCTGTCGACCATGTTCGCCGCCGGCGTGCCGCTGGTGGAATCGCTGGATTCGGTGGGTGGCGCATCCGGTAACCATGTGTACATGGAAGCGACCAAGAGGATCCAGACCGAAGTCAGCACCGGTACCAGCCTGACCGTGGCGATGCAGAATGCAGATGTCTTCCCAAGCATGGTGACCCAGATGGTGGCCATCGGCGAAGAATCCGGTGCGCTCGATTCGATGCTGGGCAAGGTAGCCGACTTCTACGAAGAAGAAGTGGATGAGGCGGTAGCGCAGCTTTCCAGCCTGATGGAGCCGATGATCATGGTGATCCTGGGCGTGGTGATCGGCGGTCTGGTGGTTGCAATGTACCTGCCAATCTTCAAACTCGGTTCGGTGGTGTAATCAGCATGCAAGACGTATTCATGCTGTTCTCGCCGCCGGCAACGCTGGCCGCCGCCGTGGTGGCCGGCATTCTCGGCCTGCTGATCGGCAGTTTCCTGAACGTGGTGATCCACCGCGTGCCGGTCATGATGCAGCGCGAGGTCGACAGCGTATGCGCCTGCGAGCGCGACGAACCGGAACCGCATCCGGAACGCTACAACCTGGTGGTACCGCGTTCGGCCTGCCCGCATTGCGGCCACCAGATCACGGCGCTGGAAAACATTCCAGTGATTAGCTGGCTGGTGTTGCGCGGCAAATGCAGCTCCTGCAAGGCGCCGATTTCGGCGCGCTACCCGGCCATCGAAGCGCTGAGCGCCTTGCTGTCGGCCGGCCTGGTGTGGCATTTCGGCTTCGGCTGGGCCGGCATGGCCGCCCTGGTATTCGGCTGGCTGTTGATCGCGATGACCTTTATCGATCTCGACACCCAGTTGCTGCCGGACGACCTGACCTTCCCGCTGCTGTGGCTGGGCCTGCTGGTCAACGTGAAAGGCCTGTTCGTGCCGCTGCAGGACGCGGTGCTGGGCGCAGCGGCCGGCTATATGGCGCTGTGGACGGTGTACTGGGTGTTCAAGCTGGTGCGCGGCAAGGAAGGCATGGGCTACGGCGACTTCAAGCTGCTGGCGGCGCTGGGCGCCTGGATGGGCTGGCAGATGCTGCCGGCGATCATCCTGCTGTCCTCGGTGGTCGGTGCGCTGGTCGGCATCGGCATCATCATCGCCTCGCGCATGGGCTTCGACCACAAGATTCCATTCGGCCCTTACCTGGCCGGTGCCGGCCTGCTGGCCTTGCTGTGCGGCCAGCAAATCACCGGTTTCCTGTACGGGGCACCGGGCTGACATGCCGGCGCGCTTCGTGGTCGGCCTGACAGGCGGCATCGGCAGCGGAAAAAGCCTGATCGCCAATATGTTTGCCGACCGCGGCGCCAGCATCGTCGACACCGACCAGATTGCCCACGCGCTGACCGGGCCCAATGGCGCCGCCATGCCCGATATCCTGGCCGAATTCGGCCCCCACATGGCCGACAGCCACGGCGCTATGGACCGCGCGAAAATGCGCGAACTGGTGTTCCGCGAACCGCCTGCCAAGCGCCGGCTGGAAGCCATCCTCCACCCCATGATCCGCGACGCCACCCTGGCGGCGGCCGCCGACGCCACTGGCGACTATGTGATGCTGGCCATTCCCCTGCTGGTCGAATCCGGCGTCTGGAAGCAGCGCGTCAACCGCGTGCTGGTCATCGACTGCCCGGAAGAAATCCAGGTGGCGCGCGTGATGGCGCGCAATGGCCTGGCGGAAGACCAGGTGCGGGCCATTATGGCGACCCAGGTACCGCGCGCAGTGCGCTTGGCGGCGGCCGACGATGTCATAGACAATGGCGGCCGGATCGAAGCTTTAACTCCTCAAGTAGACCGTTTGCATGGTTTTTATCAGCAATATTTGTAATTTTGCTTCGCATAGTTCAGAATCACGAGATTATTAATAGGTCTTCTACACGAGGGATGCTTTGATCGTTTACGAATATCCTTTCAATGAGCGCATCCGCACCCTGTTGCGCCTGGAGGATCTATACGAGAAATTCAAGTTCTTCGTGCATCAGGAACACCCGATGCAGCATCACGTCGCATTGGCCACCATCTTCGACATGCTTGAAGTGGCCGGGCGTGCCGACCTCAAATCCGACCTCTTGCAGGAACTCGAGCGCCAGCGCCAGAGCCTGCTTGGCTACCGCTCCAACCCGAATGTCCAGGCCGAAATGCTGGACGCCATCCTCTCCGAACTCGACAGCGTTTCCAGCGCCCTGGTCGCCTCGCAAGGCAAGACCGGGCAGAACGTGCGCGACAATGAATGGCTGATGAGCATTCGCGGCCGCACCATCATCCCGGGCGGCGCCTGCGAATTCGACCTGCCGTCCTACTACGCCTGGCAAAAGCAGTCGGCCGAGAAGCGTTTCAACGATATCGTCACCTGGTTCAACCCTTTGGCACCTTTGTTTGACGCCCTGGCCCTGGTGCTGCGCCTGCTGCGCGATTCCGGCGCACCGGTAAAAATGATCGCTAATGCCGGCAGTTACCAGCAGATGCTGCAAGGCAAGGTCTACCAGATGCTGCGTCTGTCGGTCGACGGAGCGCTGGGAGCGATTCCCGAGATTTCGGCCAACAAATACATGCTATGGGTGCGATTCACTTCCCAGGGCGGGGACCTGAAACCCAAGCCGTTGGACGAAGATGTACCATTCGAGCTCACCCTCTGTAATTTCTAAGCACCATGCCTACTGTCGTTGAATGCCCCACTTGCCAAGCCAAGGTAGAGTGGACGGAAGCCAATAAATACCGCCCTTTCTGCAGCGAACGCTGCAAGATGATCGACCTTGGCGCCTGGGCCGAGGAAAAATACACCATCCCCGGTTCCGCCCCCACCGATCCCCTCGACGACGACAAGCAATAAGAAAGTCGGGGTCAGCTCCGGCAATCGGACATAAATTTCGCTTTGCGAAATTTATGTCCGATTGCCGGAGCTGACCCCGACTTTTAATAGCGTACTTTGTCCAGCCACTCCAGCAAGGGAATGGTGGCTGGCAGCAGCGGTTCGACGCCTACCGTCCCCTGCCAGGCGAAGGCCTGGCCTTCCAGGCTTTGCGGCTGGCCAGTCCATTCGCGGCTGATGAAGAAGTGCAGCCGCACGTGGGCGTGCGGGTAGACATGCTCGACGCCGCACCATTCTTCCGCGCTCTGGATGTGGATGCCGAGTTCTTCGACGAACTCGCGCTTCAATGCTTCGAGGATGGTTTCGCCGGGGTCGACCTTCCCGCCCGGGAATTCCCAGTAGCCGGCGTACGGCTTGCCTTCCGGGCGTTGGCCCAGCAGGACGTCGCCGTTCGGCTGCATCAGGATGCCGACTGCGACATCGATCGGGCGCGGGGCTGCGTCGCTCATTTCAGCCTCCCCGCGTAATCGCGCGCGAATTGCCAGGCCACGCGGCCGGAGCGCGAACCGCGCTGCAGCGCCCATTGCAAGGCTTCGGCGCGGGCGTCAGCGATCTGCGGCACGCTGCAGCCGAAGGCGGCCAGCCAATGCGCCACGATGCCAAGGTAGTCGTCCTGCTTGAACGGGTAGAACGACAGCCACAGGCCGAAGCGTTCGGACAGCGAAATCTTCTCTTCCACTGTTTCGCCCGGATGCAGGTCGCCATCCTCGTCATGCTTGTACGAAGCATTGTCCGACATACGCTCGGGCATCAGGTGGCGGCGGTTGGACGTCGCGTAGATCAGCACGTTATCGATTACGGCCGACACCGAGCCGTCCAGTGCCACTTTCAGCGCCTTGTAGCCGCTCTCCCCTTCCTCGAACGACAGGTCGTCGCAGAACACCACGAAGTGTTCCGGGCGGCCCGCCACCAGGTCCATGATATCGGGCAGGTCACGCAGGTCGGCCTTGTCGACTTCGATCAGGCGCAGGCCCTGCGGTGCGAACGCCGCCAGGCAGGCCTTGATCAGCGAAGACTTGCCGGTACCGCGCGCGCCGGTCAGCAGCACATTGTTGGCCGGCTTGCCTTCCACGAACTGGCGCGTGTTTTGTTCGATCTGCGCCTTCTGGCGGCCGATGTGCTGCAGATCTTCAAAAGCGATCTTCGCCGGACGCGGCACCGGCTGGAGAAAGCCGGTGTGGCCCAGCTTGCGCCAGCGGAAGGCCGTGGAAGCCTGCCAGTCCGGCTTGGCTGCGGCCGGCGGCACAATGGCTTCCACGCGCGCCAGCAAAGCCTCGGCGCGCTTGAGGAATTGGTCGAGTTGGTTCGACATCCGCTCAGGAACGGTAGTCGGCGTTGATCGACACGTAGTCGTGCGACAGGTCGCAGGTATAGACGGTGGAAGCGGCAGTGCCGCGCGCCAGCTTCACGCGCACGGTGATTTCGCTTTGCTTCATCACGCGCTGGCCCTGTTCTTCCTTGTAGTCCGGATTGCGGCCGCCATCCTTGGCCACCCATACGTCGTCCAGGTAGAGGTTGATCTTGCTGACGTCCAGGTCGTCCACGCCGGCATAGCCGATGGCGGCCAGGATGCGGCCCAGGTTAGGGTCGGAGGCGAAGAAGGCAGTCTTCACCAGCGGTGAATGGCCGATCGAGTAAGCGATTTTGCGGCACTCGTCGGTGTCCTTGCCATCCTCCACCGTGATGGTCATGAACTTGGTGGCGCCTTCGCCATCGCGCACGATAGCCTGCGCCAGGAACACCGACAGCTCGGTGACGGCCGCGGCCAGCGCCTTGTATTCAGGCGAATCGACGGAATCGACCACCAGGGTGCCGGCACCGGTGGCGAGCAGCATGAAGGAATCGTTGGTCGACGTGTCGCCGTCGATCGTGATGCAGTTGAAGGACTTGTCAGCCGCTTCCTTGACCAGCACGTCCAGCACCGGCTGCGCCACTTTGGCGTCGAAAGCCAGGTAGCCCAGCATGGTAGCCATATTCGGCTTGATCATGCCGGCGCCTTTCGAGATACCGGTCATGCTGACCTTGTGGCCGGCGATATCGACAGTGCGCGAACCAGCTTTCGGCTGGGTGTCGGTGGTCATGATCGCTTCAGCGGCGTTAAACCAGTTATCGAGCTTGAGGTTCTGGATGGCCTTCGGCAGGCCGGCCACGATTTTTTCGACCGGCAGCGGTTCCAGGATCACGCCGGTGGAGAACGGCAGGATCTGCTGCGCGTCGCAGCCCAATTCCTTGGCCAGCGCGGCGCAGGTGGTGCGGGCATTGGCCAGGCCCGATTCGCCGGTGCCGGCATTGGCATTGCCGGTGTTGATCATCAGCGCGCGGATCGGCTTGCCGCCCGCTTTCACGGCCGCCAGATTTTCCTTGGAAATCTGCACCGGCGCGGCGCAGAAGCGGTTCAGGGTGAACACGCCCGAGACGGTGGCGCCCTCGGCCAGCTTCAGGACCAGCACGTCCTTGCGGCCCGGCTTCTTGATACCAGCTTCGGCAAAGCCAAGCTCGATACCGGCAACCGGCTTCAGGTCGGCGGCGACAGGGATAGGGGAATTGACGGCCATGGTTTTCTTCTCAATCTTGATAGGGAACGAAGCTGTTATTTTAAACGCACGCGCATTCCGGTGCGCAGTGCAATAACGCCAATCAAAGAATCCAAAATCCCCACACTTTGTAGAAGCTGCTCTCTATTTGTGCAGGTTTCGATTCAATTCAGTTCAATTTTAGTTTATCATGAGAAACTGTCATAAATAAAATGACATGACTTTGGTGCACCGCACTATCAATAAAATAACACTCGATCGGATCACTTTCATGAAGAAACAGCTTCTCGCCGCCGCCATGCTGGCTGCTACCAGCATGATGGCTCAGGCCGGTACCCTGGGCGACGGCAACCTGAGCATCAGTGGCTTTGGCACCCTGGGTGTGGCCAAGACCAACTCCGATGACGCAAAATTCGCACGCTACAACCAGGCTGCGGGCACCGGCGACTCGCCGCGCATCGGCCTGGATAGCAACCTTGGCCTGCAAGCCACCTATACCTTCAACGACAGCCTGTCGGGCACCGTGCAGGTATTGACCCGCAAGAACACCAGCCAGCAGTTCACCACCGACTTCACCTGGGGCTTCCTGAAATACAAGCTGAACGACGAGACCAATGTGCGCCTGGGCCGCGTTGTGCTGCCGGCCTTCCTGATCTCCGACTACCAGAACGTTGGCTACGCCAACACCATGATGCGCCCGCCGATCGAAATGTACGGCCAGGCTCCAATTGAAAACATGGACGGCGCCGACGTCAACTGGCAGCACGCCTTCGGCGACACCAACGTCACCGTGCAAGGCTTCGGCGGCGTGAGCCGCGGCAAACTGTACATCCCGACCGGCGGCGGCGCCGTCGCCAAGCACCAGTCGCCGGTATTCGGCGCAGCAGTGACGGCCGAGTACGGCCCGTTCACCGCCCGCCTGGCGCACGCCCGCGCCAAGATCGAGGTCAACAACCTGGCCCCGATCAACGCACTGACCGACGGCCTGAACGCAACCCAGGTGCCTGCCGCAATCCAGCTCGCCGACGACCTGACCCTGAAGGGCGGCAAGAAGATGAGCTTCACCGAGATCGGCCTGACGATGGACTGGAAAAACATCGTGCTGCAAGCCGAGTACGCCCAGCGCCGCGCCCACGAGCCGGTCTACATCCCTGAGACCAACTCGGGCTACATCATGGCCGGCTACCGCTTCGGCAAAGTGCTGCCTTACTACGCCCACGCCTATTACAAGGACGCCGGCACTTCCGTGACCGTGCCGACCTTGCCGGCCGGCCACCCACTGGCAGCGACCTTCGGCGCCGTGCGCGGCCTGCTGGCGTCGCCTGAGCAGAAATCCGACCTGATCGGCATGCGTTGGGACTTCGCCAAGTCGCTGGCCCTGAAGGTGCAGATCGACCACGTCAAGCCACAGAAAAAAGGCGGCTCCCTGATCCTGCCTAGCGGCGTGATGACCTACAACAACAGCGTGAACGTCTATGCCGCCGGCATCGACTTCGTCTTCTAAGGAGATCTGGCCATGAAAAAAATCCTGAGCGCCCTCCTCGCTTCGGCCCTGGCTGCCGCAGCCTTGCCGGCATCGGCCGAGATCGTCGTGATCGTCAACAAGGACAATCCGGCTTCGCGCATGTTCTCGGAACAGGCGTCGCAATTCTTCCTCGGCAAATCGGCCATGTTCACGCCGGTGGACCAGTCTGAAGGATCCAAGATCCGCACTGACTTCTACCAGAAAGTCGCCGAGAAAGACCCGGCCCAGGTGAAAGCCATCTGGTCCAAGCTGGTGTTCACCGGCAAGGCCACGCCACCGAAGGAATTCAAGTCCAACGCCGAGGTCAAGAAGGCCGTGGCGGACGATCCGAAAGCCATTGGCTACATCGACAAATCGGCTGTCGACGACAGCGTCAAAGTCATCCTGACCCTGCCGTAAGCCCTAAAGTTTTACTGCGCCCGCTACGCGCCAACGCCGCCCCGCAACAGCCGGGCGGCGTTTTTTTTAGATTTCGGCAACTTTCACTAATGAAGCGATACAATGCCGTGATAATCAAAAATTAACAACGCTGGGGAGCACAACTTGAAACTTTCGCTGCGCGCGAAATTCCTGCTGCTGAGCGCTTTCGTCCAGGCCGTGGTGGTGGCCCTGCTAATCGGCAACAGCTTGCGCCTGATGACCAATGCCGTCAGCCGCAACGCCGACCGCGTCGCCCATGAGTACGCCGTCAACCTCAACCTGACCCTGACACCCTATTCCAGCAGCGGGCGGCTGGGCGAATTGCGCAGCTACTGGTCGGAAATGCTGTCCGACCCGCGCGACAGCTTTTTGCGCTATATCGTCATCCTCGACGCCTCCGGCGAACCAGTGCTGGAAGCGGGCGAACGCCCCGAATTCATGCCGGAGGCGCTGCGCCAGGCCCAGCTCGGCGGCGGCGTGCGCACTTCCGTCGACGGCAACCTGCTGCACGCGCAAGCGCCGCTGCTGTTGAAAGACAACCAGGTGGGCATGCTGCACTTCGGCTTATCTACTGTCGACCTGGTGACGGCGCGCGACGACGTGCTGCGGCAGGGTGGCCTGATTGCCATGCTCGGCTTCGCGCTGGCCCTGCTGCTGTTCTACGCCATGACGCGCGGCGTCGGCAAGCGCCTTGGCGCCCTGGCGCGCCACTCGGAAAAACTGGCGGAAGGCCAGTTCAGCCAGTTGCCCGAAAGCGGCGGCGACGAGCTGGAGGTGGTGACCCACTCGCTCAACCTGATGAGCGCAGCACTGCGCGAGCGCATCGCCCAACTCGAAGAATCGCAGCGCCGCCTGCGCGAGTCGGAAGAACGTTTCCGCACCCTGTTCGACATGACGCCGTTGCCACTGTCGGTATCCGACCAGGATGGCCGCATCATCGGCGCCAACCAGGCGCTGGTGCGCACCTTCGGCACACCGCTGCACGAACTGATAGGCAGGCGCTCCGACGAAGTGACGTTCTGGGCCTCGCCTAACGAGCGCCAGCGCATCTGGAACGAGTTCCGCCTGCATGGCGTAGTGCGCGGCGAGATGGCCGACGTGGTACTGCCGGACGGTGGCCCGGGACAAGTGGCGATCTGGTCTTCTTCCCTGCTCCTGGACGGCAAGCACGCCATCATCTGGGCCCTGCTCGACCTGACGCAGGAGATGCAGGCCAAGCAGCAGCTGCGCGAGTTGAACGATGCGCTGGAATCGCGCGTGCGCGAGCGATCTGCCGCGCTGGAACAGGTCAACCGCGACCTGTCGCATGCACTGGAGACTTTGCAGCGCACGCAGCATGACCTGATCGCGTCCGAAAAAATGGCGTCGCTTGGCTCCCTGGTGGCCGGCATCGCGCACGAACTGAACACGCCGATCGGCAATAGCCTGCTGGCCTCCACGGCGCTGGACGACCGTGTCAAGGAATTCAAGCAATCGGTCGCAGACGGCTCGGTACGGCGCTCCACCCTGAATCACCATCTGGAAGAAGTGCAGCTAGCGTGCGGCCTGATTTCCAGTTCGCTGGAAAAGGCCGCCGCCCTGATCGCCTCTTTCAAGCAGATCGCTGTCGACCAGACCAACGACCAGCGGCGCCGTTTCCGCCTGCAGGCAGTGGCACTCGATACCGCCGCAACCTACATGCCGCGGCTGCGCCGCAGCGCGATCCAGATGGAAGTCGACGTGCCCTACGAACTGGAGCTGGATTCCTATCCGGGCAGCGTGTACCAGGTCTTCAACAACTTGATCAACAACGCCCTGATCCACGCTTTTGAAGGGCGCAATTGCGGCCAGCTGTGGCTTTCCGCCCGTCCTGTGGAAGGGGGGCAGATCGAGATCGTATTCCGCGACGACGGCATTGGCATGTCGGAAGAAGTGCAGCGCAAAGTATTCGATCCCTTCTTCACCACCAAGATGGGCAACGGCGGCACGGGCCTGGGCATGAATATCGTCTACAACATCGTCACCGGCGTGATGGGCGGCCGCATCGCCATCGAGTCCGCGCCAGGTGAAGGCACCAAAGTCCGCGTGATACTCCCTGGCGTCTCGCCGCAACGCGAGCAATAGGCCAGCCACGAATCAAAAAAAAACGGCCCGGGCGCTCACGCGGCCGGGCCGTTTTTATTGGGGCTTAGGTCTTAAGCCAGCTTACCGTGGCAAGCCTTGAACTTCTTGCCGCTGCCGCATGGGCATGGGTCGTTGCGGCCAACCTTGAGGCCTTGGCTGATCGCCGCGTCCATATCGCCCGCCGGCATGGCGGTTGGAGCCAGCAGTTCTTCCGGTGCCGCGTTCGGGTTGAAGTCGGCGTGCTGATAGTGGACGTTTTCGACGTGCGACTTGTTCATCTCGGCTTCTGCAGCTTCGACTTCCTCGCGCGACTGGATGCGAACCATCATCACCATGCGGATCACGTCGTTCTTGATCATGTCCAGCATGGTGCCGAACAGTTCGAACGCTTCGCGCTTGTATTCCTGCTTAGGGTTCTTCTGCGCATAGCCGCGCAGGTGGATACCCTGACGCAGGTGATCCAGTGCCGCCAGGTGTTCGCGCCAGTGGGTGTCCACCGACTGCAGCATGACGTTGCGCTCGAAGCCGCCAAAGGCTTCCTTCGATACGATATCCACCTTGGCCTGGTACACGGCATCGGCTGCGGCGACAACACGTTCGACGATGTCTTCGTCGGTGATGCTGCTTTCCTTCGCCATCATCTCGACCAGCGGCACGTCGATCATCCATTCCGCGGCCAGGGTCTTCTGCAGGGCCGGGATGTCCCACTGCTCTTCCACCGATTCTTCCGGCACGTAGGTGCGCACCACGTCGGTGAACACGCCATGGCGCAGGTTCATGATGGTTTCGGAAATATCGGTCGCTTCCAGCAGCTCGTTACGCTGCGAGTAGATCACCTTGCGCTGGTCGTTGGCGACGTCGTCATATTCCAGCAGCTGCTTACGGATGTCGAAGTTGCGGGCTTCGACCTTGCGCTGTGCGGATTCGATGGAACGGGACACGATGCCCGCTTCGATCGGTTCGCCTTCCGGCATCTTCAGGCGGTCCATGATCGCGCGCACGCGGTCGCCGGCGAAAATACGCAGGAGCGGATCGTCCAGCGACAGGTAGAAGCGCGAGGAGCCCGGATCGCCCTGGCGGCCGGAACGGCCACGCAGCTGGTTGTCGACGCGACGGGATTCGTGACGCTCGGTACCCACGATATGCAGGCCGCCGGCCGCCACCACCTGGTTGTGCAGCGACTGCCAGCCGCCGCGCAGGTGCTGCGCCTTGGCTGCCTTCTCTTCGTCGCTGAACTCAGGGTTGGCTTCGATGATCTGGATCTGCTTCTCGATATTGCCGCCCAAAACGATGTCGGTACCACGGCCCGCCATGTTGGTGGCGATGGTGATCGCTTTCGGAATACCTGCCTGGGCGATGATTTCCGCTTCGCGCGCGTGCTGTTTTGCATTCAGCACGTTGTGCGGCAGCTTGGCCTTGTCCAGGATGCCGGACAGCAGTTCGGAGTTTTCAATCGAGGTGGTACCCACCAGCACCGGCTGGCCGCGCTCGTAGCAGTCGCGGATGTCGAGCATCATCGCGTTGTACTTTTCGGCGTTGGACTTGTATACCTGGTCCTGGCGGTCCTTGCGCTGCGAAGGACGGTTCGGCGGGATCACCACGGTTTCCAGGCCGTAGATCTCCTGGAATTCGTAAGCTTCGGTGTCGGCGGTACCGGTCATGCCCGCCAGCTTGGCGTACATGCGGAAATAGTTCTGGAAGGTGATCGAGGCCAGGGTCTGGTTCTCGTTCTGGATCTTGACGCCTTCCTTGGCTTCAACCGCCTGGTGCAGGCCGTCGGACCAGCGGCGGCCAGTCATCAGGCGGCCGGTGAATTCATCGACGATCACCACTTCGTTGTTCTGCACAACGTAGTGCTGGTCCTTGAAGTACAGCACGTGCGCGCGCAGGGCGGCGTACAGGTGGTGCACCAGGGTGATATTCGCGGAATCGTACAGGGACGCGCCTTCCGGCAGCAGGCCCATCTTGGTCAGGATGCGCTCGGCCTTTTCGTGACCGGCTTCGGTCAGCAGCACCTGGTGCGCTTTTTCGTCCTTGGTATAGTCGCCGGGGACTTCGATCTTGCCCTTGCCGTCCACGGTTTCTTCACCGATTTGCAGGGTCAGCTGCGGCGGTACCTGGTTGATATTGTGGTACAGGTCGGTGTGGTTTTCGGCCTGCCCGGAGATGATCAGCGGGGTACGTGCTTCGTCGATCAGGATCGAGTCGACTTCGTCGACGATGCCGAAATTCAGGGCGCGCTGCACGCGCTCGCTGGCTTCGAACACCATATTGTCGCGCAGGTAGTCGAAACCGAATTCGTTATTGGTGCCGTAGGTGATGTCGGACGCGTAAGCGGCTTGCTTGTCGTCGTGCGGCATCTGCGACAGGTTCACGCCGCAGGACAGGCCCAGCCAGCGATACAGCTTGCCCATGGTCTCGGCATCGCGCTGTGCCAGGTAATCATTGACGGTCACGATGTGCACGCCCTTGCCGGACAGTGCATTCAGGTAAGCCGGCAGGGTCGCGGTCAGGGTCTTGCCTTCCCCGGTGCCCATCTCAGCAATCTTGCCGTAGTGCAACACCATGCCACCGACCAGCTGGACGTCGAAGTGGCGCATCTTGAACACGCGCTTGGACGCTTCGCGGCAAACGGCGAAAGCTTCCGGCAGCAGGTCATCCAGCGCTTCGCCATTGGCAACACGTTCCTTGAGGGCAGGCGTTTTCGCTTGCAGCTCGGCATCCGACAGCTTTTCAAACTCCGGTTCCAGGGCGTTGATCGCCTTTACCGTTTTTTGGTATTGCTTAAGCAGACGCTGGTTGCGGCTGCCGAAAATCTGGGTCAGTAAGGACATTTCTTAATTTCTTCCTCGGGTCCGCCAATGGCAAAAGTGCGTGATTTTATCATGCGTTCGTAGCAAGGTTGGGATCTGGACCTATATAACAATAGGCTAGCGATGAAAAATTCACCTGCTGGGGCCGCCACTGTAAAATGGCGGCATGGGTTTCTCGTTCACAGATCGCAAGTACGCACCGCAGGAAGCAACGGATTTCTTGCGTGGCAACGCTCGGCTGGCAGCTTTGTTGCCGGCGGTGCAGCGCATGGCGAAATTACAACGCGATTGTGCGGAAGTACTGCCTTCGGCCTTCAAAAGCTGCGAAGTCTTTGCTTTCGACGGCGGCGAACTGACTCTGGCCGTGCCCAACACGGCGGTAGCCGCCAAGCTCAAGCAGCAAGTGCCAAAACTGCAAGAAACGCTGAACGGGAAAGGGTGGCAGATAAGCAACATCCGCTTCCGGGTGCAGATGCCGAAAGGGATCGCGCACGTCGGCCCGAGCGGGGAAGGCTTGAAATTGCCCGAAACAGCCGTCGATTCCTTCGACGAGCTGAGCCAGAAGCTGGAACCGACCGCCGCCAACGAGCCGCTGATCGAAGCGATGCGGCGCCTGGTCGCCCGCCGCCGCGGCTAAATGTCCACTTCGGGGTCAGGAACAAAAACGGACATTCCTTAAAGAATGTCCGCTTTTGTTCCTGACCCCAAGGTGGACATTTTTTACAGGTAAGCCCACTCGCGCGTCATCTGCCTGGCATAGGACGGCGGGGCGCTGTCGAGGGAATCGAAGGTGACCAGTTCGTAGGAATCCGGGTCGGCCAGCATGGCGCGCAGCAGCTGGTTGTTCAGGGCGTGGCCGGATTTGTGCGCTTCGTAGCTGGCGATGATCGGGTGGCCCACCATGTAAAGGTCGCCGATCGCGTCGAGGATCTTGTGGCGCACGAATTCGTCGTCGTAGCGCAGGCCATCCTGGTTCAGGATGCGGTATTCATCCATCACGATGGCGTTTTCCAGCGAGCCGCCGCGCGCCAGGCCAATCCCGCGCAGCATTTCCACGTCCTGCATGAAGCCGAAGGTGCGGGCGCGGGCAATCGCCTGGATGTAGGAGACGTCGCCAAAGTCCACGGTGGCGCGCTGCGCCGTGCCATCCACCGCCGGGTGGTTGAATTCGATGAAGAAGTCCAGCTTGAAGCCATCGTGCGGCACTAGGCGCGCCCACTTTTCGGCATTGCCCTTGCCTTCGCGGATCTCAATCGGCTTTTTGACTTTGATAAATTTCTTCGGCGCTTCCTGTTCCTGCACACCGCCCTGCTGCAGCAGGTAGACAAACGACGATGCCGAACCATCCATGATCGGGATTTCTTCCGCCGTCACGTCGACGCACAGGTTGTCGATGCCGAGGCCGGCGCAGGCTGACATCAGGTGCTCGACAGTCGAAACGCGGCCGCCATCCTTCATCAGCACAGTTGCCATGCGGGTATCGCCCACGATGTCCGCCCTTGTCGGGAAGACAACCTGCGGCACCAGGTCCACACGGCGGAAGACGATGCCGGTATCCGGCTCAGCAGGGCGCAAGGTCAACTCGACCTTGGTGCCGGAGTGCAGGCCCACACCCGTGGTGCGGACGATTTCTTTGATGGTTCGTTGTTTCAGCATGCAAGAATTATAGCGCCCTGCGCCCTTCCCCGCTTACGGGTGCTCAGCCTCGGAATGTTCGGTCTCACGGCGCACCAGGTAGATGCCGGAGCCGATGATGATGGCCGCGCCCACCAGGGTGTAGGCGTCAGGCAGCGTGTGCCACAGCAGCCAGTCGATGCCCACGCCCCATGCCAGCGCGGTGTACTCGAACGGCGCCACGATGGAGGCCTTGCCCATGCTGAAAGCGCGCGTCAGCGCGAGCTGGCCGAAGAAGCCGCTCACTGCCAGCGCGGCCATGGCCGGCCACAGCGACCAGTCGATGCTGACCCAGGCGTTGATGGCCAGCGGCGCGACGCCGACGCCCATCAGGGTCAACACCCAGAACATCACGTGCTCCGGCGCGTCGGTCTTGGCCAGCACGCGGCCGGCGATGGCCGAAATGCCGTAGCAAACCGCTGAAGCCAGCACGGCCAGGCCGGCAACCGAGACGAAGCTGGTGCCGTCCGGTCGCAGCACCACCAGCACGCCGCCCAGGCCGACGAAGATCGCCACCCACTGTCCCAGGCTGACTTTCTCTTTAAGGATGAATACCGCCAGCACGGTCACCAGCGCCGGCGCGATGAAGAAAATGGCGTAGGTATCGGCCAGCGGCAGCGTTTTCAGCGCGTAGGCGAACAGCGACAGCATGGCAATGCCAACCGCGCCACGCAGCAGGTGCAGCGGCCAGCGTACCTTGAAGATGCCGCTGAATTTGCCGCGGTAGGCCATGAATGCGCACACCAGGGGCATCGAAAGCATGCATCGCAACGCCGTCACCTGTACGGCCGGATAGCGCGCGGCCAGCACTTTCATGGATGCGTCCATGAGGGAGAACATGGCGACCGCGGCCACCATGGCGTAAATAGCTTGCAGGTTTTCTTTTTGTTGTGGAGTCACGATGGAGGCCCAAAATCCGTTACCGGGTCGTCCATTGTACTGAAAGAAATGGTTTGCTGCTGAGGCAGTGTCAGCCTAGCCGGTAACAGTAGAAGTCCCGGTTTGACCACTCATGCTGTGCGGCAGGGACCCCTTGTCTGCCATACGGCATTCGGTTTCGAGCCTCTTCATAAACACCATCCCAGGTGCCGCGGATATTGAAGTAGTCGGGCCAAAGTTGCTGCCTCACAGCCGGCATGGAGTCAATGACTTTGAAAACACGCCGAATGATTTTACGCGGGTCGCCCTTGTCCATCTTCTTCGTAATGATCTGCAGATACCAATCCCTGCACTCCTCGTTATATTCCCAGTACATGGCTTGCGGATGCAGGCCTTCGATATCGAGCCCCGACAACAAATCCCGTCCGCATTCGACCATGCCATTCGTCATGACGCCCTCTACCGGTAGTGCTCTATCCATGTTAGTACGCCTTCCTTGTTCACCGAAACTTTGGATCTATACCGGGCTACTTCGTTCCACTCGCTTACAGCTTCCCAATTCTCCCTAAAAGGCACCGCAGGAATGCATTGTCTCGACAAACGCCGGCTGCAGCCCGGCCAGCTTGATCAAGACCCTCAAGTCATGCGTGTAGCAAGCGGTGGCGAACCCCTTGTCAGGAAATTGGAATCGCTCGCAATTTCTCGCTATCACGGCTTTGAGGCCGCATTCGACAGCGTAACCAGTCAGGTAATAGCTGCCTGCATACAGCCCAGCAGCAAGTAGGCACTTTCCTTCATTGGTGCGAAGCCGTGAAAACTCCTGGAATTCGATTCGCCCCATATAAGCGCCCGTTATGCAAAAACGATGAGACAAGCGGGCACTGGATTTGTTCCCAGCTTCCGAAAGAAATCACGAAGAAATTCGTGGCGAGTTATGATGCTGGGATGAATACAGAAGCGCTACTAGTCGAAGTGATCGAACAGGTCGAACCACTCTATGTGGTTCACCAGTCGCCCGTGCATGGGCGTGGTGTTTTTGCGCGCCGGATGATTCCGGCCGGCACCCGCATCATCGAATACACCGGCGAGATCGTCGACTGGGAAGAATGCTGCCGCCGCACCGAGGAGAAAGGCGGCCCGATCGGGCACACCTTCTTCTTCAGCCTGAACAACGGCATGCTGATCGATGGCGGCTCGGGCGGCAACGAGGCGCGCTACATCAACCATTCCTGCGAACCGAATTGCGAAGCCGAGGAAGACGACCAAGACCGCGTCTACATCTGCGCGCTGCGCGACATCGAAGAAGGCGAAGAGCTGAACTACAACTACGGCCTGATCTACGAGGCCCGCCATACCGCCAAGGTGAAGAAGGCATTCGCCTGCTACTGCGGCGCGCCCTCCTGTCCCGGCGTCATGCTTGCACCGAAGAAGCGCAAGTCGCGCGGCAAGACCCTGACTCAGGCTCCCGCTTCAGGCGACTGAGCCTGTTCCACCGGCGCTGCCACCGCATCGCTGCGGCCGCGGATGGCCGACATGCCTTTGAACAGGTGGAAGATCACATACGCGTGAAAGGCGACCGGCATCCAGTCGCCGATGTACATATAGATCAGGGCGTCGAGCACGTAGACAAGCAAGCCCAGATAGAACGCCCACAGCTTCTCGCGCTGCGCGAAATAGCCGACCGCCACGTAGTAACCGATGATCAAGGCCGCCAGCAGCAGGCCAATCACTTTCGGATCGGTGAAAACCGCGCTGGCTACGGCCGTCATCGCCAGGCCGACCACGAAGCTGGTATTACTGCCAGAGTAAAACAGGAACAGGTTGACCAGCGAAAGGCCGGCGATCCACCAGAACCAGCGGGCGCTGGAAAGAACGGATGGATGGGAAGATACTGGCGACATTACGGAATTCCTCGAGAAAACAAAGGTTGCAATTTTAGCAGCAAGGATTCCTGGACCTGAAATAAAAAACGCTCGGCATGCCGAGCGTGTTGCTTTTGAGCCTGCGGGAGCAGATTACAGCTGGCCCAGCATGGTCTCTGCGTTCGACACTTCGAACTTGCCGCCTTGCTCGACGTTCAGCTGTTTGACCACGCCGTCTTCCACCAGCATCGAGTAACGCTGGGAGCGGGTGCCCATGCCGAATTTGGAGAAGTCCGCATCCAGGCCCAGGGCCTTGGAGTAAGCAGCGTTGCCGTCAGCCATCATGCGCACGGTACCGGTGGCTTTCTGGTCGCGGCCCCATGCGCCCATGACGAAGGCGTCGTTCACGGAGATGCACCAGATTTCATCCACGCCCTTGGCTTGCAGGTCGGCAGCGTGCTTGACGTAGCCTGGCACGTGCTGTGCGGAGCAGGTCGGGGTGTAGGCGCCTGGCAGGCCAAAGATCGCGATCTTCTTGCCCTTGGCGATGTCCTGCACATTGAAGGTATTCGGGCCGAGCGCGCAGCCTTCGGTCTCGGTCTCGATGAATTCGGACAGCTGGCCTTCCGGCAGTTTGTCGCCGATCTTGATGGTCATTTCGGGTTCTCCTTCTTGTGAAAACCCAGAGTATAACTCCGCGCCGCCGGACGCGTGATCCGGCGGCGCGGCTGACCTTATTCAGTCAGCCTGCTTGCGCAGGAAGGCAGGAATGTCGTAGGTTTCCATGCCCGACTTGGCCAGTGCGTTCACCTGCTCGGTGGCCGACTCACGGCGCCACACAGCTGGCTGCTTCTGCACGTCGGACGCGCTGCCGGAAAAGCCTGCGTTGCCGAAACCGCCCACTGCAGCAGTTGCCGCACCGCCGCCCAGGCCTGCATTGACGTTCAGCGGGTTGCCGCCGTGGGTGCCGGTACGCAGTTGCTGCTGCGGTACCAGTTGCACATGCTTCTTGGCTTTACCCAGGCCGGTGGCCACCACGGTCACGCGGATGTCGTCGCCCATCGCGTCGTCGTAGGCAATGCCTTGTGCAATCGACGCATCCGGTGCGGCGAAAGCGCGTACGGCTGCCATGACTTCCTTGATCTCCTTACCTTTCAGGCCGCGCGATGCCGTGACGTTCACCAGCACGCCGCGTGCGCCCGCCAGGTCGACGCCGTCCAGCAGCGGGGATGCAACTGCCTGCTCGGCAGCCACGCGTGCGCGGTCGACACCGGAAGCGGTGGCAGTACCCATCATCGCCTTGCCCTGCTCGCCCATGATGGTCTTCACGTCGTTGAAGTCGACGTTGATGTGGCCAGGCACGTTGATGATTTCGGCGATACCGGCTACGGCGTTGTTCAGCACGTCGTCAGCGTGCTGCAGCCACTCGATCAGCGATTCGTCTTCGTAGATCTCTTCCAGCTTCTCGTTGCAGATCACGATCAGCGAATCGACATTCTGCGACAGCGCTTCCAGGCCTGCCTCGGCGATGTCCAGGCATTTCTGGCCTTCGTGCGAGAACGGCTTGGAAACAACCGCCACAGTCAGCGCGCCCTGCTGCTTGGCGATTTCCGCCACGATCGGCGCTGCGCCGGTACCGGTGCCGCCGCCCATGCCGGCAGCGATGAACACCATGTGCGCGCCGCGCAGCGCATCTTCGATGCGGCTGCGCGATTCTTCTGCCAGCGCGCGGCCGACGTCAGGCTTCATGCCCGCGCCCAGGCCACTGCCGCCGATCTGGATAATGTTGCTTGCCTTCGAGGTGGCCAGCGCTTGTGCGTCGGTATTGGCAGCGATGAATTCCACGCCGCTCATGCCCTTGTTGATCATGTGCTGGACGGCATTGCCGCCCGCACCGCCAACGCCGACGACCTTGATGACCGTTCCCAGTGTTGCGTTATCAACCATATCGAACTCCATGATTTACTCCTATCTAGAATGCGGTTTTCAAGCGCCAGGCCTCATATGAATAGGAGAACTGGAGATTGAAAACTGCGGGGGTTTATTATTCAAAAATTAGTATTAAAAGTTACCCAGGAACCATTCCTTCATGCGCTGCCAAACTGCCTTTACCGATCCATCCTGGCGCGTCACGATGTGGCCGCGCAGATACTGCTTCTTAGCTTCCAACAACAGGCCCAACACGGTTGCATAGCGCGGGCTGCGCACCACGTCGGCCAACTGGCCGCGGTAGTCCGGCGTGCCCAGGCGCGCAGGCTTGAGGAAGATGTCTTCCGCCATCTCCACCATGCCCGGCATGATCGAGGTGCCGCCGGTCAGCACGATGCCCGACGAGAGCACGCCCTCGTAGCCGGACTCGCGCACCACCTGGTGCACCATCGCAAACAGTTCTTCCACGCGCGGCTCGATCACCGCGGCCAGCGCCTGGCGCGACAGGTTGCGCGGACCGCGGTCGCCCAGGCCCGGCACTTCCAGGTGCTCGCCCGGATCGGCCAGCACCTGCTTGGCCACGCCGTAGCGGATCTTGATTTCTTCCGCTTCGCCGGTCGGGGTGCGCAGCGCCATCGCAATATCGTTGGTGATCTGGTCGCCTGCAATCGGGATCACGGCCGTGTGGCGGATCGCACCGTCGCTGAACACCGCCACGTCGGTGGTGCCGCCGCCGATGTCGATCAGCACCACGCCCAATTCCTTTTCGTCGGTGGTCAGCACCGCGTCGGCGGAAGCCATCGGCTGCAGGATCAGGTCCGACACTTCCAGGCCGCAGCGGCGCACGCACTTGACGATGTTCTGCACCGCGCTCACCGCGCCGGTGACAATGTGCACCTTCACCTCCAGGCGGATACCGCTCATGCCGATCGGCTCGCGCACGTCGTCCTGCGAGTCGACGATGAATTCCTGCGGCACCGTATGCAGCAGCTGCTGGTCGGTCGGGATGTTGACTGCCTTGGCCGTTTCGATCACGCGCGCCACGTCGGTGGCGGTGACTTCCTTGTCCTTGATCGCCACCATGCCGCTGGAGTTGAAGCTGCGGATATGGCTGCCGGCGATGCCCGCATACACATTGCGGATCTTGCAGTCGGCCATCAGCTCCGCTTCTTCCAGCGCGCGCTGGATCGATTCGACAGTCGCTTCAATGTTCACCACTACGCCTTTTTTCAGGCCGCTGGATTCGTGCTGGCCCAGGCCAATCACTTCGTGGCGTCCATCGCCCATCACCTCGGCCACCACGGCCACCACTTTGGAGGTGCCGATGTCGAGGCCGACGATCAGGTTTTTAGCGTCTTTAGTCATCTCTATGCCCTGCTTTCAACGTTTCTTCGTATCCGACGGGATCTTCAATCCCGCTGCGCTCAAAGCCAGGCCGTTCTGGTAGCGCATATCAATCGTTTCAATATTCGGCACGCGGCTGGAAATCTGCGGCCAGATCCCGACCAGGCGCTGCACCCGCTGATGCAGGGTGTCATGCGTTGCCTCGCGTCCCAGCGCCACACTGGCGCCGTTGTCCAACTTCACCGTCCACGCATAGCGTCCAGACAGGGCCACGCTCTTCGGCACCAGGCTGGCCGCTGCAAACCAGTTCTTCAACTCGCCATAGCGCGCCAAAACTTCCTTCTCGCTGCCGTCCGGGCCGGAAAACTCCGGCAGCTCGTGATCCTCTTCCGCTTCGGCCAGGTTGGCGGTGAAGACATCGCCTTTCACCGACAGCAGCCGTCCATCCTCGCCCCAGGTGCCGAGCGCTTCATGCTCTTCCAGCGACACGATCAGCTGGTTCGGCCATTCGCGCCGCACGCTGGCGCGGCGTACCCACGGCACCGACTCGAACACCTTGCGCACCTGCTCCAGGTCGGCGGTGAAGAAGTTGCCAAGCAGGCGTCCCTGGGTGCCGTTGCGCAGCGTCAGGTGGTTCACATGCTTGAACTCCGACTTGTCCATGGTTTCAACGCGGATGGCGCGCAAATCGAATACAGGACGATTCGCCACCCACCACACGCCGGCAACGGCGCAAGCCAGCACCGACAGCGCGACCAAGCCGCTGGCGGATGCATTCAAGGCTTTGACGTCGTGCCACATGGTTCGTCTTTGCTCCTTTTACTTCTTCAGCTTCAGCCGCGCGGTGCGCAGGATTTCCACGCACAGTTCCTCGTAGCTCACGCCGGTCGCACGGGCAGCCATCGGCACCAGCGAGTGGCCGGTCATGCCCGGCGAGGTATTCACCTCCAGCAGGAATGGCTTGTGGTCCTTGGCGCGCAGCAGCACGTCGACCCGGCCCCAGCCTTCGCAACCGACGGCGCGGTAGGCCGCCACGGCCAGGCGCTGCATGTCGTCCTGCATCGCCTGGTCAAGCTGCGGCGGGCAAAAATACTTGGTGTCGTCGGTGAAGTACTTGTTCTGGTAGTCGTAATTGCCTTGCGGGGCGACGATTTCCACGATCGGCAGCGCGCGCGCGTCCTTGCCGGTGCCCAGCACGGCGACGGTGAACTCGCGGCCCTCCACGAATTCCTCTGCCAGCACGCAGTCGTCCAGCGCGGCGGCGGCATCGTAGGCGGCTTTCAGGCCGGCCGAGTCGCTCACCTTGGTGATGCCGATGGTCGAACCTTCATGCGGCGGCTTCATGATCAATGGCAGGCCGAGGCGCGCAGCTTCAGCGTCCAGGTCGGAATCGGCGCCCAGCACCGCATATTCCGGCGTCGGCAGGTTTTCGCGCAACCAAAGGATCTTGGTGGTGATCTTGTCCATGCCTACCGAGCTGGCCATCACGCCTGAGCCGGTGTAAGGAATGCCCAGTAACTCCAGTGCGCCCTGGATGCTGCCGTCTTCGCCGTAGCGCCCGTGCAGCGCAATGAACACGCGGTCGAATTTTTCGCCGGCCAGTTCGGCCAGCGAACGTTGGCCTGGATCGAAGGCGTGGGCATCGACGCCCTGCGATTGCAGGGCCGCCAGCACGCCGGTGCCGGACATGATGGACACGTCGCGCTCGGCGGATTTGCCGCCGAACAGCACGCCCACCTTGCCGAATGCTTGCGCTTCTTGTGCAGTCAGTTTCGTCATCGCGTCAAGCCTTCCAGTTCGTGAGTTTTGCAGGGACGCCGCTGATCGAGCCTGCGCCCATCGTGAGCACGACGTCGCCGTCGCGCACCACGTTCATGATCGTTTCCGGCATGTCGGCGATGTTTTCGACGAATACCGGCTCGGCTTTGCCGCGCGCGCGGATGGCGTGCGCCAGCGCGCGGCCATCGGCGGCCACCACCGGCGCCTCGCCCGCTGCATACACGTCCGACAGCACCAGCACGTCGACCGTGCTCAGGACCTTGGCGAAATCTTCGAACAGGTCGCGCGTGCGGCTGTAGCGGTGCGGCTGGAAGGCCAGCAGCAGGCGGCGGCCAGGATAGGCGGCGCGCGCGGCGGCGGTGGTCACTTCCATTTCAATCGGGTGGTGGCCGAAGTCGTCCACCAGGGTGAAGCTGCCGCCCGATGGGATGGCCACTTCGCCGTATTTGGTGAAGCGCCGGCCCACGCCGGCGAAGCCCGCCAGGCCGGCTTGCGTGGCCGTATCCGGCACGCCGATCTCGCGCGCGATGGCGACAGCGGAACAGGCGTTCTGCACGTTATGCATGCCGGGCTGGTTCAGCACGATGTCCAGGTCCGGGAAACCTTCCTGCAGCACAGTGAAATGCATCTGGGTGCCGACCGCGCGCGCATTGACGGCGCGTACTTCGGCGTCTTCCGCGAAGCCATAGGTGGTGACCGGCTTAGTCACCTGCGGGATGATGGCGCGCACGTGCGGGTCATCGACGCACAGCATGGCGCGGCCGTAGAACGGCAGGCGATGCGTGAAGTGCACGAAGGCTTGCTTCAGCTTTTCGAAATCGTGCTCGTAGGTTTCCATATGATCGGCATCGATGTTGGTGATGACTTCGATCATTGGGGTCAGGTTCAGGAACGATGCATCCGATTCGTCCGCCTCGGCCACCAGGTATTCGCCGGAGCCCAGCTTGGCGTTCGCGCCGGCCGCGGTCAGGCGGCCGCCGATCACAAAGGTCGGGTCCAGGCCGCCTTCGGCCAGCACCGACGCCACCAGGCTGGTGGTGGTGGTCTTGCCGTGGGTGCCGGCAATGGCGATGCCGCGCTTCAGGCGCATCAGCTCACCGAGCATCACGGCGCGCGGCACGATTGGGATCTTGCGCGCGCGCGCGGCAACCACTTCCGGGTTGTCGGCCTTGACGGCGGTCGAGGTCACGACCGCGTCGGCATTGCCGATGAAAGCTGCATCATGGCCCTGGTGCACGATGGCGCCCATGTCGACCAGGCGCTGGGTCACGGCATTCGAACCGAGGTCCGAGCCGGAGACGTTATAGCCCAGCGTGACCAGCACTTCGGCGATGCCGCTCATGCCGCTGCCGCCGATGCCGACGAAGTGAATGTTCTTTACTTTATGTTTCATGCTAGTGCTTCCAATTCTCGTGCGATGGCGTCATTCGCATCGCGTTTGCCCACTGCAAGCGCGGCGGCCGCCATCTTCTGGCAGGTGCTGCGGCTCAAGGTCTGCAACAGCGCTGCCAGGCTTTCCGGATTCAGTTCCGTCTGCGGCATGTGGATGGACGCGCCCTGCTTTGCCATCCATTGCGCGTTGTCGCGCTGGTGGCTGGTGGTCGAGACCACCAGGGGCACCAGCACACTGGCGACGCCGGCGGCAGTCAGTTCCGACACGGTGATGGCGCCGGCGCGGCAGACCACCACGTCCGCCTGCGCATAGGCGCCCGCCATGTCGTCGATGAAATCGACCACGTTTGCTTCCACATGCGCCTGCGCGTAAGCAGCGCGCAGGGCTTCAATATTCTTTTTGCCCGACTGGTGGGTCACCAGCGGACGCTGTTCGGGCGCGATCAGCGCCAGTGCCGCCGGCAGCGCGTCGTTGAGCGCCTTGGCGCCCAGGCTGCCACCTACCACCAGGATGCGCAGCACGCCTTCGCGGCCCGCGAAGCGCTGTTCGGGCGCCGGCAGCGCCAGGATTTCCTTGCGCACCGGGTTGCCGGTGACGACCGCCTTGCCGGCCACCGCGCCGAAATCGGCGGTGAAGCCGAAGAAGACCTTCTTCGCCATCGGCGCCAGGGTCTTGTTCGACAGCAGCAGGCCCGCATCGGCGTTCACCAGGGCCAGCGGCACGCCGCGCAGCCTGGCCATCACGCCGCCCGGCACGCAGACATACCCGCCCATGCCCAGCACCACGTCCGGCTTGCGCTTGCCGATGAAACGGAAGCAATCGATGAAGGCGCCGATCATCCTGAATGCACCGCTTACCGAGTGGGCCAGGCCTTTGCCGCGCATGCCGCTGAAGTTGACCAGGTCCATTTCAACGTTATGCTTCGGCACCAGCTCCGTTTCCATGCCGTGCGAAGTACCGAGCCAGGAAACCTCCCAGCCGCGGGCGCGCATGACCTGGGCAATTGCCAGGCCGGGGAAAATGTGGCCGCCGGTACCGGCTGCCATGATCATCAGGCGCTTGCTCATACCCGCCCTCCCCGCATCATCTGGCGGTTCTCGAAATCGATGCGCAGCAAAATCGCCAGGCCCACGCAGTTGATGATGATGCCGGTGCCGCCATAGCTCATGAGCGGCAGGGTCAGCCCTTTGGTTGGCAGCAAGCCGAGGTTCACGCCCATATTGATAAAAGTCTGTACGCCGATCCAGATGCCGATGCCTTTTGCGGCCAGGCCGGCGAAGGTCTGGTCCATGGCAATAGCCTGGCGGCCGATGTCGAAAGCACGTTTGACGATCCAGTAGAACATGCCGATGGTGACCAGCACCCCGATCATGCCCAGCTCTTCGCCGATCACTGCCAGCAGGAAGTCGGTATGCGCTTCCGGCAGGTAGTGCAGTTTTTCCACGCTGGCGCCCAGGCCCACGCCGCCGATCTCACCGCGGCCAAAGGCAATCAGCGAGTGGGTCAGCTGGTAGGACTTGTTCAGGGCGTTCTCTTCTTCCCAGGGATTCAGGTAAGCGAACAGGCGCGCGCGGCGGAACGGCGAAAGCCAGATGATGGCCACGAAAATCGTCACCAGCATGCCGGCGATGCCGCCGAACCAGACTGCGTTGACCCCGCCCAGGAACAGGATGCCCATGGCGATGCAGACGATCACGCCGAACGCGCCCAGGTCGGGCTCCAGCAGCAGCAACAGGCCGACAAACGCCACCGCCAGCGCCATCGGCGCGAAGCCCTTGGACAGGCGGTGCATGAATTCCTGCTTGCGCACGGTGTAGTCGGCCGCGTACAGCACGATGAAGAGCTTCATCAGCTCGGACGGCTGGAACTGGAACAGCTTGAGGTTCAGCCAGCGGCGGCCGCCGTTCACGTTGACGCCCAGGCCGGGCACCAGCACCAGTACCAGCGCCACCAGCGTGGCAATGAACAGGTAGGGCGCGGCCTTCTGCCAGATTTCCACGCGCACGCGGAATGCCACGGCGGCGGCCACGATGGCAATGCCGATAAAGATCGCCTGGCGCTGCACGAAGTAATGGTTTTTGTAGGCGGCGAACTTGGGCGAATCCGGCAGCGCGATGGAAGCCGAATACACCATCACCATCCCGAACAGCATCAGCAGCAGCACCGACCAGACCAGCGGCTGGTCGTATTCCATCATCTTCGAGTGGCGTGCGCGTCCATCCAGCGGAGCTGGAGACTCGGCGCCACCGAAGCGGAATGGAAGCTGGATTGCCATCAGATCTCCTGCCCCGCATCAAGTGCGATTTCGCGCACGGTGTCGATGAACACCTGCGCGCGGTGCGCATAGTTCTTGAACATGTCCAGGCTGGCGCAGGCCGGCGACAGCAGCACGGCATCGCCGGCATGGGCCAGCGCTGCGGCGCGTTTGGTGGCCTCTTCCAGCGTCGCGAAATCTTCCATCTTGACGCCGGTCGGCTCCAGCGCCGCGCGGATGGCCGGCGCATCGCGGCCGATCAGCACCACGGCGCGCACGAAGCGGCGTACCGGGCCGGCCAGCGGGTCGAACTCCTGGCCCTTGCCGTCGCCGCCGGCGATCACCACCAGCTTTTGCTCGCCGCCGGCAAACGACTGGCCCAGACCCACCAGCGCGGCGACGGTTGCGCCCACATTGGTGCCTTTGGAATCGTCGTAGTAATCGACGCCATTGATCGAGGCCACCAGTTCCACGCGGTGCGGCTGGCCCTTGTACTCGCGCAAGCCGTGCAGCAGCGGCGCAAACGGCAGGCCGATGGCGCGGCACAGTGCCAGCGCGGCCAGTGCGTTGGACGCGTTGTGGGTGCCGCGGATCTGCAGCGCATCGGCCGGCATCAGCTTCTTGGTATAGCACTCCACCGGCGGTGGCGGCGGGTCATTCTTCTTGCGGCGCTTCGGCGGTTCGGCCTCGTCGCTCGGTTCGGCCGTTGCGAGCCAGTACACGCCGCGCTCGTTGACCAGGCCGAAGCTGTGCGCCAGTTCCGGGGCATCGGTACCGAAGGTGACGTTTTCACCGATCGGGTTGGCCATCGCCATGGTCCACTTGTCGTCGCGGTTCAGCACGCGCACGGTGTCGTCGCCGAAGATGCGTTTCTTGTCGTCGGCATAGGCTTGCATGCTGCCGTGCCAGTCCAGATGATCCTGGGTCACGTTCAGCACCGTGGCCGCATCCGCGTTCAGGCTATAAGTCGTGTGCAGCTGGAAGCTGGACAGCTCGAGCACCCATGCTTGCGGCAAGCTGTCGTTCTCCATCACGTCGCGCAGCACGTCCAGCGCGGCCGGGCTGATGTTGCCTGCCACGCGCACCGACAGGCCGGCGCGTTCGCACAGCTGGCCGGTCAGGCTGGTGACAGTGGTCTTGCCATTGGTGCCGGTGATGGCGATGATCTTCGGCACGTAGGCGCGGTCGTCCTTCAGCCATTTCAGCGCCTGGGCAAAGATCTCGATCTCGCCCCAGACCGGAATGCCCTTCTCCGCTGCGGCCGGGATGATCTCGGCCAGTTCCTTGTTCGGGCCCAGGCCCGGGCTGGCGCAGACGAAATCCACCCCATCCAGCAGCGCAGCAGTGAACGGGCCGGAAATGAACTGCGTGCCCGGCAGCTGCTCGCGCAGCAGCGGCAGGCGCTCCGGCACCGGGCGCGTGTCGGCAACGCGCAGCAGCGCTCCGCAGCGCGCCAGCCAGTGCGCCATCGCCAGGCCCGATTCGCCGAGCCCCAGCACCAGTGCAATTTTGCCGTTATATATCATCAGCGCAGCTTCAGAGTGGACAGGCCAACCAGCACCAGCATCATCGTGATGATCCAGAAGCGCACGACAACCTGGGTCTCTTTCCAACCCTTCTGTTCAAAGTGGTGGTGCAAGGGCGCCATCAGGAACACGCGGCGGCCGACGCCGTAGCGCTTCTTGGTGTACTTGAACCAGCCGACCTGGATGATCACCGACACGGTCTCCGCTACGAAGATGCCGCCCATGATGAACAGGACGATTTCCTGGCGCACGATGACGGCGATGGTGCCAAGCGCGCCGCCCAGCGCCAGTGCGCCGACGTCGCCCATGAACACTTGCGCAGGGTGCGCGTTATACCAGAGGAAGGCCAGGCCGGCACCCGCCATGGCGCCGCAGAAGATGATCAGCTCACCGGCGCCTGGAATGTGCGGGATGAACAGGTATTTCGAATACGTCGCGGAGCCGGTCAGGTAGGCGAACAGGCCCAGCGCCGAACCCACCATCACGGTCGGCATGATGGCCAGGCCATCGAGGCCGTCGGTGAAGTTCACCGCGTTCGAAGTACCGACGATCACGCAGTAAGTCAGCGCAATGAAGCCCCATACGCCCAGCGGGTAGCTGATGGTCTTCACGAACGGCACGATCAGGTCGGCCTTCGGCGGCAGGTCCATCGAGAAGCCCGACTGCACCCACTGGAAGAACAGCTCGAATACCTTGGCCGGGGTCGGCGCCGACACCGAGAATGCCAGGTACAGCGCGGCGGCGATGCCGACCAGCGACTGCCAGAAGTATTTTTCAGCCGAACGCATGCCTTCCGGGTCCTGGCGCACCACCTTGCGGTAATCGTCCACCCAGCCCACGGCGCCAAAGCCCATGGTCACGATCATCACCGGCCAGATCAGGCGGTTCGACCAGTCGCACCAAAGCACGGTGGCGACGCCGACGGCAATCAGCAGCAGCACGCCGCCCATGGTCGGGGTGCCGTGCTTTTTCAGGTGGGTCTGCGGACCGTCGGTACGCACCGCCTGGCCGTACTTCATGACGGTCAGCTTGCGGATCACGGCGGGACCGGCGATCAGGCCGATCAGCAGGGCCGTGATGGTAGCCATCACGGCGCGGAAGGTGATGTAGTTAAAGAGGCGGAAAGCCCCAATGTCGTCCTGCAGGATTTGTGCCAGCCAGAGCAGCATGATTAGTGTGTTTCCTTTGTAGCGTGTTGCGATCCAATCAAATGCTGCACGACCCGTTCCATCTTCATGAAGCGGGAGCCCTTGATCAATACGGTTGCATCCGGCGTTGCCGCGGCGCTTACGGCCTGCAGCAGCGCGTCGAATTCCTGGTGGTGCTCGGCATGTGGCGCCATGTGGGCGGCCAGCGTGCCGGTGGCGAAGAAGTGCTCGATGCCTTTCGTCGCAGCATAGGCGGCGACTTCTTCGTGAAACTCCTTGCCCTGCGTGCCGACTTCGCCCATGTCGCCCAGCACCAGCACACGCGGTGCCTTGGCCTTGGCCAGCACGTCGATGGCAGCGCGCACCGAATCGGGGTTGGCGTTATAGGTGTCGTCGATCAGCAGCGCGCCGTTGGCGGCCTGCTTTTTCTGCAGCCGGCCGTTTACAGGCGCGAACGCTTCCAGTCCTGTGCGGATGGTGGAAGTATCGATGCCGGCGGCATAGGTGCAGGCAATCGCGGCCAGCGCATTGCGCACATTGTGTTCGCCTGCAGCCTGCAGCGAGACGCTGAAGTGGCGCTGCACCGCGTCCGGCGCGGAGAACGACGCCGCGGCGCCATGGCCGGCAGCGTGCGCATTGGCTGCCGGGCGCACGGTCACTTCCAGCTCGGAGCCGAAGTCGCCGGCGGCGTAGGTGCAGCTCACGTTGGCGGCCGCATCCAGTCCGAAGGTCAGTACGCGTCGGCCGACGGACAGCTCGCGCCAGATCGGGGTAAATTCGTCGCCATGCGGGAACACGGCCACGCCATCGCCCGGCAATGCCGTCAGCACACTGCCGTTTTCGCGCGCCACCGCTTCCACGGTGTGCATGAATTCCTGGTGCTCGCGCTGGGCGTTGTTCACCATGCCGATGGTCGGCGCGGCGATCGCGCTCAGGCGGCCGATCTCGCCCGGATGGTTCATGCCCAGTTCCACCACGGCGGAGCGGTGCGAAGCATTCAGGCGGAACAGCGTCAAGGGCACGCCGATCTCGTTGTTCAGGTTGCCGCGCGTCGCCAGCCGGCCGTCTTCGCCATGGGCGGCGGCCAGGATGGAGGCGATCATTTCCTTGACAGTGGTCTTGCCGTTGGAGCCGGTCACGCCGATCAGCGGCAGCGCAAACTGCTGGCGCCAGTAGTTGGCGATCTGGCCCAGCGCCACCAGGCTGTCCGGCACCACGATGGCCGGCAGGGTCCAGCCTTCCGGCAGCTGCTCGACGACGACCGCGACGACGCCCTTGTCGATCACCTGCTGCAGGAAGTGGTGGGCGTCGAACACTTCGCCGCGCAGGGCCACGAACAACTGGCCGGCGCCGGCGGTGCGGGTGTCGGTCGACACGCCGTCGAAGTCCAGCGCCAGCGCGGCGTCATTGGACAGCACGCCGTGATGCAGGTGCGCGCCGCTCAGCGCAGGCAGGATATGGGCGATCGTGCTGCGCATCAGTGCGGCCTCATCATGGTCAGGCGTGCAGACAACGCAAGCTGGGCGTGCTCGGCGTCCGAGAACGGCATCTTGCGGCCCTTGATTTCCTGGTAGGGCTCATGGCCCTTCCCTGCCAGCAGGATCACGTCCGCCTTGCCGGCATTGCGCACGGCGGACAGGATTGCCGCGGCGCGGTCTTCCACCGTCAGGAATTCGGAATTCGGATGTTGCGGGTCCATGCCCGCCACGATCTGGCGAATGATTTCGGCTGGATCTTCGCTGCGCGGGTTGTCGCTGGTGACCAGCACATGCTCCGCCATCTGCGAGATCCTGCCCATCTGCGGACGCTTGCCCGGATCGCGGTCGCCGCCGCAGCCGAACACGCACCACAGGTGGCCGCCACGGTCGGCCACCACGGAACGCAGCGCCTGCAGCGTCTTTTCCAGCGCATCGGGCGTATGGGCGTAGTCGATCACGACCATCGGCGCCTCCTGGCCGCCGATCTGCTGCATGCGCCCTGGGGCCGGCTGCAGCGATTCGATGGCGTCGATGGCAGTGCGGAAGGCGACTCCTTTCGCCAGCAGCGCGGCCAGCACGGCCAGCGCATTGCTCACGTTGAACGGCCCCACCAGCTGGGTGCGCACATGGGCATGGCCGAAGGTCGAATCGAGGTTGAATTCCGTGCCCAGGTTGCGGCTGCGCAGCGCACTGGCGCGCAGCATCGAAATACCCGGCACATTCGCCTGCGCCTTGATGTCTTTCAGCGTGTAGCCGATGATGGCCGGCTTGCGCGCCGCCTTGGAAGCCTTGATGTGCGCCACCAGGCGGTGGCCCATCGGGTCGTCCAGGTTCACCACGGCGTGCTTCAGGCCAGGCCAGTCGAACAGGATGGTCTTGGCGGCTTCGTAATTCGCTTCGTCGCCGTGGTAATCCAGGTGGTCGCGGGTCAGGTTGGTGAACACCGCCACATCGAAATGCATGCCGTCGGTGCGGCCCTGGTGCAGGCCGATGGAGGAAGCCTCGATCGCCAGCGCCTGGGCGCCGTCGGCATGCACTTCGTTCAGCTTGCGTGCCAGCAGCACGGCATCCGGCGTGGTGTAGCCGGTTTCGTCGAATTCCACTTCGCCGCGGGCACGGAACATGCCCACGCCCAGCGTGCCGATGACCGCGGTCGTTTCGCCAATCTTGGCCAGCGCCTGGCCGGTCCACACCGCGCAGGAGGTCTTGCCATTGGTGCCGGTGACGGCCACGGTGAACATGTTCGCATCGGGCTGGCCATACCAGGCGTGCGCGATCGGGCCGGCCTGCTTCTTCAGGCCCGGCACGGCAAGGTGCGGCACGGCATGAGCGGCATCCCAGGCGTACCCGGTGTCGTCGTACAGCACGGCGGCGGCGCCGTTGGCGATGGCCGCGGCGATAAAGCTGCGGCCATCCTTGGCGTCGCCGGGATAGGCGAAGAAAACGTCGCCAGCCTGGATGCGGCGCGAGTCCGATGCCAGCTGCGCGTTTGGCGCAGCATCCCGCATCCAGTCGATAATTTCTTGATGATTCATCGTAGTCATTTACATGGCCTCCGGTCCGGTGTCCGCCGGCACCACGATTTCGGTGACGTTGGAGTCAGGAGGCACATTGGAGGCGCGCAATGCATTGATTGCGACAGCCGCAAAAGTTGGTGCTGCGACCGAGCCGCCGAAGTGGCCGTTCTGGGTCGGTTCGTCGATCATGACCGCAATGATGAAGCGCGGCGCCGACATCGGCACCATGCCGACGAAGGAGCCGATGTACTTGCGCGGCATCGCGTAGCGGCCGTTCTCCACCTTGTAGGCGGTGCCGGTCTTGCCGCCCACGCGGTAGCCCGGAATCTGCGCCTTCTTGGCGGTGCCGTCCTTGCCCGACACCACGTTCTCCAGCATTTCGCGCATCTGCGCGGCGGTCTGGGGCTTGATGATCTGCTGGCCCAGCGGCTCTTTTTCGACCTTCTCAAACGACAAAGGAATGGTGTCACCATTCCGGGCAAACATCATGTACGAGCGCGCCAGCTGTATCAGCGACACCGAGATACCGTTACCGTAACTCATGGTCGCCTGTTCGATCGGCCGCCATGATTTATAAGGCCGCACCCTTCCCGCCACCGCCCCGGGGAAGCCCCACTTGGGCTGCTGGCCGAACCCGACCTTGGTGAACATTTCCCACATATCCTGGGCCGGCATGCTGAGTGCGATTTTCGACGTGCCGATATTGGACGACATTTCAATGATCTGCCCCACGTTGATCACGCCGTGCGCCTTGGTATCGGAGATCGTGCGGTCGGCGATGGTGAGCTTGCCGCCGCCGGTATCGATGAAGGTATTCGGCTTGACGCGGCCGCTATCCAGCGCCAGCGCCACCGTGATCGGCTTCAGCGTCGAACCCGGTTCGAAGGTGTCGGTCATCACGCGGTTGCGCAGTTGGGCGCCGGTCAGGTTGCGGCGGTCGTTCGGGTCGTAGCTTGGGTAGTTGGCCAGCGCCAGCACCTCGCCGGTATGCACGTCCAGCACCACCGCGCCACCGGCCTTGGCACCGAAGTGCTCGACCGCGGATTTCAATTGGGTGTAGGCGATGTACTGGATCTTGCTGTCGACCGACAGCAGCACGTCATTGCCGTTGTGCGGTTCCACCTTGCCGCCGATGTCTTCGACGATGCGGCCCTGGCCATCCTTGATGACGCGGCGCGAACCGGGCTTGCCGACCAGGTTGGACTGCTGCGCCAGTTCCATCGACTCCTGGCCCTTGTCATCCACATTGGTGAAGCCGACCATATGCGTCATCACCTCGCCTTGCGGGTAGAAGCGCTTGTATTCGGGCCGGATATCCATGCCGTCCAGGTCCAGCGCCTTGATCTTGTCGGCGGTTTCCACCTCGACCTGGCGTTTCAGGTAGACCAGGTTGCGGTCCGAATCGAGCTTCTTGCGCAGCTCGGCCTCGCTCATCTCCAGCAAACCGGCCAGGGCGCGGATCTTTTCTTTCGGCGCAGCCAGCAATTCGTCCGGCGCGGCCCAGATGGCGCGCACCGGGATCGACGAAGCCAGCACCTGGCCATTGCGGTCGGTGATCTTGCCGCGCACGGCCGGCAATTCCTGCGTGCGCTGGTAGCGGTTGGCGCCCTCTTTCTGCAGGAACTGCGACTGGCTGGAAGTCCCTTGCAGCCAGACCGCGCGTGCCGCCAATGCCCCGAAGGCGATAAACATCCCGAACAGCACGACGCGCGAACGCCAGCTTGGCAGGCGCACCGCCAATACCGGGCTCTTGGAGAAGGCCACGCCCTGCGAGCGCGCCACGCGCGCCGTCCCGTTTCCGCCGCTGGAGCGCATCACTTTTCGCCCTCCGTCAGGTATTGGGTACGGTTCGGCGTGAGCTGGGTCATGTTCAGTTCACGGCGCGCGATTTCCTCGATACGGGCATGCTTGCCCAGCGTCGACTGGTCGAGCTGGAGCTGGGCCCATTCGGTATTGAGCTGGCGTGCCTGCGCTTCCGCGCGCTCCTTATCCACGAACAGGTGGCGCGCCTGGTATTGCGCGTTAACGGCCGACAGGCCGCAAGCGACCAGCAGTGCCGTCAACACGATATTGATCTTGTTGCTCATGGCACGCCTCCGCTCGCAGGCAGGCGCATGGCAACCCGCATCACGGCCGAACGGGCGCGCGGGTTTTCATCGACCTCCTTATCGGACGGCTTGATGCGCGCCAGCAGCTTCAGTTCCGGCTGCGGCAGGTCGACCGCCCTGATCGGCAGGCGCCGGTCCGGCTGCTCCACCTTGGCCTTGGAAGCGAGGAACTGCTTGACCATGCGGTCTTCCAGCGAATGGAAGCTGATGATGGCCATGATGCCGCCCGGTTTCAGGGCGTCGAACGCCTGGCTCAGGGCCGATTCGAGGTCCTCAAGCTCCTGATTGACGAAAATCCGGATAGCCTGAAAGGTGCGGGTGGCCGGATCTTTGCCCTTCTCGCGAGTCTTGACCGCGCCTGCCACGATACCGGCAAGCTGTCGTGTGCTTGAAATTGGTTCGACTGCCCGGCGAGCAACAATCGCCTTTGCAATCTGAAAAGCAAACCGTTCTTCCCCATAATCCCTTATCACCTTTTCCAGTGTTTTTTCTGATTCCGTGGCCAGCCACTCGGCGGCGGAGATACCGCGCGTGGTATCCATGCGCATGTCGAGCGGGCCATCGTTACGGAAGCTGAAGCCGCGCGCCGCATCGTCCACTTGTGGTGACGAGATGCCGAGGTCCAGCAAAATGCCGTCGACGGCGGGAATGCCGCGTTCGGCCAGTGCATCCGCCATGGTGGCGAAGCTGTCGTGCACGATGGTGAAACGCTTGTCGCCGATGGTTTCGGCGTTGGCGATAGCTTGCAGGTCTTTGTCGAAGGCGATCAGGCGGGCTTCCGGGCCCAGGCGGGACAGGATCAGGCGGCTATGGCCGCCGCGGCCGAAGGTGCCATCTATATAGATGCCGTTGGCGCGCGCGCCGGTCAGGTCGAGCGCATCCACCGCTTCATCTAATAGCACCGTGCGATGCTGGAACTCTGGCACCGAGGTCGTCGTCATATTGAACCGGGCCTCAGAAGGAGAAATCGGACAGGGTATCGGGCATGCCCACCTCGATGGTGGTTTGCTCGTTTTCGGCGCGCTTGACCGGATCCCAGATTTCGAAGTGGGTCAGCATGCCGGACAGCACGACTTCGCGGCCAAGGCCGACGGCGTCGCGCAGTTCAGGGGCAACCAGGATGCGGCCGGCCGAATCCATCTCGACGTCGGCGGCGTTACCCAGCAGGATGCGCTGCCAGCCGCGGGCCGACATCGGCCATGCGGCAATCTGGTCGCGCTTGGCTTCCCAGACATGGCGCGGGTACATCAACAGGCAGCCGTCCGGGTGTTTGGTAAGCGTGAGCCGTCCTTCGCACTGAATCATCAGTGCGTCACGATGCTTGGCCGGGATGGACATCCTGCCTTTCGCATCTAATGTGATCGCGGACGCGCCTTGGAACACGACTTAACCTTCTCTAAAAAATCCCACAAAACTACACTTTTTCACACTATCGCCCACTTTAGAGGAAGCGCACAAGGTGGTCAAGCGAATTTCCCAAGCGAAAACAGCGATTTGTCCAATGAAATTAAGGACTTAGCGGCATTCCTTGAGAAATAGCCGAAGTAAAAACCATTGAGAAATTAGGGACTTATGAAAGATACTGAAAGTGCTACTTCACATGCAGGGCTGGTCAAATGCGGGAAAAATGACTAGAAATAAATCTGGAAAACCGCAGATGGTTGCCTGAAGACAACGACATTTGAGCAAAATAGCAACAAATGGCGTAGACCCGGAAGCACCGGAGAATCACTGCCTGCCGCGCTTTGCGCGCGATCTTTACCCTCGAAAAAAACATGCCGCCCAGTGTGGACTGGGCGGCAATTTGTATAGACAAATGGCGCTGCCGCCGCTTGCCTACATTATACGGCTTGCGCCACTTCTCACTCGTAAGTGACGCCTACCGTGACGCCGCTGAACGGCTGCTTGGCTTCCAGCGTGAGGTAATACCACTGGTTGGCCACCGGGTTCGGAATGCTGATGTTTTCCGCATTGCCGGAGTTGCTGGAAGCGTAATCATAAGACGTGGTGCTTGGGTAGCGGTTCAGGGCCACGTACATGTCCATATTGCCGCTGCCGCCTGCGCTCATGATCTTCACGTTCCTGGCGCCGGCCGGCACCATCAGGTGCAGGTAGCTGCGCGAACCGGAAGACAGGTTGCGGATCGCGCAGTTCTTGCCAAGATAGCTTGGCGACGCCTGGCCGCTGCAGGCCGGCAGGCTGGACACGCTGTCCGGCAGCGGCGGCTCACCGGCGGTGGTGGCCGCGTCGGCCCAGGCCGCGAACTCGCTGTCGTAGCGGCTACCGATGTCGCGCATGAAATCGTTATAGCGCGCATAGTCGCCGACCCGGAACTTGGCCAGCACCTGGTCCACATCGGAACGGTGGCGCTCCATCATGAAGCGGGTCGCCATATAGCCCCAGCGGTAGGCACGGTCCTGGTAGTCCGACATCGCGTAGGTATTGCCGAAGATGTCGCTCAGGCGGTACTTGCGGCTACGCGCCATGTCGATGGCCGGCTGGTTGTTATTCTTCAGCGACAGGTATTCCGCGATACCCTCGATCCACCACACGGTCGGTACCGAAGTGCCTTGGCCAAAGTCGCCGTACATGTCGTAACGGCCGTCCAGGAAGTGCACGTACTCATGCTCCAGGTTCCACACCTTGAAGGTCGGGCGCAGCCACGAAGCCTCATGGGCGATGAAGCGCGCCTGATTGCCCACCACGGACGGATCGCCTTCCAGGTACATGCCGCCGTTATTGGTGTCGATGCCGTAGATCACGCTGGCGTACTTGCTGTAGTTGGTGTAGTCGTCGAACACCACCAGTTCCAGCGCGGTGTTGTTATCATGCGCAACCGGGGTGCGGTTGGTCTGCAGCATGGCGTGGGCATAGCCCTCTTCGGTTGCCAGTGCGGAGCAGATTTCCTGCACCTGCGCCTGGGTCACGTCCTGCGCGCGCAGGCGCAGGGTCGGGCTGCAGTTATAGCTGGTCTTCAGCACCGCATTGGCCAACTGGTCTTCGTAGTTGCACACGCCATACTGCGCGCAATTGCCGTTGTCGTAGTACTTCACAGCCGATGCTGCCGCCAGCCACATGCCGCTGTCGGCGCCCAGCATGGTGCTGCTGTTCAGGGTGTTCTGCACCATCGGCTTGACCTGCGCCTTCAGGCCGGCGTACTGCATGAAGCGGAAGGTTTCGTTCGATGCATCGGTCAACTGGTAGGCGGCATTGCTGTTCAGCAGGGCTGGCTTGTTGTTGGTGATGAACTTGTACAGTGCGTTGGCATAGGAAATGTCGTTCGACAGGATGGTGCCCACCTCGGGCATCGCATGGGCGCGGAACAGCACGGTCAGCGCACCGGTCATGCCCGCGCCGGCGCTGTCCTGCTTCAACAGCTCTGCCGGCCCTGGCGCCGTGGCCGAGCTGTTGGTGAACCGGGCCACGGTTGCTTTCGCGTCGGGCAGGAACTGCACTTCGTCGTGCATATTGGTGACCAGCTTCCAGGTTTCGCCTGCCGTGCTAGGCGCTACGGTGTTGTTGGCGTACAGGCCGCTGCCCTGCACCAGGCCGTGGATGGCCGTGCGCAGCGGAGCGCGCACCGATTCGGTCAGGGCCGGAATGGTGCCGCCGCTGGCCTGGTAATAGCCGGCGCGCAGGTACAGCACCAGGTTCACCAGCTTCATATTGCTGCCGTTGTAGCTGGCCGCTTCGCTGGCCAGGCGGCTGGCGACGGCGCTCACGTTGGCACTGGAGTAGATGCTGGCGGCCAGCGCCGGCGCGGCGGAAAACAGCGGATAGGTGCACTCATAGTCCGGCAGCGTGGCCACGTATTCGGCCAGTGCCGCGCCGCTGTAGCTGGCCAGGGTGTTCATGTCCTTGCACTGCGGCGTTGCGGCCATCGGCGCCATGCTGGTCTTCAGGCTGCGCGGCATCAGGTCATTGCGCGGCTTGCGCGTTGGCGCCAGGTCGTACTTGCTCTGTTCCACCGATGGCGGCAGGGTTTGCCGCTGGTGCGGCGCGGGCGGCTGATGCAGCTTGTTACCGCTATCGGCCTGGGCTTGCGCGGCGAGCAGCAGGGCTGCGGCGCCGATTACTTTCAACATCATGTCTCCACCTCTTCTGTTATGTAATGGGAGCGCCCATGCTAACGAGGAGAGGTGGCGCGATTTCAATCGTGCGCGCCGTTATGGTGATTTCGCCGCTTCAGGCAACGGGAACTGCACAGGCGATCGACGAAAAAGCCACAGGGGAACGCGAACCGGAACCGCTGCGGAACTGGCTTGGCGTATAACCCGTCATCGCCTTGAACTGGCGGCTGAAGGCGCTGTGGTCGGTGTAGCCGCATTCGCGCGCGATGTCGGCGATGCTGCGCGCAGGGTAGGCTTCGATCAGCGCCAGCGCGCCTTCCAGCCGCGATTGCAGCAGGAGCTGGCGCGGGCTGTAGTGGAAGACTTTCTGGAACAGGCGCTCAACACGCGCCAGCGACAGGCCTTCTTCGCGCGCCAGGTCGGCCAGGTTCAGTTGCATGTGGAAGTTGTCGCGGATGCGCTGCGCAATGCGCGCCACCTGGCGGTACACTGGATGCTGTTCGTCCACCAGGCCCAGGTCGTGCGAGGTGCCGACCAGGCCGACGATATCGCCTTGCTCGTTGCGCAGCGGGGCCTTGTGGGTCAGGCACCAGCCGCGGCGGCGGTTCGGGTACAGGTGCAGTTCCAGGTGCTTCTCGATGGTTGCGCCCATGTCGATCACCTGCCGATCCTGCGCCTCATAGGCGGCGGCGAGCGGGCGCGGATGCACGTCCATCACGGTCTTGCCGAGGATGTCGGACTTGCTGCGCAAGCCGCAGCGGCGGGCCAACGTGTTGTTGACGGCCACATAGCGGCCGTCGCGATCCTTCACGAAGAAGGCTACTTCAGTCATCGCGTCGAACAGTTTCTCGATCGCGTCCAGCTCCACGTTCCAAGGACGGTCCGTCATAAAGGTGTCTCCCATGCTTTGGCGCGCTCTGTGGCGCGATTCCATTTTGCCAGCAACTCGGCCCGCTGGTCATCCCCCATCGATGGGGTGAAGCGGCGCTCGCAGGCCCACTGCCTGGCGATTTCTTCCTGCGATTCCCAAAAGCCGACGGCCAGGCCGGCCAGGTAGGCCGCGCCCAGCGCCGTGGTTTCGGTGACCTTCGGGCGCAGCACGGGAACGCCAAGAAGGTCGGATTGGAACTGCATCAGCATGTCGTTGCGGGCGGCGCCGCCGTCGGCGCGCACCTCCGTCACCGGCATCGCCGCATCTTTCTGCATGGCCGCCAGCAGTTCGGCGCTCTGGTAGGCGATCGATTCGACCGCGGCGCGCGCGATGTGCGCCTTGTTGCTGCCGCGCGTCAGGCCGACGATGGTGCCGCGCGCATACGGGTCCCAGTGCGGCGCGCCGAGGCCGACAAAGGCCGGTACCAGGAACACGCCGCCGCTGTCAGGCACGCTGTTGGCCAGCGCTTCCACGTCGCCCGATTGCTGGATGATGCCAAGGCCGTCACGCAGCCATTGCACGGTGGCGCCGCCCATGAAGACCGAGCCTTCCAGCATGTAATCGGTGGCGCCATCGACGCGCCAGCCCACGGTGGAGAGCAGGCGGTTGTGCGAGGTGCGCGGGTGGCGGCCGGCGTGCATCAGCATGAAGCATCCGGTGCCGTAGGTATTCTTCACCATGCCCGGCTTGTGGCAGGCCTGGCCGAAGGTGGCAGCCTGCTGGTCGCCGGCGATGCCGGCCAGCGGGATCGCATGGCCGAACAGCGCTTCGCGCGTGGCGCCGACTTCTTCGCTGGAAGACACCACTTGCGGCAGCATTTCCTGCGGGATGTCGAACAGCTGCAGCAAGTCCGCGTCCCAGCGCATCAGGTGGATATTGAACAGCATGGTGCGCGAGGCATTCGACACGTCGGTCACATGCACGCCGCACAGCTTCCAGGCCAGCCAGCAGTCGATGGTGCCGAAGCACAGCGCGCCTTTACGCGCACGCTCGCGCGCACCCGGCACGTGGTCCAGGATCCATTTGACCTTGGTGGCGGAGAAGTAGGCGTCCAGCTCGAGGCCGGTCGCATCGCTGATCATTTTCGCCTTGCCGGCGGCGCGCAGCGCTTCGCAGTAATCGGCGGTGCGGCGGTCCTGCCATACGATGGCCGGCGCAATCGGCTCACCGGTCTTGCGGTCCCACACCACGGTGGTCTCGCGCTGGTTGGCGATGCCGATGGCGCGCACCTGTTTTGCATCGACGCCGCGGTCCTGCAGGACCTTGCGGGCCACGGTGATCTGGCTGTTCCAGATTTCGTTGGGGTCGTGCTCAACCCAGCCTGGCTGGGGGAAATGCTGGGGAAATTCCTGCGCCGCGCATCCTGCGATGTTGCCCTCGTGGTCGAACAGGATCGCGCGCGAACTGGTTGTGCCCTGGTCCAGGGCGAGGATGTATTGAGTCATCTCTCACGAATTAGTTGAAGCAAGCCGATAGGCCGGATTTTGTTACGGCACCCGAAGGTGCTATGACAGCCATTCCTCTAGGCGACGGATTACTCCGCCGCTCAAGCTTTCTACCCGCACGCTCCGCGAGCAACATCATCGCGTGCCTATTTGAAATTGCACCAGGTGGAGGTTACCGCGTTTCACCGTAACTTAATACGCTCGTCTCTGTGGCCCTATTCCTCGCCTTATACCACCTCCAGCGTACAAGTACGCTGGAGCAGGCTTTCAGCGGACGGCCGTTAACCGTCACCCCGCTCTGTGGAGTCCGGACCTTCCTCCCGCCCATGTCTTGCGACATGAGCCAGCGGCTGTCTGGCTTGCTTCGGGCGTTATTCTACATCATTGGTGTCAGCTCCTGATACCTGACACCAACCATAAAACGGTGTCGCATTTCGAAAAGCTATTTCTCCAGAGCAGGCATAGAATGCCAAATCCATGTATAAGAAGGCAAGTACCATGACGCAAACTCCTCGTTCCGGCGGCCAGATCCTGGTCGATGCGCTGCAAGTCCACGGCACCGATACCGCCTTCGGCGTGCCCGGCGAAAGCTACCTGGACGTGCTGGACGCCCTGCACGGATCCGGCATCCGCTTCATCATCAACCGCCAGGAGGGCGGCGCTGCCTTCATGGCCGACGCTTACGGCAAGATGACCGGCAAGCCGGGCATCTGCTTCGTGACCCGCGGCCCGGGCGCCACCAATGCTTCGATCGGCGTGCACACCGCCTTCCAGGATTCGACCCCGATGATCCTGTTCATCGGCCAGGTCGGCAGCGATTTCATGGACCGCGAAGCCTTCCAGGAAGTCGACTACCGCCGCATGTTCGGCCAGATGGCGAAATGGGTGGCCCAGATCGACCGCGCCGACCGCATTCCGGAATACATCGCGCGTGCCTTCCAGGTCGCCACCAGCGGCCGTCCGGGCCCGGTGGTACTGGCCCTGCCGGAAGACATGCTGACCGCGAAAGCCAGCGTGGCCGACACCCGCGCCTATGTGCCGACCCAAGGCGCGCCTTCCGCGCCGCAGATCGCACAACTGCGCCAGATGCTGTCCGAAGCGAAACGCCCGCTGCTGCTGCTGGGCGGCGGCGGCTGGAACCAGCAGGCCACGTCCGACATCCGCAAATTCGCCGAAGCGAACCACCTGCCGGTCGGCTGCGCCTTCCGCTTCCAGGACCTGCTGGACAATGCGCACCCGAACTACATCGGCGACGTCGGCATCGGCATCAATCCAAAGCTGGCCGCCCGCGTGAAAGAAGCCGACGTGCTGATCGCCATCGGCCCGCGCCTGGGCGAAATGACCACCAGCGGCTACTCCATCATCGCCTCGCCGGTGCCGCAACAGCGCCTGGTGCACATCCACGCCAGCCCGGAAGAACTGGGCAGCGTGTATCAGGCTGAAATGATGATCGCCTCCGGCATGCCGCAGGCCGCGGCCATGCTGGCTGCCATGGAGCCGGTCGATGCGAGCGCATGGCGCGACAGCGTCGAGCAGGCGCGCGCCGAATACAACGCCTGGCAGCAGCAGCCGTCGATCTTCAAGGACAACAACGCCCCATTGAACCTGTGGCAGGTAGTGCAGGAGCTGAAGGCCCAATGCCCGGCCGACACCGTCATCACCAACGGCGCCGGCAACTACGCCACCTGGGCGCACCGCTACTGGCCTTACGGCGGCATGCGCACCCAGCTCGCGCCGACCAGCGGCGCCATGGGCTACTCGGTACCATCCGGCGTAGCCGCCAAGATCATCGACCCGGAGCGCACCGTCGTGACGTTCGCGGGCGACGGCGAATACCTGATGAACGGCCAGGAACTGGCTACCGCCGTGCAATACAAGGCGGGCGTGGTCATCATCGTGTTCAACAACCAGATGTTCGGCACCATCCGCATGCACCAGGAGCGCGAATACCCTGGCCGCGTTTCCGGCACCACGCTGCACAACCCGGACTTCGCCGCAGTGGCACGCGCTTTTGGCGGCCATGGCGAAACCGTTGCCGCCACCGAGGAATTCGCGCCTGCCCTGCAGCGCGCCCTCGCCTTCACCCGCGAGCAGAACCTGCCGGCCATCATCGAGCTGCGCTACGACGGCAACCTGATCACCCCGGGCGCCACCCTCGACACCCTGCGCCAGCAGGCTGTCGCCGCCGGCAAGTAATCATTCCCTGCCCTGCCGCTTCGGCGCGGGGCAGGCCTTGCAGGCCCTGGCTGTGCGGCTGAAGTCGCGCACTTTCGACAGCACCATCGGCTGCGACTGGTCGTCGCAATAGCCGCCCTCCAGCGTCAGGGTTTCGCCGCCGGGCGAAAATTTGCCGCTGATGGTGCGCTCCTCCTCGCCCTCCTGCACGGTGAAATACATCATCTTGCCGCGCGGGTCGACATTCACATCGGTCGCCACCAGCGGCCAGCTCAGGCCACCGGCCGTATATTCGTAAATCACCGTATCGACTTCGGCAAAACGCTGCAGCGTCATGCGCTGGCCGCCATATTCGCCGCTGCCTTCGTGCACGCACAGGTCGGAGTAGACCACCACGCCGTAGCGCGGCAGGCCGCCGGCCTTGTTGGCCGCCAGCGCGGCAGGCAAGACTGTGACTGAAGCGAGCAGCAGCGCGCTGCCGATGCGATGTGAGGTTTTCATTTCAGCATTGTAAAAAAAAAACGGCTGCACGAGGCAGCCGTTTTGACCTGCAACTGGCAGATATTAGAAGGTGTGACGGATGCCTACGTTGTAAGCGGAGTCGCCGGAGCCGGATTCAGCGTTGTTGCCAACGGTGAAGGAAGCGCCGTTACGGTTCTTGATTTTGCCGTAGGACATGTAGGTGGTGGTACGTGGCGACAGTTTGTGCAGGTAGCCGATTGCGAACTGGTTGGCATCGCGGTTGGCGATTTCACGGTCATCCGCGCGGGCGACGGAAGCCACCAGGGAGCCAGCTGCCGACACAGGCACGGTCGCGCCCAGCAGGTAGTTGCGGCTGTCGGTCGAAGGAGCCACTGCTGCTGCGGTGTAAGCGGTACCATTAGGGTATGCAACGCTGCTCAGGCCCTTGTTGACACCGAACATACCGAAGGCTTTAACGACTTTGAAGTCGTAGTTCACAGCCAGCAGGGTGTTGCGGCCAATGTCACGGCCGGTCACGATGTTGTTGGCAACGGTGTCGTTGTTACGGTTGTTGTAGGCCAGGCGGGCGTTGAAGTCGCCGTTCTGGTAGCCGATCGACGCGCCCAGTTGACGGCCGGTCGAGGATTCTTTCTGTTCGCCGGCAGCGTAGAACACTTCAGCGGTGATGCCCATCAGGTCTGGCGACTTGTAGTACACGGAGTTGCTGTTGCGTACGTTGATGCCGTTTGCTGGGAAGATGTTCTTAGCCGAACCGGACAGGCCAGCCTGGAACGGATCGCCAACTTGCACGAAGGCGTTGTACCAAGGGGGTGTACTGGCGGCCCAGGGTCAGGGTACCAGCCGATTTGGACACCAGGCCTACGTAAGCCTGACGCTGGAATACGGAACCGGACACGTCGGATTCACCGGTGTCGCCTTTGATGCCGCCTTCCAGCAGGAACACTGCGGACAGGCCGCCACCCAGGTCTTCGGTGCCTTTGAAGCCGATGCGCGATGCATTGGCGACGCCGGACGACACTTTGGTCACGTTACCGTTCTTGCCACCGTGTTCGGACACGATGCCGGCATCCATGATACCGAAGATGGTTACATTCGACTGGGCGTATGCGCTACCGGATGCTGCTGCCAGGACTGCGAGGGAAATCAGGGTTTTCTTCATGATGTGCTTCTTCCTTTTGTTTACTTTGTTATCGATCACCAGGGCTCTCCGGCACTGATCGCCCGCCATTTTATATGATCTCAATATTTCCTGCTATTCACGTAGTAATACGTATTGCAAGATGACGGCTTTTGCTACTGCAAACCGAATAAAATTTATCTAACTTGAAACTTTTTTGTTCAGGACATAATTCACACTTTCCAGGCTTTTGGGGGCTAAACGCGAAGTGCCAACATTGTGTCATGGACAAGGACCGCGAACCCCGGTTTCATAGTGAAACTGCCCTGCACCGTAGGCAACTTTCGAGCGGACTTCGGCGTTAGAATGCAAGTCGCGTATCAATCTGGGGGCGCTGGCGGCGAATGAAAACGAGTGCGATTTCTGTAACAATTCCATCCACCATCAGCGACGTGGAACGGGACACCGGGCTGGCCAAGGAAACTTTGCGGGTCTGGGAGCGCCGTTACGATTTCCCCCGCCCCGAGCGCGACACGTTCGGAGAGCGAGTCTATCCAAGCGAACAAGTAATTAAATTGAGATTGATCAAGAGATTGATTGATCAGGGCTATCGTCCCGGCAAGGTCATCGGCTATTCGGCTGATGAATTGCAGGCCTTGGCGCAGAAGAGCGGCGCCAGCCAGAGGGAGCAGGCCGCGCCCGACCCCGAACTGCAAGCCTATATAGATTTGTGCAAATCGCATCAAATGGAAGCATTTCGCCGCAAACTGACGCAGGCGATGCTGGTGATGGGCTTGAAGAACTTCGTCACCAAGCTGGTCGCGCCGCTCGCCACACTGGTGGGCGAAGCCTGGGCTTGTGGCCAGTTCGCGGTATTTGAAGAGCATTTGTTTGCAGAATCGGTGCAGATCGTGCTGCGCAGCGCGGTTTTCTCGGTGCCGCAGGTAAACCACAGCAGTGCAGCGCCGCGTCCGCGCGTGCTGTTAACCACCCTACCCCAGGAGCGCCACGGCCTGGGCCTGCTGATGGCCGAGGCCATGTTCGCTGCCGAAGGCGCGCAATGCATCCCGCTTGGGGTTCAGACGCCGCTGCCTGACATTGTCGAGGGCGCGCGCGCCCTGCAGGCCGACATCGTTGCGCTGTCGTTTTCCGCCACCATGAATCCGCGCCACGTCAGCGACAGCCTGCGCGAATTGCATGCCCGCCTGCCGGAACAGGCCGAGATCTGGGCCGGCGGCAACAACTTCGCCTTGCGCAAGCGCCCGCCAAGCCATGTGACGGTGTGCGAACTGGAGGAAATCTGCGCGGCCGTCACCGCATGGCGGCAGCGCCAACGGCAAGCCCTCAGCTAGCCTCTGGTAGAATACGCGGTTCGATTGAAGGACCCTCTGCCAACCTGTCCATGTTCAGTTTTTTCAAGAAGAAACCGGTCGCGCCGGAAGCCGCGCCAACGGCACCGGCCGCCACCCCTGCGGTCGCTGCTCCTGCCGTGCCGGCCAGCACCGAGACTGCGGCGCCGCTGGCGTTTGAAGTCGAAACCGCCGCCAGGCCCGAACCCAAGCAAAGCTGGATGAGCCGCCTGAAGGCCGGCTTGTCGAAAACTTCCGCCAACCTGTCCATCCTGTTCGTCGGCGCCAAGATCGACGACGACCTGTACGACGAGCTGGAAGCGGCGCTGCTGATGTCCGATGCCGGCGTCGACGCCACCCAGTACCTGCTCGATGCACTCAAGCGCAAGGTCAAGGAAGACAAGCTGCTCGACGCTGCCCAGGTCAAGGAGGCGCTCAAGCAGTTGATGATCGACCTGCTGCAGCCGCTGCAAAAGCAATTCGAACTGGGCCGCCACCAGCCACTGGTGATGATGATTTCCGGCGTCAACGGCGCAGGCAAGACCACCACCATCGGCAAGCTGGCCAAGCATATGCAGGCCCACGGCCAGTCGGTATTGCTGGCTGCCGGCGACACTTTCCGCGCGGCTGCCCGCGAACAGCTGATGGTGTGGGGCCAGCGCAACAACGTCACGGTGATTTCCCAGGAATCGGGCGACCCGGCTGCCGTGTCCTACGACGCAGTGCAGTCCGGCAAGGCGCGCGGCACCAATGTGGTGATGATCGATACCGCCGGCCGCCTGCCGACCCAGCTGCACCTGATGGAAGAGCTGAAGAAGATCAAGCGCGTGATCGGCAAGGGCATGGAAGGGGCGCCGCACGAAACCCTGCTGGTAATCGACGGCAATACCGGCCAGAATGCACTGGCCCAGGTCAAGGCCTTCGACGACGCACTGCAACTGTCCGGCCTGATCATCACCAAGCTCGACGGCACGGCGAAAGGCGGCATCCTGGCTGCCATCGCCCGCGTCCGCCCGGTTCCGGTGTACTTCATCGGCATCGGCGAGAAGATTGAAGACCTGCAGCCGTTCAATGCAGCTGAATTTGTTGAAGCACTGCTCGCCTAAGCGGCCGACATGATCGAATTCCAGCACGTCAGCAAACAGTATTCTCCCGACGGTGTCGCCCTGCGCGACATTTCCCTCACCATTGCCAAAGGCGAGCTGGTGTACCTGGCCGGCCCTTCCGGCGCCGGCAAGTCGACCCTGCTGAAGATGATCGCCGCCATGGAGCGCCCGAGCTCCGGCAAGGTACTGGTGAATGGCCAGGACATCGGCGCCCTGAAACGTGCCGGCATTCCTTTCCTGCGCCGTAACCTGGGGCTGATCTTTCAGGAACAGCGCCTGCTGAACGACCGCAGCGTGCTGGCCAACGTCATGATGCCGCTGCTGGTGACCGGAGCGGCGCGCTCGGCCGCGGAACAGCGCGCCCGCGCCGCGCTCGACAAAGTCGGCCTGCTGGACCGTGCCGATGCCCAGCCGCTGGCCCTGTCCGGCGGCGAGCAGCAGCGCGTGTCGATCGCCCGCGCCATCGTCAACCGTCCGCAAATCATCCTGGCCGACGAGCCAACCGCCAATCTCGACCGTGCCAGCGCCAGCAAGGTGATCGATGCGCTGCACGCCTTCCACTCGGTGGGCGTGACTTGCCTGATTTCCTCGCACGATGAGCAGATCCTGGACGCGGCGGCGCGCGTGATCCATCTCGAACGCGGCGAACTGATGAAAGAGGCAGCATGAGCAGCTGGCTGCGCCACCACTGGTTCGCCCTCGGCTCCGCGCTGGTGCATGTGCGCCGGGCGCCGGGCTCTTTCCTGTTCAATATCCTGGTGGTCGCGATTGCGCTGGCCCTGCCCTTCATGGGCGTGACACTGCTCGACAACGTGCGGCCGATGTCCGGCCACATGGGGGTGGAACCGGAACTGAGCGTCTTCATCAAGGCCGACACCCCGCGCGAGCAGGCCGCCGGGCTGGCGTCGTCGCTGCGCAGCATTACGCCGCAGGCCAAGATCATCTTCAAGACCCGCGAAGCGGCGCTGGAAGAGCTGAACGCCAAGAACGGCCTATCCGACGTGGTGGCAACCCTGGGCGAAAACCCGCTGCCGGACAGCTATGTGATCAAGCTGAATGCCTTCCAGAATGCGGCAGAAGGGGCCCGGATCGACAGCATTGCCGAGCAGATGCGCGCCTTGCCGGGCGTCGAATCGGTGCAGGTGGATTCGGCCTGGGTCATGCGCCTGGCGGCCATCCTTGGCGTGGTCCGCCAGGCCCTGCTGCTGCTGGCAGTGACGCTTGGCAGCGTGGTGGTGGCGGTGGTCTTCAATACGATTCGCCTGCAGGTGATGACCCAGCGTGAAGAGATCCTGGTTTCCAAGCTGATCGGCGCTTCCGACAGCTTTATCCACCGCCCCTTCTATTACACCGGCGCCCTGCTCGGCCTGTGCGCCGGCGGCGTGGCCCTCGGCGGCGTCGCGCTGGCCCTGCAGCCGCTGAACCGCACTATTGCCGACCTGGCAAGATTGTACGCGTCCGAATTCCAGCTGGTTCCGCTCGATCCGCTGACCACCGCAGCCCTGCTGGCCCTGTCCGCCAGCCTCGGCCTGGTGGGCGCCCTGCTGTCCGTCCAGCGCCACCTGTCGCGCCTGAACTGAAAATGCTCCGTGCGTACCCGCACGGAGCCAACGCCATCCCCGCCGTATCCTGACTTTGATCCAACGCAAGAAATAGCGCTGCGCCGATAGTGTTTTTGCTATCAGAGCCATAAAATCTCAGCGATTGGCACTCACCAAGGGGGAGTGCTAATATATGTTCAGAACGGCATGTTAGAGGTTAAGAATCATTTAAGTTCTGTCGTGCATGCTGGTAACTCTGAAAAGCATTCCCTTCAAGCGAGGATAGATAAGATGACCGCAATAAACGCACTGGTACCTGCCGGCAGCAACGCGCTGACCCTTGGCTTCAGCGGGAGCCTGGGCAATCTGGACGCTTATATTTCGGCCGTCAATCGCTTGCCTATGCTGACCCAAGAGGAAGAAGTGGCGCTCGGCAAGAGCTTGAAGGAAAGGAACGATATCAAGGCCGCGGAAACGCTGGTGACTTCCCACCTGCGCCTGGTGGTGTCGATCGCACGCGGCTACCTGGGTTACGGCCTGCCGCACGGCGACCTGATCCAGGAAGGCAATATCGGCCTGATGAAAGCCGTCAAGCGCTTCGACCCTGACCAGGGCGTGCGCCTGGTGTCGTACGCCATGCACTGGATCAAGGCTGAAATCCACGAGTACATCCTGAAGAACTGGCGCCTGGTCAAAGTGGCCACCACCAAGGCCCAGCGCAAGCTGTTCTTCAACCTGCGCAGCCACAAGCAGGGCCTGGACGCCATGTCGCCGGCACAGATCGACGAACTGGCCAAGACCCTGAACGTGAAACGCGAGGACGTGATCGAGATGGAAACCCGCCTGAGCGGCCGCGACATCGCGCTGGAAGCGCCTTCCGACGACGAAGACGACAAGTTCTCCCCGATCGCCTACCTGTCCTCTGACAATATGGAGCCGACCAAGGTGCTGGAAGCGGAGCAGGTGGTGCGCCTGCAGTCCGAAGGACTGGAAACCGCCCTGTCCAAGCTCGATGCCCGTTCGCGCCGCATCGTGGAAGCACGCTGGCTGGCCAATGACGATGGTTCCGGCGCAACGCTGCACACGCTGGCTGAAGAGTTCGGCGTATCGGCCGAGCGTATCCGCCAGATCGAAGCGGCGGCCTTGAAGAAAATGAAAGGGGCGCTGGCCGCCTTTATCTAAGCCGGCTACTCTGGTGAAAGGCACCGTTTCCGCGAGGACCGGTGCTTTTTTTATTTTTAAGCAAACTTTTTAATGTCGGGAATTTTTACATTCCCATATGCAACAGTGACTAAGTCTTTGATATCGATGAACTTTAGTTTCTGGCATAACGATTGCTACATGACTCTTGAGCCTAATCCACTGAGGAGTCACCCATGTTCAAGAAGCTCGCACTGTCCGCAATTTGCGCCCTAGCAGCAAGCTCCGCAGTTGCAGGCCCAACCAAAGACGGTCAGGCCTATGGCAAGCCGTTGCTGCTGTCGACCGACACTACGCTCAGCGCGAGTTGGAATCCGGACGGTGAATCCGTCTGGACCTTCGCCGACTGGCTCCATATCAAGGACCAGGAAGTGCTGTACGTCAAGGTCAATTCCGATACCGTCTTCGACTTCGGCATCAACCCGCCAAACGGCGGTTCCGTGCAAGACTTCGATTTCGACTTCCTCCTCGACGGTTCCTCGGTTACCAAGACCAAGCCCAGCGGATATTCGGCCTATTGGGACGACATCACGCTGGTGGCCGGAGTGGTGTACACCTTCCAGCTGAACTCCCTGAATACCCACGACAACAACACCAACGTTTCCTTCAAGCTTATGGCGGGCAATATCAACGCCCCGACCAACCCGACTGATCCGACCGATCCGACTGATCCAACTGATCCAACCGACCCGACCGATCCAACCGGACCGATCGATCCTCCTGTTACTGCACAAGAAATTCCTGAACCTGCCTCCCTGGCACTGCTTGGCGTCGGGCTGATGGGCCTGGGGGTGGCCCGCCGTCGCCGCACAAAATAAGTTGTGAAAACCAACCATAAAAACTAACGCCCTGCGGGGCGTTTTTTTTTCTTGATCGGGAATATTTACACCCCACTGTTGAGTGGACTCAACAGTGCAACACGGTAGTTTGCGATTTGCTAAGCTGTTCACAGGCCAGAGGAGAACATCATGCAAGCTAGACTGATCTGTCTGGGCATGGCGGGCCTGGTCCTCGCCATTGCCACCGCCTGCGGCTCAACCCGCAGTACTGCCGAGGACGCAGCCAGTCGCCCGGCACCGCGCACCAGCGCCAGCTACGTCCTGGCACAAGGGGAAGTCGTCACGCTGGCTCCTGCCGTCACGCTCAAGCTCGAGCGCGTTAATGACAGCCGCTGTAAAACAGGCGCAGTTTGCGTCTGGGCTGGCTATATCAGCTACAGTTTCGTGTTGACCGACCAGCAGGGCGCCACCAGCTTCGTGCTGGCAGAGGACATGCCGGGCGCCAGCAAGGCAGTGACGCGCAACGGGCTGACCTTCACGCTACAGGGAGTGGAGCCCGCTGAACCGCCATCGCTGAAGGCACCGGCGCCGGATTATCGGGTAAGCTTGCGGGTAAATATTTCCCAGCCCACATAGCTGCCCATGACGCCAAACGCCCAGCCCCGACGACTGACTTCCACCATCATCATTGCGCTGGCGTTCAGCGCCCCGGCCTGGGCCAAGACCCCGGTTGCCAGCGGCACCGGGGGCGCTGTAGCGACCATCAGCGAGCCGGCCTCGCAAGCGGCGCTGGCGATCCTGAACAAGGGCGGCAACGCGGTCGATGCGGCCGTGGCGGCGGCGGCCACGCTGGGCGTGACCGATCCGTTCAGCTGCGGCGTCGGCGGCGGCGGCTTCATGGTGATTTACCTGGCCAAGGAAAACCGCGTGATCACGCTTGATCACCGCGAGGTGGCGCCGGCATCGTTCCGCGCCGACGCTTTCGCAGCGGACGGCAAGGCGATGGACTTCGACACGGCGGTTGCCAGCGGCATGGCGGTCGGCGTGCCGGGCACGGTGCGCGGCTGGCACGATGCGCTCGAGCGCTATGGCACCATGTCCTTCAAACAAGTGCTGGCACCGGCCGTCAAGGTGGCGCAAGACGGCTTCAAGCTGAATGACAACTTCGTCGCCCTGGTCAAGGAAAACGAGAAAAAGTTCGCGCTGTTCCCCGAGACAGCAGCACGCTATATGCGGGACGGCAAGGCGCTGCCGGCCGGCACTTTGCTGCGCAATACCGACCTGGCCAAGACTTACAGGCTGCTGTCCACCGGCGGCGTGAAGGCCTTCTATTCGGGCAAGCTGGCGCAGGCGATCGTCGACTCGGTCAACCGGCCGCCGGTCGCTGCCGGCGTTTCAGTGCGCCCGGGCCAGATGTCGCTGGCCGACCTGGCCAATTACGAGGCGCGCTGGCGCCAGCCGGTGCGTAGCAGCTACCGCGGCTATGAGCTGGTTGGCATGCCCTTGCCAGGCAGCGGCGGCGTGACGATTGCCGAGGCGCTCAATATCCTGGAGGGCTTCGACCTGAAGTCCATGCCGCGCGAGAAAGCCGAACACCTGTACATGGAAGCGGTGCGGCTGGCCTTCGCCGACCGCAACGCCTACCTGGCCGATTCCGAATACGTCGATGCGCCGGTAGCGGGCCTGGTCAGCAAGGAGTACGCTGCGCGCCGCCGTGAGCTGATCGACCCGACGCAGGCGCATCACCACGCTCAGCCTGGCGATCCTTACCTGTTCCAGCAAGACCCGAGCGTGCCGCTGCGCCCGGCCAGCGCCGCCAAGGCCAGGCTGCTTTCTGAAAGCGCGCACACCACCCACCTGGCGGTGTCGGACAAGGACGGCAATATCGTGGCCTATACCTTCACCATCGAGTCATGGGGCGGCAGCGGCATCACGGTGCCGGGCTACGGCTTCATCCTGAACAACGAGATGACGGACTTCGATTTCACCGGCCCGCATCCGAACGTGCCGGAAGCCGGCAAGCGCCCACGCAGCAGCATGTCGCCGACCATCGCTTTCCGCAACGGCAAACCGGCCTTCACCATCGGCAGCCCGGGGGGCGCCACCATCGTGACCACGGTGCTGCAGACCATCTTCAACCATATCGACCTGGGCATGGACATGCCGTCAGCACTGAACGCACCACGCATTTCGGAGCGTAACGGCCAGGCCACGTCGGTCGAACCCGGATTTGCCGACAGCGCACAAGCCAAGGCACTGGAGCGTTTCGGCCAGCGCTGGGACGCCTCGGCCGAGGAGATCGGCGCCGCCAACGCCATCGTCTTCAATCCCGATGGCACGGTGACCGCGGTCAGCGAAGGCAAGCGCCATGGCGTGGGAAGCGCCCTGGTGCAAAAGCGCGGGCACTGATCATCCGTGCCGCTCGCGGCTGTCGGACGGCGCCTCGGCGCGCTCATTGAGGCCATAGTCGCGCACCACGCTGGCGATGCGCAGCCGGTAATCCGCGAACAGGTGTTCGCGCCCGGCTTGCTGGGCGGCGCGATGCGCTTCCACCCGGCGCCATTCCTGCACCGCTTGTTCATCGCGGAAGAACGATAGCGACAGCATCTTGCCGGGATTGGCCAGGCTCTGGAAGCGTTCGACGCTGATGAAACCATCGATCTGCTCCAGCGTTGGCTTCAGCCGCGCGGCGATGTCCAGGTAGGCGTCCTTGCGGCCTTCGGCGGGCGTTACTTCAAAAATCACTGCAATCATTGGTGGAACTCCGGTATGCGCGCGTTGAGCGATGCGCGGTAAGTCCAGCTCAGCTGCGGCAGCGGTTTGCTGCACAGCGCTTCGAGACAGCCGGCGGCAATCTGCAGCGCAAGCTGTTGCCCGGGGCAGGCATGGCGGCCATGGCCAAAGCCGCGTCTTGCTGCGCCGAGCATGACCAGTATCGCCTGCCCTGCTTCGACTGTCACGCTGCCGACCTGGCAGCGCTCGGCGGCGAAACGGCGGGTGTTGATGATGGGCGGGTCCGTCTCCATGACATGCGCCACCAGTGCGTTGGCGTCCGCGCAGGCGGCGCCTTGCTGGATGGCGACCAGGCTGTTGCCAAGCAGGCCGGCGCTGGCCTCATAGGTTTGCGACAGCAGGCCGACCAGGTTGGCGAGAATGGCGTGGTCGTTGCGCCAGCCGGCGGCGGCGGCTTCCTGCGCCACGCTTGCAGCCAGCGAATTTTCCGGCGCCGCTTGCAGCAGCTCGCGCATGGCGGCCAGCAGGCGCAGGCTCGCCGCGTGTGCCTGTTCGATTTGCCCAGCGCTGCTCAAAGGCGACAGGCAGGCCACGAAATCGGCCATCCAGCGCGCCACGGCGGGCAACTGCGCATTGGCGAAGCCCAGCAGGCTGGCAACCGTGCTGACGGGCGCTTCGAAACACCAGGCGCCGACTGGACGCCCCTGCGCAAGCAGGTCGGCCGCCACGGCGTGGGCACGCTGCCGGGCGGCATCGCCAGTGGCCACGCCAGCCAACGCACGCTGCAGGGCCAGCTTGGGCGCGGCGTGGCGCGCGCCATCGTTCATGCGCACCAGTGCGCCAAACACCTCGCCGGCGCCACCGCCGGCGATGGCGGCAGGCACCGGCTCGGCCAACGGACGCACGCGTAGTGCCGGATGGCCCAGCACTTGTTCCACCAGCGCGGTACCGGCGGCGATCCACAATCCCCGCCCTTCATCCCATTCCAGGTTCTGCATTCCAATCTCCGGCAACGTTCAAGAAATTGCAGTATGCTGAAAAAAGCGCAACGACAATTCGTCCGACACCGAAATATGGATTCCAAGCTTGCCAACATTGCCGGCGCCATCGCCGAACCTGCCCGCGCCCGCATGCTGTGCTCCCTGCTGGACGGCCATGCGCGCACCGCAACGGAGCTGTCGGTCGTGGCCGAAGTGAGCCCGTCCACCGCCAGCGCCCATCTTGCGCGCCTCAAGGACGAGCAATTGCTGGTGCAACTCGCGCAAGGCAAGCATCGCTACTACCAGCTCGCCAGCCAGGAAGTCGCCAGCGCACTGGAAGCCTTGCTGGTCGTTGCCGGCCTGCCACGCGGCGAATTCAAGCCCAGCACGCCCGATCGCCTGCGCCACGCGCGCACCTGCTACGATCACATGGCAGGCACGGTGGCAGTCAGGCTGCATGATCATTTCGCCGCCCAGGGTTGGCTGGCCGATGCCAGCGACGGCTACGAATTGAGCGCAGCGGGCGAACAGCAGTTCGCGCAGCTGGGGCTGGACTTGCCGGCCCTGCGCAAGCTGCGGCGCCGCTTTGCCTGCCCTTGCCTGGACTGGAGCGAGCGCAAGCCGCACCTCGGCGGGGCGCTCGGCGCGGCCTTGCTGCAACTGGCCCTGAAACGCGGCTGGGTCGAGCAGGATCTCGACAGCCGCGCGCTGCAAGTAGCGCCGAAAGGTCAACGCCAGATGCTGGCAGCCTTCGGTCTAAGCGGCGCTTAAGGTTTTGATAAGATGATGCAGTTTCCTGAACCAAGGCGGAGACTCCGGTCGTGAAAAAACTCATTCGTGAAAACAAGGGCTTCATCGTCTTCCTGCTGACGCTGGGCGTGTTCCGTACCGCAATCGCCGACTGGAACCCGATTCCGTCCGCCTCCATGCACCCCAACCTGCTGGAAGGCGACGTGGTTTTCGTCAACCGCATCGCCTATGACCTGAAAGTACCGCTGACCGACTACTCCGTCAGCCATCTGGGCGAACCACAGCGCGGCGACGTGGTCACCTTCTTCTCGCCGGAAGACCGTACCCGCCTGATCAAGCGTATCGCGGCCTTGCCTGGCGATCGTGTGGAAATCCGCGGCGAACACCTGATCATCAACGGCAAGACTGCCGACTACGTGGTGCTGGGCAACGCCACCGAACATATCGACAAGGTCGGCGACTTGCAGGCGCTGCAACTGCAGGAACACAATGCCAGCGCCAGCTACAGCATCCAGGTCCTGCCGCAAGTCGACGCCAAGCGCGATTTCGGTCCCGTCACCGTGCCGGCCGACAGCTACCTGATGCTGGGCGATAACCGCAACAACAGCCGCGATTCCCGCTTCATCGGCTTCGTGCCGCGCAAGCTGCTGATCGGCCGCGCCGAACGCGTGCTGGTTTCCGCCGACATCCTGGGCAACTGGGCGCCACGCACGGAACGTATCGGCATGAGCTTGCGGCCATGATCGATTTCCAGGGACTGGCCAAGCAGTACGGTGATTTCTCCGCCGTGCAGCCGCTGACGCTGGCAGTGCAGCGCGGCGAAGTGTTTGGCTTCCTTGGACCGAACGGCGCCGGCAAGACCACCACCATTCGCATGATGATGGGCATCCTGGTGCCCAGCGCAGGCCGCGTGCTGGTCGACGGCCTGGATTGCCAGGCCGATGCCGCCGAGGTCAAGCGGCATGTCGGCTACCTGCCGGACAACCCGATCTTCTACGACTTCCTGCGCGGGCGCGAGATCCTGCAATTCGTCGCCGAAATGCACGGCATGCCGCGCAAGGCCGCCGTCGAACGCGCCGCACAGTTGCTGGAAGAATTCGGACTGCAGGACGTGAGCGAGGAATTCGCCGTCAATTACTCGATGGGCATGAAGAAAAAACTGGGCCTGGCCTGCGCCCTGGTGCACGATCCCGCCGTGCTGATCCTGGACGAACCGATCAACGGCCTCGATCCGCGCGCGGCGCGCGAAGTACAGGACCGCCTGATTGCCAGCGCCGCCGCCGGCAAAACCATATTTGTGTCGACCCATCTGCTCGACATGGCGCAGCGCATGTGCAACCGCGTCGGCATTATCAACCGCGGCGCCCTGGTCGCCACCGGCTCGCTGGAAGAACTGCGCGGTGCCAGCAGCGACAACAGCACGCTGGAAGAGCTGTTCCTCAAATTCACCGAGCAAGACAGCCTGGCAGCATGATGGCCCTGCCCAGCGCCCCGCGCGCATTCTGGTTGCTGGCAAGGCTACGCTTGTTGCGGCTCCTGAACATCGGCAATGCGCTGCGCTTCGGCAAAGGGCCGCCCGGCACCAGCCGCGCACCGACGCGCGGCAAGAAGAGTGCGCGCTGGCTGGTCACCTTCGTGCTATCGGCCTTCATGCTGTTCGCCTTCCTGAATACCGCCAGCACGTCGCTGCTGAACATGCAGTGCCGCCTGCCAACCGGCAGCCAATGCGTAGCAGCCGATTCGGACGCCGCACCACGCGCCGCCATGCGCAAGGCGCGCAAGGAATTGCAGACCGCCCCTTTCCATCCGGTGCTGATGCAGGCTGCCGTGATGCAGGCCAGCCTGCTGTTCGGCATCGCCTTCCTGCTGCCGTTGGGGAGCAAGGAACTGGCACAGCCGGATTGGGACCTGGAATGGCTGGTCACGCTGCCGCTGGAGCGCCGTACCTTGCTGCTGGCGCGCATCGCGGAACGCACCCTGGCCAATCCATCCGGCATCCTCGCGCTGTGGCCGATGTGCATGGCAGTGGCCTGGCATTCCGGCTACCGCTGGGGCACGCCCTTCCTGGCCGCCGCATGCACCCTGCCCTTGCTGGCTTGTGCCGCCACGCTGCGCACGGTGGCCGATACCGGCCTGCGCCTGCGCATGGCGCCATCGCAGCTGCGCAACCTGCAGGCCATTGCCTCGGTCGCCAGCATGCCGCTGATGTACCTGGCCATGTCGCTCGCCATGCCGACCGCCACCCTGACGCTGGGCTGGGCCGCCCGATTCCCGGCCTGGACCTTGTGGACGCCGCCCGGCCTGGCGCTGCAGGCCCTCAATGCGCGCGACGCTATGCATGGCCTGGGCTACGGCGCCCTGCTGGCCGCGCAAGCCACATTTTTCCTATGGCTTGGCCTGCGACTGCTGAACGCCTTGCTGGCCGATGGCGTGGTTGCTACCGGTTCGCGCGAGGCGGGACGCAGCGCCACTCCGCGCTCCGCCTTCACCGGCTGGGCGCCTGGCACGCCGCTGCAACGGCGCGAGCTGCGATTGCTTAGCCGCGACCGCAACTTCCTGGTGCAAAGCCTGCTGATCCCCTTGATCATCTTCGGCAGCCAACTGGTCCTGAACGGCCAGGTGAAAAACATGCACCAGTTCATCAGCGATCCGGCCCTGCTGTCGTCGGTGGCCTTCGGCCTGGGCGCCTATGTGCTGATGCTGTCAGCCTTCCAGACCATCAACACCGAGGGTCACGCACTGTGGCTGCTGTACACCTACCCGCAGAGCATCGGCAGCATGCTGGCGCAGAAGGCGCAGCTATGGTCGGCGCTGGCATTGATCTACCCGTTGTCCGTCTTCGCGATGGGACTGTGGTTTGGCGTACCCGCCGATGGACGCCTGCTCTCGCAACTGGTGCTGGTCACTGCCGGCATCCCGGTCTTCGCCACGATTGCCGTCGCATTGGGCGTATGGGCATGCGATCCGCTGGCGCAGGATTTGCACGCCCGCGTGCGCCCTACTTTCGCCTATGCCTACCTTATCCTGTCGTCGTTCTACACCTACGCCCTGAACACCCACGAATGGCATGTGCGGCTGGCCATCATCGTGCTGCTGGCATCCCTCGCGTTATCGCTGTGGCAGCGCGCCCGCGACTCGCTGCCTTACCTGCTTGATCCTGCCGCCTCGCCGCCGCCGCGCGTCTCCGCCTCGGACGGGATCATGGCAGCCGTCCTGTTCTTCCTGCTGCAATTGCTGGTCGCAGGCGCCCTGTACATGGCCGGCAAGCCCGTCACCCTGCCGACAGTCACGCTGGCTTTCGCCATCGCCGGCGCCCTGGTCTACGCGCTGGCGCGACTGCTGTATTGGCGCAGCGGGACCAGCGGTGTGCCACGCCTGTGGCAAGGGCCATTCAGCGCGGCCTGGCGCAGCGCCATCGGCTGGGGTTTTCTGATGGCCCTGCCCGCGTTGGCAGGCGGCTTCCTGTGGCTGGTCATCCTGCGCCAGGTTGGCGCCATGCCAAACGCCGCGCCGCCAGTCGCGCTGGCGTGGCTGGCGCCACTCGCCGTGCTGGCCGCGCCGATCTTTGAAGAATTCATTTTCCGCGGCCAGGTCTATGGCGGCCTGCGTCGCTCGCTGCCGCCCTGGCAGGCAATGGCCGCCAGCGCGGCGCTGTTTGCGGTCATCCATCCACCGCTGGCCATGGCGCCGGTGTTCGTGCTGGGCCTCTGCACCGCAATCGCGGCGGAACGCAGCAAGTCGCTGCTGGCCCCGATGCTGGCGCATGCGCTCTACAACGCAGGCATGCTCGCCATGCAGCTTTACAGCTATTAAAACTGCGCTCCGCAGGAAATCGTCCCGCGGCGCAGCGCGTGATCGTTATCCTCCCCGTCATCGGCCCAGATGAACGTCTTCAGCTGGTTGGTGCATTCCGATTCCGGCGCAATCGCGATACCCTCGTTGTTCAAGTTGGACATCGAGCCTGGACGATTGTAGCCCTTACGCACCACGAACTTGCCTTTCGTAGGAGAGCCCGCCGTAGTATCGACCGACAACAAGGTCGTTTTGCCGCTGCAGTTGTTGTCGCAGGCAGCCCACAGGATGTTGTTGTCCCGGTCAAACGACAGGTCCATGATCTGCGACTGGCCGCTCGCCAGGGTGGCGACGCGCACATAGCTGGAGCCGGACTGGTTGAGTGCATAAGCATAGATCTGGCCGTTCGCTTCCAGGCCGACCAGGAACAGGCCCGTGCCGTGCGACGGGTAATTCGCCGGGTCGTAGGGCAGGCGCGTATTTTCGTCAATGAACTGGCTGGCCTGCAGGTAGCTGTCCGGCACCCAGGTAATCGCTTCCAGGCCGGCATTGGAATCGACCTTTGGCAGGTCGGCCGTCAGGTTCCACTCGTTGGTCGCCTTCAAGGTGCTGCCAGTCGCGCTGGTGTCGTAGCGCAGGATGCTCAAGCGGCTAGAGCCACTGCCATCGCGCTCGGATGCCACATACACCGCGGGCGAGGTCAATTCGGCCATGGTCACGCCTTCGGCGTCCGGCGCGCCGCTTCCGTTCGGATAACGCAGCGTCTTGCCACTGCCCCAGCTATTCGTGGTGTTCTTGACGTAGTTGGAGCCGTTCCAAGTCAGCCTGTACAGCTTGGAGGGCGAATTCTGCACGGCCCACAGCACAGCGGCATTCGATGCCGCGGCGGGCTGGTAGAACAGGCCGCTCAAGTTTTCGCCGAAGGTGCTGGCCTGGTCGGCCGTCGCCACGGTATTGGTGGTCGGCCATGCGGTAAAGGTGACCGCCATCGATTGGGTACTCAGCACGCCGAAGGCGCAGCCCAGGAAGAGCTTTGCGATCCTGGACGAAGTAGAATTTTGCATTTCATTGATCTCCGTGTGTGGGGGGCGATGCACACCGTAGCAATCGAATATGAATTGGCGATGACAGGCAAAAAAAGCGGTGGCCTGTTGCCAGGACCACCGCAAGGAAGAACGCCATGGGGGGCGTTAACGGAGTTAATCGTATTAGCGGGACTGGTGCGACATCATCCAGGCCACAAAAGCTTCGCGGTTGCGCGAGCAGATCAGCACCTTGCCGCGGCCGGAGAAGCGCAGCACCATGCCTTCGCCGCTGGTCACCGAGTTGACCAGGTTGCCGAACAAGCCGCCGCCGGAGCGGGTCGCCACCGCCAGGTCGTAGCGCAGCGCGCTATCCCAGGCCACGACGTGGGCGTTGTCGATCACCACTTCCTTGCCTGGCTCGACCTCGACCTCATGCAATGCACCGAAACCCGACACCACCAGCTGGCCGGAGCCGCTCGATTCGGTGATGAAGAAGCCGCCGCTCTGGCCGAACAGCGCGTTGCCGACATTCTGCGTACGCACCCGCAGGTCGATGCCGCTGCTGGCGGCGACAAAAGCGGCATCGCTGATCAGGTACTGGCGCTCGCCGACTTCCAGCACGCGCATGGCACCCGGCAGGTTCGGCGACAACAGGCAGTTGCCGTCGCCGCCAGTCGCTTCGATGTTCTGCTGGAAGAACGACTCGCCATTTGCCAGGGAGCGCATCAAGGCGCCGCCCAGGCCACCGCGCATCTTGCCTTTCAGCTCGAGCGTGGCGTCCATCATCACCATCGCGTTCGATTCGCAGAAGATGCGTTCGCCCTGCTTCATCGAGACCTGCAGGAAGGGATCGATATCCCCGCTTACTTTAAATGTCGTCATGGTTTCAGGTTCCCTTCAATTCAAGCTTCTTGTGGCGGATCGAAGACCACAGCGATGCCACGATAAATGCCACACCAATCAGGCCGGTAATCACTTCCGGGATATGGAACTTCATGCTCGCCAACATGATCACAGCCAGGATACCGATCGCGTAGTGCGCGCCGTGCTCCAGGTAGACATACTCTTCGAGCGTGCCCTTGTGCACCAGGTAGACGGTCATCGAACGTACGAACATCGCGCCAATGGCCAGGCCCAGCATGATGATCACGACGTCGCTGGTGATGGCGAAGGCGCCGATCACGCCGTCGAAGGAGAACGATGCATCCAGCACTTCCAGGTACAGGAAGCCGCCGACACCGCCGCGCTTGACCAGCTCACCGGCATTCACGCCGCCTTCCTCGCCCTTCTCCATCCAGGTCGACAAGGCATCGACGGCTACATAAGTCAGCAAGCCCCACATGCCGGCCACCAGCACGATGAACTTCTGCGATTCTTCGACGATGCCCAGGCTGCCCAGCAGCACGCCCATCGAAATCATGATCGCAATCGAAGACACCTTGCCCAGCGCACCCAGCTTGCGTTCCACATTGCCCAGCCAGTGCATCTGCTTTTCATGATCGAAGATGAAGTTCAGGAACACCATCAGCAGGAACATGCCGCCGAATGCCGCCACTTCAGCGTGGTGGTTGGTCAGGTGGGTCGAAAAGGCTTTGGGGTCGTTCAGCGCCAGCGTCCACACGTCCGGGATGCTGAGGTCTGCCGCCACCGCCACGATCACCAGCGGGAATACCAGGCGCATGCCGAATACCGCGATGATGATGCCGACACCAAGGAACAGCTTTTGCCAGAATTCGTCCCAGTTTTTCAGGACGGAGGCATTGACAACCGCGTTGTCGAAAGAGAGCGAGACTTCCATCACGCTCAGGATAAAGGCGATCCATAAGGCCGCCAGGGCGCCACTGACGCCTGTTTGTTGGTAACCCCACCAGCCTGCCACAGCAAGACAGATGAAGGAGACCAGGAATGACATCCTGAAGTGCTTCATCGGTTGACCCTTTCTCGTTGATAAGTCTGGCCAGTCTAAGGGCGGGACGCTTTTTTAAAAATAGAAGATAATCGAAGTATTACTTCGTAAAAAGCGAAACATGAAAACCACGGGCCTGAACTTCCGCCACCTGTATTTCTTCCGCATGGTCGCCGCCGAAGGTAGCGTGACCCGGGCCGCCGACCGGCTGGGCCTGGCGATCCAGACGGTCAGCACGCAGATTGCTGCGCTGGAGCAATCAATCGGCAAGTCACTGCTGACCCAGCAGGGCCGGCGCCTGGTGCCGACCGAAGCGGGCCGGGTGGCGCTGACTTACGCCGAGCAGATTTTCCAGCTTGGCGACCGAATGCAGGAGGCGCTCGAGGAAGTGGATGCCGGCAAGATCCGGCTGGCAGTCGGCATTTCGGATTCCATGCCCAAGCTGATTGCGGCGCACTACCTGCAGGCCGCGCTGCCGCCGGATACGCCGGTGCGCCTGGTGTGCACCGAGGGCGAGTTCGACGCCCTGCTGGCGGAACTGGCACTGCACAAGCTGGACGTGGTGCTGACCGACCGCCCGGTGCGCGCCAGCGCTTCACTGAAAGTGTTCAGCCACCTGCTGGGTGAAAGCGAGATGCAGTTGTTCGGAACGCGGGGCCTGGCGCGCAAATACGGCAAGGACTTCCCCGACAGCCTGAACGGCGCCCCGATCCTGCTGCCGACCCGGAATACGGCGCTGCGCGGCCGCATCGACGCCTGGCTGCTGGAACAGGGCGTGCGGCCCGACGTGGTGGGAGAATTCGAAGATAGCGCGATGCTGAACACCTTCGGCCGCAGCGGCATGGGCCTGTTCTTTGCGCCGGCGGCGCTGGCGGACGACATGCTGGAGCAGTTTGGCGCGGTGCCGGTGGGGCCGGCATCCGAGCTGCAGGAACAGTTCTACGCGATTTCCAGCGAGCGGCGCATCAGCCACCCTGTGGTCGAGGCGATGCTGAGTATTTCGCAGCGATAGCGTCAAGGCCGGCGCCGGCGTAAGTCATCATATCGTCGACCAGACCCTCGGCATCGTCGGCCAGCGCGGGAAACAGCTTGCTGCGCATGTCGCGCGGCGCCACCAGCAGCGCCAGGCAGGGCGACATCAGCAGGAACAGCGCGCGCTGCAGGCCGGGCGTGGTCGGCGGCAGTCCGATGATGTCGCACACGAGTTCCAGCATGACCATGGCTTTCGGGGCGATGGCTTTTTGCACCAGCGCCGGCGCGTGTTCGGTCGGCGACATCAGTTCACGGATCACCACACGTGCGCCCCAGTGCGCATCGGCCCCGGTGGCGCGCAGCACGATGCCGCGCAAAATCACGCGCAGCTTGTCGCGTGGCGCCAGCTCGCGCGAGGTGATTTCCTGTATATCCTCAAGCTTGAGCAAATGATGGTGGGCCTCCACCAGTACCGCTTCATATAGCGCGCCGCGGCTGCCGAAGTGATAATTGACGGCAGCGATATTGGTGCCGGCGCGGGCGCAGATTTCCTTGCTGGTGGCGTCGGCAAAGCCACGTTCGGCAAACACCTGTCCCGCCACGTCCAGCAGGGCCTGGCGGGTGGCGTCGCCGTCCTGGCGGTTGGCACGGATTGCTGTCTTTTTTTGCATGGCTCGCATTGTACGTCGAAAATAAATTCAAATCCAAATTTGAATTTGATGTAGAATTTCCCCAGGAGGTTCTGCCATGAACAAGAAGCTTGTTGGAATTGCCATAGTGGCTGCGGCGGCCATTGCGGCTGGCGTCTGGTACTGGAGCCGTCCCGTCGCGGACGACAAGGAATTGGTCCTGTACGGGAATGTCGACTTGCGGCAGGTGGCACTTGCCTTCCCGGCCAGCGAACGGGTGGCGCGCGTACTGGCGGAGGAAGGCCAGAAGGTGCAGGCCGGCCAGGTCCTGGCGGAACTCGATACGCGCGGCCTGCGCTTGCGTTTGGCCGAAGCCGAAGCCCAGGCGGCCGCCCAGCAGCAGGTGCTGGCGCGCCTCAAGGCCGGCACCCGCGCCGAAGAACTGGCGCAAGCAGCTGCCCGCACCGCCTCCGCACAAGCGGACACCGATCTCGCGCGCCAGCAACTGGAACGCGCGTTGGCGGTGCAGCAGGACAGCAATGGCCGCGCGATCAGCCAGCAGGATGTCGATGCCGCCCGCGCCCGCGCCAAATCGGCACAAGCGGCGCTGGAACAGGCACGCCAGGGACAGGAATTGGCCCGGCACGGTCCGCGCCGTGAAGATATCGCGCAGGCACAGGCGCAAGTCGATGCCGCCAATGCGGCCATCGCGCTGCTGCAATACCAGCTAGGCGAAGCTTCCTTGAAAGCGCCTGTCAACGCCGTGGTGCGCGCGCGCCTGATGGAGGCCGGCGACATGGCCTCGCCGCAGCGGCCTGTCTATACGCTGGCGATTGCCGATCCGAAGTGGGTTCGAACCTATGTGCGCGAGGCTGACCTGGGGCGCATCAAGCCGGGCCTGGCCGCCAGCATTTCGATCGACAGCCAGCCGGGCAAGACGCTGGCAGGCAAGGTTGGCTACATTTCCTCGGTAGCCGAGTTCACGCCGAAGAGCGTGCAGACCGAGGAACTGCGCACGGCGCTGGTATATGAAGTGCGCGTGCTGGCCGACGACAAGGCCGATGTGCTACGCATGGGAATGCCGGCGACTGTGCGGATCGCGGTCGGGCGCTGATCATGACTTCAGCAGTCCTCAGCGGACGTGGCCTGTCCCGCCATTTCAACGTCAAAGGTGCAGCAGCACCTGTGGAGGCGGTGCGCGAGGTGTCGCTGGAGGTGGCTTCCGGCGCCCTGACGGCGCTGGTGGGGCCGGATGGCGCGGGCAAGACCACTTTGCTGCGCATGGCGGCCGGCTTGCTGGCGCCCAGTGGCGGAAGCCTGTCGGTGCTGGGCCTCGATGTCGCTGCGCAGCCCCAGCAGGTACAGGACCGTATCAGCTACATGCCGCAGCGCTTTGGTTTGTATGAGGACTTGAGCGTGCAGGAGAACATGGACCTGTATGCGGACCTGCACGGCGTGCCGGCGGACGTGCGGCGCGAGCGTTTCGCGCGGTTGCTGCATATGACCGACCTGGCGCGGTTCACTTCACGCCCGGCGAGCAAGCTGTCCGGCGGGATGAAGCAGAAGCTTGGGCTGGCTTGCACACTGGTGCGCTTGCCCGAACTGCTGCTGCTCGATGAGCCGACGGTCGGCGTCGACCCTTTGTCGCGCCGCGAGCTATGGGAGATTGTGCAGCAGCTGGTGGATGAAGAGCGGCTATCGGTCATCGTCAGCACCTCATATATGGACGAGGCGGAGCGCTGCCAGCAGGTGTTTGTCATGCATGAAGGACGCTTGCTGGCGTCTGGGGCTCCGTCCGACCTGCGCGCTTGCGCTGATGGGTTGTGCTTCACAGCGACACCGCGCGCCGGCCAGTCGGCGCGGGCGCTGCAGGCGCGCCTGATCGATGCACGGGAGAGCGTGGTCGATGCCGTGCCTGAGGGGGGACACGTGCGGTTTATCCGCCGCGCGGATGCTTCGGACGGCGCGCTTGCCCAGCTTCTGGATGGCTTGCCAGCCCAGCCGGTGCCGGCGCGGCTGGAAGACGGATTCATGATGCTGCTGCGCGCCGCCCCTGCCGCGCCCGCCGCCTCGCCTGCAGCAGCGGCGGAGGGGGCGCCAGGCATAGCCATGGCATCTGGCGGCGACGGGGCGGGCGGCGAGGCCATGATCGAGGTGCGCGACCTGGTGCGCAAGTTTGGCGACTTCACGGCGGTGGCAAGCACCAGTTTCAGCGTTGCACGCGGCGAGATATTCGGCTTGCTGGGACCAAACGGCGCCGGCAAGACCACCACCTTCCGCATGTTGTGCGGGCTTCTTCCTGCCAGCTCCGGCTTCCTGCAGGTGGCAGGCGTCAACCTGCGCCACGCGCGCGCGCAAGCCCGCGCCAAAGTCGGCTACGTTTCGCAAAAGTTCGCCCTCTACGGCAACCTGACCGTGCAGGAAAACCTCGACTTCTTCGGCGGCGCCTACGGCCTGTATGGCAAACGCCTGAAACAGCGCACCGGCCAGGTCCTGGACGAATTCCAGCTGCGCGGACAAGAGCACATGCCCAGCGGCCAACTGCCGGGCGGCTTCAAGCAACGCCTCGCAATGGCGACCGGACTGCTGCACGAGCCGGAAGTACTGTTCCTGGACGAACCGACCAGTGGCGCCGATCCACTGGCACGGCGCGAATTCTGGCGCCGCATCACCACACTGTCCGCGCAAGGCGTCACCATCGTGGTGACGACGCACTTCATGGAAGAAGCCGAATACTGCGACCGCATCGTGATCCAGGACGCCGGCAAGCTGCTCGCCATCGGCACCCCGCGCGAGGTCCGAAGCCAGGCGGGCGATGCCGGCAATATGGAAGACGCCTTCATCGCCATTGTCGAAAAGAACCGCAGCGGAGCGACGCCATGAACAGCGGCTTCCGTTCCCGGCTGACAGCCCTGGTGCGCAAGGAATTCCGCCAACTTGTGCGTGACGCATCGAACATGGCAATCGGTATCGCCCTGCCGATCGTCCTGATCCTGATTTTCGGCTACGGCCTGTCGCTGGACGTAAAGAACGCCCCCATCGCCATCGTCATGGAAGACAGCTCCCCGACCGCACAGGAAGCAGTCGCCGGATTCAGCCTGTCGCCTTCCTTCGCCCCGCTCCCGGTGGCCTCGATGCACGACGCGGAAATCCTGATGCGCGAGCGCCGCGTCGACGCCATCGTCCGCATCCCCGCCACCTTCTCGCGCGATGTCGCCGCCGGCACCGCCGCCGTACAAATCATTGTGCACGGCGCGGAGGCCAACCGCGCCACCATCATTTTGAACTACGCCGGCGGCGCGCTGCAGCAATGGAACGCCCGCCGCGCCGAACGCCTTGGCAGCGCGGCCCGCGCCGACGCCATTCCGGCCAACGGCGCCGTGAGCATCGAGCAACGCATGTGGTACAACAGCGCCAACACCAGCACCTGGTACCTGGTGCCAGGCCTGATCGTGCTGATCATGACGCTGGTGGGCGCCTTCCTCACCGCCCTGGTGATGGCGCGCGAATGGGAGCGTGGCACGCTGGAAGCGCTGTTCGTCACGCCGGTGCGGCCAGTCGAGATCCTGCTGGCCAAGGTGATTCCCTACTTCTGCGTCGGCATGATGGGCCTCTTCCTGTGCCTGGCTGCGGCACGCTTCCTGTTCAAGGTACCGATGCAGGGATCGCTGCTGGTCATCATCTTCGCCTCCATGCTGTACCTGATCGTGGCGCTCGGCATGGGGCTGTTGATTTCTTCGGCAACCAAGAACCAGTTCCTGGCCAGCCAGTTGGCCCTGGTCAGCAGCTTCATGCCATCGCTGATGCTGTCCGGCTTCCTGTTCGACCTGCGCAACGTGCCGGTAGCGGTGCAGGTGGTCGGCCGCATCCTGCCCGCCACCTATTTCATGGAACTGGTCAAGACGCTTTTCCTGGCCGGGAATGTCTGGCCGCTGATACTGCGCAATTGCGCCATCCTCGCCGCCTACGCCGTGCTGCTACTGAGCATCGCGCGCGCGGTGACCCGCAAACGACTGGACTGAGGCCGCCATGATCAATTTCTTCCGCCGCATTGCCGTCATCGTTCGCAAGGAATTCCTGGCGGTGTTCAAGGACCCGAAGAGCCGCTTCATCCTGGTGGTGCCGGCCATCGTGCAAAGCCTGCTGTTCGGCTACGCGGCGACGTATGACCTGACCTATGTGCCGTACGCGCTGCATGACGCCAGCCACAGCGCCGCCTCGGCCGAACTGCTGGCCAAACTGGATGCCAGCGCTACCTTCCGCCGCACGCTCACGTTCGAAACCCAGGAAGCCCTGCGTGATGCGATCGACAGCCAGAAGGCACTGCTGGCCATCAGCATCCCGGTCGACTTCGAACGGCGCCTGTATGCGGGCGACGCTGCGCCCCTGCAGATCGTGCTGGATGGACGCAACTCCAATACTGCCGGTTCGGCCGCGGCCTACGTCGGCGCCGTGGTATCCGACTTCAACCGCCAATGGCGTGAAAAGCACGGTGGCGCCCAGCCCGCGCTGCGCATCGAATCGCGCGCATGGTTCAACCCGAACCTGGAAACGCGCTGGTACCTGATGCCGGGCATGATCGCCGCCTTGAGCATGCTGCAAACCCTGCTGCTGACGGCCCTTTCGGTGGCGCGCGAGCGCGAGCAAGGAACGTTCGACCAGTTGCTCGTCACTCCGCTGACGCCAATCGACATCATGATCGGCAAAGCCCTGCCGCCCATCATGATCGGCCTGCTGCAGTCGACGCTGATCCTGCTGGTCACAAGGCTGTGGTTCGGCGTGCCGATGGCGGGCTCGCTGCTCTCCATCTACACCGGGCTGACGCTGTTCACGGTCGCCAGCGTTGGCGTCGGCCTGTCGATATCGGCCGTGTCGCTGAATATGCAACAGGCCATGCTGTACACCTTCGTGCTGGTGATGCCGATGATGTTGCTGTCCGGGCTCACCACGCCGGTACGGAATATGCCGGAAGTGCTGCAGATCGTGACCATGGCCAATCCCCTGCGCTTCGCCATCGACATGATTCAGCGGGTCTACCTCGAAGGCGCCGGCCTCGCCACCCTGTGGCCGAACATGCTGCCGCTCGTGCTGATCGCCCTCATTACGCTGCCCTTGGCGGCATGGCTGTTCCGCCACCGCCTTGCCTGAACTGGAAACACTCATGAAACAGCTCACAATCTCCCT
>NZ_JBNZFX010000004.1:0-133167 GCF_050709955.1 Massilia eburnea
TCACGCAAGAGCGGATTGCCTGCCCCTCCAGGTGCACCGTGCACGCACCGCACATGGCCATGCCGCAGCCAAACTTGGTGCCGGTCATATTGAGGTTATCGCGCAAGGCCCACAGGATGGGCGTAGAAGGGTCGGCGTCGACTTGTACGTCGCGCCCGTTGATGTTCAATGTGACCATGCCAGCTCCCTAGTTATGACTACTTGATAGTGGCGAACTTTGCTTCCAGCGCACGCTGGTCAACTGCTCCTGCAATGCGGCTACCGTCAGCGAAGAAGATCGCCGGCGTGCCATTGATGCTCATTTTCTGGCCCAGGGCCAGTACCTTGTCGTTCGGCGAGGTGCAGCCATTCGGCGCCGCCGGCGCTGCTTTGCCGTTCAGCATCCAGTCGTCCCAGGCCTTGTTGCGATCGGCCGCGCACCAGATGTTCTGCGATTTGGTGAACGAATCCTGCGACAGGATGTTGTACAGGAAGGTGTACACGGTCACGTTATCCGTACTTGCCAGCGTGGTGGCGCGGAAGCGCTTGCAGTAGCCGCAATTCGGATCTTCGAAAATCGCCATGACGCGCTTGCCGTTGCCCTTGACGGTCTTCAGCGCCAGTTCGAACGGCAGGTCGTCAAACTTGATCTTGTTCAGGTCATCGATACGAGCCTGGGTCAGGTCGGTGCGGGTCTGCAGGTCGAGGATGTGGCCCTCCACCATGTAACGCCCGGTCGCGTCGGTGTAACGCACCTCGTTGCCGATGGCGACCTCATACATCCCGGGAATCGGGGATTTCTTGACGGAGTCGATCTTGACGCCGTTCAGGCGCTCCGCCAGGGCTTTGCGCAGTTGCGCTTCTTCTTTTGCGTTCTGCGCATCGGCACAGGACATCAGCATGACCGAAGCCATTGCCAATACCAGCTTACTCATCTTCATAGGGTCTCCGCTTTACAGCTTTCCGAGGGCATGTGAAATCAGCCGGCGCTTTACGCCCGGCAATTTATCCAGCAAGTTTAGCCCGAAATTACGCACTGCGCGTACCGGTTCGAGATCGGTGCCGAACAGGCGCTCCAGGCCATCCGTGGTGGCCAGCATCAGGCTTACTTCTTCCTTGCGTGCGCGGGCATAGCGCGCCAGCACGCGTTCATCGCCGATGGAGCGGTGTTCTTCCCGCTCCGCCACGGCTTTCACCAGTTCCTGCACGTCGCCGAAACCCAGGTTCATGCCATGCCCGGCCAGCGGGTGCACCACATGGGCGGCATCGCCCACCAGGGCCACGCGCGGCGCCACCATCGAATGGGGGCGCATCAGGCGCAACGGGAAGGACTTGACCACTTCCGGCTGCAGCGGGGTCAGCTTGCCCAGCTTTTCCTGGGCAAAGGCGGCCAGCTTGTCGGCCAGCGCCGTGGCACCTTCGCGGCACAGGGATTCGGCCAGCATGTCAGGTGCCGACCACACCAGCGAAACCTGGTTGCCCGGCAGCGGCAGCAACGCCACGATGCCCTGCTGGCCGCTGAACCACTGGTGCGCGACGCCGTGGTGCGGCAGTTCGCAGGCAAAGTTGGACACCACGCCGCTCTGGTTATAAGGACGGTAATCGAGGCCGATATCGCACTGTCCGCGCACCCAGGACTGGGCACCGTCGGCGCCAACCACCAGCGAGGCGCCGAGGTGGGAGCCATCGTCCAAGGTGATCACGGCACCCTGCTCGTCGTGCTTCAGCGCGACGGCCGTGCCGTGCACGAAATGCACGTTTTGCGCGAAACGCAGCGCAGCATCCAGGGCCTGGTTCAGGTTGCGGTCTTCCACGATCCAGCACAGGGTGCCGGTGCGAGCGCCATAAGCGCCGAAGTTCAGCGCGCCGGCCTTGTTGCCGTCGCCGTTCACCAGCATGGCGTCGACCGGGGCGATACGCGACTGTTCCATCGCGCCCCATACTTTCAGGGAATCGAGCAGGCGGTGGGCAGTGTGGTTGAGGGCGAACACGCGGACATCCCAGCTCCCCTCGTCCGGGCGCGCCGGCGGCGGGGGCGGCCCCAGCAAGGTCACACTCAATCCGGACTGGGCAAACGCGAGGGCTGCCGTCTTGGCAATGGCGCCATTGCCAACGATGCAGACCGCAGTCTGCATATGATGATGCGTGGGCTTGTTCATCCGCGCATTATAGCTTTCCCTCAATGGAAAAAGGCTATTGCAAACCAAGGATTCCCTGCTATAATGCTGCCTCTTGGCCTGGTAGCTCAGTTGGTAGAGCAGAGGATTGAAAATCCTTGTGTCGGTGGTTCGATTCCGCCCCGGGCCACCAAGAATAAAAAGTGAAAACGCCGATCCTTGTGATCGGCGTTTTTCGTTTCCGGGTCCGCCATCTCGGCCGCAACGGCCCTTGTCGTCACCACAACCCTGCTGTGCATGCGCTTGTTCTGGCGTTTTTTTGCACTTTAGTGGGGGTTTAGTGAGAATTGGCGCATTTTTAGTAAATATCAATCTAATACCATCTGATCTTGTCGCTTGCGGTCTACTGCGCCCGACAGTTCCCGGAGTGAACCTTTTCCATCAATTTTGAGTAAATAGTTATTAGCATGAAAAAAACTGTATTCGCCCTCGTGGCATTTGCCATCGCCTCCTCTTCGCATGCCCAGGTTGCAGCGCCCCCTGCCAAAGCCGTGCGCGGCTTTATCGGCATCGGCGCAACTGCCGGCGGCGACAAACTGGCCACTGCAGAATACACCAACGGCGATACCGCCAGCATCAGGGCAGGCTCCGGCGTGTACTTCACCGGCGGCATGGAATTCCGCATCAATGAGCAGTTTTCCGCACAAGCCAGTGTGAATTTCCATGTGGACGACCAATCCGCGCGCAACGGCAGCCTGAAGTTCCAGCGCTTCCCGATCGAAGCCATGGCCTTCTACCACATCGACCAGCAATGGAAGATCGGCACCGGCCTGCGCTATGTCACCGGCGCCAAGCTGAGCGGCAGCGGTGCGGGAGAAATCGACGACCTGAAGTTCGACAACACCTTGAGCGGAGTCGTGGAAGCCGAGTACATGTTCACGCCGCAAGTCAGCGTTAAAGTGCGCTATGTGAATGAGAAGTTTGAAGTCAAGCGCGAATACGGCCATGGCGAGGTGAAAGCCAACCACGTCGGCGTCTCCGGCAACTTCTACTTCTAAGCGCAATACGGCAGCCCGCGCGGCAACGCCGATCCTGGTGATCGGCGTTTTTTTGTCGGGAATTTTTACACATTGCCACTTGGGCAATAAATTTCGCTAATAAAAGAATACATAACTGCTTGTAACGACAAGTGAATCCCGTAATGTTGCTGTAGTGGCATGATACATGCTAGGCCTGCTGAGTCTTTTTAAACTTCCAGGACTCACATATGAAAATTGCTCGCCAGCTGCTAGCCGCCATCGCGCTGATTGCCCCTCTGTCCGCCTTTGCCTTCCCGATCGCTACCTCCGGCACCGAGGGCAATCCTGTTTTGGTCGGCAACGTCGCCAACATCATCGCCCGCTACGAGGGCAATTCCGCGGCATACAGCAATGACCTGTATTTGGTCACCGATGATGGCATTGCGGGCAACGACATTCTTCTATTCAACAATCACAGCTCCCCCATCGGGGCGGCCGTCGACCTTGGCAGCTTTATTGTAGGTACTGAACTTGTCTTCCGCCTGCACGTCAACGACACCAACACCGATTACTTCACTGGCTTGGCCGGCCGCAACCCGGACGGCTCCTTCCACGCGCGCGTCCAGGGCAACTGGCTGCCCAACACCACGCTGGTGAGCTTCGAAGACCTGTACAACGGCCCGTTCGACTTCAACGACCTGAGCTTCTCCTTCACCAACACCACCACGCCGAACGACGTACCGGAACCGGCCAGCATGTTGTTGCTGTCCCTGGGCCTGGCCGGCCTCGCCGTGTCGCGCCGCAAGCCACGCCAGTCTTAAGCCGGGCAAGCACTGAAAACGCCGATCCTTGCGATCGGCGTTTTTGCTTTCGGGGTCCGAACCCGCTTGACGTCAGCCCTCCTCTGTCCTATATTAAACCAATCGGTTAATTAAGTAATTGGTGAAATTCAATGCATGACCCTCTCAGCCAAACCTTTTCCGCACTGGCAGACCCGACCCGGCGCGCCATGCTGGCGCGGCTGTCACAGGGTGAGGCCAACGTCTCCGACCTGGCCGAGCCCTTCCTGGGCGAGATGAGCTTGCCCGCCATTACCAAGCATCTACAGGTGCTCGAAAAGGCCGGCCTCATCACCAAGACGCGCAAGGCGCAATGGCGCTCCTGCAAGATCAATGGCGATGGGCTACGGGATGCCGCCGACTGGATGGAGCATTACCGCGTGTTCTGGGAAGAGAGCTTCGACCGCCTTGATGCCTACCTGAAAACCGTTACCGCAAAAAAACCACCTGAAGGAGAAGAAAATGCCTGAATTCAGTGCCCCGAATGAAATCCGCATTGTCCGCACCTACGACGCGCCCGTGCAGGCAGTCTGGGACGCATGGACCGATCCAGCCCAAGTGGCGCAATGGTGGGGGCCACGCGGCTTCACGCTGACCACGCACAGCAAGGACCTGCGCATCGGCGGGACGTGGCGCTATACCATGCACGGCCCGGACGGGACCGACTTCCCGAACAAGACCACCTACCACGTGGTCGAACCGCTGCGAAAGCTGGTCTACGATCACGGCGCCACTGACGACACCCCCGCCACTGTTCCACGTCACGGTGCTGTTCGAAGAACTGGATGGCAAAACCCGTATGGACATGACCATGGCCCTGGCCGATGCTGAAGCGGCAGCGCAAACGCGCCAGTTCATCCGGCACGCCAACGGCGACTCGACCTGGGATCGCCTGGCCGAATACCTGGGCAAGCGCCTGGCCGACGAAGACAAGTTCGTCATCAACCGCAGCTTCGCGGCGCCATTGGATGTCGTGTTCGATATGTGGACCAAGCCCGAACACCTGGCCCGCTGGCTTCCGCCCACCGGCATGGAAATGCGCTTCCTGCGCGCCGACATCCGTACCGGCGGCGAGTCGCTGTACTGCATGAGCAATGCTGCGATCACCATGTATGGCCGGGCCCACTACGAAACGATCCGCCGCCCTGACCTGCTGGTCTACACCCAGCAATTCTGTGACGAGCACGAAAATGTCGCGCGCCACCCGATGGCGCCGGTATGGCCGGAAACCATGCGAACCACGGTGCTGTTCGCGGCCGAAACACCACAGCGCACCAGGGTCACCGTGACGTGGCAAGTGGAAGGAAACGCTACGGCGGCAGAACTGGCTGCCTTCCTCGAGCACCGCGCCAGCATGACGCAGGGATGGAGCGGGTCGTTTGACAAGCTCGACGCCGCACTGGGCGCCTGAGCTGATTTGAAGCCCCCGCCGCGCAAAGCGGCGGGGGGAACCTCACTTACGGCTTGGAGGCAGGCGCCGCACCGGCCGCACCGGCAGCGGCTTTGGCAAAGTCACCGGCCTTGATCACCGAAACGGCTTCCGGCTTCAGGTTGGCGCGCAGCGCTTCGTTAACCTGTGCCACCGTCAGCGCGCCGACTTTGGCTTCCAGGTCCTTGTCGAAGGCCATGGTGCGGTCGAAGCTCAGGTAGCCCGCCAGGCGGCCAGCCAGGCCAGCGTCACCGGTACGGCCCACTTGCTGCGACTGCAGCCAGGCTTTCTTGGCATCGGCCAGTTCGGCATCGGTGAAGCCGTCCTTGAGCGCCTTGTTCAGCTCCTCACGCAGCGCGGCTTCCACCTTGGCGGTGTTTTGCGGTGCGCTGATCGCGAAGGCCAGCCACAGGCCGGCCGGGTCGCGCGAAGGCACGGACAGTTGCGAGCCCACGCCGTACGACAAACCTTCTTTCTGGCGGATGCGGTCGGCCAGTCGGCTGCGCAGGGCGCCGCCGCCAAGCATGTAGTTACCCATCAACAGCGCTGGGTAAACCGCGGCGTCATCCTTCATCGGCACCGGCTGGATCGCGAACAGGACCGAGTTGGCCTTATCCGGGGTTTCCAGCGAAATGTTCTGGCCTGCCACCTGCTTCAATTCGCTGGCAATGCGGACGTATGGCTGCTCCGCTTTCCAGCTGCCGAACAGCTTGGCAGCTTGCGCCTGCACTGCCGCTACGTCGAAGTCACCCACCACGGACAGGGTGGCGTTGCCGGCACCGTAATAAGCCTTGTGGAAGGCTTTGACCTGGTCCAGGGTCGCGGCTTTTTGTTCCGCCAGTTTTTCCGGCAGGGTCATGGTATGGCGAGGGTGGCCCGCCGGGAAGGTATTGGTCAGGCGCTGCATCGCGTTGCTGGCCAGCGGTTGCGGCTCGGTCATTTGCTGCTCGGTACCCGAGATCATGTCACGCTGCTGCTCGGAGAATTCCTTGGCGGTGAACGCTGGTTTCATCAGCGATTCGCCCAACAGGTCGAGTGCTGCCGCCAGATTGTCGCGCGTGGTGGTCACATTGACGGTGACGCCCTCGGCGCCGCCGTTGATGTTCACGTTTGCCTTCAGCTTATCCAGGGCATCCTTGACTTCCTGGCGCGACAGGCGCTCGGTGCCAGTCAGCAGCAGCGACGCGGCAAGTTCACCGATGGTCGCCTTGCCCATCAGGTTCTCGGCAGTGCCCATGCGCAGCTGTACCGACGCGCTGACAGTATTGCCCTTGGTGCTCTTGGACAGCAGTGCCAGCCTCATGCCGTTGGCGAGGACCGAACGCTGGGTGCGTTTTTCAATGTTGTCGGGGCTTGGGTCGAACACCTCACCCTGCGCGATTGCGGCGCGGCCCTTGTAGTCCTTGACCAGTGCTGCCACGTCCGGCGTCTTCGGCACTTCGGTGCGGTCGGCAGCGTCGGTCGGGATGAAGCGCGCCAGGGTACGGTTGGCGGGTTTCAGGTATTTCAGGGCCACTGCCTGTACTGCCGCCACGTCGACTTTCTCGACCTGGTCGCGGCGTTGGTGGAACAGGCGCCAGTCGCCGGCGGCTTGCGCCGAGGTCAGGGCGATAGTGAATCGGGCAGTGTCGTTGACGGTCTGGTCGACGTCCTTGGCGATGGCGGCCTTGGCGCGCTCGACTTCAGCTTCGGTGACCGGATTGGATTTGAGGTCTTCCAGTGCCTTCAGCATTGCCTCTTCCACCGCGGCGGTCTGGCCATCTTTCGGCACCACGGCAGCGAACAGGCGGTAGCCTGGTTCCATCTGGTTGAAATCAAGATCCATCACGGACGACGCCAGCTTGGCATCGACCAGGGCCTTGTGCAGGCGGCCGCTCGGCGCGTCGGTGAGGACTTTACCCAGCACCTGCAGGGCTGCCGCATCGGTATGGCTGGCCGGGGCCACGTGGTAGCCGGCGGCGACGATCTGGGTACCGCCGGTACGGCGGATAGTGACCGAACGCTCGCCGTCCTGGGTCGGTTCCGCGGTATAGGTCGGGGCCAGCACGCGGGTCGGCTTTGGAATCTTGCCGAACAGTTCGTTGACCTGGGCCAGCACCTTGGCTTCGTCGAAGCGGCCGGCGACCATCAGGATCGCGTTGTCCGGCTGGTAGTAGCGCTGGTAGAACGCGCGCAGGCGCTCGATGCTCACACCTTCGATATCGGAGCGGGCGCCGATGGTCGACTTGCCGTAGTTGTGCCAGTCGAAGGCGACCGACATGGTGCGCTCGAGCGTGACGCGGAACGGATCGCTCTCGCCCCGTTCGAACTCGTTACGCACCACCGTCATTTCGCCTTTCTGGGTCTTGTTGTTCCACAGGTCGTCCTGGCTGATCGGCGAGTTGACCATGCGGTCGGCTTCCAGCTCCAGCATCAGCTTCAGGTTGTCGTCGTTGGCCGGGAAGGTCGAGAAGTAATTGGTACGGTCATACCAGGTGGTGCCGTTGAAGCGGCCGCCGGTCTGGTTCAGGACTTCCACCGGCGTCTTGCTGCCTTTCTTGATGCCGAAGTTGGCGGTCGGCTTGAACAGCAGGTGTTCCAGCAAGTGCGCCATGCCGGTCTCGCCATAGTTCTCGTGGCGCGAACCCACCATGTAGACGATGTTGGTGGTCAGGGTCGGCTTGCTCGCGTCCGGGAACAGCAGCACGCGCAGGCCGTTGGCCAGGCGGTATTCGGTGATCCCCTCGACCGAGGTGACTTTGACAGCGGCAGCCTTGTTGGCGGCGGCTTTGGCCGGTACGGCTGGGGCGGCGGCGAATGCTGGCGACAGGATCCCTGCGCTGAGCATGATGGCGGTAAGAAGCTTCACTCTGGGTAGTTCCTATATAAAAATAAAGGTTATAAATTATATAACCATGAACTTGTCGCCGTGAAAATTCTTTATGACCGCCCCAAAATCACCAGAGGTGCTTGCCGTCGATCACGGTGACTGCGGCCGTGGCAGCGTCGAAGTCATCGAACAGGCGCGCATTCACTGTGATGCGGCGGGTATGCCCGTCCCAGCTGCCGTCTGTTTGAAAGGCTGGCGAGTCGGAAAAGGTCGCGCAGCCACACAGCGGGCAAAAGTGATGCGCCACCTGCCGGGTCTGCCAGCGATAACTACTGTCGCCGCTGGGTGGCGGCAGCAGGCGGAACTGCTCCGGGGCGAAGGCCGCCGTGACGGCGCCGCGCTTGGCGCAGAACGAGCAGGTGCAGCGCGTGAGCTGCGCGGGAATCTCGCCATCGATCTCGAACGCAACGGCGCCACAATGGCAACTTCCTTTGATAGTCATGGCCGGCCTCCCTGTGCAAATCGTCAATGTAGCGCCATCGGCGCTGCGGGAGCGCGCTGCAAAACCATTATTAACAATATAATGCCGGCCCATGAAAAAACACCTGCACCTCGCCCTCGCGGCGCTCACCCTTTCCAACGCCGCACTGGCCAATGACGGTATTGCCGCGGTTGGCGTGGGCGGCATCGTATTCGGCAAGACCGACGCCATTGCCATGAAAAAGGAAGTGCTGAACATCAGCCATAACCTGATCAGCGTCGACTATGAATTCCTCAACGAGTCAGCCAACGAAGTCGAGGAAACCATTGTGTTCCCGCTGCCGCCCTACCCTGCCGCGCAACAGGACAGCGATACCTACTACGGCCAGCCCGACGGCTTTTCCATCCGGGTCGACGGCAAGCCGGTCGCGTTCCAGAGCAGGCTGGTGGCCCGTTCACCTGAAGGCAAGGACCTCACTGCGCAATTGCGAAAACTCGGTTTCAGCAACAAGGAAATCGCCTACTCGCCCACGTTTGCCGACAAGTCCGGCAAGGTTGCCGCCTTCACCGAACAGCAAGCCAAACAGATGATCCAACTCGGCTTGCTGGTAAAGGAAACCCGTGAGCCGACCTGGATGGTGGAGGTCAATTACGTCTGGACCCAGAAATTCCCCGCCAATAAAATTGTTCGGGTCCACCATGACTACCGTCCCTTCGTCGCCGGCGGTCCTGGCGAATCGGGCATGCACGAAGATTTTGCGAAAATCTATTGCACCGATAAAAGCTACCTGAACGCACGCGCCAAGATTGCGGCGCGCAAGGACGGCTACGTCAATACGCATAACGTGTCTTATATCCTCACCACCGGCAACACCTGGAAACGCGGCATCGAAGATTTCGCGCTGAATATCGTCAAGCGCAAGCCGGATGAACTGATCAGCCTGTGCTTCCCCGGCACGTTCAAGAAGATCGACGCGCGCACCTACCAGGTGCGGCTGTTGAACTTCCAGCCGACACAGGATCTCGAAGTCCATTTCGGCAACGTCGACAGCGATGACGATCTGAGCGGCGTCATGCCGGTACTGCCCAAATGAGTGAAGCGCCAGGCATTGCGCTTCAATTTTGCGGCAGCCGCCTTGCTGGAGGTTTTGGTTATCGGCATTGATAGAGTTTGACATACAAAAATGACGATGTGCCAGGTTCACCGGCGCCGTGCCCTTGCCGCATTTCACAATGCGAAAACTCGATCTCATATCGTAGAAAATTGCTTGGCGGCGCACCATACCGAACAGTTCATTCCGCGAAAAGTAATTTCATATCATGGTATAGATAAAATAACCAATTGAATTTAAACGATAAAATATAGCTTATATGTCTTATATAAGACATGGTGCATCGCAAAAGAACGGCCTATCATTATTCCAAGTGCTTCGCCTTTTTTAATCCGCTTTTTTGCTAGGAAAATGACCATGTCCCACTACCAAGACGACATCCAAGCCATCGCAGCCCTGAAGGAACGCAACGGCAGCGCCTGGAACGCCATCAGCCCTGAAGCGGCCGCCCGCATGCGCGCCCAGAACAAATTCAAGACTGGCCTGGACATTGCCCGCTACACCGCCAAGATCATGCGCGCCGACATGGCCCGCTACGATGCCGACCCATCCCAGTACACCCAGTCCCTGGGCTGCTGGCACGGTTTCATCGGCCAGCAAAAAATGATCTCCATTAAGAAGCACTTCAACAGCACCGACCGCCGCTACCTCTACCTGTCGGGCTGGATGGTCGCCGCGCTGCGCTCCGAATTCGGTCCGCTGCCTGACCAGTCGATGCACGAAAAAACCGCCGTATCCGCCCTGATCAAGGAGCTGTACACCTTCCTGCGCCAGGCCGATGCACGCGAACTGGGCGGCCTGTTCCGCCAGCTGGATGCTGCGAGCGGCGACGCCAAGAAAGCCATCCAGGACAAGATCGACAACCACGTGACCCACGTGGTGCCAATCATCGCCGACATCGACGCCGGTTTCGGCAACGCGGAAGCGACCTACCTGCTGGCCAAGCAGTTCATCGAAGCCGGTGCCTGCTGCATCCAGATCGAAAACCAGGTGTCGGACGAGAAGCAGTGCGGCCACCAGGATGGCAAGGTCACCGTTCCGCATGAAGACTTCCTGGCGAAAATCCGCGCAGTGCGCTACGCCTTCCTCGAGCTGGGCGTGGAAGACGGCATCATCGTCGCCCGCACCGATTCGCTGGGCGCCGGCCTGACCAAGCAAATCGCCGTCACCAGCCAGCCGGGCGACCTGGGCGACCAGTACAACGCCTTCCTGGACTGCGACGAAGTGGCTGCCGACGCCCTGGGCAACGGCGACGTGATCATCAAGCGCGACGGCAAGCTGCTGCGTCCTAAGCGCCTGCCGTCCAACCTGTTCCAGTTCCGTCCCGGCACCGGCGAAGCGCGTTGCGTGCTCGACAGCATCACCTCGCTGCAAAACGGCGCCGACCTGCTGTGGATTGAAACCGAGAAGCCACACATCGGCCAGATCGGCGGCATGGTCAAGGAAATCCGCAAGGTCATCCCGAATGCCAAGCTGGTGTACAACAACAGCCCATCGTTCAACTGGACCCTGAACTTCCGCCAGCAAGTCTACGACCGCATGAAGGCCGAAGGCCAGGACGTGTCGGCGTACGACCGCGCCGCGCTGATGAATGTCGAATACGACACCACCACGCTGGCCGCCGAGGCAGACGAGAAGATCCGCACCTTCCAGGCTGATGCAGCCCGCGAAGCAGGCATCTTCCACCACCTGATCACCCTGCCGACCTACCACACCGCGGCCTTGTCCACCGACAACCTGGCCAAGGAATACTTCGGCGACCAAGGCATGCTGGGCTATGTGGCCGGCGTACAACGCAAGGAAATCCGCCAGGGCATCGCCTGCGTCAAGCACCAGAACATGTCCGGTTCGGACATCGGCGACGACCACAAGGAATACTTCAGCGGCGAAGCTGCGCTGAAGGCTGCCGGCAAAGACAACACCATGAACCAGTTCTAAGCCTGCCCTCCAAAGCAAGCAACGCCACCTTCGGGTGGCGTTTTTTATTGCCCTGCAGAACTTGTGTGGTTTCCTGGTCCATCGCCGTCCCTTAACTAAGCGTCACGATTGACCCCAATGCCATAACACCACTAGCATCAGCTTTGATAGTTGCTACCCGCGGCTGTCGCGCTTCTGGTGTCCAAGGCCCTTCATCCACACACGATTCCCAGGACTAATCATGTTCAAAAAGCAGACCGGAAATACCCGCACCAAGTTCGCCATGAGCGTATTGGCGGCAGCTGTCAGTGCCCACTTTTCAATCGCCAGCGCTGCGGACGGCAATATGCGCGTGATCGTCGGCTTCAAAGCTGGCGGCGCGGCCAATGGCAAAGCAGCGCTCGCAGCAGCGCGCGGCAAAGTGGTGCAGGACATGCCCGATATCAATGCCACGGCCGCCGAAATTCCGGCCGACGCAATGGCCACCCTGCGCGGCAATGCGCAAATCGAATTCGTGGAAGAGGACCGCAAGCGCGTTCCCTTCGCAACCAGCACACCGGCCACCGGTTCGCCCTACCAGCTGGGCCAGCTGGTACCGTATGGCATCCCGATGGTGCAGGCCGACCAGCTGCCGGACAGCTACGCCAGCAACCGCACCGTCTGCATCATCGACTCCGGTATCGACCTGGCGCATGAAGACTTGCACGGCAACCGCGTCACCGGCAATACCAATCCCGGTACCGGCGACTGGTTCACCGACGAGAACCACCACGGCACCCACGTGGCAGGTACGATTGCCGCAATCAACAATGCCGGCACCGGCGTGGTGGGCGTCAATCCGGGCCGCCAGCTGAATCTTCACATCGTCAAGGTGTTCGGCGCCGATGGCTGGGCCTACACCTCGACCCTGATCGCGGCAGCCAACAAGTGCGGCGCAGCAGGCGCCAACGTCATCAGCATGTCGCTCGGCGGCGGCGACCCCAGCATCGCGGAGGAGCGGGTATTCGCCGCCTTGGCCAAGCGCGGCGTGCTGTCGATTGCGGCAGCGGGCAACGACGGCAACAACACGCAGTCCTATCCGGCCGGCTATAGCAGCGTGATGTCGATCGGCGCGCTGGACCAGGACAGGAAGATTGCCGACTTCTCCCAGTTCACGCCGAAAGTCGAATTGTCGGCGCCAGGCGTCAGCGTGCTGTCGACGGTGCCAATGGGCGCCGGCCGGGAGACCGAACTGAAGGTGGGCGCCGCAAACTACTCCTCGCGCGTCATGGACGGTTCGCCAGCCGGGGCTGTCAGCGCGCCCTTGGCGGACTTTGGTCTCGGCACGGCAACCGATAGTGCCATGGCCGGCAAGATCTGCCTGATCCAGCGCGGCTCGGTCTCGTTCGGCGCCAAGGTCGCCAACTGCCAAGCCAGCGGCGGCGTGGGCGCGGTGGTGTACAACAACGTGGCGGGCGGCTTGAACGGTACCTTGGGCGGCACTGCGACGACTATTCCATCGGTCGGCGTTTCCGATACCGATGGCGCCAGCCTGGTGGCGCAACTTGGCCAGCAAGCCAGCCTGAAAGTGATCGCCACCAATTACGCCTTGTACGACGGTACCTCGATGGCAACACCGCACGTATCGGCGGTAGCAGCACTGGTGTGGAGCTACTTCCCGAAATGCAGCGCGGCCCAGATCCGCAGCACGCTCACCAAGTCTGCACTGGACCTGGGCGCGCCGGGACGCGATCCGTACTATGGGTATGGGCTGGTGCAGGCCAAGGCCGCGTATGACCGCATCCGCACCATGGGCTGCAACAATTAAGCGGCAGTGACGTCTTGCAGGGCGAGGGACGCCATGGCACGGATTCCCTCGTAAGACCTGGCCGAGGCGATGAACCTGCCGTTGTGGCAAAAGCCGGCGTCCGGCACGCCGGTGACTGCCGCCAGCTCGGCATCGCGCAATCCGGCCCAGGCCTCCGGCAAGTCGGCCCGCGCGTCGAAACTCTCGCTGCTGAGCGGGACCGTATGCAGCAGGTGGCGCTGCTCGGCGATGCTGTAGCTGATCACGAACAGCACTTTCGGCATTTCCTTGCGCACCACCTGGCTCCACGGCAGCGCGCCATTTTTCAGGAACAGGACCTTGCCGCCTTCCAGCACTTCGGCCTGGCGCACCTGCGCCAAGGCCAACAAGGCGCCGACCCGATACTTGACGGCATTGACCATCACGTCGGTCAGCACGGCCATCGCGCGGCGGAATTGCGACAGCCGGAACGCCTCCGTCTGCTCGCCGTATCCCAGCCTTTGCTCATCGAGCCAGTTGGTGTTGTAGCCGGAAATCACCGCCGACAAGCCATAGCTGCCCGGCGCACTCTTCGCTGCGCCCACGTCCGACAGGTCGAGGTACTGCACCACGTCCGCATCGATGCCGTAAGCGATCTCGCGCGCCTGCCCTTCCGCGAGCTGGTGACCGGTATGGGCCAGGGCCAGGGCCATGACGCAGCGCGCGCCATACTCGCGCCACACCAATCCTGCGCTGGCGTAAGGCACGCCTGTTTGCCGCGCGGCGTCGAAGCCTTTTTGATGGTGGTCGAAGCGGCCCGCGGCCGGCTCCCACACCCCGCCAACGTCCACCGCAAAGTCGGCGGTATCGATGACAGCCTGGTCGCGCGTGCGGATGATGTCGGCGCCGGGGTACAAAACGTTCAGGACAGCGACCGCCCACGCATCGTCTGCGTGGAACTTGCCGCTGTGAGTCACTATGAGCATGCCAAATCCAATTCGATGAAACTACACGCATGATATACCGTGACACAATCCAGATACGTTTCGTTTCTATACTAGACCCCACAACAACACGCCGCGGAGCAAGCTTTGGAGCAACCGATCAACACGCAACGCCGTTCCCTGATGGGCGGATTCCTGGCACTGGCCGGACTGGCCGCGTTGGCGCCACTGGCCCAGGCAGCTGCCTTACCGGCTGGCGCCGGCCGCTCGCTTGGCACGCTGCGCACGGTCCGCACGGCTGAACTGGAAATCGGATACGCCGAGCTCGGCCCGGCAAACGGCCAGCCGGTGATCCTGCTGCACGGCTGGCCTTACGACATCCACAGCTTCGAAGAAGTAGCGCCGTTGCTGGCTGGCGCCGGCTACCGGGTGCTCATGCCTTACCTGCGCGGCTACGGCAGCACGCGCTTCCTTTCCAAGGAAACCTTCCGCAACGCCCAGCAAACCGCGGTGGCGCTCGACATCATCGGCATGATGGATGCTCTCAAAATCGAGAACGCCATCTTCGGCGCCTTCGACTGGGGCGCGCGCACGGCCTGCATCATCGCGGCCCTGTTCCCGGAACGCTGCAAGGGATTGGTCTCGGTCAGCGGCTATTTGATCGGCACCCCAGCCGGCAACAAGAAGCCGCTGCCGCCGCAGGCCGAATACGACTGGTGGTACCAGTATTACTTCACTACCGAACGTGGCCGCTTGGGCTACGAGGCGAACCGCAATGACTTCAATCGCCTGATCTGGAAAACCGCCTCACCGAAATGGGCCTTCGATGAAGCGACCTTTGCCCGCAGCGCGGCTGCCTTCGACAATCCGGACCACGTCGACATCGTGGTTCACAACTACCGCTGGCGCCTCGGCCTGGCCGACGGCGAGCGCAAATACGACGCATTGGAAGCGAAGCTGGCCGCCAGCCCTTCGATCACCGTGCCTTCGATCACGATGGAAGGCGACGCCAACGGCGCACCGCATGCGCCACCGGCCGCATATGCCAAAAAGTTCAGCGGCAAGTACCTGCACCGCACGCTTGCCGGCGGCATCGGCCACAACCTGCCGCAGGAAGCGCCGCGCGAGTTTGCGCAAGCGATCATCGACGTCGCCGCAATGTGATCAGATGAAGTTGGTTGGATTCGCGTCGAACAGCTTCTTATGGTCTTCCATGCAGAAGTAGTAAATGCGCTTGCGATAGATACTCGATGCGGAAGCCGCTTTGTCAACGTCCATATCGCAAACCGGGCATAGCGGATGCTGCTCCGTTGAGCGGCGCACCTTGGCGTAGATGCTGTTGGACTTCGGGTCCAGCCAGCCCTGGCCCTGGTACTCCATGGTGTAGGCTGTGTTGCTGGCCACGGCGCGGCCAAAGTAGCGCTCCACCACACGCAGTGCGAGGTCGATGCCGGAGGAAAGGCCGCCGGCGGTGGCGATATTGCCCTCCTCTACAAAACGGGCACCGCGCTTGAGTTGAACGCGAGGGAAGCGCATGACGAACTCCTTGAATGCGCCGTGGTAGGTGGCTGCCGACTTTCCATCCAGCAGTCCAGCATGCGCCAGGATGAAAGCGCCGGTGCAGACCGACATCGTCAGGTCTGCGGTGCGCGACGCCTGGCGCAGCCAGTCCAGCACTGCCGGGTCGCCCACGGTTTGGGCCGGCACCACGATTACCTTGGGCGCCGGCGCGTTGGCGATCGAATAGTTCGGCACGATCTTCATGCCGCCGTACGTGGTGATCGGCGCCTCCGTGGCGCCAACTGTATAGAGCCGGAACACCGGTCCATCCGCGCGTCCCGGCACACTGACGTTGCAGAACACCTCCCACGGGCCGCCAAAGTCGATCATCACCGCGTTATCGGACAGCAGGAAGGCCACCGGGATGCTGCCTTCGGCCGGCGGCTTCAATGGCGCTGCCGGCGTCGGCAACGCCTTGGCCTCGGCCAGGACCGGCAGCGCGGCGCCCAGTCCCATTGCGGTGGAAATGCGGAACAGGTCTCGTCTTCTCATGATGTCGCCTCGATAGATTGATAAGGCTGGTAGTCTCCCACCGCCCCAGGCGCCGCGCGATGCAGCTCGCTGCAGCCCGCCGTGGTTTCGCTGCAAACCCGTCGCCCGTGCCTGTGATTTCCCCTATCATTGCGGCCATGACCGCAATCGCTCCCTTCCTCGCCTGGCTGGCATTGGCCTTGTTCGATGCCACCCAGACCGTGGTGTCCATGCGCGCCATGGGCATGCAGCACGACTGGTGGACGCTGTTTCTCGTGATCGTCGCCTCGTGGGGCGCATGGGCGGCCGCGACCCCGGTTGCGCTCGCGCTTCTGCGGCGCTTTCCCCTGCCCTCGCGCGCAGCGCTCAATTGGGCCGTGCATGTATGCGCCTGCCTGGCAATCGGCGCGGCCTGGACCTGCTGGGCTGCCACGCTCGAACATTCGTTCAACCCTTTCGCCTACCCCAAGGGCCCAGATCCCTTCCTGCCGCTCTGGAAATCGAAATTCATCGGCAACCTGGTGGGCGATGTGATCCTGTACGGTGCAATTACGGCGCTCAGCGTCACTTTCGCCACGCGCAAGCGCCTGTCGCAGCAGCGCGAGTTGCTGGCGCAGGCTCAACTGGCCGCACTGCGCTTGCAGCTTGAGCCGCATTTCATTTTCAATGCGCTGAATGCCGTCACCGGCTTGATCCGCGAGAAAAGGGACAACGAAGCGATCGCCACCATCGCCGCGCTCGGCGACCTGCTGCGCCGCGTAACCGACCGTTCCGAGCGCCAGCTCGTGCCGCTGGAAAGCGAAATCGAATTCCTGCGCAGATACCTCGAAGTCCAACAGGTACGCTTCGGCGCACGCCTGCACTGGCAGCTCGACATCCCAGCCGATATCGTGGATGCAAAAGTGCCCGACCTTGTCCTGCAGCCGCTGGTGGAAAACGCCATCAAGCACGGCATCGCCAAACGCGCCAAAGGCGGATCACTGCGCGTAACGGCTGTCCGCGCAGGCGAGGTGCTAACGCTGACCGTTGCCAACGATGGTCCAGCGCTGGCAACCGAGTTGCATGACGGCGTCGGCCTCGCCAATACACGCCAGCGCCTGCAGGCGCTCTACGGTGAACGACAGTCGCTGCTGCTGCACGATACGGCGCAGGGCGTGCAGGCCGTGATCACCCTGCCCTACGGGGAGCAATCATGCTGCGCGCCCTGATCATCGACGATGAGCCGCTGGCGCGCAGCAATGTGGCCTTGTTGCTGGCGCGCGACCCGGCAATCTCCGTGGTCGGCCAGTGCGGCTCGGCGCAAGAAGCGCTGGCGGCGCTGCCGGCGGCCCGGCCCGACCTGGTCTTTCTCGATGTTGAAATGCCCGAATGCGATGGCTTCGAGTTGCTGGAGCGCCTCGGCACCGCGCCGCCCTTCGTCATCGTCTTCGTCACCGCCCATCAGCAGTTCGCGCTGCGCGCCTTCGAAGTGGGCGCCCTCGATTACCTGCTCAAGCCTTTCGACGACCAGCGTTTCGAACGCGTGTTGCAACGCGTTAAAGAGCGCCTGCGCGTGCCAAACGAGACACGCCGCTTCATCATCAGGAACGGCGATGCGCTGGAGGTAGTGAAGTTTGCGGACATCGACCGGATCGAGGCCAGCGACTACTATGCCACCGTGCATGCCGGCGGCCGTTCCCATATGCTGCGCCGCAGCCTGTCCGAGCTCGAGGGTGAACTGGCGCCGCACGGCTTCCAGCGCATCCACCGCTCAGCCATCGTCAACCTGGAACGCGTGCGGGCACTGGAACTGCGTGAAGACGGCGAGTACCAAGTCGTGCTGGAAGCAGGCCAGCGCCTGCGCATGAGCCGCCGCTACCGCAAAACAATTCTGGATCGATTGTCCCCGGCTTAGTTATACTTGCATTTTTCTTAACCGCAAAGAATATGCAACGACTGATACTTGCCATTGCCGTGCTGACCCTGAGCGCGTGCGCCACCAAGGACCAAACCCGCATCCAGGAAATCGGGGCCACGCCGCTGCGGGACCTGAATATCGCTAAAGTCGACATCCCCGACGTCCTGCGCGACGCCATAGGCAACCCCTACAAAGCGCCCTCCGACAGGAGCTGCCCGGCCTTGCTGGCGCAAGTTGCAGATCTGGATGAGGAGCTGGGCCCGGACCTGGACGTTCCTGCAGAAAAGCAGAGCCATATGGACGCCTCGAAAGAAGCCCTGGGCGACGCGGCCACCGGCGCCCTGGCGCGCACGGTGGAAGGGGCGATTCCTTTCCGCGGCTGGCTGCGCAAGCTAAGCGGTGCCGAGCGCCAATCGAAGAAAGCGCAAACCGCGATCCTGGCAGGCAAAGTCCGCCGCGGCTACCTGCGCGGTATCATGGAGTCGAATTCCTGCGAGAAGGCCCAAACGGCATAAACGCTTGCTTTTGCTGCACCGCATCATGCTAGAATCGTTGCAATATTAGCCACAGCGGGGGCCAGCAAATGAAACGCGTAATCTTCAACCAGAAGGGCGGCGTCGGTAAATCGACCATTGCGGTCAACCTGGCGGCCATCGCGGCGCACCATGGCAAACGCACGCTCTTGATCGATATCGACCCGCAGTGCAACAGCAGCCGTTACCTGCTCGGGGCGGCAACTGCGGGACTGGCGCCTACCCTTGGCGCCTATTTCGAGCAAATGCTTAGTTACAGCATATTCGCCAAGCCGGCCGGCGCATATGTGCACACCACGCCGTTCGATAAGCTGTCCATCATGGTGGCCCATCCCGAACTGGGCGACCTGCAATCGAAGCTGGAATCGCGCCATAAGATCTACAAGCTGCGCGACACGCTGGCCGAGCTGGAAAAGGAATTCGACGAAATCTATGTCGACACGCCGCCAGCCTACAACTTCTTCACCCAATCGGCCCTGATCGCTGCCGATAGCTGCCTGATCCCCTTCGACTGCGACGACTTCTCGCGCCAGGCGCTGTATACCCTGGTCGACAACGTCAAGGAGATCAAGGCCGACCACAATCCCAAGCTGCAGATCGAAGGCATCGTGGTCAACCAGTTCCAGCCGCGCGCCCTGCTGCCGCAGCGCATGGTGGACCAGCTCAAGGAAGAAGGCTTGCCGGTGTTCGAGAACAAGCTCTCAAGCTCGATCCGCATCCGCGAATCCCACGAGCGCAACCTGCCGATGATCCACCTCGATCGCAGCCACAAGCTGAGCCAGGAATTCCTCGCCCTGTACGGCGAGCTGCAGCCGGCGTAATGCGCCGAACTTGATCCAGGTCATGGCCCGGCGACGGCGGCATGGCTACGCTGGCGGATTTTGCCTGCCATGCTGACCGCCCCCGAACTCCTCCTGCCCGCCGGCTCCCTGGCGAAGATGAATGCCGCTTTCGATTACGGCGCCGACGCTGTCTATGCGGGCCAGCCGCGCTACAGCCTGCGCGTACGGAACAACGACTTCTCCACGCTGCAAGCGCTGCAGGAAGGCATCGATGGCGCCCACGCGCGCGGCAAGCAGTTCTTCGTCGCCAGCAATATCTTTGCCCACAACTCCAAGCTCAAGACCTACCTGCGCGATATGGCGCCCGTCATCGCCATGAAGCCAGATGCGCTGATCATGGCCGATCCGGGCCTGATCATGATGGTGCGCGAAGAATGGCCGGACATGCCGGTCCACCTGTCGGTGCAGGCCAATGCCGTCAACTGGGCCGATGTGAAATTCTGGCAGCGCATGGGACTCACGCGCGTCATCCTGTCGCGCGAATTGTCGCTCGACGAAATCGAGGAGATCCGCCAGCGCTGTCCGGACATGGAGTTGGAAGTCTTCGTGCACGGCGCGCTGTGCATGGCGTATTCCGGCCGCTGCCTGCTGTCCGGCTATTTCAATCATCGCGACGCCAACCAGGGCACCTGCACCAATGCCTGCCGCTGGGACTACAAGGTCGGCGAAGGCTGCCAGGACGCGTCTGGCGACATCTCCGTACTGCACCAGCAGCCGCGCCATCCTCTCGCCAACCAGACCTACCTGCTGGAAGAAGCCGGGCGTCCCGGCCAACTGATGCCGATCTTCGAGGACGAGCATGGCACTTACATCATGAACTCGAAAGACCTGCGCGCGGTGGAGCACGTCGAGCGCCTGGTAAAAATCGGCATCACCTCACTCAAGGTGGAAGGCCGTACCAAATCGGCCTACTACGCGGCGCGCACCGCGCAGGTGTACCGCAAGGCGATTGACGACGCGGTAGCCGGCCGCCCCTTTGACGAAGGCCTGCTCGGCCAGCTCCAGGGCCTGGCCAATCGCGGCTACACGGACGGCTTCTACCAGCGCCATCACACGCAGGAGCACCAGAACTATATGCGCGGCGTATCGGAAACCGATCGCAGCCAGTATGTGGGGGATGTATTGGAAGTCAACGGTGGCTGGGCACGCGTCAATGTAAAGAACAATTTCGCAGTGGGCGACCGCATTGAAGTCATGCACCCGGGCGGCAACCGCGATATCACCATCGCACGCATGCTGGCGGACGATGGCAGCGAGATCACGATTGCGCCAGGCAGCGGCCACTTCGTGCGCATCCAGCTCGATGAAGGGCTGGATGGCGCACTGCTGTCGCGCTACCTTTGATTACTGGAGATTGATAGCGTCCAGGGCGCCGGTATTACCCAGGATATACAACACACCATTGCTGGAGATCGCCAGGCTGCCACCGCGTGGGTAAGTCCATACAATCTTGCGCGTCGCCAGGTCGATCGCCAGCGTCTTGCTTGCTCCACTGACGAAGGCAAGGTTGCGCGTTACGACTACTTCCCGGAAGTCGCTCGTACCGAGACTTTCCGAAGTCCATTGGAGTTTGCCATCGGCCGAAGTACGCGCTTCCAACACATTACCATTGGCGGCCAACGCATACACCAGCCCATTGCCAACGGCAGGCTGGCCGACGAAGCCATTTGCGACCGACCAGGTGCGGGTTGGAGTCCTGTCGAACGCCATCAAGCGCCCGCCTTCCAGAATAATGCCCAGTTTGCCGGCCAATGCAGGAGTATTGCCGGTAAAAGCAGGAAATGGATTGTCGGCATCACCGACTGCCCAAAGCTGCAGGCCGTCGCTCACGCGCTTCGCGATGAAGGTGCCGCCTGCATAACCATAGGCATACTCGGCATCGACTGCCAGCGTGTAACCATCCGCTTGCGGCATATACACAGACCATGTTTTTGTCTTGGCAGGTGCATAGAATTTGGTTATGCCGTTGTACAAACCGTCAAGCGAATACACATCGGAGCCAAACACAGTAGGAGCCTGGTATTTGAACGATTGCGAAACCATGCTGGTTTTGTCCAACAAAGTACCGCCCTGGTCGAAGAACCACATGAAGGAATCCTGGCCGGTCGAAGTCACATACACCTGGCCATTGCCTGCCGCAGGCGAATTCGCTCGTTCAATGTTGCCAAGGTTGCTGCGCCATGCAACCTTGCCGTCTGCTTCGCCAATCGCCAGCAGCTCAGACGGATTGCTTGTAGCGCCGCCAGCGACAACAAATACCTTACCGTTGTCGACCGCTACAGTGTTGTACTCCCTGACAGAATTGCCGGTTGCAGGGATATTGAAGCGCCGCGTGAAGCGGGCAACATCAAAGCTGGCATCGGCATTGCCGGTGTGTGCCGCATTGCCCTGATAAGTGGTCCATGAACCCAGGCCAGGCACTGCCACCAGAGGCGTCAGGTTCACCGAATTCTTTACCGAAACCTTGAGCGGCACAATCACAGGCGAGCCAGGGGCCGGGAGGCTGCAAATGGTCGGATTGTCGCGGCACAGACGAACCTCAAGGTTGCTGGAGTATTCGCCTGGTTGCAAGCTTGCCGAGGTGGTTAAGGTAGCCTTGAAGCCTTGCAAGGATGGGATGACTGTGGCGGTACTCAGGTTTCCCTTGTCGACAATGCCGATCAGGAAGCCCTGGCCAAGCAGGTCTCCCGTGTAAGTGCCATCAAGGCTGAGAACTGCCTTCTCGCCAGAATAAACTTCTGCCTGCAGCGATTGCGCCGATAGCACGAGGCGCTTCGCAGCCTCGGCAGCCGATTTGACGTTGACTTTCAGCGGCACAAGCCATGGCGAGCCTGGAAGCGGCTTGGCGCAGGTTAACGGCGCATCTTCGCACAAGCGCACTTCAAGCTTGGCCTGGGTGGTGCCGGCGGGAAGCTTGGCCGAAGTGCGCAGGTTGGCCACATAAGTCATTTCGTTCTGGGCAGAGATCTGTACGTCGGTGGTGATCGTACCCGAAGTGTCGACTATGGCAACATTGAACGGTTTGGTGAACGTACGGGTGGATGTTGCAGTAATTTTGAACGGAATCGATTCGCCTTCATAACCAGATACTTCGAGCGGGTTTGGAGTGAAGGAGAGCCAATTGCCTTCGGGACTGGTGGTCGTGCCGCCAGAACTGCCGGTCGCGCCCGAGCTGCCGGTCACCCCCGAGCTGCCACCACCGCCGCCGCAAGCGGCCAGGGCCAGCGCCATCAGAAGTGGCGCTGTAACCCGAATTACTGCGTGCATAACAAATCCCTCAGGAAAAAGGGTTTATGTTATGGCAATTTGTGTTTTCGAATTCTCACAGTTTATTTCTTCGCAACCAAAATACAACATTTTGGCTGCAAATATTTCACCAGAAGATGACGCGCTGCTCTGGCGGCAAATACATCTTGTCGCCTTCCTTCACGCCGAAAGCGTCATAGAAGCCCGGATGGTTTTTCAGGCTGCCGTTCACGCGGAATTCGGACGGCGAGTGCGGGTCCGACTTCACCTGCTGGATCAGGAAAGCGTCGCGGCCCTTGCCGCGGCGTGCCTGCGCCATGCCCATGAAGATGCGCTGTTCGGCGGTAAAACCGTCGATCACTGGACCCGGCTGGCCTTTCATGTAGATCTTGTAAGCGCGGGTGGCCATGATCAGGCCCGCGTTGTCGGCAATGTTCTCGCCCAGGGTCAATTCGCCGTTCACGTTATAGCCCTGCACCGGGCTGTAGCCGTTGTACTGCGCCACCAGCATCTTGCCGCGCGCGGCGAACTGCTCGCCGTCTTCCTTGGTCCACCAGTTGCGCAGGTTGCCGTCACCGTCGTACTGCGAGCCCTTGTCGTCGAAGGCGTGGCTGATTTCGTGGCCGATGGAGATGCCGACCGCGCCGTAGTTGACCGCGGGTTCAGCCTTGGCGTCGTACAAGGGATACTGCAGGCGCGCCGCCGGGAACACGACTTCATTCAGCGAGGGGCTGTAATACGCGTTCACGGTTTGCGGCGTCATGCTCCATGCGGAACGGTCCACCGGCTTGCCCAGCTTGTCGATACTGAGATTGTGCGCGAACTCGCGCGAGCGCAGCACATTGCCGGCCAGGTCGTTGCGCACCACTATCAGCTTGCTGTAATCGCGCCATTTGTCCGGATAGCCTACCTTGACGTTGATCTTGGCCAGCTTGGCCTGCGCCTGCAGCCTGGTTTCAGGACTCATCCACTCCAGCATATCGATGCCTTCGCGGAAAGCGGCGATGAAGTTCTGCGCCATCTCGGCCACCTGCTGCTTGCGTTCGGCCGGGAAGTATTCCTTTACATAGGCCTTGCCCACCATTTCACCCAGCGCGCGGTTCACCTCCGCAATCGCGCGCTTTTGCAGCGAACGGTTTTCCTTGGTGCCTGCCAGGACCGCGCCGCGGAACGCGAAGTTCTCGTCGACCAACGACTGCGACAGGTAAGGCGCGAATGAGCTGATCATGTGGAATTCAAAGTAAGCCTTCCACACCGGTAGCGGCGTTGCCTCGATCAGTTTGTCCAGCGCCGCCAGGTAGCTCGGTTGGCTGACGATCACGGAATCGATCTTGCCGGCCACGCCTGCGCCTTTCAGGTAGGCGTCCCAGTCGAAGCCTGGCATCAGCGCTTTCAATTCCGCCAGCGACAGTTTGTTGTAGGTCTTCACCGGGTCGCGGTTTTCCACGGCGGACCAGTGGGCGCGGGCGATTTCGGTTTCCAGCGCGACGATCTGCTCCGCCTCTTGCGCAACTTGTGCATGCCCAGCCAGCGCCAGCATCTTCTCCACGTGCTGCTGGTACTTGGCGCGGATATCGCCCAGGCGCGCGTCCTTCTCGGACAGGAAGTAGTCGCGATTCGGCAAGCCCAGGCCGGACTGGCGGATCCCCACCACATAGCGCGTTGAATCCTTGGCATCCTGGCGCACGCTCATATCGAGCGGGCCGCCGGCGTCGATGCGGTTCAGGTGCGCCACCAGCGCGGCTATGCCCTGCTTGCCGGACAGGGCGGCGATGCGCGCCCGCTCCGCCTTCAGCGGTTTCAGGCCCAGCGCATTGCGGCGCGCTTCATCCATGAAGCTGGCGTAGTAATCGCCGATCTTCTGCGCATCGGAACCCGCCTTGCGCGCCTTATCCCGCTGGGCCTTTTCGATAATGGACTTTAACTGGCCTTCCACGTTTTCCTGCGCCACATTGAACGCCCCCCAGCTTGACCGATCGGCCGGGATCTCGACACCGCTCAACCACTTGCCCTGGGAGTAGCGGAAAAAATCGTCCTGCGCGCGGACCTGCTGGTCGATGCCGGCGGCGTCGATGCCCGAGCCCGGTTCCGCCGCCCATGCGTGCGAACATGCCAGGCCGAGAATCAGGCTGCCGAGAATAGTGCGTTTCATGTAATGACTCCGGTGAAAAAATGCTTCCGGCAGTATGCCGCAGGCGGCGCCGCGCGTGGCCGTTGCAGCCCAAGGAGCAACACTAAGTTACATAAGGAGCCGCTATTTGACCTGCGGCGCGCCAAGGCCGATACTTGCCGGGTTTTAGATCCATTCACCCCAACCAGGAGGTAACCAGTGAAATATTCCATGCTGGCCACCGTGCTGCTGGCTGCAGCCGCAGCACAAGCGCAGGACGTGCCGAAGATCGATCCGCAGCGCCTGTCGCAGGACGTTAAAACTTTGGCATCCGACGAATTCGAAGGCCGCGGCCCGAACACCGCCGGCGAAGTGAAGACCGTTGAATTCATCGCCAGGCAATTCGAGGCGGCCGGCCTGAAACCGGGCGGCGACCTGGTGAAGGGCAAGCGCAGCTGGTACCAGGAAGTGCCGCTCGGCCGCTTTGAGATCAAAGGCCCGGTAGTGCTGAATGCGCACGCCGGCAAGGACAACATCCCGTTCGCACAGGGCGAGCAACTGGCGGTGCGCGCCGCGATGAATGGCGCCAAGCGCGTCGACTTCGACAAAGCCCCGCTGGTGTTCGTCGGCTACGGCGTTACCGCACCTGAGCGCAAGTGGAGCGACTTCAAGGGCGTGAACCTGAAGGGCAAGCTGGCCGTGGTGCTGATCAACGATCCGGACTTCGAAACCGGCGAAGGCGAATTCGGCGGCAAGGCCATGACCTACTACGGCCGCTGGACCTACAAATACGAAGAGATGGCACGCCAGGGGGCAATCGGCACCCTGATCGTGCACGAAACCGCGCCTGCGTCCTACGGCTGGGCGACGGTGAAGAATTCGAACACCAATGTGATGTACGACATCGTGCGCAAAGAGCCAGGAAAATCGCATGCCCCGATGGAAGCATGGATCCAGCGCGACGTGGCGGCCGACCTGTTCAAGCGCGCCGGCCTCGATTTCGACGCGCTCAAGAAGCAGGCGCAAACGCGCGAATTCAAGCCGGTGGAACTGAAAGGCGTGAGCCTGTCGGCCCACTACGCGGTGGACGCGCAAGTGATCAAGTCGAAGAACGTGGTGGCTGTGCGCGAAGGCACGGCAGCCCCGCAGGAAACCGTGATCTACAGCGGCCACTGGGACCATCTCGGCGTGGGCCTGCCTGACGCCAAGGGCGACAAGATCTACAACGGCGCCATCGACAACGGCACCGGCATCGCAGCCCTACTGGAACTGGGCCGCGCTTATGGCAAGGCGCCGGCGCCCAAGCGCAGCGTGGTGTTCCTGGCCGTGACGGCTGAAGAAAAAGGCTTGCTCGGTTCCGAGTACTACGCATCCAACCCGGTCTACCCGCTGGCCACCACCGTCGGCATGATCAATATGGACGCACTGAGCCCATACGGTCCGGCGCGCAACTTCACCATTTCCGGCAGCGCAAAGCTGGATCTGCTCGATATGCTCGTCGCCAAGTTCAAGGCGATCAACGTCAGCTACATGCCTGACCCGCACACCGAAGCCGGCTACTTCTTCCGCTCCGACCACTTCCCGATGGCCAAGCGCGGCGTGCCTGCGTTCTCGCTCGACTCGGGCGAAGACTGGGAGCAAGGCGGCGTGGCTGCCGGCAAAGCGACGCAGGAAGCGTACACCACCAATAACTACCACCAGCCTTCGGACGAATGGGATGCCAAGTGGCCGTTCACCGGCATGGCGCGCGACCTGGGCGTCCTGTACAGCCTTGGCCGCGACCTGGCCGAATCGAAGGACTGGCCGAACTGGTCGAGCGACTCCGAGTTCCGCACGATTCGCGACCAAAGCGCAGCAAAACGTTCTAACTAAAAATACAAACCCAGTTCAAGGCCCTCCACGGAGGGCCTTTTCTTTTTCTGCGCGGCGTGCCATGCTGGTTTCACAAAAAGATTGCTTTAGCTGGAGACAAACCATGAACTTCACGCAGTCGATGAGCATTGCCAAGAAACTCGCCGTGCTGAATGCCGGCGCCATCCTCGGCATCATCATCCTTACCGCCATCTTCCTGATTTCCGAGCGCACCCTCATCCTTGAGGAAAGAACCAGCAATGTGCGGCAGGCCGTAGAAACGGCCTACGGTGTGCTCGATTACTACCAAAAGCAGGAGTCCAGCGGCGCCCTGCCCCGCGCCGAAGCCCAGAAAAAGGCCATGGACGCGATCAAGGTGTTGCGTTATGGCAACAACGAATATTTTTGGCTCAACGACATGCAGCCGAAGATGATCATGCATCCGATCAAGCCTGAGCTCGACAACAAGGACCTCAGCGCCAACAAGGACCCGACCGGCAAACACCTGTTCGTCGAGTTCGTCAACATGGTCAAGAAAGCCGGCGCCGGCCCGGTCGATTACATGTGGCCGAAACCCGGCAGCGACAAGCCGGTGCAGAAAGTGTCCTACGTCAAAGGCTTTGAGCCCTGGGGCTGGATCCTTGGCTCCGGCGTCTATGTCGACACAGTCGACGCCACCGTGCGCGGCCGCGCCGTCGTGTTCGCTGCAGGTGCGGTGGTGCTGGCCGCCGTGCTGCTTGGTATCGGCGTATTCATCGCACGCGGCATGCTGCGCCAGTTGGGTGGCGAGCCGGATTATGCTTCCGCGATTGCCCGCAGCATTGCGGGTGGCGACCTGACCGTGCCGATCGACGTCAAGCGCGATGACAACAGCAGCATGGTCAATGCCTTAAAGGGCATGCGCGACGACCTGGCGCGCATCGTCAGCTCGGTACGTAACGCCACCGAAACCATCGCCACCGCATCGGGCGAAATCGCGGCCGGCAACAGCGACCTGTCGGCCCGTACCGAAAGCCAGGCCAGCTCGCTGGAGGAAACCGCGGCATCGATGGAAGAACTGACGTCCACTGTGCGCCAGAACGCCGACAACGCGCGTACCGCCAACGAGTTGGCTGCCAACGCCTCGGAAGTGGCGCAGAAAGGCGGCGCCGTGGTATCGCAGGTGGTGGAGACCATGGCCTCGATCGACAGCTCTTCGCGCAAGATCGTCGACATCATCAGCGTGATCGATGGCATTGCGTTCCAGACCAATATCCTGGCACTGAATGCGGCGGTGGAAGCAGCGCGTGCCGGTGAGCAGGGCCGTGGCTTCGCAGTCGTGGCGTCGGAAGTGCGCAACCTGGCGCAGCGCAGCGCGGCAGCGGCCAAGGAAATCAAGGACCTGATCGGCGCTTCGGTGGAGACGGTCGGTGTCGGCAATTCGCTGGTGGCGCAGGCCGGCAGCACCATGCAGGAAGTGGTGGAGAGCGTGCACCGCGTGCGCCAGGTCATCAACGAGATCAGCACCGCCAGCAATGAACAAAGCGCTGGCATCGCCCAGGTCAACGAGGCGATTTCGCAGATGGATTCAGTGACGCAGCAGAATGCGGCGCTGGTCGAACAGGCTGCTGCCGCTGCGGCCAGCATGCAGCAGCAATCGGCAGCGCTGCTGCAGGCTGTCGGCGTGTTCCGCGTCGACGCGGATACGTCCCCTACGCCCTCGCGCCGCACGCCACGCCTCGGCCACAACTGATGGCGTGATATGATCGGGCCTGTCGAAAAAGGCAGGACCGGTTCAAGGTAAGCCCGGTCCCTCTCCCCTCCGGAGAGCTCTGCTCCATGTGCAGTCTTGCATGAGAACCCACGACGATCCCGGCGCATTGCGTCCCGGGCTCGTCGGGGCGTGGCCGACCGATCCTCAGGCACTCCCGTTGGGCCCACCAACCATGGAGTCATCATGCAATTGAATCACCTCGACCTGTCCGTGCCCGATGTGGCCGCAGCTTCCACTTTCCTGACCCGCCATTTCGGCTTTACCCTGCTGCAGACCAAAGGCAATCACGGCATGGCTGTACTGGCCGGCGAAGGCGGTGTGGTACTCGTGCTCACGCGTCACGAGGAGCCCCACTACCCCAAGACATTCCACATCGGTTTCCTGGTTGACGACGCAGGCAAAGTCAGCGCCAAACATGCCGAACTGGAGAGCGCGGGAGTGCCGGGACTTTCGCCAGTGCAGGAGATGCGCGGCGGGCCCGGCTTCTATTGCCGCACCGATTGGGGAATCTTGCTGGAAGTTGCGTACCGCACGCCGGTGCCGGCTACCTAGCCCCATCTGGTCGGCGTGCTACAGGCCCCTTGCCGGGGCCACATTCACTTGACACGGGTGTAGCTCATCTCCATCCACTTCATGTCCTTGCCATTCGGTCCCGGTCCCCACATTTCCAGCTTGTGGTTGTCGTTGTCGGTGATGGCCACACTCATCGTATAAGGAATTTCCTTGCCGCTCATCGGATCGGACATCATGCCCTTGTACTTGATGGTGTTGCCATTCATGGCGCCGCGGGCCAGCGTCATGCCGGTACCGCCCGAATCGATCCAGCTGCCGAAGTACTTCTTCGTCACGTTGTCATAGCCCTGGATGCCCATGCCATCGAATGGCTGGCCCATGAACTTGCCCTGGTAGTTCTCCTGCAGGTAGCGGTTACCCATGATCCACTTGCGTTCCGTGGAGCCGTCGGTTTCTTCAGGAGGTTTGGATGGGTCCATCCACATTTTTGACTTGACCGTGAACTTGCCGGCCAAGGCATCAAGCTTCTTGTGCGCCTCGCCCGGCGCGGCAGCTTTGGCCATCATCTCCATCGCCGCCTTCTCGTCAGGCGGCGCGGCGGCCTTCTTTTTTTCCGGTGCAGCGCTGACAGCAGCGCCGGCCAGGGTACATCCCGCAACAACAACCAGGTACTGCGCGATACGATGGAGCTTCATGACTTCCTCCTTATCCAGCAGGGTTGTGAAGAAGCCATTCTCCGCGCCGCAGCGCAGCCCTGTCAATCGCGCCGCCGGGATTCGCGCAATTTGCGCCGCAAACGCAGGTTATCAGCCACAGCCGACACCAGCGCAAGCGTCATCAGTGCGACTACCGCATCAGTATCCAGGTAGCGCCAGAACGCCCACGCTCCAAGCGCGCAGGCAATGGCAGACAGGAGAAGCAGGACCTGGTCTCTCATCATCAATTCCTCCCGCCCCGGCCAGGGCCAAGCACTATTTCAGCCCAGTTCAAAAGTCGTGATGCCGTACTGCCGCGCCAGCGGCAATCCAGGTTCCGCGCCCGTGTACATGCGCGCCGTTTCGAAGCAGGCATGCATGCCGTGCCGCTCGGCCAGCGCCATCGCAGCGGCATTCGGCTCAGGCACGTCGAGGAAAACTGCTTCGCCAGCCGGAACGCGGCCGCACAAGGCTTGCATCAACTCTTCGGCCACCTCAGGCGATTCGGCGCAGAGCGGTCCAATCTTGAAGCCGGCGCGGCATGGACGCAGCACCGCATAGCCAAGCAGCACCCCGTCGGTAGCGCGCACGCCGAATCCCACGCTGCCCGCCTGCTGCAACCAGCAGCGCATGAATTGCGCACGGTCGTCGGGGAAGAAGTCGCGATCGTAGGCCAGCACTTCAGCGAGATCCTGCGGCCCCAGCGGCAGCACGCGGTCGGCGGCGGGAACCTCGCTGCCCCGGCCTTCATAGCGCACGTTGCGGTGCGCCAGCCTGAAGCCCGAGCGCGCGTAGTTGGCCTGCTGCGCCGGCACGCCGTCCAGCCCCACATTGCGCCCTTCCAGCCGCGCCATGCCGGCGCGCCACATCGCCATGCCATGGCCGTGGCTGCGATATTCGGGCCGCACGATGTAGCCGCCGATAAAGCCGAAGCCTGCGCCGTACCGAATTGCGAAGATGCTGGCAACCGGTTCGTCATCGATCGTGCCAAGCAGGAAGCCGCCCGGGTCGGCGGCATAAAAACTGGCCGCATCCTGCAGGCCGGGATTCCATCCTTCCGCCGCCGCCCAATCGAGCACCATTTCCAGCTCGGGCAGGGTCATCGCGCGAATTTCCATTTCACTTTCCATGAGACGAATCATAGGCCGCAAATGCGGCCCGCACCGCATATTCCCAGGCAGCGCCGTCCTGCTCGTAAAGATAGCTGGGCGCCGCTGGCGCTCCTGCATCCAGCGCGCTGCGCCGGCGATACAGGAAGACCGAGGTCCACGCCACACTGGGCGGCGCGAACTGCTGCACCAGCTCGAACGCCGGGTGCGCCATGGGGAAAGTGACCGTGGTGACCAAGGCGCCCTCCGGCAGTTCCCTTGCCAGCTTGTCGGCCAGGCGGTCCATCATCGGCGCGAAACAGGTACTGTAGATATAGACCATACTCGCGTCGGAGACATCGGTATCGAACATGTCCTGATGCACCAGGCGCACACGGGCGGCAACCCTGGCCGCGGCAGCGGGATCTTCCGCCACGCCGGCCGCCAGCATCTGCGCCAGCCGTACCTGCGCCATATCGTTGCGGTAACCAAGTAGCTCAACGCCGGTGCAGCGCATGCCGGGCAAGGCCAGCGCCGCGCTCAATACGACCTTGCCAAGGCCGCTGCCAAGATCGATGAAGTGGCCACGCAAGGGCAGCCACGGCGCCACCGCCTCGAAGTAGTGATCGAGTTCCTGCTGCGTGAATTCACCGTAGATCAGGCGCCCATCGTCGACCAGCCATTGCGCCAGGTCCGCATCGGATATCTCTCCCAGGCCGTGCGGTGGTGCTCGCTCGGGCAGCATGCCATGCTGATGTATGCCGGCCGGCACGCAGCCGGCAATCAGGCGCCGGTGCGGCTTCAGGCGCGCGATGAAGGTTTCGCGCAGTGCCGGATTGCGGAACGCCGCGCGCACCGCCAGGCCGATGTCGACGTAACGGGCCAGCACTGCATCGTCAATAACGGGCCTTAGGTGCTGTGCACCATTCGTAATCGCCCGCCGCATCGAGAGCATGGTTCCCCCTCATCGGTTGGATTACCCACTTTACAATAAAAAACCGCCCCGAGGGGCGGTTTTCGCATCAACCGGATAGCAGCTTAGAAGCGGTAGTTTACCGACGCTGCGTAGGTGCGGCCAAGCTGGCTGAAATGCGAGCCATCGTAGGTCACCATATCGTAGCGGCCGTTGAACGTGATCAGGTTGCGCTGGATGGCTTTGGCATTTGGATCGTCGATGACCTTCTGGCCGTCGGCATTCAGGGCCTTGAACTCCCACTCAGGCGTGGTGTTGAACACGTTGTTGACGTTGAACGACAGGGTCATATTCGGCATCAGGTTGTAGTTGAGCGCGAAGTCGGTGACGTTCTTGGTCTTGAACTTGGTTTCCAGGTTGCTGTTCAGGCCAGCCTGGCGGAAGCGGGTCGGGCCGAACACAGTGTTGTTGACCGACAGGTTCAGCTTCTTGAAATCCCAGTCGGCGCCGAGGATGGTCTTGAACTTCGGACGCGAAGTGAACATCAGCGCTTCCTGGGTGGCATCCAGCACGGACTGGCCGGCGTTCGCCACGATCGGAGGATTCTTGACCGCGCCGTCACGCTCGTTCTTGTGCGTGTAGTTGCCGGACAGGTTCAGGGTCAACTTGCCGTCGGCCAGCGGGATGTTCTTACGCGACAGCACGTAGTCCAAGCCCTCGGTCCGGGTCTTCACCGCATTGACGAAGAAGCTGACGGAAACGATGCCATTCGCTGCCAGAATCTGGTCCAGTTGCTGGGTAGGATCGCCGGTCGGCACGATTTCCTTGCCCAGCACGATGCGGTCCTTCACCTTGATGCTGTAGTAGTCCAGGGTGGCGCTGGTGTTTTCATCCGGCTTCAGGCCCAGGCCCAGGGTGATGTTATCGGACTTTTCAGCTTTCAGCTTCGGCACGCCCAGCGCAGCAGCTTGCGCCGACACGTTGTTCACCAGGCCGGACACCTGGATGCCGCCGCCAGGCACGAAGGAGTACTGCGCTTTCTGGGTGTAGATCTGAGCCAGTGAAGGAGCGCGGAAGCCCTTCGATGCCGATGCGCGCAGCGTCACCCAGTCGTTCGCCTTGTAGCGGGTGGACAGCTTCCACACGAATGCCGAGCCGAAGTCGGTGTATTTTTCCCAGCGGCCGGTGCCGTCAAGCAGCAAATCCTTGCTGATGTCCCAGGTCGAGCCGGCATACACGCCGTAGTTGGAACGCGAGGATGGGAAGGAGTTGTCCGGATGGTTGCCGGCGAAGGAGTCGGCACCGGTTCCCTGCCACGATGCGCGCTCGCCTGCCTTCACCTCGAACTTCTCATGGCGCAGCTCGGTGCCGGCGTAGAAGTTGACGGTATCGGTCAGCTGTTTGGAGATGTCGCCGTTGAACACGTAGTGCTGGAACTCCACGCCGCCGGCATAGAATTGGGTCGGCGAGTGCTCGGTGCTGGTGCCGGCGAGAACGGCATCTTCCATGCTGCGGTTGACGGAGTGGCCAACGTCGTACTTCTGCTTGTTGCCGCCGTAAGTCAGGCTGAAGTCTGCATTCCAGCCGGCCAGGTCCATCTTCACGCCGCCGGTGGCGTTGTAGTCGTCCAGCGTGCCGTCGAAGGTCGGCTGGTAGCCCTCGTATGGCGTGCCTGCCGGGTGCAGCAGGCCGTAGTCGGTCGGGCGCCAGTACGGGGTGCGGTAGTTCGCGTAGGAGTTGATCTTCTTGTTCACGTAAGCCGCATTGGCGTAGATCGCGACGCCTTCGCCGATATCGTAGCGGGTGTTGAACAGGCCCTTGTAGGCCTTGGTCTTCGGCGAGCCGTTGATATTGCGCGCGTCAGGATATTTCGACAGGAAGGCCTGCACTTCCGCCAGCGACGCACCAAAGTCGCCCGCTTCGCCGGCGGCACTGACTGCGCCGGAACGGCTGGACAAGTTCACGCGCGAGGCATCGATGGTGTAGTTGAAGAAGCCGCGGTCGCCGCCCAGCGCGAAGCCCTGGTTCAGGCTCAAGCCGCCCATGCCGCCATCGTGTTCGTGGGTGATGCCGGCGCGCGCGGTCACGGAGCCGCCTTCGGCATTGTCCTTCAGGATGATGTTGACCACGCCGGCAATCGCGTCGGAGCCGTACTGCGCCGAAGCGCCGTCGCGCAGCACTTCGATGCGCTTGATGGCGTCGGCCGGGATGGCGGAGATGTCGGAACCGGATTCACCGCGGCCTGGCGAGGTCTGGGTGTATACCAGAGAGCTCATGTTCTTGCGCTTGCCGTTGATCAGGATCAGCACGCGGCTCGGGCCCATATTCCGGATTTCGTATGGGTCCAGCAGCGAGGTCGCGTCATTGACCGGGGTCTGCACGGTGTTGAAGGAAGGGACGCGGAACTGCATCGACTTGTCGAGGGTGGCCTGGCCGGTCTTGGTCAGCTCGCGCGAGCTCAGTACGTCGACCGGTACCGGGGTATCCACCATGGTGCGTTGCGAACCGCGGCTACCGGTCGAAACAATGACCACCTTCTGGATGTCGTCGGTGGTGGTGTCGGCAGCCTGCTGCGCCTGGATAGGGGCAGCGTCCTGTGCTTGTGCGTGGGCTTGACCCAGCAGCACAAACGGGCTGGCGGACAGCATTAATGCTGCAATCGGAAAATGTTTATTCATGTATTTCTCTCTTCCATACAGATTTTAAAAAAACTAGAGGAGAATTTATATGCAACATTTTCATCCGTCTATTATTTCCAGTTATACATGCGCAAATACAACATGTATGGATCTTTTTTATGAAGCCGCCCGGAACATAAATACGCCGTGATAATCTTTGTGCCATGAGCTACAAAAGCCTCTGCGTGCTGCTGGCACTGTTGAGCGGCATGGCTGCCCATGCCGCGAAAGAGCCGCCGCTGCGCCTGTGCTTTGAAGATGTCGACCAGCGGCCATGGAGCACGCCAGACGGAAAAGGGCTTAATTTTGAATTATTAAAGAGAGTTGAATTACTCCTTAATGAACAATTTACTTATTCACCAAAGCCGTGGAAGCGTTGCTTAAATGAATTAAAACTTGGCCAGGTGGATGCAGTAGTTGGTGCAGCCGATGCAATTGACCGCCGCGCGTGGTCGCGCATTCCCCAATTACCCGATGGGCGTGAAGATCCAGGCCGCGCATTATTTGAAGATGCCGCCCTGGTTTTCCTGCGCGTGGGCGGCAACGGCAGCTGGGACGGCCACGAATTGCTGGCGCCCGGCAAGGTCGTGATTGTGCAGACCGGCTACCTGGTGGCGCAGCAATTGCGTGAAAGAGGCTTTATCCCCCATGACACGGTAAAGTCGGCTGCCGATGCACTGCGCATGCTGACCAAGGGCAGCTTTGACGTCGCCATCCTGCAGGGGCTGGAGGCCAGCAAGCTGGCGCATGAAGATCCCCGTTTCAAGGGCAAGGTCCAGCAGGCCGACCTGCCGTATTCCACCGTCAACCTGTACCTGATGGTAGGGCGCGGCGTCTACCAGCGCGACCCGCAACGGGTCGAAGCGATCTGGCAAGCCATCGGCAGCGTACGCCAGACCCGCGATTACCGGCAAATCGAGGAGGCGGCAGGCATAAAACATTTCCATTAATATTTTCATTGAGGAAATTTTATGGTTAAATAAAAGGCATGAATTTCCTCCTCGATGGACGCCTGTCCCTGATCACCCCCGAAGGCGTGCGTTTGCAGCTTGTTCCTGCCGGTCCGGTAGTACGCGCTTACGCATGGGTCATCGATTTTGCGGCCTGGGGTTTGGGGGCCAGCATCCTCATTTCGGTCCTCGGCGCCATCATTCCTTCCCAAAAACTGTTCAACGGCGTGACGGCCCTATTGTTCTTCTTCGCCTACTGGGCCTACCCGGTGCTGTGCGAGGTGTACGCCGGCGGCCGCACCCTGGGCAAGCAAGTGCTCGGGCTGCAGGTGCTGCGCGCCGACGGGCTGCCGGTGCGCTGGCGCGAATCGGTGCTGCGCAACCTGCTGATGGTGGCCGACTTCCTGCCGCTGTTTTACGCCTCCGGCTTGCTGGCCATGCTGTGCGACCGCCATTTCCGCCGGCTGGGCGACATCGTGGCCGGCACCCAGGTGGTGTACCGCGACAAGCCGCCCAAGCGCGTCGACATGGCCAATGCAGCCCCGTTGCCGCTGCCCTTCCCGCTGACGCCTGAACAGCAGCGCGCGCTGGCCGACCTGTTTGCACGCGAAAGCCGTCTGCCGCACGGGCGCATGCTGGAGCTGGCCGATATCGCCGAAGCGCTGACCGGCCGCGAAGGCGAAGCTTCGCTGGAACGCTTGCGCGGCATGGCCGCGGGATTGGTACGATGAAGCAAGCGCAATTCGAAGCGGCGTACGGTGCGCTGTGGAGCGAGATCGACACCCTGCTGGCCAAGCGCGCCGAAGGCCGCGAAGCCCTGCCCGAACAATACCGCCGGCTGTGCCAGTGCCTGGCCCTGGCCAGCCAGCGCGGCTACTCGCCGCAACTGGTGTCCTACCTGCACGGCCTGGTGGCGCGCTGCCATCACGCGCTATACGGCGTGGCGGCCGAACGCCCGACCGTGCTGCTGCAATGGCTGCGCGCCGACCTGCCGCGCCGCGTGCGCGCCGAATGGAAACTGCTGCTGCTGGTGCTGCTTTGCCTGCTCGGGCCAGCCATCGCCATCGGCACGCTGGTCTGGCACGACGCGCACAATGCCTTCATGTTTGCGTCGCCGGAAGAGCTGACCCGCATGCACCAGATGTACTCGCCGTCCAGCGTGAAGACCGGCCGCGGCGGCAGCGAAGGCGACCTGCAGATGTTCGGCCACTACATCTGGAACAACGTCTCGATCGGTTTCCGCACTTTCGCCAGCGGCATCTTCGGCGGCGTGCCGGCCTTGCTGAGCGTGCTGTTCAACGGCATGAAGATGGGCGTGGTGGCGGCGTGGCTCAGCCTTGACCCGGCTACCCGTACCAATTTCTGGTCCTTCGTGGTAACCCATTCCAGCTTTGAACTGACCGGCCTGGTGCTGTCCGGCGTGGCCGGCGTGCGGCTTGGCATGGCCCTGGTCAAGCCGGGCCGCCTGAGCCGCCGCCGCGCGCTGCAGGAAGCCAGCGTCCAGATGTACCCGGTGGTGGCGGGCGCCGCCCTGCTCACCGTGCTGGCGGCCTTCTTCGAAGCTTTCTGGTCGGCCAGCAGCCTGGCGCCGGCCGTCAAGTACAGCGTCGGCGCCGTGTGCTGGGCCATGGTTTTCCTGTTCTTCGGTTTCGCCGGCCGCGAGAAAGGCGTGCATGCAACTCGATAAGCTGCGCCTTGATTTGCGCCCGCGCAGCAATGCGCAAGGCCTCGACCTCGGCTTTGCCCTGCTGCATGCCGGCGGCGCCGACGTGTGGCGCGCCTGGTTGGCCCTGTGGCTGCCGCTGTCGGCGCTGGCCACCCTGATCAGCTGGTACAACCCCGACCTGGCCCTGGGCTGGCTGCTGCCATGGTGGCTGCGTCCCTTGCTGGAGCGCGCCCCGCTGCACGTGCTGGCGCGCCAGGTGTTCGGTGAACAGACCAGCTGGCGCGATGCCTTGCGCGCCTGGCCGCGCGAGCTCGGTGGCGGCTGGTTCCGCATGCTGACCTGGTGGCGCCCCTTCATGGCCGGGCGCGGCCTGCACCAGCCGGTGTGGGTGCTGGAACGGGCCCGCGGCAAGACCGCCACGGCGCGCCGCGCCACCATCGCGCGCAACGGCACCGGCGCCTCCGCCCTGCTGTTCGGCAGCACCTGCGCCAGCTTCGAGGCCGTGCTGATGTTCGGCATGCTGGCCCTGGCCGGCCTGTTCATGCCGGGCGAATCGCCCAACCCTTTTGCCTTGCTCGGCCTGACCGACCAGGGGCCGTTGCAGGCGGCGCTGGGCACCGCCGCGTGGTGCCTGGCCTGTGCCGTCATCGGTCCGATCTACACGGCCTGCACCTTCACGCTCTACCTGAACCGCCGCGCCACGCTGGAAGCCTGGGACATCGAAATCGTGCTGCGCCAGCTGCGTGCCCCGGCGCGTCCTGCGGCGGCGCGCCACGTTGCCGCCGTGCTGATGGCAGCGCCGCTGCTGGCGATGGCCCTGCTCGGCATGCCGCCGCCCGTGCAGGCAGCCACGCAAGCTGCCAGCGCAAAGCCCGTGGTCACCGAATGCGAGCCGCCGGAAGGGCTCAAGCAAGAGGACACTGGCCGCGGGCCTGACCGTTCGCCGCAACAGGCCGCGCTGCGCCACCAGCTCGATCAGGTTTTCGCACACGAAGACTTGCGCGGCTATCGCTGCGGCGAAGAGTGGGAACTGCGCGTTCCACTGGAAAAGGACAAGGAAAAGGAAAAGCCGAAATCCTCGCCGCTGATCCCGCGCTGGATGGCGGCCATCCTGGCTGGCCTGTTCAAGGTCGCCCTGATCGGCGGCGCCATCGTGCTGGTGGCCTGGCTGTTGTGGCGCTATGCCGCGCCGCTGCGCTTCCATTTCGCGGCGCCGCCCGAGCCCAAGCTGGCCACCGAAGTGGGCGGCCTGGATATCCGCGAAGAGAGCTTGCCGGCCGACGTGGCCGGCGCCGTGCGCGCGCTGTGGCAGCAAGGGCAGCAGCGCGCCGCGCTGGCGCTGCTCTACCGCGCCACCCTGTCGCGCCTGGTCAGCCGCCAGTCGCTCACGCTGCATCACGGCGCAACCGAAGGCGAATGCCTGGCGCAGGCGCGCAGTGCGCACGCCGCCGGCGCGCTCGATGCCGACAGCCTGGCGCTGGCCGACCAGTCCACCACGCTGTGGCTCAATGCCGCCTACGGCGCGCGCTGGCCGGCCGCTGACACCGTGGCGGCGCTGTGCACGCGCTGGCAGGCACATTTCGACCGCGAGGCAGCATGAAGCGCAGCCATTCGATCATGATCGCCATCGTTGCCGTGCTGCTGGCCGGCGCCGGCTACGAGCTATGGCACCTGTACTTCCACAAGGTGTGGCGCGGCCAGTACCACGTCTCAGAAGCGCAGGCAAAGAACCCGATGCTGGCGGCGACCCGGCTGCTGGAAGCGCGCGGCCATAAGGTCCGGGTCGAGCCCGTGCTCAGCTACCAGTTGCTGAACCAGCTGCCGGACGGCGTGATGCTGCTGTCGCGCTATGCGCGCCCGCCGGACGAGCGCCAGGCCAAGCTGCTGCTGGACTGGGTCCGCCGCGGCAACACCCTGGTCATGACGCCGGACTGGGTCGACGACAGCGACGACGACGACAGCCAGGCAGCCGCGTTCGACCAGGCAACCGACCCGCTGGGCAAGCACTTTGGCGTGGCGATGTCGGGCCGCACCCGGATCGACGATAGCTGCCGCATCGACCCGCTGGAGACCAAGCGCCGCGAAAAGCGCGCCGCCGCCAAAGCGGCGGACGCCGAGGAGGCAGATGAGGCCGAAGAGGCCGCAAAAGAACCCGAGGGGGCGCCCCACCTGGTCTGCCTGACCGCGCCCGGCGCCGCCAACACCATCGAGCTGGCCCGCCCATCCGACACGCTGCAACGTTTCGAAGGCAAGGGCCCGCAACCGCTGTGGGGCGACACCTACGGGCTGGCCGTGCTGGTGTATGGCGAAGGGCGCGGCAAGGTGGCGATGGTGGCCGTCGATGCCGGCGACAGCTATTTCGACAACGACATGCTGCGCCAGTTCGACCACGGCGAACTGCTGCTGTTGCTGGCCGGGCAGAGCGGCCCCCATGCACAAGTCATGCTGATGCAGCACAGCGAGCCGGTCGGATGGGCCGCCTGGCTGTGGCAGCACGCGCGCCTGGTCGTGCTCGGCCTGGCCGCCCTGCTGCTGTTGTGGACCTGGAGCGCCTCGCGCCGCTTCGGCCCGCTGCTGCAGGAAGCGGCCACCGCGCGCCGCGCCCTGATCGAGCATATCGAAGCCAGTGGCCGCTGGCTGTGGCGCTTGCCGCAAGGCCGCGCCCTGCTGCTGGAAGCCGTGCGCAAGAGCACCGAGAAGCAGCTGCTGCGCCGCCTGCCGGAACTGCACGCGCTGGATCCTGCCGAACGGGCACGCCGCATGGCGCGCCTGACCAGGCTGCCGGAAGCGCAAGTGCGCGATGCCCTGCTGGGCGCACCGGCCAGGCGCGCCGCCGACTTCACGCGGCAAATTTCAATACTCCAACAATTACGAGCCCATCATGAGCGATAGCATGTCCATCCAACCCAACAACGCCATTCCGGCCGACCGCCTGGCGCAGGCGATCGACATCGTGCAGCGCTTGCGCGAGGAAATCGGCCGCGCCATCGTCGGCCAGCAAACCGTGGTCGAACAGGTGCTGGCCTGCTGCTTGGCCGGTGGCCACGTGCTGCTGGAAGGCGTGCCGGGCCTGGGCAAGACCTTGCTGGTCAAGGCGCTGGCCAAGACCTTTGCCGGCGAATTCTCACGCATCCAGTTCACGCCCGACCTGATGCCGGCCGACGTGATGGGGCACGCCGTGTTCGACCAGCGCCAGCAAACCTTCAGCGTCCGCAAAGGGCCGGTATTCACCCACCTGCTGCTGGCCGACGAAATCAACCGCGCACCGGCCAAGACCCAGTCCGCCCTGCTGGAAGCCATGCAGGAGCGCCAGGTCACCATCGAAGGCGAGGCCCACACGCTGGAAGCGCCCTTCATGGTGCTGGCCACCCAGAACCCGCTGGAAAGCGAAGGCACCTACCCGCTGCCGGAAGCCCAGCTTGACCGTTTCCTGATCAAGGCGCACATCGCCTATCCAAGCGAGCAGGAAGAAACCGAGATGCTGCTGGCCGTGACGCAGGACCGCGTCGGCGATGCGCTGGAAGTGGCGCAGGTACGCACCTTGATCAAGCCGGAGGTCCTGGTCGCGCTGCAGCAGCTGGTGGCCCGCATCCGTGTCGATGAAACCGTCGCCAACTATGCCGTGCGCATGGCGCGCGCAACGCGCCAATGGCCCGGGGTGTCGGTCGGCGCCGGCCCGCGCGGCAGCATCGCCCTGATCCGCCTGGCGCGCGCCATGGCCTTGATGGCGGGCCGCGACTACGCCACGCCGGACGACATCAAGCAGGCCAGCCTGCCGGTGCTGCGCCACCGTATCGCCCTGTCGCCGGAAAGCGAGCTCGACGGCCTGGGTGCGGACGACATCCTGGCAGCGCTGATCGACTCGGTCGCCGCGCCGCGCAGCTGATGAAGCCAACCCGCCGCATGTTCCAGGCCCTGTTGGGCCTGACCGCGCTGGGCGTGCCGGCCAGCGTGTGGCCGGTGCTGCAGGCGCCGTGGCAAGTGCTGGGCGGCGCCCTGCTGCTGGCCGCGGGCGCCGATGCAATGCTGGCGCGCCGCCGCCCTGCCCTGCGCGCGGAACGCAGCATGGCAGGCGTACTGCCGGTCGGCGCCTGGCACGACGTGCGCCTGACCCTGCACAACGAAGGCAAGGCCGCGTTGCAGCTCGATGTGTTCGACGATTACCCCACGGCCTGGGAACTGGAAGGCATGCCGCACGCAACGCGGCTGGCGCCCGGTGCATTTTCCACGCTGAGCTACCGGGTGCGCCCGCTGGAACGGGGCGACGGCGACTTCGGCACGCCATGGCTGCGCGTGGCCGGCCCGCTCGGCCTGTGGCAGGCGACGCACCGCATCGGCCCGCAGCAGACCGCGAAAGTATTCCCGGACGTGGCACGCCTGCTGGGCCAGGCCCTGCGAGCCACCGACCGCCAGGCGCCGACGGCCGGCTCGCTGGTCAAGCGCCAGCGCGGCGAAGGCACCGACTTCCGCCAACTGCGCGAATACCGCCGCGGCGACAGCCTGCGCTCGATCGACTGGAAAGCCACGGCACGCCATCGCAAGCCGATCAGCCGCGAGTACCAGCTGGAACGCGACCAGCAGGTGGTGTTCCTGCTCGATACCGGCCGCCGCATGCTGGCGCGCGACGACGACACCAGCCATTTCGACCACGCGCTGTATGCGGTGCTGACGCTGGCCTTCGTGGCGGGCAAGCAGGGCGACGCGGTCGGTTTGATGAGTTTTGGCGTGGACAACCGCTGGCTGCAACCGGCCAAGGGCCGCATTGGCCTGGACCGCATGCTGGCCGGGGTATACGACCTGCAGCCGGGTGAAGCAGCCCCCGACTACCTGCGCGCGGCCAACGACCTGCTGAACCGCCTGAACCGGCGCGCCTTCGTGGTGCTGGTGACCAATGTGCGCGATGAAGACGACGTGGCGTTGCGCCAGGCCGTCGACCTGCTGTCCTCACGCCACCTGGTGATGTGCGCCAGCTTGCGCGAGCGCGCGCTGGACGCCGCCAGCACGGCGCCGGTGCAAGGCTTTGACGACGCCCTGCGCCTGGCAGCCAGCGAGCACTACCTGCAACAGCGCCAGGAAGCCATCCGCCGCCTGGGCCTGCGTTCCGGCCACCTGGTCGACGTCGCACCGGACCAACTGGCCGGAGCCCTGCTGAACCGCTACCTCGATATCAAAGAAAGCGGAGCGCTATAAAGCCGAACAGCAAGGCGCTGCCCAAGGCGGCGCCAAGCTTGACGCCAAAGTCGGGCGCCGGCGGCAGCGCGCCGAAGCGGTTTGCTGCCGGCGTACCGGGAGCCACCAGCAGGTAGAGCAGGAAGATGAACTGGAAGATGGGGAGCAGCAGGAATAGCGTCCACCAGCCGCTGACATCTAAATCGTGCAGGCGGCGGCGTGCCGCAGCCGCCAGTACCAGCATGGGGGTGGTGATAAACACCACGCCCATCACCAGCAAGCTGGCCTTGCCGGCATAGTCGGCGCCCGGGTCGGTAATGCCCGCCGCGACCCCGGACAGCAAGCCAAGCAGGATCGCCAACGGAATGCCCAGCAGGCTATACGCCAGGAAGCGCACACGCCCGAGGCGGCCATTCCAGGACAACAGCCGCGCCTCGCTGGCAGGTGCAAAACGCAGTTCCAGTCCGGCCCGGGGCGCGGCGTAAGGGTTATGCACGCTTACTGGCTGTCCTGCATCTGCGCAGCACGCGCCTTGTTGACGTAGTCCTGGTAAGCCGGGATGGAAATTGCGGCCAAGATACCGAACAGGACGCTGACCACTGGAATCGCCCAGGCCAGGATGATCACGCCGGTGGTGTTCGGCGCTGGAGCCGGGCCGTATTCATTCGAACCATGGTCGCCTTCGCCAAACAGCAGCCACAAGCCAACACCGATGTTAACCAACGGAACCAGCATCAGCAGGCTCAGCCAGCCCGTCTTGCCCAGGTCATTCAAGCGGCGGCGGGCCACCACAAAAATGGCGGCAAAATAGACTGCATAGCCCAGCAACATCCCGACGATGCCGCCAAAAGCACCGCCCAGGCCGCCCAGCACGGTGGTCAACAGCATCACGGGAATTAACAGCATGCCGGCGGCAAAGCCGTATGCCAGGTAACGCACGCGGCCAATACGGCCACTCAGGGAAAACAGCTTCGGCATATAGGTATCGTCGCTGACGCGTTCGGTCAGTTCGGATTGCGGCATTGAATATGGATTACTCACGGTTGCTCCTAAAGGGTATTCATTCGTTATTAAAGTTACCAGCGAGAAAATCTTACATTATTTTTTTACTAAGGCACAAGGTCGAATTCAAAACAACACCTGGCTTGCGGCTTGTTCCCGCGGCTGCGATACTTTCTTTAAAGATTGGACGGTTGCACAAAACACAAAACGCCGCCATGCATCCTTCACTCAAGTGCCAGGGCAAATTTTCCCTGAACTGGACCTACCTGAATGCCATCGCCTCCGGCGTGTCGGCCATCGACCTTGGCGGCCTGGCCCTGCGCAATCGGCATGACGCCCACCAGTTCGTGCGCGAATACGGCTTTGATATCGACAACCCGCACGCCTGCGAAGTGATCGCTGGCGCCCATGGCGAGGCGCTGGATTTCATCTGCACCCACTTCCTGGCCCCCGCCCAGGCCGCCCTGGTCCCGCCTGAAGTGCGCATGCCGGACGACCCGCTCGATTTGCTGGTCTTCGCCTCGCTGCACGGCAATGAACAGGTCGAGTCGCGCCGCATGTGGTCATGCGCCGTGCTGAAGGTCATGCACGGCATCTTCTACATCGATAACAACCTCAAACTGCGCTATTTCAATACCATTCGCCAGCAAGTGTTTGCCAGCCTGGATGAGGTGATCCACGAGGACGACGGCCAGTTTTACCTGAGCGATGGCGAGATTTGCCTGCCCTTGCTGCACTTTGACCGCAAAAACAACAAAAGCCGCGCCAGCATCCTGCTCAAGCTACTGCAGAAAGCGGCCTACCTGGCAGCCGATATCTTCGACCACCTCGGCGTGCGGCTGATCTTCAACACCCGCTTCGAATGCCTGCTCGCCTTGCGCACGCTGCAGCGCGCCCACCTGATCTCGGTGACCAATGTCGATTCCCAGCGCACCCGCAATACCCTGCTCGACATGGAAGCGGCCAAGGAAGTGTTCACGCAATACCGCTGCATGCTGGAAGCGGCCGACGGCTATCCCGCCGAACTGCTGGAAAAAATGGACGCGGAACTGATGGAAATCTCTTCACCGCAAACCCGTGCCGACAACCCGCACAGCGGCGCCGGCTTCAACAGCATCCAGGTAACGGTGCGCAAGATGATCCATTTGCCGCCGGATGACCCGGCAGCCAGCGGCCCCGATTACGACGTCGGCTTCTTCTTCGAGTACGAGATCCAGTTGATGGACAAGGCCAGCCATGACCGTACGCTGGAAGGCCCTGCCAGCCACGACGCCTACAAGAAACGCCAGGTCGAAACCGCCCGCTTGCGCGTGCTGGGACGCGACCTGGTCCGCTACCTCGAGACCCAGCCCCCAACGCAGCTGGCTAGTGCGTCCTGACGCCTTCCGGCGCGCCTGTCGTGGCGCCCGGCTGCATCACATGTTCAGGCGGCGTTCCCTCATGGATCATGCCACGGATGGCACTGCGCAATTCAGGACTATCCGCGTGCTTGTGGACCGAGACTGCATGCTGGACAGCGACTTCCAGCAACTCGTCTTCGTTGTCTGCCGATATGGCGACGCTGCATTTGGCATCGCTGGGGAATTCACGGCAGTCGATATATTTGCGGGTCATGGCGACCTCCCTTCCGAAGAGCTACTTACACTATAGGCCGTTTGGCCCGCAATTCCATGCTACATTTGCCTGCCTGTTAACGAAGCATGGGGGTGCAATGCTGTTCCGCTCAATCGCCCTGGCCTTTGCCTTGTTCGCCAGCAATTCCCAGGCGGCGGCGCTTGATCGCGCGCTGGAACAAACAATGGCCGCGAATGCCCAGCGCTATGTAATCGCCAGCCAGGCGGTACTGGTCGCGCGCAACGGCGCCACCGTTTTCCGCAACGTCGCCGGCGCACGGCGCGACGAACTGTTCCCCGTATATTCCGTCAGCAAGTTGCTGGCCAGCGTGCTGGTGATGCAGCTGGTGGAAGCCGGCCAATTGGACCTGGACCAGCCAGCCGGTGCCTACCTTCCCAGCCTGCCGCCGCGCTGGCAGCAGATTCCGGTCCGGCATTTCCTGAACCATAGCTCAGGACTGCCCGAATATTTCGACCTGGGCGGCCCGGCAGGGCCGAATTTCGCGCCGACCCTGCAGGCGGCGTTCGCCACCCTGGCCGACAAGCCGCTGGCGTTCGAACCCGGCAGCGCCACCCGCTACACCCAAACCAATTTCCTGCTGCTGGAGGCCCTGCTGGAGGCGCACTACGGCAGGCCGTACACGCAGATCGCCAATCAACGCATCATCAATAAACTGGGCTTGAAGAACACTTATCTTGGCCATGGCAGCGCCAGCCGCCATGGCATGGTGCGCAGCTTTATCGGCAAGAACGGCAAGCTGCAGCCCGATCCCGTGGTCCCCTGGCCCGAATACGCCAATGTCCATGCCGAGTTGTTCACCACAGTGGACGACCTGGCCGCTTTCCTGCATGCGGTGGCACGCGGCGAACTGGCCAGCCAGGAAACGCTGCGCAAGCTGTGGCAGCCGCAGCAGATGGCCAATGGACAACAGGGCTGGTTCGCCTCCGGCTGGGAGTTCGGCAAGAGCGGCGGCTACGAATATGTCGGGCACGACGGCGGCACCAAGGTGCGCGTACGCCTGCTGTGGCCCGATCGCAACGGCGGCGACGGCGGCGACAGCTATACCATCATCTACCTCACCAATGGCAGCGCGCACAACGCCTGGTCGCGCACCCTGGTCGAGAGCGTGATGGCGGCAATCGATCCGGCCCGCTTCCCGCTGGAAGCGCTTTCGGAGCAACTGATCGATTACGCCAGCCGGCCGCCTGCCACACCGGCCCCATCCGAGGCGCTATGGCAACAGTTGCAGGCGCTGGCGGCACGCGATGGCGCAGCCCTGGAGCGGCGCATCAATGAAACCGGCTATGCGCTGCTGGAAACGCGCGGCAGCGGCGCCGCAATCAAGGTCTTCGAATTGAATACGCGCCTGTTCCCGCAATCGGGCAATGCGCGCGACAGCCTGGCGCAGGCCCAGGCAGCAGCCAGGTCGCCATAGAGGGAAGCCCGGCCGGCGCCTCCCTGCCCTGCTTGCCCATCAGTTTTTCCTCTTGCCCGGCTTCTTCTCGAGCTCTTTGGAGGCCGGCGTCGAACCGCCCTGCACGCCCAGCGCGCCGCCGGTGCCCATGCCGCCGGCAACTTCCTGCGCCTTGTAGTTGCGCACCGCCTTCACCAGCTGGTTATACGAGTCCATGAAGGAGGCAATCAGGATCTTGCCTTCCGGCGTATTCGAATAGCCACCGGCCGCGCCGAAACCGCCGCCGCCAAACAAGGCGCCACCAACATTGAAGTCATAATTCTTGGCGCTGCCTTCCGCCGCCGCCAACTGGATGCCGGAACGGTTATCCACCATCAGCAAGGTGGTGGACGCCTCGTTGGCCTTGAGCCCGCCTGCTACCACGCCCGCCACGCTGCCCAGCAGTCCAAGCCCGCCCAGTGCGCCGCCCATGCCTTGCGTGCCTTTCTGGCTGAAGGCAATGCTCGGGCTCATGGTGTAGTCGGCCGCCACCATCTGTCCCTTGCCGTAGTTGCTGCCGGAGCGCATTTCCCCCGACGAAGCCAGGGCACGCTCCTGCATCAGCTTGCCCATTGCCGCGCCACGCTCGACGACGACGAAGCAATTCGATTGCTGGATCATCATGCGCAGCACCGGCACGGTCGAGCCGAGCTTGTATTGCGACAAATGGTGGTACCACGGTGCCGCGGTATCTTCCACCACGCCCAGCGTACCGAGCGGCTTGTCACATTTTTCCAACTGCGTGTTCGCATTCGACGCCGTGGCGCCCCCCGCGGAACCCGTAGCCATGGTTGGCGCACCGCCCAGCTTGGGATCCGTGCCGGCGCAAGCCGAAAGCAGCAGCATTGCCAGTCCGGCTAAGGTAGTCCCTGATTTGACGAACTTGTCCATGTTCACTCCCCCAGTAGAAACGACCGTTTGAACTCATCGGCGTTCTTTGAGAATAGGCCACATCGACAAAAAATCTATGTATAGTTATTAGCGCAAGACCAACTCAACTGTTAGAAGGAACCCTCATGAAAAAGCTGATCATTGCCGCACTGGCCCTGTCTTGTTCCGCCGCATTCGCCGCGGACCCGGCGCCGGCAAAGAACTCCCAACAATCCAAAATGACGACCTGCAACAAGGAAGCCGAGGGCAAGAAGGGCGATGAACGCAAGGCATTCATGAAGGAATGCCTGAGCAAGAAGCCTGCCGCGCCGGCGACGCAGCAGGACAAGATGAAGGCCTGCAACGCCGACGCGACAGGCAAGAAAGGCGATGACCGCAAGGCATTCATGAAAGAATGCCTGAGCGCGAAGAAGGCTGCCTGATCAGCTCAACCTTACTTTAAGCCGCTGGCGAGGCGTGGCGACGACAGCAATGTCTTGAACGCTTCCCAGCGCTGCTTGCGGGCGGCGGCCGGGTCGCTGGCCGTCACATGCTTTTCCACCCAGGCCTTGACCATGTCCTTGCCCAGGTTGTAGTTGATCACGTAGCCGCGGTTGGCGTCATAGAACGACAGGCGCTGCGCCGATTTCTCCGGCGGGTACAGTGCCACATTGACCAGCCATTCAATGGTCTGCTCACGCGTCCATTTCCCTTCCAGGTAAGCCTGTGCCGCATCGTTGTCGGCATAGCTCAGCTTGCCCAGCAGCTTCATCAGTTTTGCATACTGCGGCGCCAATGCCGGGTCCAATCCAGCCAACGGGTACAGCACTTTCTGCTCGAAGGCCAGGCGTTCGTCGTCGGTAAACGCCATTTCGATGCCGTAATTCGCGCTGCCCTCGGCGATCAGCGACATCGGCGAGTACAGCGGGTACACGCTGAACTCGACCCAGTTGCGCTGCTTGACCAGCGACTGCTCGAGCAAGGCGTTGTAGACGTGGTGGCCCGGATAGCCTTCGTGGCAGCCCAGGTCCACCGCACGTTCGATATAGATCGGGAATTCGGTATTGATCTGGATCAGGCTGTGCGCATTGCCCTTGTACCAGTTATAGCCGGACCACGGCTTGTTGCTGACGAATTCCAGTACGAAGCTTTCCTTCTGCGGCAACGCCATGAAAGCAGCGGTGCGCTCGCGGCACGCGGCAATGGACGCGTCGAACACCGGCTTCAGCTTATCCTTCGGTATCGCGAATTTCGCGCGGAAGGCTTTCAGGCGCTCCGGCAGCGTGCCCGCCCCCGCCAGCAGCTTTTCAACCTGCGCCACCAGCGCCATGTAGTAAGCGCGGTCATGGTGCGGGGTCACCGCGTCGTACAACAGCGCAGTCTCTTCGTCGAAGCTGAACTTGCGGCCCTCCATCATCTCGACGCGGGCCTGCATGGCCTTGAGCTGCTTGGACAGGAACTCGATGCGCAGTGCTTCGTCGGCGCCGCCGGCTTTCTGCTGCGCGATGTCGCGCTGGGCGGCCACGACGCCGGCCTTGATCGACGCCAGGCTTTGCTTGTTCTTCGCCGCTTGCTGCTCCAGTTCCGGCGGGCCGTAGTAAGCGTCCACGTAGCTGGCATCATGCTGGCCGATGGCCAGCGCCAGCTTGCGGTATTGCTCCGCCACGTCCTGCACCGGCGCTGCCATGGCGCTGCCTGCCATCAGCATGGCCAGTCCTCCTAATACGATTTTTTTCATTGTCTCCTCTACGGCCTGTGTCAAAGTCGTAGAGTGTAACTCAGCCCGTGCGCAGCTGGCGGGCCAGGTCGGCCAGCCGATACGGCTTGCCGACGATGGCGAATTCCTGATCGGATTGCGGGAAACCGGAAGACAGGATGATCTTGACCGCCGGGTAGCGCTGGCGCACTTCGCGCGCCAGTTCCAGCCCGGTCATCCCGTTCGGCATCATCACATCGCTGAACAGCACGTCGACTTCGCTATCGCGCTGCAGGATGCGCAAGGCGGCTGCCGCATCGTTGGCATGCAAGGTGCCGTAGCCCATCGAGTGGAACAGCTCGCGCGCCGATTCCATCACCAGCGGATCGTCTTCCACGATCAGCACGCGCTCCTCGCGCGTGCTGCGCGGCGCCGACGCCTCCGGCTGCGACTCCTCCAGCGCCGGCAGGAACAGGTTGATCGTGGTGCCCTTGCCTTCTTCGGTATCGATCGTCACCGCCCCGCCGGATTGCACTATAAAACCGTACACCTGGCTCAGGCCCAGGCCGGAACCCTTGCCAACTTCCTTGGTGGTATAGAACGGCTCGAAGGCGCGCTGGCGCACTTCCTCGGTCATGCCGGTGCCGGTGTCGGCTACGCTCACGCGCACGTAGTCGCCCGCCGGCAGCGCGCCGGCCTGGTTGGCCCTGAGCCTGACGTTGCGGGTGGTGACTTCCAGCGTGCCGCCTTCCGGCATGGCATCGCGCGCATTCACCACCAGGTTAAGCAAGGCAGCTTCGAAGCGCGCTTCGTCGATCGAAGCCTGGCGCAGCTTGGAATCAAGGTCCATTTCAAAGCGCATCAGCGGACCGGCGGCGCGCCTCAGCACGCCTTCGAAACCGAGCACCAGGCGATTCAATTGCTGCACGCTGGGCTCCAGCGGCTGCTGGCGCGCAAAGGCCAACAGCTGCTGCGTCAATGCCGCGCCACGGTCGACCGCACGCCGCATGCTGTCCAGCACACGCGCCCCGGCATCTTCCGGCGGCGCCGTGCGCAGGATATCGATGCCGTTCGATACCACGGCCAACAGGTTGTTGAAGTCGTGCGCCACGCCGCCGGTCAACTGGCCGATCGATTCCATTTTCTGGGCTTGAAACAAAGCCGCCCGTGCCAGCTCCAGCGATTCCTGCGCCTGGCGCTGTTCGGTGTTGTCGCGCGTGACTTTGGCGAAGCCGAGCAACTCGCCCTCGTCGTCGTACAGCGCATCGATAACGGCATGCGCCCAGAAGCGCGTGCCGTCCCTGCGCACGCGCCAGCCTTCGCTTTCATAACGGCCCTCGCGCGCCGCGATGACCAGCGCGCGTTCCGGCACACCCGCCGCCTTGTCGTCTTCAGTGAAGAAGCGGCGGTAGTGGGTGCCGAGCACCTGCTCCGGCGCGTAGCCCTTGATGCGTTCCGCGCCCAAGTTCCAGTTGGTGATCAGGCCCTGCGGCGACAGCATATAGATCGCGTAGTCGATCACGCCTTGCACCAGCAGGCGGAAGCGCTGCTCGCTTTCGCGCAGCGCTTCCATCACGCGCTTGCGCTCCGTGATGTCGCGCGTGACGTTGGCAAAGCCGACGTGATCGCCTTCCTGGGTATAGATCGGATCGATCACCACGCTGGCCCAGAATTGCGAACCATCCTTGCGCACCCGCCAGCCCTCGCTTTCAAAGCGGCCTTCGCGCAGCGCGGTGGCGAGGGACCGCTTTGCCAAGCTGGCATCCTGGTCTTCCGGCGTATGGAAGCGGGAGAAGTGCGTGCCCAATATCTCTCGCTCGCTGTAACCGTTGAAGCGCTGGGCGCCCGCATTCCAGCTGCTGATGCGGCCTTCGGTGTCCATCATGTAGATCGCATAGTCGCTGATGCTGGATACCAGAAGTTCATATCTGGTTGACAGACTCTCAAGCGCTGGGGCTTCATTGATCATCAGTAGCTGAGCGCACTGGTGCGCGCCCTGATTTGTGCGAGGATTTCAGCAGGATGCCACAATCTGCAATTATGTGGAAAACGACTATGTTGCTGGTTGTCGCCTCAGCCACGGCGCTACCCACAGTGGAAGTCCCCAACACCCGCTCGCCGGTGGACAAGTCATACCGCAAGATGCTGCAAGGCGCGGAGCGATTCAAACGCGAACACACGCTGGCGCCGCAGGCCATCTTGCGCTTCCGCCTCCTGCCGCGCCAGCCCGGCACTGACATGCAGGGCATCAAGCTGAAGGTGCTGGGCGATACCAGCAGCATGGCGGTACCGATCGGCGCCGACAACAGCTTCACGCTGGAATACAACGAACTGCTGTGGCGTGAAGACGCCGCCGTGCTGGCCAACCGCAAAACCTTGTCCATGACATGGCGCGCCGAAGTGCGCAGCGCCGCTGTGCCGCAAGGCATGCGGCGCCTGGGCGACCTGCGGCTGGAATGCCTGGTCGGCATGGAGGCCGGGCTGGTCTCGAACAATGCCCACCTGTTTGCCTGGCTCGATGAATACCTGCGCAGTCCCGACCGGGTATGCAGCGACCCGCACGGCAACTATCTGTACTTCGCAGAAAAACCTTTGTTCTCCATCACCCTGCAGGCAGGCGAACGGCGCGCCACCCTGCCCTTCCATGCGCTGTATGCCGGCAATCCGCCGGTCGCCGAAATGCCCTACTGCGATTGCCAGGTACTGCTGGAGCGCAGCTATTTTGCACCGGTGTGGGACCGCTCCTGGCCGGACGACACCTTGCTGAGCTTTGAATACATGGACGACCCGCCGCCTGCCAGCCCGGCCGCGCCGCGCGACCGCACTGCGGCGCAGGCGATGCTGGGCCCGCCGCAGCTCAGCCGGCGCTTTGACAGCGGACGCGAAGTCTGGCTGTACCAGTCCGCAGCACCCGGCCCAGCAGAACCCGGCCCCGACGGCCGCCCGCGCATGGGCGAGCACGTGCTGCTGTTCGACGCCAACGGCACCACCCTGAAGTCGCGCCAGCGTGCGCCTTGAAAGTCGGGGTCAGCTCCGGCAATCGGACATAAATTTCGCTTTGCGAAATTTATGTCCGATTGCCGGAGCTGACCCCGACTTTTGTTTAAGAAGTTTTTAAGGTTTGTTGAGGAAGTTTTTAAGAACGCGACGGTGTCTTGATGACTACCATTCTCTTCGGACCAACCCGAGGATGAATGAAATGAGCAAACCACGAATCAACATGTACGCCGGCATCCACAAGGCGCTGCGCAACTTCATGAGCGACACCGAAGGCCGCTTGTCGCGCACCGATGCCGCCGATGACGAAGACCTGCACGGCGCACTGGCTCAGGTACGCGATCTGTTGGGAGCGATGCGCAAGCACCTCCAGCATGAACGCGACTTCGTGCACCCCGCGATGCATGCGCGCCGCCCCGGCTCCGCACAGGTGGCGGAAGGCGACCATGACCACCATGACTGGGCCATCGACAAGCTGCTGGCCCAGTGCGCCCACTGCGCCAGCGCGGCCGGCGGCGCACGCATCCGCCACCTCGAATACCTGCACCTGCAACTGACGGTCTTCATCGGTGAAAACCTGGTGCACATGAACCTGGAGGAGACTGAGCAAAATGCCGTGCTGTGGGCCTGCTACAGCGACGAGGAACTGCACGCAATCCACGAACTCATCATCGCCGCCATTCCGCCGCAGGAGATGCAGTCGACCATGCGCTGGATGATTCCCGCCCTGAGCCCGGCCGAGCGCGCGGGCATGTTGCTGGGCATGCGTGCCGGCATGCCGGCGCCAGTGTTCGAGGGTGTACTCGCGCTGACCCGCAGCTTGATCAGCGCACGCGATATGCAGAAGCTGGAAGCGGCACTGGAGGCGCCGCAGCCAATCGCCGCATGAGCCACGGCCGGGTCAGGCTTGCGTCAACTGCAATGGGCGCTGGACGCAAAGCCGGAAATGTCCGCGCCCTGTTTTCTCGATCCGAACCGGTGCCTCGCGTTCGCACAGCCGCCGTGCCAGCAGCACCAGGCGCGCTTCAAGGTTGTCGCTGACGTCGGGCAGCCGTACGCGCTGGTCCAGGCGTAGTTCGCGATTGCTGAAGGCCGTCTTGCCATGCGCGACAAAATCCTGCAGCATCGCCCACAGCACGGCCCCCGCCACGCCCTTGATCATGTAGTCATCTCCGAAGAAGACGGAATCGTTGTCGGGAAAATGGCGCACCGCCAATGGTGCGCCCTGCACATCGGGCATCGCTGCCGGTTCCGGCTCGGGCTCAGGCACCGGCACGTTCTGCATGATGTGCATCGCCATCGCCAATTGGCCGCACAAGGTCACCAGCGCATCTTCATCGTCGTACGTGAAACGCAGGTCCTGCGGACTTTCCACGTACAGCACGCCGATCAGGCGCTCGCAGCCCTGGATCGGCACCGCTAGCTGGCTGCGCGATTCGGCCAGGCCGGGGTAAGGAATCTCAGTCTGCAGGGCGTGCGCCAGCCCGGTGCCCTCGGCTTGCTGCCGAATCGCGCGGCTGTAGCTGTACTCCGCCGTCATATGGCTGATGCGGATTGCCGTGCCTTCGCGCGCGGCGACACCGATCACGCCCTGCCCCAGCGGGATTTCCGAGCCCACGCCAGATTGTTCGTAACCGTGGCTGGCCACCGTGTACAGGCACGCCGCCTGCGGATCATGCAGCAACAGCATGGCGTGGCTGATGCCCAACTTCTCGTGCAGGCAAGCCATGGTTTCATCGAACAGTTGCGCCAGGTCGCGGCAGGCCAGTAGGCGCTCGGAGCACAGGCGCAGCGCCGCCAGCATATTGCGCGCCGGCGGTGGCGGCGGCGCTACATCGCCATCCACGCAAATGATCTCGTTTACGCGGAACACGTCGGAGCCGAGCAGCTTGAACACGCCCGTCATGCCGGTGTGCGAAGCCAGGCCGGCCAGCTTGGCCTTCATGCTTTCGAACAGCTGGCCGGAAGTTTCTGTACGCAGGTATTGCAGCGCCAGCGAGTACTGGGCGCCGGTGTAGGGATTGACCACCGTCAGCCGGGCATGCGGGTTGGCCAGGATGTTGGCGCGCGTCTTGTTGAAGAACTGGTAGGACAGCGCTACATGGTCGCGGTCCATGTACTGCACTTGCGACAGGTAGGAGGCGTTCGGCATGCCTGCCAGGTCGGCCGTGCCCAGCACCGCCGGGATCACGCCCTCGAAGCACTCGCGGATGGTGTCGAGCATGATCGCGTTCATTCGCCCGCCTCCAGCTTCTTCCCGGCGTTGGGGCCGGGCGTCTGGCTATACGCCTCGCTCGGGCAAAAGCTCAGCGCCACCAGTTCTTCCGGCGGGCAGGATAGCAGCGTGCGCACCATCTTCTCGTGGAAGCCGATCGCCCCCACCTCCGCGACGAAGGCATCCCGGTAAGCCTCCACTAGCTGCACGTCCTCCGGCTGCAGCGCCGCCACCCGCGCATCGCGGCTTTTCAGCTGCATGGTGCGGTGGGTAGAAGGCTGGGTGAAGGCCACGGCAATGGCGCCGCTGGCAAAGATATCGCGCTGCACCGCCTGCGACTTCGCTTCCGGTACGAAAACCGTGACGCGGCTGCCGTCGTCGCTGACGCGGCAGCCGATGGCGCGCACCAGCTGGGGCATGCCGTTGCGGTCGCAACTGGCTACACTGATCGAGACGCCCCCGCGCATGAACGCAATTTGACCGGGATCGAGATTTGCTGCACTCATGACAACATTCTAGCCTACGCGGCGGAGGGCTTGGCAAATGGAAAAGTACTCTGCTATAATTGCCCGCCTTGGCCTGGTAGCTCAGTTGGTAGAGCAGAGGATTGAAAATCCTTGTGTCGGTGGTTCGATTCCGCCCCGGGCCACCAAGAATAAAAAGTGAAAACGCCACCTTCGGGTGGCGTTTTCGTTTCTGCGTTATGCAGTTGCCTTACGCGAAGACAAGAGCAGGCACAGGGCGCCGATCGCCATTCCCAGCCAGAGCGTGACCAGCCGGATTGCAATCGCCATCGACACCGCAATGCTGCCCTCCACGCCACGTTCGGTCAGTTGAATGACCAGGGCAGCCTCCATGGCGCCAAGCCCGCCCGGCGACATGGAGGCCGCACCGAACAAGGTCGCCTGCACAAAAATCAGGACACAGGCGGCAACCGGTACCCCGGTCCCTACGGCATCGCAAAACCAGGCGAACACCAGCGCTTGGGTGCCATAGGCAACCATCGCCAGGACGGAATAAGCTGTCACACGCGGCAGCTTCCACACGCCAGCCCAGTGCTCCAGGACCGCCTGCCCGCCCGTGACCGGCAAGCGTTGCCAGGTGCTGCCCAGCCAGCCCCACCAAGCAGCGGCACGCGGATGCTGCAGGACACAGGCAAAAACGCAACTGCCCGACAGCAGCACGGCAAACGCCAGCAGCCAGGCCCAGGCCAGCGCATGCCCCAGCACCCAGGCGGCGACAAAGCCCAGCAGGCACATCCCCAGGACATCGCTGGCGCGGTCGACGATAAAGGCGGCAAGGCTGTGTGAAATCCTCACCCCGTGCGACAGCAACAGCGCGGAACGGAAAGTCTCCCCGGACTTGCCAGGCGTTGCAGTCAACCCGAGTCCCGACATATAGATGGCGAAGTGCCGCCATTTGGGAACCTGGTACCCGACGCAACGCAGCGAAGACTCCCAGCGCCCAAAACGCCACAGGTAAGAAGACGACGACAGCACGGCGCCCAATAGCAAGGCTTTCAGGCCCAACGATGCCAATGCCGCGGCAGTATCTTTCCAGCCGAACCAGAATATCGCGAGCAGGTAGAGCAGTACCCCGGCGCTGACAAACAGCACCACCGTCCGCACGACGCGCGGATCACCCAGTGCGGACTGAATGCGCGCGACGGCCCGGCTCATCGGAAAGTCAGGAACTTATGGCCAAAATAGCTGGTCACCACCGGCACCAGCACGCCAGCCAGGTGCGCCAGCGCTTCCGCGTGCTCGACGATGCCAAGCTTTGGCAGCAGCCAGCGCGCCAGCAGCAAGCTGATCGCCAGAGTCTGCAGCACTGCCAGCACGTTCACGCCGACGAACTTGCCGGCCTGGGCGGCGAGCGCCCCGTCCTGCGCATTGAATACATGTCCACGCATCAGGGTAAACGCGACCAGCATCCCGACCAGGTAGGCAAAGAACACCGCTGGCGCGTAATCCAGGAAGGTGCTGAAGACGAAGCGCGAGCCGAAATTGGCCGCGGCAGCAATGCCGCCGGCCACGAGAAACCGCAGGAATTCCCTATTCAGCATGGGCCGCCATTTTCGCCATGCTGCGGCCAAAGTCGATGCTCTCGGAGATGCCGCGATCCTCAGGGTAGTAATACGAGGTGTCAGCCACCCACAGGCCCTTCACCGGCAGCGCCACGGGCGGCAACTTGTCCAGATAGCCCGGCTCGCAGATCGGCTGTGCGTAACGGTAGCGGCTGGCGCGCATGTCGAGGAAGTCTTCGTCCCGCAGCGCCGGATTGATCTTTTTCAGGTAGCTGCGCACCTTGTCGAGGAATACCTGGTCCGGGTCGGCGAACTTCGGATGCTCGCCCGGCATGTAAAACGGCACATAGGTGATGTGCTCGCCCAGCGGGCGCAGGTTGGAGTATTCGACCAGGCCGGGGATATCCATGTCCGGATCATTGGTATTGAGCCAGAAGTTCTCCGTGACCGCCTTGCGCAGCTTGGCAATCACGCAGACGACAGCGATGTTCTTGACGGCCTTGAACTTTTCCAGCACCGCTGGCGGCAAGTCCGGCATCACGCGCGGCACATAGGGCAACGGAATCGTGCTGATCACCTTGTCGAAGGCCTCGAACTGGCCGCCAGCTTCAATGCCGCGCACCTGGCCATGCTGCATGACCACCTTGCTGGCCGGGCTGCCCAGGCGCACTTGGCCACCGTGCTTGACGATATCGTCGCGCATGGCATTGAGCAGGGTCTCGGAACCGCCATCGAGATAGCCGAGCTTTTCCTCGAACAGGCTGGCGCGCGAGGTGCCGATGCGGCGGATGCGGCTCCAGATCCAGGCCGCCGACAGGTTGCTGCTGTAATCGTAGAACTTGTAGTCGAACAGGCGGCGCCACAGCACTTCCCAGGCCTCTTCACCAACCCAGCGGCGAATCCAGCCGGTCGCTTCGACGTGGTCGAGCGGACGCCAGTCTTCGCGTTTGCGCTTGGTGGACAGGAAGGCGTGCAGGCCGTAGCGGAATTTGGCCACCAAGCCCAGGCCGCGGAACTTCAGCAGCGCCACCGGGTTGCCCCATGGCTGCAGGCGGTTCTGGTACCAGTAGCCCATCTTGGTGGCGACCCAGTGCATCTTCGACTGCAGCCCCAGCTCGTCCAGCACTCGCAGGAAGGCGGTATCGGAGATGCAGTGGAAATGGTAGTAGCGCTCGATCGACAGGCCGGAAAAATCGAAGGCGGCCGCCATGCCGCCAACCCGGTCGTCCGCCTCGAACACGACTGGCTGGTGGCCGTCGCGTGCCAGCTGGTAGGCAACCGCCAGCCCCATCGGTCCGGCGCCAAGCACCGCAATGCGTTGACCCATGACTTAGAACTCCAGAATGACTTTGCTGTACTGCGGGTGGTTGAAGGTCTCGTCGATCGCCTTCGCAAACGGCGTGCACGGCACACCGAACTGGCCCGGCCAGTCGATGACTTCGAACGAATCCTTGGCGCTCAGGGCGGCCAGCTGCTGGGTAGTGAATGGCGGGTTCTTGTCGAACAGGCTCCAGGTCCAGATCAGGGCATAGAACAGCCTGTACGGGATCTTGGCGATGACCGCGCGCGCGCCGGTGGTGCGTTTGATCTGGCGGATGATATCGATGTAATCGACTTCCTCATGGCCGGAAATATTGTAGATGCCGTGATCGACCCGGTTTTCGATGCAGCTGATGATCACGTTGCAGAAGTCGCCCACATACAGCGGCTGGCGCATGTAGCGGCCATGGCCGGGAATCGGGAACACCGGCACTTTCTTCATGAAGCGCGACAGCCAGCCCAGGTGCTTGCGGTCGAACCAGCCGAACATCAGGGTCGGGCGCAGGATCGGGCAAGGGATGCCGCTCGCGAGCACCATCTGCTCCTGCTCTTTCTTGGAGCGGGTGTAAAAGTCATCGGCCACCGACATCACCACCGAGGAGCTGATATGCACCAGCTGCGGCACATGGTTGGCCTTGACGGCATCCAGGATCAGGCGGGTGGAGGTCACGTTATTGTCGACGAATTCCTGGTAATCGATGCCGCCGATCTGGGCCTGCAGCATGACCACCACCTCGGCGCCAGCGAAGTGGCGCTGCCACTCGCCCGGCTTGGCCAGGTCGGCATATTCCACCGTGATGTCGGGCTGCACCCGTTTCAGTACTTCCAGGTTGGGACGATGCTTGTCGAGCACCACGATATCCGTGTAGCCCTTCGCCTTCAGGCGCGCTACCAGGTTCTGGCCAACCAGCCCGGCGCCACCCGGGAGCAGAATTTTTTTGCTCATTTCTTTTCTTCCTCATTGATCTTGTCCGGCTGCGCCGCCGGTACCCTGACACGCAATTCACAGGCCGGTCCGGCCGGGCCCTCGCCGCGCAGCATCAGGCTTTGCGCCTGGCCGGACGACAGGTAACCGCGATACCCGGACTGGCGTGCCGCCTTGTGCAGCGCGGCCGCCGCGTCGTTCCAGGCCCAGCCGCCCAAGGCATAGCCGACCTGTGTACCGTCGGCATCCAGCATCCGGACCACCTGCGGCACTGTATTCCCGAGCGGTTCATACAACCAGCCGCTCACGCGCACGAAACGCTGATCGCCCGCGATCGTCTCGGCCAGTTCGAGGGCGCCCCGGCACGCCGGCAGTGCCATAGGCGCCATTTGCTGGCCCATGCTCGCCCGCGCGCCGCGATAGGGATACAGGCCGAACACCGAACGCTGCCTGTCCGCGGCCAGCGCGGAGGAATCGACGATATCGGTATTCGGCGCTACCCGGCCGATTTCCGCCTGGTCCTTGACGCGCATTTCAACGGCCAGGGCGGCAACGCTACGGCCAAACAATTCGTCCTCATTGGACTTCAGCGCCCGCCACTGGTACGCCATCATCAGCACCGCCAGCACCACCAGCCCACCCCAGGCGCGACGCCGCGGCCGCTCTTGCAGCGCCAGCAACGCAGGCGCATACAATACCAGCAACGCCGCCCATGCCATCAGGGCCGGTGTGGTGTAGCGCTGCGATAGTGCCTGGCTCAGGCCGAAAATCAGGCGTCCACCCGCCGTGCCGAATGCCGTGCCAACGATGTAGGCGATGAAGAACAGCAGCGCCAGCGGCAAGGCGAACTGGCGCGGCTGGCGCCAGAAGCACCAGGCGAAACGGATCGCGCTCCCCAACAGGAACAGGCCGGCCAGCGTGGCCGCAACGCGGCCCAATCCTTTGTTGCCAAACGCAAAATGGAATGGGCTGCCCAGGTAATACAGCACATAACGGACGAGCTGCAGCGGCTGCTCGCGCAGCGACTGCAACGGGGAACTGTGCCCGGCAGGCGTCGCATAGTCGTGGAAATAGGCGAACAGCACCAGCGTGGTGACCAGCGCAAGCACCACGCCGCGCCGCCAGCCCTGGCGCGTCAGCAGGGCGTAAGCAGTCATCAGCGGCAGGGCCAGCACGCCGTTTGCCATCGTACCGGCGCACAGGATGCCCAGCAGGCAGGCCAGGGCGAACATCCCCGCCCCACCCTGGATCGAGCGGTACAGCGCGTACAAGGCTGCCAGCGGAACCAGCTGGGCCAGGATGAACTGGCTCTGGAAGCCCCAGGTCAGGTTCTCTTGCTGGCTCCAGAAGAATAGCGCGCCGGCGATGAACCAGGCTAGCGCATGCTTGTCGGCGGCCCGCCCGGGCGCAGCATCGACCTGGCCCAGGATACGGCAGAACAGCAGGCCGGCAAGCGCCACCAGCGCGCAGTTGGCCGCGATCAGGAACCAGCCGGCGCCATCGAACCAGCGCAGGTCGGCCCAGAACAACAGGCGCGCCAGCACGATGCGGTGTTCATTGTGCTGCGCCCACCAGACGTGCCAGTCGCCGCTGGCTGTCAGGTCCAGCAGTTGCAGGTAAGGTCCCCACATGTCAAAGAACGGCACGGGCGAATAATTGCGGAAAGCGCCGACCAGCGCCAGGGCGGCGAGCAGCGCCGCCATGCATGCGAAGAACTGGCGCAGCCTCGGGGAACGCAGCGCCGGGGCGCTGCCGCTCATATGTCCATCCGGTTGAAGATGGCGCGCGGCAGGTTGGCGATGACCAGCATGATCAGCGCCCATTTACCCGGGGTGTACAGCACCGGCTGGCCCTTGGCCGTGGCGGCAACGATCTGGGCTGCGACGGCGTCAACGCTGGCCATGCCCCGTTGCGGCATATGCGCCGTCATCGGCGTAGCGGTCGGACCAGGCTTGACCAGCACCACTTTGACGTTTGTGCCGGCCAGGCGGTGCTGCAAGCCTTCGGCATAGCGCGTCACCAGGCCTTTGGCGGCGCCGTAGACGTAGTTGGATTTGCGGCCGCGTTCGCCTGCCACCGAGCCGATGATGGTCAAGGTGCCGCGGTTGGCGCGCTGCATGTGGCCGGCAAATGCTTCGGCAAACAGGGCCGGCGAGATGCCGTTCACTTCCATCGCCTCGGCTGCCAACGCCAGGTCGTCCTGGCAAGCCTGCTGCTCCGGCAGCGAGCCGTGCGCGATCAGCACGGTGTCCGGCAGGCCGCCGGCCACGATGCCCTCCACCGTGGCGCGGATCAGCTGCGGATCACTGAAGTTCGCTTCGATGACCTGGATGGCCGACTGCGAGCTGCGCACGCGCAGGTCGGCTGCCACGGCCTCGGTTTTCTCGCGGTTGCGTCCCAGCAAGGTCAGTTTGACCGCGGCGCCGGCCACCCACAGGCGGGCGCAGTGTTCGGCCATGGCCGACGTGGCGCCGACGATCACGATGTTTTTCCTGTTGTCAGACACTTAGTTCCCCATCAAGCGGCGCGACATGGCCGAGCTGATGCCCGGGTCGCGGTATTGCAAAAATTCGGCGAGGCGCGGGTAGCCGGCCTCGAACAGTGCGCGCGGCATGCGCGCGTCTTTGGCCATGTAGATGCGGCCGCCGGCTTCGGCAACGATGACGTCGAGCCGTTCGAACAGGCGCGCCGTGCGCTCGCCGCGGTTCGGGAAATCCAGCGCCAGCGTCACGCCCGGCTGCGGGAAGCTCAGCATGCCAAGCGCTTCGCGTTCGCCAAAGGTCTTCAGCACGGCCAGGAAGGAGCCCTCGCCGCTGTCGCTGATCGCTTGCAGCATGGCCTGTACCGCAGTGCGCCCGACGGCGCGCGGCACCACGCTCTGGTATTGGTAAAAGCCCTTGGGACCGTACATGCGGTTCCATTCGTGCAAATTATCGAGAGGATAGAAATAGCTCTCGTAATGCGCCACGCCTTTGCCGGCGCGGCTCTTTTGCAAGTTGTAGTAAGCGGAATTGAAAGGCGCCAGCGACAGCCCGTTCACCAGCGACACCGGCGGCACGAACGGCATGGTGCGCGCGCGCGCGCGCGGCGCTGCGCGGCCCTCGGTGGCGCAATGGTTGGCGCGCAGGAAGATGCCGCGCCCATTCCCGGACAGGCAGTCAATCCACGACACCGTGTGCTCCCAGCCCGCTTCGGAAGCATCGGCCAGCTGGAAGAATTCGTCGAGGTTGGAGTACGGCAGGGTTTCTGTTTCCAGCCAGGGGCCCGCAACGCGGCGCAGCTGTATCTCGGCAGTGCTGATGACGCCGGTCAGGCCCAGGCCGCCGACCGTGGCGGCAAACCATGCCGGGTTCTCGCCCGGCCCGCACGCGATGCGGCTGCCGTCCGTGCGCAACAATTCAATACGGCGCACATGGTCGCCAAAGGAACCGAGCGCGTGGTGATTCTTGCCATGCACGTCGTTTGCGATAGCACCGCCGACCGTCACCATCTGGGTGCCGGGCGTGACCGGCAGCATCCAGCCGCGCGGAATCGCCAGCCGCTGGATATCGCGCAGCAGGACACCGGCTTCGCAGCACAGCAAGCCGCTTTCCTGGTCAAAGCTGATAAAGCGGTCCAGGCCGGTGGTGCGCCACAGCACGCCGCCTGGATTGAGGCAAACATCGCCGTAGCTGCGCCCCATGCCGTGCGCCAGCCCGGGGGTAGCGCACTGCAACCGGGACCCCACCTGGGCGCGCTCAGCCAGGGGCCGCACCTCGTGTTCCCACTGGCCCAGCCGTCCCCAGGAAGACACCATTACCACGGCCACTCCGCCGAGCCTGCCGCCAGCACCATCGCAAAGCAGGCGCCGGCAAACAGGCTGGCTTTGTCCTTGACTGCGTACACCAGCGGATCGTCATGCATATTGCCGCGGTGCGCCTGCATCCACATCCAGCTGACCCAGAACAGCATGACCGGCACGGCGCCCCACACGAACTCGGGCGAACGATACAACATCAGCACGGTTTCGCTGTTCAGGTACAAGGCCAACACCACCAGCGCCGCGTAGCCCGAACTGATGCCCAGCATCTGGATCAGCGGTGCGTCAGTGGTGAGGTAGCCGCGTCCGTGCGCCTTTTTCTTGCCGTTCAGGATTTGCACCTGCAACTCGGCATAGCGTTTCACGAAGGCCAGCGAGAGGAACAGGAAGACCGAAAATGCCAGCAGCCAGAACGACAGCGGCATGGCCAGCGCTGCCGCGCCGGCCACAATGCGCAGCGTGTACAGCATCGCCAGCGCCAGGCAGTCGACCAGCATCAGGCGCTTCAGGAACCAGGAATAGGCGCAGGTCACCAGGAAGTAGCCCGCCAGCCAGGAGAAGAAAGCGCCGCCCACCTGCCAGGCGACGCCGGCACTGGCCAGCAGCAGCAGCGGCGCACAGAGCACGCCCTGCCAGGCCGGCACCTGGCCGCTGGCGAATGGGCGGTGGCGCTTGCGCGGATGCTGGCGGTCGCTTTCCAGGTCCAGCAAGTCATTCGCGATATAGACCGAGGAAGCGCACAGGCTGAATGCGACGAAGGCCAGCACCAGCGGCAACCAGTGTGCCGGATTGGGAAACTCGTGCGCAGCGAACAACGGCACGAACAGCAGCAGGTTCTTCAGCCACTGGTGCACCCGCAGCACACGGCGCCAGGCGGTGAAACCGGCGCCGGGCGCCGCGAAAGAACGCTCCACCTCGCAGCAGTCGGCTGCGCGCTTGGCCAGGTCAGCCGGCGCGTTGACCACCACCGCACGGCGCGCACTGCGCCACACCGGCAGGTCTGCCTGCGAATTGCCCGCATAGTCGTAACCGGCCTGGCCAAAGCGCTCAACCAGGGCCGCCGCCTTGTTTTTTCCAGCCAGGTTGACCACGCCGTCGCTGGCCATCACTTCGTCGAAAACGCCGAGGTGCTCGGCAATGGCATTGGCGATCGACTGGTCGGACGCAGTACACAGGATCAGCTTGCGGCCATCGCTGCGCTGCTGGTGCAGCCAGTCCAGCAGCGCCATGTTGTAGGGCAGCGAGGCGGCATCGAATTCACCGTGCTGGGCCAGGCGGCGCTTCAGCACGGCTTTGCCGCGGGCCAGCAGGAATGGGATGCGCAATACCTCCGCGGGCTTGTCGCGGAAGGTCCTGATCGCTGACTCGTGCAGCATATCGGTGTGGATCAGGGTACCGTCAAGGTCGATAATCAATGGCAACGAATTCATGGTTGCGGCATCGAATATGGCGTGGACATGCACTCTCCAGCTAGTTAAGGATAGGTTTGGGCGAAGGCGGAATACAGCAAGCCGGAACCGCGTCGCCGGGCAGTTCCCGGGGGCGGGTCACGCAAAATGGATGCTGGCGCCGACCGTGAACTATAAACGCTGGCCGCGCTATCAGGAAGTTGAACTTTTGCCTGAACTGAAAAACATTCTAACATAACAACATGGGCGGCCGAACCACCCCCACGCCCGTTGGCGTGCAGCCAGGGCCGCTCCGCCGAGGAAATGTTGTAAACTTCGCGGCTTAGTCTTCAACCGAAAACGATTAGCATGAAAATTTATCCGATCATCTTGTCCGGCGGCGCCGGGACCCGCTTGTGGCCGTTGTCGCGTGCGGCATTGCCCAAGCAATTGCTGCCCTTGGTGACCGATAGGACCATGTTGCAGGAAACAGCGCTGCGCCTGTCCGGCCGCGACGGCATGATGCAGCCGCTGGTGGTCTGTGGCAACGAACACCGCTTCCTGGTGGCAGAACAGATGCGCGAAATCGGCGTCAATCCCTTGGGCATCCTGCTGGAGCCGGTCGGGCGCAATACGGCGCCCGCCGTGGCGGCTGCCGCCCATTACCTGGCGGCGATCGACCCGCAGGCTGTCATGCTGGTGCTGCCGGCCGACCACGTGATCAAGGATGTGGATGCCTTTTATGCCGCGGTCCAGCGCGCCGCCACCCAGGTGGAAGGCGGGGCATTGGCCACGTTCGGCATCGTGCCAAGCGCGCCTGAAACCGGTTACGGCTACATCCAGAGCGGCGAGCCGCTGAAGGCGGACGGATGTTTCAGCGTCGCCCGCTTCGTTGAAAAGCCGAACCGCGAAACCGCGCAGGGCTTTATCGATGCCGGCAATTTCTTCTGGAATAGCGGCATGTTCCTGTTCCGCGCCGATGCCTACCTGAAGGAACTGGCGCAATTCCAGCCCGTCATGGCCAAGTCCAGCGAAGAAGCGGTGACCAAAGGCTACCGCGACCTGGACTTCTGCCGGCTGGATGAAGCGGCCTTCACTGCCTGCCCTGCCGATTCGATCGACTATGCGGTCATGGAGCAAACGACGCGCGCCGTCGTGGTGCCAGCTTCGATTGGATGGGACGATGTAGGGTCATGGACCGCCCTGGCCGATGTGCAGCAGTCCGATGCCAATCGCAACGTCACACGCGGCGATGTCTACCTCGACGATGTCAGCAACACCCTGGTGCGTGCCGAAGGCCGCATCGTGGCGGCGATCGGCGTCCAGGATCTCGTCATCGTGGAAACTGCCGACGCCGTGCTGGTCGCGCACAAGGACCAGGTCCAGCGCGTGAAGCAGGTCGTCGATCACCTGAAAACCAAGGGCCGTACCGAACACCTGCACCATACCAAGATGTACCGCCCGTGGGGCTACTACGAAGGCATTGATATTGGCGAGCGCTTCCAGGTTAAACGCATTACCGTCAACCCTGGCGGCAAGCTGTCCCTGCAGATGCACCACCACCGTGCCGAGCACTGGGTGGTGGTATCGGGCACCGCGCTGGTGACCTGCGGCGATAAAGAGATTCTGCTGACTGAAAACGAATCGACCTATATCCCGATCGGCATGGTCCATCGCCTGGAAAATCCGGGCAAGCTGCCATTGCACCTGATCGAAGTCCAGTCCGGCAGCTATCTTGGCGAAGACGATATTGTCCGCCTGGAAGACGTCTACAGCCGCAAGTAAACAAACCCCTCCACGATGCGCCAAGCTCGCGAATGAGCCTGGCGCCCTGCAGGCCGCGCGGCCTGGGTGCTACCGGGCCGCCCTGGCCCGCCACGGCGCGCGCAATCCCTGGACTTTGCGCCCACGTTCTGCGTCGACTTCCGCGCTTGCATCAAACTGCTCCTCGTTTGAAAACAGGGAGCTTTCCCTATAAATAAAAGCCGCGCCTAAAAGCAAAATCAGCAAAATGGCTGCGCTCATATCAATAGTCAATGCGATCTGCAGCGGAGAAATAATCCAGACTGCTCCCGTGTAGGTGACCAAGGCCAACAACAGGACTTTGAAGAACCGAGGGAAGCGGTATTGGGTTATGACACTGCCGCCCACTGCCAATCCGAAAACAGCAGCGTAAGGCCAATGGTGAAGAACCGTAGGCGCAATAAAGAGAATTACAATCATCAACCAGGTCAGTACAGACGTCAGAAGCAATGCAAAAAAAGGTTTTGCGCGCTCTACAGCACTATCTCGGCCCCACAGGATGCCACTGACAAGCGCCCAAACCGATGCGGCGCAAACCACCAAGATCCCAGAATTGCCCGCCGACAGGAGCATAAAATCCAATGCCCTTAACTTTTCTATTGAATTCGCACCGTAATCTGAGTTCACATGGACGTTTGTTATCCCATGATCGATCGGGTAGAAGGCTTGCGCAAACATGATTTTTTTAATCTCAAGCCATTGCCGCAGATTAAGACCGCGATAAAAATCAGCGAGCATTTCCCACGTAGATGTTTTACTCCCAAACCCAAAACTTCCGGTCAACGCATACCTTGTAACGGGGTCAGAGCTTGGTAGTACCACGTATTTGTAAATACTCCAGCTTGCCAGCAGTGACAGCGCAATACCCCCGCCAATAATGATCTTTTTAAGATTCGCAAGGCGCAAACACCACAACAAATACAGAAAGCCCAGCGGCGCGATAAACAAGGCGCCTGACATATGTGCCAGCATCGATAAGGCCGAAACGATCGGGAACAGGATCAGAGCCGAATCCTTTGCTGGCGTCGTACCTGCGGGCGCGGCACGCAATTGCCATACCAAACCGAACGCGACCAGTGCAAACGCAGCTCCGAATGCTTTTGGCCAACCGTAGACTGAGTTAAACAAGACGAACGGGGTACATGCAATGAACAACAAGATGCCCGCGCATTGTTTCCTGTTGAGGAACGCCGCCAGCCTGCTCAGTAACCAAAGAATGGCCGGCGCCCACAAAGTGTTCAATGCTATTGAGGCTACATTAAATGCAGTGCCGCGGAGGTAATTGCCATCATTATTGATCTGAAGCTGTTCGAAAACGTCGGCCAAAAGCAATAACGCCCCGGTCATCAATGGCGGCCTGTCCGTTGGCATCCATTGCCCGCCAAAAATCTCATGCAAATTCCACTCATTCCGGACAGCCTCGGCAAAAAGCCAAGGCAGTTCCGAATCGGCTGACCAAGACGCAGGCCAAAAACGATAATTTGGCTCCCAATGACCGAGCCCATTATAGGCCAGGCATAGAAGTGCAAAACAAACCAGGCTGATTAATGTCCAGACCTTAAAGTATGGCAAAAGCTTGACCGCAGCCATTTTCCTGGCCTGCGCACCCGCGACGAAGAACAAACAAACAAATATTGAAATGACTAGAATCGGACTAAAGCGGCGCAACTCCTCACTGATAATCGTTGGAAGATAGAAGACACCCAGCGACGCGACGCCCAGCGACGCAAACGCAACGGGCAGAGGGTCATGGCCCCAGCCGTAACGGAGTGCAGCTGCGCCCCCTGCAAACATGAAGAACGCAAGGACCAGCAACGTAGTAAAGTAAAACGGCATTTGCCCTACGAAGCTTAGCTTCCAATAAGAAATAGGAGAAATTTTATAAACAGCACCAACTCCTACATACGAATTCTCTTCCGAGGTTTCAAATACTAATCGCGCGCCTTTGGAGCACCAGCTTTTGGGAGTCGAAACGACCGTTTCCGAGATGTTCGCATTTACGTTGCCGTTTAACAATGGTAATCGAGCACCATTCTTTTCACATTCGATGTACGCTTTTGCTAGACCATCAATTGAACGTGTCGACCCAGTCACAATAACCGACATATACTTGGATGGAACGAAGACATTGGATTGGATCTTCAGCGGTCCTATTCCAGCCTCCGGAGTCCAGTTGCGGTACAAATAACCTTCGGGGGTCGCCACTGATTGTCGGAGCTGCCGGGTTTGATGGGCTATATCGGTGACGATAACTTTGCTTTTTTCGCTGCCCACCAACGTTGTCTGGTCTGGATCGGTTAGCAGTCGTGCAGGGGGTTCTGGATAGAGGCAAATTGCGAATGAAATGGAGAAAACAATTAAGACGAGAAATATTAATTTACTTTTAAATGTAAGCATTTTGCAAATCACAGCCCTCTGATATGGCATTATTTACTATATTAAAGTTTATCGGCGCGGCTGGACAATTTTATTCCCGCCTGTCATCAACGCAATCAAATGAAATATTGACCTGGGCGCTATCGAGGCGCAAATGTCTCCCCAAAAAAAAGGCTACAGTCGCAAAACTACAACCATCCTGATTGATATCAAAGATGAAACTATTGTATCGTTCATGATACAGCAGGTAAATAGCCGTCCTTCTACTTTGCCCGTTTACCGCCTGCTTTCGCGTTTTCGCAACAACGGCGGAACCGAATCTTCAACGCCTGCGGTCCGGGCTTGAAGCCGAATGACGCTTACAGCACGCGGGTTTCCATTGGCTGGACGGGCGATACCCGCCGTAGCCGTTCCGCATGGGACGATTAGTGCTCCCCGAATAAACGGAGATTATCTTCAATCAGCTTTCGACCAACCAAGGCGGATCCAATAATATTCAAATGATTATGATCGCGGTACAAAACAGCGTCACCTTTGGTCATGCTGCAGCTAAGTTCATCGCAAATATATTCAGTTAGCGGCAGAAGCCTCACCGAGGGTCGACTCTCAACGACCTTCATCAAGGCAGCACGATATGTATCTTCCTGGGATTTGGCCACCACACGTGGCATCTTGCAAATGCTGTTATTTGAAAAACGACGACGTCCTTTGCATTTTTCAGGATCAAATGGGAAAACCGGAACATCGTCCGTTAAATATACCTTTTTCCCGGCAGCAGATAGCGCGTCCACCGCTTTGATGAGCTCCCCGTCCAGTGTCGATTCTTTAGGAACCTCACCATAACGAGCCACCCAATGCATCGTCAAAATGACGGTTTTTATACTTTGGCTTTCAATGACGGCACGGTAAATATTCTTGAACTCCGGGTTATCCAGAAACGGAGGACTGCCCTTGATGTAGAAGGCAACATTTTTTTCCGGCAGAGCCTCAGCCACGCCAATAAATAGATGCTCCGCATGGCTGTCGCCAATTAACGCAACATCAACCTGATCGCTGGATTTGCTTTGCATGCACCGCGTATATGTATCCCATTTAAGTGCTTCAGCCGCGACCACTTCTGGAGTGCACAGGAAATATTTTTCGGCAATGTACTTGTGATACTCAAGGTGGCCGGTATCGCCATTTCGACTGTCTTGAAAACGGGCATCACTCCTGAAAGTTAAGCCATCCTTCAAGTACGTCGTATAGCCGATTAATCCCAATACAACTGCAAGCAAAAGCAGCCCGGCGGTCTTGAATCCACGGTGCTCACCAAACCTGAGCGGGAGCTCGATCAACTTAAAGGTCAACCAAGACAACAGTATCGACAACACGACCGCAACCATACGCGTTGATGGATCAGTCTCTTCACCCTGGATAATGCGCAGGAATGACAGCAGGACCCAATGCCAAAGATAGAGGGGATAACTGATTAGTCCTACCCAGACTAAAGGCTTGCACGACAGCAGTTTGCTATTGACCCAAGCGTGTGGACCAGCAAGGACGAGCAAGGCGGCGCCAAATACCGGAAGAACGGCCCGCACGCCGGGATATGGCACCGTACGGCTATAGGCCGCGATGGCAATACTAATTAACAAGAGTCCGATAATCGCCAGGGTGTTGGCCGATAAAGACTGACCGGCCGGTAATGCCGGGCGCGTCCAGAACCGCCAATGCGACTTGTATACATTAACGTAAGCAATTACGGCCCCAAATAGCAATTCCCAGAAGCGCGTTTGCGGTGCGAAAAACGTCTTTACGGCATCATTGTTAATGCCTTTTGCGTTCAGGGCAAACGAAACGCCCCCCAGCAAAGCGATACCAAGCAGGATATTCAGCCTGGTTTTCCATAATGTCCAGATCAGCAGTGGATAAATCAGGTAAAACTGTTCCTCAACCGCCAGCGACCACAAATGCATGAGCGGCTTAAGTTCAGTTTTAACGTCAAAATATCCTGCCTCTTTCCAGAGTATGAAATTTTCAGTAAACCCCATGCTTCCGGTTATGTGTTTTCCGAGTTGCTTGAATTCGTCGGACAACAGGATAAACCAACCGGCCACATAGACTGCAGTCACGACCAGTACAAGCGCCGGGAAAATCCGCCTTACCCGGTGCGAATAGAACTCGATGAACGAAAATTCATTGTTCTCCAGGCTCTTCAAGATAATTACCGATATGAGATATCCTGAAATAACAAAGAAGACATCCACCCCAACAAAACCGCCCGGAGCCCAATCGGGGAAGGCATGGAAGATGACTACAGAAATAATCGCAAGAGCGCGTAGCCCATCAATATCTGGTCGATATTTTGGGTGAACATTATGTGCTGTCATTTTTAGTCTTCTTGCGAATCGTATCGGCCCCATCTCGTTCCTGTGATGGGGCCACGACAATAAAGCGCTATTGGCGAATTCGAGGCTGTAACTTGCCCCGCGCTTTCAGGAGCGGAACTGCAGCGAGGGCGCCTGACCCGCAGGCGGGGTTCAGCTTTCGTACATCCAGCGCAGGGTCTCCGCCAGCGGCCGTTGATTCAGTGGTCCGATTGCGGCCTGCAGTTTGGCGTTGCTGCCCACCAGCCGGGTAACTTCGTTGCTGCGAACAAAGGCAGGATTGACCGTAACATTGATTCGATAGCCGGCTATCCCAGCCATCATATCGAGTGCTTCGCCGAGGGATTGCCCGTTGCCGGAACAGACGTTAAAGGTCTGGCCTGCAATCTGGCTCCCCGCCGCTACCAAGCGGGAATAGCTATCCACCACCATGCGCACATCCGAGAAATCGCGCCACACGTGCAGGTTGCCAAGTTCAATGTCACGCGCGCCACGCTTGAAGTGCGACACGATTTTCGGCAGCAGGAAATTCTCATGCTGCCCGACACCCGTATAGTTAAATGGCCGCACGATCGTGATTGGCAAACGATCCATCCACAGACGTGCCATGTATTCCATCGCCAGTTTGCTCACTGCGTAATCGTTGGCGGGGGCCGGCGCCACGACTTCACTGATAGGTTCGACATCGGCATTGCCATAGATATTCGCGCTCGATGCCAGCAACACGGCTGACGGTTTGTTGGCCAGTGCTGCCAATGCCTCCAGCAAGTTGCGGGTACCCATCAAGTTGACACGGTACATCGCCTCGATATCCGAATGCGCGACAAACGCAATTGCAGCCAGGTGCACAACGACATCCGGCTGTACTTCTTCGACCATGCGCAGTACCGCATCGCGCTCGCCCAGGTCGACTGCGATCACGTCCTGCTCTTCAGCAGTCGGCGACAAAGCTGTGCCGAACACGCGATAGCCTGCAGCGCGCAATGATTGCGCGAGATAGTGGCCGGTAAAGCCGTGAATGCCGGTAATCAGTGCGCGCTTCATGCCGTTCAACTCAGAACGAGAAGCCGGCGGCGTTACGGCGCAGGTCGGCCTCGACCATCATCTGGCACAGCTCTTCCAGCGTGGTGTCCGGCTTCCAGCCCAGTTCACGCGTCGCCTTGGCTGGATCACCGATCAGCAGCTCCACTTCGGCGGGACGGTAGAAACGCGGATTGACGCGCACCAGCTCTTTGCCGGTGGTGGCGCAACGGCCAACTTCGTTCTCGGCTTCGCCTTTCCAGTCGATCTCTACGTCGATCGCCTTGAATGCCAGCGAAACAAAATCGCGTACGGTTTCGGTGCGGTTGGTGGCCAGTACAAAGGTGTCAGGCTGGCTGGCCTGCAGCATGCGCCACATGCCTTCCACGTATTCCTTGGCGAAGCCCCAGTCGCGCTTGGCATCCATATTGCCCAGTTCCAGCACATCCAGCTGGCCCAGCTTGATCTTGGCGACCGAGTCGGTGATCTTACGGGTGACGAACTCACGGCCGCGCAGCGGCGACTCGTGGTTGAACAGGATGCCGCTGGAACCGAAGATGCCGTACGACTCGCGGTAGTTCACGGTCATCCAGTGCGCGTACAGCTTGGCCACGCCATATGGGCTGCGCGGGTAGAATGGGGTGTCTTCGACTTGAGGGATGGCCTGAACCTTACCGAACATTTCCGAAGTCGACGCCTGGTAGAAGCGGATCTTCGGATTCACGATTCGGATCGCTTCCAGCAGGTGGACCGGGCCAATGCCGGTGATACCGGCTGTGGTTACAGGCTGGTCAAACGACACACCGACGAAGCTTTGCGCCGCCAGGTTGTAGATCTCGTCGAAATCGCCGGCTTGCAGCAGGCGGATGCTGGAACCCAGGTCGGTCAGGTCGTACTCGACCAGCCTCAGCTTCGGATGGGCCTCGATGCCAAGCTCAGCGATACGCCAAAAATTGACCGAGCTGGTGCGACGATAAGTACCGGTCACTTCATAGCCTTTTTCCAACAACAACTGCGCCAGGTAGGCGCCATCCTGGCCAGTGATGCCAGTGATCAAGGCTTTTTTTCCAATGTTTTCCATCTCAATATATCCCAAAAAATACTATCTTAATAACCATGAGCATTAACTCGTCTCAGTCGAAGAATATCTTGGTGCCGATCTTGCTCACAAAGTATTCAGAAGCCGGTTTTGTAAGGTGGCCCGAATCGACAGCGGTCAGTTCGCTCGCGCCCGGGCCAACTCGCGTCAGGCACCCTTGTGCGTTGCACATGATGTCCAGCGCCGAAATATAACTAACTCCAATCTTAGGCATCTCAGCCTTGAAATACTCATCCCATTTTGCGGGTTCAGTACGCAAGCCATAGCTCATATATTCCGGCGCAAGCGAATGCATTGGTGTGGTTTGCCAGTAGCCGATCATGCTATTTAGCAAAGTCTTGTTCCACTCAGGCAGGGGGCCAATGACGACAATGCGCGCTTGTGGAGTGGCTGCACGGATCTTACGAACGGTTTCACCTAATGCTTCCACCGATTTTTGTGGAGTATCGTAAGCATTCATCCCACCGATCATCCAGGTAATGACAATTGCGTCCGGTTGCAGGACCCTTGCTGCCTCAAGTGCTTCAGCGTTCGCTGATTCCAAACTTTTATTGTTAGCGGCGATTTTGTCGTGTACGAAGAAAGGTGGCGCATTGCCGGCAGTAAACTGCGCTATGCCAAAGGGCCTCGTTTCGGCCAACTTCGCCAGACCCGGGTACAAGGCCGCGGCGTAAGAATCGCCCCACATGAAAACCAGGGGTTTGGACTTTCCACCACAGTTTTCAATCCTCGATTCGAGCGGCATCCCAACCGGGTTGCTATGGCACTTTCCGTCCCGAATAATATCGGCGAAGTGGAAGTATTCGTATACATTGCGAATCTGGAGCAAATCGGAAATTTCCGCCGGGAATCGCGAAATGAAACCTTCTTTGTAATAAGTGACCGCGCCAACCGTTCCAAGAACAAACATTGCGCTCAGCAAAATCCAAAACTTCAGGACTTCCTGCCTGAAATTCTTGAGCTGCTTTTCAATAAAATTGTAGCTCAACCATGCCAAGGCAATGCTGGAACCTAAGATCGCTATGCGAATCAGGAGGTCACTTGTCGGCGATACCACCGGTCGAACAATGTTGTAGTATGAAATTATTGGCCAATGCCAAAGGTACAGCGGATAGCTGATCAAGCCGATAAACACAAATGGTCGGCTGGCAAGTATCTTGCTGTTGATGAATGAATTCTCGCCACCAATAATGAGGCACGCCGCGCCTGCTGTCGGCAACAGTGCCCAATAACCAGGGAATCTTTTCCCTGGATCGATCAAGAAAATGGCACATACGATCAAGGTAAAGCCAGCTGCCGAAATAAATTGCAGAATCGGTTTCTTATGATTCCTTATCAGATCGCCGATGCCGATATTTTCACTAAATTTGACAAATCGATTACCGGACGACACAAAGGCAATAAAACTTCCCAAGCCCAGTTCCCAGAATCGGGGCAGCGGCAAAAAGAAAGCGGTAACCGGGTTATTCTTGACAAGGAGGACGTTATAGGAAAACGAAACCCCAATTAGAATCAACAAGGAAACGAGTACAAAATTCTTTTTACGCCAGAACAACCACAGCAACAACGGCCATACCAGATAGAATTGCTCTTCAATCCCCAGCGACCACAGATGCAACAAAGGCTTAAGCTCGGAAGCCGTGCTGAAATAGCCCGCTTCAGACCACAAAACGACATTGGATGCAAATAATGAGCCGCCGGCGATATGCTTACCCAACGTGGCAAATTCTGCCGGAAGTTGCACGTACCAGCCAGCGGCATACGTGCACGCCAGTACGACGATCAATACCGGATAAATTCGCCGAACCCGCCGCGAGTAGAAATCGAAGAAGCTGAAATTGCCAGCCTCCAGCTTGTTGAAAATGATATTGCCAATCAAGAAGCCGGAAATTACAAAGAAAATATCAACCCCTACGAATCCGCCGCGCAAAACCTTAGGGAAAATATGGGAAATAAGTACCGATACCACTGCGATTGCGCGCAATCCATCTATCGATGGTCGGTACACCAAATGATCACTAGCGATCAGCGAATTGTTTTTCATGTTTATAGCCTAGAACACCATCTGCCATCGCGAATGACGAATATCCTCTCAACCGGCGCCATTCAGAGACGCCGGCCATTAATTTTGCTTAACCAGCGATCACCAATGCACCATGCGGATCACAAATGGTCGCAGTCGAGCCATTGATTTCAATCAGGTGGATTTTGTAGGAACCTGGCGTCGCAGCGGACAAGTCTACATTCGCTTCCCAGCCCGCATCCTGCAGTACAGGATTGTTGAATGCGCCAGCGACGTCAGGGCGCTTCAGGCTGCGCTGGGCGGACACGTAAAGTTTGACTGGGCCATCAAATTCAACGATGACTGGACCAGGTACGGCAGTTGCATTGGTATCAGCAGACCAACCGTTCAACGCCACGCGCACCTTATCGCTAATAGCACTGGATTCGCCGTGCTCGCTGCCATTCAGGCGGTCAAAGCCGCAGGTGCCCACCACAGCCAGTTCAACTGGCAGCGATGCTGGGCGGGTGGTTTCAGCTTTGCTGAACACCACGGCAGACGCTGCGGTGCCAGCATTTGCTGCTGCGCTTGCCGCTGGACTTTCGGGATCTGAACAAGCGCTCAACGAAAGTGCGGTTGCTACAATCATAAAAATATATTTCATGAATATCCTAAGTAAAAAATTACATTGAGCCAAGGTACGAAGAAGCGAGCACCGAATATTTCATTTTTCCGCCAGTGCCCCGTTCACAAGTTCATCCATGCGGTGCCAGGTAAAGAAGTTTCGCTTTTCGTAATAGAGGTCTCCCGCGTGCGGCCGAAATCTCAGGCGATCGAGGCTTACTCCTTGCAATTGCTGATACGGCGTAAAAACATAGCGCATCGTCACGAACGGAAACAGGCCGATCCATGTCTTTCGCTGCGACGGGTAACTCAAGCAATAGCGCAAGAAGCGCAGGCGATTCTTGAACGATATCGCCAGCTTTTCAACACATCCATTCTCGGACAGCGGCTTAAGAACGGAAAAGAATGGCCCTGGGCAATTCTTTCCGTTGTAAAGCGAATATTGTGAAACCTCGGCTTGGCGACCCAACGCGTAACAAAGCCGGACAGTCACGGCATGCAGGGCGTCATGATCATGGTGCCCGCCCTCCCATGCCGTGACGTAGAGGCGCTCGATGGCATAACTGCTGAGTATGCCACGCAAGCATTGCTCTACGGCGGACATATTTTCAGGCAAGGTCGCGTCACGGATGCCGAGTTGTTCACCAGCAAAAATGACGTTCTGTTCCTGCACACCCAGCGCGGCCAGGACGCGCAAGGACTCGGCATTGCGCACCGCGGGGGTCACGCCAGGACTAGCGCCATCGGTCAGGTAGGCGCACAGCACCATGCGTCCACTCTGCTGTTCATTCAGTATCTGCTGGAAGACCCCGAATTCGTCATCCTGATGGGCAAACAGAAACAGCGCTGCCGGCTGGCTTTCAGGATTAGTAAGCATCGAAATCCAGGAAGGAGAAAGCGACGCTGCCTGGCTCCAGTTTTGGCACCCGCCCGCTCAGCGAGCGATAGATGAAATTCAGTGGCGAAGGCTTGAGCCGGTTGGGAATCTCCATATAAGCGCCGCGCCGTGGGACGTTTTGCGGCACCAGTCCCATGAACAGGCGCAGCGGCTGCATCATCGGCGGCGGTTTCAAATCCAGGCTATTGCTATCGAGCGTGGGAATTTCAGCATAGGCCGGCAGCCATGGCTTGACCGACGGCGCGAAAAACTCCAGCGTCTTCCCGTTGCGGCGGGCATAGATCGGGTTTTCAGGGTTGGCGCAACGCCACTTCAGGCTGGCAGCCGAATGTACGCGCTCGAATTGCCCGACCGCCTGGTCCGAAGGCGAACGCAGCACGCCGCCAATGCCGACCTGGGCTTTCAATGGCTCGACCAGCTGGAAACCCAGCTTGCGGATAAAGCCTGGCGTGCTGTTGGCGTTGGCCACGCCATACACGGCGTCGATGCCCATATCACGCGCGGCCTCGTAGGTCATCTCCGCCAGCTTGGTGAACAAGCCCTTGCCCTGGTAATTGGGGTGCGTCGCAGTATTGAGCGACAAGGCCACGCGCACTACTTCGCCGCCGATATTGGCCATGGCTGGAATCGTCACGTAATGGGCGGCCAGCACATCGCCATCCCAGGCGTCGAAGCCGATCACATGGCCATCCGGATTATCCTGGTACAGCCACGTCAGGTAGGCGTTGTTGTACTTGTCCGCGCCAGGGAAACAGGCGGCGAACAGCGCCACATACTTCGCAATGGCGGCAGGATCATGCTGGACTGGTGCGTACGTGATCATTTGAAGACCCAATATTTGCTAAGAAGGAAGCCGTTGACCGCAACCAGCGGCAAGGAAAAAATCTTACCCCAAATAACGCCAAGCCCCATCAGGCTGTCCGAAACATAGATACAAGCCATCGTGACCAGGTAGTTGATGCCGACCACGATCAGGAAGCGGCACATCTTCCACAGCGACGGCGTCGATTTGAACGTCAGGTTCTGATGGAACAGGTAGTTCACCATCAAGCCCGTCATGAAGCCGCCCGCAACGGCCAGCGGCGCGGCGCAGCCTGCCACCAGCAGGGCTTTCAAGGTGCCGATGTCAACCACGGCCGACAGCAGTCCGCCGCCAACGAAGACGGAGAAATGGCGCAGCCGGGCCATGCTCAAAGTCATGCCTTGTCCCGTTTCAAAGCCGCGCCGCGGCCACGGCGGTGCCATGGCGTCTTCGGTACTGAGCTGATGTCAAAGGCCAGGAAGGCCAGGATCAACTGCACCCCCATCAGGACCGGCAAGGCCGACAGCATGACGGTGCCGGCGGGTGTGACCGTGCCTTCGCGCGCCGCCGACAGCCAGTGGCTCAGGCCGTACACCGAGCCAAAGCCCAGGAGCAGCAAGCCCAGCGGCAGTTCGACGGAAGCGATCGACAGGTCGCGCAGGTAGTAATTGTAGAAAATGCGCTTGCTGAAGTTGCGGATATGCTTGGCCAGGAACTCGCCAACAATCTTGGAGATCTTCAGGTTGCTGACCTCATCGCCATAGCTGGCATCCATCGGCACGTCCTGCACCACGGCGCGCAAGGTATTCAAGCGGAACAGGATGTCCGTCTCAAAGAAATAGCGCTTGCTGATCTTGTCGAACGGCAGGTGGCTGGCCACATCGACGTGGATTGCGGTATAGCCGTTGGTCGGATCGAACAGATCCCAATAACCCGACGAAATCTTGGTCATGAACGACAGCACGGCATTGCCGAACAGGCGGATCGCCGGCATCGAGCGGATCTCCTCGAGATCGTAGAAACGGTTGCCTTTGGTATAGTCGGCTTCGCCACGCAGGATCGGGCCAACGAAATCGGGCACCAGGGATGGATCCATCTGCCCATCGCCGTCGATCTTGACGATCACGCCTGCGCCATCGGCAATCGCCTGGCGGTAGCCGTGCATCACCGCGCCACCGACGCCCTGGTTGACTTCATTGCGCAGCACAACTACGCGCGGGTCGACATTGTTTTTCTCGATGAAGTCGCCCGAGCCTTCGGGACATTTGTCATCAACCGCGTAAATACGCCATACCTCGGGGCCAATGGCGGCGATCACCCCCAACACGTGGTTGGTCACCTTGTAGCAAGGGATCACCACTGCGATTTGTTTGGACTCGCTAAACATTCGTTTCATAATTTTCTTCGACAAAGAGTCAATTCTTCAGCCGTTCGACATGGATCCTGCCAATGGCAATGCCGAGAGTGCGGGCTGAATTGGCCGGCTTGAACACGCCGGATTCAAAGACCAATCGATCGGCTGGCTTGGCCAGGTTGATCTCCAGAATGATGTCCTGGGGCGCGCCCGTCAGGGCCAAGGGGTAAGTCTTGTCGCCAGCCTTCAGCCGCATCGGCGCGTCCAGGTTTTCTGCCAGGCTCCAGCCGAACAGGGTGATGCGCAGTTTACCTTCAAGCAAGCGCGGCAAGACAATTTCCGCCTTTGGCTCGCTGGTCCACGCGCCCCACTCCTCCAGCTCGTTAAAGCCGGTCGGCAGCACGCCATTGTCAGGCGACTGGGCCAATGCCAGGCTCAATGACTCGCCTTCGGCCAACACAGTCCTGGGTACAGCGGGACGCGCTGCTTCGGTCGCGTGGGGAACCAGCGCCACCGCCGAACCGCGCAGCGTCATCAGGCGCAGCTGCTTGAACGACATTGCCGCCTTGTAGTCAAACTGAAGTTTGTAGTTGCCATCGATCAGGACCCAATCGGCTCCGGCAATGTCCTGTGGCGTCACGACCTCCCCTGCTGGGCGCGCAATGACTTGGGGAGCATTGCCCAGCCCAAACAAGAGATAGGAGGCACGGCCATAGCGCTCTTCCGTCACCAGCACCCCGCGCCCCATTTGCTTGTCGCCCAACAGCATTCCCAGGGCCTGGCCGCTTTGGCTGGCGTCCTGGGTGCCGTGCAGGTGGACACACAACCAGGCGTAATTCTGCACGAATCCCGCGCCCAGGATCAGGAGCAGCTGCGCGATCAGGATCCGGGACTGCCACTCACGCTTAAATACCGTCAACAGCAAACCGGCGATCACCGCGGCAATCACCAGCATGCCAAGATATGGCAGGGCGCCGCCGTGCGACCATTGATACCAGTTCTTCGGATTGAAGAAGGCCATCAGCAAGGGATGATCCCATGGGTAGATCTTGAACTTCGGCACCACCAGCAACAGGAACAGCACTACTGCAGCAGCCAGTACCGCGCTGCACAGTTTTCTCAGGCGGGGCGACAACTGTGTCAGCGCGTAGATATACAAGGGCGGCAGCCAGATCAGGGCGGTACTGAGGTAGCGGCCGTGCAGGCGCATCGCCTCGCCATCGGTGATTGCGGCCGCGCCGGCCGTAAACCAGGCAGCCATGGCAAGGTGGGAACCCAACATGGCGAGGGCAAAAATCGCCAATGCCGTCTGCCGCGGCGTATCGCTGCGCCGCTCGCGCAGGCGCGAAAACAAATGCGCAGCGGACCAGGCCAGCGCCGGAGCAAAAATCAGGACCACCACCACCAGATTCGCCAGCAAATAATGCAAGGCACTGATCACTTTGGTGAACAAGGAAACCTGCACCGCCGTATTCAGGTACTTGCCATAGAATTTCAGTCCGAGTGCAACGGTCGGGTCGAGCGACCAGTTTCCAGTGGATGCGAAGGCAAGCAAGATCAGTGCGACATAGCTTGAAGCCAGCATGAGCAGGCAATTGCCCAGCACCACCGACAGCCGGCGCGGTCCGACGCCGGCCAGCCACATCAGGCCCAACGCAGCCACTGCCGCGAGCAATAACGCCACAGCATGCGGCTTGATGAGGATCGCCGCGCCGAGCGCAGCTCCTGCCAGCACGCTGGCACGCAGCGATTGTTCGGGATAGATGCGCACCAAGGTAAAGCCAAGGATGGCGGCCAGCAGCATCAAGTCCACTTCCGGCATGACCGCGTAGAGATAGATGTGCGCAGGGAACAGCAAGCAGCACAGGACGCTCAACAGCATGCGCCGCTGGTCCAGCAGCGGACGCACGGCGCTGCACACCAGCCATACAGCAGCCACGAACTCGATGGCGTGGATGATGCGATAGGCTGTCAGGAAATGGCCGCCAAATAAGACGGTGCCGGCATGTACCAGCGAGAAGTACAGGAAGTTCGATACCCGCTGCAAACCCGGGTCCAGCTGGTACAGGGCTTCGAGCTGATGGTTGAATTTGCCGCTAATGAAAAAAGCATATTCATCCGACCCAAAAATCGGTCCACCCACACCGGCGGCAAATATCACGAAGCTGGCAAATGCGACGAATATTACAGATGGTATCGACAGGGTGAATCGACTATTGCTGGTCATCTTTTCTTCTTTTATTGGGATGTCGGCCAGCAGCCAGGTGTGGCCGCCGGAAGCATTCATTTGCCCAGGTTGCGGCGAATGGCGTCCAAACGATTAACGTAATTCAATCCGGTCGGACGGTAAGCGAAACGGTTCTGCATATGCCTGCGCGCCACTGCTCCCAGCGCCCGGCCCTTCGCCGGAGCGTCCAGCATTTCGACCATGAAGCCAACTGCCTGGTCGTAATCGGGATCGGCCCAGACCTGGTTTTCGTGGTGCGGATACTCGCCTTCCAGTACCGGGATCAACTTGTAATCCACGCCGCGCGATGCTTCCGGCACCATGAAATCCATATTGCCGGAATAGGCGGTAGCAATCACCGGCCGGCCCAGCGCCATCGCCTCGGCACAGCCGAAGCCATAACCTTCGGAGCGATGCAGCGACAGGAAGCAATCGCAGCAGCGCACCAGGTTCTTCACTTCATCGCCGGTCATCACGTGCTGGATCAGGGTGACGCCGTTGTGCAGGTTGGCCACTTGCTGCTGCAGCTCGGCAAACGCGGCCGGATTGGTATCGACGCCGTTCACCTTGATGACCAGGTGCGCCTTGGAGTACGGGCGCTTGGCCAGCAGGCTGCGGAAGGCGCGCAGCACGCCGGCCGGATTCTTGCGCGTCGAGAAGGAGCGCAAGTCATAGAAGAACAGGAAGGTGTAGTCGGCTTCGGGAATGCCGAAGTAGCGCCGCCCCATGAAACCGCTCAGGGAGACCTGGCACGACAATGGCATGTGGTAGATCGGCTTGGTACAAACCTTTTCCAGGCTCTCCATGATGAAACGCGATGGCGCCCAGATTTCGTCAAAGCGATCGAGCTGGCTGGCCCATTCTTCCGGATAACGCGGCAACTCCCACAGCGGATAAATGACGTTATAGCCAGGCAATTGCTCGGGATGGCCCAGGTGTTTCCAGGCCTGCTTGATCTCGTCGCCGTTGATGTGGAAGACATTGATCGGCGCCAGCGCATCCTGCATCGACGGCCCGAACTCCGCCTTGTCCGCCGCCGATGGCTGCGTCAGCTTGTACACATCGAGCAGGCGCGGTGCTTCCCCCGCTGCGCGGAAGGAGCGGAAACTGGCGCGCAAATGCTCGCCCATGCCGATCGGTGTGTAAGGGTGCCCGACCAGGCAGACCTCGTTTTGTTTGGATGTAGTCATACTCATTGCTTATTTTTTCGACAGCAAACGGCCGGCATCCAGCGCATTGCGCACTGCCTCGAGATAGGTATGGCCGAAGCGGCGGTCCGGCTCCAGGTAGGCGCCCTCCGCCCATTCGTTCCAGGCGTTCACGAACACCAGGCGCTCGTCGCCATAGTTCTGCTTGCGGGTCTCCTCGATCGACTCTTCGAGCCAGGCCTGGAAGGCGCCAGGCGTGGCATGCTCGAAGCAGAAACTATTGCCGCCGCGGCGGGCGGTGTTGTCCCAGCCTGGCATCACGCCTTTGAAACGCGTGTAGCCGGGCGCTTCGCGCGTGGCGTAGTGCACCGCGATTTCACGGTAATCGGCAACGCCGCCGGCAAAGTCGGAACGCAGGATTTCTCCACTCGGCGGTTTAGGCACAGCCATGCCCTGCGGCGGGAATTCGACGCTGGCATCACAGCCAAACTCCGATGGATGCGAGTCCGAATGCACCAGCTCGAACGATTCGACCATGGCAATGTAGATCTCGCCAATCCCCTGCTCGCGGCAGACGGCGCGCCAGCGCGCCGCAGTTTCTGCAAAGTCCGGGAACAGCGTGACGCGGTACACCACCAGCAGCGGCTTGCCATCGATACGGATATATCGCTCATCCTTGAAATACCGGATCAGGTCGTTGATGACCGCGATATCGTCCTCGATCGAATGCGATTGCGCCATCAGTACTTCGTGCTCCTGGCCATCCCAGCGGCGGCTCCAGTTCTCGTTTGCCCAGCACAGGCAGAACGGCTGCTTGGGTTCATCGGACAGCAGCAACTGCTCAATCGGACGTTCCAGCAGGCGATGGCCATCGAACCAGTAATAGTAGTAGCAGAAGCCGTGCACGCCATAGCGTTGGGCGAGCTCAGCCTGCTGCTGCATCACTTCCATCAGGCGCAGGTCGTAATAACCCAGGTCGGCCGGAACGCGCGGCTGGTAGTGGCCGACAAAGTTAGGTTGCGCCTTGCTGACGTTGGTCCATTCGGTGAAGCCCTTGCCCCACCACTGGTCGTTTTCAGGGACCGGGTGGAATTGCGGCAGGAAGAAGCAGATCAGGCGCGGATCCATCCTGCTTTCCAGCGCCGTCGTCCACTTTTCCTGCAGCGTAGTCAGGTTATTGTGGATGGCACGCATCTTGAACGAGTCATCGCCCTGGGCTGTCGTTTTGGACAGGTGATGAATGATGGTGGCATCCGGATTGTAGTAAATGTCGTAGCCGGCATTGCGGATGCTCAGGCACAGGTCGGCATCTTCGCAGTAGCACGGCAAGAATTCTTCCGAGAAGCCGCCGATCTTTTTCACCATCTCGGTCGACAGCAACAGGCAAGCGCCCGAGACGTAGTCGACCCGGCGCAGGTAGGAATAGCGTGGCTTCAGCGGGTCGTCGTTCAGGCCCACCATGGTGGCGGCGCCATCCGGCGTGAAGGCGACACCGGCCTCCTGCAGGAAGCCATTCGGGTAGACGAAGCGCGGACCGACCGCGCCGACGTTCGGCTTCAGGTCAAAGGTCTTGAGCAGCGCGCCGAGCCAGCCGGCGGTCACTTGAACATCGTTATTGAGATAGAGCACATAGCGGCCCTTGACCTCATCCAGCACGCGGTTGCAGTTGCGCAGGAAGCCCAGGTTCTGCGCGCCACGGCTGTAGCGGATATTCTGCACCAGGGCCAACACTTGTTCCGTGTCGTCGGTCGAGCCGTCATCGGCCACGATGATTTCAAACGTATGGCCAGGCTCGACATGCTTGGCGATGGATGCCAGGCACTCCAGGGTCAGGACGATGTTATTGAACACTGGCAGGATGATCGACACATCCGGCGTTGCCACCAGCGGCGGGAACGCCAGCGACGCCGCAGCACGGTGCAGGTCAGCGCGATCGATCTTGACCATCTCATATGGCTTGACGTCGAGATTCTCGAAGCGCTTCGCTTTTACCTGGGCAATCCCAGCCTTGATCGTGGCGTGGTCTTGCCATTCCCAGATGCCGTCGGCAACCGGCAGCGCTTGCTGCAGGAGGAGGCCCGAGCTGGTCCGCACGGCAGGCGCCTGGGCAACCGCCGGCGGCAGCGTGAATCGCTGGTACTCGCGCCAACGCTGGTAAGCGCCGCTACCCTTCAGGGCGAAGCCGAAGAAGGTGAAAATGCCGCTCTTCAATTTTTGCTTGCTGGCGTGGGACAGCGGCAAGGCGCGATATGAAGCCAAGGCGGCGGCAGCCACGAACTTGCGTCCTGTGCGTGGCAAGGAGCGGCGCGGCGCCTTGACGTGGTCCGCGGTTTCCGGGTCAGCGATCGCTGCCACCGGGGTCGGTGCGGCTGCGGCGGCGCGGGCCAGGGTGTACGACACCTCCAGGCCGCAATGGGTGAATACCTCGCGCCAGAATGGCAGCAAGGTGACCATCTGCTGCGCCTGCATGCCAAGCGCGCCAGCATTGCCGGCCTTGCCCTTGATCAGCTCCGCGGCACGCAGGAAATATCCTTGCTCTTGCAACTGGGCGATTTCGGCGGCGCCGACAGGCGCCGAGCCGGCGCCTTTTTGATCCAGCGCGGCAAAAATCTCGTCGCTGAACGCTGCCAGCTCATTATCTTCCTCGAAGCCGTGCCCGCCCTTGACGCCGGAACTGGCGCCGGTTTCCAAAGCAACGCCAGCAGCGCGAAGGCCGCGCATGACCGCGTCCGTATCGCCCTGATGCATATCCAATGCAATCAGCAATTTCATTTTCTGAACTTCTAACATCTATCCTTGCCTTCCATCATGCCGCCATCCGATCGCCTTGCTGAGTCACTACGCCGTCTTTGGCGGCGCGGTGAGCAGTGCTTCCTGCTCCCGGCGCGTGATTTCCTCTTCCAGGTGCTGGACATGCGCATCGCGCTGCAACACCACATTTTGCAAGGCCTGGATCTGCTCCATCAACCCCTGCGCATGCTGGAGCGACGCGTTTTTCATGTCCACCAGGTCGGCGCGCGCTTTGATCAGGTCGGTGCGCTCGACCTGTCGCGTGCCCAAGGCAGAAAAGTAATTGCGCAGCAATTGCTGCTCTGGGGCGCCGGCCTGCAGCCACGGCATTGCGGCCGCCTCGCTGGCGCCGCCGATACGCAACACGCCCAGTCCGTGCGAATGCACGAACTCATGATGCTCGGCATAGCGTTCCTTCAATTCCTCCCACAGCTGCCAGACGCCGAAGCCACGCTCACGTACATTGATGTCGTGGAACAGGACAATGGCGCCGGGCGCCAGTTTTGGCAGCCAGGTGTCGAAGTCGTGCTTGACCGCCTCGTAAGTATGCAGGCCATCGATGTGCAGCAGGTCGATCGAGCCGTCGGCGAAGTAGTTGGCCGCATCATCGAAGGTCATGCGCAGCAGCCGCGAAAAACCAGAGTAAAAGTCCTGGTTGTGCATATGCACCTGTTCGAACACCTCTTGCCCGTAAATCCCGGCGTGCTCATCGCCCTGCCAGGTATCGACCGCGTAGCATTTGACGGCGATTCCATCTTCCTGTGCCGCCTGGCAGAAGGAGAAATAGGAGTTCCCGGTGTGGGTCCCCAACTCGACCAGCAAGGCCGGACGCTGCTGCTTGATCAGCCACGCCGCAAACGGCAGGTGGCCGCTCCAGGAATTGGGGGCTCGCAGGGAGATGGGCGTGAAATTGGCAGCTTGCAGCAAGCCGTCTTTGAAGTCATTCATGGGAAGCTATGGTTTTAAGATTAATACTTTGCATCGGGATGCCGATCAAACCACCAGCCACGCTGGTGGACTCGGACTTGAAGCTGACCGCATCGTGCACCCAATGATGTTGCACGTGATTGTGTTGCGAGCCATTGGCGATGGCCACGGTGATCGAATACTGTCCGGCAGCCAGGCGCGGCATCTGGAAATCGAAATCCGCCACCAGGAACTGGCCGTCCTCGCAGGCGACCGGCGTCTCCATATAATCGAGCCAGGTATTGTCGCCAAACAGGTTCTGTCCCGTTTTATCCTTGATGTAGAAGCCGATAATCGGCGAATCGAGCAAGCCGTGGGCCTGCGCCTCGACACGCAAGGTCACATTCTCGCCGCCGACAATCCATGCCAGCGGCTGCTTCTCGGCATCCAGGAAGCGCACTGCCGTGATCTGCGCCTCGCCCTTGCCGAACGAAGGCGCATCGGGATTGAAATCGAACAGTTCGAGGTCGTTGCGCAAATTGCTGGCGTTAATGAAATCGCGCCGCTGGTCTTGCGCCGCCGCGGCCACCCGCTCGACGCTGGAAGCCTTGATGCGGGTTGAGGTACTCTTGCCTTGCTGGGCCTCGTAGAACGCTTCCAGGTAATGCTCGCACACTTCCTTGGGCGTGCCGCGCTCCAGCATATGGCCTTTTTCGATCCAGATTGCGTCGCTGCACAGGCTGCGCACGGACGCCGTGTCATGGCTGACAAACAGGACGGTCCCGGTCTTCATGAACTGGCGCAGGAAGCGCATGCACTTCTGGGTAAAGAACGCGTCGCCGACGGCAAGCGCTTCATCCACCACCAGGATATCGGCGTCGACGTGGGCGATGACGGCAAATGCCAGCCGCACCAGCATGCCGCTGGAATAGGTTTTGACCGGCTGCTCGATGAAGTCGCCAATGTCGGCGAACGCTTCGATTTCGGCAAAACGGGCCTCGGTGTCGGCGCGCGGCAAGCCCAGCACGGCGGCGTACATGAACACGTTCTCGCGCCCGGTGAATTCAGGGTTGAAGCCGGAACCGAGTTCAAGCAGCGCAGCGATCCGGCCATGGGTCTCGATGGTGCCGCTGGTCGGGTTCAAGGTGCCGCAAATCATTTGCAACAGGGTCGACTTGCCGCTGCCGTTGCGGCCGATGATGCCGACCGTTTCGCCCTTTTTGATCTCGAAAGACACGTCGTGCAGCGCCTGGAACTCGCGGAAATACTGCTTGCTGCCGGCGCCCAGCAGCTTTTGCATGCGCGGCAGGATCGATTGCTTCAGGCGGTCGTGCGGCTGGCTGTAAATCTGGTAGCACTTGCTTAAATTGCTGACCTTGATCGCGATTTCAGAGGACATCGGCAAAGCCTTTCCGTGTTTTCTGGAACCAGGCGAAGCCGAGCCAGGCGATCAGTAGCGAGCCGCACAGCGAAGCGGCGAGCAGGCCCAGGTCTGGCACGCGGCCCCAGAACAGGACTTCGCGCGCCTGTTCGATGACCGGGGCCAGCGGATTGAAGGCGATCAGGTGCCGGTATTCCGGCGGCAGCGTGTCGACCGAATAGAAGATCGGCGACAGGAACATCAGCGTGGTGGTCAGGATGCCGATGAATTGCGAGGCGTCGCGCAGGTAGACGCCAAGCGCGGCCAGCACCCAGCTCAGGCCCAGGATGAAGAACGGCAGCGGCAGGACCACCAGCGGCAGCAGCAGCACGGTGGCATGCGGCACGCCAATCAGCAGCACGTAGGCCAGCAGCCAGACCAGCAAGCTGATGCAGGCGTGGAACAGCGCCGAACCCAGCGCCACCCACGGCAGGATCTCGAGCGGGAACACGACCTTCTTGACGTAGTTCACATTCAACAGGATCAGGGTCGGCGCACGATTGACGCACTCGGCAAACAAGTTGAAAATGATCAGGCCGGCAAACAGCACCAGCGCAAACTCGGTTTTCGAGTCGCTGCCGCCGCTCCAGCGCGACTTGAAGATCACGCTGAAGACGAAGGTGTACACCGTCAGCATGAACAGCGGATGGAAGAACGACCACAGGATGCCGAATACCGATCCGCGGTAGCGTCCGATCACTTCGCGCTCAACCAGGGCTTTGATCAGGCCGCGGTTGCGCCAGGAACTAGCCAGCATCTGCCGCGGCGCAATGGAAAATTGCTGCATCAGGCAAACACCTCCGCTTGGCTCAGCGGCGTACCATTGGCATCCTTGGCCGACAGCGACGGCGTGCCCTGGTACTGCCAATCGATCGCCAGCTCAGGGTCATTCCAGGCGATGCTGCGCTCATGCTGCGGCGCATAGTAGTCGGTGGTCTTGTACAGGAACTCGGCGCTGTCGCTCAGCACCACGAAACCGTGGCCGAAACCTTCCGGCACCCACAGCTGGCGCTTGTTGTCGCCGCTCAGGATTTCGCCGACCCATTGGCCGAAAGTTGGCGAGCTCTTGCGCAGGTCGACAGCGACGTCGAACACGCTGCCGGCCACCACGCGCACCAGCTTGCCCTGCGCCTGCTGGACCTGGTAGTGCACGCCGCGCAGCACGCCCCTTGGCCGAGCGCGAGTGGTTGTCCTGCACGAAATTGGCGCTGCGGCCAATCGCTTCTTCAAAGCGGGCCAGGTTGAAGCTTTCGTAGAAAAATCCGCGCTCGTCGCCGAATACCTTGGGTTCGAGCAGGACGACGTCGGGAATACGCAATCGGGTGGCGTTCATCAGTACACTTTCTCTTCCAGGATGCGCAGCAGGTATTGGCCGTAGCCGTTCTTGGCCAATGGACGGGCCAGCTGTTCCAGCTGCGCGGCGCCGATCCATTGCTGGCGGAAGGCGATTTCTTCCGGACAGGCGACTTTCAGGCCCTGGCGGTTTTCCAGGGTGGCGATGAACTGGCCGGCTTCCAGCAGGGACTCGTGGGTGCCGGTATCGAGCCAGGCGTAGCCGCGGCCCATGATTTCGACATTGAGCTTGCCCTGCTCGAGGTACAGGCGGTTCAGATCGGTAATTTCCAGTTCGCCGCGCGGCGACGGCTTCAGGCTCTTGGCCAGGTCCGCCACCTGGTTGTCGTAGAAGTACAGGCCGGTCACCGCGTAGTTCGACTTTGGCTTGGCCGGTTTTTCTTCCAGCGACAGCACGCGGCGCTGCTCGTCGAACTCGGCGACGCCATAACGCTCGGGATCGTGCACGTGATAGGCAAACACGCTGGCGCCTTCGCTGCGGTCCATGGCGTTGCCGAGCAGGTCCTGGAATTCGTGGCCGTAGAAGATGTTATCGCCCAATACCAGCGCCGACGGCGCGTCGCCGATGAAATCCTCGCCGATGATGAAGGCCTGTGCCAGGCCATCGGGCGATTCCTGTACCGCGTATTGCAGGTTCAGGCCCCACTGCTCGCCATTGCCCAGCAGTTGCTGGAAGCGCGGGGTATCCTGCGGGGTCGAGATGACCAGGATGTCGCGGATGCCGGCCAGCATCAGGGTGCTGAGCGGGTAGTAGATCATCGGCTTGTCGAACACCGGCAGCAATTGCTTGCTGATTGCCAGGGTGGCCGGATGCAGCCGTGTGCCGGAGCCGCCGGCGAGAATAATGCCTTTGCGTTTCATGCGGTTTTCCGTTCAGGAGAGTTGATCAATAAGGCGGTCGACATGCACTTTCCAGTCCGGCATTTGCAGGTCGAGGGCGCCGCACAGTTTGCTGGTGTCCAGCCGTGAATTCCTGGGCCGCTGGGCCGGCAGCGGATAGGCTTCGGTCGCGATCGGCTTGATCTGGGCCGGGCCGGCCTTGAGCTGGGCGCCGCGCGCCATGGCGCGCTCGATGGCGTAGCTGGCCAGGCCGTGCCAGCTGGTGGCGCCGGCAGCGGTCAGGTGGTAAATCCCGCCCTCCAGCGCGCCGCGGCGATAGGCCGCGATGGCCAAAGCGGTGACGTCGGCGATCAGTTCGGCCGAGGTTGGCGCGCCGAACTGGTCGGCCACCACGCTCAGGCTGTCGCGCTCGCCAGCCAGGCGCAGCATGGTCTTGATGAAGTTGCCGCCATGGGACGAGAACACCCAGCTGGTGCGGAACACCAGGGCCCGGCAGCCGCTGGCCAGGATGGCCTCCTCGCCGGCGCGCTTGCTGCGGCCATAGGCGCTTTGCGGCGCGGTGGCGTCGTCTTCCCGGTAAGGCCCATCCTTGGCGCCGTCAAACACGTAATCGGTAGAATAGTGCACCAGCAGCGCGCCGTGCGTGCGCGCGTACGCGGCCAGCGCGGCCACCGCACCGGCATTGACGGCCGTGGCGCCCGCTTCGTCCGACTCGGCGCGGTCGACCGCCGTGTAGGCGGAGGCGTTGACGATGACGTCGGGCGCCTGCTCGGCCAGCACGCGCTGTACCGCACCGAGGTCGCCCAGGTCCAGGCCGTCACGCCCGAGCGCCGCCAGCTCGCCCAGCGGGAGCAGCGTGCGCTGCAACTCCTGCCCGACCTGGCCATTCTTACCGATCAACAGGAGCTTCATGCGTACTGTTTCTCCACCCAGTTGCGGTAGTTGCCACTGGTGATGTTCTGCACCCAGCCCGGGTTGGCCAGATACCACTGCACGGTCTTGCGGATGCCGGTATCGAAGGTCTCGGCCGGCTTCCAGCCCAGCTCGCGTTCCAGCTTGCCGGCATCGATCGCATAGCGCTTGTCGTGGCCGGGGCGGTCCTTGACGAAGGTGATCTGGGTCTCATACGACTGCGCATCGGCGCGCGGCTGCAGTTCATCCAGGATGGCGCACAGGGTATGCACCACGTCGAGGTTGGCTTTTTCATTCCAGCCGCCGACGTTGTAGGTCTCGCCCAGCACGCCTGCTTCCAGCACGCGGCGGATGGCGCTGCAGTGGTCCTTGACGTACAGCCAGTCGCGGATCTGCTGGCCATCGCCATAGATCGGCAGCGCCTTGCCGGACAGCGCGTTGTGGATCACCAGCGGGATCAGCTTTTCCGGGAAGTGGTAAGGGCCGTAGTTGTTCGAGCAGTTGGTGGTCAGCACCGGCATGCCGTAAGTGTGGTGGTAGGCGCGCACCAGGTGGTCGCTGGCGGCCTTGCTGGCCGAGTACGGGCTGTTCGGCTCATAACGGTGCTGTTCGGTGAAAGCCGGCGCCTGCGCTTCCAGCGAACCGTACACTTCATCGGTCGACACGTGCAGGAAGCGGAACGCTTGCCTGGCGTCGCCTTCCAGGCCCCCCCAGTAGGCGCGTGCTGCTTCCAGCAGGTTGAAGGTGCCGACAATATTGGTCTGGATGAATTCGCCAGGGCCAAGGATCGAGCGGTCGACGTGGCTTTCCGCGGCGAAGTTCAGGATGGCGCGCGGGCGGTATTCCGCCAGCAGCTGCGCCACGCGCTCCTGGTCGCCGATATCGGCGCGCACGAAGACATGGCGCGCATCGCCTTCCAGCCCGCGCAGGTTCTCCAGGTTGCCCGCGTAAGTCAGCTTATCCAGGTTGACGACAGGCTCATCGGACTGGGCCAGCCAATCGAGGACGAAATTGCTGCCAATGAACCCGGCTCCGCCAGTTACCAAAATTGTCATAATATTGTTGGATTTTGTTAAAAATTGCCGTCTTTTAAACCAATTCCGGCATTTCGGACGACGGTTTTAGATTGGCCAATATTTTAACATTTGGCCGGACACACCTCCAAACCGCACCAAACGCGCGTGCCTTAGGCGTAGCCTTGCGGGTTCAGCTTTTGCCAGTTCCAGTGATCCCGGCACATGGTGGCGAGATCGCGCTGCGCCTGCCAGTCCAGATAGCTGGCCGCATACGACGGGTCGGCAAAACAGGCGGCGACGTCGCCGGCCCGCCGCGGCGAAATGCTGTAGGAGATCTTTTTCCCGCAAGCCACTTCAAACGCCCGCACCACCTCCAGCACGCTGTAGCCGGTACCGGTCCCCAGGTTGATTTCGGCACACTGGGGGACCGCCAGGCGCTCGAGTGCCTTCAAGTGGCCCAGCGCCAGGTCCACCACGTGGATATAGTCGCGCACCCCGGTACCGTCGCGGGTCGGGTAATCGTCGCCCCACACGTTCAGGTACTCGCGCCGCCCTACAGCCACTTGCGCCACGTAGGGCATCAGGTTGTTGGGTATGCCTTGGGGATTTTCGCCGATCAAGCCGCTCTCATGGGCGCCGACCGGGTTGAAGTAACGCAGGATGGCGATGCGCCAGGCCGGATCGGCGCGGTGGACATCGCGCAGCATGTCTTCAATGAACAGCTTGCTGCGGCCATAGGGATTGGTGGCGGACAGCGGATGATCCTCGGTCAGCGGCAGGCGCTGGGGCTCGCCGTACACCGTTGCCGACGAACTGAACACGAGCGTGCGCACGCCGCAGTTCTGCATCGCGCCCAATAACCGATGGGTGCCGATCACATTGCAATCGTAGTAGGCCAACGGTTTCTCAACCGACTCGCCGACCGCCTTCAGGCCCGCAAAATGGATCACGGCTTCGCACCGGTAGCTGCGCAAGGCCGCCTCGATGGCATCCTGGTCCCGGATATCGCCCTCGACCAGGATCGGCTTGCGTCCCGTGATGCGTTCGATGCGCGCCACCGCTTGCGGATGACTGTTGCTGAAATTATCGAATATCACGATCGCATGCCCTGCCGCCAGCAGCTCAACGCATGTGTGCGATCCGATATAACCGGCACCACCTGTCACAAGGATGTTCATCGATGCTGTTACCTCAGATTTTTTTGAAAATGGCCGCAACCACCAGGCTGATATTTCCAAGCCGGGTCTGGCGGTACACACCACTACGGCAAAAACCAATCAGGCGCGGGATCAAGCTCATTTCCCTGGCCTGGGCAAAGCGATTGAATATGGTCCGGCTGTCCGGCGTCAGCCGGTCTTCCAGCTTGCGCAGCGCAGCGACGTAAGCAGTATTCCAGTCCCTGTGCTGCCCCTGCCATACCTTGAGCATGCGCTGGTAGCGCGCCTTCCAGCTGGCATCCATCCCGATCAGGTTGCCGCCATGCTGGCGGTAACGCAGCGTCGGCACCGGATCGCAGAAAACTTCGCCACCACATCCGGTGACTGCCATATAAGCCCACCAGTCGTGATAAACGATCGGTACCCGCGCGCCAGCGCGCAGCAGTGCGCGGGCCGCATGATTGAACACCATCGTATTGCCGCCCGCAATGTTCTGCACCAGCGCATTCGCGAAACAGGGATTGCCGAACCAGGGGGACAAGCCAATCTCCTGGTTGTCGGCGTCGACCAGCCTGGTGCGCGAGCAATACAGGGCAGGCAAGTCCGGCGGGATACGCTCCAGCCACTGCACGGCCCGCTCCAGCTTGTCCGGGTTCCAAATGTCGTCCTGGTCCGAATACGCGTAATAGTCGGCCTGGATGCTGTCGTTGCAGGTGAGCGTCAAGAAATTCGCCGCAAAGCCCTTGGCCGGTCCCGCACAGACCGACAGCTTGCCGTCCGGCCAGCGCTTGCGGTAGGCCTCGAGAATCGCCTGCGTGTCATCGGCTGAGCCGTCATCCGACGCCCATACTTCCCAGTTGGAATGTGTCTGTGCAGAAAAAGAGTCGAGTTGCTCCGCAAGATAGTGCTGGCCATGGTATGTGCTCAGCAGGATAGCCACTTTAGGCAACACACCCTCCTCGTTTACAAGCGCAAAGTATAGCAGCCGTTGCCCCGGCGCGGCGCACTCGCTCAGGCATGGCCGCTTAGCCGGCGCCAGGCCAGGTGGAGCAGCGAGCGCAGGAAGATGACGCGGCTTTTCAGCTTGCGCCACAGCGGCCGGCGGGAACTGGTGACATTGCTGCCATGGATGCGGCGGTACAGCAGCACTTCGCCCAGGTGCAGGTTGCCGCCCGCCAGGTTGGCCGCCATGGCAAGCCACAGGTCGTGCGACTCGACATAGCCGGGAATCGGCAAGGCCAGCCGCGCCAGGTCCTTGCCGAAGGCCATATTGCAGCCATAGTAGAAGGCCTGGCCGGTAAAGATGCGCAGGATATTGCGCCAGTGCCGGCTGGAATCGGCCGGATCGAGCTCCCGGTACGGCGCCGGGATCGCATTGCCGGCGGCATCGATGAAGCGCGCATTGCCGGTCGCCAGCCAGACCCCGGGGCGGCCGAGCGCGCTGCGCAATGTCGCCAGGCGCCCAGCGGCCCAGATATCGTCCTGGTCGGCCAGCACCATCCAGGGATGGCGGGCCTGTTGCAGGGCCGTGGAAAAGCTCCTGACGTGGCCCTGGTTGACCGTATTGGCATGCACCCTGATCCTGCGGTCGCGGTAGGAACGCAGCAGGTCCAACGTGCCATCCTGCGAGGCATCATCGACAATAATCAGTTCATCGCCGGCCTCCATCTGGTCCAGGATGGAAGCCAGCTGCGCCGCCAGGTAGCGCGCGCCATTGTAGGTCGCCATGCAGATGCTGACGTTGGGCCCGTTGCTCATCCCGCGTCCCGCGCCAAGGCAGCGGTAATCTGCTGCACCGCATGCCCGACCGAAAACTCGCGCTCGAACAGCGCCTGGCAGCGTGCCGGCAGCGCCGGGTCGGCGCCGACCTGCTCCAGCAACTGGTGCGCCAGCGCGACCAGCTCGTCAAGCTGGTTGCTTTCACAGATCTGCCCCACCTGAGCGCTGCGGATGATGCCGGCCAGGTCATTGCCGCGATTGACGTTGGCCAAGACCGGCAGGCCGCTCTGCATATAGGTCAGGAACTTGCCGGGAATATTGTGCGACTTGTGGCGGGGATCAAGGGCAACGATGCCGATCTGGCACTGCGCGTACAGGTCGGGAATCTGGTCGGGGTGAATCTCGTCGAAGAAGAGCACGTTATCCAGCCCGCGCGCCTGCGCCGCGCCGCGCAAGCGACCGGCATCGCTGCCGCGCCCGACGAACAGGAAGCCGACGTCGGTGCGCGCGGCCAGCGCGCCGGCCAGTTCAAGCACGATGTCCATGCCCTGTGCCACACCCATATTGCCGGCATACACCAGGATCTTGCGCCCGGCCAGCGCGCTCTCGCTGATCCGTATCGGGCAGCGCGCGCTGGCCGGCTTGTCCAGCCAGTTTTGCAGCACTTCCAGGCGGCGGCCGGGCCCGCGCTGCCATTCACTGAAGTAGGAGAGGTTGCCCGGGGTCTGGACGCCGATCACGTCCGCCACCGAATACTGGTAGCGCGCCACGGCGGAAAAACAGCGGTAAGGCAAGCCGCGCCCCATCAGGCCCATGTCGACCGCCCACTCGGGAAAGATGTCACGCACGATCAGGTAACCCTTGCACGCGCTGGCTTTCTTGAGGGCGCTGGCGAGCGGCCCGTGGAAAATGGAAGGGGCATACCACAGCACGCCATCCCACTGTTCATTGGCCAAAGGGCTGCGGCGCAGCTGGCGGCGCATGGCGAACGGCATCAGGAATTCGCCAATGGTGCGCCGCACGTAGCCGATATCCTTGGTGCGGGGCGCCCTCAGGCGCAACACGCGCACGCCGTCGACCTGCTCCAGCGTCCAGGGCTCGGCCAGCCCGGCCGCCGGCAGCATGACGGTCAGCTGGTGGCCCTGGCGGGCAAACTCGCGCGACAGGTCGCGCAGCTGCACGGCACCAGAGGTTCGAAACGGTGGAAAAGTGTCTGCAATCAGTGCAAAGCGAAGCGGCCGCGTCATCAGTATTGTTTCCAGACCACGCGCCTTACGTAATCCGTATAGCTATGGATGATGCGCACCACCTTGTCGCTGACATTCGGCATGCTGTAGTCGGCCACCAGGCGCAGGCTGCGGTCGGCGCCGCGCGGCTGGCTTTCCAGGATCGCCAGGCCCTGGCGCACGCGTTCCAGTTCCAGGCCGACCATCATGACGGCCGCCTCTTCCATCGCTTCCGGGCGCTCATGCGCTTCGCGCAGGTTGAGGGCAGGAAAATTCAGGATCGACGCTTCTTCGCTGATGGTGCCGCTGTCCGACAGCACCGCCCTGGCGTGCATCTGCAGCTGCACATAGTCGTGGAAGCCGAGCGGCTTCATCAACCGCACCAGCGGATGGAACCGGGTGCCGGTAGCATCCACCCGCTTTTGCGTGCGCGGATGGGTCGATACCACGACCGGCAGGCCATGCTCTTCCGCCACCGCGTTCAGTACCTGGACCAGCTTGCCGAAGCTGCGCTCAGACTCGATATTCTCTTCACGATGGGCGCTGACCACGAAGTACTGCCCGGCCGACAGTCCCAGGCGCACCAGCGCGTCCGACGCCTGGATCTGCGGCAAGTAATGCTGCAGCACCTCGTACATCGGGCTGCCGGTCTTGATGACCTGGTCGGGCGGCAAGCCTTCGCGCAGCAGGTAGTCGCGCGCAATGCTGCTATAGGTCAGGTTGATGTCCGAGGTGTGGTCGACGATGCGGCGGTTGGTCTCTTCCGGCACGCGCAGGTCGAAGCAGCGGTTGCCCGCTTCCATGTGGAAGATCGGCACCTTGCGGCGCCGGGCCGGAATCACCGACAGGCAGCTATTGGTATCGCCCAGCACCAGCATGGCTTCCGGCTGCACCTGCTCCAGCACCTCGTCGACTGCCGTGATCAGGTTGCCGATCGTGTTGGCCGCGCTCTTGCTGCCTTCGGCGCTGCTCAAGAAGAAGTCGGGCTTGCGCACGCCCAGGTCATCGAAGAAAACCTGGTTCAGTTCATAATCGTAATTCTGGCCGGTATGCACCAGCACGTGGTCGCAATGACGGTCCAGCGCGGCCAATACCCGCGACAGGCGGATGATTTCCGGACGCGTGCCCACCACCGACATGACTTTGAGTTTTTTCATTCTTTGGCTTTCACAGCGGGCAAGCGAAGGTGTCCGGCTTGGCGCGGTCGAAGATCTCGTTGGCCCACAGCATCACCACCAGTTCCTCGTCGCCGATATTGGTGATGTCGTGCGTCCAGCCCGGCACGGTTTCCACAATCTCGGCCTTCTCGCCACTGGTCAGCAGCTGGTAGCGTTCGCCGCTTTGCATATGGCGGAACTTGAAGCGCGCGCGGCCTTTGATCACCAGGAATTTCTCGGTCTTGCTGTGGTGGTAATGGCCGCCGCGCGTGATGCCGGGATGGGCGGTGAAATAGGAAAACTGGCCGCTGTCGGGCGTTTTCAGCATTTCGACAAAGACGCCGCGCGCGTCGCCGTACTGCGCGACCGGGTAGGCAAACGCCTGCGTCGGCAGGTAGCTGACGTAGGTGGCGTACAGGGCCCGTACCAGGCCGGTGCCGACGCGCTCCGTCAGCAGGCTGGCGCGGCTGTCCCTGAATGCCTCGATCTGCGCGGCAAGCTTGCCGACGGTGGTGCTGTACTGGGGTGCCACCAGCTCGCAGCCGTCCGCATCGAGGCTGGCGTCCGCGCCATCCATCAGCTGGATGAAACGGCTTATCACGTCGTCCACGTAGGCCAGGGTCAGCGCGGCGGCCGGATCGTCGAGCCGGATCGGCAGGCCGCGAGCGATGTTATGGCAGAAGGTCGCGACTGCCGAGTTATAGTCCGGCTTGCACCATTTGCCGAATACATTAGGCAAACGGAACACATGGACCGGCACGGCGTGGCTGTCCCGCAGTGCGAACAGCGCCACTTCCGCAGCGCGCTTGCTGGCGCCATAGGGGTTGTCGCGGCCGGCCTGGGTCGACGAGGCAAACAGCACCGGGATGCGGCGGCCGGTGCCGGCGATCGCGCGGCACAGCGCCTGCGTCAGGTCCTGGTTGCCGGTAACGAATTCCTGCGGATCCTGCGGGCGATTGACCCCCGCCAGGTGAAACACGAAGCCGACGCCATCCAGCAGCGCAGGCAATTGCGAGACATCCTGCGCGCGGGTGAAACACAGCACTTCAACATCGCTGCGTTCAGCCAGGTGCAGCTGCAGGTTCTTGCCCACGAAGCCATTGGCACCAGTGATCAACACCTTCATGGCTCAATCCTCAGGCTCGACATGCTGGCCGCTGACGATCGCCTGGATAAAGCTCAGCTTCATCAGCAACTCCTGCATGCCGGGCACTTCGAGGCGGGTGGTGTTGTGGGAGTTGTATTCCACCGCTTCCGAAATCTTGATTTCACCCTGCTCGACGAATTTCCCATAATTCAGGTCGCGCAAGTCCGGCGGTACCCGGAAGTAGTTCCCCCGATCCTCGGCAGCTACCATTTCTTCTCGGCTCAGCAGCACTTCAAACAGTTTTTCGCCGTGGCGGGTACCGATAATATGGATCGGATGGGCCGGCGCGCCGAGCAGGCCGGTCATGGCTTTCGCCAAGGTCTCGATGGTGGCGGCGGGCGCCTTCTGGACGAAGATCTCGCCCGGCGCTGCATGTTCAAAGGCGTACAGCACCAGGTCCACCGCATCATCCAGGGTCATCATGAAGCGCGTCATGCTGGGATCGGTGATCGTGATCGGCTGCCCGGCCTGGATCTGGTTGGTGAACAGCGGGATCACCGAACCGCGCGAGGCCATCACGTTACCGTAGCGCACCGCGCAAATCGTGGTTTCCGAGGTGCTGCGGGATTTCGCCACGATCACCTTTTCCATCATGGCCTTGCTGATGCCCATCGCATTGATCGGGTAGACGGCCTTGTCGGTGCTCAGGCATACCACACGCTTGACGCCGCAATTGATGGCTGCCTCGAGCACGTTCTCGGTGCCGATGACATTGGTCTTGACCGCTTCCATCGGATGGAATTCGCAAGAAGGAACCTGCTTCAGCGCTGCCGCGTGATAGATGAAGTCGGCGCCACGCACCGCATTCAATACCGACTGGTAATCGCGTACGTCGCCGATATAGAACTTCAGCTTGGGGTCGTTGTACTTCTTGCGCATGTCATCCTGCTTTTTCTCGTCGCGGCTGAAAATGCGGATTTCTTTCAGGTCGGATTTGAGAAAACGGCGCAGGACAGCGTTGCCAAAAGAGCCAGTGCCTCCGGTAATCAACAGCACTTTGTCTTTGAACATGTGAATTCCTTATTTTTATGGCAGCAAGGATTTCATCGAGTCAAAACCCTGCAAAAGTGGAGAATTTTACCAAAAAGCTCAATTTCAGCCGTAATTGGTAACATTGCCTAACAAATTGGCGTCCGGCAGGCAGCCGCAGTTACGCGCTATACTGCAGGCCATGATGAACCTGGCCGCCATTGCCGTCCGCTGCAACGCAGCCTCCCTGCCTGGGAGCGCAGCGCGCACGCCTGTCATCGCCTGGCTTTCCTAGGCTCGGTGGGGCCTGGGCCGGATCACTCCGGCAACCGCCGCCCCGCCGAGCCGCTCCGCTGATCCCGACGCAGAACCGAACCCCAGGAGAATCCCCTATGCAGCCCCACATCATCATTTCATCACTCGATGCCGAGCGCATCGAGGCACTGGCCGGCGCCGGCGCCGCGCTGCTGGACGAACTGGCGCGCGCCGATATCCGCGCACCGGAACAGATGCCGCCGGACGTCGTCACGATGAATTCCACCGTCCGCTTCGACATCGACGGCTCGGGCGAAATACGCTGCCTGACGCTGGCCTACCCGAAGGACACGGCCCAGGTGCCGGATGCCATTTCGATCCTGACACCGATCGGCGCTGCCCTGCTGGGCATGTCCGTCGGCGCTAGCATCAGTTGGCCGCGGCCCGACGGCCAGTTGTCGCGCGTACGCGTGCTGGAAGTGCTGTACCAGCCCGAGCGGGCCGGCGACTATTTCCGCTGATGCCAGCCGGCAGCGTTCAAGCCGCAGCAGCCTTGCGCGCCGCCTTCGCGGCGTACATGGCCTGGTCGGCATGGCGCATCAGCTGGTCGATCACCTCGCCGTGTTCGGGATAGAGGGCGATGCCGATGCTGGCGTGCGGCTGCAGGGTGCTACCGGCCAGCACCAGCGGGGTGGCAATCACTTGCTGGATCTTGCGGGCCACGGCCTCGGCCTGCGCGTGGTCGGCCACGTTTTCCAGCAAGGCGACAAATTCGTCGCCGCCGATGCGCGCCACCGTATCGGCTTCGCGCACGCAGGAAGTGATGCGGCGGGCAATCGCATGCAACAGCTGGTCGCCGACCACGTGCCCATGCTGGTCGTTGACCTGCTTGAAGTCGTCCAGGTCGATGAACAGCAAGGCGCCGCGCGACTGGCCGCGCCGGCAGCGCGCGATGGCGGACAGGATGCGGTCCTGGAACAGGCGCCGGTTCGGCAGGCCGGTCAGCTCGTCGTAGCGGGCGGCGTGGGCCAGGTCGGCGTGCAGCGCCAGCCTTTCGATGACGGCGCCGGCCTGGCCGGCGGTAAATTCCAGCAAATCGATATCCCTGGCCGCCAGCGCGCCATGGCGTCCCAGGTCCAGCCGCATTTCACCGAAGGCGATACCGGAAGCCGACAGGCTGACGTGGTGCCAGCCCGCCGCATCCGGCGGCGCCGAGCCTGACGGCGTGCTGGCATAGGCCAGGCGTTCGCCGGGCTGCAGCACCACGGCCATGCCGCGCAGGGGCAGCAAGCCTTGCAGGATGCGCTCGAATGCGCAAAACAGTTCAGGCAGGGTTTCCGCGCCATGGGCGGCGGTGGCCAGCGCCAGCATGCCGGCCTGGCGCTGCTCGGCCAGTTTGCGCTCGCTGATGTCGCGCGCCACGCCGATGCGCAGGCGGTGATCCGGCGACCAGCGTGCGCTCCACATGATGTGGGCCACGCTGCCGTCCTTGCGCAGGTAGCGGTTTTCGAAACCGAGGCCGGGACGGCCGTTCAGCACATGTCCCATTTCCGCTACAGTGCGCGCTTGGTCGTCGGGGTGGATGAAGTCGAGGATGATGCGGCCGGCCATTTCCTCCGGCGCATAACCGAAGATCGCCCGGCAGGCCGGATTGACAAACACAATGCGCCCGCCCTCGTCCACCATGAAGACGGCATCCAGTAACAGCTCCGGCAGGCGCGCTAATGCATCGGTCATCAGCCGAGCATACCGCAAAACCGGCGCCCCGCAAATCCATCGCCGCGCAGCGCGCCGGGCCAGCCAGCCTACTCCGAAATCTCGACCAGCTTGTAGCCCGGGTCGGAGGTGATCTGGGCTTCGGTATAGGGCAGCTTGATCCACTGGCCTTTGACGTATAGCTTGGTCTCGTCGTTGAAGTGCGGACTCTCCGGATTCGAGGACTGGCTGTAGGTCAGGATGCCTTCCGCCACCGGCCCGCTATCGTCCCAGGTCACGAACTGGATATAGCTGTTGCCGTAGGCGCCTGCGTTGGTCTTCGAATCAGCCGTGTAAATCCAGATGCCGGGATAGATCTCGTTCTTCACGCCGCGCCAGTTCATGAAGGTATAGCGCCCGCCCGGCACGGCAAGGCTGCCGTCGGGACGCGAAATCGATTGCACTTCTTCCGGGCGGGTCCGGCGTTTTGCCGCGGTGTCGAACTGGCTGCCGGCGACCAGGGCTTCCAGCTTGGCCATGGCGGCAGGAATGCCGGCGGCGCCGCGCGGCGTTTCCAGCGGATCGGCCGGATTGTAAGCCACGCTCCACCAGGAAGCCGCATTCAATTCACCCAGCGCCGCGTACAGCTCGTAGAACAGGATAGCGCCTGCGCTGCCCGGCGCATGGGTCTTGTCCCACGACTGCAGCACTGCGCAGGCGTCCTTGGCCGCCGCCGTTGCGGTGCCCGAAGCCAGGCAGGCTGCGGTAAATTCAGGCAGCCATTTCTGGGCCTTGAAGAAGCGCGCCTGCAGGTAGATCTGCTGCAGGTTGGCCATGGTGAAGCGGTTGCCCGCCAGTCCGTCGGCACTGGCCAGGCGGTCGCGCACGATGGCGTGGCCGGTGCGGGTGCGGTTGTTCTGCGGCGCGCCTTCCAGGTTCGGGCCGGTCGCGATGATCTTCGGATAGCCGGTGAGGAAGGTGCCGGCCGACGGCCACCAGTGGCTGTCGTTCGCGTTCAGGATATAGTCGCTGCGCTTGACCCAGGGGCGCTGGGCGGCGCCGACCGCGCCCGTCCAGTCGCAGGCCGACGAGGTGCCCGCCATCACCACCACGCCGGTGCTGGCCATGATGTCCTGGAACGGCGCGCCCTGTGCAGCCCCCGGCACGCAGCCCGCCAGTTGCGCATTCTGCACATTGGCCGCCACCGAGAAGTTGCCATACAGCGTATCGCCGGCGCGGTCGGCCGCCATGGTATTCACCCATGGCAGGGCGACGTGGGTGGCGGCCGCGCTGCGCAACTCGTCCACGCTGGCCGCCTTGCCGTTCAGGATCACCTGGTCGATCAGCTTGTAGTTGGCCAGGTTGGCATCCTGGATCGCGAACGCCGACGAGGTGCCCCAGGCGAAGGAGCTGTCCATCAGCATCGGGCCGAACTCGGTGGTGTACAGGGTGCGCGACAGCGGGGTGATGGCGCCGTCGGCGCCCTTCACGCTGATGGTCAGCGGCACTGCCGTCATTGCCACCGGCTGGCCGTCCTTGATGTAGCGCGTCGGGTTGCCCGGGGCGAGCGCCAGGTAGCGCAGCGTGAAGCGGTTGTCGGTCGAAAAGGTGTGGGTCCACGCCACCTTGTCGTTAAAGCCGATCAGCGGCAGCGGCACGCCCAGCAAGGTCGCGCCATACACGTCGTAGCCCTTGCCGGTGACGGTCAGGTGCAGCTGGTTCAGGCGCAGCGCGCCCCACCATGGGAAGTGCGGATTGCCGAACACCATGCCCTTGCCGGACTGCGTCACGTCCTTGCCCAGGCCGAAGCCGTTGGAGCCGATGCTGTGTTCCTGGATCGTCTGCAGGCCTTTGGCAATCGAGGAATTGGCGTAGTCCGATGCTGCCAGCAAGCGCGGCTTGCTGCGCTTGAGCAGCGCGGCCGTGGCGGCTTTCGGCGGCTGCGCGGAGCCGATCTGCTTGATGAAAGCCAGCGAGCTGCCGGCCATCGCCGCTTGGGCAAAGCGCAGGTAGGCATCGTCCTCCGTCATCGGCTGCACCCAGGCAGCGTTGTTGCAGGCCGTCGGCAGGCTGGCCAGCGGAGTCTCTTTCAGGTAGCGGTTGTAGCCGGCCACGAAGCCCGAGGTGAGGTCTTGCGCGTCCGGGCTGGACGCGGCCTTGATCTTGGCCGCCAGCGCCGGCGTGAACTGCAGCTTGTAGAAGAAATCCGAATCGATATTGCCGAAAGTGTCGCCCAACTGGCCCAGGTAGCCGCCGGCGCCGCCGAAATACCTGGCGCGCTCGCCGTGCAGGGTCACCAGCTCTTCCGCATACAGGCAGATATTCTCCTTGGCGAAGGCATAGCCGTAACCATAGCCGGCGCCCTTGAAGGTTTCCGCCTTGATGTGCGGCACGCCGTAGGAGGTGTAGCGGATCGAGGCGACGAAATTGGTGCCGGTGATTGGCGCGCTCGCGGGTGGCGCCGGCGGATCGTCGCTGCTGCTGCCGCAGGCCGCCAGCAGGGCGAAAGGGATCAACATCAGAATACGGGATAAAACATGCTGTCTCATCGTGTCTCCTAGTTTTCGGTATGAGCAAAGTTATTTGCTTGGCAATAATACCCTGCTCCGGGCATGAAGCACCGGAATGCTCCATAATCGCGATTCATTGTCCAACCGAGAGAGCTTGCACATGCCTGGCATCACCGACTTCCCGATCAACGCCAAATGGCCCGCCCAACATCCTGAACGCCTGCAGCTGTACTCCCTGCCTACGCCGAACGGCGTCAAGGTTTCGATCATGCTGGAAGAAATCGGCCTGGCCTACGAGCCGCACCTGGTCAGCTTCGAGAGCAACGACCAGATGTCGCCGGAATTCCTGTCGCTGAACCCGAACAACAAGATCCCGGCCATCATCGATCCGGACGGCCCGGGCGGCAAAGCGCTGCCGCTGTTCGAATCCGGCGCGATCCTGCTCTACCTGGCCGAAAAAACCGGCAAGCTGATCCCGCAGGATGCGGCGGCGCGCTACGAAACCATCCAGTGGGTGATGTTCCAGATGGGCGGCATCGGCCCGATGTTCGGCCAGGTGGGCTTCTTCCACAAATTCGCCGGCAAGGAATACGAAGACAAGCGCCCGCGCGACCGCTACCTCAACGAATCGGCGCGCCTGCTCGGCGTGCTGGACCAGCGCCTGCAAGGCCGCAAGTGGATCATGGGCGAGCAGTTCACCATCGCCGACATCGCGATCTTCCCGTGGGTGCGCAACCTGGTGGAATACTACGGTGCCGGCGAGCTGGTTGGCTTCGAGCAATTCACCAATGTGCGCCGCGTGCTGGGCGCCTTCGTTGACCGCCCGGCTGTGGCGCGCGGCCTGAATATTCCGGCCCGAGGCTAATTTCCTGCAAGTGACGGGCGTACAATGGCTGGGCTGGATTCACCTGGCCCGGGAGCATCGCCATGCTACGCCTTCACCGCTTGTTTGCCGTCTTCCTGCTGCTGGCCGCCGCGCTGGCAGCCCCCGCCCACGCTGGCAAGCCTTACCAGTATTACGCGGTGGGCGACCCCACTGACGTCGTCCTGCCTCAGCCGAAGAAAACCAGCCTGGTGCTGATGGGCGGCGGGCCTGACGTCGATGCCGCCTTTGCCTGGATGATCCAGAAAGGCGGCGGCGGCAACTTCGTCGTGATCCGCAGCCGCGGCACCGACGCCTACAACCCTTATATCTACGCCATGGGCGGCGCGCGCTCGGTGGAGACGCTGGTGATCCCCAGCCGCGAAGCCGCCAACGATCCTTTCGTGATCGAGCGGATCCGCAACGCGGAAGAATTGTTCATCGCCGGCGGCGACCAGTCGGACTACATCAATTTCTGGCAAGGCACGCCGGTGCAGGCGGCAATCCAGGAACTGGCAGGGCGCAGGATCCCGATCGGCGGCACCAGCGCAGGGCTGGCGCTGATGGGTCGCTTCGGCTTTGCTGCGCTGAACGGCAGCATCACGTCGGAAGCAGCGCTGGCCGATCCTTTCGACAAGCGCCTGACGCTGGAGCGCGACTTCCTGCTGCTGCCCGAACTGGGCAGCGTGATCACCGATGCCCACTTCGATACGCGCGACCGGCTGGGGCGCCTGGTGGCCTTCATCGCCCGCATCGTCAACGATGGCTGGGCCGGCATGGCGCGCGGCATCGGGGTGGACGTGGAAACGGCGCTGCTGGTGGAAGACGGCAAAGGCACGCGCGTCGGCGCGGGCTCGGTGACCTTCCTGCAGTCGGTCGGACTGCCGCAGGTATGCCAGCCGAAACAGCCTTTGACCTACCTCAACCTGCAAGGCCAGCGCATGTCGGGCGGCGGCAGCTTCGACCTGCGCAACTGGGCCGGCTATGGCGGGGCGACGCTGCCGTTTACCGTGTCCGCCGAAGCCGGGGTGCTGCTTACCAGGTAAAGTCGTCCGGGATCTTGTAGTCGGCGTAAGGATCGTCTTCCAGCGGCTGTTCGCTGGCGGCCTTCTTGACCGCCACCACCAGTTCCGGCGCGCGCTCGGCGATCTTTTCGCCCACCACCTTCGGCACCAGTTCGGCCACGCCGTCCAGCACCACGATCACCAGGCGGCCGTTGACCAGGTGCTGCTGCACCTTGTCCGACACGTGGATGCGCTCGATCTTGCTGCCGACCGTGAAGTTGTAGGCCAGGTCGCCGTTGCCCTTGGGCTGGCGGTGCTGCTGCACCATCTGGATCACCTGCGCCAGGATGGCCTTCTGGCTGGCGGCCGCGTCGCGCTGCGCGTTCAGTTCGCGCGCCCGCTCGGCATTCTTGCGCTGCAGCTCCAGCGCGGCTTCGCGCGACTGGTCGACGGCCTTGGTGCCGCTGCGCAGCTGTTCCTTGTTCTGCTTGGACTTGTCCTGCTGCGCCTTGTTGACTTTCTTCTTGTCGACCAGGCCAGCCTTCATCAATTGTTCTTGCAACGAAACCATGTTTACACTCCTTTGTTGGCCGCAGTTTACCAGAGCAGGTATAGTGCCCCAAATGAAGAGATTTATCATTCTCGCAACCGCCTGCGCGGCGCAACTTCCGGCCGCCCATGCCGGCGACGCGGAACAACTGGCGGCCCTGGTCAATGCCTGGCGCGCGGCGCCGGCCACCTGCCTGGGCAAGCTGCGCCCCGCCGTTCCGCTGTTGACGCCAAAGCCGGTGCTGTCGCGCATTGCGCTGCGGCCGGGCGTCATCCTGCTGGCCGCTTTGGACAGCGCCGGCTACGATCCCGAAGTGGCGGACGCGGTCAACGTGGACGGCCCCGGAGATGCGCGCAGCGCCTTCGACATCTTGCGCGAAGCGTATTGCACCACGCTGGGCAGCACGCGCTACCGCGATATCGGCGCCCACCGCTCGGGCAACGAATGGACCATCGTGCTGGCAGCACCGACGCCGAACCCGGTGGCGCTGCTGCCCGGCAGCGCCGCAGCGGCGCAGCAGGTATTCCAGGCCACCAACGCGGCCCGTGCCGAGGCGCGCCAATGCGGCGATACCTGGATGGAAGCCGCGCCGCCGCTGGCCTGGAACCAGCTACTGGCCGAGGCGGCGCAGGCGCATAGCGAGGACATGGCGCAGCATGGCTACTTCGCCCACAAGAACAAGCAAGGCAGCGAGGTGCCGCAACGCGTGGAAGCACGTGGCTATCGCTGGCGCCACGTCGGCGAAAACATCTCGCGCGGCCAGACCAGCGCGCAGGAAGCCGTGACGGGCTGGATCAACAGCCCGGGCCATTGCCGCAACCTGATGAACCCTCGCTTCACCGAGTTCGGCGCGGGTGTCAGCATCCGCCAAAGCAAGCGTCCGGCAGCCTACTGGACCCAGGTCTTCGGCGCTCCGCGCTGAGCTTGACATCCGCCCCTTGCGTACTAGGCTTATCTGATCGGCAGCCTGCGGCATGCCGCTGCAGGTGCCGGTGATTGGGGGATGTCATGGACACCAAAAAATTCATCAGTGAATGCTACCAGCTGTATGCAGCAGGCGACCTGAAAGGCCTGCTGGCACGCTTCAACAACGATGCGGACCTGAACAGTCCAGAGTCCGACTACCTGCCCATAGGGGGCAACTATCACGGCCAACAGCAAATAGCCGAGTACTTCGTGAAGATGAATGAAACGGTCCAGTGCACCTATCTGGAACCCAAAACCATGGTGCAGGAAGGCGATACGGTGGTGGTGACCGGCGATTCAAGCTGGATTGCGCGCAGCACCGGCATCTCCTACGACAACCCGTTCGTCCATATCTTCAAAATGCGCGACAATAAGATTGACGCCGTGCGCAGCTACTGGGACACCAGCAAGCTGGAACATGCCTTGCATCCTGCCACCACCGGCCAGGCTGCCGGCAAACCGTTGCACCACTAACCAGGAGATCTGAGATGCCGACCGCCCGTGCCCTGCCCTTGATGCTGTGCCTTGCGGCCGGCGCCCTGCCGACCGGTTCGCAGGCGCTGCGCGAACCAGTCTTTGACCCGCTGCTGGATGGCGCGCTGTGCGCCAACCCAGCCGGCGGACGGCCAATCATGCTGGCGATGCTGGCGCAAGCGGAAACGGCGCCATTCAAGCCAGTGCAGCAGGCGCGTGCGCCGCAGCAGGCCAGCCCGCCGCCGCTGTACAAGGACCTGGGCAAGCTGCATTTTTCGATCAGCACGCGCAGCCCGCGCGCCCAGGTTTTCTTCGACCAGGGTTTGCGCCTACTGTTCGCCTTCAACCACGCCGAAGCTGCGCGCGCCTTCCATGCCGCGCAGCAGGCCGACCCGCAATGCGCCATGTGCCACTGGGGCGAAGCCCTGGTGCTGGGGCCGAACATCAACGCCCCGATGTTCCCCGAAATGGTGGCGCCGGCCTTCGCTGCAGCCGAGCGCGCGGCGGCAGCGGCCAACAGCGCCAGCCCGGTGGAACAGGCGCTGGTACGCGCCGTCGGCAAGCGCTACGCCGCGCAGCCGCCGGCCGACCGCGCACCGCTGGACCAGGCCTATGCCGCCGCCATGACCGATGCCGCGCGCAGCTTCCCCAACGACGACACGGTGCAGGTGCTGTTTGCCGAATCGCTGATGGACCTGTCGCCGTGGAATTATTGGGAAGCCGGTGGCGCCAGCCCGAAAGGCCGCACCCAGGAAATGGTCGATGCGCTGGAACGCGTGCTGGAGCGCAATCCCAGCCACCCGGGCGCAATCCACTACTACATCCACGCGGTGGAAGCCTCGAGCCATCCCGAAAAAGCCCTGCCCTATGCGCGCCAGCTGGCCCGGCAGATTCCCGGCGCCGGCCATATCGTGCACATGCCATCGCATATCTATTACCGCGTAGGCATGTACAAGGACGCGCTGCAATCGAATCTCGATGCCATTGCCATCGACGAGAAATACTTCCGCGGCGCCGCCAGCGATGCGGTCTACAAAGGCGCCTACTATCCGCACAACATCCACTTCGCGATGGTATCGGCACTGATGGGCGGCGACGGCAAGGCCACACTGCAAGCGACGCAGCGCCTGGAGCAGTCGATCAGTGCCGAACAGCTGCGCGCGATTCCGCCGATGCAGCCGGTGCGCGCCGCACCGTACTTCGCGCATGTGCAGTTCAGCAATCCCGAAACACTGCTGGCGCTGCCGGCTCCGGGCGAAGAATTCGTGCTGCTGCGCGCGATGTGGCATTACGCGCGTTCGGTCGGTTTTGCACGCAAGGGCATGTGGGACGACAGCCAGCGCGAGGTGGACAGCATTGCCGCCATCGAACAGAAGGCCGACTTCAAGCCGCTGACCGATTGGGGCGTGCCGGGCGCCGATATCGTGCACACCGCGCGCCTGGTGGCGGCGGGCAAGCTGGCCGAAGCGAAAGGCGAACTGCCCAGCGCCATCAGCCTGTTCACGCAAGCAGTGGCGGCGCAGGACAAGCTGCCCTATACCGAGCCGCCGTACTGGTATTACCCGGTGCGCCAGTCGCTGGGAGCGGCGCTGCTGAAGGCCGGCCAGCTGGACGAGGCGGAAACGGCGTTCCGCGCCTCGTTCGCCAAGACGCCAAGCAACGGCTGGGCCTTGCGCGGCCTGCTCGCAGTGTACGAGAAACGCGGCGACAAGGCAGCGGCAGCTGCCACGCGCAAGCGCTTTGCCGCTACCTGGCTGGGACCGAAAGAAGGGCCGGAGCTGGCCCGCCTGTGATACACCTGTGACCTGCCTGCCGCCCCCGGCAGGAAAGCCCGCTTCCGAGTAAGATGCGCCTTTTGCGGATGGCGGGTAAGTACATGGGGATCCATCGTTGGGCGGCGCTGCTGGGCGGCGTGATTGCACTGGCCGTCCAGGCCCAGGAACTGTACCCGGACGGGCAAAGCTTTGAGCGGCGGCGCTGGACGCAAGCGGACGGCGCACCGCAGCAAGCCCTGAGCGTGACCCAGACCGACGAAGGCCTGCTGTGGTTTGCCTCCGCCGTGGGCCTGTACACCTTTGACGGCATCCGTTTCCGCCAGATGAACCAGGTGTACGGCCATGCGCTCCCCTCGAACAACATCATGAGCACGCGCAAGGTGGCGGGCGGCCTGGCAGTCGGCTATTACTTCGGCGGCCTGAGCATCTTCACACCCGGACACGCCACGCATTATGTGGCCGGCCAGGGTTTCCCACGCGGCTCGGTACTCGGCATCAGCACCGACAGCGACGGTCGCATGTATGTGGCCACCAGCAGTGGCCTGGTGATGCGGCAGGACAGCCAGTGGCTCCCGGTGGGGCAGGACTCGCTGCCCAAAGGTTCGGTGAACCTGGTCAAGCACGACCAGTCCGGCCGGCTGTGGGCCAGAGTAGGCGCCGAATACTATGTCCGCCCGCTCGGCAGCCAAGCCTTCGTGCCGGTGCCGGTGCCGCCCAAGGCCCGGGTCACCTGGCGCATGGATGGCCTGTATGTGCTGGCGCCGGGAAAACAAGTCCAGGTGCTGGACGCGCAGCCTACGCAGCGCCAGGAGCGCTACGATCAGCCGCAGTTGTACCAGGGGCCACCGGTGCCCGGGCCGCACGGCACGCTGTGGGCCACGCGTGCGGACGGACTGGTGCGGCTGGCGCGCGGCGGCGATGGCGTCCTGCGGGCGGCCGAACTGTTCGCCAGCGCGATGGGGCGCGAAGCGCAATTCGACAAAATCAGCATCGATCGCGAAGACAACCTGTGGCTGGTCACGCCGGGCGGGATCGAGCGTTTGCGGCGCCATCGCTTCCACCGGCTGGAGGCGCCTTCCAATGCCTTCTTCTGGCTGGCGCAGCGCGGCTTCGGCGAGGAGCTGTGGCTGGGCGCCAGCAGGGCCCCGCTGGCCAGGCTGGCGGCCGACGGCAGCCGCGTGCCGACCGAAGTCGAGAGCCCGAGCGCCCTGCTGCGCCAGGCGCCCGACCATGTGTGGGTCGGCTCCGCGGACGCACTGTGGGAATTCCACGGCAAGGCCCAGCAGCGCTGGGCCTTGCCGCCGGACCTGGGGCGCGGCTACGAAGTCCAGGCGCTGGCGGCAGAAGCTGGCGGCCGCCTGCTGGTGGCCATTTCGCGCAACGGCCTGTGGACATTCGAGCAGGGGCAGTGGCGCCAGGATCAGCGCCTGCACGGCATCGAGGAGCCGATGCCAACCTGCATGCTGAGCGATGGCCAGGGCAGGACCTGGCTCGGCTTGACCAATAGCCGGCTGGCCGAGCTGACGCCTGGCGCGGCCAGGCTGCTGCCCGCCAGCGCCGGGCTGCAGGTCGGCAATGTGCTTTCCCTGCTGGACGCCGGCGGCAAGCTGCTGGTGGGCGGCGACCTGGGGGTCGCCTGGGTCGAAGGCGGCACGGCGCACCCGCTGCGCTTGCAGCAACCCGGCGGCTTGCAGCGCATCACCGGCATGGTGCTGGACCGGCAAGGCAGCCTTTGGATGCACAGCAACAGCGGCCTGCATCGCGTCAGGCAGCAAGAGCTGGCACGCTTCTGGGCCGCGCCGGCACAGGCGCTGGAGTCCGAACTGTTCAACTTCGAGGACGGCATCAACGGCATGGCCGCGCAATCGCGGCCACTGCCATCGCTGGCGCTGGCGCACGACGGCCGGCTGTACTACGCGACGATGACGGAGAGCGGTTGGATCGACCCCGCCACCATCCCGCGCAATACGCGCGCGCCGACGGTGTTGCTGCAATCGCTGCGCACGGCTGAACGCGAGTACCAACCCGCCGACCAGCTGCTGCTGCCACAACGGACCACGGCCATCGAGCTGGCTTTCACTGCCACCGCCCTGTCGATTCCGGAACGGGTGCGCCTGAAGTTCCGGCTCGATGGCGTCGACACCGGCTGGCGCGAAGCCGGCCTGGAGCGGCGGGTCCAGTACACCAACCTGGCGCCCGGCGGCTACCGCTTCCACGTCATCGCCGCCAATGAGGATGGGGTATGGAATCACGAAGGCGCCCAGTTCCGCTTCGAGATCGAACCGGCTTTCTGGCAGACCAGCTGGTTCCGCCTGGCCTGCGCCCTGGCGCTGCTGGTGGCAGGCGTGCTGCTGTACCGCTGGCGCGTGGCGATCATCCAGCGCCGCGCGGAGCAGCATGTAGCGCTACGCCTGGATGCGACGCTGCAGGAGCGCAGCCGGATTGCGCGCTCGCTGCACGATAACCTGCTGCAGGCAGTGCAGGCCTTGCTGCTGCGCTTCCACCTGGTGGAGCAAAAGCTGGGGCAGCAGCCGGAGTTGCAGAAAATGGTCAGCAGTGCGCTCGACTACGCGGAATCGCTGGTCGTCACCACCCGCGACGAAGTGATGGAACTGCGCCGCGCGCAAGACGCCGATGAAATGTTCGCGGCGCTGCGCCACGCCGCCGCGCAAGCGGCGCCGGGAGCCGAACAGCGCCTGAGCTTCACTGTCGTGGGCCAGCCGCGCCACCTGCGCATCGACACTTGCGCCGAACTGGCCAGCGTGCTGCGCGAGGCCGTGCTGAACAGCGTGGCCCACTCCGGGGCGGCGCACATCGAGGTGCGCCTGAGCTTCCGCGACGAAGCCCTGCTGGCCGAAGCCCGCGACGATGGCATCGGCCTCGATGCCATCGTCGCGCAGCACGGCAAGAGCGGACATTGGGGCATCACCGGCATGCGCGAACGCATGGTGCGCCTGGGCGGGCAAATCGAGATCGGGCCCGGGCCGAAGGGCGGCGTGGCGGTGCGCCTGGTGATCCCGGCGCAGCAGGCCTACGCCTGAAGCACCGGCGCCGCATCCCCCAAAAGAGGTAGTGCATACGCCCCCGGATGGGCGATTCGGCCGCGGCGTGGCCTGGCTATTCTTTCAAGTGCGTTTTAACCACATTAAGAAAGAAAAACAGACCATGCCATCCCCTATCAGCAACCGCCGCCGCAACGTCCTACTGGGCGCCGCCACCGCCGTCGCCGCCGCCGGCGCTTCCTTCTCCGCTTCCGCCGCGCCCGCAGCCGCCAAAGGCAGTGCAGCCGCCGGCCGCACCTCCGGCACTTTCACCACCCGCGACGGCGTGCAGATCTATTTCAAGGACTGGGGCCCGCGCAACGGACCGGTGGTGGTATTCAGCCACGGCTGGCCGCTCAACTCAGATAGCTGGGAATCGCAGATGCTGTTCCTGGCCGAACACGGCTACCGCACCATCGCCCACGACCGCCGCGGCCATGGCCGTTCCAGCCAGCCGTGGGACGGCAACGACATGAACCACTACGCCGACGACCTGGCGCAGCTGCTGGACCTGCTGAACGTGAAAAATGCGGCGCTGTTCGGCTTCTCCACCGGCGGCGGCGAAGTGGCGCGCTACCTGGCCCGCCACGGCAGCAAGCGCATCGCCAAGGCCGGCCTGATTTCCGCCGTGCCGCCGCTGATGCTGAAGACCGCCGCCAACCCTGGCGGCCTGCCGCTGGAAGTGTTCGACGGCATCCGCGCCGGCTCCCTGAAGGACCGCTCGCAGCTCTACCTGGACATCGCCTCCGGTCCATTCTTCAACTTCAACCGCCCGGGCGCCAAGCCATCGCAAGGCATGATCAACGCCTGGTGGATGCAGGGCATGATGGCCGGCCACAAGAATACTTACGACTGCATCAAGGCTTTCTCGGAAACCGACTTCACCGCCGACCTGAAAAAGATCGAGATCCCGATGCTGGTGCTGCACGGCGACGACGACCAGATCGTGCCGATCGACGCAGCGGCCAAGGCAGCAGCAAAATTGCTGAAAAATGCTAAGCTGGTGGTGTACCCGGGCGCGCCGCACGGCCTGACCGATACCCATAAGGACCAGCTGAACGCCGACCTGTTGGCCTTCATCAAGGGCTAAGCGATGGATCGCAAACTGACTACCGCGGCCGGCGCGCCGGTCGCGGATAACCAGAACGTGGAAACGGCGGGGCCGCGCGGTCCCATGCTGCTGCAGGACGTATGGCACCTGGAAAAACTGGCCCACTTCCACCGCGAAGTGATCCCTGAGCGGCGCATGCACGCCAAGGGCTCCGGCGCCTTCGGCAGCTTCACCGTGACGCACGACGTCACGCGCTACAGCAAGGCCGCGCTGTTCGGCGCCGTCGGCAAGAAGACCGAGGTGTTCGCACGCTTCTCCACCGTGGCCGGCGAGCGCGGTGCGGCGGATGCGGAGCGCGATATCCGCGGCTTCGCCGTCAAGTTCTACACCGAGCAAGGCAACTGGGACGTGGTGGGCAACAATACGCCGGTGTTCTTCATGCGCGATCCGCTCAAGTTCCCGGACCTGAACCACGCCGTCAAGCGCGACCCGCGCAGCAACCTGCGCAGCGCGGAAAACAACTGGGACTACTGGACCCTGCTGCCGGAAGCGCTGCACCAGGTGACCATCGTGATGAGCGAGCGCGGCATCCCGGCCTCGTATCGCCACATGCACGGCTTCGGCAGCCACACCTTCAGCTTGATCAACGCCGCGGGCGAACGGCATTGGGTCAAGTTCCACTTCGTGAGCCAGCAGGGCATCGTCAACCTGAGCGACGAAGAAGCGGCGGCGCTGATCGCCAAGGACCGCGAATCGTCGCAGCGCGACCTGTTCGAAGCGATCGAACGCGGCGAATACCCGCGCTGGACGCTGAAGCTGCAGCTGATGACGGAGCAGCAGGCCGCGCAAGCCGCCTTCAACCCGTTCGACCTGACCAAGGTGTGGCCGCACAAGGACTATCCGCTGCATGAAGTGGGCGTACTGGAGCTGAACCGCAACCCGGACAACTACCATGCCGACGTCGAGCAGGCCGCCTTCACGCCGGCCAATGTGGTGCCGGGTATCGGCTTCTCGCCCGACCGCATGCTGCAATCGCGCCTGTTCGCCTACGGCGACGCGCAGCGCTACCGGCTGGGCGTGAACCACCACGCGATCCCGGTCAACACGCCGCGCTGCCCGTTCCACAGCTACCACCGCGACGGCGCCATGCGCGTCGACGGCAACCAGGGCGGCACCATCGGCTACCAGCCGAATTCCAAAGGCGAATGGCAGCAACAAGCAGCCTACGCCGAGCCGCCGCTGGCCCTGGAGGGCGCCGCCGCGCGCTGGGACCACCGCGCCGACGACGACTATTACAGCCAGCCGCGCGCGCTGTTCCGCCTGATGGACGAGCAGCAGCGCCAGGCCCTGTTCGACAACACCGCGCGCTCGCTGGCAGGCGTGCCGCTGCACATCCAGCAGCGCCACATCGAGAACTGCAACAAGGCTGACCAGGCCTACGGCGCCGGCGTGTCCGCCGCGCTCGACAAACTCCGACCACTTTGGTAAATCCACGAAAGGAATACACATGACCATTACCGCTAAAGCCACTCCGGGCTCCCTGCTGCTGACGCCGCGCGACCACACCCTGATCATGATCGATCACCAGTCGCAGATGGCCTTCGCCACCCATTCGATCGACGCCACCACCTTGCGCAGCAACGCCGCCCTGGTGGCGCATGCCGCCGCCGGCTTCGAGGTGTCGACCATCGTCACCAGCGTGGCCGAGAAGAGCTTCTCGGGCCCGGTGTTCGACGAGATCAAGGAAGCCTTCCCTGGCGCCGAAATCACCGACCGTACCTCGATGAATACCTGGGAAGACGAGAACGTGATCCGCCGCGTCAACGCCATCGGCAAGCAGCGCATCGTGCTGGCCGGCCTGTGGACTTCGGTCTGCATCGTGGGCCCGGCGCTGTCGGCGCTGGACCAGGGCTTCGAGGTGTACGTGATTGCCGACGCCTGCGGCGACGTCTCGGCCGAAGCGCACCAGCGCGCCATGGAGCGCATGGTGCAGGCCGGCGCGCGTCCGATGACGTCCCTGCAGTATTTGCTGGAACTGCAGCGCGACTGGGCCCGTACCGACTCCTATGAAATGACCACCGGCATCGCCAAGAAATTCGGCGGCGCCTACGGCTTGGGTATCATCTACGCACAGACCATGTTCCACGCCAAGGAAGGCCAGTGAAGATTTATCTTCTCGCGCTGGGTGCCGGCCTGCTGGCCGGCATCCTGTACGGCGTGCTGAACGTGCGCTCGCCGGCGCCGCCCGTGGTGGCGCTGGTGGGGCTGCTCGGCATCCTGCTGGGAGAACAGCTGCCGCCGCTGGTTCGCCAGTGGCTGGCGCCGAAGGAACAGCAGGTATCCTGGCTGCACGGACAGGTCAAGCCGCATTGTTTCGGCCAACTGCCATGCGCCGGTTCCAAGGAGGACAAGCAATGACTGCAACACCGGAGCTGATACTCCACAACGGCCGCTTCACGACGCTGGACAAGAGCCAGCCCGAGGCCGACGCGGTCGCCGTGTCCGGCGGCCGTTTTTCCCATGTCGGCGAGGCGCGCGAGATCCTGCCGCTGGCGGGGCCGCAAACCCGCGTCATCGACCTGCAAGGCCGGCGCGTGCTGCCCGGCCTGATCGACAACCACCTGCACCTGATCCGGGGTGGCCTGAACTTCAATATGGAATTGCGCTGGGACGGCGTGCGCTCGCTGGCCGATGCCATGGCCATGCTGCGCGCCCAGGTGGCGATCACGCCGGCGCCTCAATGGGTACGCGTGATTGGCGGCTTCACCGAGCACCAATTCGCGGAAAGGCGCCTGCCGACCATCGAAGAGCTGAACGCCGTGGCGCCTGACACGCCGGTGTTCATCCTGCACCTGTATGACCGCGCCCTGCTGAACGGCGCCGCGCTGCGCGCCGTCGGCTACGACCGCGACACGCCGGAGCCGCCGGGCGGCCAGATCCTGCGCGACAGCGCCGGCAATCCGACCGGGCTGCTGCTGGCAAAGCCGAACGCCTCGATCCTGTACGCCACGCTGGCGAAAGGGCCGAAGCTGCCGCCGGAGTACCAACTCAACTCGACCCGCCATTTCATGCGCGAATTGAATCGCCTGGGCGTGACGGGGGCGCTGGACGCGGGCGGCGGCAACCAGAACTACCCGGAGGACTACCAGGTGATCCAGCAGTTGGCCGACGCCGGCGAGCTGACCATCCGCCTGGCCTACAACCTGTTCACGCAGAAACCCAAGCAGGAGAAGGACGACTTCCTGAACTGGGCCGCCAGCAGCAAGTACCAGCAGGGCGACGATTACTTCCGACACAACGGCGCGGGCGAGATGCTCACCTTCTCGGCCGCCGATTTCGAAGACTTCCGCCAGCCGCGTCCCGACATGCCGGCCAATATGGAAGACGACCTGGAAGGCGTGGTGCGCATCCTGGTGCAGAACCGCTGGCCGTGGCGCATGCATGCCACGTATGACGAGACCATCTCGCGCGCGCTGGACGTGTTCGAGAAGGTCAACCGCGACATGCCGCTCGATGGCCTGCACTGGTTCTTCGACCATGCGGAAACCATTTCGCCGCAGTCGATCGACCGCATTGCGGCGCTGGGCGGCGGCGTGGCGGTGCAGCACCGCATGGCCTACCAGGGCGAGTATTTCGTCGAGCGCTACGGCGCCGCTGCGGCCGAGGCGACGCCGCCGGTGAAGTACCTGCTCGAATCGGGCGTCAAGGTGTCGGCCGGCACCGACGCCACGCGCGTGGCGTCCTACAACCCCTGGGTGTCGCTGTCCTGGCTGACCACCGGGCGCACGGTGGGCGGCATGCGGCTTTACCCCCAGCGCAACCTGCTGGACCGCGAAGCGGCGCTGCGCATGTGGACCGAGAACGTGACCTGGTTCTCCAATGAGGAAGGCAAGAAGGGACGTATCGCGGCCGGCCAGCTGGCCGACCTGATGGTGCCTGACCGCGATTTCCTGCGTTGCCCGGAAGACGAGATTGCCGATACCACCTCGCTGCTCACCGTGGTGGGCGGCAAGGTGGTGTACGGTGCAGGCCCGTTCGGCGCGTTCGATCCGCCGATGCCGCCCGCCATGCCGGACTGGTCGCCGGTGCGCCAGTATGGCGGCTACGGCGCCTGGGGCACGCTGCCCGGTGCCGCAGCCCGCGGGGCGCACGGCGGCACCGCCGGGCATGCCAAAACAGCTGCGATGGCAGCGGCAGCGGCTTGCGGCTGCTCCAGCCAGTGCGGCATGCATGGCCACCAGCATGCGACCGCGTGGACGCGCTCCCTGCCGATCGCCGACCTGAAGTCATTCTGGGGCGCGCTGGGCTGCTCCTGCTGGGCGGTGTGACATGGCGCGTCCGATGCGTGTGATGCACTGGCTGGCCCTGCTCCTGCTATGCGCGGCCTACCTGCAGGGCGGCTTGAACAAGCTGCTGGACTTCGGCAGCGCAGTCGGCGAAATGCAGCACTTCGGCCTGCAGCCGGCGGCGCCGCTGGCAATCCTGGTGATCGCCGGTGAGCTGGGTGCGGCGGCCATGATTCTGAGCGGCCGCCTGCGCTGGCTGGGTGCGGCCTGGCTGGCGCTGTTCACGGTGGCGGCCAGCTTCATCGCCAACCGTTATTGGGAAATGGCCGGCATGCAGCGCCTGGCGGCCGCCAATAGCTTTTACGAGCACCTGGGCCTGGCCGGCGGCTTCCTGCTGGTGGCCTGGCATGACCTGATCGCCAAATCAGGCAAGGGAGGCGTATGGCACGCGGAACCAGCCTGAGTTTCCTGGCCGGCTATGTCGACACGCTTGGCTTCATCGCCCTGCATGGCCTGTTCACGGCCCACGTGACGGGCAACTTCGTGCTGCTCGGGCGGGAAGTGGTGGCGCCGGGCAATGACGTGCTGCTCAAGCTGCTCGCCTTCCCCGCCTTTGTGGCCGGCGTGGTGGCAGTGCGCGCCCTGGTGCGGCGCTGCCTGCGCACGGGCGGCGCGGCGCTGCGCCCGGCCCACCTGCTGCAGGCGGCGCTGCTGCTGGCAGCGGCCGCCGCGGCGCGCTGGGACATGGCGGCCGGCCTGCTGTGCGCGGCCGGCATGGGGGCGCAGAACGGCTACGGCAAGCTGCTGCTGGCGAAGCTGCCGGCCAGCACCGTCATGACCGGCAACGTGACGCAACTGGTGATCGACTGCCTGGACCGCGCCGGCGGCGAGCAGCGGCCCGCCCTGGCGGCCCTGGGCGGCGGCGTACTGGCGTTTGCAGCCGGCTGCGTGATGGGTGCGCTGGCTTCGCGCTGGGGCATGGGGCTCGGCCTGCTGCCAGCGGTAGCGCTGCTGGCGCTCATGGCGGCGCGGCCCGCGGCGCAGGGCTCACAGCCCGATAATGCCGCGCTTTAGGGCGATGGTGACGGCGTGCGTGCGGTCGTTGGCATCGAGCTTGGCCAGGATGCTGCGCATATGCGCCTTCACCGTTTCCTCGGAAATCGCCAGCAGGCCGGCAATGCGCTTGTTGGCGTTGCCGGCCGCCGCGCATTGCAGCACTTCAACTTCGCGCTCGCTGAGCAGGCCGGCGCCGAGGTGGCTGGCCAGCTGCTGCGCGATTTCCGGCGAGATGTAGCGCTGGCCGCCGTGCACGGCGCGGATCATGCCCACCAGCTCCTTGCGCAGGCTGCTTTTCAGCAGGAAGCCGCTGGCGCCGGCCTGCAGCGCGCGCCGCACCTGGGCGTCGCCGCCAAAGGTGGTCAGCATCACGATGCGCGCCGCCGGGAACTGGGCGCGGATCGCCTGCAGCGCCTCAAGGCCGCACATGCCGGGCATGGCCAGGTCCATGATGGCCAGGTCGGGGCGCACCGCGGCCCAGGCGGCAAGCGCCTGCTGGCCGTCGCCCGCTTCGGCCACCACCTGCATGTCGGGCTGGCCGGCAATCGCGTCGGCCAGGCCGGCGCGCAGCATGGGATGGTCGTCCACCAGCAGCACCCGGATTGGCGCTGCGGTGTCTGGAATGGTCTGGGTGTTCAAGGAAAAGCTCCGCGCAGGACTGCAACGGAGCACTATAACAACGGAAGGCGTGGCTGGCAATTTGCCGGGCGCCGCGCGCGCCCGGCAAGGGTCGCGGATTACTTCTTCTTGGCCTTGGCTTTCGGCGCCGCGGACTGCTCGCTGGCCGGCTGCTGCGAAGCCGGGGTGGTGCCGCCCTGCACGCCCAGGGCGCCGCCCGTGCCCAGGCCGCCGGCGACTTCCTGCTGCTTGTAGTTGCGCACCGCGCGCACCACGTTGTTGTACGAGTCCATGAAGGACGCGACCAGGATCTTGCCTTCCGGGGTATTGGTGTAGCCGCCGGCCGAACCGAACGCGCCGCCGCCGAACATGGCGCCGAACATGCCGAAATCGTAGTTCTTGGCGCTGCCTTCCGCGGCCGCCAGCTGCACGCCGGAACGGTTGTCAATCATCAGCAGCATGGTCGACGCTTCATTGGACTTCATATTGCCGGCCACCATGCCGGCCACGCTGCCGATCAGGCCAAAGCCGCCCAGCGCGCCGCCGACGCCCGAGGTGCCCTTCTGGCTGAAGGTGATGGTCGGGCTCATGGTGTAGTCGGCAGCGGCGATCTGGCCTTTGCCGTAATTGCTGTTGGCGCGCATTTCGCCGGATTTTTCCAGCGCGCGCTCGCCCATCATGTGGTCCATGGCCGCACCGCGTTCCACCACCACGAAGCAGTTCGACTGCTGGATCATCATGCGCAGCACCGGCGTGGTGGAGCCCAGCTTGTACTGGCTCAGTTGCTGGAACCACGGCATGCTGCGGTCTTCCACCACCGACAGGGTGCCCAGCGGGCGCTCGCATTTTTCCAGCTGGCTGCTGGCGTTGGCAGCGGTGGCGCCGCCGGCACTGCCGGTGGCCACCGTGCTGCCGCCGCCGAGAGTTGGTTGGGTGCCGGCACAGCCAGCCAGCGCCAGGGCCGCCACGGCCGCGAACAGTTTGGTCTTCATACGGAGATCCCCTAATTATTGGATGAAACGGACGATTTTATAAGAAAAGCATGCCAGAAAACTATCAAATAGTCACGCTTGCGCCAGCGCCACAGCGGTGACACGGCGCGCCATTGGGCGTACCATCAAGGTTCCTAAGAGCAAGGAAGCAAGCGCATGGCTGCCCCCGACCAGATCACCCACTGGCGCGAAAAAATCTTTGCCCGCCTGGTCCAGAGCGTACTGGTACTGGGCCTGGCCACGGCCATCCCCAGCATCGCGCAGTCGGTGCGCGAGGGGCTGTGGGGGGTGGTGGTGGTGGACCTGATCGCGCTGTCCTGGCTGACGGCCCTGTGGCGGCTGCAGGAGGTGGTGTCGTACCCCTTGCGCGCCATGCAATTCCTGCTGATCACCTTCGCGGTGGGGGTGGCGCTGATGCTGCAGGTGGGGCCGGTGGCGCACACCTACCTGCTGGCGGTGCCCTGCCTGGCCGCGCTGCTGATGGGGCTGAAGCCGGCCATCTGGCTGCTGCTGGCCGGCGCGGTGGCCATCGTGCTGACCGGCTTTGCGCCGGCGCCCGATCCGGCCGCCATGGGCATGTCCGACGATGCCGTCACGCGCGCCGCCATCGTGGCGCTCAATTACCTGTTTATCGCCGGCGTGCTGACCATGAGCTGCGGCGTGCTGCTGCGCCACCTGGCGCGCTCGCTGGCCGAGGGCGAGCAACTGGCGTTCTACGACCCGCTGACCGGGCTGCCGAACCGGCGCCTGCTGCTGGACCGCCTGGCCAGCCTGCTGGCCAGCTCCGAGCGCCAGCACCTGTTCAGCGCCGTGATGTTCGTCGACCTCGACCGCTTCAAGACCATCAACGATGCGCGCGGCCATGCCACCGGCGACCACCTGCTGCGCCTGGCCGCCCAGCGCCTGGAAGACCTGGTGCGCAAAAGCGACACCGTGGCGCGCATCGGCGGCGATGAATTCGTGGTGCTGCTGGCGCACTTGGCGCCGGACCTGGCGACGGCCGGCAACGCCGCGCAAGGGGTGGCCGAAAAGATCCGCGCCGCGCTGGCCGAGGAATTCGAGATCGCCGGCCAGGGCTACGGCTGTTCGGCCAGCATCGGCGTCACCCTGCTGCCCAAGTATGGCCGCCAAGCCGACGAGCTGCTGCGCGAAGCCGACACGGCGATGTACCGCGCCAAGGGCGCCGGCCGCAACGCGATCGCCTTCTTCGAATCGGCCATGCAGGCGGAAGTCGAGCGGCGCCTGACGCTGGAACGGGAGCTGGCGCAAGCGATCGAGCAGGAGCGGCTGCACATGGCCTACCAGCCGCAGTTCGATTGCCAGGGCCGGCTGCACGGCGCGGAATTGCTGATGCGCTGGGAGCGCGACGACGGCGCCATGGTGGCGCCGGCCATCTTCATCCCGCTGGCGGAAGAAGCGGGTCTGATCGTGCCGCTCGGCTTGTGGGCGCTGCGGCAAGCCTGCCTGGCGCAGCAGCGCATGTCGGTGCTGGGGCTGTCCCTGCCGCTGTCGGTCAATGTCAGCCCGCAGCAATTCCGCCAGGCCGACTTCGTGCAGCAAGTGCGCGGCATACTGCAAGAGCACGGCGTCGAGCCGGCGCTGCTGATCCTGGAGGTGACCGAAGGCCTGCTGGTGGAAAGACTCGATGAAATCGTGGCGCGCATGAACGAGCTGGCCGTGCTGGGGGTGCGCTTTTCGATCGACGACTTCGGCACCGGCTATTCCAGCCTGGCGTACCTGAAGCGCATGCCGCTGTACGAGCTGAAGATCGACCGCAGCTTCATCATGGACATGCCGGACGACGCCAACGACGTGGTGATCGTGCAGACCATCCTGGCCATGGCCGGCCAGATGGGTTTGCGGGTGGTGGCGGAAGGGGTGGAGACCCAGGCCCAGGCCGACTTCCTGGCGGCCCACGGTTGCCATGCACTGCAAGGCTACCTGCTGGGCCGCCCGGCGCCGCTGCCGGCGCTGCTCGACCTGCTGACGGCGCAGGCCGCACTCTCCACCAGGGCGAACGTTTAGTTCAGCTTCACCGTCAGCGCCTTGCGGATCGCCACGCAGCGCTGGTCTTCCTGCTGCGCCACCAGCAGCGAACGGCGGGTGCCGGCGCTCAGGTCCGGATTGGCGTGCGCCGTATCGGCCAGGCGCTGCACGCTGGCCGCGGTGCAGGTGGCCGGGATCATGGCGCCGGCATAGTCGCGCATGAAGACCGGGCCGGCCGACTTGTCCAGCTGCGGCAGCTGCGCCAGGCGGGCCGCCGCGCTTTGCTCATTGAGCGCCACTTGCGAGGACGGGTACAGCGCGTGCATCGCGGTGCGGATGCGCGAGAACGGCAGCTTGCTCTGGGTGTCGCCGATCTTGGCCAGCCAATCCTGCTTCACCTTGGCATCCGGCCGCGCCGCCTGCGCCGCCACCGCGGCCAGCTCGCCGCTGTCGGACTTGTCCTTGGCCTGCTCGGCCGCGATGCGCGCCTCGGCACCCGGATAGTCCTTGCGGTTCAGGACCGCGATCATGTCCCAGCGCACGTCCTGGCTCAGGGTCAGGCCGGCCAGCTTTTCGCGGCCGTCCAGCATGGCGGCGATGCGCTCCAGCGACTCCTTGCTGCCGGCCGTGCCCAGGTAGGCGTTGAACCAGCGGCGCTGGAAGTCGCCCTTGCTGGCCCTGGCCTGGCTCCAGGCCATTTTTTCCAGGCGGCCCACCACGGTGCGGGTGTAGGCGCCGTCGCTGGCCATGGTGCGCAGGTAGCGGATCGACTGGCCCATCTTGCCCAGCACGTCGCCCAGCAGCACATAGTCCTTTTCCAGCGGCGCGTTGACCAGCACCGTGTCGAGGAATTCGTTGAGCGGCAGCGCGCCGTCGCGCACGTTGTCCCACATGCTGTGCCACAGCATGGTGCGCAGCAGCTTGTCTTGCACCTTGCTGACGTCCTGGCGCGCGGTGGCGAAGGAGCGCGCATCGAGCTTGGCTTTCACGAAGCCCCAGTCCTGGTAGTTGGGGTAGACCAGGTCCGGGCAGGCGGCGCCTTTCAGCTCGGCCACCTCGGTGCTGGCGCCCTTGTAGGTCACCGGCAGCACCTTGGCGATGCTGAGCTGCTTGCCGTGCTTCTGCATCAGCGCCAGTTGCACGCGCTGTTCGCGCAAGGTCGGGAATTGCGGCACGGCGCTCTGCTGCAGGCTGAAGGCGTCGATCTTGCCGGCCTTGCAGCTGTAGTTGGCGGTGATGGTGTTGACGCCCGGCTGGTACAGCCAGTCCTGGGTCCACTGGCCCAGGTCGCGTCCGGCCGCTTCGGCCAGGCTGCCGATGAAGTCATCCAGCTTGGCGTTCTTCCATTGGTACTTGACCAGGTAATTGTGCACGCCCTTGCGGAAGGTTTCCTCGCCCAGCAGGTGGCGCAGCTGCTTCAGGGTCGAGGCGCCTTTGGAATAGGTGATGGCGTCGATATTGTCGAAGGCGTTGGCGGTGGACGGCACCGGGGTTTCGATCGGGTGCGTGGTGACGCGCTGGTCCATCACGTAAGCGGCCGATTTGCCCTGGCCGTAGAAGTACTGCCAGGCCGAGTCCTTGAACTCGGTGGCTTCGGCGGTGGCCAGGGTACCCATGAAGGATGCGAAGCTCTCGTTCAGCCACAGGCCGTTCCACCACTGCATGGTGACCAGGTCGCCGAACCACTGGTGCGCCATTTCGTGCATGATCACGCTGGCCAGGTCGTGCTTCTCGGCGCTGGACATCTTGTCCTTGCGCAGGAAGGAGTGCTCGGCGAAGGTGACGGCGCCGGCGTTCTCCATCGCGCCGTACAGGAAGTCCGGCACCAGCAGCTGGTCGTATTTGCCGTACTGGTAAGGGATGCCGAAGTAATCGTCGAACCAGGCCAGGCCCTGCCTGGTGTACTCGAACCATGGCGCCGGGTCGACCTGGTCGGCCACCGACTGGCGCGCGAACAGGCGCATCGGGTATTTGGCGCTGCTGGCGTCTTCCCACACCTTGTACGGGCCGGCGTGCAGCGAGAAGTTGTACGGGCTGAGGATCTTGGAGAGCGGGAAGGTCCAGCGCTTGGTGCCTGGCGAGCCCGCCACGTCTTCCACCTTGGATTCGCGAGCGGTGGAGATCACGCTCCAGTCGGCAGGCGCGCTGACGTTGACCTGGTAGGTCGCCTTCAGGTCCGGCTGGTCGAACAGCGCGAACATCTGGTGCGCGGCGGCCGGCTCGAAGTGCGAGTAGGTATAGACGCGGCCGTCGACCGGGTCGACCATGCGGTGCAGGCCTTCGCCGTTGGTGCTGTGCTTGCGCTCGAATTCCACGGTCACGCTGTTGCGGCCGGCCTTCAGGTCGGCGGCGGCCAGGGTAATGAACCAGTTGTTGTACTGCGGCGCGGCGACCAGCTTGCCGTTCACCACCAGGCGCTTGACGCTTGCCTTGTCCAGGTCCAGCGTCAGCGGCTGCGCGTTGTCCTTCAGGTCGAAGTTCACGGTGGTGGTATTGCTGAAGCTTTCCTGGCCGGTCAGCGTGAAGTCGAGGACATAGGCGACGTTTGACACGCGCGCAGAACGGGCGGCGGCATCGACCTGGCTCAGGTAAGGGTTCTCGGCGCGCGGGGTGATGGCGCTGTTGTCGGCGGCGATGCCGCTGGTGGCGACAAGTGCACTGACTGCCAGTGTAATGGCATGAGGAACTAGCGATTTCATGGTTTTCCTTATACATGTCTCGCCCCGGACCGGCCCCGGTCTGGTGGCGCAGGGATGATACCATTGGGCGATGGACATCAAACTCGAGACCCCCAAGCAGCCCGAAGTCGTGGCCCTGATCGACCTGCTGGATGCTTACCAGCTGTCGCTGTATCCGCCGGAAAGCGTGTATGCGCTGGACATGAATTCGCTGCTGCAGCCGAATGTGCTGTTCGCCGTGGCGCGCAATCTCGATGGCGCAGCCGTGGCTTGCGGCGCCATGGTGGTGACGCCGGAATACGGCGAAGTGAAGCGCATGTTCGTGCATCCTTCAGCGCGCGGCCAGGGTGTGGCGCAGCGCCTGCTCGGCATGCTGGAGACCGAAGCGCTGGCGCGCGGCTGCCGCCAGTTCATGCTGGAGACCGGGCCGTCGCAGCCGGAAGCGATCGGTTTGTATCAGCGACTCGGCTATCGCGTGCGCGGCCCGTATGGCGACTACCGGGACGATCCTTTGAGCGTGTTCATGGAGAAGACGGCGTGACGGATTCGCTGGCCGACTTGCGCGAACGCACGCGCGTCTTTGCCGCTGCGCGCGACTGGGAGCAGTATCACACGCCGAAAAACCTGGCGATGGCATTGTCGGTGGAGGTGGCAGAACTGGCCGAGCATTTCCAGTGGCTGCCCACCGGCCGCGCCGGCGAACTGGCGCCGGGCCAGCAAGAAGCAATCTGCCACGAGCTGGCCGACGTGCTGCTCTACCTGGTGCAGATCGCCGACAAGCTCGATGTCGACCTGCACGCGGCGGCGCTGGAAAAGATCCAGCTCAATGCCATCAAGTACCCGGCGCCGAACAAGTGACCCTGGCGGGGGCTAAGCGCTTTCCAGCAGGTTTGCCACGAAGGCGCTGTACTCGTCGCGCATTGGCAACTCCAGGTCGGTCACGATTGCGCGGCGTTGCGATACCACCGGCATATTGTCCTTGGGGTTGAAGCCCGCTTTCTGTTCGACGCCCCAATAGAAGCCCACGCCGCGCTTCTGCCAGTTCGGCAGTTCATTGAAATTGATGCCGCGGCTGAAAAGCAGTTCGTTTTTGTCGGCGAGCGATTTGCCGGCGATCGTCGCGGCAGCATTGTTCGGATCCACGCCGTCCTTGCGCAACATCCAGTAGCAATGCGCGTTCAGCGCGTTGCGGTGTGCGTCTTCATTGCGCCAGCGGAAGTAGTCGACCACCAGGCGCTTGGTCGGCAGCTCCGAGATCCGGCAATCGAAGGCGCCCAACTGCCCCAGCATCAGGCTGAATTTGGCGGAGGCTTCGCCGGCCAGGATGGAGTTGTACTTCCGGGTCTTGCGGCCGAATACATTGATGTCCGGGTCGAACAGCAGGGAGATTTCGTCGCTTTCCGTATAGCCGTAGATAACCTTGAAACCGCAATTCATCAGGTGCTTGGTGGTTTCGATCATCAAGTCGCGGAAGCGGATGTCGAACGGCGCTTCGAAACCGGCAAGCTCCTTGGTCAACCGCGTAAAACTCCGGCCGTCGATGCGCGCGACCATGTAAATGCCGGGCAGGACGCATTGGTCATGCGCGGTTTCATATACGCGCATGGATTCGTCGAGTTCATCAAATTTCACTATTCCATTCCTTTACAACGCGTTGGCCGGCGATCCAGTCAACGTAAAACAATTCGTCAAAGCCTTCTTCCCGGCTTGGGATTTCCAGTCGCTTGTGGGTGCTGAAAATGCCGACCTGGGGAATGCACTCGGCACCCTGGCGCTGGCTATTCCATGCAAGCGACCGGTCCAGGTCACTCTTGAAGTAATAGCACTTGATGCGGTAGCCGTGCTGCTTCAGCATCGCGATATAGCGCGCCCTCACCTCTTTACTGGCATTGGTGTTGTCGATCGCCAGCGGCATTCCCGTCTCGAAGCACAGCGCGAACATCAGCTTTTCCCGGTTCTTCGTCTTCAGCAGGTCATTGCTGATGCGGACGTGGGAATTGAAGAAGTGCTCTTTGTAGAACGTCGACTTTCCGGAGGCCTGGATGCCGACCAACAGGATTGCTTCCATCAGAGTCCGAGCGCCTTGCAGATCTGGGCGTTGACGATTGCCCAGGCTTTCGAGTCGGCGGAGACCTCATCGTAGTGGCTGCCGCCCGGCAGTAGCAGGACTTCGGCGGGGTCGCCGGCTGCGCGTGCGCGGCGCGCATAGTTTTCGCCGGTGACGCTTGGCGAGATGTCGTCGTGCTCGCCGTGGATCAGGACCGTGCGCACGCCGGCCGGCAGCATTTCGGCGGGCGAGGTGTCGGCGAAAACGTCGGGACGCTGGGCGCTTGGTGTGCCGGCGAGTTGCGCGGTTTCACGATCGCAGGTGCGGCGGATCAGGGCCGCTTCGTTGCGCAGGTCGGCCAGGCCGCCAAGGCTGATGACAGTATTGATCTTCAGCGGCTGCGGCGCCCAGGCGGGGCTCCATTCAGGCAGCTTGTGGCGCGAGACGGCCCACTGCGCCAGGTGGCCGCCGGCGGAATGGCCGACTGCGACGATGCGGGTCAGGTCGAGGGCGCTGGACTTGGCTTCATGCTTCAGCAAATCCACTGCGGTGGCGACGTCCCTGGTACATGCCGGGGTAGCCGCCGCCTGCCTCATCGTAGCGGCGATATTCCACGTTCCATACGGCGATGTCTTGCTGGACCAGCGCGCCCGCCATATTGCGCATTTGCTCGATGCCGCCAAAATGCACGGTCCAGCAGCCGCCGTGGATCAGCACCACGACCGGATGCGGGCCGGGGCCGGCTGGCTTGAATAGTTCAACGAACTGGCTTGGCGCGGTGCCGTACAAGATCCGCTTGTCGGGCGCGGGGCCTTTCAGCGCGAGGTAGTCCTGCAAGTCCATCGGCTTGGTGACGACCGTGTCGGCGGACACGGCGGAGGCACCGACGGCAGCGGCGCCGGCGGCGGCGCACAGCGAGTGGCGGATCAGTTTGAGCATGGCTTTCTCGGTGAAGTCCGGAACAGCCAGCAGCATAGCGTGGGGATGGCTAATTGGGCAACAAGCCTGGCCTGACGCCGCCAGCTTTGGCACGGCAGGTGTGCCCTTCCCACGGCTGTCGCGAACTACTACTGAAAGCTACTGAAACAACTACTGAAAACTACTGAAATTTGCCGGTTTTCCCCGTGATAGCGCTAAAACCGGAAAAATTTCAGTAGCTTTCAGTAGACCTTCGCGACAGTTGTGCGAAGGTCTACCAAGGCACGGACCGATCAGCGCTTCGGCTTGGCTGACGGCTTCTTCGGCGGGGTGTGCTTGCCGGACATCGCTGGCATGTCGTCGGCCAGCGACATTTTCAGCTGCTTGCCGCCGACCCACACTTTGCGCAGGTGCTTGAAGATATCGTCCGGCATACCGTCCGGCATCTCGACGAAGGCGTGGTCTTCCAGGATCTCGATACGGCCGATGAAGCGCGATTCGAGGCCGCTCTCGTTGGCGATGGCGCCCACCAGGTTGCCGGCATTGACGCCGTCCCCCGAACCGACTTCCACGCGGTAGGCGCGCATCGGCATCGGGGCTGCACCACCCTCGCCTGTCGCGTCTTTGTCCTTCTTCTTGCGTTTTGGCGCTTCCTCGAACATTGGCTCGTCGTCATCGGCGCGCGAGGACAGCGGCGGCGCGGCGCGCTCTGCACGCTCCGGACGCTCGGCACGTTCAGCGCGTTCAGCACGCTCGGGCTTGGCCGCGCGCGGCGCCTTGGCGGCTGACGCCGGCGGTGGCGTTTCGCCGTCGCGGTGCAGGCGCAGCGGCTGGCCGGCGACGCGCAATGCTTGCAATGTTTCGATGTCGCTCGGCTGCAAGTCGGCCGGCATGTCCAGCAGCGAGTAGTCGTCGTAAATCTCGATGCGGCCAATGAACTTGGAATCGATGCCGCCTTCGTTGGCAATCGCGCCCACGATATTGCCCGGCTTGACGCCGTGCTGGTAGCCGACTTCGACCCGGTAGGTGGCTTTGCCCGGCTCCGCCTCGCGCTCGATACGCTCTTTCTTCGGGCGCGGCTCGCGTGGTTCACGTGGCTCACGTGGTTCGCGCGGCTCGCGCGCTTCGCGACCCTGGCCTTGGCCTTCCTGGCGCGGCGCGCCGTCTTCATGCCAGCCTTTTTCACGCGACTTGTCGATCAGCAGCGGCTTGCCGCCGCATGCCATCATTGCCAGCGCCGCGGCGATTTCGACCGCCGGGATATTGTGTTCGGATTCGTACTCGCTCACCAGCGTTTCGAAGAAGGACAGCCCCTCCTGCGACAGCGCATCGGTAATCTGGTCCTTGAAGCGCTGCACGCGCACGTCGTTGACCGCCTGCAGTGTCGGCAGCGTCATCGGCGTAACCGCCTGGCGCGTGGTGCGCTCGATCAGTTTCAGCAGGTTGCGCTCGCGCGGGGTGATGAACAGGATCGCCTCCCCGCTGCGGCCCGCGCGGCCGGTGCGGCCGATGCGGTGGGTGTAGCTTTCCGGATCATACGGCACATCGTAATTGACCACGTGGCTGATGCGCTCCACGTCCAGGCCGCGCGCCGCCACGTCGGTGGCCACCAGGATGTCGATTTTGCCTTCCTTGAGCTGGCCGATCATGCGTTCGCGCGCCGCCTGCTGCATGTCGCCGTTGATGGCGCCGGCCGAGAAACCGCGCGCCAGCAGGCGCTCTGCCAGTTCCTCGGTACCGATCTTGGTGCGCGAGAAGATGATCATGCCGTCGAACGGCTCCGCTTCCAGGATGCGGGTCAGCGCGTCCAGCTTGTGCATACCGGACACCAGCCAGTAGCGCTGGCGGATATTGGTGTTGGTGGTGGTCTTGGCCGCCACCATCACTTCGGCCGGGTCGTTCAGGTAGGTGGTGGCGATGCGCTTGACCTGGGCCGGCATGGTGGCCGAGAACAAGGCGGTCTGGCGCGATTCAGGGGTTTCCTGCAGGATGCGCTCGACATCCTCGATAAAGCCCATGCGCAGCATTTCGTCCGCTTCGTCCAGCACCAGGGTTTTCAGCTTCGACAGGTCGAGCGAGCCCTTTTCCAGGTGGTCGATGACGCGGCCCGGGGTACCGACCACCACGTGCACGCCGCGGCGCAGCGCCTGCAGCTGCGGGCCATAGGATTGGCCGCCGTAGATCGGCAGCACGTGGAATTTCGGGATGTGGGCGGCGTAGCGCTGGAACGCTTCCGCCACCTGGATCGCCAGTTCGCGCGTCGGCGCCAGCACCAGCGCCTGGGGCGTCACCTGCTTGATGTCGATGCGCGACAGGATCGGCAGCGCAAAAGCGGCAGTCTTGCCGGTGCCGGTTTGCGCGGTGCCAAGCACGTCGCGGTTTTCCAGCAGGTGGGGGATGGTGGAGGCCTGGATCGGAGACGGGGTCTCGTAGCCTACTTCTTTCAGCGCCTTCAAAATGGGGGCGCTGAGGTTCAAATCGGTAAACATGGTGTCAGACATGCGGCACTCGTGAGGTTATTGTTGTATCGCCTGATGCGACGGAAAGCGCTATTCTACCCCTTTAAACCGGTAAGACAGGGTCAGACCCAAGGGTCAGACCCGCCCCGCGACTGCAAACGACCGGGTCAGACGGGACGCCCGCCGGCTTGGGTCTGGCCACCTTACCGGTTTCAGGTATGCGGCTTGACGTCATCCTTTAGCGCATTTAACGCCATTTTCTCGATCAGCCCCGGCGCCAGCAGCTTGAGCCAGCGTCCCAGCTTGCCCTTGGCAGTCATCACCACCTCCCGCTTGCGGCCCGTCATGCCATCGATGATCAGTTGCGCGCATTCGGCCACCGGCATCGCCGCATCCTCGCGCAGGCTGCTCTTGCCCAGTTCCCCGCCGGCGGCGTTATAACCCCGATAACGGATCTGGGTGTCCACCACGCCCCGGATAAGCGGTGGTGACGCTGACACCGGACGGCTTCATCTCCGCCCGCAGCGCCTCGAAGAAGCCGGCCATGGCGAATTTGGTGGCGCCGTATGCGGTACGCCCCGGCACGCCAACCAGGCCGGCCAGCGACGACACGGCCACGATCCGGCCCTGCGCCGCCTTCAGGTAAGGCAGCGCGGCATGGGTGCACCAGATCGCGCCCCACAGGTTGACCCGCATCAGGTCTTCATACCAGCCCAGGTCCGTGACTTCCTCGAACAGCGCATGGGCCGAGCGGCCGGCGTTGTTGACCAGCGCGTCGATGCGGCCGAAGCGCTCGACCGCCGCGGCGACCAGGTGCCGGCATTGCTCCTGCCGCGCCACGTCGGTAGCCACCACCAGCGTGCCCGCGCCGGCCGCGCTGCAGTCCGCCGCCACCGCCTGCAACGCCGCTTCATTGCGCGCGGCCAGCACCAGTGCCACCTCCTTGCCGCGTGCCCTGGCCAGTTGCCGCGCCATTTCTGCCCCGATGCCGTCGGATGCGCCGGTGATGATGATGACTTCCATGTTTCTCCTTTGTTTCGCCGCGGGGAATGCGTTTCATTATGCGGTAAGATCCCCGCCATGAAAACCAACTACCTGATCCCTGCCAGCCTGCTGCTGGCGGCCGCTTCTGCCGCAGCGCAGCAAGCGCCTATCGTCAAGGAAGCGCCGCTGCGCGCCCACCTGTCTTTCCTCGCCGACGACCTGCTCGAGGGCCGCGGCACCGGCCAGCGCGGCGGCGACCTCGCCGTGCGCTACCTGGAAACCCAGGCCGCCGCCATCGGCCTGCAGCCGCTGGCAGACGGCTCCTACCGCCAGCCGGTGAAATTCCAGGGCACCCGCCTGCAGCCCGGCAGCTCAATCAGGTTCGCCGCCGGCGCCAGCACCCTGACCGCGCGCGTGGGCGAAGATGTCCTGATCGGCACCGGCAGCGGCCGCGCCGAAGTGCTGTTCGATGCGCCGCTGGTATTCGTCGGCTACGGCGCCATCGCGCCGGGAAGAAAACTGGAACGATTACAAGGACGTCGACGTCAAGGGCAAGATCCTGGTCATGATGGTCAACGATCCGCAGCCGACCGCCGCAGAGCCGAACCGCTTTGCCGGCAAAGGGTACACCTATTACGGCCGCTGGATGTACAAATACGAGGAAGCGCTGCGCGCGCGGCGCCGCCGGCGCCCTGCTGATCCACACCACGCCGTCGGCCGCCTACGGCTGGAACGTGCCTGCCACCAGCTTCTCGCTGGAGCGCTTCCACGCGCCCGGCGGCGGCAACCTGATCGAGGGCTGGCTGTCCGAAGACTATACGCGCACCCTGGTTCAATGCCGCCGGCTTCGACCTCGACACCCTGCGCGCCGCCGCCGAACGCAAGGACTTCCGCCCGGTCGCCCTGAACATCAGCGCCCACAGCGAGATCCGTTCCAGCGTGCGCCAGGTCGAGCAGTTCAACGTGGTCGGCATCGTGCCCGGCAGCGATCCGAAGCTGAAGGACGAAGCGGTGGTCTACTCGGCGCACTGGGACCCACCTGGGCAAGGCCGACGGCCCGGCCGACGGCAGCGACCGCATTTACAACGGCGCCATCGACAACGGTTCCGGCCGCCCGCCGCCCTGCTGGCGATGGCGGCCGCCGCGGTGCAGAAACCGGCCAAGCGCTCGCAGGTCTTCCTGTGGCCGGCCGGCCGAGGAAGTCGGCATGCACGGCGCCCCAGGCCTACGTCGCCGCGCCGGCCTTCCCGCTCAAGCGCACGCTGGCCGACCTGAACCTCGAGTCGATGAACTTTGCCGGCCGCACGCGCGACATCGGCGTCGCCGGCGCCGAGCGCAGCTCGCTGTTCGTCAGCGCCGCCAGGGTGGCAAAACACATGGGGCTGAAACTGGCGCCGCCGGTCCCCGACCTGTCGGGCGCCTACTTCCGCGCCGACCACTTCCAGTTCGCCAAGGCGGGCGTGCCGGCGTTTAACGTCGGCTCCGCCGTGTTCTCCGGCGACGGCCACTTCGAGTTCGAGCATGCGCACCACGCCTCGGCTGCCAGCATCGTCGCCTTCAAGGGCGACTACCACAGCGTCAAGGACGAATACCACGCCAGCTGGGACCTGTCGGGCATGGTGCAGCAAGCCCAGTTCACGCTGAACCTGGGCTATGAGGTGGCCAATGGCAAGACCGTGCCGACCTGGAACAAGGGCGATCCGTTCAGCTTTGTGAAGCGCTAGCCGCCGCTTCGTCCTGCAGCAGCAGGGCCAGGAAGCCTTCGGCCGGCAACGGGCGGCCGAAGAAGTAGCCCTGCATATGGCGGCAGCCATGGCGCAGCAGGAAGTCCAGCTGCTCCTGCGTCTCCACCCCTTCCGAAATCACTTCCAGCCCCAGGTTGTCGGCCAGCGCGATGATGGTGGTGACGATCGCCGCATCGTCCGGGTCGACCGTCAGGTCGCGCACAAAGGTCCTGGTCGATCTTCAGCACGTCGATCTCGAAGGCGCTTCAGGTGCGCCAGCGAAGAATAGCCGGTGCCGAAATCGTCGATCGCCAGCTTCACCCCCAGCTTCTTCAGTTCGTGCATGACGGCCGTGGCATGCGCCACGTCGTTCATCACCGCGCTTTCGGTCAGCTCCAGCTCCAGGCAGCGCGGCGCCAGGCCGGTATCGGCCAGCACCTCCGCCACGCCTTGCACGAAGTCCGGTTCGGCCAGCTGGCGCGCCGAGACGTTGACGGCAATGCGCAAGTCGCGCCGGCCGTCCTTCTGCCAGTCGCGCAGCTGGCGGCAGGCGGTGGCGCAGCACCCCAGTGGCCGACGGCCAGGATCTGGCCGGTTTCCTCGGCCAGCGGAATGAAGCGGTTGGGCGCCACCATGCCCATCTCCGGATGGCGCCAGCGGATCAAGGCTTCCATGCCCATGATGCGGCCGCTGCTGCTGTCGACCTGCGGCTGGTAGTGCAGCTCGAATTCGCGCCGCTCCAGCGCCGTGCGCAGCGCGCTTTCGATCTGCAGCCGTTCGCCCAGGCGCTCGTTCATGGCGGCGGTGTAGAACTGGTACTGGTTTGCCGCCTCATTTCCTTGGCGCGGAACAGTGGCCATGTCGGCCCGCTCGGCCAGCACGCCCGGCTCCTTGCTGTCGGTCGGGAACGCGGCAATGCCGGCGCTGGCGCTCAGGAACAGCTCCGTGCCATCCAGCACCAGCGGCGCCGCCAGGCTGTCCAGCACGCGCTGCAGCTGCTCGGTGCGCGGCGCCGCGCCGCCCCGTTCGGGCAGCAGCAGCAGGGCGAATTCGTCGCCGCCCAGGCGCGCCACCGTGTCCACCGGGCGCACCGCCGCCTGCAGGCGCGCCGCCACGATCTGCAGCAGGCGGTCGCCGCCCTTGTGGCCCAGGCGGCTGTTGGTGAACTTGAAGCGGTCGAGGTCGATCGACACCAGCCACAATTCGTGTCCCTTGCGTCCCCGAGTGCTGGATGGTCTGCGCCAGCCGGTCC
>NZ_JBNZFX010000005.1:0-153693 GCF_050709955.1 Massilia eburnea
GCTGATAATGCGCAGCATCCACGCCTGGAAGGCGCGCGACTGTGTCTGCGACAGGCGTACCTGCGCATCCTTGGCACTGGTCAGCGCCAGCACCTGCGGCGCCGCTATTGCGGCAGCGCACCCGGCCAGCAGGTGCAGCGTACTGCGGCGCTTCATTTTCCTGCTGCCTGCCATTCCAGTGGTTGCCAGGACACACCCTTGGCCGGTACGGACTTCAGCACCATGCGGTAAGGCGGGTATTTTTTCAGCGCCTGCAGACGCGGCACCAGGTGAACGTCGACCGCTCCGCGGAGCACCGGCTCGCGCTGGCTCGGCAAGGTGTTGAAGCTCTCTTGTTCGATCAGCTTGGCCAGCGACGCCGGCGCGATCAGGCCAACGGTGTGCTTGGCATCCGGCAGCAAATCCGAAGCGGCTGGCATTTCCTTGCGCTTCACGGCCAGCACCTGGTCGACCAGCTTGCCGTCCGCCGAGAACACCACGGTATTGCCGCTGATGGCCAGCGTCGGCGTGGTGTCTCCCTGCGCAGTGGAAACCGCACCGCTCCAGCGCAGTTCGCCCTTCTTGCCTTGTTTTTTCTGGACGCCCTTGCCATCGCGGATCGCGGCCTGGAACAGGCTTTCGAACAGCGCCTCATTGCCGCCGGCACGATTGGCGACAAACACCGGCGTGTGCAGGCGGGAGTTGCCGTACCAGCAGGCGGCCGCGGGACCACTCAATTCGGTCGCCAATGGCAGCACCGGCTGGCTGGTCTTGCCGCCTATGCTTTTCAGCACCGGCTGCAGGCTGGTCCAGTCGACTGGCAACGTGAAGCAGCTGCTTGGGTTGTAGGGCAGCGCGCTCCACAGCGCGCTGCTGTCATAGCCATCTTTCGGCAGTTTGGCCGCATCGAGCAGCACCTGCGAGCGCCAGGCGCCCTTGCTGAAATCGAAGCGCAGCGCTTCCAGGCCGCCGAAGAACGGCTGATAGCCGAAGGACAGGAAATCGGCCTTGATGGCGATACTGTGCCCGTCCTGCGCCGCTTTCTCGAAGTGGAACTGGTCGTGGAAGATTTTTTGCTGTGCAGTGTCTTTCGCCAGCAGCTTGCTGACCGTGGCTTGCGCCGTATCGTCGCTGTCCTTGCGATCGGCGCCATACAGCATGCCAGGGTGGGACAGGATCACCATGCGGTCGCCGTGTGCCGCGAACAGCAGGTTGCGCTGGTACGCGTAGTTCAATGCATACACCGGCACCTTGTCGCCATCGACGCGCAGTTCGCCCGCGATGGTGAGCTGCGTATCCTTCAGCGCCACTTTGCCCGCTTCTTCCAGCACGCGCGCCAGTTTTCCGCGCGAAACGGAGATCACGTAATGTTTGAGGGAGCCATCGGCATCGCGCCACATGGCGACTTCCGCCGGCTCGTCCAGCACCATGCGGATCAACTGGTCGCCCCAGCCCAGTTCATGTTCGTAGGCGATGCGGCGCAGGCTGCCCTTCAGCCCAAGGCGGTCTTCGGTCTGCTCGTAATAGAACAGGAAGTCCTCGCGCAGCACGTCGCGCGCCAACGGCACGGTCAGCAAATCACGCGGCAGGCTGGAAAGGCTTTTGGTGACGACCAGGGCGTCCGGTTTGGACAGGTCGATCTTCAGGCTATTGACGGGGCCATTCATGGCGCCCCAGCCAAAGGCCCGGTAGGCGAAAACGCCGCCGGCAACGACAACAACTGCCGCGGCGATTTTGGCCAGAGTCTTTTTGTTCATGGCGGGTCCAGCAAAGTTATATTAAATACAACGACGCCGAATTTTGCCACGGAGTAACCAAAAATGGCTAGCTAATTTCACCAATCGTGCGGGCGGATTGCAGTAATTGCTGGAGCGCCCTTGGTGCCAGCATATTCAGGAACCTGCTTCAGCGCAGCACTTACAACCTTTTCCAAGCGGTACAGCTTTTTCAGCTTCCCTTGCTGGAACATGAAAATGGTGTCATCCACCAAATGCATCATCTCCTTTGCGCGACAGCTTGCAGCGCGCCTGCAGCTCCTGATAGCGCACCATATGGTGCGCCATAAGGCGCTTCAAGCTACGCCGCTTGCGCTGGCACTCAACGCAACGCTTACAGTCGGCGTCGATGTAGAGGCCAAGCGTCTCGTACCAGTAGCGCTGCTCACGCGCATAGAAGATGAACGCACGGGAGCAATCGCGGCAGGTCTTCAGCATGTCCACGTCATATCCACGCGGATAAATTGTGTAGAACTGCGCGCTGACGTCGGCACGAATGGCAGTCTCAGGGAAAATATGCGCGCCACCGTAACGCCAGTACGATCCACGTACTTCCTGCTCCGTGAACTTGAGTTGCGGACGCGGCAGCTCACCGCGAAATCGCGGGTGCGGCACCAGCTTATCCACGTTTTACCTCGCAATAGCTGCACGCATCACGCTGCTCGAAAGTGATCGACACCGGCAGGAAGCGCGCGATGACTTCTGCGTTGGTGCGGGTATGCTGCGACAGCACGTCCATGGTGAAGCTGCCGCCGCCAGCCAGCGCCATCGGGACCAGCAACTGGTCGGCCAGATGTTCGCTGACCGCAGCACCCGATGCGATAAAGCGGCGGGCCTGCGCCACGGCATCGCGCGCCACTTCCTCTGCACGCCGCGCTTTTTCACCGAAAGCGACGAAGACTTCCGTCACATGTTCGTGATCCAGCGTGATCAGCAGCGCGTTGCCTGGGCCCCAGTTGTCCGGCAACGTCTTGAAACGCAGCTGGTCGCCGGACCAACCCATTGCGCTCGCTACACAATCCAGCTCGCGCTTCGCAACGCCTCCCGGCACGGCAGCGACCAGACTCTCTGCATACGCCTCGCGCCGTTCGCCGCGTGCTTCCAGCGTCAGCTGGCGCCATGCCGCCAACGGCTTCACGGTGGCCCGCACCGCACCGCCGCCCGCCGGATAAAATCCCGTGCGCTCCAGGACGAATTCAACTTGGGCACCCATGTCGGCCATGGCGCGGCCGTAGGCGCGCTGCAGGAATTCCGCCGGCGGCGCCTTGGAGTTATGGGTGCCGCCGCTGACGCGCACCACGGACTCGCCGGGGGCGTACAGCAGTGCCGGCACCACGGTCTGCAGCACCAGCGTCGAACTGCCGGCCGTACCGATCTGGAATTCATACACACCAGCCTTGATCGCACCCGGTACGAACGTCAGGCTGGTGGAGCCCAGCGCGTCACCTTCAACCTTCGCGCCGGAGATTTCCGCCGCCGCCTTGACCGAGGCAAGGTGCTGACGCATCAAGCCCGGCTTCGAGCGCTTGGCCCGGATATCCGAAATACGGAACGGCTGGCCAGTAATCATCGAGAGCGTCAGCGCCGTGCGCAGCACCTGGCCGCCGCCCTCCCCTTGGGATCCATCTATTTCAATCATTCTTTTTCTTATCCTTTAACGCATACCACCTGCTTCAGGGTATGCACAACTTCAACCAACTCTTCCTGCGCCTTCATGACAGCCTCGATGTCCTTGTAGGCCATCGGGATTTCGTCGATCACGCCTTCGTCCTTGCGGCACTCGACGCCTTCGGTTGCCTTCACCTGGTCTTCCAGAGAGAAGCGGCGCTTCGCCTCGTTACGGCTCATGGTACGGCCGGCACCGTGGCTGCAGCTGTTGAAGCTCTCCGGGTTGCCTTTACCGCGCACGATGAAGCTCTTCGCCCCCATCGACCCCGGAATGATCCCCAGCTCGCCTTCACGTGCCGACACCGCGCCTTTACGGGTCACCAGCACGTCCTTACCGAAGTGGCGCTCTTTCTGCACATAGTTGTGGTGGCAGTTCACTGCTTCCACGTGCGTCTGGAACGGCTTGGTGATGACGGTGCGCACGGAGGCGATCAGGTTTTGCATCATCACCTCACGGTTCATGCGGGCAAACTTCTGCGCCCAGCCCACCGCTTCCACGTAATCGTCATAGTGCTGGGTACCTTCTTCCAGGTAGGCCAGGTCCTTGTCCGGCAGGTTGGCGATATGGATCCGCATATCCTGCTGCGCCAGTTCGATGAAGTGGGAGCCGATTGCATTCCCCACGCCGCGCGAACCAGAGTGCAGCATGAACCACACCGAACCTTCTTCATCCAGGCACACTTCGACGAAGTGGTTACCGGAACCCAGGGTACCCAGGTGGCGATAGTTGTTGGTGTTCTTCAGCTTCGGCGTTTTCTGGCAGATCACGTCGAATTCGTCCTTCAACTGTCCCCATGCCACGTCCACGGCCGAAGGCGGGTTTTCCCACGACCCGCGGTCGCGGCCACGGAATTTCGGCGTCAAGCCGTGCGGGATCGCTTTTTCGATCGCGCTACGCAGTGGGCCCAGGTTATCCGGCAGGTCACGCGCATTCAGGGTGGTCTTGGCCGCCATCATCCCGCAGCCGATATCCACGCCGACTGCCGCCGGGATGATTGCACCCAGGGTCGGGATCACGCTACCGATAGTCGAACCTTTACCCAGGTGGACGTCCGGCATCACCGCAATATGCTTGTAAATGAAGGGCATCTTGGCGGTATTGGACAACTGCTGGCGCGCTTCCGATTCAACCGGCACACCCTTGGTCCACATCTTCACCGGGCTACCACCCGACACTTCCATTACTTCGAATTCTTTATCTTTCATCATAGTTCTCATCTTCTAACGATTAATCTGCGCCGACAAGGGTGGAGACCACGCCACTCCACACCGTGCGGCCTTTGCCGGGGAGCGACTCGGCATGCCAGCTGACGGTAGTGTGGCGGCGGCTGGTGGAAATACTCATCGCCGCGTTCACGCCGCCGTAGCTGCGTTTTACGGGTTTCCTGCCGACTGCGCCGGCGCTGATGGTCCAAGCCTTGATTTGTGGTTCCGCCATTTTGATCTCCTTTCGTCTGTACGTATCTCATCTATTGCAAGGGGCGTGCCAGCCTGCTAAGTCCTTGATAAATATAGATTCATGGAAATCAATGATTGTGGTAAATTATCTATAAAGATAAATATTTATCCAAAATGAAAAAGAAGATCGTCATCCTCGGATTCCTCGGCACGCAGCTGGACGGCGGGCCGCGTACCCCCGCGCGGTGGGAAAAATGGCGCCCCAGCATCTCCCTGCTGCAGCATGAAGACCTGGTCGTCGACCGTTTCGAGCTCTTGGCCAGCGCCCATCACGACAGCCTGGCACGGCAGGTTGCCGAAGATATGCACGCCATATCGCCGGAGACCGTCGTACAGCGCCACACGCTGCCGATCAGCGACTGGTGGGATTTCGAGGACGTCTACAGCCAGCTTTTCGATTTCGCGCGCAATTACCATTTCGATACCGAGAACGAGGAATACTGGATCCACATCACCACCGGCACCCACGTCGCGCAGATTTGCCTGTTCCTGATGACGGAAGCGCGCTATTTCCCCGGCCGCCTGCTGCAGACATCCCCGCCGCGCCGCGCGGCATCCGGTAAAACCGGCGATTACGTTTTGATCGACCTGGACCTGTCGCGCTACGACCAGATCGCGCAGCGCTTCTCCAATGCCCAACGCGAAGGTGTGGAATTCCTGAAGTCCGGCATCGCCACCCGCAACCTGCACTTCAACCTGCTGATCGACGAGATCGAACACGTGGCCGCGCGTTCGCGCGCCCCCATGCTGCTGATGGGACCTACCGGTGCGGGCAAGTCCTTCCTGGCGCGGCGCGTGTACGAATTGAAGAAGGCGCGCCACCTGGTCGACGGCGCTTTCGTTGAAATCAACTGCGCCACCCTGCATGGCGACGGTGCCGGCTCGACCCTGTTCGGCCACGTCAAAGGCGCCTTCACCGGCGCGGCATCGGACCGCCCCGGCTTGCTGCGTACCGCACACAAAGGCTTGCTGTTCCTCGACGAAATTGGCGAACTGGGACTGGACGAGCAAGCCATGCTGCTCAAGGCGGTCGAAGAGAAGCGTTTCCTGCCGATGGGCGGCGACCATGAGGTGCGCAGCGATTTCCAGCTGATCGCCGGCACCAACCGCGACCTGGCACGCGAAGTCGCGGCGGGCCGCTTCCGCGAAGACCTGTTCGCCCGGATCAACCTGTGGACTTATTCGCTGCCGGGCTTGGGCGACAGGCCGGAAGACATCGAGCCGAACCTGGACTACCTGCTGGCCCAGTTCGGCGCCGAAAACGGCGCCATGGTGCGTTTCAATTCCGAAGCACGCCAGCAGTACATGCGCTTTGCGGCGTCGCCCGACGCGCTATGGAACGGCAACTTCCGCGACCTGTCGGCTTCCGTCACCCGCATGGCAACCCTGGCCGATGCCGGTCGCATCACGGCGCCCATCGTCGCGGCGGAGGTAGGACGCCTGCAACGCCAATGGCGGCCGCTGGCGGAAGGCGTGAAGGCCACGGCGTCACTCGACGGATTGTTCGATGACGAAGCGCTCAAGCAGATCGACCTGTTCGACCGCATGCAACTGGAATCCGTGATCGCTATCTGCCGCCAGTCGAAAACCATGTCGGACGCCGGCCGCAAGCTGTTCGCTGCTTCGCGCCTTGGCAAGGCAAAGCCGAACGACGCCGACCGCCTGAAGAAATACCTGGCCCGCTTTGGCCTGGAGTGGGAGCAAATCAGCTAAATCTTGGCGCGCACGTGGCAGGTGTTGAAACGCTCGCCCTGCTCGAAACCGATTGTCACCGGCAGGAAATGGGTAATCACTTCCGCATTGGTGATCGCGTGTTGTGATACATGATCCAGCGTGTATGAGCCACCGCCTGCCAGCGCCATCGGCAGCATCAACTGGTCACCCAGGTACGCGCCCACCGCCGCGCCGGAAGACAGGTAGCGGCGCGCTTCCAATGCCGCCTCGCGCGCGACTGCCTCCGCGCGCACGCCACGGTCGCCGATGGCGGAGAATACCTCCGTCGCCCTTTCGCTTTCGACGGTCAACAAGATTGCGTTGCCCGGGCTGGCCGACGCCGGCGAGAGCACCTCGCGCAGTTGTTCGCCCTCCCATCCCAGCAAGTTCCGCACGGTCGCATACTGGCGCTGCGCCACCTGCGCCGGCAAGCGCGCCGCAATCGCTTGCGCGCTGGCCTGCTGTAAACCGCCCCGATCAAGCAAATCCAGGCGGCGCAGCTGTTTGCATGGCCACACATTGGCCGAGACGCTGCCGCCGCCGGCCGGGTAGAAGCCGTAACGTTCGATGTCAATCTCGATATTGGCCCCCATGGCCGCGAGCAGGCGGCAATAGGCCAGCTGCAAGAACTCTGCTGGAGGTGCCTTGGAATTATGTGTGCCGCCAGTCACCGTCACGACGGTGGGCTGCTCAGCAAACAGCAAGGCTGGGATAAGCGTTTGCAGTACCAGCGTGGTGCTGCCGGCAGTACCAATGTCGAAGTCGTACACGCCGCCGCTCACGCCGCCTGGAGCGAACTCCAACGAAGTCGAGCCGATTTCGGCGTGGGTGACGCTGGCGCTGCAGGCAATCGCCGCAGCGCGGACCGCCGACAGATGCTGGCGCCGCAAGCCGGGCGGCTGACGGTTGGCACGGATATTCCGGATACGGAAAGCCTGGCCGGTGATCATCGACAACGTCAGCGACGTGCGCAGGATCTGCCCGCCACCTTCGCCCGTCGAACCGTCCAGTTCAATCATCGCGCACCTCCCTGCCGGCATTATGCTGCCGGCATCGGGGAGGTGGCGCACGAACATCAGTAGGTGTTCAGTGCCTTCGAGAACTTGATCAGCCACAGGCGGCTTGGACGTTCGCGGTCGTCGCCACGCGCTACGCGGATGGTATTCGCCGCGTTGCAGCCGGCAGCGTTGCTGGTGATGATGGTGCCGCTTGCATCGACATTGCACTTGGTGACGTCGGCATCGGCCACCGCTTCACCGGAAGGTGTGAAGATCTTGGTCTTCAGGCCGAAGTCATTGTCATTGGCCAGTGCCAGCGTATTGCCGTCAACGATTGTCAGGCCTTCCGCTTTTTCTGCCAACCAGCCGATGGCGTTCAAATCCAGCAGCAGGGTTTTCTTCAGCGTCACCACCTTGGACCAGTCCGCGCCATTCACCAGTGCCGCACCCATCGAGCTCTTTTCCAGATCGGAGGTGGCCGGATTGAATGCGGTGGCATTGATGTCGGTCGCGCTGCCGATTTCCACCAGCATCAATTTGTTGAATACCTTGCCGCCTGGTGCTGCGCCTTGCTCGATCACGATGAACTTGCCGTTGCCCAGCGCGACCATGTCCCCCAGCTTGGCGTTGCCGGTGCGGCCGTCCGCGTAATCGGCGCCATTCAATGGGTAGGCGAACATGCGGCCAGTGGTACCGGTGACCGGATCAAACTCGATCCAGCGGGTGAAGCGAGCGAAGCGTTCCACCTGCTCGCTCTTGCCGGTCACCGAATACAGCGCACTGCCGTCGGTCAGCGGGCTTTGCAGGAAACCATGCAGTTTGTCGCTTGCGGTATCGAGTGCCATGCCTTCCATGCCGCGATTGGCGCGGCGCTTGGAGAAGATGGCGGGCAGGCCGCTGCCCGGCGCGTAGCGGGACTGGATCACACCGCTCGCGGCATCGATCTTCACGATGAAGGGACCGTATTCGTCGGACACCCACAAGGCATTGCGTTTCTTGTCGAATGCAATTGCTTCGGTATCCAGGCCATTCGCGCTGTATGCCGCCTTGCTCGCAACGTCGTATTTCATTGCGTCGAAGACCGGTACTTCGGCGGAATTGCCGAGCGAACCAGCGGGAATCGCCAGTCCGGAGCTGTTGGTGGACGTGGAAACCTTGATCGGCAACGTCGAGTTCAGCACAGCACCGGCCTTGCCGACCGTGATCACACCGATCGACGGCGTGAAGCTTGGCGAGGGGAAGATCTTGGCGCTCATGGTGCCGCTGCCGCCCGGATTCGGCACGTTGGGGCCATCGCCGTTCGGGCCGCGGTCAGTCAGGCCATAGAATTCCAGGTCGCCGCTGGCATTCGTTCCCTTGAATGCCAACGCCGAACCATAGGACGGCAGGAAGCCCAACGGGAAATCAGCCTTTACCTTGGCGTTGCCGCCTTCGTATGGAATATAGAAGCTGTTCGCAGCCTGCACCTGGTAGCGCGTCACAGTCACCGTGGCGGCAGCCTGGGTGAAGGTCTCCTGCAGCGGCGTGCCAACCTTGGAGGCCAGGGTATCTTCAAAGTGTTCGCGCACCAGTTGGCGGCGGTCGTCATCCACGCCACGGGCAGCATAGGCAGTGCCGGCGGCAACCAGGTTGGCAGCCATGGCCTTGTTGAAATCCGCAGCGGCGGCACCGAAATCGGCGGTCTTGCCCGCCAGCGCTGCCTTCACTTCGGCAGTGATCTTGATGCCGTTGGAAGGATCACTGTCTTCATCCAGCAGTTGCAGTGCCAGCAGGCGATTCACCACTTTGGCGTCCTTGACGTCGCTCACGCCAGCCAGTTGCAGCGGCGTGATGATCGATGCGCAAGCGGCGCTGCCCAAGGCAATGCCGCCCACGCTGAAGCTGACGTTGTCGCCTTCCTTGCAGGTGAACTCGCCCTTGGCGCCGGTAACTGCCTTGGCGGACGTGCCGGCCACATAATCCGCACCTTCCACCGCGCCGTCGACAAAGGTGCCGTTGACCGCCGGCTTGGCCGGTTCATTGCTGCCGCCACCGCCGCAAGCGGCAAGGGCAAGTGCGAGAGGAAGGAGCGACAGGGTTTTCATGTGGGCCTCAGGTGGCAAAAAAGGCCCAGCATAAACAGCCGAAGTGACAAGCTTATGACAAGCCGCCTACGCTTGCCTGACCAGTCCGGCCGGCGAACTCAACGCCAGCTGAACACGGTCAGCACATCGCCGTCAGGGAGCTGGCGATACGGCATCAGGCAATGCGCTCCGACGGGCAACGCCGGGCTGACCTGCTCCGTCACCGTCAGTCGCAAGAGCTGGCGTTCCAGGTCGATGCCACTGAACGCCAGCACATCGAAATCGAAAAAGCACCTTACTTCGTCGAACAGCGCCTTAAAGTAGCTTTCCTTGGCCGAGAATACCAGCGCGAGATAACTCTCCATTTTGATTTCGCCAGGCATCGATGCCAGCAGCTGGTATTCCTGTTCGGACACCGCTATCCCGACCACGTCGTTCCAGGCATTTGGTCCGATCGGACTTGCGATATCGATTCCCAGCCCACGGCATTGCGACGCCGGCACGGCCGCGGCAGCTGCCATGACGTCGCTATGCGAGATGCTGCCGCGGATGCCAGCCGGCCACAAAGGTTCGCGTGAGCCGCCGCTCAGCACCTGCACCCCGGAATGCCCAAGCGCGGCCAGCGCATGCTGTGCGCACAAACGGCCATGGAAATACTCCGCGCGCCGCTTTGCGACACTACGCTGGATGTTCTCTGGACAATGGATATCGTGGCGGTCGAAGCTCGCGTCATCAAACGATGCGCTGCTGAAATGCTGAAGGAAGATGCGGACTGGCGGTGCCGGATCAGGCGCGGCGGGGAGGTCGACGTCAATGAACATGCTGCCTTCCTACGACTAGACAAGCAAAAAAGCCCGACTGCAATTGCAGTCGGGCTTTCGAATTATTAGTCTGACGATGACCTACTTTCACACTGGTTGCAGCACTATCATCGGCGCACAGTCATTTCACGGTCCTGTTCGGGATGGGAAGGAGTGGGACTGACTTGCTATGGTCATCAGACTGACCGGTACTTGGTTCGCGCTGGGCGCGTCACCAGGAATATTTAGCTTGACGATAACCTACTTTCACACTGGTTGCAGCACTATCATCGGCGCAAAGTCGTTTCACGGTCCTGTTCGGGATGGGAAGGGGTGGTACCGACTTGCTATGGTCATCAAGCATGACTTGTGTGCAGCGCGCCTGGCGCGCTGCGCAATCTGGAAGAAGTAAAGTTGGGTATCTCAAACACAGGCAAGTGCTGTATAACCGGCAAGGTTATAGGGACAAGCCGTACGGGCAATTAGTATCAGTTAGCTTAATGCATTACTGCACTTCCACACCTGACCTATCAACGTCCTGGTCTCGAACGACCCTTCAAAGAGCTCAAGGCTCTGGGAAATCTCATCTTAAGGCAAGTTTCCCGCTTAGATGCTTTCAGCGGTTATCTCTTCCGAACTTAGCTACCCGGCAATGCCACTGGCGTGACAACCGGTACACCAGAGGTTCGTCCACTCCGGTCCTCTCGTACTAGGAGCAGCCCCCTTCAAATTTCCAACGCCCACGGCAGATAGGGACCAAACTGTCTCACGACGTTTTAAACCCAGCTCACGTACCACTTTAAATGGCGAACAGCCATACCCTTGGGACCGGCTACAGCCCCAGGATGTGATGAGCCGACATCGAGGTGCCAAACTCCCCCGTCGATATGAACTCTTGGGAGGAATCAGCCTGTTATCCCCAGAGTACCTTTTATCCGTTGAGCGATGGCCCTTCCATACAGAACCACCGGATCACTATGTCCTACTTTCGTACCTGCTCGACTTGTCGGTCTCGCAGTTAAGCACGCTTATGCCATTGCACTATTAGCACGATGTCCGACCGTACCTAGCGTACCTTCGAACTCCTCCGTTACACTTTGGGAGGAGACCGCCCCAGTCAAACTGCCTACCATGCACTGTCCCCGATCCGGATTACGGACCAAGGTTAGAACCTCAAACAAACCAGGGTGGTATTTCAAGGTTGGCTCCATAGGAACTGGCGTCCCTACTTCAAAGCCTCCCACCTATCCTACACAGATTGGTTCAAAGTCCAATGCAAAGCTACAGTAAAGGTTCATGGGGTCTTTCCGTCTAGCCGCGGGTAGATTGCATCATCACAAACACTTCAACTTCGCTGAGTCTCGGGAGGAGACAGTGTGGCCATCGTTACGCCATTCGTGCAGGTCGGAACTTACCCGACAAGGAATTTCGCTACCTTAGGACCGTTATAGTTACGGCCGCCGTTTACTGGGACTTCAATCAAGAGCTTGCACCCCATCATTTAATCTTCCAGCACCGGGCAGGCGTCACACCCTATACGTCCACTTTCGTGTTTGCAGAGTGCTGTGTTTTTATTAAACAGTCGCAGCCACCAGTTTATTGCAACCTTTTCGTCCTTCCACAGTAAAGTGGTCAAACTACCGAGGCGTACCTTATCCCGAAGTTACGGTACCAATTTGCCGAGTTCCTTCTCCCGAGTTCTCTCAAGCGCCTTAGAATACTCATCTCGCCCACCTGTGTCGGTTTGCGGTACGGTCTCGTATGACTGAAGCTTAGAGGCTTTTCTTGGAACCACTTCCGATTGCTTCGTGCACTAGTGCACTCGTCCCAGTCCCTTGAATTACGTGCCCGGATTTGCCTAAGCACCTTCTATGAACCAGAAACTGACTATTCCAACAGTCAGACAACCTTCCGCGATCCGTCCCCCCATCGCATCATACGACGGTGCAGGAATATTAACCTGCTTCCCATCAGCTACGCATCTCTGCCTCGCCTTAGGGGCCGACTCACCCTGCTCCGATGAACGTTGAACAGGAAACCTTGGGCTTACGGCGTGCGGGCTTTTCACCCGCATTATCGCTACTCATGTCAGCATTCGCACTTCTGATACCTCCAGCATCCTTCACAAGACACCTTCGCAGGCTTACAGAACGCTCTCCTACCATATCCTTGCGGATATCCGCAGCTTCGGTGACTGGCTTAGCCCCGTTACATCTTCCGCGCAGGACGACTCGATCAGTGAGCTATTACGCTTTCTTTAAATGATGGCTGCTTCTAAGCCAACATCCTGACTGTTTTAGCCTTCCCACTTCGTTTTCCACTTAGCCAATCTTTGGGACCTTAGCTGGCGGTCTGGGTTGTTTCCCTCTTGACACCGGACGTTAGCACCCGATGTCTGTCTCCCAAGCTCGCACTCAACGGTATTCGGAGTTTGCAATGGTTTGGTAAGTCGCGATGACCCCCTAGCCATAACAGTGCTCTACCCCCGTCGGTGATACTTGAGGCACTACCTAAATAGTTTTCGGAGAGAACCAGCTATTTCCAAGTTTGTTTAGCCTTTCACCCCTATCCACAGCTCATCCCCTAATTTTTCAACATTAGTGGGTTCGGTCCTCCAGTGCGTGTTACCGCACCTTCAACCTGGCCATGGATAGATCACTTGGTTTCGGGTCTACACCCAGCGACTAGCGCCCTATTCGGACTCGATTTCTCTACGGCTCCCCTAATTGGTTAACCTCGCCACTGAATGTAAGTCGCTGACCCATTATACAAAAGGTACGCAGTCACCCCTTGCGAGGCTCCTACTGTTTGTATGCACACGGTTTCAGGATCTATTTCACTCCCCTCCCGGGGTTCTTTTCGCCTTTCCCTCACGGTACTGGTTCACTATCGGTCGATTACGAGTATTTAGCCTTGGAGGATGGTCCCCCCATGTTCAGACAGGATTTCTCGTGTCCCGCCCTACTTGTCGTATGCTTAGTACCACCGCTCTGATTTCGCGTACGGGGCTATCACCCGCTATGGCGCCTATTTCCAGAGGCTTCCACTATCAGAACGACTATCACATACAGGCTCTTCCCATTTCGCTCGCCACTACTTTGGGAATCTCGGTTGATTTCTTTTCCTGCAGCTACTTAGATGTTTCAGTTCGCCGCGTTCGCTTTGCATACCTATGTATTCAGTATGCAATGACCTAAAAGGCCGGGTTTCCCCATTCGGAAATCTTCGGATCAATGCTTGTTTGTCAGCTCCCCGAAGCTTATCGCAGACTACTACGTCCTTCATCGCCTGTAATCGCCAAGGCATCCACCATGTGCACTTATTCACTTGTCCCTATAACCTTGACGGCTATAAGTTCAAGCACTTACTACTGTGTTTGATGAGTTTTACTACTACCCTAAGTGATATCTTTCGATATCGCTTAATAAAACTTTTACTTCTTCCAGATTGTTAAAGAACGATGAACATAAGAGTTCAAACCTAAGCGTCTGCGCTTACATTTGAAATCTTGGTGGAGGATGACGGGATCGAACCGACGACCCCCTGCTTGCAAAGCAGGTGCTCTCCCAGCTGAGCTAATCCCCCATATGTACTGCCAAGGGACTGGTAGGGCTGGTTGGGCTCGAACCAACGACCCCCGCGTTATCAACACGGTGCTCTAACCAGCTGAGCTACAGCCCCATTTGCTGTTCTTCGTATTACAACAGTCGATAAGTGTGAACGTTTGAGTCTGATGCCGACTCTAGAAAGGAGGTGATCCAGCCGCACCTTCCGATACGGCTACCTTGTTACGACTTCACCCCAGTCACGAATCCTACCGTGGTAAGCGCCCTCCCTTGCGGTTAAGCTACCTACTTCTGGTAAAACCCGCTCCCATGGTGTGACGGGCGGTGTGTACAAGACCCGGGAACGTATTCACCGCGACATGCTGATCCGCGATTACTAGCGATTCCAACTTCATGTAGTCGAGTTGCAGACTACAATCCGGACTACGATACACTTTCTGGGATTAGCTCCCCCTCGCGGGTTGGCGGCCCTCTGTATGTACCATTGTATGACGTGTGAAGCCCTACCCATAAGGGCCATGAGGACTTGACGTCATCCCCACCTTCCTCCGGTTTGTCACCGGCAGTCTCATTAGAGTGCTCTTGCGTAGCAACTAATGACAAGGGTTGCGCTCGTTGCGGGACTTAACCCAACATCTCACGACACGAGCTGACGACAGCCATGCAGCACCTGTGTGATGGTTCTCTTTCGAGCACTCCCAAATCTCTCCGGGATTCCATCCATGTCAAGGGTAGGTAAGGTTTTTCGCGTTGCATCGAATTAATCCACATCATCCACCGCTTGTGCGGGTCCCCGTCAATTCCTTTGAGTTTTAATCTTGCGACCGTACTCCCCAGGCGGTCTACTTCACGCGTTAGCTGCGTTACTAAGTCAATTAAGACCCAACAACTAGTAGACATCGTTTAGGGCGTGGACTACCAGGGTATCTAATCCTGTTTGCTCCCCACGCTTTCGTGCATGAGCGTCAGTTTTGACCCAGGGGGCTGCCTTCGCCATCGGTGTTCCTCCACATCTCTACGCATTTCACTGCTACACGTGGAATTCTACCCCCCTCTGCCAAACTCTAGCCTCGCAGTCTCCATCGCCATTCCCAGGTTAAGCCCGGGGATTTCACGACAGACTTACGAAACCGCCTGCGCACGCTTTACGCCCAGTAATTCCGATTAACGCTTGCACCCTACGTATTACCGCGGCTGCTGGCACGTAGTTAGCCGGTGCTTATTCTTCAGGTACCGTCAGCAGCTGTGGATATTAGCCACAGCCTTTTCTTCCCTGACAAAAGAGCTTTACAACCCGAAGGCCTTCTTCACTCACGCGGCATTGCTGGATCAGGGTTGCCCCCATTGTCCAAAATTCCCCACTGCTGCCTCCCGTAGGAGTCTGGACCGTGTCTCAGTTCCAGTGTGGCTGGTCGTCCTCTCAGACCAGCTACTGATCGTTGCCTTGGTGGGCCTTTACCCCACCAACTAGCTAATCAGATATCGGCCGCTCCAGGAGCACAAGGTCTTGCGATCCCCTGCTTTCATCCTTAGATCGTATGCGGTATTAGCGTAACTTTCGCTACGTTATCCCCCACTCTTGGGTACGTTCCGATATATTACTCACCCGTTCGCCACTCGCCGCCAGGCCGAAGCCCGCGCTGCCGTTCGACTTGCATGTGTAAAGCATGCCGCCAGCGTTCAATCTGAGCCAGGATCAAACTCTTCAGTTTAATCTCTGTTTTTCCGATACTGCTATCGGAGGTCACTCACTCAAAATACTGACGAATCTCTCTCGAGATTACGTTTAATATATTTTGTGCGAGCGTTACAACTAATATTTTGAGCATCGAGCCATAAAGGCTCGGGCATATTCGTCAAACGCCCACACTTATCGACTGTTGATTTTTAAAGATCGCTGCCTTGTTTGTTCGACGAAGCGTTGTGTTCGTCAGCAGCAGAGAAGCGAGATTATGCGGTACAGCGTGCAACTCGTCAACCCCTTCTTTTTCTCGTTTCGCTCTACTGATTTATCAGTGCTGCGTTGCGAGGGACAGAACTATAACCAAACGTCTGGCGTTTTGCAAGCGAATAGTTCGCCATCACGACTACGCAAGCGATCCAGGCCGACCACAATGTGTGCGTGAGGAAGTGTGCGCCGCGCAGTTGCTGTATGAATCCGACGCCCAGTGCGAATGCCATCATCAATGCCCCGACTCCCAGCGCCTTGCGCGGTTGCTCCGGCCACCAGAAGGCCGACAGCGCGATCAACCATAGCGCGCTGGAAGCATGTCCGCCAGGCAGGCAGTGGCCAGGGTCGACTCCGGCCGGCATCAATTCCAGCAAGCGTATATATGGGGCGTGACCGCCGTAGCGTTCCAGGTCCCACGGGCAGTGCGAGGTACTGGCCCGCTTCAGCAGGCTAACTACCACCGGCACACTGATAGCCGACATGCCTAGTACGCGCATGCCCAGCCGCCGCGCAGGCGTCCAATGCGTGCGCGGCCGCCAGGTATCCCACAAGGCCATTACTACAGCGGCACCCGCCAGGCATGACAGCAGGGCTTTGAGAATCACATGATTGAATTGTTCGGCAAACCAGGCATGCTGCCAAGGGAATACGCCACGTGCATGGTCGTACACCATGTCGGCCAGGCGCACATCAACATCAGTACACTGGCCAAGCCACAGGATCAGGGCGGCCGACGCTGACAGCGCCAGCACGCCCCGGGAATTCTTAAGCATCATCAATACACGCATGGAACATATCTAACTTGGGGTTGTAAACCGCAGTACTCACATTCAGCATGCCTAGCGTGGAATGGAATACGTTATCGTGCGAGAACGGCTGGCTGCTGCGTGCAGCGAGACAGTTCCGGTCGACATGGAAGCGCTGGCTGAAGCTGTCCGACATCCACAGCATCATCGGCACCTTGCGCTGCTCTTCCGGCGAGAAGATATATGGGGCGCCGTGCAGGTACATATTCTTCTCGCCCAGCGATTCGCCATGGTCGGAGAAATACAGCATCGAGGCCGGCACCCCGGCCTCTTTCAGCGCCTTGATCGTCTTATCAAGGAAATAGTCGGTGTACAGGATGGTGTTGTCGTAGGCCGCAGTGATTTGTGCGCGCGAGCACTGCTCCAGTTCATTCGTCTGGCATACGGGGCCGAACTTCTTGAATTCATCCGGATAGCGCTTCCAGTAAGCCGGACCATGGCTGCCTTTCTGGTGCAGCACGATCACCAGGTCCTTCTTGGCATTGCGGATCAGGTCCGGCAAGCCTTCGAGCAGGTGCTCATCGAAGCATTCTTCGGAATTGCAAAGCGAATTTCCGACGACAGGCTTGGACATGTCTTCGTAACGCACGCGGGCGCACACGCCCTTGCATCCGGAATTGTTATCGCGCCAGATAACTTCCAGCCCGGCGTGCTGCAGCACATCCAGCAAACCCTCCTTGCTGCTCGCCTTATCTTCCGAATACCCTTCACGCGTAAGATCGGAGAACACGCAGGGGACCGAAATTGCGGTGGCCGTGCCGCAAGAGCTCACATTATTGAAGTTGACCAGCGACTGCACCTGCGCCAGCCGCGGGTTGGTTTCGCGCTCATAGCCGTTCAGCGAGAAGTTCATGGCACGCGCAGTTTCGCCAACCACGATGACGGTCACCGAACGCTGGCTGTTGCCGGCTGCCGCCCACAGGCTGCCCCGGGCGGCATCCGTGCCGAGAGGCGCGATCACCAACGCAGTCGCCCATTTTCGTTTGAGGTAGCCGTTCGTGGCCTGGAACACATTGGTCGGCGTCAGCATGAAGCGCAATTCACGATGCTCACGAATGGCCGGTGCCAGGGTTTTGAACAACACGAACAACAAGCCGATGGCAAGCAGCAGCGAGGCGGCAACCAGGCCGGAATTGACCAGCACTTCGCGGCGCAGGGAGCCATAGCGCACCGGCAAACGCCAGACCAGCCAGGACGGGACCACCCCTAGCAGCAACACCGATTGCACCAGCTTCCAGCTAAACAGCTCGCCCGCCTCGCGCACATCGGTTTCCACCACGTTCTGCACCATGGAAGCATCTACCACGATGCCGTACTGGGACATGAAATAGGCCGTCAACGAAGACAACAGCAGCAGCGCTATCACAACGGGCTTGAACAGGCGGCGGAAGTTCACCAGCGCCAGCACCCCACTGAAAATCAGGACCAGCAGCAAGGCGGAGCCAAGATAGAGCAGCAGGTTGGAGACCTGGAAGCCGCCGGTAGCCGATACAAAGCTCTTCCAGAAGCTGATGTTATATATCAGGACCAGGAAGGAGGCAGTGGCAAGCGGAAGGTAGGCAGAGTGAATGCGCGGAAATTTCATCCTCGCACGATAGCTTGCGGCCGGTAAAGGCCACGTAAAGGCGGCGTTAAGATTGCGTTAAATCGGCGGGAAGCTGATAGAGAAACGGGTGCCGCCGCCTTCGCGTTGCTGAACGTGCAACTCTGCGCCAAGATAGGTGCAGATGCGCTGTACCAACCCCAGGCCGAGGCCAGTACCCGATGAGGCACCATCGCCGTCCGGGGTGGATTCGCCGCGCAGGCGCGCCATTGCCGCCGCGGGCAAGCCTGGTCCGGTATCTTCCACAACGATCGAGCGCGACTCCAGGCGCAGCGCCACTTCGCCCTGCTCGGTGTAGGCGCAGGCGTTGCGCAGCAGGTTGCTGATCGCTGCCTGCAATAGTTCGCGCGAGCCATGAACAGTGAAGTCGGCGCCTTCCAGGTAGCGCAAGGTGACTGGCTTGCCGGCCACCAGCGGCTGACAGCGGGCCGCCTCGTATCTCGCCAGCTCGGCTACCGACTGCGGCGGCGCTTCCAGTCCTTGCGGCAAACGGGCCAGGCGAAGCAGCACACTGGCCACGTCGCTGGCCTCGCGCGCAGCGCGGTAAATGCGCTCGGCCGGCGCCTGCAGCGCGGGTTCGCCCTCGGTGTTCGCGATCAACACTTCCGCCGCACCGCTGATCACGGTCAAGGGCGTGCGCAGTTCATGGCTTACATCGCCGGTGAAGAAGCGTTCGCGGTCGAGGAATTGCTTGAGTTCTCCGGTGCGGCTGGCAAAGGCACGCGCCAGCATACCCAGTTCGTCGTCACGCTCAAGGCAAGGCAACTCGTCCTGGCGCTCCTCGACCGCCCGCGACAGCAACGTAATCGGCGTGACAATGCGGTTGGCAAGGAAGCGCGCCAGCATCAGGGAACAGGCAACGAAAGTCAGGAAACCTGCCGCGAACATGGAATACACGACGATCTCGATCTTTTCGTATTCGCTATTGTGGTCCACCACAACGAACTCGCCGTGCCCGTCATTCCCTGCCAGCACATGCAGGTCGGTTCCATCGACCGTGATTTCGCCGACTCCGTGCGGCAAGCCGCGCAGCGAACGGGGAATATCGGCGCCCTGGTGGAATGACAAGCCGGCCGGCATCTGCACCGGCATGCCGCCGATATGGCGCGGTGCAGCCCACAAGGCCACTTCTTCCAGGCGTTCGTCGACCAGTTTCTCCTCGATGCCTTCCACTGCCAGCGCAGCAATAATGGCAAACACTGCGGATACCGCAATCGCAAAGGTCATGTAGGCGCCGACGATGCGGCGGCGCAGGGAATCAGGTTTCTTCATCTGAGATCACCAGCTTGTAACCGATGCCCGGGATGGTGCGCAGCATGGCAAAAGGATAAGGCTTGTCCAAGGCCTGGCGCAGCGCATGAATGTGGGTGCGCAGGGCATCGCTGTCCGGACGGTCGTCGCCCCACACATCATGTTCCAGCGCATCGCGCGGGACGATGCGCGGCGCTTCCTTCATCAGGCTTTTGAGGATGGTGTAGCCGGTGCGGGTCAGAGCCAGGTGGCGGCCGGCACGGCGTACTTCGTAATTGACGGTGTCGAAAGTCAAGTCGCCGAACTGCAGCACCGGCGTTGCGGCCTGTGCACCGCGCGCGCGGCGCACCAGGGCGCGCAACCGGATTTCCAGCTCCACCAGGGAAAAAGGCTTGACCAGGTAGTCGTCGGCGCCGCTCTCGAAGCCGGCCACCTTGTCCTCCAGCGTGTCGCGTGCGGTCAGCATCAACACCGGAGTGGCCTTGCCCAGCTCACCGCGCAGCTTGCGGCACAATTCCATGCCATTCAGGCCTGGCAGCATCACGTCCAGTACCACGGCGTCGTACTCATGCTCGGTGGCCAGCGCCAGCCCACCGTAACCATTGGCGGCCGTATCCAGTACGTATCCTTTAGGCTCAAGGAAGCCGTACAGGTTGGCGACAATATCCTTATTGTCTTCAATGATAAGTATGCGCATACGGGCATTATAATTCCGCGATGACTATCCCACACATCACCCCACTTAAAGACGAAGCCCTCGCGGCCCAACTGGATCGCGCCATCAATAACAAGACCAAGCCGCTGGGCAGCCTGGGGGCGCTGGAGGGACTGGCACACCAGGTCGGCATGATCCAGCAGACCACCAGCCCTCAGCTGCGTGATCCGGCGATCCTGGTGTTCGCGGGCGACCACGGCGTGGTGGCGGAAGGCATCTCCGCCTTCCCGCAGGACGTGACCTGGCAGATGGTGGAGAATTTCCTGGCCGGCGGCGCCGCCATCAACGTCTTCGCGCGCCAGAATGGCTGTGCACTGCGAGTCGTGGATGCGGGCGTCAAGCATGACTTCGGGCCGCGTGAAGGCCTGGTCAACCGCAAGATCGCGCCGGGCACCGCCAATTTTGCGCAGCAGCCGGCCATGTCGGTGCAGCAGTGCATGGAAGCGATCGAATGCGGCATGGACCTGGTGGCTGAACTGCCGAGCAATGTGCTCGGATTCGGCGAAATGGGAATTGGTAATACCACGGCTGCGGCAGCCCTGATGCATCGCCTGACCGGCATTCCGGTGGCGGATTGCGTCGGCGCCGGCACCGGCCTGGCACCGGAAGGCATACTGCACAAGCAGCGTGTGATCGAAGCGGCCATGGCGCTGCACGCCGACGCCCAGGGCGGCCTGCAGGCATTGGCGACCTTCGGCGGACTGGAAATCGCCATGATGGCCGGCGCAATGCTGAAGGCAGCCGAACGCCGCATGGTCCTGCTGATCGACGGCTTTATCGTCACCAGCGCCCTGCTGGTAGCGTCCCGCATACAACCGGCGGTGCTGGATTACTGCGTGTTCTCGCACTGCTCGGACGAAAATGGCCACAAGCGCATGCTGGACTTCCTCGGCGGCCGCCCGCTGCTGAACCTGGGCCTGCGCCTGGGCGAGGGTACCGGTGCCGCGCTGGCCATGCCGCTGCTGCAAGCGGCCGTCAACTTCCTGAACCAGATGGCGACTTTCGAGTCGGCCCAGGTCAGCGAGAAGGCCGAGTAGGCGCCCATGCAGCAGTTGCGCCTCTTCTTCATCGCACTGCAATTCTTCACGCGATTGCCGATTCCCCGCTGGGTCGGTTTCGAGCCGGCTTGGCTGCACCATGCCTCGCGCTACTTCCCTGCGGTGGGACTGGTGGTGGCGGCAATTGCGGGCGGAGTGTACGCGGCGGCGGCACTGGTGCTGCCGCCGCCGGTGGCCGTCCTGCTCTCCACCGCGGCCGGCATTTATGCCACCGGCGCTTTCCACGAAGACGGGTTTGCCGATAGCTGCGACGGGCTGGGTGGCGGCCACACGCGTGAGCGCGTGCTGGAAATCATGAAGGATTCGCGCATCGGCGCCTATGGAGCCATCGGTATCGGCCTGATGCTGGCGACCAAGGTTGCGACCCTGGCCAGCATGCCGAAACTGGCGGTACTGGGCGCGCTGCTGGCTGCGCATCCCTTGTCGCGCCTCATGGCTTGCTCCCTGATCTGGCGCATGGAGTATGCCCGCGCCGAAGGCAAGGCCAAGCCGCTGGCGCAGGAAATGCGCAGCGGCGAATTCGCCATAGCGGCGCTGACAGCGGTCCTGTCCGCCGCGGGCTCCGTGGCCCTGGGCTGGCTGCCGCTTGCCGCACTGGGCGCCGGCCTGGCAGGCATGTTGCTGGCGACGTTTTGGCTGGCACGCAAGCTCCAGCAGCGCCTGGGGGGCTATACCGGCGACTGCCTCGGCGCCATCCAGCAATTGACCGAAGCCGTGTTCTACCTCGGCGCGCTGGCCTGCATGTGGAACTGATCCTCGTCCGCCACCCCCAGCCCGATGTCGGGCCCGGCGTGTGCTATGGCAGCAGCGATATCCCGGCTGCGGCGGACGCTCTCGCCGCCGGCCACGCCGCCTTGGCGCCGCAACTGGCCGGCGCCTTCGCGCGCGGCTACCGCCTGTATTCCAGCCCTCTGCGGCGCTGCACAGCCCTGGCCTCGCTGCTGGGCGCCTTCACGCCCGACGCGCGGCTGGTGGAAATGAACTTCGGCGACTGGGAGCTGCGCAGCTGGCACGACGTGGCATGCGCCGAGGTCGACGCCTGGGCCTCCGACCTGCTCGATTACCGCCCCGGCGGCGGCGAAACCGTGCGCGAAGTGGCCGGCCGCGTGCAATCCTTCCTCGACGACCTGCGCTCCGACGCCATCGTCGTCTGCCATGCCGGCACCATGCGCCTGATGGCTGCCATGGCCGCCGGCGAGCCCCTGCAACAGGCGGCCGCCAAGCCAAACCACATCAAGTATTGCGAGGTCCTTCGCTTGTCCTGGCCCGCCAAGTCCGTATAATGGCGGGGTTTTGGTGCCCGCAATCGAATTCTCGAATGCAGTTAAACGGGAAACACGGCGCTGTCCCTGACAGCCAACGTGTGCTGCCCCCGCAACGGTAAGCAAGTGCCGCCTTCAGTGTGCGGTAGCGACCTCCCGGCCACTGTGCGAAAGCATGGGAAGGCCAGGCCGCCAGACTTGCCAGCCCGGATACCGGCCAGACCAGGTGGGAACGCGCCCAACGCCCGTTCCTGTTCATGCCGGCTTACGGGGACGTGGGCCGGCGGCCCGTTACGAAAGTTGTCATGTCTTTTCCCGTCACCCGGCAAGCGGCCCTCGCGTCGCTGGCATTGGCCGTTGCCGCACCTGCCGTCCAGGCACAAACCCAGGCTCCCGTATTGAACGCTGTGCTGGTCACCGCCACCCGCACGCCCCAGGCCGCGCGCGACATCATCAGCGACACGCTGAGCATCGGCGCGGAAGAAATTGCGCGCAGCGGCGCCGGCTCCATCACCGAATTGCTGCAGCGCCAGCGCGGCATTGAGGTCTCCCGCAACGGCGGCCCGGGGGCCAACGCCAGCGTGTTCCTGCGTGGCTCCAACGGCAACCAGGTGATCGTACTGATCGATGGCGTGCGCATCGGTTCCGCCAGCAGCGGCGCCGCGGCATGGAATGCGATTCCGCTGGGCGCTGTGGACCATATCGAAGTGGTGTACGGCCCCCTGAGCACCCTGTACGGCGCTGACGCAATCGGCGGCGTGGTGCAGATCTTCACCCGGAAAGGCCAGGGCAGCCTGGCACTGGACGCCAATGTGATGGCAGGTACTTACGGCACGCGTTCCGGCACCGCCGGCATCTCCGGTAGCGCGGGCGCCTTCAACTATGCGCTCAGTGCAGGAAAGGAACGCTCCAGCGGTTTCTCCTCAACTCTGCCCGCCAGCACCAGCTACAACATGGACGACGACGGCTACGACCGCAAACACGCCAACGGCCAGCTGGCATGGCAGATTGCGCGCGGCCATGAGCTGGGCGTGCTGTTCCTGCATAGCGACCAGGAGGCCGATTTTGATAGCGGCACCAAGGCTCGCGCGTGGAGCACGCAGAAGCTGGACACCGCCGCGCTCTACTCACGCAATCGCCTGAGCGACGCCTGGCAGATGACGACGCAGATCGCGCAATCGCGCGACAAGTCCGGCAGCTTCACCGCAACCGCCACCACCACCGCCGCCAGCCAGATCAATACCAAGCAGTCCCAATATAGCTGGCAGAACGACATCGCGCTGGGCACGGACAGCCTGCAACTGCTGGCCGAACACCGCAAGGAAGAAGTCGAATCCAATACCGCAGCCCTGGTGCGCGAGCGCAGCACCACGTCCTGGGCCGCCAGCTACAACATGAAGCGCGGCGACCACCTGCTGGCCGCTGCCGCGCGCAATGACGACAGCTCGCAATATGGTTCGAAGAGCACCGGTTCGCTGGGCTACGGCTACCGCATCACACCGGGCCTGCGCGTCAACGCCAGCTATGGCACCAGCTTCCGCGCCCCAACCTTCAATGAGTTGTACTACCCCGGCTACGGCCTGCCGACCAATCGTCCGGAAGAAGGCCGCAACCGCGAAATCGGCATCCACTTCGAACAGGGCGCTACCACGCTGGGCGCCGTGGCTTACCGCAACAAGCTGACCGACCTGCTGGTGAATATCTCACCTTGCCCACGGCCCGGCTTCCGCAGCGGCTGCGCCTATAACGTCAACCAGGCTACGCTGGAGGGCATCTCGCTGTCGGCACGCCAGCAACTGGGCAACAGCTTCACGCTGTCCGCCAACGCCGACCTGCAAAACCCGCAAGACGACGGCAGCGGCAAGCAGCTGGTACGCCGCGCCAAGCGCCACGGCAATGTGGCGCTGGAATATACTGCGGGCAGCCTCACTACCGGCGCCGAATGGCAGGTGTCAGGCTACCGCTTCGACGATACGGCCAACCGCAACCGCCTGGGCGGCTACGGTTTGCTGAACCTGCACGCGGCCTGGGAGTTCGACCGTTCCTGGACTGCCACCCTGCGCTGGAACAACGTGACCGACAAACACTATGAACTGGCGCGCAATTACGCCACCGCCGGTTCCACCGTGTATGCCGGCCTGCGCTACAGCTACAAATAAATGAGATAAGCTGCCCGCTATGCATCCCTTTTCCGCCAACCTGCGCATGCGCGCAGCCACCGTCATCGTCCTGCTGGTGCTGTTATCGCTGGCCAGCCTGGTGGCTGCCGGCATGATCGGTTCAGTCAGCATCCCAATGGCCGACATGCCCGGTGCGCTGCGGGAATTCATCAGCGGGCAGCCAACCTCCCTGTCCGGCCACCTGCTTGGCTTGCGCGCCGAACGTGCGGCGACCGCTTTCGTCACCGGCGCTTCGCTGTCCCTGGCTGGCGTCATGATGCAGGCCCTGCTGCGCAATCCCCTGGCCGACCCCTATGTATTGGGCATTTCGTCCGGCGCATCGGTCGGTGCGCTGGCGGCATTGCTGTTCATGTGCGCTGCGTGGATAGTAGATGCCGCCTCCTTCGCCGGCGCCGTCGCGGTGTCGATGATGCTGTATTTCCTGGCGCGGCGCGACCTGCGCGGCGGCACCGCGGCGGAAGGCGGCACCGCGCTGCTGCTGTTGACAGGCGTGATCCTGTCTTCGGGCTGCATTGCCCTGGTTACCCTGATGCTGTCGATCGCACCCGAAAGCCGCCTGCGCACCATGGTGTTCTGGCTGATCGGCGACCTGTCCGGTTCCCCGATCCGCTGGCTGCCATGGATCGTACTGGCCGGCGGCATGGCATTCGCACTGCGCGCTGCGCGCTCGCTCAACGTGATGGCCTTGCATGCGGAAGCGGCTGCCACGCTTGGCATCCGCGTCAGCGCCCTGCGCAAGGGACTGTTCTTCTGTTCCGGCCTGCTGACCGCCAGCGCCGTAACCACGGCCGGCAGCATCGGCTTTGTCGGCCTGATCGTGCCGCACGCCTGCCGCTTCGCCTTCGGCCCCGACCACCGCTTGCTGGTGCCAAGCGCCACGCTGGTGGGCGGCGCCTACCTGGTGCTGGCCGATACCATGGCCCGCACCATCATCGCGCCGCAGCAATTGCCGGCGGGCGTGGTGACGGCGCTGGTTGGCACGCCCGTCTTCCTATACCAATTGCACCGCCTGAGGAAATAAGATGATCGGCACTCATCAACTGCACCTTGCCATGGGCAAGCGCACCCTGGTCGACCAATTGGACTGGCAGGTCGGCGATGGCGAATGCTGGAGCGTTATCGGCCGCAACGGCGCGGGCAAGAGCACGTTGCTGCGCACCCTGGCCGGCCTGCGCCAGCCGGAAGCCGGCCATGTCAGCATCGACCGCCGGGCACTGGGCGAATGGCCGCTGCAGGAACTGGCGCTCAAGCGCGCATTCCTGGCGCAGGCGCGCAGCGACGCCTTCTCTTATTCCGTGATCGAAACCGTGCTGTCGGCGCGCCATCCCTACCACGCCAACCAGTACTGGGAAAACAGCGATGACCACCATGCTGCGATTGCCGCATTGGGCGCCATGGAAGTCGATCACCTGGCGACGCGCGACGTACGCACGCTGTCCGGCGGCGAGCGCCAGCGTGTGGCAATCGCCGCCATGCTGGCACAGGATACGCCGCTGCTGTTGCTGGACGAACCTGCCAATGCGCTGGACCTGGCGCACCAGGTCAGCGTGATGTCGCTGCTGTCCAAGCTCTGCCGCGAGCAGCGCAAGACCGTGGTGATGGTCGGCCATGACCTGACCCTGGCGCATAGCGTGTCGTCGCACGCCCTGCTGCTGATGGGCGACGGACGCTGGCTGGCCGGGCCGGTCGAAGAGGTCATGCAGCCTGCGGTCCTGAGCGAATACCTCGACCACCCAATCGAAATTGTCCGCCACGGCGAACGCACCATCTTCATTCCCGGGAGTCCCCAATGAGCGACATCAACGACCGCCACCGCGACCGCATGGCGCGCAAGAAGGGCTATCATCGACGCCAAGATCGCGGCGGCGGACAAAAATATCGGCGTCCTGGTCGTCAACACCGGCAACGGCAAGGGCAAGAGCTCGAGCGGCTTCGGCATGGCGATGCGGGCCATGGGGCATGGCATGAAGGTCGGCGTGGTGCAGTTCATCAAAGGCGCCATGTCGACCGGCGAAGAGCAGTTCCTGCGCCGCTTCCCGGAAGAATGCAGCTTTCACGCCATGGGCGAGGGCTATACCTGGGAAACCCAGAACCGCGAGCGCGATATCGAGAAAGCGCAGCAGGCCTGGGAACAGGCGCGCGCTTTCCTGCGCGATCCGTCGTATGGCATGGTGGTGCTGGATGAACTGAATATCGCCCTGAAGTACCGCTACCTGGACGTGCACGACGTGATTGCCGACCTGCTGGACCGTCCTGACATGCAGCACGCCGTGGTTACCGGCCGCGCCGCTCCGCAGGAGTTGATCGACGTCGCGGATACCGTCACTGAAATGACCGTGGTCAAGCATGCCTTCAAGGCCGGCATCGCGGCGCAGCCGGGCACGGAATGGTAGCCCGCGCCGTCCTCATTGCGGCCGCCGCATCCGGCCAGGGCAAAACCACCGTCACCGCGGCACTGGCGCGCAAGCTGGTGCGCGCCGGGCGCCGCGTGCGGATCTTCAAATGCGGCCCGGATTTCATCGACCCGATGGTGCTGGCGCGCGCTTGCGGCTCGCCGGTCGAGTCGCTTGACCTGTGGATGGTCGGCGCTGAACGCTGCCGCGCCTTGCTGGCCGAGGCGGCATCCCAGGCAGATGCGATCCTGGTCGAAGGGGTGATGGGCCTTTATGACGGCACGCCTTCCGCTGCCGACCTGTCGCGCGAATTCGGCTTGCCCGTGCTGGCCGTGATCGATGCCGGTGCCATGGCACAGACGGCCGGTGCACTGGTGCACGGTTTGCGGGACTATGGACCGGTTGCCATGGCAGGCGTGGTGGCGAACCGCATTGCCAGTGCGGGCCATGCGGCGATGGTAGCGGCCTCGTTGCGCCACATCCCTTTGCTGGGGACCCTGCCCAAACAGGCGGCATCGCTGCCCGAGCGTCATCTGGGCCTTGTGCTGCCCGACGAAGTGGCGGGCATCGATGAATTGCTCGATACCCTGGCGGAGCAGTTGACGCTTGATCTCGCGGCGTGGGATGCCTTGCCTGCCGTGCACATCGCGGCCGGCAGCACCGACGGCGACGGCGATGCTGCGGCCGTGCGGCCGCTTGAAGGTACACGCATCGCCATCGCCCGCGATGCAGCATTCATGTTCCTCTACCCTGCCAACCTGGCCACGCTGAAAACGCTGGGCGCACAACTCGAGTATTTTTCCCCGCTGGCCGACGAACCGGTGCCGAGCGACGCCACCGCCATTTACCTGCCGGGCGGCTACCCTGAACTGCACGCAGCCGAACTCTCCGCTGGCCAACGCTGGCAAGCCTCGCTGCGCGCAGCCCACGCCGATGGCCTGCCCATCGTAGCGGAATGCGGCGGCATGATGGCGCTCACCGAATCGCTGCAGGATAAGCAAGGCAAGGACTGGCCGATGGCCGGCCTGTTGCCTGGCAGAGTCGCCATGCAGGCCCGTCTTGCCGGCCTTGGCGCACAGGCGATGCCGACGGCGCATGGGGCGCTGCGCGGCCATACCTTCCACTATTCACGCCTGGAGACCAGCGTGCCGGCCGAAGCGACGACGCAAAAGCACCCAAGCGGCGCCGCAGGCGAAGCCGTCTACCGATTAGGGTCGCTGCAAGCTTCCTACTTCCACGGCTACTTCCCCTCCAACCCCGCCGCAGTGGCGGCCATGTTTTCGCGGAGCGCAGCATGACCCGCACCCTGGTTTTTGGCGGCGCGCGCTCCGGCAAAAGTGCCTATGCCGAGCGGCTTGCCGTAGCTTCGGGCAAAGAGGTGGTCTATTTCGCCACCGCTGCCGCGGGCGACGCGGAAATGACGGCCCGCATCGCCCAGCACCGCGCGCAGCGCCCGCAGCACTGGCGCACCATCGAGGAACCGCTAGCGCTTGCCGCTGCCCTGGCTGAATGGCGGGCACCGCAACGCCTGGTGCTGGTCGATTGCCTGACACTCTGGCTGTCCAACCTGATGTTCAGCGAGGGCACGCAATACCCGGATATCGGCATGATCGAGCTGCCGTCCCGCTTCCACGAACAACGCGCGGCCTTGCTGGACGAACTGGCAGTCGACCGCGGCGACCTGGTGCTGGTATCGAATGAAGTCGGCATGGGCATTGTGCCCTGGGGAGCGGTCACGCGCAGCTATGCCGATGAAGCCGGCCGCCTGAACCAGTCGGTTGCGGCAGTATGCGACCGGGTTGCCTTTATCGCGGCAGGCTTGCCGCTGATGTTGAAGGGCACCTGATGCTATTGGCAGGCCTGGACTGGTCCATATTCGCAGCCGCCCTGCTGGCCGGGGTGCTGCTCGACGCCATCCTGGGTGAAGTGTCGCGCTTCCACCCGCTGGTCGGCTTTGGCCGCCTGGCCGGCGCCATCGAGAAGCGCCTGAACCGCCCTGCCGCCGAGCTGCCCGCGCCCTTCGCCCGCTTCGCTCACGGTGCGCTGGCCTGGGCAATCGCCGTGCTGCCTCTCACCATGCTGGCCGCCTGGACCTGCGCCCAGCCGCTGCCGCCCGCAGCACAAGCGGCCTTGCAAGCAATCCTCCTCTACTTCTGCCTCGGCCTGCGCAGCCTGCGCGACCACATGCTCCCCATCTGGCGCGCGCTGCAGGCGAGCGACCTGGCAGGCGCCCGCACCCTGACCGCCCGCATCGTCAGCCGCGACACCGGGCATGCCACCGAATCCGACCTCGCCAAGGCAGCCACCGAATCAATGCTGGAAAACGGCAACGACGCCGTCTTTGGCACGCTGTTCTGGTTCGCCATCGTCGGCGGCCCCGGCGCCCTGATGTTCCGCCTCGCGAATACGCTGGACGCCATGTGGGGCTACCGCACCGAGCGCTTCAACCTGTTCGGCCGAAGTGCCGCCCGCATCGACGACGCCCTCAACTACCTGCCGGCGCGCCTGACCGCATTCAGCTACGCCCTCCTGGCGCCCGGCGCAGGAAGCACGCGCCGCGCACTGGCCTGCTGGCGCAGGCAGGCCCCCGCATGGAGCAGCCCCAACGCCGGCCCGGTGATGTCCGCTGGCGCCGGTGCGCTCGGCCTGCAACTGGGCGGCGCCGCCAGCTACGGCGGCGAAATCGAGCAACGCCCGCCGCTTGGGCAGGGCAACCAGGCATCGGCCGCCGACATTCCGCGCGCCTGGCACCTGGTGCGCAACACAACCGGGCTGTGGATGGTCATCCTGCTGGCCATCGCCTATGGAGCACATCATGCTTGAACACGGCGGCAAGCTGCGCGAGGCGGCGCAACGCTATGGCCGCAACGACTGGCTCGACTTGTCGACCGGACTGAATCCCAACGGCTATCCAGCGCCAGCTTTGGCCATCGATGCCTGGCACCGCCTGCCCGAACATGACCCGGCCCTGCTGGACGCCGCGCAGCGCTACTACGGTGCGCCGCGCATGCTGGCAGTGGCAGGCACGCAGGCAGCGATCCAGGCGCTGCCCCGCCTGCGTCCACCGTCGCGCGTGGTCGTCGCCAGCCCAAGCTATGCCGAACACCTGCACCACTGGTCGCAACATGGACACTGCACCAGCGCAGTTCCCTACAGCGAACTTGACGCGGCCGCGGCCAGCGCCGACGTGCTGGTGGTCTGCAACCCGAACAATCCCACCGGCGCCCGCGTGCCCCGTGCGGCACTGCTCCAGTGGGCCGAGGCGCTGGCTGCACGCGGCGGCTGGCTGGTAGTCGATGAAGCCTTCGCCGACACGGACGGTCACCACAGCATCGCCGACGCCGCACAGGCGCCCGGCCTGGTCGTGTTACGCTCCGTCGGCAAATTCTTCGGCCTGGCCGGCCTGCGCCTCGGCTTCGTCGCCGCACACGAAGATATCCTCGCGCCGCTGGCCGACACGCTCGGCCCCTGGGCTGTCAGCGGGCCGGCGCAACAAGTCGCACGCGCCGCACTGGAAGACCGCGCGTGGCAGCGTGCCACGCAGGAAGGACTGCGCGCGGCCGGCAACCGGCTGCGCGACCTGCTGGCCGGCCACGGCATCGCCAGCAATGGCACGGCTTTGTTCCAATGGTGGCCGGAGCCGCGCGCCGAAGAATTTCACGACCACATGGCACGCCGTGGCATCTGGGTGCGCCTGTTCCGTGAGGCCGCCCGCGGCATCCGCCTCGGCCTGCCGCCCGACGAAGCAGGCTGGAAACGCCTCCAACAGGCATTGAACGAATGGACCGAACGATGAAAAGATACCTGCTGATTCCCGCCCTGTGCGTGGCCCAACTTCAAGCGCACGCCGCCATCACCGTCAATGACGACGACGGCAAGCCGGTCACCCTGCAAAAGCCGGCGCAACGTGTGGTTGCATTGGCACCGCACGTCACCGAACTGTTGTTCGCGGCCGGCGGCGCCGAAAAAATCGTGGGCGCGGTCAGCTACAGCGACTACCCGGAAGCCGCCAAGCAGGTTCCCCGCGTCGGCGACAACCGTCAGGTAGACTTGGAGCGCCTGCTGGCAATGAAGCCGGACCTGCTGGTGGTCTGGCGCCACGGCACTTCGGAACGCCAGATCGACCAGCTGCGCCAACTCGGCATCCCTATTTTCCACAGCGAGCCGAAAAAGCTGGACCAGATCGCCGATAACCTGGAAAAGATGGGCAAGCTGCTCGGCACCGAGCCGGCCGCCAACGCCGCCGCCAAGGAACTGCGCCAGAAGCTGGCGGCCCTGCGCGCACAATATGCCGCGCGCCCGCCAGTGCGCGTGTTCTACCAGGTGTGGGACAAGCCCCTGTATACCCTGAACGGTGAACACATCGTCAGCGACGCGCTGAAAGTATGTGCTGGCCAGAATATCTTCGCCGATCAGAAAGTGACGGCGCCGGTAGTCAGCGTGGAAGCCGTGCTGGAAGCCGATCCCGAAGCAGTCTTCGCCACGGCGGAAAAAGACTACGGCGGCGTCAGCCTGTGGCGCCCTTACAAGACATTCAAGGCGACCAAACAGGACAACCTGTTCACGATCGACGGCAACCTGCTCAATCGCGCCGGCCCGCGCATGATCGCCGGCACCGCCGTCCTGTGCGAAAAGCTGGAAGAAGCCCGCAAGCACCGCCCGGCAAAATGAGCTTCCCTTACCGCACCCTGATGGTCCAGGGCACCACGTCCGACGCCGGCAAGAGCACGATTGTCGCGGCCCTGTGCCGCCTGCTCAAGCAGCGCGGCGCGCGCGTTGCGCCCTTCAAGCCGCAGAACATGGCGCTCAATAGCGCCGTCACCATCGACGGCGGCGAAATCGGACGCGCCCAGGCGCTGCAGGCAATTGCCGCCGGCATCCCGTCGCATACCGACATGAACCCCGTGCTGCTCAAGCCAAGCAGTGACATCGGTGCCCAGGTCATCATCCACGGCAAGGTACGCGGCGACATGAATGCGCGCGACTACCACCAGTACAAGACCATTGCCATGGCGGCCGTGCTGGAATCCCACCAACGGCTGCTGGCGCAATACGAAACGGTGGTGGTGGAAGGCGCCGGCAGCCCGGCGGAAATCAACCTGCGCGACCGCGACATTGCCAACATGGGCTTTGCGGAAGCAGTCGACTGCCCCGTCATCCTCTGCGCCGACATCGACCGCGGCGGCGTGTTCGCCCACATCGTCGGCACCCTGTCCTGCCTGTCCGAGAGCGAACGCAATCGCATTATCGGCTTCGTCATCAACCGCTTCCGCGGCGACATCAAGCTGCTTGAACCCGGCCTGGAATGGCTGGAACAGCAGACCGGCAAACCGGTACTGGCGGTGCTACCCTACCTGCATGGCCTCTACCTCGACGCCGAAGACGCAGTGCAGGCGGTGCAGGCCGAGCGCGGCGCTTTCCGCGTGGTGGTGCCAAGCCTGCCGCGCATGAGCAACCATACCGACTTCGATGCGCTGCGCGCCCATCCCGGCGTCGACCTGCGCTTTGTCCGCAAAGGCGAAGCGATTCCGCCTGCGGACCTGATCATTCTCCCCGGCAGCAAGAATACGCGTGACGACCTGGCCGCGCTGAAAGAAGGCGGCTGGCCGCAGGCGATCACACGCCACCTGCGCTACGGCGGCAAGGTGATCGGCATTTGCGGCGGCTTCCAGATGCTGGGCACACTGGTGGACGATCCGCACGCCGTCGAAGGCCGGGCCGGCAGCGAGGCAGGGCTTGGCCTGCTGGATTTGCAAACGGAGCTCACGCGCGACAAACGCCTGGCCCAAGTCACCGGCCATTGCGCCTTCGACGATGCACCGGTCAGCGGCTACGAAATCCACATGGGCGTGTCGCACGGCTCCGCCCTGGCGCAACCGGCTTTCTTCATCGACGGCAGGCCGGAAGGCGCCATCTCCGCCGACGCCCAGGTGCTCGGCAGCTACCTGCATGGCCTGTTCGACCATCCGCAAGCCGGCCGCGCCCTGCTGCATTGGGCCGGGCTGGCGACGCAGCACACCGTCGATACCAACGCCTTGCGCGAAGCTAGCCTTGATCGGCTGGCCGCAGCCTGCGAACCGCTGATGGAAGCCCTGCTCAAACCGAGGTAGGAATTGCTTTATTTGCAAACACTTTCAGGATTGGCTACCATCATCCTGTTGAGTAACCGCATTTCAAGTCAAGGCCCGCACAACAGTGAAGCTGATTCGGAAAAGCAGCCTGGTTCGCAGGCAAAAAGACGCCACCATCCATTGCGAGATTGAGCTATGCGAGGTGGCTGGCGCAGTGGCCGACGCGCTGGAAAAACCCGCGGCCCGCTACCTGGTCAACCTGCGCCAGGGCCGCACCGGCGAAGAATGGCGCGAGAGCACGCGCACACCGCAGCCGGTTGACTGGCAAGCCGCGGAAACCCTGTTCGAATTGGCGCTGGTCGAACGCGCCGCGCAAGGTTTCAGCGACCCGGCATCGGCCCCGGAGCCGGCCACGCCGCAAGGCGCGGCCCTCACTCCAGCCCCTGCGCAGGCCGCACTCGATCCTGCCGCCGTCACGTTGCTGCAGCAACTGCAGGCCGGTAATTGGAAAAATCTGGACCAGCACCATCGAAACCGCGTCATCTGGCGCATCGGCGAGCGCCGCCTGCGCGGCGCCGTTCCCACCATGGTCGACCTGATCGCGCGCGGCGATGCCATGCAGGATTACTGCCTGGCCTGGGCCATCGGCCGCTGCGGCGATGCCGGTGCATCCATCGCCATGCAGGAGCTGCACGCACGCGGCCGCACGGACGCCGTGCGCCGCATCGCCCTGCAAGCCTGGCTGATGCTGGCCGACAGCGTCGCCCTCCAGGCGCATGGGGCCCGCCTGCTGGCCGATTGGCCGGCCATGCTGCGCACCGCCTGGGACCAGCAGGACGAAGAAAAGCTGCTGTCGATCGCTGCCGGTGACGACGAATGGCAAGGCTTGTCGAAATCGGACTGGCTGGAGCAGTTGCACCAGGTAGCCCTCAGCCAGCCGATGGCGCGCCGCGTCCTGCGCAGCCACCTGAAGCGGATGCGCCTGCGCGCAGGGACTTTCCGCGCCGTGCGCCACATTTACAAAGCGGCCGAAATGGCCGGCGATGCCGAGCTGTTTGGCCTGCTCCAGCAGCGCTTCGACACCGACACCCATACCAGCAGCAGCCAGTGGGTTTATGTGCGCCGCGCCTACACCAAGTATGCCGAGGAAGCTTCGCGCCCCGACAGCAAGGTCGCTTACGGCCTGCGCACGCGCGACTACCTGCGCCGGCGCGGCTGGCGTACCCTGCGCCGCCTTGCGCAGGACCGCGATCCGGCCTACGTCCAGATGGCTCTCGGCGTGCTGGCCGCGATGGATGACAGCGACGCCGGCCAGCCGAACGCACGCGGCGGCCGTTTCTACGACAGCTACAGCCACTGGATGGTGTTCAATCGCGTGCTGCGCGCACGCGGGCATTGGTTAAGCAACCGCCACGGCACGAGCTGGTACCAGCGGCAACCGATCCAGCCCGACGAAAGGCGTCAGGAAGCCTTCCCCGAACTGTGGGATGCCCAGCCAGGGGCCTTGCTCGCGCTGATGCAGCAAAGCCGCTGCGCCGGCGTGCACGAATTCGCGGCGCGCGCGCTGGCTGATAACCAGGCTTTCTGCGCCGCACTGGAACCGGACGTGATTCGCGAGCTGCTGCGCAGCCACTACCTGCCGACGGCACGTTTTGCCTTCCAGGTGGCGCGCCGGCGCTTCGAACCGGGTATTCCACCGACCGAATGGCTGCTCTTGCTAATCCAATGCACACTTCCAGAAGCCACCCAGTATGCGCTGGACTGCATCGTGCGCGACCCGTTGAGCTACGCGGCCGACCCGCTGCTGGTCGCCACCATCGCCTGTGCCCCGCTGGAAGCGATACGGCGCCAGGGTCGCCTGCTGTGCCAGGTCGCCGCCACCTTGCCCGACCAGGCGCCGGCCATTGTCATGCAGCTGCTCGACTGGCTGGACAACTGCGCCGACATAGACGATGCGCGCAATACCGTGCGGCCGATCGGCGCCGACCTGCACTGGCTGATCGAAAATCCACTGCGCGATGCCGCCGCCGGCGCGCCGTACGAACGCCTGTTGCGACTGCTTGGGCATCCGCTGGCTGCCGTACGCCTGCTGGCCTGCCAGTGGCTGATGTTGCATCGGGCGCCGACCGGCATGCTGCCTGGTTCCAAGCTGGCCGTGCTGCTGAAAGATGAAGACGCCGAGGTGCGCGGCGCTGCGGTGCGCCTGTTCGGCATGCTCCCGGACCAGGTACTGGCCGCGCAATCGGACTTGATCATCGCCTTCGCCACCAGCGCGGAAGCGAGCACAAGGCGCGGCGTCGATCCTGTCATCCAACGCCTGAGCGCCGCCGATGCCGGCTTCCGCCACACCTTACTGGAAGGCCTGCTCGACGCATTGTTCCGCAGCGAAACCGGCGACGGCATGCACGCCGACCTGGTGGCCTGGGTGACCGGGCCGCTGAAGGATGAAGCACAACTGGCCGATACCGCCTTGCTGGCGCGCCTGCTGGCAGCGCGCAGCAAAGGCGCCCTGCTGCTTGGCTCGCGATTGCTGCCCGGCTTCCGCCCCGAGCAGTTTGACGTGGCGGCATGGGCAGCCTTCGGCCGCAACCCGACGGCCAGCGTGCGGCAGTGGGCATTCGAGGCTTACCGTTCCGACCCGCAGCGTGTGCGCGGCCAGATGGAGGCCGCGCTGCGCATCTTCGACAGCCGCTTCGACGACAGCCGCGAATTCGCCTCGGCCTTCTTTACCGATGCCTGCACGCGTGACGACTGGACGCCGTTGCTGCTGGTGAACCTGTGCGACCACCAGGACCCGGCGGCGCAACGCTTTGGCCGCGCCATGATCACCAGGCACTTCGAGGTCGGCGACGTGACCGAGCTGCTGGATAAGCTGAGCCAGCACCCTTCCGCCAATATGCAGCTCTTCGTCAGCTCCTGGCTGGAAAGCGCCTGTGCCGGCGACGTGCACAAGCTGCAGCGCATGGAGGCTTACTTCCTCAGCGTGCTGTCGCAAGTGAATCGCGGCCGCGTCGTCAAAGGCCGGGTGCAAGCCTTCCTGCGCGCGCAGGCTGAACTGTCGGAAGACATTGCCGGCTTTGTCGCCAAGCTGTTTGCGCGCCAGGTGCTGACCGTCGCCATTGCCGACAAGGCGCAATACATCGAAGGCCTGCGCACCATCCAGCAACGTTATCCCGGGCTGCCCGCAGCCATCACGATCCACACGCCGGCGGCCATCGCCGGCCGGGGAAGCAAGTCATGAGATTCCAGTACCGCTACTACGGCGAGACTTACGTCAGCAACAGCGCCGCGTCGACCGACATGCGCTTTGTGCCGGACACCCTGCGTGCCCCGACCCACTTCGTTGCCGACATCAATAAGCACATCCCGTTCCGCGAGGCGATCTCCGCGCTGCACGACGTGGTGGTGGCAGACCAGCGCTACCAGCCCAAGGACAAGACGGCCTACAAGGAATGGGTAGCGCAAAACGAAGAGATGATGCTGGCGCAATTCCAGGCCCGCAGCAGCGAATTAAAGGAGCAGTTGCAGCCGCTGCAATCGGAAATGCGCGCACTGCAGGCCCGCAAGTCGAAGCTGATGAAGCCTTTCTACGAGGCACAGTCCAAGTACTACAATTACCTGTACCAGACCAACCGCGAGCTGTGGATCGCACTCGACCCGGTCATCACCGTACACCCGGACCGCGTGTTCTTCGAGTGCTTCAGCCGTGACGAATCGAGCTACGCCTCGCTAAGTTGCAGCCACAATGTATTCGACCATATCGGCGACTTCGCTTGCGGCACCACCAATATCGACTACTCGGAAAGCCTGTACGGCGAATTCCAGAAGATCCGCGACTACAAGAGCACCAGGCTGTCGATCGACCCTACCGGCTTCCAGGTCAAGACTGCGGACGACCCCGAGTTCATCGAAGAAAAGATCGACGTGCCCGACACCTGGGTGCGCGGCTTCCTGCAGGTGAGCAGCGCCATGAACATGGTGGCGCGGCGGCTGGACCTGCATCCAATGGACGTGCACAACTTCTGCCTGCAGATGCGGCGCAAGAAAGAGCGCGTCGGCCCGCGCTCGATCCGCTTCGTCCTGGCGCCGGGCGAACCGGTGCGCGCGGTGTTCGAACCGTGGAATGAGGAAGTAGTCTGCCGCCGCTCCATTTACCGGGGCAACGTGGCGGAGGAAGTTCGCATCTGGGGCCGCCGCCGCCTGATGCTGCTCGAACGCCTGATTCCGGTCGCCCAGAGCTTCACCGTGCACCTGATGGGCAGCGGACTGCCAAGCTTCTGGATCGCCAACATGCCCGACATGCAGTTCACGCTCGGCCTCTCCGGCTGGACCGCCAACGACTGGTCGCATGCCGGCCAGTTCGACTTGCTGGCGCCACGCGGCGAAATCGACAACGACAGCAAGGAAAAGGTCTTCGCCGCCCTAGGCAAGCGCTGGTTCGCCACCAGCGCCCAGTTGTCCCTCGACACCGGCCTTGATCGCATGATGGTCGAACGTGCACTGACCTTGTACACCCAAGCCGGCCGCGTCATCTACGACCTGGTGAATGAAGTCTACCGCCTGCGCGAGCTCGCACGCGACCCGCTGCCCTTGGACACGCTGCGCTTCGCCAGCCCCGAGGAGGCAGAAGCACAGAAGCTGGTCGCCCTTCACGCGATGAGCAACCACAAAGTCGAAGCGGTTGCCGACGGCGGAATTCGACTGAGCGCGCAAGCCAGGCAGGGCGACCGACAGTACCAGGTGATGCTGCGGCTGGATGCCGACGAACGCATCGTCGACGGCGCCTGCCAATGCAACTTCTTCACGTTCAACCGCATGCACAAAGGCCCTTGCGCGCACATGCTCGCGCTGCGAATGTCGCGGCAGCAGGCGGCATGAGGACGGCGACTGATATGAAAAAAGCAAATGAACTGATATACTCGTTTCAGCAAACACGGCGGGATGGCTCTTGCAACCCGAACGGTGGATCGCCGTTCACGTATTCAGCTCTTCCCATGCGCCACTGGCACGCTCTTCACAGTGCCATACAGGCACCAGTGCGGCAAGACGGTGTGACTGCCCTGCAGTCCATTCGCCGCACTGGTGCCGTATGGCATCGAGTGGAGCGCCCCAGTCTTAAAGGCTCTTCGATGACAGTCCCGCCGTGCTTGCATCTTTCGCGCTCGCCTCGCAAGGAGGCCATGCAATGAGCGCCACCGAACCCAAGCCAGTCACCACCCGCGCCGAATTGATGGAGCGCCTGCGTACCAGTTCGCGCCAGGAAGTCGTGCTGGGCGAAATGCAGCGCCTTGGCTTCTGGCCTGCCAATTCCGGCCAGCCCACCGAACTGGAAGAAGTAGTAAAACGCGAAGCTGAACTCAGTAGCGCCCTGCATCGCCTTGGACAGGAGCTGCGCACCATTCAGGATCCGGAGCAGGCGCTCAAGGCAATGCGCAAGGAACGCCTGGCCAAAGCACGGCAGCGCCGCGAGGAAACCCGCCAGAAGCGTGCGCGCGAGCGTTTTGAACGCGCGACGGCATGGCACCAGCGGCAGTCGACCGAACTGCTCTACCTGGGCGAAGGCGTTTCTTCCGGTTTGAACCAGGCCGAGAGCGATGCCGAAAAGCTGGCACGCTGGTCGCTGCCCGCAATGAACAACGCGAGCGAACTGGCAAGCGCCATGGGCGTCACGCTGCCGGAGTTGCGTTTCCTGAGTTTTGAGCGCCGTGTCTCGCGCATCAGTCATTACCGCCGCTTCGCCATGCCGAAGAAAACCGGCGGCGAGCGAATCATCTCTGCGCCGATGCCGCGCGTGAAGCGCCTGCAATACTGGGTGCTGGACAATATACTGGCCAAGGTGCCGCTGCACGACGCTGCGCATGGCTTCATCCCGGGCCGCTCAATTGTCAGCAACGCCCAGCCCCACGTGGGCAAGGCAGTCGTCATCAACCTGGACCTGAAGAACTTCTTCCCTTCGATCAGCCTGCCGCGCATCAAAGGCGTGTTCAAGGAGCTTGGCTACAGCGCACAACTGGCCACCACGCTCGGACTGATTTGCACTGAAACGCCCGTTGAAGAAGTCAGCGTGGACGGGGAGAAGTTCTTTGTTGCGACCGGCGAACGGGCCCTGCCCCAAGGTGCACCTAGCAGCCCGGCCCTGACCAACATCCTGTGCCGGCGCCTCGACGCGCGCGTGCAGGCCTGCGCGGCAAAACTGGGCTTCGCCTACACCCGCTACGCCGACGACCTGACCTTCTCCGGCGATGCCGCTGCTCGCAAGCTGGCCGGCAAGCTGCTATGGCGCATCAAGCAGATCATTGCCGACGAGGGCTTCACGCCGCATCCGGAAAAGCAGCACGTCATGAGCGATGCGCACTGCCAGAGCGTCACCGGCATCGTGGTTAACAAGAAGCTTTCCCTGGACCGCGACACCTTGCGCCGCTTCCGCGCCACCTTGTTCCAGGTCGAGAAGGATGGACCGGACGGCAAGCAGTGGAATGGCAATGAGAACGTGATCGATGCGCTCGAAGGCTATGCGCAGTTCATCAAGATGGTCGACGCCGCGAAAGGAGCGCCTTTGCTGCGGCAGGTTCGCGCAGCACGCGCGAAGTGGGCCGCGCCGACGCCCGCTGCAAACGCACCAGTCGCCCGCCGCAGTAGCGGATTCCGAGCCTTGTCTGCGCAAGGCAAGGCGCCGTGGGCCGGATTCTGGCAAGCCGCGGCACCGCCAGCACCCGTGCAGGAGAAGACACAGCAGCAACTGATGCAGGAAAAGATCGCGGCAAAACAAAAACCTGCTACGCCCACCAGCGGCCCTTCGAGGCCTACGGCAAGGCCGGCGGCCGAAGCACCGGCAGCGGCGCCAGCGCGAGGAGGTCGCGGAACGTTTACGGGCCGTCCATGGGTTGCCATCGTCGTCCAGGTCTATTTTGCCATTACCCTGGGCCTGAACTTCCACACGTCGCTGCCGTTTGTCGTTGCCGCCGTGCTGGCAGTGTCAGCCTGGCGGAACTACAGTGCAAAGTGGCCGCGCTATTTCTGTGCCATGCTGCTGGCCGTCATTGCGGGCATGGTCCTGCGGTAAAGCCCGCCGCGGCTAAACGGAGTCAGTAAGGATGCGGCAGCCTGGCCAGCTCAACGCTGCGCCAGACTGTGCGTTCAAGTGTGCGCCAGTCCTGCGCATCGGCAAACTGGAAATCGCGCATGCGGCCGCGCGGCCCTTGTTCCGGCGGCAGGCCTCGGTCGACAACCGCGACGACACGCGGCTTACCCTGCTCAAACACCAACGCTTCATCCGCGGCTTCGTTGGTGTTCACGTCAATGGCGATCACGCGGCCATCGTGCAGCATGGTCACCTTGTCGACCAGCGTATGCCCGACTACTACAGTCTTCGCACCGAAACGCGCCAGCACATACTGGACGTCCTCCGCTGACGCCAGGCCGCTCTCCTGATCCAGGTAGCCGCGGTACTGCGTCACTCCACTGCGGCCCAGCACAGCATCCAGCGCCGGCTTGACCGCAGGCGTGCCGCTCCAGTAATTTCGCATTGCTTCATTCAGCTGCGGCACGGTCAGTCCGCTGTCGGCAGTCGCCTTGCTAATGCCGCCGTGAGTAAACAGGACACTCCCCATCTGCAGGATCACTGGCTGCGCACGCAGCCAGTCGCCGATCACGGTGTCGCCGGCAAATGCTGGCACCGGACCGCCCATTTGGCCCAGTGCATACAAGTGTTCAAGGTGCGCGCGCGATGAATTCCCGCGCAGGATGTATTGCTCGTGATTTCCCAGCACCATATGCACAGCACCGCCCCCTCGTTGAGCTTCCTGCGCCAGCGAGTACAGTCGCCACAGCACAGCGAACACATCGCGGCCACGATCCACCGCATCGCCGACAATCACAAGGTGGCCCTGGCCGTATGCCCAGGCGCCGGCGCTGTCAGTCACACCCAGTTTCGCCAGGGCGCCCTCGAGGAATGCCAGGTTGCCCTCGATATCGCTTAAAACCGCAACCCTGTCCGGCATCGGGATGACGCCTGCAGCCACAGGCACCGGCGTACCGATCGGGTAAGTAGTGCGTTTGCCGGCGCAATCGATGGTCAATTGCGAACCGGTGAGTTGTTGCTGATGCACGCGATCTTCGCAGAACCAGCTTGCGGACCAGATACCGTCTGATGCCTTGCGCACGACCGGACCGTCCAGGAACCCTGGCAAAGTTACGCCATCGCCGGTACCCGCAGGCATCGCAACCTTGGCATAGCTCTTCCCGATCGGTACATACAGGCGTTGATGCACGCCATTAGGATTCAGTTCAAAGCGGGAGTGATAGAGTGCGGCCGCTACAAGCGCAAGCACCAGCAGGATGAAAAGGCCGGCGGCGATTGCCAGCCGGCGCAGGGGTTTCGTGATATTCATTTGGCAATATTAATCAAATACTGCCGGAAGCGCAAAAGCGAAAAGCCCGCTGGCAACTGCCTAGCGGGCTTTTCTAATAAGAGCCTGACGATAACCTACTTTCACACTGGTTGCAGCACTATCATCGGCGCAAAGTCGTTTCACGGTCCTGTTCGGGATGGGAAGGGGTGGGACCGACTTGCTATGGTCATCAGGCATAACTTGTATGCACCCTGCTCGCTGAGCAAGGTGCGCAATCTGGAAGAAGTAAAGTTGGGTATCTCAAACACAGGCAAGTGCTATATAACCGGCAAGGTTATAGGGACAAGCCGTACGGGCAATTAGTATCAGTTAGCTTAATGCATTACTGCACTTCCACACCTGACCTATCAACGTCCTGGTCTCGAACGACCCTTCAAAGAGCTCAAGGCTCTGGGAAATCTCATCTTAAGGCAAGTTTCCCGCTTAGATGCTTTCAGCGGTTATCTCTTCCGAACTTAGCTACCCGGCAATGCCACTGGCGTGACAACCGGTACACCAGAGGTTCGTCCACTCCGGTCCTCTCGTACTAGGAGCAGCCCCCTTCAAATTTCCAACGCCCACGGCAGATAGGGACCAAACTGTCTCACGACGTTTTAAACCCAGCTCACGTACCACTTTAAATGGCGAACAGCCATACCCTTGGGACCGGCTACAGCCCCAGGATGTGATGAGCCGACATCGAGGTGCCAAACTCCCCCGTCGATATGAACTCTTGGGAGGAATCAGCCTGTTATCCCCAGAGTACCTTTTATCCGTTGAGCGATGGCCCTTCCATACAGAACCACCGGATCACTATGTCCTACTTTCGTACCTGCTCGACTTGTCGGTCTCGCAGTTAAGCACGCTTATGCCATTGCACTATTAGCACGATGTCCGACCGTACCTAGCGTACCTTCGAACTCCTCCGTTACACTTTGGGAGGAGACCGCCCCAGTCAAACTGCCTACCATGCACTGTCCCCGATCCGGATTACGGACCAAGGTTAGAACCTCAAACAAACCAGGGTGGTATTTCAAGGTTGGCTCCATAGGAACTGGCGTCCCTACTTCAAAGCCTCCCACCTATCCTACACAGATTGGTTCAAAGTCCAATGCAAAGCTACAGTAAAGGTTCATGGGGTCTTTCCGTCTAGCCGCGGGTAGATTGCATCATCACAAACACTTCAACTTCGCTGAGTCTCGGGAGGAGACAGTGTGGCCATCGTTACGCCATTCGTGCAGGTCGGAACTTACCCGACAAGGAATTTCGCTACCTTAGGACCGTTATAGTTACGGCCGCCGTTTACTGGGACTTCAATCAAGAGCTTGCACCCCATCATTTAATCTTCCAGCACCGGGCAGGCGTCACACCCTATACGTCCACTTTCGTGTTTGCAGAGTGCTGTGTTTTTATTAAACAGTCGCAGCCACCAGTTTATTGCAACCTTTTCGTCCTTCCACAGTAAAGTGGTCAAACTACCGAGGCGTACCTTATCCCGAAGTTACGGTACCAATTTGCCGAGTTCCTTCTCCCGAGTTCTCTCAAGCGCCTTAGAATACTCATCTCGCCCACCTGTGTCGGTTTGCGGTACGGTCTCGTATGACTGAAGCTTAGAGGCTTTTCTTGGAACCACTTCCGATTGCTTCGTGCACTAGTGCACTCGTCCCAGTCCCTTGAATTACGTGCCCGGATTTGCCTAAGCACCTTCTATGAACCAGAAACTGACTATTCCAACAGTCAGACAACCTTCCGCGATCCGTCCCCCCATCGCATCATACGACGGTGCAGGAATATTAACCTGCTTCCCATCAGCTACGCATCTCTGCCTCGCCTTAGGGGCCGACTCACCCTGCTCCGATGAACGTTGAACAGGAAACCTTGGGCTTACGGCGTGCGGGCTTTTCACCCGCATTATCGCTACTCATGTCAGCATTCGCACTTCTGATACCTCCAGCATCCTTCACAAGACACCTTCGCAGGCTTACAGAACGCTCTCCTACCATATCCTTACGGATATCCGCAGCTTCGGTGACTGGCTTAGCCCCGTTACATCTTCCGCGCAGGACGACTCGATCAGTGAGCTATTACGCTTTCTTTAAATGATGGCTGCTTCTAAGCCAACATCCTGACTGTTTTAGCCTTCCCACTTCGTTTTCCACTTAGCCAATCTTTGGGACCTTAGCTGGCGGTCTGGGTTGTTTCCCTCTTGACACCGGACGTTAGCACCCGATGTCTGTCTCCCAAGCTCGCACTCAACGGTATTCGGAGTTTGCAATGGTTTGGTAAGTCGCGATGACCCCCTAGCCATAACAGTGCTCTACCCCCGTCGGTGATACTTGAGGCACTACCTAAATAGTTTTCGGAGAGAACCAGCTATTTCCAAGTTTGTTTAGCCTTTCACCCCTATCCACAGCTCATCCCCTAATTTTTCAACATTAGTGGGTTCGGTCCTCCAGTGCGTGTTACCGCACCTTCAACCTGGCCATGGATAGATCACTTGGTTTCGGGTCTACACCCAGCGACTAGCGCCCTATTCGGACTCGATTTCTCTACGGCTCCCCTAATTGGTTAACCTCGCCACTGAATGTAAGTCGCTGACCCATTATACAAAAGGTACGCAGTCACCCCTTGCGAGGCTCCTACTGTTTGTATGCACACGGTTTCAGGATCTATTTCACTCCCCTCCCGGGGTTCTTTTCGCCTTTCCCTCACGGTACTGGTTCACTATCGGTCGATTACGAGTATTTAGCCTTGGAGGATGGTCCCCCCATGTTCAGACAGGATTTCTCGTGTCCCGCCCTACTTGTCGTATGCTTAGTACCACCGCTCTGATTTCGCGTACGGGGCTATCACCCGCTATGGCGCCTATTTCCAGAGGCTTCCACTATCAGAACGACTATCACATACAGGCTCTTCCCATTTCGCTCGCCACTACTTTGGGAATCTCGGTTGATTTCTTTTCCTGCAGCTACTTAGATGTTTCAGTTCGCCGCGTTCGCTTTGCATACCTATGTATTCAGTATGCAATGACCTAAAAGGCCGGGTTTCCCCATTCGGAAATCTTCGGATCAATGCTTGTTTGTCAGCTCCCCGAAGCTTATCGCAGACTACTACGTCCTTCATCGCCTGTAATCGCCAAGGCATCCACCATGTGCACTTATTCACTTGTCCCTATAACCTTGACGGCTATAAGTTCAAGCACTTACTACTGTGTTTGATGAGTTTTACTACTACCCTAAGTGATATCTTTCGATATCGCTTAATAAAACTTTTACTTCTTCCAGATTGTTAAAGAACGATGAACATAAGAGTTCAAACCTAAGCGTCTGCGCTTACATTTGAAATCTTGGTGGAGGATGACGGGATCGAACCGACGACCCCCTGCTTGCAAAGCAGGTGCTCTCCCAGCTGAGCTAATCCCCCGTGTGTACTGCCAAGGGACTGGTAGGGCTGGTTGGGCTCGAACCAACGACCCCCGCGTTATCAACACGGTGCTCTAACCAGCTGAGCTACAGCCCCATTTGCTGTTCTTCGTATTACAACAGTCGATAAGTGTGAACGTTTGAGTCTGATGCCGACTCTAGAAAGGAGGTGATCCAGCCGCACCTTCCGATACGGCTACCTTGTTACGACTTCACCCCAGTCACGAATCCTACCGTGGTAAGCGCCCTCCTTGCGGTTAAGCTACCTACTTCTGGTAAAACCCGCTCCCATGGTGTGACGGGCGGTGTGTACAAGACCCGGGAACGTATTCACCGCGACATGCTGATCCGCGATTACTAGCGATTCCAACTTCATGTAGTCGAGTTGCAGACTACAATCCGGACTACGATACACTTTCTGGGATTAGCTCCCCCTCGCGGGTTGGCGGCCCTCTGTATGTACCATTGTATGACGTGTGAAGCCCTACCCATAAGGGCCATGAGGACTTGACGTCATCCCCACCTTCCTCCGGTTTGTCACCGGCAGTCTCATTAGAGTGCTCTTGCGTAGCAACTAATGACAAGGGTTGCGCTCGTTGCGGGACTTAACCCAACATCTCACGACACGAGCTGACGACAGCCATGCAGCACCTGTGTGATGGTTCTCTTTCGAGCACTCCCAGATCTCTCCGGGATTCCATCCATGTCAAGGGTAGGTAAGGTTTTTCGCGTTGCATCGAATTAATCCACATCATCCACCGCTTGTGCGGGTCCCCGTCAATTCCTTTGAGTTTTAATCTTGCGACCGTACTCCCCAGGCGGTCTACTTCACGCGTTAGCTGCGTTACTAAGTCAATTAAGACCCAACAACTAGTAGACATCGTTTAGGGCGTGGACTACCAGGGTATCTAATCCTGTTTGCTCCCCACGCTTTCGTGCATGAGCGTCAGTTTTGACCCAGGGGGCTGCCTTCGCCATCGGTGTTCCTCCACATCTCTACGCATTTCACTGCTACACGTGGAATTCTACCCCCCTCTGCCAAACTCTAGCCTCGCAGTCTCCATCGCCATTCCCAGGTTAAGCCCGGGGATTTCACGACAGACTTACGAAACCGCCTGCGCACGCTTTACGCCCAGTAATTCCGATTAACGCTTGCACCCTACGTATTACCGCGGCTGCTGGCACGTAGTTAGCCGGTGCTTATTCTTCAGGTACCGTCAGCAGCTGTAGATATTAGCCACAGCCTTTTCTTCCCTGACAAAAGAGCTTTACAACCCGAAGGCCTTCTTCACTCACGCGGCATTGCTGGATCAGGGTTGCCCCCATTGTCCAAAATTCCCCACTGCTGCCTCCCGTAGGAGTCTGGACCGTGTCTCAGTTCCAGTGTGGCTGGTCGTCCTCTCAGACCAGCTACTGATCGTTGCCTTGGTGGGCCTTTACCCCACCAACTAGCTAATCAGATATCGGCCGCTCCAGGAGCACAAGGTCTTGCGATCCCCTGCTTTCATCCTTAGATCGTATGCGGTATTAGCGTAACTTTCGCTACGTTATCCCCCACTCTTGGGTACGTTCCGATATATTACTCACCCGTTCGCCACTCGCCGCCAGGCCGAAGCCCGCGCTGCCGTTCGACTTGCATGTGTAAAGCATGCCGCCAGCGTTCAATCTGAGCCAGGATCAAACTCTTCAGTTTAATCTCTGTTGTTGCCGCATTTCTGCGGCAGGTCACTCACTCAAAATACTGACGAATCTCTTGCGAGATTACGTTTAATATATTTGTGCGAGCGTATAACTATATTTTGAGCATCGAACCCGAAGGTTCGTGGCAATATCGTCAAACGCCCACACTTATCGACTGTTGATTTTTAAAGATCGCTGCTTTCTTTATTCGACGAAGCGTTGTGTTCGTCAGCAGCAGAGAAGCGAGATTATGCGGTACAGCGTGCAACTCGTCAACCCCTTCTTTTTCTCGTTTCGCTTACTGTTTTAACAGTGTTGCGTTGCGAGGGACAGAACTATAGCCGACCGCCGCCGGTCGCGCAAGGGTAAAATGCATGGTTTCGTAATACCGTATTACCGCTTCCGCCATGACGATCCTGCTTTCCACCCTCAATGCCCGCTACACCCATGCTTCGCTGGGGCTGCGCTACCTGCTCGCCAATATGGGAGAGCTTCAGGCGCAGACGCGCATCCAGGAGTTCGTGATTGGCGCGAAGACGACCGAGATGGTGGAGCGCATCCTGGCGGCGCAGCCAACGATCGTCGGTTTCGGCGTCTATATATGGAACGTTGAAGAGACCTGCCGCCTGGTGGCGACACTGAAACGTGTGGCACCACAGCTGGTCATCGTTCTCGGCGGACCGGAAGTCTCTTACGAAACCGGCGAGCAGGAGATCTCGCGCCTGGCCGACTACGTGGTGACCGGCTGGGGCGACGTGACCTTCCCTAAATTATGCGGCGAGATCCTGAACGGCCCGAAGCCTTTGATGAAGGTGCATGCGGGCGTGCAGCCGCCCATGGCGGAGATCAAGCTGCCCTATTCCATCTATTCAGACGAGGATATCGCCCACCGCACCTTATATGTAGAGGCTTCGCGTGGCTGCCCGTTCAAGTGCGAGTTCTGCCTGTCGGCGCTGGACAAGACAGCGTGGCCATTCAATATCGATGCCTTCCTGGCGGAGATGGAGATGCTGCACGCCCGCGGCGCGCGCACCTTCAAGTTCGTGGACCGCACCTTCAACCTGAACATCAAGACCAGCCTGAAGATCATGCAGTTCTTCCTGGATAAGCTGGCCGCAGCGCCCGATGATCCGGTGTACGCGCACTTCGAGCTGGTGCCGGACCATCTGCCGGATGCGCTCAAGGAAGGCATCGCCAAATTCCCGCCTGGGACGCTGCAGTTCGAAATCGGCATCCAGAGCTTCAACCCGGTGGTGCAGGCGAACATCTCGCGCAAGCAGGATAACGCCAAAGCCGCCGAGAATATCCGCTGGCTTTGCGAGCACTCGGACGTGCACATGCACGTTGACCTCATTGCCGGCTTGCCGGGCGAAACGGTCGAAAGCTTTGCAGAGGGCTTCGACAAGCTGTGGGCACTGGGTCCGCACGAAATCCAGTTCGGCATCCTGAAGCGCCTGCGCGGTACGCCGATCATCCGCCATACCCAGGAATTCGGGATGGTGTACGACCCGTACCCGCCATATACGATCCTGGCGAACCGGGATATTGACTTCCCGACCATGCAGCGCCTGGTACGGTTCGCCCGCTATTGGGACCTTGTGGCGAATTCGGGACGCTTCACGCACACCGTGCCGGTGCTGCTGGGCGAATCCCCATTCAAATCGTTCATGGCGTTTTCCGATTGGCTTTATGCCAACACGGACGCGACCCACCGGATCGCGCTGGACCGCCTGGCAGTAATGGTCGGGCGCTGGCTGGGAGTTGCCGGCATGGAGCCTGCGGCAGTTTCCGAGCTGCTGGCACGCGATGGGCATGGGGTCAAACAGAAAGCAGCGGCGGCAGCAAGCGCAGCCCCGGCACGTCAGGTGCGGCACCTGGCCGCTTGACCCGCGCCGAGTGGCGCTATAGGCGAAACTCTTTTACACTGGTGGCATGCCTATTGCCCAAGAGCCAACGTTATCTATCAGCCCAGACGGGCGCACGGTTTCAGCCGGGGGAACCTGGCAAGTCAGTGCACTCGCCAGCAAGCGGGTGATGAAGGCTATTTCTGGTTGCCTTGACCATGTAAAAGACATTCACGCGGTCGAGTGGGACTTGAGCGGCGTCGAAATGCTGGATCACGTCGGCGCGCAGTTGCTGTGGAGCGCCTGGGACTATAAGCGACCGGCCAAGCTGACACTGGTCAACGGCCAGGAAGAAATCTTCAAACGCATCGAGGCCGCCGGCAAGCTGGAAATACCCCGCGCGCGCAAGGCACATTTCGGCTGGGTGACGACGCTTGGTTTCGGCATCCTGCACTTCCTCGAGCATATGAAGGGTTTCGTGCAGCTGATTGGCTCGGTGGTGCAGGATGCAGGGCGCTTCGCTGCCCACCCAAGGCGCGGACCTTGGCGCGAAATTTCGGCGAATATTTTCCATGCCGGTTTCCAGGCGCTGGGCATTACCGCGCTGGTGGGCTTCCTGATCGGCGTGGTGCTGTCTTACCTGTCGGCGCAGCAGCTGCGCAACTTTGGCGGCGACATTTACCTGGTCAACCTGCTCGGCATGTCGATCGTGCGCGAACTGGGGCCCTTGATGGCGGCGATCCTGGTGGCAGGCCGCTCAGGCTCGGCAATTACCGCGCAGTTGGGCGTGATGCGGGTGACGGAAGAACTGGATGCGATGCTGGTGATGGGTATTTCACACGGCTACCGCCTGATCCTGCCCAAAGTGATCGCGCTGGCGATTTCCATGCCGCTGCTGGTGATCTGGACCGATGCGGCAGCCCTGATCGGCGGCATGATTGCTGCGAAGTGGGAACTGAACCTGTCGATCCGCTACTTCATCATGAAGCTGCCGCAAGTGGTGCCGCTGGCGAACTATTACATCGGCCTGTTCAAGGGCGCGGTGTTCGGCATGCTGATTGCGATGGTGTCCTGCCACTTTGGCCTACGCATCCAGCCGAATACGGAAAGCCTGGGCCGCGGCACCACCACCTCGGTGGTGACGGCAATTACCGTGGTGATCCTGGCGAACGCGGTGTTTGCGATCGTCTTCAATGGAGTGGGTTACTGATGAACGACCTGCCGCAACAAGAAGAAAGCTGCGCCAGCCCAGAGAGCGAAAGCAAGCTGACGCTGGACGGCAGCGTGCCGGCGGTCGAGATCACCAATCTGCAAACCAAATTCGGCCGCACGGTAATCCACAATGACCTGAACCTCACCATCCAGAATGGAGAAATCCTGTCGATCGTAGGCGGTTCGGGCACCGGCAAAACGGTGCTGTTGCGGCAGATGCTGGGACTGGAGCGCCCGACCAAGGGTTGCGTGCGGGTCTTCGGCGAGGACATCACGGTCGCATCGCAAGGCCACCTGCAGGAATTGCGCAACCACTGGGGCATGCTGTTCCAGCAGGGCGCCCTGTATTCCGCGCTGACGGTGTTCGAGAACGTGGCGCAGCCGATGCAGGAGCTCGGCACGCTGCCCGCGCACCTGATCCGCGATGCGGTGCTGCTGAAAATGAATATGGTGGGCCTGGGCCCGGAACATGCGAACAAGATGCCGAGCGACCTGTCGGGCGGCATGATCAAACGGGTAGCACTGGCGCGGGCCCTGGCACTGGAACCGAAGCTGCTATTCCTGGACGAGCCAACCGCCGGCCTGGATCCGGACCTGTCGGAAAGCTTCGTGTCGCTGATCAGGTCCCTGCACCGTGAGCTGGGCCTGACCGTGGTGATGGTGACGCACGACCTGGATACGCTGTTCGCGCTGTCCACGCGCATTGCGGTGCTGGCGGAAAAACATGTGCTGGCGATCGGACCAACGCGCGAGGTGATCAAGACGGATCACCCGTTTATCAAGGAATTCTTCCTGGGCGACCGCGGCAAACGCGCGCTGGAGGCCCTGGAATAAGGAGCAAGGCATGGAAAACAGATCACACGCTTTGATGACAGGCATTTTCACGATCACGCTGCTGATCGCGGCGATCGTGTTCGGAATCTGGTTCAATCGCGACCGGGTGAAGTACGACCCGTACCTGATCGCGACCACGCAGTCGGTACCCGGCCTCAACCCGCAAGCCGCGGTGCGCTATCGCGGGCTGGAAATTGGCAAGGTGGACGACATCGATTTCGATCCGAAGCTGGCCGGCCAGATCCTGATTCACCTGAGCATCGACCCGGCCACGCCGATCACCAAGACCACGTACGCAACACTGGGCTACCAGGGCGTGACCGGCATCGCCTATATCCAGCTTGACGACGAATCCGTCGGTTCACCTGCGCTGGCGACCAGCAAGCAGAACCCAAGCCGCATTCCGCTGCAACCGGGCCTGTTCGACCAGCTGGAAAAGCGCGGCACCGCAATCCTGGAGAAAGCGGAAGACGTCACCAGGAAACTGGATACCCTGCTCAGTCCCGATAACCAGAAGACGATGCTGGGCGCCTTCAGCGACGTGAGCGACGCGGCACAGTCGTACAAGGACCTGGCGGCGAAGCTGGACCCTGCGGTGCAGAAGATTCCGGCGCTGATGGAGCACGGCGACCGCGCCATGCAATCGGTAGATACTCTGGCCAATGAGGCGAGCAAGGTGGCACGCACCCTCCAAGGCCCGGACGGCGCGGTGCAGCGTATTACCGCATCGGTCGACCGCGCCACGACCTCGGTCGAGGCGGTGGCCAGCGGTGTCGAGCTGGAAACCCTGCCTGGCGTGACCGGGCTGGCGGACGAAACCAAGTCTTCCATGCGCGCCATTCGCCGCACCATGAATAATATTAGCGATCGTCCGTCGAGCATCCTGTTCGGTGCACCCGGCACGCCGCCGGGACCGGGCGAACCAGGCTTTGACCCTTCTGGCAAATAAGGACCAGCAATGAAGAAGAACATTCTCCTGATCGCCGTTGTTGCCGCCGCCGCGCTGGCCGGCTGCGCCAGCAAGGGCCCGCAGCCGACCTCCTACGACTTTGGCCCGATGGGCGCGCCGCCGGCGGCAACCGGCCTGGCCCCGCAGGCCCTGGTCGTGTCGGACGTGAACGGCCCGGCCTCGCTGGACACGCAGCGCATGTACTACCGCCTGATGTACGCCGACGCGCGCCAGTCGCGCCAGTATGCCTACAACAACTGGTCGGTGACGCCCTTGCAGCTGCTGTCGCAGCGCCTGAAAGCCCGCATCGCGCAATCCGGCGTCAAGGTAATCTCGACCAGCGATGCGGCGGGCGGCCTGCCGCTGCTGCGCCTCGAGGCCGACGAGTTCTCGCAGAATTTCGACACCGCCACCCAGAGCAGCGCCAGCGTCGTCTTGCGCGCATCGGTATTCCGCAACCACAAGCTGGTCGACCAGCGCACTTTCAGCCGCACTGCGCGCGCGCCGAGCGCCGACGCAGCCGGCGGCGCCAGCGCACTGGCCGAAAGCACCGACGGCATCGCCGCCGACATCCTGGCCTGGCTGGCAACCATGCCCAATTAAACCATGAGCGAAGAAGCGCCCGCCCCAGCCCCCGCGCCAGCGCACACCTCGGCCCCCAAGCCGCCGGTGCGTACCGGCTCGCCGGTGGCGCGCGCGACACTGCTCGCCTACATGGTGCTGATCGTGTATGCCAGCTGGTTCCCCTTCTCCGGCTGGCAGAACCAGGGCCTGTCGCCGCTGATCTTCCTCGAATGGACTTCGCTACCGCGCTACTGGACGGGTTTTGACGCCGGCATCAACGTGATCGGCTACATCCCCTTCGGCATGCTGCTGGTCTATGCGATACGGCCGAAAGTGACCGGCTTCTGGGCCTTCCTGCTGGCCAGCATTGGCGGCATGCTGGTCTCCGGCACGATGGAAGCGGTGCAGACCTATCTGCCGACCCGCGTTTCGTCCAACCTGGACTTCTACACCAACAGCGCCGGCTCGATCATCGGCGCCTTCATCGGCGCGCTCACTGCGCACAAGCTGATGGACACCAGCAATGCCTACAAGCTGCGCCAGCGCTGGTTCGCCCAGCACGCCAGCCAGGGCCTGGTGCTGGTGGCACTATGGCCGCTGACGCAGATCTACCCGCAAGGCTTCCTGTTCGGGCTTGGGCAGCTGCTGCCCATCCTGTCCGAGTGGCTCAGCGAATTGCTGGACATGGACATCGACCTGGCAGCCATGGTGCGGCCCGACGTGACGCTGACGGTGGAACAGTACTGGCTGTCCGAAACCATCGTCACCGCCTGCGGCATGGTGGGTGCGGCCCTGACCCTGCTGTGCATCCTGCGCAAGCCGGCCCCGCGCGCGCCACTGGTCGCGCTGCTGGTGGTGGCCGCCGTGCTGGTGAAATCCCTGTCGACCGCGCTGCAGCTCGGCCCCGATGCCGCCTTCGTGTGGATCACGCCGGGCGCCCAGGGCGGCTTCCTGATCGGCGTGATCATGCTGGGCGGCCTGATTTTCGCGCCACACGTGGCGCAACGCAGGCTGGCAGTGGCCACTTTGCTGCTTAGCCTTTTGATCGTCAACACGACCCCGACCAACCCATACTTCAGCGAAACGCTGCAGACCTGGGTGCAAGGGAAATTCCTTAACTTCTACGGCGCGGCCCAGTTCCTGTCGCTGGCGTGGCCACTGGCAGCCCTCTGGTACCTTTGCCTCCCATCGCACAAGCTGAACAAGGAAACCCGGGAAACCCCGGTAAAATAAGCGCCTGCATTACAAAAGAGGCTTCAGATGAGCGACAACCAATACTACAAGCATCACGTGTTCTTCTGTACCAACCATCGTGATGACGGCCGCGAAAGTTGCGGCCCGCGCGGCGCGGAAGCCGCCCAAAAGCACGCCAAGAAACGCTGCAAGGAATTGAACCTGAACGGCGAAGGCAAGGTGCGCATCAATTCCGCCGGTTGCCTGGACCGCTGCGAACACGGCCCGGTTGCCGTGGTCTACCCCGAAGGCACCTGGTACACCTATGTTGACACCGCCGACATCGACGAAATCCTCGACAGCCACCTGGTCAACGGCAAAGAAGTAGAGCGCCTCAAAATCAAATGATGAACAAGAATTCCGAGAAGTTTACGCTGCAGGGCAATGCCGGCCTGATGGAAGGCCTGCTCGACATGCCGGCCGGTACGCCGAAAGGCATCGCCCTGGTGGCCCACCCGCACCCGCTGTACGGCGGCACCATGGAGAACAAAGTGGCGCAGACCCTGGCGCGCACCTTCGTGGCGCTGGGCTATGTGGCCGCGCGCATCAACTTCCGCGGCGTCGGCGCATCCGAAGGCGTGCATGACCACGGCCATGGCGAAACCGACGACATGATGATCCTGTACCAGCACATGGTGCAGCGCTATCCCGGCCTGCCGGTATCGCTGTCGGGCTTTTCGTTCGGCACTTTCGTACAGTCGCACCTGGCGCAGCGCCTGGCCACTGCCGGCACCCCGGCGGAACGCCTGGTGCTGGTAGGTACCGCAGCTGCCAAATGGCAGATCGCCGACGTACCGGCGGACACCATCCTGATCCACGGCGAAAACGATGAAACCATCCCGTTGATCGACGTGCTGGATTACGCGCGCCCACAGGACATTCCTGTGATCGTGATTCCCGGCGCAGACCATTTCTTCCACCGCAAGCTCGGTCACATCAAGAATTGGGTGATCGCCTTGTGGGGATCGAAAACACAATAATTTCCCCCGCAACCCCTAATAGTAAGAACAAGCACCAATGAAAAAGATCATCGCTGCACTGGCAACCAGTGTGCTGCTCATGACTTCCGCGGTAGCGCAAACGCTGCCGCCGCCGACCATCGCCGCCAAATCATGGCTACTGCTGGACTCCTCCAGCGGCCAGGTGATTGCCGCCCAGGACCCGGATTCGCGCGTTGAACCGGCTTCCCTGACCAAGATCATGACCGCCTACCTGACCTTCCAGGCGCTCAAGGACAAGAAGCTGGCCCTGGACCAGAAGGTGAACGTATCGGTCAAGGCCTGGAAAGTCGACTCCAGCTCGTCGAAGATGTTCATCGACCCGGCCACCCCGGTCTCGATCAACGACCTGCTGCATGGCCTGATGGTCCAATCCGGCAATGATGCCGCCGTGGCACTGGCGGAAGCCGTAGCCGGCGACGAATCGGCTTTCGTCACCCTGATGAACCGTGAAGCGCAGCGCATGGGCATGGCCAATTCCCACTTCGCCAACCCGCACGGCCTGCCTTCGCCGGAGAACTACACCACCGCGCGCGACCTGTCCGTGCTGGCGCGCCACGTGATCCAGGATTTCCCCGAGTTCTACAAGATCGATTCGGTGAAGAGCTTCACCTACAACAAGATCACCCAGCAGAACCGCAACCGCCTGCTGTGGCTCGACCCGACCGTCGACGGCATGAAGACCGGCCACACCGAGTCCGCCGGCTACTGCATGGTGGCTTCCGCCAAGCGCCCTGCCGGCAACCTGGAACGCCGCCTGATCTCGGTGGTGATGGGCACCAATTCCGACGGTACCCGTACCGCGGAAAGCCAGAAGCTGCTGAACTGGGGTTTCCAGAACTTCGACACCGTGAAGCTGTACTCCAAGGGCCAGGCCGTCTACACGCCGGAAATCTGGAAAGGCTCGCAGGCGACCGTGAAGATCGGCTTCACCAACGACGTGCTGGTGACCGTGCCGAAGGGCGTCGCTGCCAAGATGAAGCCCCTGCTGGAGCGCAAGGACCCGCTGGTGGCGCCGATTGCCGCCAACACCCGCGTCGGCACCCCTGAAGATGATGGTGGATGGCAAGCCGCTGCTGGAACTGCCGGTTGTGGCGCTGGAAACCGTCGACCAGGCGTCGATCTTCGGCCGCGCATGGGATTCCGTGCGCCTGTGGATGAAGTAATGGCGAAACTGAATCTTTCGCGCATCGTCGCGGGCATGTGGCGCATGACCGAATGGGACATGACACCGCAGCAGCGGCTGGGCTTCATCGAGCAGTGCATTGCGCTGGGCGTGACCTCCTTCGACCATGCCGACATTTATGGCGGCTATGGCGTGGAGAGCTTGTTCGGCGAGGCGCTGGCCTTGAAGCCGTCACTGCGGGAACAGATTCAGCTCGTGAGCAAATGCGGCATCAAGCTGATCTCCGGCCGCCGGCCGACGCATACCATCCAGCATTACGACACCAGCTCCGCGCATATCGTGGCGTCGGTGGAGAATTCGCTGAAGGAGCTGCGGACGGATTACCTGGATTTGCTGCTGATTCATCGTCCCGATCCTTTGATGGATTTCGATGAGGTGGCAAATACGTTCCAGCGCTTGCGGTCCGAGGGGAAGGTACGGGAGTTCGGCGTATCGAACTTTTCGCGGCATCAGTTCGAGACGCTGAACAAGCGTGTGCCGCTGGTGACCAACCAGGTGGAGTTTTCACCGCTGCACCTGGCGCCGATGTTCGATGAGACCTTTGATGGGCTGCAGGACCTGGACGTGCAGCCGATGATCTGGTCGCCTTTGGGCGGCGGGCGCTTGTTTACTGCCGGCGACGAGCAGGGCGAGCGTTTGCGCTTTGAAGATCAAGGAAGTGGCTGATGAACTGAATCGTCCGTTTGCCAGCGTGGTGTTTGCGTGGATTATGCAGTTGCCTTGCAAGCCGGTGCCGTTGACTGGCTCCGGTCGCATCGAGTCGATTCAGGTGGCGGTAGAGGCGACGCAGTTTTCGCTGAGCAGGCCGCAGTGGTTTGAGATCCTGCGGGCTGCGCGGGGGCATGAAGTAGCCTAAAACCGGTAACCCAGGGTCAGACCCGCTACGCGCCCTATACCGATCGGGTCAGACCCTTGGGTCTGACCCAGCTTCACCGGTTTTGGTCAATCGTCAGAAAACACCTGCGGTGGCGCAATCCCGCGCCAACCCGCCCGCCAAGCCAGGTTCAGCCCCACGGTAAACGCGATATACACCACAAAGAACAGCACAAAGTAATAGTAGCGCAGCCAAACCAGCAGTCCCACGTTCACCGCCAGCAGCACCAGCGCCGCAGTACTCTTCTTCTGCTTCGAGCTAGGGAAGCGAATGGTCGACACCATCAGGCTGCCCACCACAATCAGCAGCGCAACGACGAAATACCCCTCCAGGCTCGAATCCGGAAACTCCGGCCAGGCCACCACCACCGCTGACACGCAAGCCGCACCCGCCGTAATCGGCATCCCGACGAAGTACTTCGGATCGGTGCGTCCCACGTTCACATTAAAGCGCGCCAGGCGCAATGCACCGCAGGCGACGAAGAAGAACGCCGCAATCCCGCCAATCCGCAGCAAGGTCGGATCCGCCGGCCCCATTTGCACGAAGCCGTAGCAATACAGCAGCACCGCGGGTGCACAGCCGAAGTTCATCACGTCGGCAATCGAATCGAGCTGCACGCCGAAGTCGGAGCCGGTGCCGGTGGCGCGCGCCACGAAGCCGTCCAGCGCGTCGAAGATCCCGGCCAGCACCAGCAAGGCCGCCGCCAGGCGGTAATCCTGCGCCAACCCGAGATGGGCGTTGTCGACGGAAATCACAATGCTGGCAAAGCCGCAGGCGATCGAGAGCAGCGTTACCGTGCTTGGTAATGCAAATTTAGCGCGTTGGAGTCGCTGATGTCGTTGAGTATTCAAATTAAGGCAATGATGATCAAAAAAGAAAGGGCTATTCTACCTCGCCCGACGGATTACAAAAGAAACACATATTGCCTGAAATTGGCATAGAATCGCGCCATAAAGGAGTTCACTATGTACATGCTCAATAAGTGGCAGCATAAGTTGCCAACCCTGCTGGTCGCAGCACTCCTCTCCGCATGCGGCGGTGGCGGCGGCGGTGGCGGAAGCACTACCACGCCACCGGTGATTAACCCGCCGGTCGTCAATCCACCGTCCACGTCTTGCGCCGTCTCGCCAACCGGCCTGCCCGGCGCCACCGGCGACACGGCGATCGATGGCTTCAACTGGTTCAATTACCGCCGCGCGGACATCGGCCTCGCTATGCTGACCTGCAACGAGCAACTGAACAAGGCCGCCGTTGGGCATTCGAACTACCTGCGCCTGAATAACACCGTGTCGCACGACCAGGTAGCCGGCAATCCAGGCTTTACCGGCGCGGCGCTGGCGGATCGCCTCACCGCCTCCGGCTACACCCTGGGCGGCTCGTATGCATATGGCGAAGTGATCTCCGCTGCTACCGACCGTGCCGGCTTCTATCACGCGGAAGAGCTGATCGCAGCGATTTACCACCGCTTCGTGATCTTCGAACCGATGTTCCGCGAGATGGGTACCGGCGCCTCGACCGCGAGCGGCAGCTACACCTACTTCACCGCCGACATGGCCACCCGTAACGGCTTTGGCACCGGCCTGGGCAAAGGCAAGATCGTCGCCTATCCGAAGGACGGCCAGACTGCGATTCCGACCACGTTCGACAGCGATACCGAATCGCCAGACCCGGTACCGAACGTGAACCGCGTCGGCTATCCGATCAGCGTGCACTCCGACATCACCGGCAATGTCACGGTGACAAGCTTCACCGTGCGTCCGCGCGGTGGTGCGCAAATGTCCACGCGCCTGCTGACCAGCGCCACCGACCAGCACACGCCGGTGCACGCCGCCGCTATTGTTCCGCTGTCAACGCTGACCAGCAACACGACGTATGACGTGACTTTCTCCGGTACCGTCGACAGCGTCGCCCGTGACAAAAAATTGGTCATTTACGACAAAATAACGTCCCGCCCCTAGCCCACATCGGGACAGAATGCTAAATTCTGTCCTGATGAGCAACCTTCTTTCCAACGCACCAATACGCCAGCGCCTCGACGTCGAGGAGGGACTGGATCGCCTGATGGGCGAACGTGCGCTGTACCTTCAAATCCTGCGCCGCTTCCTGCAGGACTATCGCGATTCCTGTGAACGTATCCGGTCGCTGCTCACGCAGCAGCAGGACGCCAAGGCACAACTGGCAGCGCACTCGCTGAAAGGTTCCGCGGGCCTGATCGGCGCGCAGCTGGTGCACGACCAGGCAGTGCTGGTGGAGAACGCGATTGCCGACGGCGCCGATGCGGCCGCACTGGTGGCGCAACTCGACATGCTGCTGCGCGAGGCCTGCGGCAGCATCGACGATCTCTTGTTCGAACATGGCGACAACGTCGCGCCGGGCGAAACGCAGCCGGTCGATCCTGCGCAATTGCGCGCGCTGATCGAAGAACTGGTGGGATTGCTGCGTGAAGGTGATGGTGCAGCCATCGACCTGGTGGAAAAATCGGCGACTATCCTGGCAGCCGCACTAGGCGTGCCGACTTTCCAGATGGTTGCGGCGGCGACGCATGCATTTGATTTCGAAACTGCGCTGGACGTTCTGGAGATGGAACTCTAGCCGCTATCAACCCGAGAAGTGCGCCTCTTCATCGAAGGAATCCGCGCACTCCTTGCCGCAGAAACGACGCACGGCATCCAACGGTTTTTCGCAGTACCAGCAGGAGCCTTTGGGAGGCAGCGATTGGCGCACGCCGCTTGGGCGCTCGGCCGTCGCGACAATTTCAGCGGGTGGGATTTCCTGTTGCGTCTCCACGATACTCCCCTTTACAGACATGCCCTGAAACCAAGGTTACTGCATTGCTCAGACAGGAACATGACCTGCCTCAACAAAATAATAGCAGGATTAAATCAGCGGCATGGGGGACTCAACGTGCGTCAGCGCACCAAAAGAAACAAAATTATTCCAATGAGAAGCATAGGCGCGATAGGACTTAGTTCCGTGTCATCAGCTCATACTGAACCGCAGGCGGCACGGAAAGGCTAAATGTCCACTTTGGGGTCAGGAACCAAAGTGGACATTTTCACTTGCCAATGCAGAAGCGCGAGAAAATGACTCCCAGCAGGTCGTCGGACGAGAACTCGCCGGTGATGGTGGGAGAGCTGCATCTGCGCCAGGCGCAGTTCTTCTGCGAACAGGTCCAGCGACTGGTCGGTTTGCGCGGCGTGCTGGCCGGCGTAGTCAAGGTGCCTGGATGCGTTGCGCAATGCGATCAAGTGGCGTTTCGCGCGCGAGGTAGAGCGATTCGCCGGTCTGCTGCCAGCCGGCGATGCGCAGCAGTTGCGCGCGCAGCAGGTCGATGCCGGTCTTCTCGTTGGCGGACAGGTAGATGTGGGTCGCATCCGCCATCTCGTCGACGGAAGGCTTGTGGCCGGACAGGTCGATCTTGTTCCAGATGCGCAGCACCGGCACGCCTTGCGGGAAATTGGCGACGATGACTTCGTCATGCCGGGTCGGGCCATGGTCGGCATCCAGCAGGTGCAGGATGACGTCGGCCTTGCCGACTTCGCCCCAGGTGCGTTCAATACCGATGCGTTCCACCACGTCGACCGCTTCATCGTGGCCGCGGATGCCGGCGGTGTCGATGATGTTGAGCGGGATGCCTTCGATCTGGATGGTTTCGCTGACCTTGTCGCGCGTGGTGCCGGCGATTGGCGTAACGATGGCGACTTCGGCGCCGGCCAGTGCGTTCAGGAGTGAGGACTTGCCAACGTTGGGCTGGCCGACCAGCACCACATTCAAGCCTTCACGCAGCAGCGCGCCTTGCGAAGCTTGCTTGAACACCTGGTCGAGCGCTTCGACGATGCCTTTCAGCTGGCCGCGCGCGTCGGACTTTTCGAGGAAGTCGATTTCTTCTTCCGGGAAGTCGAGCGTGGCTTCCACCAGCATGCGCAGGTGGGTGACGCGCTCCACCAAGGCGTGGATGGTTTGCGAGAAGGCGCCGCTCAGCGAAGCGGATGCGGACTTGGCGGCGGCTTCGGTGGAAGCGTCGATCAGGTCGGCCACGGCTTCGGCTTGCGCCAGGTCCAGCTTGTCGTTCAGGTAGGCGCGGCGGGTGAACTCGCCAGGTTCGGCCAGGCGCAAACCTTGTTCGGCGCCGGCTTCCAGCACGCGCTGCAACAGCATCTGCAGCACGATCGGGCCGCCGTGGCCCTGCAGTTCGATCACGTCTTCGCCGGTGTAGGAATGCGGCGCCTTGAAGTAGATCGCAATGCCCTGGTCGATGACGGTGCCGTCGGCCTGCGTGAATGGGATGTAGGTGGCGTGGCGTGGCTTGAGCTCTGCGCCTTTGAACAGCGCTTGCGCCAGCGACTGCAGGTTTCTTGCCGGATGCGCGCACGACGCCAATGCCGCCGCGGCCGGGCGCCGTGGCGATTGCTGCGATGGGGGAGGAATCTAGGTTCATGGTTTGGGGATTTTATTCTTAAACCGGTAAACCTGGGTCAGACCCAAGGGTCTGACCCGACCGGCGACCGGCGCGTGTGCGGGTCTGACCCTTGGGTCCTGACCCCGATTTACCGGTTTTCAAAAAAAAGCCCGCGGCTGGCGCGGGCTTTTCAGTAATTACTTGGCGGTGCCAACTTCGAGTTTTTTGGTGATCACCCACTGCTGTGCAATCGACAGCAGGTTGTTCACCACCCAGTACAGCACCAGGCCGGATGGGAAGAAGAAGAACATGACCGAGAAGGCGATCGGCATGAACATCATCATCTTCGCCTGCACTGGATCCGCAGGCTGCGGGTTCAGGCGGGTCGTGATGTACATCGAGATAGCGTACAGGATCGGCAGGATCGCCCACGGATCGTGCTGGGTCAGGTCAGTGATCCACAGCGCCCATGGAGCGCCGCGCATTTCAACCGACGCGTTCAGCACCCAGTACAGGGCGATGAACACCGGCATCTGCACCAGGATAGGCAGGCAGCCGCCGAGAGGATTGATCTTCTCGGTCTTGTACAGCTCCATCATGGCCTGGTTCATCTTCTGCGGGTCGCCTTTGTGGCGTTTCGCGGATGGCGGTCATCTTCGGCGTCACGGTCTTCATCTTCGCCATCGAGCGGAAGGAAGCGGCGGGACAGCGGGAAGAACAGCAGCTTGATCGCCACGGTGAAGGCGATGATGGTCCAGCCCCAGTTGCCAACCACGGAGTGGATTGCGGCCATTGCGGCCCACATCGGGCGCGCCACGATTGCCAGGAAGCCCGTAGTCCTTGACCAGGTCCAGGCCTTCGGTGACTTGCTTCAGGGTGTCGGTGTCCTGCGGGGCCGGAGTACAGGCGGGCATTGTTGGTCACCGAAGCGCCTGGCGCCAGGGTACCCAGCGGCTGCACCACGCCGATCGAGTACAGGTTGTCGCCTTCCTTCTTGGTGAAGATATCGCGCGGCAGCTTATCCTGCGGTACGAACGCGGACACGAAGAAGTGCTGTGCAATCGCGACCCAACCGTCTTTTGCCTCGGTCACGTGGCTCGGCTTGAACTTAGGATCTTCCGCCAGCGACTTGGCATCTTTCTCGATCTGCTTGAACTCGTACTTCTTGTAGTGGCTCTCCGAAGTGAACATGGTCGGGGCGATGAACGATGGGTTCATGAAGCCCGAACCTTCCGGCGGAGTGCCGTCATGTTTCAGTTGCAGGTAGAGCTGCGGTGCCAGTGCAGCAGCGCTGGTGTTGGTGACGGTGTGCTGCACGTCGACCACGTAGTCGCCCTTCTTGAAGGTGAAGGTCTTGGTCAGCTTGACGCCGCCCTGCTCTGCTTCCAGCACCAGTTTCACCTGGTTGCCATCGTTCAGCATGCGCGCGCCCGGCTGGGCCACGAATGCGGTCTGGTGGTTCGGCAGGCCAGGCGCGCCTACAAGGCCGGTTTCGCCCAGGTAGGTGTGCTTGCCGTTCTCGCTGAACAGCACTTCGGTCTTCTGGCCGCCCTTCGGCTTGCAGAACTCGAACATGCCGAAGCAGCCGCCCAGCCAACCCGGATCACCGGCTTCCTTGTGCTTCAGCAGTTCCAGGCGCTTGATGGTGCCGCCCAGGGTGTCGATATCGACGCGCATCACGTCGGTGGTGATGGTCACCACTTCGGTCTTGATCGGTGCAGCGACGGCGCTGCCATCCACCGCAGCGGCGGCGCCGGCAGCGACAGGAGCAGGCGTGCCGGCGGCAGTCGCGGAGGCCGAAGCCACGGCGGCCGGTTTGGCAGGAGCCGGAGCAAACATGGACGGCTTGCCCGTCGAGATCATCCAGTTATTCCACAGGATAACCAGCGACACGGCGAAGACGATCCACAGGATTGAGCGTTTATTGATATCCATTCGGTTCTTCAGGAGTGGTTGAAGTGCTTGGGCGGCACGGGGTCGACCCCGCCCGCGTTCCAGGGATGGCAGCGGCATACCCGGCGCAATGCCAGGTAACTGCCTTGAGCCGCACCATGCTCGCGCAGGGCTTCCAGCGCATAGTTGGAGCAGCTAGGGTAAAAACGGCAATTCGGCGCCCCCATCAGCGGACGGATGACCCATTGGTAAAAGCGCAGCAGGATGGTCAGCAGCGTTTTCATTTTGCCGGCTTGGCCTTGTTGGCTTGTGCAAAGAGGCGCGTCAGTTCCTGGCGCAGTTCGGCCTTCAGCTTGGCCGTGGTGGCCGGGCCGTCCTTGCTATTGACGGGGCGCGACAGGCGCACCACGCAATCAATGGAAGGAAGCTCAGTAACGCGGAACAGTTCGCGCGTGACGCGTTTGATGGTGTTGCGGGTGACTGCGCGCGGTGCAAAGCGTTTGGCAACGACAATGCCCAGCCGCGCATTCGGCAGCTGGTTCTGGCGGGTATAGAGCACGAAATGCGCGCTCTTCTGCGTTGGCCGCAAACTAAAAACGGATGAAAATTCATCCGTTTTTATGATGCGCCGAGCGCGAGCGAAGTCGTGTCTGCCTTCGCCTGTCGAGCTGTTAGGACAGCTTTCCACGCGATCAGCTAACAAGCGTGCTTAAACTACAGCCAGACGCTTGCGGCCTTTTGCACGACGTGCGTTCAGGACTTGACGGCCACCACGGGTAGCCATACGGGCGCGGAAGCCGTGGGTGCGTTTGCGACGCACAACGGAAGGTTGGTAAGTACGTTTCATGTTGGTCTCGCTAAAAAATACAAAATCGGGACGGACGGTGTCCCTAAAAATGTTGGTGCCAATGACATTTCGCGCACTGCGCCAATCTCACTGCCCGCTAAATCCGCGCGTCGTTAATCTGAATAATCACGGACTACGGGCGGGGAACCCAGAATTATCAGGATTTTTCGGTTCAGTGTCAACCACTTAAACCGCTGCAAACCGGTAACCCGGTGTCAGACCCACGGGGTCTGACACCTGCCTGCGGCGACCGCGCTACCGGTTCGGTTGCAAAAAACCCAACCCCAGCACGGTTGTGCAAAATTTCTGGTTAACCTGTGGATAACTTCCGACTTAGCGGCTAAAATAGCGCGTTACGTGTGGCGATTCGAACGCCCTCCCACACTTTTTGCATATAGATAGATTCATGGATAATTTCTGGCAGTCCTGTTCCCAACAACTGGAACTTGAGCTGACGCCGCAACAATTCAGTGCCTGGATTAAGCCGCTTGTGCCCCTCGATTTCGAGGACAACAAGCTGCGTGTTGCTGCGCCAAACCGGTTCAAGCTGGATTGGGTAAAGACTCAATTCGCTAGCCGCATCACGGCCCTGGCCTGCCAGTATTGGGAAACCGTCATCGAGGTGCAGTTCGTCCTCGACCCGCGCACCCACGCCCTGAAAAAACCCGCCGCACCCGCCGTGGTCTCCGGCCCGCTGAGCGACATGCGCCCGGAAAGCCCGGCCGCCGCCGCCGCGCCGACCGCCGCCGCCGAATACTCGAATCCGAAAGGCCGCGAGAACAGCCGTATCAACCCGGACCTGACCTTCGACTCCTTCGTCACCGGTAAGGCCAACCAGCTGGCGCGCGCCGCCGCTATCCAGGTCGCCAACAACCCTGGCGTGTCGTACAACCCGCTGTTCTTCTACGGCGGAGTGGGCCTGGGCAAGACCCACTTGATCCACGCGATCGGCAACCAGGTGATGGCCGACCAGCCAGGCGCCCGCATCCGCTACATCCACGCAGAACAGTACGTTCGCGACGTAGTGACCGCTTACCAACGCAAGGGTTTCGACGACTTCAAGCACTACTACCACTCGCTGGACATGCTGCTGATCGACGATATTCAATTCTTCGGCGGGAAGTCCCGCACGCAGGAAGAATTCTTCTATGCGTTTGAAGCGCTGATCGCGGCCAAGAAGCAGATCATCATCACCTCGGATACCTATCCGAAAGAGATCACCGGCATGGATGACCGCCTGATCTCGCGCTTCGACTCCGGCCTGACGGTGGCGATCGAGCCGCCGGAGCTGGAAATGCGCGTGGCGATCCTGCTGAAAAAAGCCAAGTCCGAAGGCGTGACCCTGAACGACGACGTCGCCTTCTTCGTGGCCAAGCACCTGCGCTCCAACGTGCGTGAGCTGGAAGGCGCGCTGCGCAAGATCCTGGCCTACTCCCGCTTCCACGGTAAGGATATTTCGATCGATATCGTGAAAGAGGCGCTGAAGGACCTGCTGTCTGTGCAGAACCGCCAGATTTCTGTGGAAAACATCCAGAAAACGGTGGCGGACTTCTTCAATATCAAGGTGGCGGACATGTATTCCAAGCGCCGCCCGGCCAACATCGCCCGCCCGCGCCAGATCGCCATGTACCTGGCCAAGGAGCTGACCCAGAAATCGCTGCCGGAAATCGGCGAACTGTTTGGAGGACGCGACCACACCACCGTGCTGCACGCCGTGCGCAAGATTGCGGCGGATCGTACCAAGAACCCGGAGTGCAATCATGAATTGCATGTGCTGGAGCAGACGCTGAAAGGCTAAACCGGTAAACCAGGGGACGACCCAAGCCGGATGGCCGTCCCGTCGGATCCGCACACGCGTCAGCCGCCGATCGGGTCTGACCCTTGGGTCAGACCCAGAACTACCGGTTTCAGACTGCTATACTGTCGAGTTAACAAAAGAACCAACGTACCAACCCATTAACTGAGGATATTTATGCAACTGGTCAAAACCACCCGAGACACGCTTCTCCGGCCACTGCAGATTGTGAGCGGTATTGTCGAGCGTCGGCACACTATGCCGATTCTGGCCAATATCCTCATCCGCAAGGAAGGTGAAAGCGTCTCTTTCCTGTCCACCGACACGGAAGTCCAGATCACTACCAACGCAGACATCGGCTCGGGTGCCGACGTTACCGGCACCACGGTCGCCGCGCGTAAGCTGCTGGACATTTTGCGCGCCCTGCCGGAAGCCGGCGACGTCACCATGACCCTGCTGAACAAGCGCCTGACCGTCCAAAGCGGCAAATCGCGCTTCGCCCTGCAGACCCTGGCCGCCGAAGAATTCCCAACGGTTCAACAGGCCGAAAGCTTCACCGCCAGCTTCCAGCTGCCGCAAAAGACCCTGAAGCACCTGTTCAACATGGTGCACTTCTCGATGGCGCAGCAGGACATCCGCTACTACCTGAACGGCCTGCTGCTGGTCCTGGACGGCAACAAGGTCATCGCCGTAGCGACCGACGGCCACCGCCTGGCTTTCTGCCAGGTAGAGACCGACCAGAACTTCGCCCGCGAAGAAGTGATCATCCCGCGCAAGACCATCATCGAGATGCAGCGCCTGTTGGAAGAGAACGACGACCCTGTATCGCTGGACATCGCCGCGAGCCAGGTCAAGCTGACCTTCGCCGACATCGAGCTGATCTCCAAGCTGGTGGAAGGCAAGTTCCCTGACTACACCCGCGTGATCCCGAAGGGCTACACCAACAACTTCACCATCGGCCGCGAAGAGCTGCTGCGCTCCCTGCAGCGCGCCGCGATCATGACCAGCGATAAGTTCAAGGGCGTGCGCTGCATCATCACCCCAGGCTCGCTGAAGATCTCGTCCACCAACGCGGACCAGGAAGAAGCGGTTGAAGAACTGGAAATTGACTACGGCGGCGACAGCGTGGACATCGGCTTCAACGTGACCTACCTGCTGGACGTGCTGAACAACCTGAAGTGCGACCAGGTGAACGTGGCGCTGGGCGACAGCAACTCGTCGGCGCTGATCTCGATCCCTGAGAACGCAGACTTCAAATATGTAGTTATGCCGATGCGCATCTAAAACCGGTAGTTCGGGGTCAGACCCAAGGGTCAGACCCCGGTACGCCGAAGCCGCTGGCCGCAGGTCAGACAGGGTCTGACCCTTGGGTCTGACCCAGGTTTACCGGGTTTAAGAAAAGAGCAGAAAAGTAATTCGTTAAAAGAGAAAGCAGTCTATGTCCGAAAGCCACAACGAACAACCCAAGGCCAAAGCAGAAGAATACGGCGCCGCCTCGATCCAGATCCTTGAAGGCCTGGAAGCAGTCCGCAAGCGTCCTGGCATGTACATCGGCGACACGTCCGACGGCACCGGCCTGCACCACCTGGTATTCGAGGTGCTGGACAACTCGATTGACGAAGCCCTGGCCGGCCACTGCACCGAGATCCACGTCACCATCCACAGCGACAACTCGATCTCGATCACCGACAACGGCCGCGGCATTCCAGTCGGCCTGAAGATGGACGACAAGCACGAGCCAAAACGCTCCGCAGCCGAAATCGTGCTGACCGAGCTGCACGCCGGCGGCAAGTTCGACCAGAACTCCTATAAAGTCTCCGGCGGCCTGCACGGCGTGGGCGTCAGCTGCGTGAACGCACTGTCCAAACTGCTGCGCGTGACCATTCGCCGCGACGGCAAAGTCCACCAGATGGAATTCGTCCGCGGCGCAGCGCAGAACCGCGAGATCGAAATGATCGACGGCGTGGCAGTCTCCCCGATCAAAGTCATCGGAGAAACCGACAAGCGCGGCACCGACGTGCACTTCTGGGCCGACGAAGAGATCTTCACGCACGTGGAATTCCACTACGAGATCCTGGCCAAGCGCATTCGCGAACTGTCCTTCCTGAACAACGGCGTCAACATCAAGCTGACCGACCAGCGCAACGGCAAGGAAGAAATCTTCGCATTCGAAGGCGGCACCCGCGGCTTCGTTGAATACATCAACAAAGCCAAGACCGTACTGCACCCGACCGTATTCCAGGCCACCGGCGAGCGCAACTCCGACCAGGGCACCCTGATCTCGGTCGACGTCTCCATGCAATGGAACGACGCCTTCAACGAACAAGTACTCTGCTTCACCAACAACATTCCGCAGCGCGACGGTGGTACCCACCTGACCGGCCTGCGCGCGGCAATGACCCGCGTGATCAACAAGTACATCGACGAGAACGACTTCGCCAAGAAGGCCAAGGTTGAAATCAGCGGCGACGACATGCGCGAAGGCCTGACCTGCGTGCTGTCCGTAAAAGTGCCGGAACCGAAGTTCTCGTCCCAGACCAAAGACAAGCTGGTATCGTCCGAAGTGCGCGGCCCGGTCGAAGAGATCGTCGCCAAGACGCTGACCGACTTCCTGATGGAAAAGCCGAACGACGCCAAGATCATCTGCGGCAAGATCGTGGAAGCAGCGCGCGCCCGTGAAGCAGCACGCAAGGCCCGCGACCTGACCCGCCGCAAAGGCATCATGGACGGCCTGGGCCTGAGCGCCAAGCTGGCCGACTGCCAGGAAAAAGACCCAGCCCTGTCCGAACTGTACATCGTCGAGGGTGACTCCGCAGGCGGCTCCGCCAAGCAGGGCCGCGACCGTAAGTTCCAGGCCATCCTGCCACTGCGCGGTAAGGTGCTGAACGTGGAGAAGGCGCGCTTCGAGAAGATGCTGTCGTCCGAGCAGATCACTACCCTGATCGCCACCCTGGGCACCAGCATTGGCGCCGACGAATTCAATATCGAAAAGCTGCGCTACCACCGCATCATCATCATGACCGACGCGGACGTCGACGGCGCCCACATCCGCACCCTGCTGCTGACGCTGTTCTACCGCCAGATGCCGCAGCTGGTTGAACGTGGCCACATCTACATTGCACAGCCACCGCTGTACAAGGTAAAGGCCGGCCGCGACGAGCGCTACCTGAAGGACGATCTGGAAGAAGCCGGCTACATGATGAACGTAGCGCTGAACACCGCCGCCCTGACCCCGCGCGAGGGCGCCGACATCATCCAGGGCGAAGCGCTGGGCGAACTGGCACGCACCTACAACATGGCCAACGCCATCATGACCCGCCTGACCCGCGTGATCGACCGCGCCGCGCTGACCGCCATCATGACCGGCGTAACGCTCGACCTGACGGCCATCGACGCAGCCCAGGCATCGGCCAAGGCACTGGAAGCCAACATCAACGACAGCGCCGTGACGGTCAGCGTGACCACCGACGAATTGTCCGAGAAGCACACCCTGCGCATCGAACGCCTGCACCACGGTAACGTGAAGGTCTCCTCGATCGACGCCGACTTCGTGCAAGGCGCCGACTACCGCGTGCTGGCCGACGCCGCCGCCACCTTCACCGGCCTGATTGGCGAAGGCGCCGTGATCCGCCGCGGCGAAGGCGAGCGCACCAAGGAAAGCGGCGTAGTGGACTTCCACCACGCCATGCAGTGGCTGCGCGACGAAGCGGAACGCACAGTAAGCAAGCAGCGCTACAAAGGTCTGGGTGAGATGAACCCATCGCAGCTGTGGGAAACCACCATGGACCCAACCGTCCGCCGCCTGCTGAAGGTGCAGATCGAAGACGCGATTGCCGCCGATCAGATCTTCACCACGCTGATGGGCGATGATGTGGAACCACGCCGTAACTTCATCGAAACTAACGCGCTGCGCGCCGGTAACATCGACGTATAAAACCTTTGTAGGTGGACCCAAAAGCTGACATTTGGGGAACCATAAGCTGGCAAGAACCAAGAGGCCCGTGCAGCAATGCATGGGCCTCTTCATTTGGGGAGCTTGTCTTCTAGGTGTTAACACTGCTGCGATTTACGACAGGTTTCCTGTGCCGACAGAAAATTGCCAGCCCTACCACTGTTTCCCTGGGTCGAGCGCAGGGGATTGGATAATTTGCGCCAGGCTAATGTTCAGAGTTGACGAGGTCTAGCTCCTCGAGACGAATCGCCATCGTAGTCACCGACACTCCGAACTGCTTCGCCAGGGAATTGAAGTTCTTCCCATTGAAGCGAACAGTGCGAGCAAGCAGCATGGACAGATCTCGCTGAGTCTTGATCATTTCGCGCACTACTCGCATTTCAAGCCCCAGTGCAAAGACCGTCGCCTCGTGAATGTGGAATGGAGCACCGCCGAAGGTTGCCGAAAACTTCGCACGAACCTGCTTCGCAGGCATCAAGAATGCAGCTGCAAACCTATCAGCCTCCCGCTCAAGTTGGTCACGTCCTTGCTCCGAGCCATCTAAGGGGCGATCCCTGTGGGCCTCTCTTAGATGCGGATGGAGAATCACGTGTCCAAGTTCATGGGCCGTTGTGAACAAACGAACTTCTGAAGGCATATGGCTCGACACCTTCACATGCCCAGGCTGTGCTTCCGTAAGCGTCAAGGCAGCGCCGTCTTGAGCGCTGCGCTACTTTGATCGAAGATGTTCCCAACACCGCTGGGAAGCGGAGTTCAAGCGCTGGGGAGTTTGTCGGCGCAGTTCCAGGGCAGGAAGTCGTCCACCCGATTCACAGGATGGTCGGCGATATGGGCCAGCACGTAGCGCAACCAAGCCTCGGGGTCGACACCGTTAAGCTTGGCCGTTCCGATCAGCCCATACATGGCGGCAGCGCGTTCGCCGCCACTGTCCGCACCTGCAAACAGGAAGTTGCGACGACCCAGGGCCACGCCGCGCAAGGCTCGCTCGGCGGCGGAGTTGTCGATCTCGATGCGGCCGTCATCGCAGTAGCGTGTCAGCGCCGGCCAGAGTTTGAGCGAGTAAAGAATGGCGGCCGCCGTATCGGACTTGCGCGACAAAGTAGCGAGCGTGGCGTGGAGCCATCGTTCGAGGTCGTCGAGCAGTGGTCTGGCATATCGCTGGCGAGCAGTGCACCGCTCGTCTGGCGGTTTGCCGCGTATGCTGTCCTCGATGACATATAGCTCGCCGATCCGGCGTAGCGCTTCGGTCGTTACGGCCGATGGCCGCGCTGCGTGCAAGTCGTAGAATTTGCGGCGAGCATGAGCCCAGCATGCGGCTTCGCTCACTTTGCCGGTCTCGTAGATGGCATTGAAGCCGGCATACGCATCTGCCTGCAAGATGCCGCTGAAGTTGGCCAAGTGCGCTTGCGGGTGCTCGCCTTTGCGGTCGGGAGTATAGGCAAACCATACCGCTGGCGGCGTGCTGTCGCCGCTGGCGCGGTCGTCGCGCACATAGGTCCAAAGGCGCGCCGTGCGCGTCTTGCCATTGCCTGGCGCCAGTACCGGCAGCGGCGTGTCGTCGGCGTGCAGCTTGGTCGCCGCCAGCACATGCCGGCGCAACGCATCGACCAGTGGGCGCAGCAGCGCTCCGGCGGCGCCGACCCAGTTGGCAAGCAAGGCGCGCTCCAGTTCCACGCCTTCGCGCGCATACATAGTGCTTTGGCGGTACAAGGGAATGTGGTCGGCGAATTTGGCCACCAGCACATGCGCCAGCAGGCCGGGGCCGGCCAGACCGCGCTCAATTGGGCGGCTGGCGGCCGGGGCCTGTACGATGGCATCGCAGCAGGCGCAGGCCAGCTTCGGGCGCACATGGCGAATCACACGGAAGCTGGCCGGGACATATTCCAGCTGCTCCGACACGCTTTCGCCCAGTACCTTCAATTTTCCGCCGCAGTCCGGGCATGCTTCACTGGCTGGCATCTGCACTCGCTCCTCGCGTGGCAAGTGGGCTGGCAGAGGCTTGCGTTCGGCCTTCTTGCGAGGTGCCACTTCCACAGGTGCCAATGCTTCGGCCACCGCTGCTTCGGCTTCCAGGTCTTCCAGTTGCAGCTCCAGCTGCTCGATCTGCTGGTCCAGCTTTTCCGAGCGGCGGCCGAACTGCATGCGCTTCAGCTTCGCCAACACCAGCTTAAGATGTTCGATTTCGGCGGTGCGCGTAGATAGTTCGGCGCTCAGGTGTGCCACCTTCGCTTCGCTCGCCAACAACGCTGCATCGCGCGCCAGCAGCATGGCTTTAAGCGCTTCGATATCGTTGGGCAGATTGGCGGCGTTGAGCATGCGTCCAAGTTTACGCAAATCGTGCCATGTTTACAAGGCCGATTGCGGTCGCCAGGTGCGTTCTGGTCGGCGCCAGTCGATCCCTTCCAGCAGCATCGACAACTGTGCTTGTGTCAGCGCCACGCTGCCACTACTGGCCTGCGGCCAGATAAAGCGGCCACGCTCCAGGCGCTTGGCCAGCAAGCATAAGCCGTCGCCGGTCCACCACAGCAGCTTGATTAAGTCACCGCGCCGGCCACGGAATACAAACACGTGGCCACTGAACGGATCTTCTTCCAACGCGGTTTGCACTTTCGCTGCCAGGCCATTGAAACCGCTGCGCATGTCGGTGGTGCCTGCGGCCAGCCAGACTTTCGTACCTGCCGGCAGGCCGATCATCGCAGCACGCGATCCAACACTTGTGCCAACGTGGCGGCATTGGCCTGGCCTTCGATACGTAGCCGCACACGCCCAATTTCCAGCGTGATGATTCCGGCAGGGGCAGGTTCAGCCTCAGGCTGCTGTGCCGGCGTCGTCACCACCACTGGCAGCAACTCACTCCCCGGCGCCGCTGCGCCGCCTACAAGCTGCCCTGCCTCGTATAGCTTGCGCCAGCTAAACACCTGGTTTGCATTGACGCCGTGCTCGCGCGCGAGGCGCGCTACAGAAACTCCGGGCTGCATGGCCATTTCCACGAGCGTTCGCTTGAACTCCAGGGAATGCTGGCGGTACTTGCCACGCGGTCTGCGTTCAATGACTGGTTGAAAATTTGTGTCCATAATTGAATTTGTGGGCACAACTGCTGTGCCAAAATTCGATCATGGCTGGGGGCGGTTTCTCCGTCCAGACGGTGCTGGCTTTACGCTTACGTGCTTCCAGCACACCTGCCACTTCGTATGAGGCAGTGCCGTGTTTAATGGTGCCAAGATTCGCTGCTAGTTCATAGCTGTATCCAAGTAGTCCAAGTGCTCGCTCTGGATCGAGAACTTTAATTGGATCACTCGGCTCTGATGCACCGGCCCATATCTGAGCCTTCCGCTGCCACATTTGAAGGCCAAGCCTTCTGGCGCGATCCTCAATTTCCTCATTGGAGTAGCCCTGCTTTGCACGTGTTCCAAATCCTATAAGTGGCTCAGAACTCCCCTGTGGCTGTGATGCCTCAATCGATTCCGCACGCAAATCCCGAAGACTGCCAAGTGCCGAGGCACTGCCTGCCCCCGGAACATGTCTTCCGGCGCCAAACTCGTCTAACAGTTCTTTCGCAGGATGCGTGAGATACGGTGGCTGCAAAGGACCTCCTGAATGGGACCCACTAAGTAGAGATAGGCATAGTGCGGGCGGGCAATGAGCCTTCACACCCGCCTATTTCTTGCGATTGACGTTCTGCTTTGGTGCACACGGGGTTACCTAAACCTCAATCTAAGAAGTAGAAGGGCAACGACACTAAGAAACTGCCCTACCAATTCTACTTCAAGGGACTTCCTGCAATTGGATGCATGCACGGACAACATCAAGGTGCCACGAAAAGGCGAATCTCTACGTCCAGGTTGGAACATGCGCCTATCCACCCTTGAATAAGCTGATATGCCTGCAGCGATTCACTTCGGCCATGAGCACCTAAGCCCATTTGACTTGCGAAGTCTGATCTTGAAAAGCTGTTTGCTGCGACTATCCAAATTTCCTTCTTTACCGCAATGTTCTTACGCCGATCAGCAATGATCGACCACAAGCGCTCCATCTCAACCTGCAGGTTCGCGCTGGAACCATCAAAGCGCTTGCCGTCGAGAAGGCGAATTCGGCTTTCAAGCCTTTTATCTGCAGTATTTGTTGGCCAATCATTCAGTAGCTCTGTCCAGTTCCCGGCTCGCAAGTTGCGATCGCCCGACATTAGCATTTCTAAGTTCTTGACTGCTTGTGATCCTACTTCCGCAATTGCGCCAGCGGCGGACTGAGGTTTTTGCGAGGATTTCCCGCACTTCACATGTACGTAAACAAGCTTCTCACGCGACGAAATAATAAAGTCAGCGGGCTCCGTGCCCATGTCAGCGCAGAGCAAGATGTCCGGATGCGAAACATAATCGTAGAAGGGCCCTAACTCCAAAAATGAAGGATTCACATTCGAAAAGTTCTTTAGCTGGTCAATAAGGTAAAAGACCGAGTCCGGATCGAACTCATCATCGATCGGTCCTTTATCCGTTCCCTTTTCAGAGAGACCTTCGTGCAGAAGTGCAGGTAGCCCAACTATGACATTGCTTAGCTCTGACTTTTCAATCTCAATGCCCCCTTGCGTTGGGAGTCGAAGTTCGTAAAATCTGCCTCCAGAATACGTAATCCCGTTCTTGAAGAGTGCCTTGCTAAGGCGCGCACTAAGGAGTTCCTCAATATCCATTGCCACGCCATCAGAAGTAGTCGCGACCACGCTAGTGCAAGCGGAAAACTCTATATACGGCTCCTCATGGCTAACACTCACTTTGACGGTAGTGGATGCAATTCCTGGCAAGATTTGAAATTGATCTGCACATTCATAGAACAAGAACTCATCACTGACCTCAACTGCCACTTGGCCTGCCTCGATACGTATCGCTTGTTCGGGATCCATGAACTCGAACATCAAAGCCTCGAGCTCAAGGGGCCCCGTTGGAATTATGGGTTTGGCGAACGAACTGAGAACGCGACTTGTCGCTTCGTTACTCGATGCCAAGCAATCCTCGATCATATCGAACCACTCAGCCAGATCAGACAACCTGAATTTTCGATCCTTATGGTCGGATATCCTGCCAGAATCAATCCCAACATAAAAGCTTCCAGATTTCTTTCCCTGATCGTTTAGCGTATCGCATTTCAAAGTAGACATGCGATACGCGGAGAATTGCTGCTGCCCACCAATCTCGTCTAAGTTTGCACCTTTTAGATGCATCGCCTCTGGGCGGCGTGTGGGTTTGCCAATAGCGCGGGTGCTTGTTTCCTTTGGTCGCATTTTCCCATCCCTAGTCATAACTTTTAGAAGTTTTTCCTGGGGAAGCGGGAATGCCAAGTCCAATTCGGAGTCGCCAGAAAACGACCGGCCTCGACTGTCAAAGACCGCTACTACACCGTTCTTCATTTCTCGCAGCAACGTAATTTCAAGGCTAGGTTCAAAGAACAATTCCTTGGCCAAGAATCGAGACTTGTTGAAGGCTACGGACAACACAATTTGTATAGAGGTCGATCGTGAAACGAAGATCTTGCAGAGCTCGCCGCAATTTGTAGCTCTCCAGTAAAGCGTATCAGCCGCCTTGGCAATAGAGAAGTCTGCGTGAGAATTAAGGAAGCAGATCGAAGCCGTGGGTATCACAAGGGCTTCATCGGGATCAAAGTCGTTAATATTGAACTTTCCCACGAATCTACTTTGGTGGTAACTAAAGTCGGGAAACGCATCAAGGTAAAGCTCTATCAATTTGGCACTATCCAAAGAGCTCAAGAACTTTGCCACACCTGCTTCAGATTTCAAAGATGAGTCGAAGTCTAGGTAACTTTCCCACATCACTCGGTTGGCGTCATCCGCTATCTCAAGCACGACTGGTTCCTGGTTCTTAAAGGCGCGCACTACGCGGCCAATTGTCTGGACAAGCTCACGTCCGCTGCCCACAACATAGGTCAATACCAGCAACTTCGCGCATGGGATATCTACCCCTTCATCTAATTTGTGCTGGTGGATAAGTATGCGATACGCGCTTTCCGCGATGTCCTTCGGAACCGATACTCGCTGGACATCGAGCGAATCGTTTTCGAACGCATCGTGCACAGCAATGGTTGGCGCAAGCTTAGATAACCTTTCGAAATAGCTCTGAACCTCGTCGAAGTTCTTGCACTTCACAATACATTTGAGCTCAGGATTCGCTTTCAGGAAGCTGTTGATCGCATCTTCCAAGTCATTACTTTCGACCAATTCCATACGAGGCGCAAAAAGCACCCCGTCCTCGGCCGCTTCGGCGAAGGTATAGATGTAGCTAATATAAGGACTAACGTCAAACTGGAAAAGGTCGTTGCGATAGGGCGTTGCTGTGACGATGATTCGATGGGAATTCGCCCCCCGCACCAAAGTCCGCCACACTGGAGACGGCTCTGAGTGCCCCTCGTCAATAATTATTAGGTCAAATTCCTCGCGGATTTCATCCAGATGTTCTGAGGGCTGCCTTGAAAGCATTTGAAAAGTTGTTACATAAATGCCGTTGTGACTAATGTCGTCAATCGAGTCAAACACCGTTCGCTGCGCGGTCACCGCGACAGGCGCTGTCTTGTGAAAAAATCCGCCTTCGATCTGCTTAGCGAGCTGATTACACACATAACGACGATGGCAAAGAACAAGTACCTTGTGCTGCGGCGCGTAATGCGCAAGGGTGGCGATGACCCCTGACTTTCCAGCACCCGTAGGCAGACTAAGCAAACAGGCTTTGTTCTCCTGTTGCTCCAAACTGGATGTCAGATAGCCTATACCGCAACGTACCGCATTCTTTTGACAGTCTCGCAGTGCGATCCAAATATTTTGGTCAACACCAAGATCATTTACAGCAGCTTGATCCATCCGGAATACCCTTCACACAATTTTAATCGCCGTTCTAGCTGCGTTAGCGGAATCTTGGGATCTGAATCGCCAGCCTGTGGAACTGGGCTTCAGCCCATTTGAAGGTGATCCGATCCTCGACGCGCTTTGTCGCGGATATTGCCGGTGGTCCAGCAGATCCCCTGAACAACCCACCGCTGCACGGTTCATGCATCATTCAGCAATGGGAAATGGTTCGATTGCCTTAAATATTCCTGTAACGCTCATGTTGCGCCTAAGTTCAAACTGATCGAGTGCCGCGACTACATCAAGATCGGGTAATGCCGAAAAATTGATGGCTTGCCATGCCGAGCGCTGCACCTTGACCGAGTAAAGGTAGTCGTCTTGAACATGTGCGGTGGCCTTATTAGGCCGCTGTGAGTACGCCGACAAAGTGACTTGATTCACACTAGGTAACGATGCAAACGTTTCTCCTATAAGTCGAAAGCCGATCGCATGGATGTGGCGCATGTACAGCTTCTGTACATGAGTTTTCGGCATCTCCTTAACGGAAAACCGAATTCCTTTAGCCGGCATTGCTGCAAGCTTGGTTGGCAGCTGCTCAATCTCCGGTAGATCAACATCTAACGCGACCAGCGAACCGTCCACCGAAATGTTGATACCGACAAGCGTCTCCTGCGGCCAAACAATTTCTTGTAACGTTTGCTCCAGGAGCACTTCCATGGAGGCAGAACTTCCTTTCATCGCCCCCTCGAAGTCCGCCTTTCGCTTGGCTGAAATCTTCTGGTGCTTGCGACGCTCATCTTCCCAATTGTTCACTTCCGCAGTGTATGCCTCAACCAACTTTGAGTTTTCGCTGTCTACTCTAGCGCGCAACTTGGCAAAAAGCAGGGCCAGTAACCCATACTTCCGCTTAGTCCGCTCGATTGGACGAGGCATTGTGAAAGGAATCTCACAAAACTGTGGGCTACTCGACGGCGGCGGCGTATAAAGATGTATTTCCCCCAGTGATTCAATGGCACCATTAATTTGGTCACACTTCGTCAAAATCATGGCGCGAATATGGTCACCCTTCTGTGCTTTTGCAGCGGCAATCATTTCATCCGAAGCTGGTGCGCCTGAGCCATCCTTGAAAATCACCTCACCTTCATCCGTTACTTCCACCGTGAGCGACACCGAGCGGACTGTCTGAGAGCTTGAACGTGATGAAGGGCCTTTACCATCCAACCTGGCCCGGCTGGATATACCCAAACCTGGAATTCCTGAGTTCAGGTAAGTTCCGCGCTTACCAATACTGACTGAAGCACCTCGAGGTCCCAAATTCCACGATACGCCGCTTGAACCAATGTTCATACGAACGCCAGGTGCAAGCTTTATAGACTTTCGAAATCTCAGTGTCATCAGTTTTCTCCACTCTAAGTTGTTAGATCAAACAAGCAAAGCACATTGAGGCTCCTCATGCCGTACGGCCCTTAGACTCCATAGCTGCACCCATCGAATTTTCACTGACCTCTTTTAGCGGCACCACGCCAACACCCATAGAACGCTCAATAACAAGGCTATCGCCACTCTCCGCTAGCAAGCCCTGCAGTTTCGAAAACTCTCCGCACCATATGGTCTCCGCATCGCGATCACGATTTACATCACGATCGGACGACAATGCTACCGTCCTCACTTGGAGGCGCCCCACGTGAGCTTGACCTCCGATCTCAACACCGTAACCCGGATGCGATGATTTCTTGGCGATGACATGCCCATCCTGCGCCCAAGCCGTTTCCATCCCTTCATTGATCTCATAGCCCAACTTAGCAAGGCCGTTTAAAATTGCTTTCCGTCTTCCTACGGCTTCTCGTTGTTGTTGCAGCTCACTTAACGATACTCTGCAAGCATTAGCAAGTTCATTGATCTCGGTCATTGAGGTAGCAGAATCGCAGGCAGCTACACGACGAACCAAGGTGTCGGTTGTGCCGCTAACCTCGCCAATTTCGGCCGCTAGCATACTCAGTTCGGCCAAGGCAGCGCGCTGAACTCGATTGCGATCAATCGCGGACACTAAATCCATGGTTAGGCTATCCATCAATAGATTTTGCTGAGGTCCTGAATCCTTCGACTCGATAGACGCCAAGCGCGTCGCAAAGTCCGCTGACTGGCTTTCATTCAATTGCGTCTTAAGCTCGGCCAACTTCCGATCAATTTGCTCAAGCCGCACGTTGAATGGGCTCATGATCTCAGGGGATTTCCAATTGTTTGCTTCCAGGTGGCCCAGGCCTGTTAGGTGACGATCTAACAGATCCTTCTGCGCCTTGGTAAGCCCGGTACTTTCTTGAGGTACCAAAAAGGCAAACGCTTGCGCAAGGACTGAATCGACGCCGCTTATCTCATTTCCTTCAGCCACCATCCTCAAGTTTGCACTCAATGCTTCCGGAAGCTCAATACCTCGAGATCTCAGCGCCTGCAAAACCGTGGCCGCGCTGTTTCTGGCTTCTCGCCGGCGCGTCAACCTGCGGGCGGCCTTATCAACTGCGGCTTGCTGACGTCGCTCAAGATCATCGTTCAAATACGCCACCTCCTCAGGAACTGACTTTTGAAGGTCCACGAAGGAATCGCTTGCCAACAAATGGCTAAGGGCGTTTTTTCGTTCTAACGTCGTGGCGATCTCGTCATCTGTTAGCTCTCCGATTCGCTTACCTTCAGTCGCCCACATAGCAAAGGCTTGGTCCAAACGCCGCAAAAGCCCTTCACAAATCGCGACGAGCTCCTCCCGCGTCACAATACGTACAACTTTAGGGCCGCTCATACCGCAGACTCCTTGCTTAACGCAGACTCAATCGCAGACCGGAGACGGTCTTTCTCGGCCTCGCTATTGTGATACCAGGCCTGTGAAGATATGCGATGTAAATTTGGAATGGCCCTGCGAAGAACAGAAGGACGCCAAATGTCGCGGGCCCTGGCATGTCGAAGAAGTTCATGGCGCGGCGCATCGCATTCGATCCCAATCGCATATAGCCCCGTTCGTGGATCGGCAACCGCAAAATCTATACCGAAAGCATCCCCCTCCTGCGCCAATACAGGATCAATTTCCAAGGAATGAAGGTAGTCGAACACATCCTTCGCGAAGCCATCCAGTTTCTTTCCTTGCTGTAGTTTTGCATTTGCACGCTCACTATGCATGCGTCCAAGTAGCGCTCGCCCATTAGCTATTTCTCCATTAGACATAGCTCGCGCATATTCCATATATCCTTGCAAATAGTCCCTTGGAATAGCGGGCTTACGTCGTGTACTGAGCATGTCTGAGATGTCTTGAATCGGCATAGAAGTTACCAGTACAACCTTTTGTCTTGCACGAGTCACCGCAACGTTCAGACGACGCTCGCCGCCCTTTTGCCCAAGGACGCCAAACGACCTTCGGAAGACACCTTGGCTGTTTCGGCCGAAAGTAGTGGAGAAGATAATTACGTCGCGCTCATCACCTTGCACATTCTCCACGTTCTTCACAAATACTGCCATGTCCTCCCCATCCTCGATGCGCGCAGCCTCTTCCTGATAAGCTGCTCGGAACGCTGCGTCCTCTTCGGCTCTTTGTTCCAGTTTCTCCTCAATCAGGTCGGCCTGTTTGAGATTGAATGTCGCCACACCAATCGAAGGGCGATCTGCGTAAGGTACTTTCCACAGCTCTGCCAAGATTGTCACCACGCTATCCGCTTCATCGGCGTTGGTTTGCTTCTCATAAAGTCCATTCACCTGAACTAACTCTAGAGGTTTTTCCTGTTGGATCGTCGCATCGGGATGGCGAACAGGAACGCTAAGATTGTTCTCGTAGAACGCTGCATTTGAATAGCTAATCAGCTCTCTATATGCAGAACGATAGTGAATTTGCAACGTCGTAATTGGAAGGGCGGTTCTTGCGAGCTGCAAGAGATCAGGGCAGTCCTTGATTTCGCGGCGGTTCCAAGTCTCTTCAAACTGTTCCTTCTCTTCTTCGCTAGCGTCGTCATCAGGCTGATCACCGTCAAAGATTTCTGCTTCATCGCTCTCCGCACGACCAGAGAAGAACGCGCTAGGCGGCATTTGCTTCTCGTCTCCACTTACAATCGCCAAGTTTCCTCGGAATAGGGTAGGAAGAGCATATTCGACTGGCATCTGTGATGCCTCGTCGTAAACAACGGAGTCAAACAAATTGGTCTTCAATGGGAGAACGCGGCTAGCGACATCGGGATTCATGAGCCAGACAGGGCGCAAACTCATCAATCCCATTTCAGCCCCAAGTTCAATGAACTCTCGCAAGCGGCGGGAACGCTGTCCCTTTAGTCGCGTCACGTCCTCCCATTGCTTAGGCGACGCTAGACGGCTACGATCAATTCCTTCACGAAGAACATCGCGATTTAATCGACGCATCTCATCGTCGGCAGCTGCCAAAGACTGAACCTTCGCAGCTGTCTCGGTCTGCTCCAACAGCAGTTCTGGCCTGTCCTGCTCCATTCTACGTTTCCAGCCCAGTCGCGACTCCCTGTTAATTAAGCGACGAACTTCGCCGTCCAAGCTATCCAGTGGAACGTAAACTATCGACGATTCGTGGGCACGCATTATGGCGAATAGCTCCAACGCTTCCTTACTCAAGTTCTGCGAGCGCGTACGGAATTGTTGATACGCGAGCAGAGTCGGAAGTGCGTCTTGAATTCGGTTGAGAATGCTACGATCTTCAACGTTATTCTGAATGGATTGCTTAAATTGGCGAATCTGTTCATCGATAATCCAATCTTCCAGGCCGGACAATGCACCTAAGCTTTGCATACGTGCAGCATGGCGTACAAAAGCGCGTTCGAAACTGTCCAATAGATGGTCAACGTCCGAACGCTCTCCGGTCATGACTGCAGCATCAAATTCTGCACCACGTGGCGCTACCGCTAAGTGTTGCGCTAGTTCTCGCACCTCTTCCACTTTACGAAGTCGAACCAGACACTCGTCAGAAAGAGTCGGACCACATGTCGAAGAGACTGCCTCAAGTCTTAAGCTGCCAGAAATTGAATTCAATTCTTTTCGACAGGGGCGCCACTTCTTCTCAAGGCGTGCTGCCGCAAACAGCTTTTCAATTGTGTCGGACTCCTTAATAGCTCCCGCATCAAGACAGAAACTTAGTAATTTCTTTCGTCTAATGTATGTCGCAGGGTTGATCCAGCTAAAGAACGTCGGCGGGCGGACTGCAAGACTAGCTTCTCGCTCAATCTCTGAGAGTTCGACATCGGACAATTTTGCAAGTGCAAGCGACAAGTTGGGTTGATATCCCGTCCCATCAATCAATAACAGATCTTGGCGCAATCGCGTAAGCGAATCGCAGTGAATGTGGCCCGGCGCATCTACCTTTCCGGCTGGTCGGAACAATGGTAACCATTGAGCCAAGCGTTTTCGTTGAACATCCTCCAATCCTGACAACCGCCCGGCATTCTTGCTAATCCAGGCACGATACGGCTCTGGATCGTCCACATCAAAATTAGATGAGTATTTATTTAGGACATCCGCTCGACTCTGTTCCGCATCAAGAAAGGCGTTGAAGGCAAGGTTGAACTCCTCAATCGTCGCCTTATCACTTGCGAATACTTTCAAGCGATCTAGTACGCTACCTTCGAATTTGGCCGGTAACCAGTATCGTGCTAACGGCGCGCATTGCTCTTCGAGTCTCGACAAAGCTGCTAAATCCAAGACAGCGAGCCGACTGCGTAATTGGGGCATGTTGATCGGTGGAGTGCCCGATTCAAGTTGAATGAGTTCGCCCAACAATGCGCGGTAGCTCAAACCTGTCGCGTCATCTGTATCGTGAAGAGCTCGGTGCAAACGGTCAAGTTCACCTTCTAACGATTCGATTTTTGCTGCTATGCGCTCGCGCTGTTTAACCCAACCGCTTTCAAACATCGATCCTTTGAAAATTCCATCGAGCTGCTCACGAACAGTCCGTATCGTGGGCTCCCGATCTTTATTGACGTCATTAATCATAATGACTCGATCGCCAAGTCCCTCTGCAACCAGTCGTTTATGAACGACTTCCAGGGCGGCATGCTTCTGGCACACAATTAGAAGACTCTTTCGGCGACCAATAGCATCCCCCACCATATTTACAATGGTTTGGCTCTTGCCGGTACCTGGAGGTCCCTCGATTAGGAGGCCTGGTTCATGCCGAGCCTTCAACACTGCCGATTCCTGCGAAGGATCGCTGGCTACCGTTAAGAATCGATCAATCTCTGCGCCCGACTCAACCGGTGTTTCGAACTGTGCCTTTTCCTTTAGCCGCAGCATAGACTCAAGTGCCGTTCCTGACGGCGATAACACTTTCAGTTGACGTAGATCCTCGCCAATTGCCTGACCGCTGAACGTTACATGGAACAGTACAGCGGAGCAATGGAGTTCCAACGTACTCAATGGAATCTCGTAGGCTGGAGGAGGTAAGCTCTTCAGCTGCCTTTGCTCAACTGCGGCCAACATGCCAAACGAATCTAATACATCGGTCATCTTCAGCGCCGACCTCCCCAGAACTTCATCTGCTGCCTGGCGCCAAGCCTTTACCGCATCCCGCCCCAGCAAACCCTCCAACGCTGGATTAATGCGGACTTCTTCGCGTTCACTATCGAATGCAAGTGAGACTTGCCCGCGAGCCCCCAATTCCATCAGCAACTTAATTGGCCAAAGCAGCACCGGGGTCACTCGAGGCCGTACGCTACTTCGACTCCCTTTTATAATCAGAAATGGAAATCCCATGTACATGCCATCGATACCGGTGTCGCGTTTATAGATGGAAGTTTGCCTATGCAGCGTATGAAGTCGACTCTCCAGCGAAGGGTTGTCAGCGAAAACTGCAGGGTCGATCTGAATTGACTGGGAGTTTCTCAGGAGCAGATGTTCAAGGACCGCTACACCTGAATGGCGCTTGGTGTTCATCTCCGTAATGTCTGCACGTCCAGTGGACTTCCCAATGGTCATACGAACCAACGGTCCTCTCATTACAGCTGCGGAAACCTTCTTTTCAAAGAATTCCAAGATCTGAGACACGTACTGCTGCTTTTGCGGCTCAAGCCATTGGTCTGCCGGAATACCGAGCAGCACTATTGCCTCGTAAAGCGGCAGGCGGCGTTCCAAACGAAATTGTTCGGCCAAATCGTCAACTGCCTTCTTGCCGGTTCGAGCAAATCCCGAAATCCGGTCATCAAGCTTACGGAAGAGCTCCGAACGCGATAGCTCCAGATCCGTACGAGCGGCTTCCATATCGAAGGTTTGAATGCCCTCTTTCCCGGCGAACTCTTGCGCTAACTGTAGAACAGCATCAACCGAACGGAATTGGGTGGCCGCCGCACTTAATAGAACGATCAAATCCTCTTCGCTAATAATCCGTTTTTCGGACAAGGAAAGTAACCCGGCGTGATCAGAATCAGGCCACAGCAATCGTTGCTGTTCCCAAAGTGCAGCCAAACGAGCACGCGACGTCGAAAGAAGATTAATGCGAACTGTGTCTTCGTTGAGCTCGATGCCGAGGTTGGCTGCTCGATGACGGACAACTTCTGCGCGGACACGCAACTGCGAAAGCCAGGTCTCTGTTTCGATTCGCTCTAGAAAAGGCGGAACCGCGCCAGTAATTAAGTCGTACCCCTCTAACGCGTTCTGCAGTAACCAACCAGGCGTTACGATGTCGCCGCGCAGAATTAGAGGAATCTCCGGATTCAACAGCTTCAGCGCAATCATCAGACGACAATCGTCGTCTATCTCGTCCTGCTGCATCACCTGCCGCAAACCAGAGATTGCGATAATCGGAAGGCCGGCCTGTTCAGCCCAAGTTATCAAGACGCCTCGATTTAAATGATCTTTCGCCTCATCCCAGTGTTCGTGCTCTGCAGCCGCAAGTGCGAACACACTCGGCTTGTAAAATCGCTTTGCGCTCAGGGAGATGCTGCTTCCGTCAGTGCTATCGATTTCCGTCGCAGATGCAGTTGGAGCGACTACCGCTTTTCCTTCCAGCCACTCCTGAACCTGCTGCCACTGCCAGCGCTCATTTCGATCTCGAGCAAGTAAGCCGCGCAATAGCAAATGAATCTGTGGATCAAGCGCTTCGGGAAGGGGGACGCCATTAGCGAGAACATGAATTAGGAATGCACGAGGATTTGTACCTTCAAAGCATCCACCGTTAGTCAATTGCTCGAGCAAGATCATCCCCAAGCTCCACCAATCTGATGCGGCAGCGACACCCCCGGCAATCGCCTCTGGGGCCATATAGCGAGTTATTTCGAGAGGGGAGACTATGTCGAGGTCAAACTCGGATAGGCGCGCTGAGCCAAAGCCGCTAATTACCAAGTCAAGTGGTTCATGGCTGCGCACCAATAGTGTTCCCGGTCTTAGGTCTCGATGCCTGAGACCTGCTTCCGAGAATGAGTGCAACGCTTGTCCCAGCTCTGATACGACGTGGCGTATCGCAGCTAGGTCACTGACTACAATCCCCACGTCTGCTAAGGTGCCGCCGCTAAGCTCCTCCGCAACTTCATAGGCTCGCTCATCCCAGCGACCAGTCGCGATAATTTCAGGTACATGCTCTCTGGGTAGGCGTGCTACGACATCATAGACCGATGGATCAGGCTCCGCACCTGGCCGATACAATGTCAATACGGCCTGTCGATTGGTGTCTACGTGCTGGCAAATGTACCGCTCGCGTACTCCATCGGTATTGGAGATCCTACGCAACAGGCGCCATCCATCAATTCGAGTCTCTTCAGGATTTTGCTGTGGAAGCGGATTATCGGTTTGACTAATGTCGACCGCAGCACCGTTGATTGATGACCCTCCCGAGGACACCGGATCTGCGCCACACTCAAGGCACATCAAATCGCCTTCGCTCATAGGATGTCCATTCATGCATACAAACGCGGACGAAGCCACTGCTTGCCCGTCGCGCTGATGCACCACTTCTTCCTTAGTGAAGACGTCTTGAGGTCGATCACCCGCTGCTCGAATGGGAAGAGATGATAGGTCCCAGTGGCAGGGCCGATCATTGACGACACCTTCGCAAAACCATTCCTGAACGGATCGCTCAGTTTTGCAGTTTGGACAAAAACGCATCATGATCTACAGCCCCCGGTTCTTCTTGTTCTACTTGTTCCGCGCCTTATCTGCGCTAATTTTGACTTGATGCCCCTGCTGGACTAAGAGGTCCTGAAGAAGGAAAAAGTCACTGCGACTAGGAATTCCCGCAAACCAGACGCTGCCATCTGCGTCAAACATCACATCCAACGATTTATCGACTTCCGACAATGGCCGCTCGTATTGGCTAAAACGCGTTCGTCCGAGGGCTGTCAAAAAGTGCATGCGCTGATTGTCACTGCCTCGTAGCGGTCTCGATTGAGTAGTGCCGACGTCGAACGGCTCGGAGATGAGTACATCAATCAAACCTTCAACTTTCATGAGACTCGGTTTGATTTTTTCGATGGCGTGACCGCTGTAAACCAATATGTCGACAGACGTCTGTCGACGAAGTCCCGCCAGCAAAGCCTCAAGTGCTTCTGGTTGTTCAAAAGGCTCGCCCCCTGAAATCGTGATTCCTTCTGCGTGCGACATCCACGGGTGGATGTGCGCCAAAACTCTCGCGATCGTTGTATGCCCAGAACTTTGGTTCCAGGTGTCAGCAGAAATGCAGCCTGGGCAACGAATACTGCAGCCTTGGAACCAGATACCAATACGTCGTCCTGGACCCAACGCTTTGACAGGAAAGTGCAGGCGAGAGATTCTTATATCCATTCGCTACAGCTTTTGCAGTTGGAGCTGCCCAGAATCGGCCTCGGTCAAAATGAACGCCTCTCCCCTCTGAGCATTTTGGTCGAATAGTCCTCGCGCAAGTGGATTTATCAGACGCGATTCCAATTGATTTCTGATACCACGTCCGCCGTTGGAAAGGTCTCTCAAACACTCCTTCTTCAACGACGCAGTCGCCGCCTCGTCAAGTCGGACAGCCATACCGTTCGTAGAGAGTTCATCGAAAAGGGCGCCAACCATTTGCTCAAAGATTTGCTCCGCCACTTCCTCACGGATAAAATCGAAGACTATGATGTTTTCCCCGATACGGTTCAGTATCTCTGGGCGATTCAGTACAAGCTTGAAGTGGCGCTGTATTTCGCCAAGCACTTTTTCCTGAACCAACTCAAACGATTCGCCTGCAGTTACATTAGGCATTCTCTCGCCTGACTCACCCTGGCGGTAGATCCCTAGGTTAGATGTAAAAATAATCAACGCTTCGGAGAAATAGACGCGATCACCCCTGCCCGACGTAAGAACTCCATCGTCCAAAATCTGAAGAAACTTATCAAGAATTCGAGGGTGTGCCTTCTCGATTTCATCGAATAGAACAACACTGAACGGCTTCTCTCGAATAGCATTTGTAAGCTCACCTCCGACGTCATATCCAACATAGCCTGGTGGAGCACCGATCAAACGCTGATCCGAGTGTTCGGCGCTAAACTCCGACATGTCAAATCGAATGTAGGCGCTTTCATCACCAAATAGCAAACTTGTAATGGCCTTTGCTAGCTCAGTCTTGCCGACACCTGTTGGCCCAGCGAGGAACGCGACACCCCTTGGCCGCCCGCCCTTTCGTTGCGTGGCGACGCCCGTCATTGCGCGCTTTACCAAGTCCAGCAAATGCGTCACTGCATGCCGTTGTCCTTTAACGCGCTCATGAATACGTTCCTCCGCATCGCGAATCTTCTTTCGATCGATCTGCAACCAAGGGTCCTCTGTCACGCCAACCTTGTAACGGCGAACCGCGTCAGAGATTCTCTCGATGGACACATCTTCAATGCGCGCCAATGTCGCAATGGCATTCATGTCTGAAAGGTAGAGTCCCTCTGCACCTTCAACAAAAGCTCGTTCTGCGTCACTTCTGGCTTCATCCGTCGCTTGCGAAAAGCCCGGAACACCTCGCAAGAGAGCCTGCGAAAGCGCACGTCGCGTAGCGCCGTCTGGCTTTGAAATAGGAATATGCCGAACTCGTGGGTTGTCGATTAGGACCCAATCCGGAATATCGCCTTCTTTATCAACGATCCAGATGATCGTATTAAAGAAGGGGCGACGCTGTTCACCAATAGGCCGAGCCTGTGCGGTATGGCTTAGTACAGAAGCACGGGTGAACAAGCCATGCTCGGCTGCGCTCAAGGATTCATTACGTACGATAAGGCGTGAGGCGAAATCGACGATTAAGGTCGACGGCGGGCCATCGAGTTCGACCAGCCGTTCAAGGACATTTCCAAGAATATCAACGCCGCCAGGTGATACCCCATTTATCGGCGTCAAGCCAAGGCTGGTAAGCAGCGAATCAGAATGCTCGTCAGGATTGGAGCGGCTTGCGGGAGTTTTGAACCCAACTAATGGATCCCAAACCACAAACCGCGAATAGCCTACTTCTCGAAGCGCGTCGCACACAGTGCTAGTCAGCGACTGCGCTGTAATTATGCCGGGCGCCACTTCCAGCGCCTGTAGATCCCTAACATTGCCCGAAAGAACAAACTGGCTTTTCAATGGCAAAAAGCGCAATAAATCGCGAAGCCAACGGGCTTTAACAAAGTCCGAATTCTTTGTCTGATTATTCATGACCCCAATCCATTGCCACAGAAGAACTGCGTCCAAGAAAGCCATATCATACCAAGGCACGCAACTTACCATTATGCAAGTTACATTGCCAGATTGATAGTTATTCTACTTGTAAAGATCTGCTCGGGAAAGGAAGTGTCTACCATGAGTCACTTTGAGCAACACATTACGCGAGCTGATTCACAGTAGACCAAGCCGACTTCGTAAAGGACGCCGTCAGTAGCTTTATGAAGTCATAACTTCTTAGAACGCACTGCTAGCCGAATTTGCGTCAAACACTCCAGCGTCACCTCGCTCGGCACCGATTGCTCGGAAAGCCGAAGTGCGAACTCCACTGGTGTATAAGAAGGCTGCCGTGTCAGCAGATTAATTGCTTCGCAAATCACTTGAACGTACTCGGGTTCATCTAGAACTGACTGAACACCGGCGCGCACTTTGTCCGAAGAAGACCACCAACTCGAACTCCACATGTATCGGAACTGTCCGGCAGTGGCGTTGTTGAAACTGACTGGACGCGGGGCCTTTCTCATCCGCTCGGCGGCAAGTAACTCCGCTTTTGCCTTGAATTGCATTTCTCGAAGCGCGGTTTGCTGCCTTTCAAGCGCCTGTCTTCGTGCGACTTCGGCCTCAAATTCTTGCCGTATACCTTCCAGCCTTCGTACGAAGGCTGCGGTATTTTCCGTAAGCAACGCTCGCATTTCCTCGTCCAGGTGCCTCGGATTATTGTTGGAGCCGCCGTAATGAGACTTTGTTCCTGTGAGTACACCGCCATATAGGCGCTGAAAACAATCGCTGCCCAGCACTACGAAGTTGCCTCCGTCAAGAACAACATGAATTCGAGCGTAAACGCCATGACCACAACCTTTCGCTTGGCAGCGAACTCGATCTCGATAATCGACCTCGACGACGTCGATGAGGCGAGCAGTGGATGACCGATGCATTAAAACGTCCACATATCGACTACTTCTTGCAACTTCATACGATATCCAATTAATGAAATTTCTTGCCGATTGTAAAGGTATTCCTACCGCCGGCTCAACAAAAGTACGTGCCTCAGAATTTTGATCACGTCCCAGCAAAGGCTATATAAATTCCCTCCACCCATCGGCGAAATAAGCTCAGTCGCGGACACATCGGTCTTGCACTTTTCGGACACGCGAGCTGCTATCCGTGCACTCCATTTCTCACTTTTGCACCATATAACCAACTTCGAATTTCGTGGAAAAAAGACGCCTACAGCTTTCGCAGTTGCAATTTTCCATGCCTACCATCCAGATGACAGCCACTACAGGCAGGTATAGGATTGTGAGACGCACGTATGCGGTCCGATGGTTCAGTCTTGGCCTTAGTTGCACAGAATCTATGTTCAGTGCCCACCAGTTGATCAGTCGGGAACTAGCAATGTCACGAACATTCGCCATCACTGGAGGGCCACATGAATACCCCAAAACCCAAGCTGCCCAAGGCCGAACGCGACCTTATCCTGACCGGCGCCATCTCTCGGGCACTGAACGCGATGATGCTGCTTCAAGGAACTAGAGTGACCTTTGGACGGAAGATCGGATTCCTTGATTTCGAGAAAGAAATCTTCAAGCTGTTGGAAGCGCTTTATGTCATGGGCCGCGATATCCCAACGCCTGTGTTCCCGCAGCCGGAGCCGACCAAGTTGAAGTTACCTGAGTCGGTGCTCAAGGGGCGCCGCACGACGACTTCCTAAGCATCGTAGCCGCGCTCAGTTGGCCTTAGCCATGGTCTCGCGATCTGAGCTGTATGACCGGGTGTGGCAAGAGTCGATGCTCAAGATCGCGAAAGAGTTTGGGGTGTCATCCAGCTATTTGGCGCGTGTATGCACTCGCCTCAACGTGCCACGCCCAGAACGCGGCTATTGGGCGCGCATTGCGGCCGGCCAGCGAGCCCCTAAAGCAGATTTGCCAGAAGCTCTACCTGGCGACGAAATCTCCTGGAATCCAGGGGGTGGGGGCGTGGCAATTCAAGGACCAACTGATGCCCGGCTAGAAACGACGGTTGCCGCGAGGCGGACAGCCGCTAAGGCTTCGCTCAAAGGGCCGCATGATCTCATCGCCACGGCGAAACCTCACTTCTTGGCAGGAAACTTATCCAGGGAAGGCAACTACTTGAAGCCGGCCAAGCGCAACTTGGTCGACCTGGTCGTGACCACGGAATCACTTGATCCCGCGTTGTCGCTAGCAAACGAGCTCTTCAATGCCTTCGAGCGCAAAGGGCATCGCGTCATCTTGGCGGCGCTGAACGAGTCCGTCTGCAGACCCGAAGTTGACACACGAGACACCCCAACGAAGCAGCCCAGCTACAACAACCTGTGGGGGCCGGCGCGCAAAACCGTCCTGTATGTCAACGGCACCCCGATTGGCTTGACGATCTTCGAGATCACTGAAGCCACTGCAATGCGATACAAGGGCGATGGCGAGTACGTCAAAGAGGCAGACTTCGTTATGCCGAAGGGCGCCCACTGGGAGCAATTCCATTGGCGGTCAGTTAAAGACATTCCTTCTGGCCGGCTTTGCCTGCAGGCCTATTCGTCCTACTACACTGCTCAATGGTCGCGCCAATGGAAGGAACGTCATCCCGGTGATTTCCTAAAGAAGGTCACTGCACTCGTCAAAGAGGTGATTGCCTGTGAAGCTGAAGCCGCCGAAGCCATCGCGACTGGCAAACAGCGCGCCGAGGCCGAAGACATGAGATGGAAAGCGCAGCAGGAGCAATGGCGAAGAGAAGAGCTGCAACGCAAGAGAGAAGAAGCGGAAAAGGCCAGCCGCAATGAACTTGAGACACTCCTGGTCCGGTGTGAAAGATGGGATCGTTTGGACCGGCTCATCGAAGCGGTTACTATGCAGGCAGCTGACGCCAGCGACGAAAGCAAAGCCCGGCTCGATATGCTCATAGACGCGGCTAAGAGGATCGAAGGGCGGCGGCCGACGCTCGAAGATTTCCTTGCTTGGAAGACTCCGCACGAACGAGGGTAGAAGTTGTGCCTTCTTGCACTCCCTACGGCTCAACCCGATCGAATCGGTTTCGTCCTTAACTCGTACGTTTTAGACGATGCCGTCTCACCGACTCGAGAGCATCGCTCACCTCACCATCAAGAACCAAGCCCAGTGCGCTGGACTAGCCGAAACTTTCTGACCATGCACACGAACAATGGCGAGCCACAACTGATGCGCAACATGGCGCTGGCTATTTGCGAAGACTGTCTCTCTTAGATGCCGATGCCTCCGTTCCCGCCCTTGCTTCACTATCGCTAGGTGAAATCCGTTGTAGCTCATCAAGCACGGCATTGATCGCACCGACTAGAGGCGCAAAGAACAAGCGAGGCCCTTGCTTGGCGGCAGCTATGAACTCGGAGTAGAACGTCGGCTTCATGCTCAGTTTTCCTAAACTTCCCAAATCTGATTGCCCCGTCGGATGCGGCTTCCACTATATCCAGTTTAGCACTCGCTGCACGTGCCAACCGTCATCCGGGCAACGCCCCCCAGCCAACATAAGGTCACTCAGCAGCCGTTGGCGCGTCGTGTCATCGCGCTAAACGTGCATTCAGGCACTTTTCCACCGTCAAACTTTGGCGTTTACGCCACATGAAGGTGGCCTAAAAAAATATTTTGCACGACGTGGCGAGCAATTGCCTCTTATGCAACTTTATGTTTTATTGCGTTTTCTTGCCATCAAAAAGCAATCTCTTATTTTTTAAAAATAATTCCCTGAATTTTAATGTCATTTTTTCATGCTTAAAGTATATTTTTAGCCCGTTGCGCGCAACAAAAATACCATTAAATCAATGACTTAAGTCATCTTCCATTTTTATTGCTTTAGTGTTTTAATGCCGAAAAACGACCATAACCCAATGGTCGGCGGACGGTATAACTGCTGAGAATTTGCAGTTATACCCAAGAGATATGCGCGATTGCATAGGCCCTCGTTCGTCCAAAATTTTTAACACCTACTGCTCAGCACGCAGTCGTCACAGAAGGAAAGCAAGAAAGTGTTTACCCAAGCAACCACTCACAAGCGCAAACCACGGGGTTTCCCCAGCTCCGTCGAACAAGGAAGCCGGATCCTTGGACAGACTGGCGGACGCCCCGCACAGATGTATCTGTGCGAGAAAGCCCACGGAATTTGCCCAGCAGAGAGTCCACTTGAAAAGACAATCGGTCAGCTCGCAGGACTCGACCCTTATGTTCTTTCCAATGCCCCTCAACCGTTCACCATTGACGTGGTCTCCGGAGAACTCCTGCGCACGCCAGAGGAACGAAAACTTCATCGCATGACCCGCGATCGGTCTGACGCACGCCAGCGCGAATACACACCAGACTTCTGTTTCAACTTAATCGACGGACGACGAATCGTCGTGGAAGTAAAAGATCCGCGTTTTCCATGCAAGGAGGAATATTGGCGCAAAGTTGAAAAGGCCAAAGAACTACTTCGCGCCCGTGGTTATCACTTTCAGGTCATCTCCATGGTATACGCGCCAAGCGCACCGTTAGTGCACAACGCCGATCTCTTGGCGGCCTTCCAACGGAACTTCAAGAAGACCATTACGCAAAGCCAATTGAGCGCCATCGAGACCGGGCTGGGCGATGCAGTGTCGAGCCTTGGCCACGTTGCTCAGTTGGCGGGGCTGTCACTCCGAGAAGCTCCTGCACTTGTGCTGCATGGAGTGGTGGCCGCCGACATTTCCATCGCCCCGCTCGGTGCGAGCACACCAGTCTGGTTGGCTCATGGGGACCTGGAGCACCTCGCGGTCCTGGAATTCATTGGAGACACGAAATGATCCATCGACCCCGTAACAACACAAGCGCTTCGCATGCCCCCGCCACGAACCTTGCTATGGAAAGCAAGCGTAACGGCCAATCAATAAACATGCGTTTGTCCAACGCTGCGATCCGCGTACTGCCCAATCCCCGACCAATTCCATTTATCCATACCGCGAACAACGAACCGTCGCACATCACAAACTTTAGCAAAGAAGAGGCCGCCAAATGACACGACGCCTGAACAAGAATGATGTGATCTCGCTCAACGGGGTCGAACTAGAAGTCGTAAGTCTAGACCCAGGCCGCGACTCAGTCATTCTCTTTGACTTCAAAACTCAAACGATGCGATCCATGAGTTTGAAGCAGTTGCGCCGCAAGCTTTCGGATGGGGAAGCGACGTCCAATGCAGCCGCAGCTACACGAGGTCGGATAAAGAATTTAGAAGTAGATAGGCCTTCCTATGCCCAGTTTCTCTACTTTGATGCCATCAGAAAGGGAATCAACGACCTCGTCAATAAAGGAAACTCCATTCGCAAAGCGATTAATAAACTCAGCGAGTCACTTGTTACGTTAGCGACTGGTGAAACTCGATCGATGTGCTCTGAACGGCAGGCCTATCGCATCGCAGAGATGGGGAACGACGAGCTGCTCGCCATGTTGCCAAACTACGCGGCTCGGGGAAATCGCACGGAGCGCTATCACCCGCGCATGAAGGAAATCATTCTCCAGGCTATCCATGATCTCTATGCCGTGGTGCATTCCCGATTCTCCATTCCAAAGCTAACCGAGACTGTAAATGACATAGCTTGGGCAGAGGGAATTCTTGGCAGGGACAAGGCGGTCAGCAGAAAGTATGTCCGAAACTTCTTGGTGAACAACTGGAGCCCAGATCATGGGGACTACAAGCGGCTTCATCCTAGCATCGCTAAATCCAAGAAAGCCATCGCAAAAGTACGGATCAAGCCAGGTGCCCCACTCAACCGGGTGGAGATCGACACCGTAAAGCTTCCATTTGTCTACCTGCGTGGCCATAAGAAGTTTGAGCACTTATGGCTCATGCACGCTATCGACTGTGAGACCTCAATGGTACTGGGCTGGTGGCTAATGTCAGCATCACCGACGACAGACGACACCTATTCCTGTCTCGGTCGAGCAATTTTTCCCAAGGCTGACTTGCTTACCAAGATGGGTGTCAACTTCACGGTTGATCCATATGGATTACCAATGAACATCGTGTTTGACAACGGTCCGGAGAACTCGAAGCCGCGCCTTGCAGGATTAACCATCCTCGGCACCAACCTCCAATGGGCAGAAGTCCATGGTGGCCATCGCAAGCCATTTGTCGAACGCCTGAACCGTTCGCTGAAAGAAGCACTGGAGACAATGCCCGGCTGCACTCGCTTCCAAGGTAAGGATGGCGAAAGGACAAAGAATGCCTTCAACGACGACAGCCTCATGACCTTCGAAGAAATTGGTCATTGGATCGGACGTTGGTACTACGAATGCTGGGCCAACACTCCGCTCGAACGGTTCATAACAGCCGAACACGAGGTCGACAAGTGCCTAGGAGTCACGCCTGCGGAGCGTTGGGCAAAATTCGAAAGCGAAAACGTACTTCCGCTCTGCCCAACGCAGGAAGATTGGCGTCGTGCGCGCTTCATGAAGTCGACCGGTTCACTATCGGCAAGGACCGGAATCACGTTTGAGCGGTTCACGTTCCGGGGCGAAAATCTCCCTCACTTGATCCACCAGTATGGTCCCGATCACAAGGTAGATTTCTTTTACAACCCGCACGATTTCCGAACCATTTACGTTCCTGATAAAGAGACTCGGGAGTGGGTTGAGTTGGTCAATTCCGAGGTGGATAGCAACACCCCGGCATATTCCTTTGACGTCGCAAAACAGCGCAAGAAAGAGAAGCGTGCCGCGCACAATCCGTCGCCATTCAGAGCACAGTTCAAGAGTGACGTGATTGCGCGATCGACTGGGAAGCCGTCCAGGAAACAGACCAAAGACGCGGATCGGAAAGCAACGTTTGACGACGAGCGTGCAAAGCAAGCGCAGGCACGGGCTGAAGAGAATCCACTCAAACGTAATTCCGCACTTGACCCATCGTTCGACACCTTTGTTGCTGCTGATGCAGTTGAACCACTCGTTAAACACAAAAAATCTGGAAGGGGCCACCAAATGAAGCATGCAACTAGAGCCGGCGAGTTAATCCGCGAGAACGTCCAAACAACGATCTTCGATCACTTGATCTTTACTGACGTCCTGACGCAGGTTGACCGCTGTGTCCAGGATACGCTACGGGGCTTCAATCCGTGCTTCGAGATGCTCATTGGCCCGTCGCGCTGCGGGAAGAGTGAGGTCCTTGAAACGATAACGCGCAAATATCCTCCAGTTTCAGAAGGCGGCCGACGGAGCATCCCAGTGCTGCTAGTAGACGTGCCTTCCGGTGGGGGCGCTAAGGCCCTCGACAAAGCCGTTATCCGCGCAACTGGCGTTCCTGTCCCGGAAAGCATGAAAAACGAAGACAGCCTGAAGCAATTCATGCTTAAGCAGCTGAAGTTGGCAAACGTACGTGTAATTATCTTTGACGAAGCCAACCACCTAGTCGAGCGGGGCGCCAGGATTGTTTCTGCAGCCGCCTCAGATTGGTTCAAGGTGCTCTATAAGAATGCTGTGAACGTAGGCATTGTGCTGGCTGGTGTGCCACGATTGGCGCGTCTGATTGACGACAATCCGCAACTGCGTAACCGCGTCGGAAAACCCATCTTCTTCTCACCTTACCGATACGATGATGCAAAACATCGAAAGGCCTTTGCAAACTGCGTTGCCGCATACATTTCAGAATTCGAGGAGCACGGCTGCACTTTCACGATGCCGTTCGATAACATGGTTCGCCACTGCTACGCGGCCAGCGCCGGACATATCGGTCTACTCGCAGCCTTCTTCGCATCGCTTGCCACAATTGCGCCCGCACCTTGTGAAATTACTCGCGAACTTTGTCGCGAAGCTAGCTTGACACGAAATCTACCAGGCAACGGTTATGCAAAGCCGTTCCAGCAGGACAAAATTGACGACCATCATCTGATGGAGGTTTTCAGTTCAGAGCTTGCCCTGTACGACGTGATCTTGGATCGTCTTCACCCTCACCCCGACCGTACGGGTGCTCATCCCCATCAAGAGGAGGCATGAGCGTGACCGGATTACTTTACGTTCCAGACCAAGTGGCAGGTGAAAGCCTGCGTGGGTATTTGCGCCGCCTTGCCATAGGTAACGGCTACCCAGGTTCACGCGAGCTAGTTCAGGCTGCAGGTTTCAAATTCACCAATGCAGCACTGGTGAACGACATTGACGCAATCTTAAATTCCTTGGGTGTCCCTGCAAGCAAAGTTCACTCCGCATCCCCAAAACAGCCGCAACAATTGGCGGAAAACTTCTACGAGCGCACGATGTACGAGCCTGTATGTGTCCACTGCCTCCAGGAGGCAGAGCGTTTGAAGAAAGTATGGTCGCATTGCCTGGTCGTAGCGTGTCCAGAGCACCAATGCATGCTCATTGATCGCTGCCCACAGTGCCACGAAATGCTGAAGACGACTAGGGCGGGCATTGCGACCTGCGACTGCGGCTTTGATTTACGTAATGCCAGTCCAACAGAAGCTACACCAATTCAGAGCTGGTCAAGCGCCCGCATGGTTGGTGACATGCGGTCAATAAGGTTCGTAGACGAAATTGGCAATGAGGACGACTATCGCCACCTCGCTGATCTGATATTCCATATGTCGATTCGCTCTGACCCAAAAATCAAGATCAAACCTGGCTCCGCTATCCGGCCGAAGACTATCGACGATGCCGCTACGTTGATTCAGCCTATTCTCGAAATACTCGAGGACCTGCATCCTCGACTTACCGCGCACATCAAGGCGCGCTTCGCCGCCGGCAATCAAGATGCGTTCAATCTGCATGGAAGGCTTGGCTCCTGGTACAGGTCACTCGAGCAAATCTGCAAGAAGTCTGGGGCTTTTCCTGTAATCTGGGAGATCTTCTCAGACGCCGTTTTTGATAATTTCGATGGTTTCATGCGCGGCCAAGCTGGCCTATCGCCTTCGCCGGAACGACGCCGGCAGTATCTCGGGGTCGCTGAGGCAGCAAAGTTGATCGGCGTAAGTAAGCCTGCGCTTCAAGAAGCCATCGAGCGCAAACAAATCCACGTTCGGACGGGCTGCGAAGGCATCAACTACGCGGTGCACATGATTTCTCGCGAACAATGCGAAACAGCACGTCAGTTACGCGCCAGTTGGATGACTCCCGCAGATGCATGCGCTTTCCTGGGCGTTCCCAAGTCGGTTCTGCGACACCTCGTCAATGCGGATATCGTCACGCCTGACCAAGAATGGGCTCAGACCGTGTTCAAGGCCGGTCCATTCGATAAGGAGCAATTGATCGGCTTACGCGAATACTTGGGGGGCGCCATCCAGGCAAGAGCCACGCGGCGAACGTTCCGGCTTGACCAGATCGATGCGCGCAGGACGGTCGACTTGAAAGCCTTGGTTCGCATCTATCGGGCGATTTTCTCTGGCGATCTCAAACCGACCGGACGAAGTGAAAATGAGGGACTGGCAGGGTTCCTTTTCCCAGCTGACGAAGTGATGCAGTACCTGGGAGCAGCGGCATTGGACGAAGGCCTCACATTAAGCCAACTGGCACAAGCTACTGGTTGGAAGTATCACAGCATCGCCGGCTGGACCCATCAGAACTTGCTCGAGTCAGAAAATGTCATCTTGCAGGGGCGACGTTCACGTGTCGTGACTGTGGAAGGCCTGGCGAACTTCCGTCGCAAATGGATTCCGGTCTCCGAAATTGCAGCCGCAATGGGAAGCAAGGGTTCGGCCGTGACCAGACACCTGGAAAGTAAGGGAATTGTCATCGTCGGCCAAACGCACGAAGCAGATGGTGCGGCACGCGGCGGCCTGATTCGTATTTCCGACCTAGGGCGACTGGCTGGCCTGGTCGGTAGCATCTCGCGCAAATCCAATGAAACCTCGAGAGGCGAACATGTCGACTAAAGGCCCAGAAAAGCTGCGGACAACGCAGGATCTGATTTTTCATAGCGATGACTGGCTTACGGCCGAAGAACTTGATCGTCAGTTGCAGGACATGCGGTCTGGCCATTCCGCATATGAATTGGAACGGCAACGGCGCATCTTTAGCGTTGAGCGAGACGGCGCACATTATTTCGCACGTTACCAGTTCAATGCACATCTTGAACCATTACCTGTCGTCAGAGAGATTCTAGTGCGCCTGGTGCTGGTGGAAAGCTGGGCGATCGCAGCCTGGTTCCATTTCCCCAATGGCTGGATCCCACTTGACGATGCCGGCAAGTCTCCTGTGGCGCCGAAAGACGTATTGAATCGACGCGAAGAACTACTTCAGGCCGCCGAAAAGTACAGGAGCACTTATGTGGCCTGAGGAACTTTTGCGCACGTCCTGTGGAATGAGGGGACGGGCATGAGCACTCGACTCTTTCGGAGGCTTTATGGCGATTCCGACTCATAGCGAACGACTGGATCTAGCTATTCAGTTTTCGGACTCGGTGGAGCGTATGCGACGGTGCCTAAGTACCGCAGGCATCCAGGTCGACGATGACGAAATCGTATTGGCCTGGGCGCATTATTCCGACACCTGGTGCGCTCAATGGTTGGCATTGCCAGATGCAGATCACGAGCTCCTGGCGATCCTAAGAAAGCATTTGCCAGAACCGCGAAAAGTCTGGCAAGTGGTGATCGAGGATGCTGGCGATGGGACAGGAGATGCGATTATCGTTTTTCCAATCGACTTACTGGCTCGGATCGGATGGAACGTAGATGACGATCTTGAAATCATCACAGCCTCAGCGGGCACGATGATTTTGCGACGCAAAGAGTGATCGGTTGAAGCACTTCATGCCATCAAAAAGGCTGGGAACATCATTGAAAAGTTTAAAGAATCAATCACACATGCCCATTTTCCATGGAACCATTTTTGACCTCTAAGCCAGCTCTTACATCATGCTGAGTGACCTAACCCCTACGCAACTGGAACTGGCAAATCACATTTCGTGTCTATCCGAGGCCGCCTATTGCGCTTCCTGGATGGACGGACTGGAATTCGCACTGTGGCGGTTGGTCCTCAATGGGCCCTTTAAGTACGGTCAGTTCCCACTCAGCTCAGAACACAGAGAAGACCTCATCGAACTAAGCAAAGCGTGCGGCGGCTGGATATATTTTCATGACCAGGCTGAGGAGACCTTTATCTCCATGGATGAATGGCTGCGACTCTTTCAGAACGAGGACCGGTCCTTGCTATGAATATTTTCATCGACACTGAGTTCACAGATCTTCTTGAACCTAGACTAGTGAGCCTGGGCCTCGTTGCAGAAACAGGGGAAGAGTTCTATGCCGAGCTGCCGTATCACAAGAAGGACTGCAGCCAATTTGTTCAGGAGGTTGTACTTCCATTGCTCGGTCATGACCCATATGCTCAAATGTCTGAAAGCGAGCTATTCAGGAGGTTGGATGATTGGCTGCGGCTAGTTAAACCGCGAAGCGAGGGCTTGGTAATTTGTTATGATTCGGCAATTGATTGGACTTTGTTGAACGAAGCACTTCAGGGGCAACTCCCTGCATGGTGTGAACCGCGCCTTGTCGATGACCGTATTAGCGAACTACTCCGGTACGACTACCATAAGCAAACAGGATTGCCTGAACACCATGCACTGAACGACGCAAAAGCAAATTGCTATGCGTTTAGGGAACGTGCATAAATTTTCCGATTCGAACGGACCGCCTTACTTCATTGGATTTTGCATGCCAGAGTTTTCTTGGGAACCGCTAGATTTTCTTGATGCCCTTGGGGTCATTCCCATCGAGGAGGAGGATGGAATCTCCTACAGTTATCAAGTCGATCGCAGCCCGTTGACCATGTCACTGATGATTTGGCCGCTTGCCGGCGACGTTGAGCTTGCGGTTCGATGCGCAGGAGTGAGCACCCCCATTGTCCTTCTCAATCTTCTAAACAGCCCTGGGGCAAGGGTCGTGAGTGCTAAGGACGGAAAATTCATTGAGTTCGCAGCTGCCAATATGTTCTCCGGACGATACGACAACACCCGGCCGGCCCCTTACGGATTTCGTCTGTGGGTCGAGCCAGAGCTCCAGGTCACGACGTTCAGCTACGACGTGTAATTACAAGGAATTTTATTGCGCCGTATAAGCCCCCTGCGTATGCCACCTATTCCACAATTTGTCGCCGAGATCAAGTTCCATTTCGAGGAGCATGGAGAAGACCGTCGGAGAAATTTCGTATTCGACGAAACGCTGCACCGACGCGTCCCAATGCGGATGGACGGAGTAGATGGACTCAATACTGTCGGAATGTGGGTCGATTCCGCTGCAGTGTTTGAAAAGGATGAAGTAGCGGTCGTACGATGCGTCGTAATCGCACCGGAGCTCTTCGTCGATGTGGTGATACCTGGCGTGAGGTTTGAACTATTGGATGGTGGATTTTTCGCCTCGGGGAAGGTCATCGAACGTATCGACGCCGGCTGGCAGGAAGCCCAGGGCCAATGAGCAACCAGACCCCACCATCAAGCAATCCAGAAACGACAGCAACGATGCTGCACATAATTTTCACGGAGTCGAGCCTTCTTCTGTCGAAAAAGGACTACCAGGACTGGCGAGTCATACAGGAAGAATTTGAAGACTATAAGGCTTCGTTGGGGCCTTGGCCGGAGGCGGAAGTATCCGCCTACTTGGACGACGAGTATCCGAGCATCGTTCCGAGTGCCCAGATACAGGTATCTAAGTTCCTGAAGTCAGACGCGCTCGAAGTTGAAGTCCAGTTTTCGAAGTAGGCAATGAAGACAAAGAAATTCGAACAGTATGATGTGGTCCGCGTGCTAGAAATACGAGCGGCAATAGGTGCGCTTGATGATGCATTCAATTTGCGCGCCCCGGCCATTGGCGATGTCGCCACGATTATCGAAGTCTATACTTCGCCTCCCGGCTATGAGTTGGAATGCAGCGACGGTAACGGCATCACTCAGTGGTTAATGGCGTTTAGCCCGGAGGACGTCGATCTCGAACTGGTGAAGCAATGAAGCGCAAGCTACTGATTTTTGACCTGGACGAAACACTCGTACATGCGAGGACTGAGTCGCTCCCACACCCAGCCGATTTTGTTTGGCATGGGTATCACGTCTACAAACGTCCTTTCCTGAAAGAGCTTTTGTCCCAGGTTTGCCAGGTCTACGACATCGCAGTATGGTCGTCGTCATCGCGTGAATACGTTGATGTCGTGGTGGAGAACGTGTTCGGCACTCAGGTCGATGTGAAATTTGCTTGGGCCATCGACCGATGCGTCCAGCGAGTTCATCCCAAGTCGAACGGGTACGTCTATATCAAAGACCTGCGAAAAGTTCAAAGCCAAGGGTACGAGGTCGAGCAGATCATTATTGTTGACGACTCCCCCGAGAAGATTGCGCGGCAGCCAAGGAATCATCTTGGAATTGCGCCTTTCATGGGAAAGCAAGATGACGTAGAACTTCTGGCATTGGCCGATGATCTGCTTCGTCGCGTCGGACAATTAGCAGTCGCTGATGATTCTGAAGATTTGGGAGAATAGCCATGGGTCTATGGCTACATGGATGCTGGCGCCAAGATGAACTACCTGGGATGACCTATGCGGATTAATTTCCAATTGACTCCCCTCGAGGACGTGATTCCATGGGGTGCGCCAAACAATCTGAGCCTATCGTGGTTTGGTCTAACCGATGGTCAATATTGGATCGACCTCGGCGAGACATCGCTGTTCGAATATAGTGAGCACGCCCGCACGGCAGGTGCAGGCCAATATTGCGATTACCAGATCGTTCGCCTTCTTGAGGACATCCTCGACATGCTCCCATCAATCATGGAGCCAGTTCCTCCCGCATTGGTCCAATACCTTTCAGGGGATTCTGGACATGCATGGGAAGCTACGCGTTCTCGCTGGGCGAGCGACCAGGCCAGTTGGCTTGATGAGGATGAATGCTGGCGACTAGCTGATCTTGCTGGCTCACTGTCGCATAACCGATTTCTTGACTCTGCATACTTGTCGCCATCAGCCAATATCTTGATGTGGTCTGACGAGAAAAACGTGCACATTGAGTGGGATAACAGCCAAAAAGTCATTGATGGCAAGCTCGCTTGGACAGCAGTTAAGGGCCATCTCCAGATTCCACGCGATGAATTCATCAAGGAGATTGAGTCCTTCCATTTCAGGTTCATCGAGCAGATGGCAGTTCGCATTAGCCAGGTGGTCTCAGGAGCACTTCCTCCAGAAATACGCATCGATCTTCAGCAACTGCAGGCTGAACATGAGGAACGTCAGAACGCATTTAAACTTGCCCTTAGCAATATCGTCAGCACACCGTGGGATGAAGTTGAGCGAGCAATTCTGGCAATTTCCGCCGCCAGGAACATCGAAACTGAATAGGAGTATCAATGTCGTTGAATGAAAATGATGTCTTGCCAGAGTTGGTGAGTCTGGCTAATCAACTGCCATTCGAATATGCGGACGGCGACGGCATCGACTTTGAGCCCCATGATACGTTCATGTCGATCGAAGATACGGCTCACTGGTTCCAGGCTTGGACCGGCAATCCAAATGCGGATGCTTCGAAGTTCCGTGTGTTTGGTCAAGATGGCACAGGTGGGTATGTCGCCTTCTGGACAGTGCGCCCCGGCTCTGACTTGTTAGCGCAGCCGGTTGTATTCTTGGGTTCTGAAGGTGAAACTGCAGTTGTGGCTCGCAATTTCTACGACTATCTTTGGCTTCTCGCAGCGGGGATAGGTCCCTACGAAGCTGCATCATATTCAGATGCGCCTCGCGTTTCGCAGCCCGAGTTGGAATCGTTCGCTCTTAGGAACGCACCTCCTGCCCGCACTGCTACGCAGGTGCTGCAAGACGCGCAAGCAGAGTTTCCGCTGTTTGTTCAGGGCATCGAAGCTCAATGCCGATAGCGGCATAAGCTGACCTCCACATTGACAAGAAGTCTCCAATGAGCTTAGATCACCCCATCCTCCGCAGCGTTGAGGCTGCACTCCTGGACTGTGATGGTTCGTGCAGAGATATCAACTTCGCAGAAAACATCTCTACGTCCGGGGCCATTGGTATTTTGGAGCTTCTAGAGTCATCTTGGACATTGGCGCAGGCGATGACGGGTGAAGGTGATGAAGTCCCAGGCACCGTGATGCAAAACACTCTTCGGCAACCAAACGGCTCACTGAGCACTGTCTGGCGTGGTGGACGCAACCCTGAGCATATCCAAGCCTATTTCCACTGGGTCGAGACAGATCGAGTATTTTGCGAGCTTACCTTCTTCCCACAAGACTTTGATAGCCAAACCTTTACGCTATTGGGATTCCTATCAGTGCTAAGAAATCTGGCGATAGCGGCGCGCAGTGATGAGTATTACCTTCGCTATGAGGACGCCTCATGGCGCCATGGGGAACACGAGAAGGATGGTGTGATTCTTTCTGATAAAGTGCTCGCGCTTTCAACAGTATGACGTGTGGTTCGTGCTTTTAAACTTGAGAGTTATCGGATATTGAGAAGATGCTTCCTTACCTGATTGAGAGTCGCGAGCCAACAGTTCGGCTATTCGAGCTTGATGACGGCCGGTTTCAAATCCTCGACGACGCGGAAGTCTCGCCGTTTCTGCCAGGGTTCGGTTACCTACTCGTGGAGCGGCGACTGGCCGACTTCTTTGTTGAGAATGATGTGCAACGTATCGTCTGCGAGAACGCTGTATTGTTCGATAGGGCTTCTGGCAAAGAATACAAGACACATGTTCGAATCCTCGTGCGGCAGTATTTCAAGCCGGAGGAAATCAACGATCTGGACCTTGAAGGACCACGTCTGCTAACAATGAATGACGAATACTACTTTGTAAGCCCTGAGTTGAAGACGCTCCTGCAAAGCGCTTCCTTCGAATATTTCCGCTTTAGCAGGGGATTAGAGGGGTTTGCTGGAACAGGAAGCTGAGAACGATCGCGACACATGACGAATACGAATCCCAGCATCGAAGAAGTAACTGATTGGGCCTATTCGGGATCCGAGTGGCCCATAGAGGAGTGGGACTTGTTTCTCTCCTGGACGGGCGAAGTGGACCTGTTCATTTCGCTGGCCACTGACCACAAGTGTCCGCACCGAATGTTTTTCCTACATATGCTGTACTACATTGTTGGAATGACGTATGGCTTGAAGAGAAAAGATGAGTCAACTTCCCGTATCGCGATGTATGCTTCAAAAGGTCGAACCGTGAATCATGGCGACATCAAGAAATGGGTTAGTGACGTCGACGCTCTACTAAAGGGTAAGCGGACATATAGTTACGATGACTGGCGTGGTGGAAAGCTCGCCGGCTATGAGTTCAGTTAGGAGCGATCTAGGTCGCAACTGCTCTTATAGCGATCAACGAGCCTGTCAGAATTTTAGTGTGAATCCGGGGTCATGAAATAATACCGAAAGGGATTGTCCATGACCGACGTAATGACCACAAAGAAGCCGAAAACCAAGAAGCAGTACCCGTTTCCCGTTGAACTGATCGACCAGCTGCTGGCACAGGTCGAGAACAAAGATGCTGAATCCATTCTCGGGGAATCAGGCCTGGCCGGCCAGCTCAAAAAGATGCTGGCCGAGCGCATGTTGACAGCCGAATTGACCCACCATCTCGCCACCGAAGGCGACGCAAAGAACCACCGCAACGGCAAGAGTCGCAAGACCGTGCTGGCGCCAGGCGGCGAGCTGGATCTGGAGATCCCGCGTGACCGTCTTTCCAGCTTTGAGCCAAAGCTGGTCGCCAAGCACCAGCGTCGTATGCCAGGCTTCGATGACCATGTGATCGGCATGTATGCACGCGGCATGACCGTGCGCGAGATTCAGGCGCATTTGTTGGAGCTGTACGGCACCGAAGTGTCGCCAGACCTGATTTCGACCATCACCGACGAGGTCATGGACGAAGTGACGCAATGGCAGCAGCGACCGCTCGAGACGATGTACCCGATCGTCTACTTCGATGCATTGCGGCTGAAGATCCGCGATGAGGGCACCGTCAAAAACAAGGCCGTGTATCTGGCGCTGGGTATCCGTGCCGATGGCCGCAAGGAAGTGCTGGGCCTGTGGATCGAACAAACCGAAGGCGCCAAGTTCTGGCTGAAGGTCTTCAACGAGCTGCGCAACCGTGGGCTGGAAGACATTCTGATCGCGGTAGTCGATGGCCTGCGCGGCTTCCCTGAAGCGATTGAGGCGGTGTACCCGCAAGCGCAAATCCAGACCTGCATCGTGCACCTGATTCGCAACTCGATGACGCTGGCGTCCTGGAAGGACCGTAAGGAGCTTGCTGCTGCGCTTAAGCCGATCTACCAGGCCGCTAACGCCGACGCGGCAGCGGCGGCGCTAGATGCCTTTGCAGACGGCCCGTGGGGGCAGCGCTTCCCGACCGTGCCGACGATGTGGCGGCGCCAATGGGAGCAGGTGATTCCGTTCTTCTCGTACCCACCGGAAGTACGTTCGATCATCTACACCACGAATGCTATTGAGAGCCTGCACATGCGATTGCGGAAGATCGTGAAGAACCGCGGCCACTTCCCGAGCGACGAGGCAGCGACCAAATTGCTGTATCTGGCCTTGCGCAATATCGAAAAAGATTGGAAGATGCCGCAGCGGACCTGGAAGATGGCCGCCAATCAGTTTGCCATTCTGTTTGGGGAACGCTTCACCAACGCGATTAACTAACTACGAACCGCGACCCCGGCACACAAAATTCCTGACAGGTCCCCAACGTCTCAAGGGCCTTGCAAGATCAACTGCTTCAACTCTCTTCGGCGTTTCTATTGTGACGATCTTATCTGCAAATCCGAGAGCAACATCTACCCACTCTTGAGGATTGCCATTGTCTGCAACCCGGAACCACGCGAGCTCATCATGCGCCGCATCGTTCCCCTGTGTGGGCGCTAGCTCATGGAATGCAACTGAGGGCTCTATTTTGATATCGAGACATTGGGCGAAAGCCAAGATTGCTGAGGCAATTTGTTTCTGCCAACAATCAGGTCCTTCAAGAGATTCCCCTTTTGCTATCTGCGCCAACCTTGACACGATGTTCCGATCGGGAAGCAAGATGGTTTCGCATTCGTCCACCCAAGCATGATGAATAAAGCCATCGACGTTGTATAGGCCGACTGCAGGAGGAATGTATCCCGGAACGAGGATGCCCGCCTTTTCAAGTAAAGATGCAATATCTTGCAACTGGAAATATGGAAATTCGGGAGGCAGCCATATGAGTGCCTCCATATCGTAGTCATCCATTGATACGCATTGTAAGTGATAAAAACATTCTTTCTGCATGTGCTCAGGATGGCTTGATTCCCCTTAAGTGAGGCATGACGTTCCTTTCCGCCGGTATGGGGATCGGGTCCACGTAAAACTCCGAAATCAGCTTTTCGCGCTCTATCAGGGTACCGCCCCACCCTCCATCATCCTCAGTGCGTCCAAACACAATGAGGAATCGGCCATCCAATGCGTCGACAGTCAAGATAAAGGTCCGCAAGTGGGTCTGCGACATTCCACGCACAACCCATTCCTTTTCCAACCTGTTGTCACGTAAGTACTGCAGCGCTTGTGCCTTCGAGAAGAACAGCACAGACAGCAGGCGCCCATCCTGCAGCATCCCATAGGGTGCATTTGTCTCAACTTCATAGATTGACCAAAATGGCGCTCCAACTACTTTTTCATCGGGCATCGTCGCGATCTCCAACCTCATACCCAATAGCTGAGAAATCGTTGGCAAGTCTTCTAATTCGAGCAAGAGGATACTGTGATCATCTGCGAATTTTCTTGCCCCGCTTTGGTAACCCCCCGAAGAAATCATTACTGCGGTCATCCCAGGAAATTCGTCAACTGCGCACTTGAACACGGCAACTTCTGCTCGCTCAACCGGCCGCTTTGTATTCTTACATTCGAAGGCGACTCGATGGCGAAAGCCTGCCTTTTCAAACTCATAAAACACATCAAGCTTGTAAGAGTTGCCCGTTTTGCCTCGCAATTGAACATTACGACCGACAACGACGTTTTCACCTTCTATGCTCAACAGGAATTCGTAGACCTGCTTGACATGATCTTCTAGTCCTTCCCATGACATTTTGGGCGCATGTTTGTTTTGGCACTTCAGTATTTCTATTAACGCCCTCATTGAGGGTTTTCGCATTCAGAGTACCTTCCGATTAAATTGAACCAATAGCCTCAACACGGATCATATGCGGCCCAGGCCCGCCGTCATCAGTTCACCTTTTTACAAACGATCCGCAGAGTCTTTCAAGACTGAGTCAAGCACTCCTCAACTTATTCATGGTACCAGATTGCAAAAAATATTAACCTGGGGCACTTTTTTTTAGATGCTGAACATTGTAAGCATGCAACTAACACCGATAGGCCTGTAGTTTGGGGCCGCCCCCCAGTACACTTTTTTCTGTCGATATTGTGCAGAAAAATTCGAAACTATCTGATCGCTTCGTCCGTTCTCGGGCGTTCTTCGAACCAGATTTGTCAGGACAGTGCAAGGTTTGTGAGTCGCTGATGTATCGTCGCCCATTCAGCATTTAGATCCACTGTAGCAACTGTAAAGCGATGCCCCGCTAAAGTCATCCGTAGCTTAAGCGGCTCATCTGTTTGTGGATAAAGTAGCAAGCCTTCAGGCCGCGGCGCATGACTCTCCAATGCTGCTGCTTGGTTCGATAGATACGACGACAGCTGATATAAGTGCTGAGACTGTAAAGATTTCTTGCCTTTGTAAACTTGGAACAACTTCGGCGTAAACTTGGTCTCCACAATAATATGGCGCTCAGGCGAGCGAAGCGTTGAGTCAGTTTGCATTCGCGGTAGTAATTTTATGTCGGAAGGCTCACCAATAGCATCCCAATTAACATAGTTTGCGCTTACTTCAAATTCAGGTAACTCGTGCTTATAAAAATTAGTAACGAACGCCTGAAATAACATACGCATCTTCTTCTCGTCTTGGGTGAATTCGCTGAATCGATACTTGCCCTCTCCGTCACTGGGCAACATTTCGTCGTGAATCATGCGACACACATGAAGCAGCAATGTATAACGGCCAGATCGATGCACTGCCGCAGCTCCGCGGAAGTGCCAGCCGAAGAGGGCAATTGTGGAAATAGATGCGAGCGCCTGACTCAATTTGAAGAGTTCAGCTCGCAATCTATGATCTACTTCTTCGCACGCAAGAAGCGAGATGATTGTTGCCTTAACAATTTGGTTAGGCAGCACATCGGCTGAGTACTCGTCAATGTCGCAGATGGCACGCCGACGAGACAAATGAAGTTGTTTAATTGAATCCGTTACATTGATTTTGCCTCGCGGCGTAAAGGTTTCCTCTTCCATTCCGACATATTGTCTACATAGCCCTCTACGCAGCAGATGCTCAGTTGACACAACCAAGACTCGTGCAAGCAAATTGGGCAGATCACCTCTGGGAAGGACGCCTAATTTGACTTGTCTCGCCTGGTCTAGTCGATTCCAGGCGTAGGCAAGCATCATATAGAGGTTTTCGACTTTAACTAGGGCCATGACAGTTTTTCAACAATCGCTTCTATCTCACTAATGTCTTTGTCATACCAATAGTCTTCGAGCAGTGGGCGAATTTCTGTTTCGATGATCTCTCCATAGTAGAGCTGGTCACTCCAGCCTTCGGGACGATTCGCGCAAAAGTAACTATGTCCGACGCAAAAGCCGTCTCTTAAGTCCGGATCTGCCGCAATGCTCTCGTTTAGTTCTGCAAATTTAACTTGAATTGCATCCACGAACGCTGGTTGCCAGCCTTTTTGGATTAGATGCTCGCCGAACTTAACACTCTCAAATCCCGGACGCACTTTAATAAATGCAAATCTACGACGTAACGCGTAATCGATTGTCGTGACCGATCTATCTGCAGTGTTCATCATACCGATGATGTGGACATTGCTTGGTACAAAGAACTTGCGCTCCGTAGATGACGCATATGCTAGCCTAAGGCCCCAGCCTTGATCGCGCTTCTCGGCTTCGATAAGCATTAGAAGTTCGCCGAAAATCTTACTTAGATTCCCACGGTTTATTTCGTCGATCATGAACACGAAATTTTTTCTGGCTCACTCCTGGCACGTTCGCAAAATTCGTAAAACACACCATTTCGTATCGCAAAGCCACCAGTTGTAGGGTCCGGTCGAAAACCCTGTACGAAATCTTCATATGAATATGCCTGATGAAACTGCACAGCCTCGATATAGCGATCGTCTTTAATTCCAACCATGGCATATGCTAATCGCTTAGCTACGAGCGTTTTCCCGACTCCGGGAGAACCTTGCAATATGATATTTTTCTTTGATCCAAGCAAGCGAATCGCCCGATCAAATTCCCTCTCGTCCATGAAGAGATCACGCAGTGCATCTGATATTTCGAAAAATTCGATTGACGCTGCAACGTGCCTGTCTTCGCGAAGGAACTCCAGAACATTTTCGTAGAACTCCTTGGATACAGGGCGCACTGCGTGTTGATTGTTGTATCCCTGCTGCTTCTCCAGTTCCGAGACTATTGCATTCGAAAACGGTGGATGCCCATCGATTTCTTCCCATTCGAGAAAAGCGCTTTCGAAGTATTTGTGCTGGAGCGGCTCATCAGGCAATGGAGGGACGGCGTTACTGGGTGCTAGCCGCCCAATGCCGACTACTCGCGCACCAGCTTTATCTTTCGAGTCGATAACGACGTAGCCGCCCTTTATGAGCTTGGTATAGTTTGGCACTGTAGAGCCAAAGCGATAAGATCTCCCCTTTTGGTCAGCCCACTTGCTGTTTTTATTACTGCGAAGCACGAAGTACTGATTTGTTGATTCAGTAGCAGTTGGCAGTTCGAAAACACTAGCAGGCGGTCGATCTAACGTTAGTTTCTGCTGAGCAAATTCGTCAATCGAGTCGAAGTCCCGATGGATGTTTGCGGTCTTGTCGCCACCTACTCGGGCGAAACCGTAAACTTGCCTTGGTAAATACTCAGACACTTCCTCAAGTGGAATTTCAATTTTTTGTGGGCGGGTTAAGAAAAACATCTTCTCCCATGTTGACCCATCTCTCCCTGCCCCCCATAGCGCCGTCGCCAGACCACGATTAGTCAGCTTATGAGTTACGGTGGCGACAAACTGGTATTTGCTTTCAAATGCACAAATCACAATATCGCCTGGCTCGACTTGGGCGTAATACTTATCGTTCATGGGCCCCGGCTGAGCTCCCCAAGCATATAGCTCGCCATCGAGACGTGAACTGTTCAAAAATTCGACATCTTCACTGGTGCAGTTCTCTTGGATCAGAGATTCGGGGATTCCAGCCGTGATAGAAATCTTTAAGTTCGTCCTGGCGGCGGGGTCTGCCGCTGAAAATACGAAGATATTTTTGGCCACGTTGTGCCCGCAATAGCTGCAAGTTGGTATTGTTAAACATATTATCATGAGTAACATTTACCAACAGTTGGTGACTGCCAATTGCTAAATTCATACGTTGAACGAAAGTTGACTAGCATGCTAGTCTCACGTGTGCTTCTCAACGATCTTACGAATGAATAAATCTAACAGCGTAGAACAGCGCAAACTTCGCGAATCTGAACAGCGGAGAAAGGACATCATCAAGGCGGTTCGCGCCCTGATCAAAGCTGGCGGAGCGCGCGAGATCACGCTGCGCAAGGTCGCGGAAAAGGCGGGCTTTTCGACCACCGTTGTCTACAACCTGTTCCAAAACAAAGCCACGCTGATCACCCAAGCGATGGACAGCGACCTGCTCGACTTGGTCAAAGCCATGCGCAACGCCACCGATGCGGACCTTTCGCCGCTAGAGAACATCCGCCGCACGGGGCGGGCCTATGTGACCTTCGGCATGCGGCATCCCGACCAGTACGCGCTGGTCTTCCTCGAACGCCGGCCGCATGCGCCGGTGGCAAGTTCGCGCGTTGAGCACGGCAACCAGGCGCAAGACCCCTATGCGTTTGCCTGCCAGCTCTTCGTCGATCTGGCTGCCACTGGCCAAATTCCTGTGGAGCAGGTAGAGGCCATGGCCCAGATCTACTGGGAAGGCTTGCACGGCATGGTGTCGTTGCGCCTGGTGTTCGGGGATGGCGAAGAGTGGTTCGAGCATGACGAGTTCAATCGCCACCTGGAAGCACTAATCGACGTGCTGCTAATCGGAATATTGCACCGCTTCAACAAACCGCCGGCACAGAGTTAAGAGCGACAGGAGCCAACGGCGTTGTTGCATATTTAGCGCTTCAGTTGCCGATTGATCAATAGGCGCTGCCTTTGTGATAGCCTGTGCTGATGTCCTCAGCAATCACCATCGGCAGATCCAATAGTCTCCAGCGTGAACCCTGGCGATTAAGTAGTGCCTTGGTGATTTCCACCATCATTCACGCCGGACTTTTGAGCATTACCTTGGGCGGCCAAACCTTCGGACTACCCGCTCTGAAATTTCCATGGCAGGAACGACGGCTGGGCGCCAACGATTTGCAGGTGCTACTCCTGCCTCCGCCGCCTTCTTCCCCTGCATCAGCGGCATTAACGCCGGCACCACTTGCAGCTTTAAAAGAAAACGCTAATCCCGTTTTGGCGCCAGTGGAGCGGCCCGTAGTCGCAGGCCCGGTTGCATCGATGATCGCGCCTCCACCCGCTATCGGAAACAGCGAGACACCTGCCATCCTGATTCCGCCCCCTGCACCGGCGCAGGCGCCAACCTCAATGCCAGTAACTCCGGCTGGCAAGCTGCAGGAAATACCTTCATCGGCCGCCCCTATCGCATCGCCCACAAATGCTCCAGCTAACGCCACGGTGCGCAGTATTCCCGTTCAGGAGCGCGAGGCACAAGTACCGGATAACGCTAGCGACGCGGCACCAAAGATCCTTGAGAAAGAGGCTCAAGAACGCACGCTCGAATTGGCTAAGCTCGAACAGGAAAAGCAAGTGGCAGAACGCCTGCGTCAAGCCGAAATGATGGCAGACGCCCAGCGGGAAGCGACCCGAAAAGCACAGCAACAGCAAGAGGCCGCTCGCCAGGAGCAGGAGCGCGCCGAAAGCGTACGTAAGGAAATCATCCGTCAGGAACAAGCCCGGCAAGCGCAGCTCGAGGCTGCTCGCCAGGAGGAACTTCGCCAAGAGGCCATTCGCGTCGAGCAGGTAGCCAGGAACGAAGCTGCGCGGCAGGAGGCCGAACGCCAGGTGCTGGCCCGTGAAGAAGAAATTCGTCGTGAACAGGCAAAGCTGGAAGAGAAAGCACGCCAGGAGGCAGCCCGGCAGGCGCAGGAACGAGCCGAACTCGCGCGCGTAGAGGCAGCACGCAAGGCGGAAGCCCAGCGTGCAGAACAGGCAAAGCAGGCGCAGCTTGAGGCGATACGGCAGGCACAACAACTGGAAGCGGCGCGCCAAGACGCCATCAAACAAGAGGCTGGGCGACAAGAAGCCGCAAAGCAGGAGGCAGCGCGCCTCGAGCAAGTGAAGCGCGAGCAAGCGCAACTCGAGAAAGCGAAGCAGGAGGCAGAGCGGGAAGAACGCCTGCGCGCAATCGGCAGGCAACTCAACGAAGAGGCGGCCCAACGCGATGCAGCGTTGAAGAACCCTTCACGCTCGCTGCTCCCTACAGTTAGCGGAATACGCCGGGGATGGCTCTTTGGTCGCGTGGATCCAAATGCAGACCTGGTTCAATACGCGGATGCGATAAGCAAGAAGTTCGAACTGAACATGGCATTCGACATGGTTCGCGAAGTAGCGAAACAGCGCCACGTTCCGCCCATGGTGACGTTGGCGATTCGTGCAGACGGGTCTGTAGAGAAGGTGACTTTTGTCGTTTCCAGCGGTGTGCCGGCGATCGACGAAGCAATACGAAACGTGGTGGCCAGGCATGCGCCCTACGGGGCATTCCCGCCCAGCCTGGCGCGTCAATACGACGTTATCGAAATTCGACGCACCTGGATATTTGATACTGCCATCCGCCTGCAATAGAAATTCTGAGGTTTGCACGTTCACCCCTCACGTGCGCAGCTCGCATAGCTGCGTTCTTGATCACTTTGCTCAAATGATGACGCTCAATCGCCGCTCTTGCGAACCGGCCTCGGCCTGATTGACGCGAGCAGCCTCTCCCAAAGATAGAGGGCCTCTGCATCAGAGATTCCAGCTCTTTCACCGCCAATTACGTTGTCCTTGACGCCAGTGTGCAGCTGAATGTCCAGCACTGGCAGCAGAGGGTTTTTGGGTTCTCCTTGGCTTAGAAATTCGAACTCGTGATGCTCTTTCCCGGACTCCTGGGCAGGCATTCTGGCTCCAACTTCAAAACCATCCCAGTTGCCAACCCGTCGTTTTCCCTTACTCAAGAATTTTATTCGGCTATACCATGCGCCCTTGCCCAGTGCGATTGCATCCTGCCGTGCCGCCTTCATCCTTGGCTCGAGTGCATCCGATGGGATATGAATGTCCTTCTTTGTCATTTCTATTGAGATATGGACATCCGCGAATTCTTTCAGCCTGATCCCGAGGGTGACAGCCTCCACCATGTAGCGGTGGGATGGATCGGCTACAAAAGCACCGTCAAGACAAATGCCAGGCTCACTTGGAACTTCATCTGCAGCGCGCGCGCGAAGACGCTTTGCGATCTGTCGAGCATCATCCGAAGCTTTCAAGTATTTCCCTCCTCTCCCGAAGACCTCGTACTCTTGAACGAATAGATCGTCACCAACCTTCACAAGCGAGTGAACACTGTAATAGGCACCGTCCCCCTTACCTACACCAAGTACGATCTTCTGGTTCGGTGCGAAGCCATCCAGCACCTTCCCGATTAGGGAGCCATCTTCATGTAATGCGTCGTATGCAAGCCATTTTCTCGATTCGGCTTCGGCTACCGCCTCGCGAACTGCAGCATCGAAGTTCCTTCCCTCATTTTCTTTCCGCCAGATTTCAACGGGCAATCTGGCAGGACCAAAAACTATTTCTGCATTGGCAGGCACATCGATGATGAAGCGCCCTACACATACGGGCTTCATTTTTTCAGTCACTGCAACAAGGCGATTCGCATCGTTAGACATCTTCTTCTCCGATCCATTTGCATAGCAAATTCCGGTAATGCTGATGGTGGTGAACAGGGCCGCACACATTGATAACTGGCTAATGGGCTTGTTCATGCCAGCCCCCATTCCATGGTCGCAGCAATCTTGATAATGCAGAAAAGAGTCGAGTTCTGGGCCCTGACGTCCTTGTAGCTGTTCTGATGTTCATAACCTGTTTGCCGAAAGATCCCTTTGAATCTGCCACTCAATAGCTGGTGATCGGATGAACGGATCGGGACGGTCTGGTCGCCGGCACCAAAGGGACCTGTCAGGAATTTTGTGTGCCGGGGTCGCGGTTCGTAGTTAGTTAATCGCGTTGGTGAAGCGTTCCCCAAACAGAATGGCAAACTGATTGGCGGCCATCTTCCAGGTCCGCTGCGGCATCTTCCAATCTTTTTCGATATTGCGCAAGGCCAGATACAGCAATTTGGTCGCTGCTTCGTCGCTTGGGAAGTGGCCACGGTTCTTCACGATTTTCCGCAAACGCATGTGCAGGCTCTCAATAGCGTTCGTTGTGTAGATGATCGTGCGCACTTCCGGCGGGTAGGAGAAGAACGGTATCACCTGTTCCCATTGGCGTCGCCACATCGCAGGTACGGTCGGGAAACGCTGCCCCCATGGCCCCTCTGCAAAGGCATCTAGCGCCGCTGCTGCCGCGTCGGCATTGGCGGCCTGGTAGATCGGCTTGAGCGCAGCTGCGAGCTCCTTACGGTCCTTCCAGGATGCGAGCGTCATCGAGTTGCGGATCAGGTGCACGATGCAGGTCTGGATCTGCGCCTGCGGGTACACGGCCTCAATCGCTTCAGGGAAGCCGCGTAGGCCGTCCACTACCGCGATCAGAATGTCTTCCAGTCCACGGTTGCGTAGCTCGTTGAAGACCTTCAGCCAGAACTTGGCGCCTTCAGTTTGTTCGATCCATAGGCCCAGCACTTCTTTGCGGCCGTCGGCGCGGATGCCCAGCGCCAGATACACGGCCTTGTTTTTGACGGTGCCCTCATCGCGGATCTTCAACCGCAATGCATCGAAGTAAACGATCGGGTACATCGTCTCGAGTGGTCGCTGCTGCCATTGCGTCACTTCGTCCATGACCTCGTCAGTGATGGTCGAAATCAGGTCTGGCGACACTTCGGTTCCGTACAGTTCCAACAAATGCGCCTGAATCTCGCGCACGGTCATGCCGCGTGCATACATGCCGATCACATGGTCATCGAAGCCTGGCATACGACGCTGGTGCTTGGCGACCAGCTTTGGCTCAAAGCTGGAAAGACGGTCACGCGGGATCTCCAGATCCAGCTCGCCGCCTGGCGCCAGCACGGTCTTGCGACTCTTGCCGTTGCGGTGGTTCTTTGTGTCGCCTTCGGTGGCGAGATGGTGGGTTAATTCGGCTGTCAACATGCGCTCGGCCAGCATCTTTTTGAGCTGGCCGGCCAGGCCTGATTCCCCGAGAATGGATTCAGCATCTTTGTTCTCGACCTGTGCCAGCAGCTGGTCGATCAGTTCAACGGGAAACGGGTACTGCTTCTTGGTTTTCGGCTTCTTCGTGGTCATTACGTCGGTCATGGAAAATCCCTTTCGGTATTATTTCATGACCCCGGATTCACACTAAAATTCTGACAGGCTCCACCAAAGGCGGCGGCTAGCTTTACAGTAATACCTGATGGCATCTCGGGAGCGTGGTTGGCATCCGCTAGCGAAAGAAGCCCCTGCCCATCATCCGTTAGGACCTTCAGCTCCTGCCAATTCGAAGCCAGCACTGGTAGCTCATAGTTCCAGGTTACGTTTTCCCAAGAACCGCGCTTTGGGTCCGCACCATAATGCGCGTAACTTACCGGGTGGTAAACGTGAGCTATTGACTGGTGAAATTCCTTGGCGAGAATCAATCGCTCGCAGGTTTCTTCAAACCCCGAAAGGCCGTTCCGCGCTGGATTCACCCACTCATCTCGCAACAAGCCATACCATTTATCCCTCAAACTATAGATCTCCGCATAGGGATCGCCATTTTTCGGCCAGCGGTCAAGCACGATACCTTTGTGAGTCACCCGTAGCCAGCCGTTCCCATAGTCACAACTTGGAAGAAGCTGTAGTCCGCCAACTGAGTTCGCCAAGACAGAGGTAACCTCCGCACCAAAATTGCCGAGAATTTTGGGTGCCGGATCAATGCCTAACGCACCTTCTTCAAAACCACAACGTATCCTTTTGTAGGCTGCCGGAGCGCCTGTCGCTGGCTGAACGCCATGAACTACTCCCAATACCTTGTCCTCGATGTTCCCCATTTTTGGATGGATTAATGCCCGACCTACGAGACCACCCATAGAGTGAGTTACGATGATGACCTTCTCACATTGGAGCCCCATTGATTTGTACCTCTCTATGAGGCTCGTGATTCGACCAGCAAGAGTTCTCGCTGAAACCGAGATGGATTGCAGCCAGTTGTAGCCCATCGCATGCACGGGAAACATGCATCCATGCGTCGCCCTCACCAACTCATCCTCCGTCAATGGCGAAACTCTCGGATTGTCGACTGCTCCCCACGTAGCAGGATCCGTGTCCAGTATCCTGCCCCAGCCTCCGTATTTCGTAGGCCTGTTCAATAACTGCTCACACTCCTCCAAGATCTCCCGATAGCTCGAAAAATAGACTTCGCCCCACCCTCTATCTAATACCATTTCCTCTTTAGTCCTGCGCGGCTTCGCTGTAGGAGGATCATCAAGCAAAAGGAGCGGGTGACCAGAATGAATCGTTACGTGGATGGATCCGCAGTCCTGTCGCTCCTTTGCCGATTCGGATCGAGTTCCAGTTGGCGCGCTTCCGTTATCGTAGGTATCTACTTCAGTAGCGGCAGGATCAAGTTGCATTTGGCGTTGTGCCGGATCTGCATGAATCAATCCCACCATTTCCTTCGGTCTATCAGGGCGCCACGCGATATTGTTCTTGCGGCGTAACAGCGCTTGGCGTGCAGCGTTCATCCTCAAGTTCGAGCCCATGATCCCAGGTAGAAAAACTATCGGAATCACGCGCTTAGGCAATGCGTACATTTTTTGAGGCTTCTTATCCTCTTTGGGGGTCGCGTATCCAACTGCTTTTACGTTGCCGGATTCAACGTGCGTCGGGATTACGATACTCATTTGCGCACCTCCAGCGATTTCGATAGAGACCTATGTTTGCATGTGCAAAGTTTGCCGACGTTGATGTGGAGCAAACCTGATAGATGTTGTTTGCGTACGCCTCCCACCGGAAGGAGAACAAAAACATTGTTTTTTCTTAAGTTCATCGTTATTCTCATTCAACGTTGTTCCACTTGAAGAAGGGGAGTCGATGCGAGCGTTGTTGGGCGTGCAAATAGCACTGGTGGGCCTGAGTGCCTGCTCTGCTGCTAAACAGGAACCGGCCACGGCCGATCTGCAATGGGCTGAAACTTCCCGGCCAGCCGATACGAGGCTGGCGGAGCGCTATGAGCGTTCGTGCCTGGCGTGCCATGCGCGGAACGGCAGCGGGGCGCCGCTGGCGGGCTTTGCGCCGCATTGGAAGCCGCGCTTGGACCAAGGTATAGACCAACTGGTGCGGCATGCGAGCGATGGCTTCAACACCATGCCAGCGATGGGCCAATGCAATGACTGCAGCGCGGACGACTTACGCGCGCTGACGCTCTTCATGGCAAGGAGTGGAACATGAAGCAGCGCCGCCTCTTCCTGAAAGCCGGAGCCATGGCTGCGGCAGCTGGCCTGATTGCAAACCGTGCGCAGGCCGCGATTCCGGCTCAACCGCGCCCCTTCCGCTGGAAGAACTGGTCGGAGGTGCAGCAGTGCCAAGCCAAGTCTCTGGCTACGCCGGCGGACGAGCAGGCACTAGCAGACCTGCTGCGCAATGCAGCCGGCACGGTGCGTTGTGTCGGCGCGGGCCATTCCTTCACTGCCCTGGTGCCGACCAACGATACGATCGTTTCCCTTGAACGGATGAACGGCGTGCTATCGCACGATAAGGCTGCCATGACGGCCACGCTGATGGCTGGCACTCGCCTTTCCATGGTGTCGCGGCAGCTGGATTCTCTGGGCGTCGGCTTGCGCAACCTGCCGGATATCGACATGCAGTCGCTAGCCGGCGCCATCAGCACGGGCACTCACGGTACTGGCGCCAACATTCAAGCCATGCATGCGGAAGTGACGGCCCTGCGCCTGGTCACACCGCAGGGCGAGGTAGTGGATTGGAACCAGGAGCGCAATCCGGAACAGATGGCCGCAGCACGCGTTTCACTCGGCAGCTTGGGAGTAATCACGCAGGCGACAGTGCGGGTAGTGCCCTCCTTCAGCCTGCATCGCAAGGTGTGGCTGCGTCCATTGGGCGAAATCCTGGAGCAGGCAGGCGAGCTGGCGGCCAAGCACCGGCATTTCGAGTTCTACTATCTGCCCTTCACCGGCTATGCAGCGGCTATTGCCCATGACGAGTACAAGGGTAACGACGTGCTGGTGCCGCATTCACAAGACGAGGAGATGCTGAGCGATTTGCGCAAGCTGCGCGACTGGCTGGGCAGGTTCCCCGACTTGCGGCGCTGGACGGCGGGCAAGCTGATCGATCCGGATCTGACCGAGGAGGCGAAGAACCGTTCATGGAAGCTGCTCTCCACGGTGCGCCCAACGCGCTTCAACGAAACGGAATACCACGTGCCGCGAGAGGCGGGCATTGCCTGCGTGCGGGAGGTCATAGCAGCACTGGAGAAGCGCAATGAGGTGTTCTTCCCGATGGAGTTCCGCTTTGTGAAAGCGGACGATGCCTGGCTTAGCCCGTTCTACAAGCGGGACAGCTGTTCCATCGCCGTCCATGCAGCGCATGGGGAGGCTTACGATTACCTACTGTCCGACCTGGGCCCGATCTTCCGCAAGCATGGTGGCCGGCCACACTGGGGCAAGCTGCATAACCTGGGTGCGAAAGAGCTGGCGGGACTGTACCCGCGCTGGAACGATTTCCTGGCATTGCGGCAGCAGATGGACCCCAACGGTCGCATGCTGAACCCGCATTTGCGTTCACTGTTTGGGGTGGCGTGATGGTGGCGCTGAAACGACGGGCGGTGATCACGGCGATTGGCGCCGGCTTGGTTGGTGCGGCTGCGCTGGCAGTGCGGCCGCGCGACAAGGGAGCACCGCATGCGGAATACTTCGCCCGGGCTTCACAGGCCTTGCGCACGGCGGGCATTGCCACGCCAACCATGGTGATCGATAAGGACCGGTTGCTGGCTAATGCGCGCCAGGTGATGCGCAATATCGATGGGCGCTTGCCGTTGCGGCTGGTCGCCAAGTCCCTGCCCTGCCTGCCGCTGCTGGACTTGCTGATGCAAACCATGCAGACGCGCCGGCTGATGGTGTTCAACCTGCCCTACTTGCAGCAACTTGCGGCTCAGCGCGGCGATGTCGATCTGTTGTTGGGCAAACCGTTGCCTGTTGCTGCGGCGGCGGAGTTTTATCGTAGCTTCCAGGGCGGGCAGTTCCAGCCTGAGCGGCAGCTACAGTGGCTGGTGGATACGCCGCAACGTTTGGCGCAGTATCGCGACCTGGCACGTGGACAGAAGCTGGATATGCGAGTGAGCCTGGAGATTGACGTAGGTCTGCATCGCGGAGGCGTGGATAGCCCGGAGATGCTGCAGCAGATGCTGACCATTTTGCGTGAGGAACCGCGCCTGAAGTTTGCTGGGATGATGGGGTATGACGCGCATGTTGCCAAGCTGCCGTTGGCGAACTTGCGTGAGAAGGCACTGGCGCGGGCCAAGACCATCTATCGGGACTATGCCGGGCTTGCTTCACAGAGCCTGCAATCGAATGGCGGCGACACAGGGCTGGTGTTCAATGCAGGCGGCTCGCCGACTTACCGTTTGCACGATGCCAGTGGGGCTGCCAATGAGATCGCGCTGGGCTCGGCTCTCGTCAAACCAAGCGATTTTGATACTGACTTGTTGCAAGACTTGGCGCCTGCGGCTTTCATAGCAACGCCTGTGCTGAAGGCTGATCGGCGGTTCCAGATGCCCATTGGTGTTGAGGTGTTGGGCGATGCTGCGCGCGCTTGGGATAGAAACCAGGAGCATGTCTACTTCGTCTATGGCGGGAATTGGATGGCAGATCCAGTGTCGCCAACAGGATTGGCGGCAAGCGGACTGTATGGGAATTCATCGAATCAGCAAGCCTTGCTGGGCTCCGGGGCGCAGCAGCTGCAAGTCGACGACTATGTTTTCCTGCGTCCACGGCAAAGTGAAGCCGTGTTGCAGCAGTTCGGGGAGATTGCAGTGATGGAGTCTGGGAAGATCTCTGAGCGATGGCCAGTGATGGCGGCCATGCCTTAGCTCACCTCTTCAGAAGAAAAACAACTGTCATGTGCCTGATGCAGCGCGACGATTTTAGCTTGTGACATTCTCCAACGAGCCGGCCCAATATTCATATCGGGTGGCGATGAAAATGCCTAGCTTGATGCGAACGTAGCGACTGTTGAAATCAGCGTTGCACCGCAGCTGGTCTTGTCACCTTCGTAGGCGACGGCTTTGCCGTTGACTGTGTGATTGCTGTTTCCGCTGATGATGACGCAGTTTTGGTGGCCGGTCATCGGGCAAACGCAGCGGTCGCCGACCAGCACGACAGGCTTGCCGCTAACCCGCACATCCGGAGCACTGGTCTTTACTACTTTGCCACCATGAGACGTCGGGTCCCCCACCCTGATTACGTTTGCCATAGTCGATCCTTCTTATCTTGCATCTGGATTGCGAACGGGCCTCGGCCTGATCGAGCCCAAAATTCTGTCCCATAAGTACAGCGCTTCGTCATCTGTAATGCTAGGCGCGACTCCCCCGATTTCGTTACCCTTAACCCCAGTATGCAATTTAACGTCGAGTACTGGCAGCAGTGGGTTCTTTGGCTCGCCATGACTCAAGAATGCAAACTCATGTGATTCCTCCTCCGATTCAACGGCAGGCCTATGAGCTGCCACTTCGAAGCCATCCCAATTGCCGATCTTTCGCTGCCCACGCCTTAAGAATTTAATGCGCTTATACCAGTTTCCATACCCTAGTGCGACTATCGACTTTTCGGCGGACTTCAAACGCGGCTCTATCGCATCCGACGGTATAAATCGTGATTTCTTTGTCGTTTGTATCGACAGGTGCACGCCTTCGAATTCTCTTAGCCGAATTCCAAACGTCGCCGCTTCGACCATGTACATTCGAGGGTCGCCTACGATAGCGCCATCTATGCAAAATCCCGAGTCCTTTGGAACTTCGTCCTCATCGCGATGTCTTAGGTGCATTGCTATTTCACGAGCTTCCTCAACTGCTTTAAGGTACTCGTTGTCCTCTCCAAATGCCGCGTATTCTTGCACGTATAGATCATTTCCTACGCCTACAAAGGACTGCACGTTATAGGATGACCCTTCAGCACGCCCAACCCCAAAGACGATCTTGTGATTTGGCCCGACTCCGTCCCACACCTTTCCTAAGACGGATGTATCACTCAGCAAAGCGTCTCTCGCCAGCCACCTGTCTTCTTCACTCTTAGCTACTGCTTGTTTGACGTACTCTTCCAAGCGGTTCCCATCACCAACATTCCGCCAAGTCTCTACAGGTACGCGTGCGGCACCGAAGACGACAATTGCGGACTTGGGTACATCGATAAGAAATCGACCAACACAGACGGTACGCAAGTCTTCAAAAATAGCTTCAAGTCTGTTCTCCGAAGGCATCTTGCGCTCCTTGATCAGAAAATTGATTCCGAAACCAATTCCAGAGATGATCACTATGAGGAGCAAGATAATCTTCCCCCGCCACGAGATTGCCGCAATCATCTCTCGACCAGTTCATCGTCGACGCAATTCTGACAATGCTAAAAAGCGTCGATTGAACGGCACGCAAGTCACTGTAGCTGGCTTGATGCTCGTATCCAGTTTGCCGAAACACGCCCTTAAATTTTCCGCTGAGTAGCTGGTGGTCAGAAGAACGTATCGGAACTGTTTGGTCTCCAGCGCCACTCGCAGACCCCAGCTTGACCGTGATCCCACTTAATTGTCTATCAAAACTCGAAGCACTGTTCACGGTAAAATGCCCTTGCTCATCATCTGCCGTAATTTGCATATCTTTCCAATCATTAGCGATGACTGGCAATTCATAATCCCAAGTAACCGTCTCCCATGATGGCCTTTGTGGGTCTGCGCCATAGTGTGCATAGCTTTGTGCGTGATATGTATTTTCGATCGCGGCGTGGAAGTTCTTGGCCTTAATCAGATTTCGGCATGTTGTATTGAAGCCGGCATCGTGATCGCCTGCTGGATTCAACCACTCCTCTCGAAGCAAACCGTACCATTTGTTCCGGATGGAATAGATTTCTGAATAGGGATCACCAGATTTCGGCCAGCTTTCGATGACTCGCCCGTTGTGCTGAACTCGCAACCAATTATTTCCATACGCGCAGCTAGGCAGCAACTGGAGTCCGCCCACAGAGTTTCCCAATACAGCAGTGACTTCTGAGCCATAGTTCCCCAGAATCTTGGGGGTCGGCGCCGCTCCAAGAAAACCTTCCTCGAAGCCGCATCGCATGCGTTTATATGTCGCCGGTGCGCCTAAGGCAGGCTGAACACCGTGGACAACACCGAGAATCTTCGACTCGATATTTCCCATTCGCGGATGCACCAACGCACGCCCCACCAATCCACCCATGGAATGCGTAACGACGATGACCTTCTCACATTGAATACCTAAGCAAGTATACTTGTCGATTAGCTTGCCGATTCTTGTGGCTAGAATCGACGCTGCCTGTTCAATTGAGTTCAGCCAGTTGTACCCCATCGCATGCACCGGGAAGATACAGCCCTTGGTGGCCAAAGCTAATTCATCCTCCTTTAAGGGAGACAGTGGTATTGACGCTGCCGCGCCGAACTTCACCGGATCAACGCCGACGATTCGCGCCCACTTTCCCCCTAATAGCGTCGGCCTGTTCAACTCCTGTTCACACTGTTCTAATATTCCTCGATAACTTGTGAAATAGACTTCCCCCCATCCCCGTTCCAAAGCCTTTTCTTCCTTCGTTCGCCTTGGATTTGTAGTCGGTAGATCATCCTCGAGCAGAAGCGGGTGGGCTGATGGAATTGTTACCCGAATGGACTTACCGCCATGTCGTTCTTCCGCGGTCTCGGAACGATTTCCCGTAGGTGCCGTGCCACTATCGTAAGTATCAACCTCAGTGGCTGCCGGATCGAGCTGCAATTGCCTCTCTGCTGCCGACGCATTTAGAAGTGCAATCATTTCTAGTTTTCTATCGGGGCGCCAAGCGATATTGTTGCGCTTTCCAAGAGCTCGTTGCCTTGCTGACGACATCCTTAAGTTCGAACCCATAATCCCAGGCAAAAAAACAATTGGAATCGCGCGCTTTGCTAACACGCGCGCAGTTTGCGGTGACTTGTCTTCTTTCGGCGTGACGTAACCTGCCGCCTTATATGCACCGGAATCGACATATGTTGGAAGTTGAGTCCCCATTCTTCACCTCAATCCAAAATTTCGATCTCAAATTGTGCAAACGCCGTCTTACTCGCAAATCTCTCCGTCATGCCTTTGTCATCCGTAGTACCTTCATATGTCTTTCCATCATCAACCCTGATTCGATATCTCCGATTTGGCATGGGTTCATCGGTTTGATGGTCTAGGACTTCGACTTGCTGATCATGCTCTACCTCCAGGCTCGGCATGTTCAACTTTGCTGGCGTTCCATTACCTCCGTTTAGGTGATCAAACTTTGATGACTTGATCGTGTGAGCACCGCTACTCTGCTGAGTGATTCTCCCTCCCCCGCAATCGATCTGAGTACCCTGCGCTACGAATCTAATTGTTGGCGAGTGAAGTTCGATCTTCTCGTTGGCTATGAGCTTGATTTGCTTGGCGGTCGAGATCTCGATGCTGCCATTCTGTGACTGAATCTTTATATCGCCACCTGCCGCGACAAGCTTCATCCCAAGCTTGCAAGCCAACACACTCACGCCCTTTGCAGCCCTGGCAAACAGGTTTCCCCCAGCTCCGATACTTGTGTCGCGCCCACTGTCCGAATGGATGTCGTCTTGTGACGCGAGTACCATCGATTCAGCGGAACCAGCAATGATCCCGCTACGTGCAGATATGGCGACTAACGGATCGCCGCCACCATCCGTCCATTTCTCCAGCTTGCTGACCATGTCGCCAAGCGAATCATTTGACTCGCTTTCTTCCGAAGCCTTGGATGCAACTTCGGCTAGATGCTTGTGAACGCCGTGCGCCAGCTTCGCAGCACCAAGGCAGGGATCCCGGTCCAGCATCTCGTTCTTCGACGTCGAAAAGGGAGCGGCGGATATCAGAACGCCACATTCACCGCGAATCGAAGCGGCGAGTTTCGTTGTGAGTTCTGCTCCTTCGCCACGCTTCGCGCCAACACCGTCAGCCTTTTCGTGCGTGATGAATCCAAGATTGAGTTGAGCCCAAGCGTGCTCGCTCGCCAGTTGGGCGCTGATTTCGCTTTTCGTATCGTCAAAGCGCAGAAGATTTGCACGGGCGCCATTCACTTCCCGGCTCCTCAACCCAGAAAGGTACCGATTGCCCGGCAAGTCGCCCGCCTGGCTCAACGCTGGAGGCCGCGCAACCTGGTTGTATGTTTGCCCTACGACTATTGGCCTGTCTGGATCACCGGAGAGAAATGCCACCAACACTTCGCTTCCTACGCGAGGCAAGTGCAGGCTACCGCATTGATTTTGGCTCCCGGGCCCATTTCCCGCCCAACTGCTCGCAACGCGAATCCACGCAGAGTCCACATCGCTGTCCGACGCCCCGGCCCCTTGCGCATGCTCATGGTCGGCGGGCCGGGTGCTTCGAAATCGTACTTTCACGCGCCCTAATTCATCGCAATGGACTTCCTCTCCTTCCGGGCCAACGACGATAGCGCTTTGCATAGGAACGTTGGGTACATCGACTTGCGGATCAAACATCGGCACGAAAGAAATGCCGCGACGGACAGCAGTGAATACTACTTTTATGCGCGTTTCCGATAGCTCGCAGCCTGTTCCGGGCGTCCAGCGGCTTTGAAAAAATAGCCGTTCGACACGCGCAGCTAAGTCTTTTGATAAATTGTTTGATACGGCCATATGCAGCTCGCTGATGACGAATTCACGCTCCGCGCCGGGATGTGCATCGATTTCTGCGTGCCCATCAAGTTCAAAATACTCACCTACGCAAAAGTCACGCACGCTACCTTCGCCGTGGAAGCATTTTGATTCAAGGTCGTGGCGATGCATAGCTAACTGGCCCAACTGGCAAAGGTCATCGTGGTCATCACCTGCGTGCGGCGAGAGCACCAAATAGTCATCCAGACTGGCAGACATCTCGTTCCCGTTCGGTCCCTGGTCAGATCGTCCGTCAATCTTCGCAGTCATGAATTCCGAACCTTGTGGATTCTTATAGTTCCAACTGAAGCGCGACACGCTACCCGGTTGCAGAGTACGAACCGCGCACCATGAGGTGATCGCGTCGCGCTCTTCGGTCGCGGCATCGCGGTGATAGCGCACGATACCCGCAGCGTTAGGCGGTAGTGTGTCGGCGTTGTCAAACAGGACCATCGTGTGCGACGGACAGTTCGATTGGTCGGCGCGGAAGTACCATGCTATCCCGCGCCGTTTAAGCAGACGTCGAATAAACGCGGCATCGGGCTCGTTGTACTGCATGGTGAATTCGCGCTGCGGATAAGCGTCGACGCGGAAAGATTCATCCATCTCATAGCGGAAGCAGGTGCCAATGATGGGGTTTGTCTGCAACCATTCATCCAGGATCACCTGCACAATTTCCACTTCGTTCTTGTTGCGGAACACGCGGGTGTTGTTTCGCTTTTCCATGATGGATAGCGCATCGCGCAGCACCAGTTGGTAGCTCGCCAGGCCGCCGTCGCTGTCGCCGGCGCGTGCTTCGGTGACAATGCCGCAGATGCTGCGCAAGTCGCCGCGGTCGGTGACGATATCGATCGCGACCGGCAACGCGATCAGCTCCTTCAGCGGGATGAAGGCGTCGAGAGAAACGCACATGATGCGGTATTCAACGCTTCCACAAATCGATTCGGTACCCTGCACGACCTGCGGCAGTAGAACGTCTTCCAGCATTTGAGTTGGATGCGCCAGCCGCAGGCGGAGTGGCCGGTTGTCAGTGACCAGGTCCTTTTCTTGCTGGAGGAAGCTGAGCAGGGCGTTGTCCACGGCGGGCTCCGTTCGTCTGGTTGACGCGAGAGCCTATATTTGCATGCGTAAATGTTGCCGACATTGATGTTTGGCAAATGATGTGAGAGGCAATTCTGGCAACCTGAAGGCGTTACCAGAACGATTTCAGCGCTATAATGCGCATACCCAACCACATTCCTGATGCGCATAGACCATCATGAAATCTTCTTCCGCCCCCTTAAAGCTGCCTTCAAAGAAAGCTACCAACATCACGCTTTCGATGGATGTGTACCAAGCCGCAAAGAGCCTCGGCATTAACATTTCGCAAATTTGTGAACAGCGGCTACGCGAAGAGATCCAAATGCGCAGAGAGCAGCAATGGAATGAGGAGCATGCCGACTTCCTGACGGCTTACAACCAGCGGATGGAAGAAGAAGGCGTTGCTTTGGAAGAATGGCGTTCGTTCTGATGAGCCGCTTTGATATCTTCGCAAATCCAGGCAAGAGTCGCCGCAAGATCCCTTACCTGGTCGATGTGCAAAGCAATGTGATCAGTGGCCTGGCGACGAGGGTTGTTGTTCCAGTCCGGCCACTGTCCGAATTCTCTACATTGACGCTTCCGCCGGATTTGTTCCCGATAATTGCGATCAACGGCGAAGATCATGTTTTGGATACCCCGCAGCTTGGTGCAATCCCATTGAGCGAGCTCAAAGTTAAAGTCGCATCTGCACGTGCGAATCAGTTTGAAATTCAGACGGCTCTGGACCGGGTCTTTGGAGCATACTGAACTGCAGCCATGAAGCCGGACAAATCCCTCGCAGCCTATAGGAGAATGCGCCAGCAGCCTTTGTGGCGCTTGTTGGCATCCCCGCATGGACCAACCGTCCTGGCACTGCTACAGGCGCACTTGTATGAGAACGAGCGTAGCTTGCCAGCCTCCATCCTGTACGAGCGGCTTGAACGAGAGCTGGAACGCCTGCGTAACCTTGGCGAGGATTGGCCGCAAACAGCGCAGCAATATGCCGCTTCTTGGCTGGCGGACGGTTATCTCGAACGCCGCTTCCCACCCGGTTCGAAAGAGGAGGAGTACGAACTCGCCACCTCCACGGTGGACGCGATCCGCTTCGTATCCGGCCTGTCCAAGCCACATAGTGCAGCGACAGAGAGCCGCCTGGGCCTGGTGATCGACGCATTGTCCAAGCTGTCCGACGATACCGATGCAGACAAGGCCCGCCGAGTCGCGCGACTGCGCGCAGAGCAGGAACGTATTGAGCGTGAGATTGCTGCCATCGAGCAGGGCAAGGTTCAGGTATTGCCGGAAGTGGCCGCCCTTGAGCGCACACGAGAAATCATCGCGCTGGCAGACAACCTGGCCGGCGACTTCCGCCGCGTGCGCGACCAGTTCGAGCAATTGAACCGCGAACTGCGCGAGCGCATCATGGACAATGACGGCAGCCGCGGAGAAGTACTGGATTCCCTGTTCGCCGGCATCGACCTGATCGGCGAAAGTGAAGCAGGCCGCACTTTTGCCGCCTTCTGGCGACTGTTAACCGACCCGGTACAATCGGCCAACCTGGAAGACGCGCTGGACCAGCTGATGTCGCGCGACTTCGTAGCGGCGCTAGACCCAGCCGAACGAAAATTCCTGCTGCGCCTGACGCGCACGTTGCTGGAGCAGGGCGGCATCGTGCACGAGGTGCTGCAATCTTTTGCCCGCAGCTTGAAACATTTCGTGCAAAGCCGGGAATTCATGGAGCAGCGCCGCCTCACGCAGCTGCTGCGCTCCGCACAACGCTCGGCCTTGGCGTTGAAGGAGGAGGTCAAGGCAACCGATACCCTCAACTACACCCTGGAGCTCACCAGCAGCAAGCTTTCGTCGCTATCGCAATGGCTGCTGCACGATCCGGCCTTGCAGGCTTTGCCAGACAGGATGGCCGACGGTGCCGCCGCCCCGATCGACCTGGCCACCATCGGCGAACTGGTCGCCCAATCGGAGATCGATTTCCGCACGCTGGCAGCCAATGTGCAAGCGGTACTCACCACGCGCACGCAAGCCTCCATTGCAGACGTGCTGGCTGCTTTCCCCGCCGCCCAAGGCCTGGGCAGCGTGATTGGCCTGCTGTCCCTAGGTAGCCGCTATGGCATGGTGGCGCAAGCCAGCGAGACTGTTTGCTGGCTGGGCGGCGATAATATCCAGCGCAGGGCTACAATACCGGCTATCTACTTCTTCAAGGACCAACAGGATGGACTTGCCAGAGCAGGTGGAGCCGCAAGTTGAAGCGGCGCCCCAGCCAACCGCGCTATTCCTCAATGATTCTGGCGAACTGCCGCTCGACACGCGCCGTGTACTGGTGCAGTTGCTGTCCGGCCCCTCGCTGGAAGGGCGCCGCCACGCCAAACTGTGGCCGGTTCTACTGCGCGACGAGACTGTCATCCAGCGCCGCCTGCACGACCTGTTCCTGGACCTGGTGATCGACCGCGACATGCAGGTGGCCTTCACGCGCCAGGTGGATGCCGGCGACCTGGAGGTGCCGATCCTGCTGCGCCGCGCCCAGCTGACCTTTATCGACTCCGTCCTGGTGCTGTTCCTGCGACAGCGCCTGACCCAGGCCGAGGCGCATAGCGAGCGCGCCGTAGTGTCGCGCGACGAGATGGTGGAGAACCTGGTGCTGTATGAACGTGCCGCCAGCACCGACCGCGCCGGCTTTACCAAGCGCATCGCGGCTTCGATCGAGAAGATGAAGAAACACAATATCCTGCAGAAGATCCGCGCCAGCGAAGACCGCTTCGAGATTTCTCCAACGCTGAAATTGCTGTTTACCGCCGAGGAGATCGTGGCCCTGACGGCCCTGTATGACGCCATGGCTGCCGGCCAGACACCCGAGCTGTCGCGTCAGCCGCTCGACGATGGCGAGGACGAGGAATGAGCGACCAGTTCCGCATGGCGCGCCTGCAGGTGTATAACTGGGGGACTTTCAGCGGCCTGCACGAAATCCCGATCAGCGAACGTGGCTTCCTTATCGTTGGTCCTTCCGGCGCCGGCAAATCCACCCTGCTGGACGCTTTCTCCGCCCTGCTGGTTCCGCCGCGCTGGGTCGACTTCAATGCGGCGGCGCGCGAGGCTGACCGCAAGGGGCGAGACCGCAACCTGGCCAGCTATATCCGCGGAGCCTGGTCAGCGCAAAGCGATGGTACCTCCGGCGTCACCACCACGCGCTACTTGCGCAGCGGCACCACAACCTGGTCCGCCATTGCGCTGCACTACCATAACAGCAATGGGCAGGACGTGGTTTTGGTCCAGCTATTCTGGCTGCGCGGGAACAGCAATGCCAATACCGATGTCAAACGTCTCTTCCTGATCCTGGAGCGCCCCTTCGACCTGCGCGAGCTTCAGGACTTCGGCAGCACTAACTTCGATGTGCGCAAGCTGAAGCTAGCCTACCCAGGCGCACATATCAAGGACGAATTCGCCCCCTATTGCGAACGCTTCTGCCGCCTGCTCGGCATCGATAACGAAATGGCACTGCGCCTGCTGCACAAGACGCAGTCGGCCAAGAATGTCGGCGACCTCAATACCTTCCTGCGCGACTTCATGCTTGAAAAGCCGGAAACCTTTGAGGTGGCGGACCGGTTAGTCAATGAATTCGGCGAGTTGAACGAGGCGCACCAGTCGGTAGTGACCGCCCGCAGGCAAGTGCAAACCCTGGCGCCGGCGCGCTCGCGGCACCAGCAAATGGAGCATTTGCAGCTGGAGCGCAACGGCTTGCGCGAGTTGGATGCCGGACTGCACAGCTACCGGGAACAGTTGCGTATGCGTCTTTTGGCTGCGCATATCGCAGACCTGCGGATCGAGGCGGACGGGCTGGCAGGCCGCGTGCAGCAATTGCGCGGTACGCTGGATAACCGTGAGCTGGCTTTGCGCGACCTTGAGCAGCAGCGCAACGCCGCCGGCGGCGACAGGATCGAGCAACTCGAGGTCGAGCGGCGATTGGTGGAGGAGCAGCGCGCTGGACGCATGTCCAAGCGCAGGCAAGCCGTGGATGCCTGTAGTGCCCTGGATTGGAGCTTTGCCGGCTCGCCCGAAGGCTTTGCAGCCCTGGCCGGTCAGGCACGCCAGGAGCTGGACGACTGGCAGCAGCAAACCGCCGGCGAAGATCGACTGCTGGAACTGGGCCGCGGGCGTGACGACATCAAGCGCAAACGCGACGAGGTCCTTCAAGAGCTCCATTCGCTGCGCCGCCAGCCGAGCAATATCCCAGCCCACATGCTGGAAATGCGGCGGCAACTGGCAATGGCCATCGGCGTTGGTCCGGATGCACTGCCCTTTGCCGGAGAGCTGCTGGACGTCAGGCCTGAGGAGGAAGCGTGGCGCGGCGCCATTGAGCGCGTGCTGCATGGCTTTGCACTATCCATCCTGGTCGATGAAGAGCACTACGCGGCCCTTTCCAACCACGCCAATGACGCTAGCCTTGGCCAGAAATTGGTCTACTTCCGCACCGGCCGCGGCGAACAGCCGCAAGCGCGGCCTCTGCGCGCCGGCTCGCTGGTCGCCAAGCTCAATGTGAAGGGCGGCCGCTTTGCGGACTGGCTGCAGGCAGACCTGCGCCAGCGCTTCGACTACGAATGCGTAGAATCGATGAAGGCTTTCCGCGCTGCGCCGGAGCGTGCATTGACACGCGAGGGCCAGGTCAAACATAACCGCTCCCGGCACGAGAAGGACGACCGCAGCAGCGTAAATGACAGGCGCTATTGGGTGCTCGGCTTTGATAACCGCGACAAGTTGGCCCTGTATGAGCAGCAGGAGCAGCAACTGCGCCAGGAACTGGAAGGGCTGGAGTCCCAGCTGACTGCACTGCGGAAGCAACGCAGCGATGCCGGCCTGCGCGTGCTGAAGTGCCAGACCTTGGTCAACCTGCAATGGCATGAGATCGAAGTGGAACCGCTGGTCCAGCGCATCAGCGCTATCGATCGCCAGTTGGCATCGATCCGCGACGGCAATGCTAACCTGCAAGCGATCGACGAGCGCCTGCGCCAGCAACGCGAGTTGGTGCGGAAAGGGGCCGGCGCACTGGAAAGTGAAAAGGTTTCGCTGTTGTCGCGCCAGCGTGAGATAGATGAGCACGACAAGCAATTGGCAGCGGCACAGCAAGACCCTTCCATCGTCCCCCTGACTCCGCACCAGCAAGCAGGATTGGACGAGCGCTACCAGCGCCTGCCGCAGCCGCCGTCGCTGAAGGGTGTCGACAGCGCCGACCGCACCGTGCGCAAAGGAATTTCGGACGATGTCCTGGCATTGAGCGAAGGGATTGGCGATTGCGTCAAGTTTATCGAGGCGCAGTTCTCCACCTTCATCAATACTTGGCGCGCCGATGCAGAAGGGCTGGATGCGGCCCTGCCTTCGGCCGGCGACTTTTTCACCAAGCTGACGCGACTCGAAACGGATGGCCTGCCGGCCCATGAACAACGTTTCTTCGATTTGTTGCGCAACCAGAGCCACCAGAACCTGGCCGCTCTCTCCACCTACCTGAGCGACGCGCGCAAGGCCATCCTGGCTCGCATGGAGCTGGTGAACGAGAGCCTGCGCCAGGTGCCTTTCAACCGCAACGAGGAGCGTACGACTTTCCTGCAGATCCAGCCCAAGGACCGGCAGTTGCCAGAGGTGCGCCAGTTCAAGCAAGACATCCTCGATGCCCTCAGCCACGCTTGGAGTGACGACCCGCAGGCAGCGGAGGCGCGCTTCATGGAGCTGCGCCGCCTGGTCGGCCGCCTTTCCAGCCAGGATGCGGACCTGCGCCGCTGGCGTGAATCCGTGCTGGACGTGCGCCTGCACGTCGAGTTCATTGGCCGCGAGTACGACGATCAGGGCATCGAGCATGACGTACTGGAAAGCGGCGCAGGCAAGTCCGGCGGACAGCGCCAGAAACTTGCCACGACGGTGCTGGCGGCGGCGCTGCGCTATCAGCTTGGCGGCAGCGACACTGGGGTTCCGGTCTATGCACCGGTTGTGCTGGACGAAGCCTTCGACAAGGCCGACAACGAATTCACGGCGCTGGCCATGAATATCTTTGCCAACTTTGGCTTCCAGATGATCGTCGCCACTCCGCTAAAGTCCGTAATGACTTTGGAGCCCTTCATTGGCGGCGCCTGTTTCGTGGCGATCCGGGACCGCCGTGAATCAGGTGTGCTCCTGATTGAATATGACGAAGCGCAACGGCGGCTGAAGCTGGCCGACGACGTGCGCGCGGAGGCTGCGCTTGAAGCTGCCGGGTGAAGTCAAATCGCTTCTAAAAAAGCGCTTCGCGGGCAAACACCGCGAGTGGCTAGCCGCCGACGATCCGACCGAGCAATGGCCGCTGGTCATCACGCTTGGACCACCCAGTGAAGCAGAGGCATTGAAGCAGACCGAAGCCGTGCGCGCCTGGGTCGAGGCCTGGCGCGAATGGCGTGGCGAAGGCACGCTGCAATGGGTGGAGCGCCGTTGGCGCGTGCTGGGAACGCAGCGCCTTCCTGAGTACCTGCGCCTGGACGGGCCGCATGCAGTTTGTGCGTGGATCGGTGAACTGGCGCGTTGGCAGCTTGCCGAACTGCGCCACCAGGCACTGTGCCAGCGCTGGCCACAACTTGCGCCTGTTGCGGCCCGCCTATTCAACCTCCTGGCGGAGGTGGAGGACGCCGACTTCGCGCGCATCCAGGCCGTGTTGGCATGGCTCGAAGACAATCCTGCGTCTGGACTCTATCTTCGCCAGTTACCTATTGCAGGAATGGATACCAAGTGGATCGAGTCGCGCAAGGGACTGCTGGGAAAGCTGTTGGCTGGAATACGCGGCTTGCCTGGCCCCGGCGATGACTTCCACTCCCTTTGCGGCTTGCAGGCGCCGCCGGCGCTGGTTCACCTACGGCTGCTCGATCCGGCGCTCAGGGCTGCGGCCAACGGCCTGCGCGACATTTGTGCGCCGGCCGCACAACTGGCAGGCATGAACCTGGAACCGTCCACCGTGCTGGTGGTGGAAAACGTGCAGACCGGGTTGGCGTTGCCAGATCTGCCAGGAGCCGTCGCCTTCATCGGCTTGGGGTACCGTGTCGATGTGCTGTCGCAGATCCCGTGGACCCGCCATTGCAAGGGGCTTTACTGGGGTGATATCGATACCCATGGCTATTCCATCCTGCATCGCGCTCGCAGCCACATGCCCCAGCTTCAGTCTCTTTTGATGGACGAGGCGACCTTGCTGCAGTTTTCCTCGCTTTGGGGTACGGAGCCGGAGCAATGCCCTACGGAGGATTTGTCGCTCTTGCAGCCCACGGAACTCGCGGTATACCAGGGATTGAAGGAACATCGCTGGGGACATCGCCTAAGGCTTGAGCAAGAGCGGATTTCATGGCCTGTTGCTCTGCAGGCTCTGCTTCGGATGGCGACCCTGTAGTATCCTGCGAAATGCCCGGTAGGAGTCGTCAGTACTTTCGTATGCCCACTTCGAGCTGATTACAGCATGTCCGGCGATATACGGCTTGCCTCCTCAGCCAACTTTGCCATCCGATCTGACTGGGACAAGGCAAACTCCGCAATCTTGTCCACCAGCGCTCGCTCCCCAGGTAGATAGGGTTGGCTGCTCGCCACCTCAATCGCATGTTTTCGCACGCCCTCCCGCATACGGCGACATTCACGCACCAGCAGTTGCCGGTCGATTGCGCAGCGCTGGGCAAAGTCGGCCAGCGAGTATGCTTTGATCTGGTCGAGGTTGAACTCGTCACCGAATGCCATGGCCAGGTCGTGGGAGAACTGCGGGTATTGCACGACGCTCACCAGGTCATACCAAGGTGCTGCTTGAAGGCCGGACCGGTGCACGAAGAAGGAAAAGTTCTTCCCATGGGCGTCGCTATTCCCGATCACAAGCTGGAAGAGTGCCCAGCGCAGTATGGCAAGCCTGTCAGCCGCTTTGCGGGTGGCATGTTCAAGCAAATCGAAGAGCTTGGGAAGGCTGACCCCATCGCGATACAGCGCGGCCTCGCCCACACTGCCGATATTGCGCTCGTATTTGTACGTGGCCGGCAGGTCGCTGGCCTGGCACGCATCAATGATGTGCTTGCGCTCCACCCATGCTCCGCTTGTGTCGTTGTGCGCTGTGCGGTCAAAGCGGGTAATCGCCAGCACCGGACGCGGTGTGCGGAGAATACTCACGTTGGCAGCAGGCAGCCCAAGACGGCGGGCTAGCGTCATGCAGAAGTGCTCATTTGCCACCATGTGCGGCAGGTGTGCGTCGGCGGGTTCCGGTTTGAGAATGTGAGTGGAAGCCAGAGGGAAGTCAGGCAGGAAAAGTGGTACTTCGCCGGGCTCGCCGTTTGCGTAGACCAGCAACTTGTCCTGGTAGCCGGCGACCGACAACCGGACCTTCCCATCCCATTCCACAAGAGGGCGGGATTCGCGTTCGCCGATGCGTTCATCCAGTTCCGCAAGTGATATCTCGCGCGGGTGAATTCGCTCAGGCTCCGCACTGCCATCTTCGCCGTGCGGCAGGAATCTGAATGCGCCTGTGGTTTCTGCACCCAGAGCGCGGATCAGGCCATAGACGTTGCTCTTTGCGACCCCTTGGGCCGAAGCCACGATGTCCAGCGCCCGCCCCTCCGGCAAGAGGTTTTCGATGAACCGGCGGATCGAAGCTGAAGTGCTTTCCCCATCCAGCGGAAGTGCTGGAGAAAGCGCAAACGCTTGTCGGTCTGCCGACCATTCATCCGCATATCGCAAGGACCATGATTCGTTGAGCGGCTCGTAGCTAATGTCCGCGACATGGCGCTTATGCAGCCATAAACTCAGCTGGTGATTTGGCTGGTTCATGTGGCCTCATCGTCGTCTAGCCTGCCTTGAGGCAAGCGTTGGAGAAGCTCGTGGTCTTTGGGTGCAATGACGAGGGCCAGGCCAAGACCGTCCAGGACTGCCAGGAGTTTGTCGGTGCGAATGCCCCCTGCCCCGTTTTCAAGCCGCGACAACAGATCCACCGAAACACCGTTCAGCGCCGCCGCATCATCAATGCGCAATCCTTGTAGCTTGCGGTGCGCTCGCACCTGTCGGCCAACGTCGGCCAAGTCGTTTATGAGCTGCACTGCTGGCAACGCTGGGGAGTTTTTTGGCCTCATATTTCGGAATTTCAGAAAGTTTCCAGTCTTCGAACAGTATAGTCTATGTATTTCTGATTTACCGAAATTCTTCCGAAATTCAATTATAGGCGCAATATATTTCTGATATTCCGAAACTTCTGGCTTCACACTTGCTACTGTCGCGTTTTGAGCAAAATCATCGGGCAATAGAAAAACACTGTTATTCTCCCAGTTCGTCGTTTTTCAAACAGCAGCGGCAAAGGGGACGGTCATGACGAAGCTCATTCGGTTCGTGCGCCTGGTTTCTCTGTTGGGCGCAAGCGTGGTTTGTAGTGCGGCATTTGCAGATCCTTTCCTTGTCGGGCGCGGCATGTCCGACATCACGGGCGAGGCGGCGGAAGTAGGCATGATGGGGTATGGCTCGACCTCGCAGGTGTCGGCGGGCATTCATATGCGGCAGCGGGCGCGGGCTTTCATCGTGGTGGACCAGGCCAGCGGCAAGCGCATGGTCTTCGTCAATAATGACCTGGGCATGGTGTTCCAGGGTGTGCAGCAGGCGGTGCTGCGGCAGTTGCAGGCGCGGTATGGCAGCCTGTATTCGGCGGAGAACGTGATCCTCTCCGCCACGCATACGCACGGCGGGCCTGGTGGCTTCTCGCACTACGCGCTGTACAACTTCACTACCTACGGTTTCAACTCGCGCACCTTCGATGCGATTGTCAGCGGCATTGTGGCAGCGATCGACAAGGCGCATCGCGACCTGAAGCCGGGCAGCATCGCGATCGGCAAGGGCGAGCTGACGGATGCGAGCAATAACCGCTCGAACCCAGCCTACCTGCGCAACCCGCAGGCCGAGCGCGATCGCTGGGGGCGCAATATCGATCCGGAGATGACGGTGCTGCGCTTCCGCCAAGGCGGCAACGATGTGGGCGCGATCAGTTGGTTCGCTACGCATGGCGTGTCGATGACGCCGATGAACCGGTTGATCACGCCGGATAACAAGGGCTATGCGGAGTGGCGCTGGGAGCATGACTTGAAGGGCGTGCGCTACAACTCGGATGGCGATTTCGTGGCGGCCTTTGCGCAGTCGAATGCGGGCGACATGACGCCGAACCTGAACCTGGATGGCACCGGGCCCACGGGCAATGAACTCGATAATACGCGCATCATCGGCGAGCGGCAGTTGCAGAAGGCGCTTTCCATCTACAACGGCGCGCTGGAGACGCTGGCCGGTCCGGTGGATTACCGGCAGCGCTATATCGACTTTTCGCGCGTGACGGTGGCGGCGCCTTTTGCGGATGGCGTGGCGCGCAGCACTTGTCCGGCTGCTATCGGCACGGCGTTCGCAGCAGGCACGGAGGATGGGCGCGGGCTGGATGGCTTCAATGAAGGCGACCTCGCAGGCAATCCGTTCTTCCAGGCGCTGGGCGGCATCATCACGCCGGCGCCGCAGTGGGTGCGCGATTGCCAGGGCGTGAAGCCGGTGCTGCTGTCGACGGGCACGCAGACGCCCTTCCCCTGGTCGCCAGAGGTGCTGCCGGTTTCCATCGTGCGGCTCGGACAGCTGGCGATCATTGCGGCGCCGGCGGAGTTCACCATCATGGCGGGACGGCGCGTGCGCGATACCGTCAGGGCGGCGCTGGGGGCTGATGTGCGGCACCTTGTGTTTGCCGGCTACTCGAATGCCTACTCGGGCTATGTCACCACGCCGGAGGAATACGATGCGCAACATTACGAGGGTGCTTCGACGCATTTCGGCAAGTGGACGCTGGGGGCTTACCAGCAAAGCTTCCATGAGCTGGCGAGCGCATTAAGGCAGGGCTCGGCGGCTGGCGGCAGCGCAACAGTGCGCGATTTGAGCGGCAACCAGATGTCGTTCCAAACCGGCGTGGTGCTGGATAACACGCCGATCTTCAAGACCTTTGGCGATGTTGTACAGCAGGCGAATCCGAGCTATTCACGCGGGCAGCGTGTGGAGGTTTCGTTCTGGACGGGTCATCCCAAGAACAACCTGCGCTTGACCGGCACCTTCCTAGAGGTGCAGCGTTGGGATGGGGCGGCGTGGCGCACGGTGGCGGTGGATGGCGACTGGAGCACGTCTTATCGCTGGGTGCGGATCGATCCGGTGTGGGGCACGTCGCAGGCGGTCATCGGGTGGAGCATTCCTGCCGATGCGGCGACCGGGCAGTATCGCATTCGGCACTACGGCGATTACAAGAACGGCTGGAATGGCGCCATCTATGGCTTGACGGGGACTAGCCGCACGTTTGTGGTGAATTGAGCTTGCGCCGGCGTAGCCTTCTGGCCAGCGGCAGCAGGGCCGCCAGCAGGAAGAACGGGAGCGATGTCCACGTAATGAGGAAAAAGTCGAAAACGATGTAGTAGTAATTGCGGTCGGACTGCGAGGCGATCAGGAGCCAGGTCGCGACCATGATCGCAAACTGCAGGAGTATCGCGTGGTTCAGCATCGCCAGCCAGCGTATGGGCGGGCGGCGCTGAACCATTTGCATCTGCAGCTGTACGGCGAAGATGCCGGCTGCCAGGGCGGTGAGCGGGGCTTGCACGATCTCCAGGATCTGGAGGTATGTCCAGGTGAATTCGGTCACTGCTTGGGCTGATTATCAAAAACACAAACAGTAGCAGGGCTTGTGCTTTGCTGCCACACCATTGGACTCACGGGTCCACCAGATCGTTGATCGTTGTCAAAGCCTGCGCCTGCCAGCGCTGCCTACAATCGGGTTCACATCCGACTGAGGGAGCCAGCCATGGAGTTCAAAGTCTTCGATGACAAGTCCGGAGCGTTTGTCTTTAACGCCCCGGGCTCGCAGGAAACGTCCGACAAATTCGACCGCTTGGTGGAGGCGTTCGAAGATGGGCAGATAGATCAAAGGCGCATGGTAGCCATCTGCGAGGACATGATCCGCGATTTTCGTCTCTTGCTACGGCCGTATCACATCCTTGCCACGATCCAGTTTTCAAAAGGACGGAACGCAAAGGCGCTCGAAACTGCCGTGCGCGGGATGGCGGCTGTTCACCACATGATCCCGGACGACTTCAGCGGGCCGTTCCCTTGGCATCACGATGGGAATCGGCCTTACCTGGCGTTGTTGAAGACTATCCTGCTTTGCCATGTAGCAGACAGAAGGTACGACAAGGCTGTCGACTGGTGCACGCAGGTCCAGCGTGCGGATCCGGATGATAGCTGCGGGGTGCGCTTTATCATCGGCCATGCTTTGCTGCGGGCGGGGGAGCATGCCGAGGCGCATTCCTGGTTTGCCGAACATGGAACGGAGTACGCGCCGTATTTCTACGAACTCGGCTTGAGCCTCTTTCGTCAGGACAGGTTGGTCGAGGCTGCGACTGCATTCCGGCGCGGGATTGCAATCAATCCTTACATCGCAGAGATGATCTTCTACGGCTACCAGCCGAACCCTTATCCGGTCATGCATTTCTGGGCGAATGAGAAGCCTCCGCTGGCCAAGCTGTACCTCGGGTCCTATGGGGCACTCTGGGAGGAAGCCGTGCAGGAGCAGCGCTTTCTCTACTGGCTCTTCAACCAGTCAAGTGTTCTGGCGGAGCGGGCGAAGATGATGGCGTGCAGGGAGCAGCGTTCCATTGACTTGCGCCTGCCGCAGCCGGATGCTCAGGTTGCGCTTTATCGGGAGCTCGTTGCTGCAATTGATGATGAACTTTCCAGCGATATCGTTCGGCGCAGGCCTACCGGTGAAGGCAGCATGGAATGGCCGTGGCAAGTCTATAGCTGATTCACGTGAGCGGGCGCGTTCCGGCGCACGGGCCGGCTTGGCACAGGACGCGCCCATTTTCATCGGCAATACGCAGTTGGGCAAAGCGATTTGCGCGCAGCTTGTCCGTAAGGGTGGTTAGCAGCATTTCGGCGAGCACGTGGATGCTGTGGCTGCGCAACGCGGCTTCGTCGACCAGGAAGGTGAACTCGCTGCCGTGCATGTGAATTCGTCCCATGGGGTGGTTCAGCCAGGCCGTGGAAGGCTTGACGGTTAGGCTCTTCAGGCTTTCTGTGTACGGGCAGCCGTGGAGCTTCAATAGCTTGTGCAGGGCTGGCAGGCTGGTGTCTTCCGAGTAGAGGCCCTCGCATAAGGTGCTTGGGCTGGAGAGCCGGCTGGCAGTGCATGGGCCGTGTACGAAGCGGATGGGGAAGCCGCCGACACTTGCTTCTGTTGTCAGCTTGGTGGAAGGCCGTGGCAGTTCGGCGTTGGTGCAGGTGAGCTGCACGGCGATCGTTCCCGTTTCGAGCCTGGCGGGCCGCTGCTCGCGGTCCACGAAATTCAGGGCAAATCCTTCGCTCTCGTCCAGATGCCAGTATGGGCCGGGTTCAGTGTGGGCTGTACTGTGGAACGGTGGCAGCAGGCGGTCGCCGTTGCGGCTCATGAGTGAGACCTTGTCGATGCTGTAGATGGCCAGGCCGGACTGGCTTGGCGTGACTGGGTAGGCTTCGCTTCGGCCATCCATGCGGATGGGTGCGGCGGCCTGCGGGAACAGGTTGATGACCGGGGTGCAGCCCAGGCGCAGGCTTGTGGCGCTGGCTTGGCGAATTCGCGGGTCGCAGGATGGGAGGACGATGTGCAGCGTGATGCGCTTACATCCTGGCTGGCAGTGTGCGGATATGGCCAGCAGGTCGATGTCGATGAAGTCGAATTTCTGCGACATGTGGAAGAATTCCGTCAGCAGCCGAGTGCTTTGCTGGCCAGGGTGGCGTGGCAGGAGGGACTCTTCGATGTTGGTCCCGGCTGGGGCAAACGGCGAGTGGGGCAGCACGCGCCAACTGGAGCCGGCTTCGAGGCAAACGCATTGGCTGTGCGTCAGCATGGCGTCGAGGAGGCCGGCGCGCAGCGCTGCTTCGCCGTCCAGCCATAGCCGCAGGCTTGCCAAGGGCGGCTGGTCGAATGAGGCGCTGCTGGTTGTGGTTTCGAGGCTGATGCACAGTGCGGATGTGGCGTCGCTTGGAAGGCGCAGCGTTACTGGCAGGTCGAGTGTCGGCTGAAACTTTACGCCGGCGATGGCGATGGGGGCGATGTGGGTATCGCAAGCGGTGGCGAATTTGCTCGCACCGCAGCGCAGGATCGTTCCGCGCGGAAGGCGGATTACCGCGCTGATTTCGTTGGGGCGCGCGGCCGAGGTGTCTACCTGGACAATGCCGCATGCGGGCAACGCACACAGGTAGTGGGGCTGCAGCGTTTGCAGCAGGGCTTTGTGGAAGTCGCTGCGTCCATCTTCGATTAGTTTCTGCATGCTGGCATTGAGCAGCGCGACGGACTGCAGCAGGCGCTCCACCTCTGGATCGGTACTGGCGTTTGCCTCCAGTTCAAGGGCCGCGGCGGTGTCGGGATGGACGTCCGCAAACCGGCGCATGGCCTGGCGCAGGCGGCCCAGCTCTTGCTCGTAGTGTTGCAGGAGGGTGGTCATGTTCAGCTCTCCTTACGCAGGTTGCCGACAAGCCTCACGCCCACTTCGCGTTCGAATCGGTGCAGGCGGAAAATCCACAGGTATGCGTGCACCACCATTCGCGAAAATGCGTGCATGGCGATCGGCGCGGTGATCAGGGCGCATAGCGCGAGGCATCCGCTGGAGCGGTCGTAGTCGATGCTGGCGGTGAGGATCGGCGTGCCGGCGGCGATTGCGGCGGCCATCGACCAGCCGTCGATGCTGCTTGGTTCGATGGCGTGGCGGCCTACGTAGTTGAGCAATGCGCTGAACGAGCTGGCGGTGATGGCGCTGCCTTTCAGTTGCTCGGCCAGGCATGTTTCGAAACGGTGTCCGGTGTTCCTGTCGGTGGCGGTGCTCCAGAGCCGTACCAGTGCGAGGCTGAAGGCGCACGCGGTCATGATCGCGATCACCGTCAGCCAGGCATCAGTTGGGATGGCGTAGGCTGCGAGCACGATCACGGGCGCGGCGAACATGCAAAGGGGGACGAGGTAGATGAAGACCAGCGTGATGACGGCGATGTCCATCAGGCGCTCGGGGTTGCCGCGCTTTGCGGCGAGGCGCCAGAAGTAAAGAACGCCGCCGAGGTGTGCGGCCGTCAGGCAGAGTTGCAGGCGTATGCCTAGCGGGTTGAAGCTGATTGGCATCGCGAACAGCGATATCAGCAAGAGGGAGATGCCCCAGACAAGGGCCGACAGGTGCCAGAGGTTGGGGCCTTGCTGCGCGGCAGATTGTGGCATTTGGTCACCATTAGGCAGGGGATAAGCCTGCTAATGGTCGCACTCAAGAGTTCGGCGTTCTTTGAGATGAGACAAAGGTGCAGCGAGCTGCGTTGTGGAAAATGTCCACCATCGTTCCTGACCCCGAGGTGGACATTTTGTTAGGAAAGCATGTCGCTCCAGATGTTTTGGGCCCAGCTGTTGGCGTAGTGGCCTTCGAGCTCGGAGGGGCCGGGGCTGACGCCGCCGCTGCCGGGGACGATGAGCAGTGTTTTCTTTTCGGCGTTGTAGGCGTGCACGCTGGCGACGTGGATGACGTCTTTGTCGCTTATATAGCTGTAGCAGGTATTCGTCAGCAGCGGCGATTGCTCGGGCGCGCGGCCGCTTAGCAGGTCGACTACGGCGGCGGCGCAGACCTTGGCGTGCTGGTTGGCCATGTGGCCGGACTTGGGCATCAGTGGGGAAACCTGGATGGCGTCGCCGATCACGTGGATGTTTTTCGCTTGCGTGGATTCGAAGGTGATGAAGTCGACTTCGCACCAGCGCTTGTTCATGTTGGCCAGGCCGGTTTGCGCGGCGATGGCGCCGGCGCGGTGCGGGGGTACTACGTTCAGTACGTCGGCTTTTACTTTGTCGCCAAGTTCTGAGATGGCGGTGCGGCCGGCTACGTCCACGTCCACCGTCTTGAAGCTGGGGCGGTATTCGATGATGTTGGCGTAGCGCTCTTTCCAGACTTTCTTGAACAGCGGTCCTTTGCTGACCACGTCTTCGTTGGCGTCGAGCAGGAGGACTTTGGATTTGGGCTTGTGCTGGCTGAAGTAGTGGGCTACCTGGCATACGCGTTCGTACGGGCCGGGTGGGCAGCGGTATGGCGCGGGGGGCACGGTCATGGCGAACACGCCGCCGTCGTGCATGGCTTCGAGCTGGGCGCGCAGGGCTGTGGTTTGCGGGCCGGCTTTCCAGGCGTGCAGGATCTTGTCCTGGGCGCCTTCCACGCTCATGCCGGGCAGTTCGCTCCACAGGAATTCTATGCCGGGGCTGAGGATCAGGCGGTCGTAGCTGAGCACTTCGCCGCTTAGCAGTTTGATGGTGCGCTTCTCGGGGTCGATGCTTGAGGCGCTGTCGTGCAGGATCTTTACGCCGTGCTTGCGTTGCAGGTCGTCGTAGCTGCGGGTCAGGTCTTGCAGCTTGCGTGAGCCGCCCAGCACGAGGTTGGAGAGCGGGCAGCTGACGAAGTTGGCGTTCGGTTCGATCAGGGTGACGTCGATGCTGCCCTGGCTCCACATGCGTACATATTTGGCTGCGGTGGCGCCGCCGTAGCCGCCCCCAATCACTACTACGTGGGGTTGGGCGCGGCCGCCGATACTGGCGCAGCCGGTGGTGGCGGCGAGGATTGCGGCTGCTTGCACAAATGTTCGACGGTCCATGGTGCCTCCTTGATCAGGTTTGCATTGTCTCTTCCGCGTAGCTGATGCGGTCGCGGCCTTCGTTCTTTGATCGGTACAGGGCCAGGTCTGCGCGGTGCAGCAGGTCAGTGGCGCTGGCTTGGCTGTGCGGCTTGAAGGCAACTACGCCGAAGCTGGCGGTTACTGGCAGGCCGGTTTCGCCACCAATTTCTACCGGCTCGCTGCGAATTGCCTGGTGCAGGGCTTCGATGCGGTTGGCGCCGGCCGGCAGTGAAAGGCCTGGCAACAGTACCAGAAATTCTTCGCCGCCATAGCGGCCAACGGAGTCGTAGGTGCGCACGGTGGCGATGAGGCGGCGAGCGGTTTCCACCAGCACGGCATCGCCGGCCAGGTGGCCGTGGGTGTCGTTGATGTTCTTGAACTTGTCCAGGTCGAGCAGGACCAGTACGAAGCTTTCACCGGTGCGCTGGCTTTTGCCGATCTCGCGTTCGAGGATCTCCATCATTGCGCCGCGGTTCCAGGTGCGTGTAAGGGCGTCCTTCAACGCTCGTACCTTCAGGGCTTCCTGGGCTTCTTCCAGGGCGCGCGTGCGCTCTTGCACCATCACTTCCAGCTCGGCTTCGCGGCGTTTGTGGACCAGCAGGCGCATGCGATGGAACAGCAGGAAGCCGAGCATGACGCCGGCGGCGCACAGCACATAGAAGGGGTAGCTGCGCCACCATGGCGGTGCGATGGAGAATGCGAGTTCGGCCGGCCTGGATTGGGTGCCGCTGTCGCTGTCGACCGCTACTGCCTGGAAGCGGTAGTCGCCGGCGGGCAGCCCTGCGTAACGCATCTCGGGCTGGGCCAATTCGTTCCATTGGTCCTCCATGCCGGCCAGGCGGTAGCGGTAGTGCAGGCCCTGGCGGCCTTCGAATTGCAGGCTGGCGAGGCGGAACACCAATGGTTCGCGCGACCATGGCAATTGCACTGCGCCTGGTGCCAGCGCGGTGCTGCCGCGCCGCGCTTCTTCGATCACGACGGGGAGCGAGCCGGTGTCGAACAGGGTTTCGGGGTGCAGCAGGTGGGACAGGCCGTTGCTGGTGGTGATCCACATTGAGCCGTCCTGGTCTTCGTAAAAGCCAAGGCCGTTCAAGTCGTTCCAGGCCAGGCCGTGGGTCTGGTTCAGCATGCGCCAGCGGTCGCGGTTCCAGACCGCCATGCCGGCGCCGGTGGCGACCCAGAGCCAGCCGCGGCTGTCTTCGAATGTGGAGTAGACGCTGCGCTCGCGCAGCACTGGCGTTTCGATGCGGGTGGCGCTTGGCTTGTCTTGCGCTTTCAGCTTCCAAAGGGTGCCGCCGGCGGCAGCCCACAGATCACCATCGCGCGAACAGGTAATGCCGTCGAAGGTTGCGCGCCCCATGGTTTGGCCAAAGGGAAGTACTTTCCACGCTTTGCCGTCGTAATGCAGCACGTCGGTTACGCTCGGCAGCCAGAGGTGGCCTTGGCGGTCAATGCAGCCGGCGCCAACGGGGTTTTCGGGATGGCGGCCCGACATGCCGGGCATCTTTACCAGCTGCGGTTGCGTGCCGGCAGCTGCGTTGGCGGGGAGGACGTAGACGCCTTTCCAGGTTGTGAGCCACATCTGGTCGTTGCGGTCGGCCAGTACCTGCGTGATGAAGGGCAGCGTAGCGACCAGTTCCGTCTTGCCGCTGTCCGGCAGGTAGCGCATCAGCATGCCGGAGTAGCTGCCGGCCCATAGCCTGCCGCTGCGGTCTATGTCCATGCTGGCCCATTGCTGGCTGGCCAGCGCGGGCGGCGTGGTTGGGGTGGTGAATTTGTTGGAGCCGGGCGCCAGCATGGCGTGGCCGCTGCGGGTGCCGATATGCAGGGCGCCTTGACGGTCGCGTCTCGCGGTGATGATCACGTCGTCCGGCAAGCCTTGCTGGGCGGTCCAGTTTTCCCAGTTGCCGTAGCCCAGCCAGTGCTGCAGGCCGCGGCCGCGCGTCGCGAGCCAGGTGCCGTGGCCGCGGTCGTGCAGGATGGCTGTGACGCCCCCGGCGGCTACCAGGCCGTTCTCCTTGCCGTAGCTTTCCCAGCGGCCCTGGCGCCAGCGCAGCAGGCCGGGGTCGGCGTTGGTGAGCACGTTGCCGTTGTCGTCGATGTGCAGTTCGCTGCGCAGCATGTGCTTGCGCATCATGTCTGGCGGGGGCGTGCGGTTTTCGAAGCGGGTGGCGCCTTTGGGCAGGGTGAAGATGTGCTGGGCGCTGCGGGTCCACAGGTTACCGTCCTTGTCGATGGCGATGCTGCTCCATTCGTCACGCGGCAATCCTTCGGCCTCGCCCAGCACGCGGATGCGGCCTTCGCTGGACTGGCATAGGGATTCCTTGCATGCCATCCACAGGGTGCCTTTGCTGTCGGTGTATATGCTGCGGACTTCCTGCAGTTCGGGGTGGGCCTTGAGCGTGGCCGGGTCGAAGTAGTGGCGGATGCTGGTGCTGTCGCCTTTTACGGCGACAACGAGCACGCGGCCTTCACTTGCCAGCAGCAGGTCGCCGTTGGCCCCCTCGGCCATCGGCTGAAAGGGCCAGACGGGGATCTTCTCGCCGTTCCACAACACTGGGACCAGGCGGTCCTGGTTCAGGCGGTAGAGGTTTTCGTGGTTGCCGATCCATAGCGCGCCGTTGCTGCCGCTATGCAGCGCGGTGACGAAAGGGTCTGTCATTCCTTGCGCAATGCCGTAGCGGCGGAAGGCGGCGCCGTTGTAGCGGTAAAGGCCATTTTCAGTGCCTGCCCAGAGGTAGCCGCTGGCGTCCTGGCTCAGTGCCGTAACGGAGAGGTTACCGAGGCCTTCGCTCTGTCCAAAGTGTTGTAAAGGGATGTGCTGTGCACTGGCGTCAAGCGTCGCCAAGGCGAGTACGGCCGACAACAGGCTTTGGATCAGGTTGAATCTCATTTCTATTTTTGTTGGGCGGCGAAATACGCTGCCATTATTTCCAATTGTTCGTCAGTGTAACCTTTGGCGAGCTGGGTCATGATGGTTGCCGGGCGTTTGCCGGTCTTGAAGTCTTTGAGCGCGGCGAGGAGCTGGTCTTTGGGCTGGCCGGCTAATGGCGGTAGCGCGTTGCCTTGGGTGGCGCCGTTGGTGCCGTGGCAGCCGGTACAGCTTGCGGTCAGGCGTGCACCGGGTTGAATGGCGTCTGCTGCCATGGCGGGGAGCGTGGCGGACAGCGCGAGCGTCACGGCGGCGATTGTCTTCATGGTCTGACTCCTGGGGTTTCTAATGGCATGCCTTGGGCGCGCAGGGCGAGGTAGGCTTCGAGGTCTACCAGGTCGGGGGCGCCGTAGGGTGGGACTTCGGCTCGTACGCCGTTCATGCAGTTGCGCAGGCGGCGTTGCAGGCTTCCTACGCCTTGCCATTCAAGGCGGTAGATGGGGTAGGCGTTGGCGTGGCCTTGCGGGATCAGGGCGCCGGCCAGGCGTTTGCCGGCATTGTTGTCGTGGCATTGGGCGCAGCTGAGGTTGAGCTGGCCGATGCGGGTGGTGAAGAGTTGCTGGCCCCGTGCTGCGGACTGCTTGGTTTCCTTGTCGGTTGCGGGGGTTAGCGGGAGGCCGCGGCTTTGCAGGGCGATGTAGGTTTCGAGGGCTAGCAGGTCGGGGGATTCGGGCTTTAGTGGGCTTGCTTGCAGTGCGCCGGTGCGGCATTGGTTGATCTGGTCGGAGAGGGTGATGACTTTGCCGGCTGATTTGCTGAAGCGGGGGAAACTTGTGGCTTTGCCGCGCATGCTGGCTTTGGCGTCGGTGTGGCAGGTGGCGCAGGATCTTCCGTTGCCGTCTGCTGGGGCGGTGCGCCAGAGCGCTTCTCCATTGGCGACCCAGAGCATGGCGGGGTTTTGGGTGTCGTCGCGTTGCATTGATTGCGTGGCGGGGGACATGTAGTCGGTGCCGGATTTGCGTTCTTTTGAAACCGGTAAACCTGGGTCAGACCCATGGGGTCTGACCCTGTCTGCGGCGAGGGTGGTGGTGCTTATCAGAGCTAGCAGGAGGACGGCGTTTCTCATGGTTGCACCTGGAGCTGCCTTTGTTCGGTTTGGGTGAAGGCGTTGTCGCCGGTCCAGGTGAATTCCAGGGGGCCGCTGGTGGTCGCCTTTACGTAGAAGGCGATGTAGGGGTTGGCGCTCATGGCGGGGTGCAGTTCGGCGCTGATGACCGCTTTGCCGTTGTAGCGGCATTCGAACTTGCGGATGATGTCGCGTGGGAGGGGCTTGCCGTCGGGGCCGGGGCGGAAGCCGGTTTCCATTGTGTGGGCGATCAGGGCGCGGATCTCGATGATCTCTCCGGGCTTGGCGGTGGCGGGCATGTGGATCAGGGCGCTGGCCATATCAGACTGCCTCCCCTTCGACGCAGGCGGCCAGGGCGACGATCACGTCGACTGTCTGCTGCCACCATTGGCCGTCGCTGGTGCGGGCGATCGCGGTGAGTGTCTGGCTGGTGGCGAGGCGGATGCGCGTGCTGATTTCGGGCTTGCCGGCTAATGGCGTCAGCTTGAAGCGGACGACGTCGGGGAGCGGGTTCTTTTCGTTGAAGATGGCGATGTCGGTGACGTGGGATTGCTCGGTCATGGGGCTGTCGACGCGCACGGTGATGGGAACTGCGTTGCCGTTGTCGATCAGTTGGGCGATGTCGATTGTTACGCGGGCGCGCTGGATGCTGGCGTTGTTGGTGTAGGCGGCGATGGCGGCTGTCATCTCGGCGGGCGTGGCCTGGGCTGGGCGGATCAGGGCCAGCAGGGGGAGTGCGGCTAGGAGTTGGCGGCGGGTGGTCATTTCTTTTCTTCGCGCAGGGTCATGAGGTAGGCGACGACGTCTTCGACTTGCTGTTCGGTGAAGAGGGGTTTGTCGCGGTGTGCAGGGGCTACGCGCGTCAGGCCGCTGGTCTTGCGGTATGAGGGCATGATGGTGCCGGGGTTGATCGCGCTGCTGTCGGCTATCCGTTGGCGGAGCTGGGCGGGGGTGTAGCGGTCGCCGACGCCGGCTAAATCAGGGGCCAGGTTGCCTTGGAAGCGTTCCTCGGGGATGGGGGCGGGGTGGCAGAGGAGGCAGAGGCCGAGTTGGCGGTTGGCGACGATGGCGCGACCGGAATCCGGGTGGCCTTGTTGGGCTTGGGCGGTGCCTACTGCCAGGGCGAGCGCTAGCAAAAACCGGTAAAGCGGTGTCAGACCCAAGGGTCTGACACCTTCTGCGCCTGGGCCGCGGGCTCGCGGCACCGTCAGGCCTTTTTCAGGCTGTGGTTCTTGAGCGGGAGGTCGCGGATGCGTTTGCCGGTGGCGGCGAAGATGGCGTTCAGGACTGCGGGGGCGGCGACTGCGATGGTTGGTTCTCCTACTCCGCCCCAGAAGCCGCCGCTTGGCATGACGACCGTTTCTACCTTTGGCATTTCGTCCATCTTCAGCACGTTGTAGGTGTCGAAGTTGGTTTGCTCGGCGGCGCCGTCCTTGATGGTGATCTCGCCGTACAGCGCGGCGCTCAGGCCGTAGACGAAGCTGCCCTCCACTTGTGCTTCGATCTGCTGTGGGTTCACTGCGTGGCCTGGGTCGGTGGCGGCGACGATGCGGTGGATCTTCAGCTTGCCCTCTTTGCTGACCGAGACTTCCGCCACTGCGGCGACGTAGCTGCCGAAGCCCATCGTCTGGGCGATGCCGCGGTAGACGCCTTTTTTCGGGGGCTTGCTCCAACCGGCCTTTTCTGCCACTGCGTTGAGCACTGCCAGGTGTTTCGGGCTGTCTTTCATCAGCTTGCGGCGCAGGGCCAGCGGGTCCTGTTTCGTGGCGTGGGCGATTTCGTCGAGGAAGCATTCGACGTAGATCGCATTCTGGTTCAAATTCACGCCGCGCCAGAAGCCTGGCGGTACGGCGGGGTTGCGCATGGCGTGGTCGATCAGCAGGTTCGGTATGGTGTAGCCGAGCGAGGCTTCGGGGCCGGGCGGGTTCAGGCCCTGGAACACTGCGGGATCCTTGCCGTCCTTGACGTTCTGCGGGAACAGGGCGGCGAGGATCGATTGGCCGGCGATGCGCATGTGCAGTGCGGTCACTTCGCCTTTTGCATCCAGGCCTGCAGTCAGCTTGCACTGTGTGACCGGGTGGTAGCGGCCGTGCTGCATGTCTTCTTCGCGGCTCCAGATCAATTTGACCGGGGTGCCGGGCATTTCCTTGGCGATCTTCACGACCTGGGTCACCCAGTCGTGCGTGGCGCCGCGGCGGCCGAAACCTCCACCAAGGTGCAGCTTGGTCACGTCGCATTTGGCCAGCGGCAGGCCGGCCGCTTCGCTGGTGGCGGCCAGGGCGGCTTCACCGTTCTGGGTCGGGGTCCAGACGTCGCAGCGCTCGGGCGTCCACACGGCGGTGGCGTTCATCACCTCCATCGTGGCGTGGTTCTGGTGCGGGTAGCTATAGACGGCTTCGATCTTGCGGTGGGCACTGGCCAAGGCGGCCTTGGCGTCGCCGTTGCTGTTGCCGACTGCTGCTTCAGGCGCGTCCAGGCCGGCCTTGATCCAGGCGGCGGTGTCCTTGCTGTTCATGCCGGCGTTGGGGCCTTTGTCCCATTCGATCGGCAGGGCCTCGAGCGCGCTGCGGGCGCGCCACCATGTGTCGGCCACCACGGCGACTGCGCTGTCGCCTACCTGCAGCACTTTCTTCACACCGGGCTTGCTGGCGATGGCGGCGGCGTCAAAGCTTTTTACCTTGCCGCCGAAGACCGGGCAGTCCTTGATGGCGGCGTTCAGCATGCCGGGCAGCTTGAAGTCCATGCCGTAGATTTGCTTGCCGGTGGTCTTGTCCACCGTGTCCAGGCGCGCCAGTCGCTTGCCGGCCAGCTTCCAGTCTTTCGGGTCTTTCAGCTTGATGTCGGCGGCGGCGGGTGCTTGCAGCTTGCCTGCGGCGTCGGCGACCTTGCCGTAGGTGAGCGTGCGGCCGGTTGCGGTGTGGGTGATCACGCTCTTGGCGGCCACGCATTCGGCGGCGGGCACGCCCCACTGCGTTGCGGCGGCTTGAACCAGCATCGTGCGGGCTGCGGCGCCGCCCTTGCGGACGTATTCGTGCGATTCGCGCACGCCGCGGCTGCCGCCGGTCGAGAAGCTGCCCCACACGCGATTGCGGGCGAGCTGGCGGCCGGGCGATGGGTATTCGGTGGTGACTTTGCTCCAGTCGCCGTCCAGTTCTTCAACCACCAATTGCGCCAGGCCGGTCAGCGTGCCCTGGCCCATTTCGGAGCGGGCGATGCGGATCACGATGGTGTCGTCCGGCTTGACGACGACCCAGGCGTTGATTTCGGGCGCGTCGGGGGCTGCAGCTGTTGGCGCCTGCTGCGCTTCCGCGAACGGGATGTGGAAGCCGAACATCAGGCCTGCGGTGGCGCCCAGCGAGCGGCCGATGAATCCACGACGGCTCATGGCGCTCATGCTTTGCTCCCTTCCACGATATCCAGGCCGGCGGTCTTCACGTCGCCGCCCTTGGCGATCACGTGGATCGCCTTGCGCACGCGGTTATAAGTTCCGCAGCGGCAGATATTGGTCATCGCGGCGTCGATATCGGCGTCGCTAGGATTCTTCTTCTGTTTCAGCAACGCGGCGGCGGCCATGATCATGCCGGACTGGCAGAAGCCGCACTGTGGCACGTCGAGCGCGGCCCAGGCTTTTTGCACAGGGTGGTTGCCGTCCAGGCCCAGGCCTTCGATGGTGACGATCTTCTGCTCGGCCGTCACGGTGGAGACAGGGCGCACACAACTGCGCGTCGGTTCGCCGTCAATGTGCACGGTGCAGGCGCCGCATTGCGCCACGCCGCAGCCGTATTTGGTGCCGGTGAGTCCCAGCTGCTCGCGGATTACCCACAACAGCGGGGTGTCTTCTTCGGCCTCGAACTCGCGTACCTGGCCATTGACGTGCAATTTCATTCCTGCCTCCGGGGGATAGGGTGGGATGTGAATTCGCGAATCTTACTCCCGTTTTAGCAACTTGTATTCGTTCGGGCAATTTTGATTTAAGTCAAAGATTTTGCTGCGTCGCATCAATACACTTTCACTTAGCAAATCTCAATGACCAAACGAAAGAGGCAGTGAAATGAAGAAAGCGATTTTGGCAGTTGTCCTGGGTGGCGTGGCTTTCGGTGCAATGGCACAGGAGACGCCTTGGCAGGTTCGCGCACGTGCCGTGCACATCAACCCTGCAGACAAGTCTGACCCGATTGCCGGCGTCGGCGCCTCCGACCGCATCGGCGTCAGCAACAAGACCATTCCGGAAGTGGACATTTCCTACTTCTTCACCCCGAATATCTCCGCCGAGCTGGTGCTGACTTATCCGCAAAAGCATGACGTGACCCTGGACGGCACCAAGATCGGCACCTTCAAGCACCTGCCACCGACCTTGCTGGCGCAATACCACTTCACCCCGTCTTCGCAATTCAGCCCTTATGTGGGCGTGGGCGTGAACTGGACCACCTTCTCCAAGAACAAGATCCTGGACGGCGCCGGCAGCCTGGAACATGACAGCCTCGGCCTGGCCCTGCAGGCTGGCGTGGACTACAAGCTGGACAAGAACTGGTCGCTCAACCTGGACATCAAGAAAGTGCAGATCCGCAGCGACGTGATGATTGCCGGCGTCAAGGTCAGCAAGGTGAAGGTTGATCCTGTGCTGCTGGGCGTGGGCGTAGGCTACCGCTTCTAATTGCTGAACAGGCCGCCCTGCACTTCCGCGCGCAGCTCCTGGGCCAGCGCGCGGCGGCGCGGGTCGGTGGCGAAGCAGCCGATATCGACTGCAACGCCTTTCGATTCAAGGTGGATCAAGTCGCCGTAGCGGGCCGGCATTTGCAGCCTCAGGAAGTAGAGTTCAAGCTGCGTCACGCTCATTTTGCCGGCCGAGACCTTTTCCACCAGCAACTTGCCGTTGGCGAGCACGATGTGTTCATAGTCCGTAGCATGGCGGGCGAAGTGGAGGAAGGCGGCCGCCACGGCGGTCATCTCCAGCACGGTGAAACAAAGCACCTGCCACATGCCGATCATCACAAAGCCTGTTGCGACCGCAAACGAGAACAGGCACATCAAGGCATACGCCATCCCCATCTGCTGGGGCGACAATGAGCAATTGCGCCGCAGAAGCCATTCCCTGCGTTCCCTGAGCGAGTCCCGGTTCATGAGACATTCTAGGCACAACTCGCTGGCAAAGGCAAAATGTCCACCTTGGGGTCAGGAAGGAATGTGGACATTTTCGTTGTAAATGTCCACATTCCTTCCTGACCCCAAGGTGGACATTTCCTCGGCACGGGGCAACATGAAGATGAAGGTGGCGCCTTCGTTGGGCTTGCTGCGCACCGTGAGGGTGCCGCCGTGGGCTTCGGCGAGCTGGCGTGAGATGTAGAGGCCCAGGCCCAATCCTGCGGGCATGCCTTCCATCTGTCCGCGTTCGAAGGGTTCGAAAATTTTCGGCAGCACTTCCTCGGGAATGCCGACACCCTGGTCGATCACTTCGATGCGGGCATTCTGGCTGTCGGCATGCAGCCGCACATCGACCGGCTTGCCGCCGCCGTAGCGCAGGGGCGTTGTTGATCAGGTTGACGATCACCTGCTCCACGCGGAATTCGTCCCAGCAGCCGGCCACGGGCTGCACGATCGACAGGCGAAGTTCGCTTTGCATGTCGGCGGCGTGGTGCGACAGGTCGCCGACAATACGCTGCAGCAGCGCTTCCAGGTCCACCCGTGCAGTGCGGATCGACAGCTTGCCGGCGCGGATGCGCGATACATCGAGCATGTCGTCGATCAGGCGCACCATGGCGTGGATCTGGCGCATGTCGCGCGCCACCATGCGTTCCAGTTTGCTCCGGCGCGAAATGTGCCATGTTGCCGCGTTCGAGCTGCAGCTTGCGCATCTGCGCTTCCAGGTAGAGGGTGTTCAAGGGCGTACGCAGTTCGTGCGCCACCATGGACATGAACTGGTCGCGCATCTCCAGCGCCCGTTGCAGCTCCTGCTGCACGGCGTTCAGTTCGCGCACCGTGGCTTCGCGCTGTGCGACGATCTGCCGCACTTCCTGCTTTTGCCGGAACAGGTCGACGAAGACGTTGACCTTGCTTTTCACCGCATCCGAATCCAGCGGCTTGTAAAGGAAGTCCACCGCGCCCGCCTCGTAGCCTTTGAAGGCGTAGTTCAACTCCTTGCCGGGCGGGCGCTTACGAATACGATGGGGATGTGGCGGGTCTTGCCGGTGCCGCGCATCAGCTCCGCTAGTTCAAAGCCGTCCATGCCGGGCATCTGCACGTCGACAATGGCCAGCGCGAATTCGTGTTCCAGCAACAGGGCAAGCGCTTCTTCGCCGGTGCGGGCCTGGTAGATCACCCGGTCGTCGGCACGCACCAGGGGCATTCAAGGCGCGCAGGTTTTCCGGCAGATCGTCTACCAGCAGGACATTGGTCGTTTCCATCAATGCGTCTCCAGCATCAACAACAATTGCTTGATCTGCTCAAGCGGCAGCACCAGGTCGGGCGTTCGGGCGTTGATCGCCTCCTGCGGCATGGTTGCAATTTCTGCTTCGTTCGGGTCTTGCACCACCGTCAGGCCGCCGGCCCTGCCAATGACCGCCATGCCCGCCGCGCCGTCTTCATTGGCTCCGGTCAGCAATATCCCAACCAGGCCGGTGCCGTAGACGTCGGCCGCCGCCTCCATGGTGATGTCGATGGCGGGGCGCGTGAAATGCAAGGGGGGCGTCGCAACTCAGCGAGAAGCTGCGGTCGTTCTCAAGCAGCAGGTGGTAACCAGCCGGTGCAAAATACAGCGTACCCGCAATCACGCTTTCCTTGTCGCCCGCTTCGCGTACAGGTAACGCGACCCTTTGCTGGAACACTTCCACCAGCTGGTTGTGGCGATCACTTCTTACATGCAGCACCACCACTATCGGCAACCGATAACCGCGCGGCAGTGCCGGCAGCAGCTGCATCAACGCATTTACTCCACCGGCCGACGCGCCGATAACCACCGCCTCCGTGGTGCGGCCTTGCACAGCCATTTCC